>CAVUHA010000009.1:0-222435 GCA_963741155.1 uncultured Alphaproteobacteria bacterium | reverse complement strand
CTCTCCGCCAATTTTGCTGGCGATTGAGGGCTAAATCGCCCCGCGATTTTAAGGCGTGTACTCATAAACCGACAGCCATGCCGCCCAACGTCCGTTATTGGGGGTAAAGCAGACATGACGCGGACGCCGGACAATGTCTGCTAATGGCCAGGAGAGTCCCACGTCCATGGGGTTTACCACCGCCTTCGCGCGAGATGCAGCCGCGTATGGCGTGCCGCCCGCCATCATTGGGAAACTGGTGCAAACCACACCAGGGCGAATGGCATGGCTTACCCCAGATG
The DNA here is from genome assembly GCA_963741155.1 of uncultured Alphaproteobacteria bacterium. Taxonomy (GTDB): domain Bacteria; phylum Pseudomonadota; class Alphaproteobacteria; order Rhizobiales; family Methyloligellaceae; genus Methyloceanibacter. The sequence continues at coordinate 222,154 of CAVUHA010000009.1, read as the reverse complement.
ATCTCAAGCCAATGGAGGTAGTAATACTGTCTCCATCCTCACCTCAAGCAAGGCCGTTGCCCAAGACCCTGCCACAAACGCCCTCCACAACGCAGCCTGGCGAGATGCTTGCGCTTGTAATGCCGGTATCTGGGGCTCCAGGGGATGGTCAAGAACCTCTCACGTTCGCGCTTAAGGAGCGCCTTTCTGTCAGCGGTATTAAGCTCGCGAACGCCCCCGGCCAAAACGTCTATGCCATTAAGGGCAACGTGATTTTGGACCAAGCCGGCTGGCGGAAGCAAAGCATTCGAATCGAGTGGCAGGTTTTCAATCCAAACGGAAAGAGGATAGGCACAGTGCATCAGCAAAATACCATTCCCAGTGGATCCCTCGATGGAGCTTGGGGTGCCGTGGCTGATGCAGCGGTGGTAAAGGCTACCGATGATATCCTCAGACTTTTCAAGCGGGAAAATCCCTGACCTGCATCCGCCCTAACCGCGCCCCTCGTATCAGGTCGGGAAGGTGAGCACGTCGATGGTCAGGTTCCACCTCAACGGATGGCAGCGCCTCGGGATCGCGCTCTCCATCGTGTGGGCGATAGGAAGCTGGATATGGATCACCGGCAAAAACGTCGAGCTGCAAAATGATCCGAAATACGATCCTGCGATTTTGATGGATCAGGTCTGTCTCCAACAGCCCAACACGGATATGGCGGCCTGCGACCGCCGCTTAGCAGAAGACCTGACCGAGGAGGCCCCTCTCAAGGCGGCGCTAAAAACCAATGATGCGTATAATGCGATCTTTTCTGCCCTGGTGCCCATTCCTATTGGCTGGCTGCTCGCTTACGGGATCATCGCTTGCGTGCGCTGGATAAGGCGCGGCTTCAGTCCGTCATGACCGAACGCCGCTTCCCACCGCCATGGACAGTGGAGAGAATCCCCGGTGGGCTCAAAGTATGCGACGCCCAAGGGCAGTCGCTCGCCTACGTATATTCGCGCAAGCATCCCGCCGACGCTGGCACCGCCGGTGTGCTCACCGAGGACGAGGCGCGGCGGATCGCGAGCAACATCGCCAAGCTGCCTACGCTGCTAGGTGCCGCTGACCATTCGGATTTGGATTTTCCAGAAGGCGGTGGCTAGTTGTTGGGGAGACCGGCGTCCCTCGCCAAAAAAGGAAAGCTTGGCCGCTGGCCAAGCCTTCCCCCGTCTAATCCCCCGTCTTTTCTATCCCGTCTAGAGTTGGTTTTCCCTCTCGTCTCCGCGCGATATCGATCGTCAGCAAATACGGCCCGCATGGCAATCAAGGGGCAACTGTGCAGGCCAAAGAAATAAATCTGTCATGTTGCGGGAAGGACACACATTGGTCGGGATAAAAAAGTGCCCAACCGTTGAGGCGGTTGGGCACCAGAAGCGCTTTGCGCGCGATTGCGTCGGGAGGGAAAAGCCGGCGCAATTACGGGTGACGTATCGGCTAGACGGGGGGGCACTACCGATAAATCGACGTCACCCAGCACTCGGGATAGTGCGTCTTGGTGTCGTGCTCAAGACAGCCCCGATCAAATAATTGAGATCACCGCCACGAACTTGCCGATGGCCAGGTCAACTTTATTGAGCCCGATTGGCGCCCTGGGTTTCTATCACCGCCACGTCTTTCTCCCGGTCTTGACCCGCGCGTTTGCTAATTTCTCGTTGCTATCTTTGCTATCCCCGAAGATGCGATCCCAGTCGCTTTTGGAGATTCCACTGAACCCCACGCGGAAGCGATCCTGGTGCAGCTCAGTCTTCGGCTTCGGTGTCGATGTCGGCGTCGATGTAGATGTCGATGTCGATGTCGATGTCGGCGTCGATGTCGATGTCGGTGTCGATGTCGGTGTCGGTGTCGGTGTCGGTGTCGGTGTCGGTGTCGGTGTCGTCTCGTCGGTCATTTTCGTTAGCCTTCCCACCAATGGTCATTATGATTTCTACAAGACTTGGAAGTCAATTCCACCTGATCAAACGCTGCCAAGCCTCATAGTCTTACGTTCACGATATTCTCACGTTTACGGCTTTCGTCTTTCCGCTCTTTGGGTCTTGCCCTAGCTCGAACGTGACGCGCTGGCCGACCTCGAGCTGGTCGCCCATGAACTCCATCACGTCGCTGATATGCGCAAAAACGTCCGGCTGCTTATCGTCCCGCCGGATCAGCGAAATCGCTTGCCGGGATTTTCCCCGCCATGATGACTCAGCGGTTGGTCAATGTCCGCTTTGCTCCCAAAAGCGGCCCATCAGTAGGAGGGCGCTCTCGGCGCTCTACACCGCTGGTCTCCCGACCCGGCTCTTCGGTGTTGCCCTGAGTTGTCCCTTTCTGGTTTGATGCGGTAGGTGCGGCAATTAAGACAGGAGACAGTCGTGAGCGTTATCGACCAAGCGCTGAAAGCAAACGAACTGTATGCCAAGACGTATGACCCGAAGTGGGGGGCGGGGCCCCCCAAGCCGAAACTTGCGGTCGTGACTTGCATGGATCCTCGGCTCTCCGATCTTCCCGGGATTCTCGGATTGAAGCACGCCGACATTGACGTGATCCGAACTGGAGGGCCTGCCGTTACCGAGGATGTTCTGGCGGAGCTGCTTGTATCGACGCGGGTGCTCGGCAGCAAAGAGATCATGCTCCTAAATCATACTGGTTGCGGGTTTACGACCTTTACCGATGCAGAGTTAAACGCCAAATTCTCCAAGCTGACTGGAGACGCAACACCCGCCCCGATGCGCTTCTTTGCCTTCAAGGACCCGGAGCAGCAAACTAAGGACCAGATCGAGATGGTCAGGTCGCATCCCTGGATTTCGAAAGAAGTTCCTGTGCGAGGCTTTATTTTTGATGTCAACACCGGCCGTTTGCGAGAGGTGATGGCCTAAGCCGAAGCAGCCTCCTGAACTGACTAGGGGTGCGGACGTTCCATCTACTCCCGTAGGACTTGCTCATGAAGGCCATTCGCATTCATGAACGGGGGCGGACCCGAGCCATCGCAAGCCGCAGTTCCGAGAAGTGCCAGAAGCGGACGTCTATGAATGGGCGTATCCGCATTAAGGAACAGTAATTACTACTTTGCCCACCTGCGCATTCGACTCGAGATATTTGTAGGCCTCCACGGTTTGCGCGAACGGAAATATCCTCGCGACCTTCGGACGGAACCGTCCATCGGCCAGCCGGTCGTAGACATATTTCTTCGCCGCGGGCAGCTTCTCCGGATTGAGCGTGATCTCCATCATGGAATAGCCGCGAATGTTTAGTCCCTTACCAAGCGCCGCCAACAGCGGGAAGGGTGTGGGTTGCATCGAAAGCCAACCATACTCAAAGACAATCCCGCCTATTGCAGCAGCCTCGGCTAGCTTTTCCAGAAGTGGCCCACCAACCGGATCGAAGATCACACGCGCGCCCTTGCCTCCGGTGATCTCCTTTACACGCGCCACCATGTCTTCTTCCTCAGTGGCGACAACGTGGTCCGCCCCCAGAGACAGCAACTCAGCTTTCTTGTTGCCCTTCCGCGTCGTCGCAATTGAAATAGCACCCTCAGCCTTCACGATCTCTATCGCAGCGATACCTACACTGCTCGATGCAGCCGGGATCACCACAAAATCGCCTTTTGCCAGATGCGCAATCGCAACCAACGCCCCATACGCCGTGAGATATTGCATCCAGACCGCGGCGCCTTCCACCGGGGACAGCTTCGCAGGATACTCACCCAGAGCCGCAGACGGAGCGATTACCTCTTCGCCCAGCATGGCATAGTCGTTCATGGAAAAGGCTGGAATAATCGCCACTCGTTTGCCCACCCAGTTCTTGTCCACATCTGGGCCCACCGCTTCCACCACGCCCGCCGCCTCGTAGCCGACGCCACCAGGTAGCTTCGGCGGTTCGAGGTACTGTCCGCGGATGAACATCGATTCCGCTCGGTTCAAGCCTACCGCCTGCACCTTTAACCGCACCTCGCCCTTACCTGGCTGCCGTGGCGTCTCCTCTTCAATCCTTAAAACCTCGGGTCCCCCGACCTCATGAAAACGAACAATCTTTGGCATATGTGTTTTCCCTAATGATTAGATCGACGATCAATCACGGAGCGGCGCCATTCTGGCCGGATCGTCCGCAACACGGAAGTTAGCCCGCTCCGAATCTCGGCCTGCACGAAGGACGCCGCGAATGTCCGCTTTGGCTCAGTAGCCGACGTCAGACCGCCCATTGAGTTGGTCCGCTTTAGAGGTGTCAACGGACATTGGCTGGTGGAGGGGCGCCTCGGCTACCTCGACGCCAAGGTCGGCGAATTTCGCTGTACTTTCCCGCTGAACAGGGAACAAGCCAAAACAGAGACGAGTTCGCTGATGACTGCCTCCACCGCCAATTTTTAGGGCACTCAAATGTGCCGGAGGGCGGCTATTGCAAACCCGCTGCAAACCGCCGCTTTTCCGTCGAAAGCTGACTAGCGATGGCGAACGTGAATGTCCGCTAAGTGCCAGAAGCGGACATTACCGCTACGAGCATCAGTCGCTCCCTGGTGTAAATCTTTACGCTTTGTCGAAAGTGACAATTGAAGGCACCCTGGGAATATGAACGTGGAGGTCAGGTTGGCGATTGGCCAGGGTCGACAGGTTGGTAAAACGGGATTGCAAAGTGTCCGATCAACGCGCGGCTAAGCCAACGCCGAGCGTGGCTCCGTCAACCATATTGCAACCGGGGTCATTTTCAATCCAAGACGCTATGACGGCGGCTTTGCTCATCGTGGGCCTCGCCTCGATCTTCGTCCTGACCAGGTCGCGATGGCTCGACGATTATGACTCCGTGAATTTTGCGTTCGCTCTCGACGACTTCGATGTTACGCGGCAGCAGCCGCACGCGCCCGGCTATCCGATCTATGTAGCGGCAGGCAAGCTCGTTCATCTCTTTATCGCCGATCATGCCGCTGCTCTGACCCTTGTTTCGTCACTAGCGGGCGCTGCGGTCGCGGGGATGTTCTATATTTTGGCGCGCCGGCAATTGGATTGGCTCGTCGCCCTCGCTGCCACCGTCGTCATGGCGTTGTCGCCGCTGTTCTGGCTCCAATCGGGCCTCGCGCTCACCGACATGTTCGGCATGATCTTCGTGCTGGCGTTCCTTCTCGTTGAGGGGGCATCCCCGAAAACGCAGCAAGGTGATCTTGTGAGGCGCAGTATCAGCGGCCTAATAGCCGGACTATCTCTTGGCGCCCGGCCCCATGTGACAATCGTGATCGTGGCATATTGGTGCATCCGCGCCCTACTGTCCTGGCCGGTCAAGGGAACGCACGTCTTGACGGCCGCAGCTTCGTTTTCGGTGGGCGTGGTTGCATGGCTCCTGCCGGCGTGCCTGTTCACAGGCGGCCTCCAAACCTATCTGTCCGCCTGTCTCACGCAATTTGAATGGAGGCTCGACAGGCCCGCCGTGTCCGTGCTGGGTGCGCCCATCAGCGGCTCCTATCTGATGTACCGTGCGGGCGAGCTCATCGGCTGGCTTGGACAGACATTCGCGCCAGTCAAGATCGCCACCACTAGCCATATCGTCCGGCAGACCGCGCTCGCGCTCGCCGTCCTACTCCCATATGTGTTTTTCGCTTGGCGAAGTTCTTCGAAGGCCGTGGCGCGGCCCTACATCCTCGCGTCTGCAATCTACTTGCTGATGCTGTTCATCCTGTTGCCAATCCAGCATCAGCGCTACTTCTTGCCCTTCTGTCCCATCATAGGTTGGTCGGTGGGCGGCGTCCTGGCGCTCTTCAAGAGGCCCATTGTTCGAGGTGTGGCCCTGCTCGCGCTCTTGGCCGTCACCCTCGTACCCTCAATCTTGCTGGTGAGAGGACTTTCCGAGGTTCCCCCGCCCGTGGCCGCCCTGGCCTGGGCGGAGTCACGCTCAGGCAGCATCCTTTATTCTACCGGGCTGCTGCGGCACGCGAAGGTTTATTGGCCAAAGGGAGATATTCGGCCGAAGCCTGAAACTGAGGCCGAATGTGCCGATTTTCGAAAAGACCTTGCCTCGGGGCGCCCGGTGCTTTCGACAAGCCCCGAACTCTGCGGTGTTGACGGAAAAAAGAGCGTGTCATTCAAGCGCGATCCAAGGGTGCACGACAAGCATCATTTCGTCTCCATTTTTGAGTTTGGTAATCGCACCCCATAGCCACCGTCGTGTCACTCGGGGCAACTTCCACAAGTCCACTTTGGGTCAGAAGCGGACGCCGCGCCTCTTGTCGAGTTCGTCCGGTTTGGCAGGGTAAGCGGACATGGGTGGATGCAGAGAGTTTGCAAACCAAATTGCAAACCAACCACGCGGCACAGCACGGTATCGGGCATAACAAGGTAAGATCATCGGAGCAGAAATGCCGACAGCCACGCCGCCCAACGTCCGTTATTGGGGTAAAGCAGACATGACGCGGACGCCAGACAATGTCTGCTAATGACCCAAAGCGGACTCTCTGGCTCTGCTCAGGCCAGAGAGGCGCTGGCAACTTTCGCGGGCTATGCTGATGATTTAGCGCGCACCGCTTGTAATTTCCTCAGTCAGGGTTTACATAATTATCCTGAGACGCCGGACCTAGGCGCTGGCGGTAAAGACTACCGTGCCAACGAAGTGCACGCCCCCTTTCCCGAAATCACTAGAGCAGCCCGCACCCTCCAGCCTCGCGGCTTCCCAGCCTGCGAGAGATCGCCTGCGACGCGACGTGAAACTTGATAGTTTTTTTTAAAGGAGAACTCACATGGCAAAAATGAACGAAATACGATTCATGGTCACCTCTATTTGTCCAGCCGAGCAAGCTGCGGAGGGAGACCGGCTCTATCGCAGTCACATTGATTGGATGAAGGCAACCCACCACCGCGACGGGCCAAAGGCGCTTTTGAGCTATGACGTATCCAAGACGCCGGAACTCTCGGACCCGTTTGATCTGGCTTCTAAGCCTACTGGGAATACGGTCTTTTGCCTGACGGAAGTCTACAACAACAATGCGGGGGTTGTTGATCACTTCGAGCAAGCCAAAGCCAGTTGGAAGGACTATCCAGCATGGCAAGCGTGGACGGGAAAATGCAAAACGACCAAGGTTGGAGCCGCTAAGGTGTTTAACACGCTTTGGTAGAGGTGTTTTGCGCCGCTCGAAATCACGGTCGAAAACTCTTTTTGTTGTCCAGTTAGCGTCGGAAGCCCTGAGAGGAGACTCTCGGGGCTTTCGTTTGGCGGGACCGGTCTGGTATTAAATTTATTCTGATCCTTGGAGGCGAACGCTCTTGGGCCGATTATCCCTTCCCACCCGTCAATCAGACAGTCGAATGTCCGGAAGTGGCACAAAACGGTCATGCCAGCTCATCCGCCGAATGTCTGCTATCGGGGGTACAGCGGACATGACGCGGACGGGCGGTTATGTCGGCTAATGACCCAAAGCGGACGCATGTTCCAGCTTTTTGCGCTCCTCGTAGACCTCAAAGCGAAACACCGATAATTTTCGACCCCGCAGGGTAAGTGGCTCCTTTGGATTGCCATCGGTCATGATTTCCTTTCTTACGAGGCAGCCGCTCTGGCTGTCCGGGATGCTGATCGTCGGACTGATGACTGCGCTTGCGATGCTTGGCCCCATTCTCGTACGCCGCTACGTAACACTCGATAAACTGACGAAAAACAACGAGGTCGCTGGATTCAAATTTGCGGTCGTTGGCGTGCTATACGCGGTTCTGCTCGCCTTCGCGATCATCGTCGTGTGGGAGAAGTTCAGCGATGCTGAAAGCAACGTCGCGAAGGAAGCCGGTGCCGCGGCAACCATCTATCGCCTGTCCCAGGGTATAAGCGGAGAGCCCGGCATCGCGCTCCGGGATGCACTTACCAACTATCTTCAAGTAACTATCTCCGATGACTGGCCCGCTATGGAGCGCGGTAACGCCAGTCGACCGGCGGGGGAGGCGCTGGATGCAGTTTATAAAGCGCTCCTGACATTCGAGTCTCCGGAGCGACGCGATACTGCGTTGGTTTCCCAAATTCTGCATGAACTCGACACGATCACGGAAATGCGTCGCGCTAGGCTCGCCGCTGCGGAGGGGCTCGTACCAGGAGTAATATGGTTGGTCCTGTTCGGGGGGGCCATGCTGACAATCGCCTTCACTTTTTTCTTCGGCACCGAGAACCTGAGGGCTCAGGCGCTGATGACCGGCATGCTGTCGATCATCATTTTCTCGGGAACTCCTGACAGCCATCGTCATCGATCAGCCTTTTGTCGGGGTGGTGAAAGTGCGGCCCGACGCGCTCGCTGAAGTCGTGGCGGACTTCGGTTCGATGCCGGGAGATCACTACTTCTGTCCTGCATTTGGATCTATATGCGGCCTCTCCTGGGAAGATCGCGAGTGGTCGAAGAACCGTCCAAAGCTATGGCCTTGCCAACCATCGCTTTGCGCAACACCTCGAAAATGACGGCCGTCGACCAGCCGAAAAGCAGCACTCCGTTCATTGCTGTCATCGGTCCCAGCAATCGCCAGCGCTCGACCGGAACAACGTCGCCGTATCCCAGCGTCGTGTAGTTCACAAATGCGAAGTATAAATGATCAGTGCCGGCTGGTGCTGCATCGACGAGACCATAGGCGAGGGACCACACGATCACCTCGCAAACATGAGCGGCCATCAGGACCGAGACAGTGGCAACCATCACGGCGATCAGGAGCAGGTTGGGCCGCGAAGCGGCCTTCATGGCCGTCGCCTGCGACGCCCGGACCACAGCCGTCATGACGAGCGCGTGGATCGCGATGTTGCAGATGCTAGTCAAACCGCCCATCAGGAATTGGCGCAGCATCAACCCCCACCTCGAACCATATCCTATAAATAAATCCGGCGTTCCTTCGTCGGCAGTCGTTTGAGCTCTTTCTTCCTCACGAAGGATTACCCAGTCGCGCAGACGCTTGCGAAGCCCTTCTGTGCTGTTGGTCCCCGCCTTGAAATTCCCTATTTGCCCGCAAATTTTCCCTGCTTTGGCGGCTAGGGAATTCTGTTAGCAAACAATTGAATTTCCTCCCGAAAGCCGGGGCACCTAGGCCATCTTGACCCTAAAATCGGAGAATTTCCCTGTACTTTCCCGCTGAACAGGGAACTAGCAACGTCAGAGACGGGTTCGCTCATGACTACCTCCACCGCCATAATATCGCAGAAATCAGCCAAAAATGAGCGATCAGCCGATCCTTTCCCCGACATTTTCCCGGCATCGCCTCAATAATCATGCGCCGATTTCGGCGGCGCTCTAGGACGCTCGCCCAGCTCGTAAAGAAAGGGCCGGGCTGCGATGCCCAGCCAAGCAGTTAGGGAGATTCGGGGTGGAGCTGCTAGTCGCTATCCCGGCCCACATATCGATAGCGGCCGCGAGATAGCTGCTTCGCCTTGCCCGTCTTGAGCAGGGCCTTGCGAAGCTTAAAGGCGCTGGCCTTCCCGCCGTCATCGGGCTTAAAGCCGATCATTTCAGCCACCCGGCAGATTTGCATCCAGGTCAGGACATCGCTGTCTTTGCGCTCATTCAACATTGGCAATCCTCCACGGGCTCCTTCCGTCGCGCAGTTCGCGTTGAAGCGTCCGAACTGGATTTGTTAGCGTGCTATCCTTAAGGCTGAGTTCGCTCGGCGGCGCGGCGACTTTTTCCCGGCATTGCCTCGGATTTCAAAATGCCCGCTCAGAACAGCTCCCAGATCTCCAAAAGATAAAGGCCCCAGTCTGATAACGGCCGGGCCTTCCGCGAGATGGGCGGAGCGCTCTGCTCGCCTAACTTCCATCCGGCAGGCATACGCTGCGCTCGTACTCGCCCAAGGGCGTGTACTCATAAAACCCTCCCTTCCGCCCAACGCGCTGATATGTCCGTTTTCGCGGCTAAAGCAGACACAAAGTGGTGCTGTGAAGAAAGTCCGCCAATGCCCCAAAGCGGACAAGCGTGGCTTCTAGCCATGTCGGGGGACTCCATCGCGCCGTCCGACGCCGCATCCACTCTCGTCCTTGAGGTCAGATCGATCCTTAGTAGTCCGGAGACCTACTTGCTGACCAACACCGGCGTCGGCATCACATATTTGCCGTCGATGACAGATGGGCCAGGGCGGTAGATGCGCATTCCGAGATACCAGTTGTCGCCCGGCGTGTTGAGACGATTAGGCACCGAACCGCACGCCTGCTCGGAGCCGTAGTACATCGTGAAGCTGCCATCGGGATTGTACGTGATGACGCGATTGTTCAGGTTCGACTTCTCCTCGTGCAGGTATTTGTCGGACCCATACATCGTGAACGAAAAGAAGCCCTTATCGTTGAACGGTGGCTTCTGATAGGTCGTCGTGTAGCACTGGTCGCCCTTCAAACCGTAGTCGCGGTAGATATAGACTGCATCTTGTGGCGGCAGCAGCCCCAGCGCGACGGCGACGCCAAGGCGCTGCATAGCCGGATCGATCGTGCCGCGCGCGCCCGATGTCGCGTTGAGATTGGGCAGGGCCTTGGCGTCTTCCTGGTACTTCTTCCTCAGCGCATCCAGGCTCGCCATATCCCAGTCGCCCGGGACGAAGTCCTTGGGCTTCACGCCCTCCGGCAGCGTGACGACGATCTGGTCCTGTAGCGAGTTCACATATTTGACGTCTTCGGGATCGGCGGCATCGACCTGCGTGCGAATGGCAATGCCGACGAACTCGGTATCGGCCTTTATCTCATGGGTACCCGCGCCATAGAAGACTTGATCGACGTAATGATCATTCTGCAGGATCATCGCAGACTGGTATCGGTCATCTTTCGATTTGGGCAGGGTCACGGTCGTGCCCTTGGGGGCATAGAAGACACCCAGCGAATAGATCGTGTCGCGGTTCATCGTCACCGCCGGCTGCTTGTCGAGCGGGATCAGCGAACGGTCGTGCCGGAACTTGTTCGAGCCGACTTCGCTTACAACGTTGGCGAAGGTGACATCGACATCAGCGCGCGCGAACGACTCGGGCGTGACGGTAACTTTCGCTTGTGCGGCGGACGATACAACACCGACAACGAGCAGCGATATTGCCAGTATTCTCATTTGTTTCCCCTTCCGCTGAAGGCGCCCGTGCAATGGCCCATTGCGTTTCGAGCTGCTCCACGCCATCGAGAGTGGGCTTTGACGGAGACTCGCTTGCCGCGCCGATGTCTGCTTTGGTTCATTAGCCGACATAACGGCCCGTTCGCGTCACGTCCGCTTTACCCCCGATAGCAGACATTCGGCCGATGAGCTGGCATGTCCGCTTTGTGCCAATAGCGGACCTCGCTCAAAGTCGCGCGTTTAGGTCAGACAATCGGCCGCGCCTATAATGTCGCAACGTCTGTCCGGCTGGCGGCAGCCCAGGGGCCCGGACCCTATCCCTTGCAGGGCCACCAAGCTGACAGTGTCTCCGTGATCACCTTGGCAACCCTAGCCGATCTCTCCTGTGCTTCTAGCTCATCCAACACAATCAAGAGCAATTCGGCGTCCGTCATCCCCTCAGGAATGCAGATGCTAATCCCCTTCGAGGCCCCGCGATGGTTTTCCAAAATGGCGGACAGCTGACCCGTACACCAGGACAGATTCCTTCGGTCATCCAGATCCGCCGTTTTCTTTCCGGTGAGGACCGCCTTCAGACCGCTACAGCGCAACAGGAAACTGCCAACGTCTGTGTCATTGGCCGGACTTGCCCCTGAGCAAGTCAGCGCAACGCCTACCGCAAGTAATAGCCTTGCGCACCAAGAGAGCGAGCAGTGCCGCAGTATGGTTGATCCTTCACCGGCAGACGAGCCGCCTACTTCGCAGCCAACACTTCATCAAACAGCGTGAGCACAGCCGCATGGCCTCTCATGTCGTTGACTTTGACGAGGGTAGAGCTTCCGCAGGTTGGCCGCAGCGCGCTCATGGCAAGGTCTTGTTCGCGATGGTGGTCATTGGTGATCTCGTAGGCTGCAGCCATCAATGCGCCCAGGCCGCAGCGCCTCGCCACCCTTCGATCTGTCGGATCCATTGAACGACCATCTGCGTCTCTCGCAAGCTCATTACGGCACCAGTGCCGCTCGTCCTCGATAAGAGCTCGCGCTCTCTCGACAATCTGAACCTTGAGTGGTTTCGACATAGTTCTACCTTAAATCATGCTCCAATTTATTCAATCAGCAGGCCGGATGAAACAACGGCCACCGGCATGCTTCTCACGGAGTTCATTGAAGCGCTCCACGATGGCGGCCCAAGAGCAAGGCATCTCGCGATTTGCTCTCCGATGTAGGATCGGCGGGTGAGCTGTCGCGGCCCGAGACAGCCGTATGGTCAGCGAGAGTTTCCACTTAGTGCTTGAATGAACCGTAGAACGTTGCGCCATCGGACGTCGGAGGGACGCAGTCATCTGCGTAAAAAGAGCTGCAACACTCTCCCTTAGCGTTTTTCATTCCCGGTTCCTTGAACCCATCTGGGCGAGTAATGGTGCACTTCACGGCAGCTGTTCCCGCGATCGGACGGCCCCCAACAGTCGGCGCAAGCCACACCGAGGTTGTCACCAGCAACATCAGGGAAACGGAAATGCGGTTCGCTGCCATCGCGGACCCTCCAAAGGGTCAGCCAAGCGCATTCCCCTCTTAGCCTAACTTTTTGGTATTTTGTTGGCGGACAGAGTTCGCGGCGGTGCACAGCAGGTCAAGCGCCGGAAGGCTTGCAAGAAGAAACCCTGGGTGGCGTCTTCGGCTTTGAAAGCGCTCCCTGAATGTCCGCTTTGGGTCAGTAGCAGACATCGCGTCCCGTCCGCGTCATGTCCGATATGCCCCTCAAAGCGGACATTCGTCATGCAGGTGGGATGTCCGAAAAGTGCCAGGAGCGGACATATCCAGTCTGGGGCGACACACCGTGGCGAGCCGCCTGCATGCTGCCGCGCGAACAGATCGTGCGGGAGCTTCGCTATATGAAGCGCACGTCCACGCAGCTTTCGCCATTCCAAAACCGAAATTCGCCGCAACTTTCTTAACGGACGGCGAGAAGACTCTCCGCTCTGCCGAAATACATTGTTCCCAGGTGGGTCCGATAGACAGACGTCACCTTGACGCGACCGAGTTTGGGAGCGGGTCCGACGGTTAGGTTGACTCCTCTGTCCAGTCCAAGGTTCAGGGCCTCCCTGGCATGATTAGCCTGTTCGTTTCGGGCTAGCATCCGCGCGGCCTCCACTGTTCCTAAACGTGGAAATACGGGGATTCGCGTCCAAAGGCGACCCCCTTCTGGCAGCGAGGTTCCTTAAAAGGGACTTTCGTCCACTTCCTCTTCTATGAAGTCTGGCTGATGTTGAACCTGGGCACTGACTTTGCTCAATTGGGAGCTGGAGAGGCACCGCCTCATCGTGTATAACCGTGCGGTCATCCCAGTGAACACCGACCTCGCCGCTTACGCGCTGAGCGGTTTCGACGCGCACCCGTAGTGCGTCAGCCGGGTTTGGCTCCGTGGGCGTCTTGAGTGTTCTCGTTCGCATATTCGCCGTTCGGATCTAACACTACTTGGCCGATGTGCAGTGGCTCTCGGTGCCATCGAAGCAGAGAAGCCCTCAACTTTCCGGACAATTGAGCAGGGCGCCGACCCAAGCGGCCCTCGCCGGGAACCTTCAAACTCTGCCCGCGTTACCCCACCAGAGCGTCGGCGGAAACGCGCGACCCAGCTCCCCCGTCTGGGGTTTCCCCGGCACCGTGTTGGGAGGCTCAAGTATCCGAGTAGGAGAAGCTTGGCTTGTGGCCTCAAGCCGGGCTTCTTCTTTTCAGAAACGGCTTGAAGGAAGACCATGACTGGCTATCGCGAGGCGCTGAAAGGCTTCCTGCGCAATCACCCATTGCTGGCGCAGCGGACCAAGTTCGCCGCATTGCTCGCGGCCGTGACGGCGATCAGCTTCTGGTGGTTTGTGGGACCATGAGGGGTAATTCGCCCCTCTGAAACTGGCTCTCGACTATTTTGGAGAGGCAGATGCGGACGAACGAACCGAGCCCCGCCATGATCTTGGAGCGGGGCCAATGCAACGCTATTTGGGAGGCAACTTGCGACGCCGCCGACTGCTCGCAGGAAGCCCTTCCGCTTCAGATCTCTATGCATGATCGATGGGGCTGAGCGTCGGCGGGCCTAATGACGAGATTAGCCAAGACGGTCCGCACAAGACTTGGACAGTGACGAAGGCCTAGAGGCCGTTCTATGCCGCGAGCTTATGGAGATCGCTCGCTCCAATGGCGTTAGTGACCCGAAACCCCTGCCAACTTGACCCGCGGCGCACTCGATATTTTGATAGTGACGCAAATTGCGCTCAATGGCCCGGCGCAAGAACTGCGAGCGCGAGACCCCCTTGCAACAAGGTCCGCCCTTTGCCACTCCTCGAAAGCGACAATTGGCAGCGCGGCGACGGCGGTTCTGGTGGTCGGCAAAATCAGCTAACGTTGGATTGCTTCTGGGGAGCTGTCACCACGGCTGCTCGGCTGATGAACGACGCCCACTAAAATTGGAGTGCAAAACGAATGGTAGGAATCATCGCCGGGATTATCGTCCTCTATCTCTTGTTATCAATCCGTGTCCTATTCCCTGCGCACCGTCACGATGCAGATCCCTTCGCAGAAGATCATCACCAAAGACAATGTCTCGGTAGATATCGCTGCCGTCGCCTATTACCACATCAGTGACCCGGAGAAGGCAGTCATCGCGATCGAGAACGTCTACAGCGCCATCAATCAAATCAGCCAGACGACGGTGCGCAATGTAGTCGGTCGCTTCTCGCTCGATCAGCTATTGGCGCAAACTGCTCAAATAAACGAGCAGATAACGTGATCGATGCTCATACGGAGCCTTGGGGCACGCAAGTGACCGCAGTCGAGATAAAGGACATCACACTACCCGACAACATGCAGCGCGCAATGGCCAAAGAGGCCGAAGCGGAGCGCGAGCGACGCGCAAAGATAGTCGCCGCCGAGGGTGAATTCCAGGCCGCCGTAAAATTAGGCGAGGCTGCCGACATCATTACGGCGCACCCCGTGGCGCTGCAGCTGCGCACGCTCCAGACCATGGCAGAAATAGCGACCGAGAAGAATTCCACGATCATCTTCCCCGCGCAATTCATGACGACCGTGCGCGAGGCTCTCGCCATTTTGCAAAAGGACTCGCAGTCCAAATAAATGCTCTTGGGCCTTGGCACCCTCGACCAGGCCGAGGAAGGTCGAGCCTAGCGCTGCTGTGATGCGCACCTACTAGACGATTATTATCATGGAGGCGGCGGGTGCCACTGGCTGCAGCGCCAAGCCGCCATTCGACCGTCCATCTGCGGACTGCCGACAGATCAGTTCGCGATTGTAATACCCTAAGCTAATGCCCATGTATTCCTTATTGGCGCGCCGGACCCGAGGCGCTGACGGTAGAGACTACCGTGCCAAATACGTGCACGCCCCCTTTTCCGAAATTCTGGGCAGTGGAGCGCTCTCAGAGCCTCAAGGTTCGCGGGTCGCCCTGCGAAGCATCGCCTGCGTGCGATGTAACCTGAAGAGGCACTGTCATGGCCGCTACCTTTAATCCCCACGTTGCCGCCGACCACGCCCGCAACGCCTACCGCGACGTTACCGCCCAACTCGGTCTTCTAGCTCTCGACACCGCCATCCCGGAGGCCCTGGGAGTGGGGCAGACGCGCGAGGCCTATGACCGCTCGAAGGTTGCTTTCGAAGAATCAATTGCGACTTTTGAAAGATCCTTTGATGCGGCGGGGTGGGGGGCTGCGGCCTTCCACCGTAAAATCATCGACATCGCCCGCCGGAACCTAACTTCCGGCTTCGAGCTGGCCGACAGCTTGGCGGGCGCTAAGAACCTCGCCGAGATCGTGGAATTGCAGACGGCCTATTGGCGCAAGCAGTTCAGCGCATTGACGGCTCAAGCCGAGGAAGTCCCTGCGCTCTCGACCAAGGTGGTGGCCGACGCGGGCGAGCCGCTCAAGGGTCATCTGATGAACAGCGTGGACGAGCCGCGCAAGGCGAACCGAACGGCTTGGGCCGCGATGGAAATACGCCACGGGTCGGTCCTGATTTAGGACCAGCACAATCTAGGACTACCGCAATGACCGGTCCCCATTACGTCAATGAACACCCATCGGATATTCGGGCGATCAAGCCTGGGTGGTACGGGATTGAAAGCAACGGAAAGCTCTCGTCGGGGCCATTTTCAAACCGGGAGAAATGCATCACCGGAATTCGAGCATCGCCGTGGGCAAGGACCATTAAGTGTTCCGAGTGTGGAGGCGAAAGCGTCCGGCTCTGCACTTCCGTGGATGAATATGGACGGGAATGGATCGACAACTGTTGCGAGACCTGCGGGCACAAACTCAGCCTCGCAGAGATAAGAGGGGCCAGAGGGAGTTAATGTGATGGTGCAGGTCATCGGGACGCAAGGTCCTGGGCTGGAGGAACACGGATGAACGTCGCGGCAATTTTGAAGCTGAAGGGCAGAGGCGTCGTCACCGCACGGCCCGACACGTCGTTGCTGGAGATTGCGCAGACGCTCTCTCAGAACGACATTGGCTGCATCGTGATTGTGGGAGATGACGGCAAGATTGCAGGCATCGTGTCCGAGCGCGACATCGTGAGGGTGATCAGCCAGGCCGGCGCCAAGGGCTTGAAGAAGCCGGTCGAGAGCTGCATGACCAAGAAGGTGGTCGCGGCCCGCGAGGGTGACGCGATCGACAGGCTGATGGCGGAGATGACGACGCACCGGTTCCGTCACATGCCCGTGGTCGAGAAAGGCCGGCTGAACGGCCTCGTCTCCATCGGTGATGTGGTCAAGATGCGCATCTCGGAAGTCGACATGGAGGCGACCGCTACGCGGGAGTACACAGGCTATTGCTTGGAGGAGGAGCACCATCCGATCGGATCGCCGCAAAGCATGCCGCAATACCATGGCCGTCTTGGCACTTCGACCTGACACAGGATCGAGACTCTGTCGTGGGATAAATCCCTCGTCAGGGAGTAATGGAAAACTGAGTTTTCCACTTGGCGCATTGGGCGGGCCGGCGTCCCGGTCATCCCCTATCCCCTGAGGTAATTCGGTAGCCACGGACAAGAGATCGTCACGTTGATGTGATCCAATATGTAATGCAGGGAGAGCCACTGTTCGCAGCAATGGGAGTAGCTTTGATAAATGCTCTTGGGCCTTGGCACCCTCGACCAGGTCGAGGAAGGTCGAGCCTAGCGCTGCTGTGATGCGCACCTACTAGACGATTATTATTATGGAGGCGGCGGGTGCCACTGGCTGCAGCGCCAAGCCGCCATTCGACCGTCCATCTGCGGACTGCCGACAGATCAGTTCGCGATTGTAATACCCTAAGCTAATGCCCATATATATCCTTACTGGCGCGCCGGACCCGAGGCGCTGACGGTAGAGACTACCGTGCCAAATACGTGCACGCCCCCTTTTCCGAAATTCTGAGCAGTGGAGCGCTCTCAGAGCCTCAAGGTTCGCGGGTCTAGCCCTGTGAAGCATCGCCTGCGTGCTATGTAACCTGAAGAGGCACTGTTATGGCCGCTACCTTCAATCCCCACGTTGCCGCCGACCACGCCCGCAACGCCTACCGCGACGTTACCGCCCAACTCGGTCTTCTAGCTCTCGACACCGCCATCCCGGAGGCCCTGGGAGTGGGGCAGACGCGCGGGGCCTATGACCGCTCGAAGGTTGCTTTCGAAGAATCAATTGCGACTTTTGAAAAATCCTTTGATGCGGCGGGGTGGGGGGCTGCGGCCTTCCACCGTAAAATCATCGACAGCGCCCGCCGGAACCTAACTTCCGGCTTCGAGCTGGCCGACAGCTTGGCGGGCGCTAAGAACCTCGCCGAGATTGTGGAATTGCAGACGGCCTATTGGCGCAAACAGTTCAGCGCATTGACGGCTCAAGCCGAGGAAGTCCCTGCGCTGACCAAGGTGACGGCCGACGCGGGCGAGCCGCTCAAGGAGCAGGTGAAACGGGGCGTGGATGAGCTGGGCAAGGCGAACTGAACGTCTGCGCAAGGAAATGCGCCCGCGCCAGTGCTGATTTAGGATCAGCCTTAGGACTATCGAAATGACCGGTCCCCATTACGTCAATGAACACCAATCGGATATTCGGGCGATCAAGCCTGGGTGGTATGGGATTGAAAGCAACGGAAAGCTCTCGTCGGGGCCATTTTCAAACCGGGAGAAATGCATCACCGGAATTCGAGCATCGCCGTGGGCAAGGACCATTAAGTGTTCCGAGTGTGGAGGCGAAAGCGTCCGGCCCTGCACTTCCGTGGATGAATTTGGCCGCGAATGGATCGACAACTGTTGCGAGACCTGCGGGCACAAACTCAGCCTCGCAGAGATAAGAGGGGCCAGAGGGAGCTTAATGTGATGGTGCAGGTCATCGGGACGCAAGGTCCTGGGCTGGAGGAACACGGATGAACGTCGCGGCAATTTTGAAGCTGAAGGGCAGAGGCGTCGTCACCGCACGGCCCGACACGTCGTTGCTGGAGATTGCGCAGACGCTCTCTCAGAACGACATTGGCTGCATCGTGATTGTGGGGGATGACGGCAAGATTGCAGGCATCGTGTCCGAGCGCGACATCGTGAGGGTGATCAGCCAGGCCGGCGCCAAGGGCTTGAAGGAGCCGGTCGAGAGCTGCATGACCAAGAAGGTGGTCGCGGCCCGCGAGGGTGACGCGATCGACAGGCTGATGGCGGAGATGACGACGCACCGGTTCCGTCACATGCCCGTGGTAGAGAAAGGCCGGCTGAACGGCCTCGTCTCCATCGGTGATGTGGTCAAGATGCGCATCTCGGAAGTCGACATGGAGGCGACCGCTACGCGGGAGTACACAGGCTATTGCTTGGAGGAGGAGCACCATCCGATCGGATTGCCGCAAAGCATGCAGCAATACCATGGCCGTCTTGGCACTTCGACCTGACACAGGATCGAGACTTTGTCGTGGGATAAATCCCTCGTCAGGGAGTAATGGAAAACTGAGTTTTCCAGTTGGCGCATTTGGGCGGGCCGGCGTCCCGGTCATCCCCTATCCCCTGAGGTAATTCGGTAGCCACGGACAAGAGATCGCCACGTTGATGTGATCCAATATGTAATGCAGGGAGAACCACTGTTCGCAGCAATGGGAGTAGCTTCGATGTGTGACTATAGCCTGCAACTCGTCGCGTCTCGGCCCGCGAAAGTCGGCGAGAAGTTGATATCGACGGGGTTCCTCCACTCAATGACGCGTGGATTTGCTCCGGTCGGCGAGAGGAATGTGGCCGTATGCTTGCTTCCGGGCACAGAACTCGGCTTCGAGAAGGACGTGCAATGCGAGACCACCTTCGTCTTCGGCTCACAGCGCCAACTCGGGCACAAGGTGGCTCAGTTCCGGCAGGTCAACATGGACCAGTCCAACCTCCATCATGATGCCCTGGAGTTCCCGAACGGTCAGATCGTGCTGCTGACGCACTTGTGCGAAGGTCAGCACGCGACCGTGCTACAGTTGCCAGCCGGCCCGCGTGTCACCACGAACGAAGCGCAAAGGTACGCCTCGGTCGCCGTGTAACCGGCCGTCGCCACGCTCATCAGGGCGAAGACAGAAAAGCCGTTCTTCATGAAAATTGAATCTCCCGATTGTATCTTTCGGACGGCACTGTCACCTGGCCAGGCGCCAACTGCTGCCGCACACGGGCGCCGATGAACGGATCGACCCAATCAACGGAGCCGGATGACGTCACCGCAACGAAAGAGACTTTGCCGAAGGACCTCGTGGGATTGCTATTTGAGCGGTGGATGCGAAAGAGGCGGAGGTGGCAGGGGTTCCGCATAGGCCGCTTGGTTGTGGTGAAAGCAGCCGCCCAATGCGAGCGAACTCGCCAATATCGCGAATGCAAAGATGATGCGCATGATTGATCCCCCCCAAAGCCCGTGATTGCGCCTTACAGGAGGGTCAAGGAATGGCGATTTTGAGGCCTTAGGAGCGCCTAGCGACGATGCGCTTCCCCTTTAGTTCTGTCCGGGACGTGGTTGCTTCATAGGCCACAGGACCCCAAGACTGCGCGGACCGTAATCGCTGGCCATATGTCCGCTTTGGGTCATTACCCGACCACACGTGACGTCACTTAGGTGTCCGCTCATCGCGCTAGAGCGAACGAGGGAAAAGAACCGCAGGGTTAGATCCCCGCTCCTTGACGATCTGGCCATAGGCCTCGTTGATGGTCGGTGGCGATCGCGATGAACTCCTTCGGCACACCGCGGGCCATAAGCTTGTCGGGATGGTTCTCCGCCACCAGCTTGCGGTAGTGGCTCTTCAACTCGTCATTGCCCATGCTCGGCGTTACCCCTAGTACGTCGTAGGAGTTACGCTTCGCCGCAGTCGATCGCCAGAATTGCCGCGAGAACCAGGCGCTGGTTCGTTGCCGACAATGCAGCACCAGCAATGGTTCACGATCGCCGATCCCGATAGCGAGTTAATCGCCAGAGCGCGCTTGTTCGCTGACGCTCTTGCATCGGTCCCGCATGTACAAGTGTGCTTGGACAGCTCCGACGGATAGTACACTGAGGGCCTCGGCAAGCCGCATTTCCGGGTTGTGCCAGAAGCGGACATAAAAGCGAGCTTGCGACCGGCTCAGGATGGACCCGGCTCTCGATCAGCAGCGCGTCCGGGTACAGCCCTCACCCTATGGCAGAATGAAAAACGCAAGGGATGCGGCGGCCATTACGGCAGTTGCCGCCCAGCCCCAGATCGTCATCGACCGTGACAACGTCAGTCGCCCCATGACCCTCGGATTGCGGACGATCAGCATCATCACGGCCATAAGCGGGGCTGCGAGCACCCCGTTGACCACCGCTGCCCAGTAGAGCGCACGCACCGGATCAAGTCCGACTATGCCCAGAGCCGCGCCGAGCAGCGTGGCAACCGCTATCGTCGCATAGAAGGCTCGCGCATCGTTGGGTCGGGCGTCGAGGCTGCCAGCCCAGCCGAACATCTCGCTAACTGCATAGGCCGCCGATCCTGCCAGCACCGGTACTGCGAGGAGCCCGGTGCCGATGATTCCGGCAGCGAACACCACAAACGCGAACTCACCCGCGATGGGCCGCAACGCCTCTGCCGCCTGCGCCGAGGTTGCGATGTCAGTGATTCCATGGGTGTGCAGTGTCGCCGCAGTTGCGAAAACGATTGCCAGCGACACCAGCGAACTAAACGCCATGCCGGTAATCGTATCGATGCGGATCCGAGCAAGTTCCGGGCCCGCCTGCCTCGGCGATACGCAAAGTGGCTTAGTGTGGTGGCGGTGTTCCTCCTCGACTTCCTGCCCTGCCTGCCAGAAGAACAGATAAGGGCTAATTGTCGTGCCGAGGATCGCTACGATTGCCATCGCGTACGCTCCGGTCAGCTCGATGCTAGGAACGAATAAGGACTTCAGCGCAGTTCCCCACGGTACATCGGCCACAAATACAACGGCGACATAAGAGAACAGCGAAAGCGTCGTCCATTTTAGGATTGCAGCATAGCGCGGGTAGCTGAGCCAGACTTCGAGCACTATGCAAACGACGCCGAACAGCAACGTGTAAAGTTGCTCTGGCCCGCCGATCAGCAAATCGAGTGCTGCCCCCATCGCACCAAGATCGGCACCGAGGTTGATGATGTTGGCGATAAGCAGCAACGCCACCACGCCTCTCAGCAACCAGGGCGAATAGTGCCGCCTAAGATTGTGCGCTATACCGCGCCCAGTGACGCTGCCAATTTCGGCTGCAACCTCCTGGATAACAACCATGAGCGGGAAACTGAACAGAAAGGTCCACGAAAGCCCAAAGCCAAACTGTGCGCCGATTTGACTATGCGTGCCGATCCCACTGGGATCGTCGTCTGCCGCTCCGGTAACCAGGCCAGGACCTAGCCGTTGCCACAAGTTTAGCAGTGGCAAGCCTGTCCGCTTTTCAGGTGCTTCGTTCACGACTTGCCCGCGACCTCCACAAGCGGCAGCAAATCTTTCGCTGTGCGCCCGTTGATATGTCGGCTTTGGGTCAGTAGCTGACGTTTTGGGGACTTGTCGAGTTCGTCCGCTTTGGCGGGGTAATGCTGCTGGGCCCCGAGAGCCGAATCGTGGGAGCAGGCTTACGAATTTGGTCAAAGCTCGGGCTGCTGAGCTGGTGGCAAAAGAGCGCGGTTAACTCATCCGATTGGTGGGACCGGGTCCTTTAGGATGCCATATTGAATGACCGCTTTCCACGCACGAAGGCCCTACCCACTCTTCGGTGGGGTTCGCGCAGCGGGAGGATCCTAGACGCGCACCCTTCCGCTGCCAAACGCGCATTTTGTGTGGTCTTTCGTCAGCCTGACCATCGCCCGCGAAGACTTCGGCTAGGCGGGTCGCGATCATTCGCCTTGAAACCGTCATTCGCTGGCACCGACTGGTGGCGTTGGAAGTCTCGGAACCCAGCGTTTCACCCATCACGGTTCGCACGCGACTGACCGCCGACTTCGGCCACGACCTAAGGCCCCAGCGGGCCCTCGACCCGTCGGGTTTGACGGCGTCGGGTACCGTGCATATCCTCGAGCTCAGAGCGAAGGGCAGTTCATCGCATTGCACCCGGCCCGACTGAACCATGAAGGGTTGTTCAGGAATCAATGATGCGCCTAAGAGCCTATTCTTCTGGTCGAGGACATTGGTTTTCCTGTTACGCGATTCGCATAATCGGCATTCCTGCAACCGATCAGCGTTGCCGAACCTCCCGCACATCGAGGCCGGTGCATAAAACGGCTTAGTCTGCTTATTAAACCGGACGCCGAGACACTGGCCTCCTCCTTCCGCTTTTGACCAAAGCGCACCTCCGCTTGACGGTTATTCCAAGCGATAGCGATGCGCCACACTCAGTGGCCACTAAAAGCCCTCTCTAATAAACCAGCGAATAGCTCTTTGCGCTGGACGAGGGCCTGAGCCTGTTCGGCTTTTTGCGGTTGAGTCTTTGCTCTCACCATCGATGGGTGAGCTGCCGCCTCAAACCCCGCTCGCGTTACCTGTAAGACTGGTTGCGATACGATGTGCGTCTGGCCAGGAACACTGTTCGCCTCGATGTACTTTTCGTAGATCCATCCCTGCTCCGATGTTGTGGGATCTTCAATGCGGAACCAGCCTTGCTTGTAATCCATGAAATGCAACTCCGTGCCCACCGGATAAAAACGAAGCGTGGCAGCAGACACGGACGGACCGGCATGGACCCTCGCCGCGCGTGAGACTTTGGCCCACCCCATATTGGCTCCCTCCATTTCAGATGCCTTCTCACTTCCAGATTCAGAGGATACCAAAGGCACACGGCCTTCTTCCGAGTTCTGCAATGCTGCTGAGGTGTTATTCCCAGTGGCCGGAACTTGCTCTTGCGTCCTCGCGGCTCGAGGCGACGTGGACTCGAACGAACTCGAAAGGGATACAACGGTCTTATCTGCGATAGGCAGCGCGGTGGGTGCCGTGCCAGTCTCAAACGGTATCAGCAGCGTGCAGACGGTCGCCACGACCAGGCACAGGGCTAGTAGGGCTGTTCCCCAAACACGCCCACCACATGGCGTAACCGTCAACGCTCCCCAGCTGGTTCCTGTTAGGGATTTCTGATCGGGCTTGCTAGGACAGAGCGGACAGGCGTGCACCAGCGCTTGAATCAATCGCGTCATACACTTAGCCGCGGTCGCGTCCCGCGGTAAGTCCGCGCTTCCGGAGTCGATTCACTACCTCTTCTTGGTAGGTGAAGCGCTGCGTCCAGGACAATGAAACGTATCCTCGCTTCACCACCTGCATGGCAATCTCGTAGGCTGGAGTGTCTTGGCTTAGCTCGTTGTTTAAAACCAGCGTTCGAAGATTGACGTACAATTGGGTGTCAAAGCCGTTGAGGTCCATTGGACTCTCCCTTTGCTCCCAACCCACGCTGAGGTTAGCGTCACGGAACTAATTTTCGCTGAACTAAACTCCTCAATGAAGTGTTGCTGACGAGGGTCGCTGCGGTGGCTTGACCAACGCCCCACGGTCAACTTAAGCGCGAACAAAATGGTGCGCGCCGTTCAGAGAGCCAGATCACCCCCGCGACCGATCGTTCTGGCTGCAGCAGCAATGCGCCAAGAAAGCGGTGACACGGCGGGGTGCATGAAGCACATGGAAGAGGCTCATAAAGCAATGGGCCTCTGACTTGTCGCTCGACTGTTGCTTCTGGGCACCTCTCATGATCGTAAGGCAAGGTGGTGCGAGCGTTTGGTGAGCAGGCTGCTCTCCGCCAACGTCCCGCTTTTGGCACTTAGCAGACAATTTCCATAGGGCGCTGTTAGGTCAGCTTCTGACCCTTAACGGACCTCAGGCCGCCCGTTCCTTCCGTCCTGCGCGGTCCAGGGCAGCGAACTCTTCATCCGAGAGCTGGATATCGACCGCGGCAACATTTTCCTCCAGATGCGCGACCTTCGAAGTGCCCGGAATGGGAAGCATAATCGGGCTGCGCTTGAGAACCCAGGCGAGAGCAATCTGGCTCGGAGCGGCGTTGTGGGCCTTGGCGATCGAATCGAGGATCGAGCCCGGCTTGGCGAGGCTACCTGCAGCAAGCGGGAACCAGGGGATGAAGCCGATGCTGCGTCGCTCACAATAGTCCAGCACGTCTTCACTGCCGCGATCGACGAGATTGTAGCGGTTCTGCACGGTCGCCACTTTGAATACCTCTGAAGCGGCTTCAATGTCCTCCACGGAAACGTTGCTTAGCCCAGCATGACGGATGATCCCTTCCTCTTGCAGTGACTTGACTGCAGCGAACTGCTCGTCGCGCGGTACTTTCGAGTCGATGCTGTGCAGCTGCCAGAGTCCGATCTGCTCCAGCCCTAACCTTTCGCGGCTTTTGATCGCTTGTTGACGCAGATATTCGGGGCGGCCATCCGGTTCCCATTGACCCGGACTGGGTCGCCTCAACCCAGCCTTGGTGGCGATAAGAATGCCGTCATAGGGATAAAGTGCCTCGCGGATGAGCTGCTCGGAGACATTGGGCCCATAGGAATCGGCGGTGTCGATGAAATTGATTCCGAGCTCGGGAATTCTCTTAAGGGTTCGGCTCGCCTCTGCTTTATCTGCGGGCGGACCCCAGATGCCGCGACCGGTGAGGCGCATCGCCCCGAAGCCGAGACGACTAACCTCGATCTCGCCACCGATCCTAAATGAGCCGGATTTGCTGGCGTCCAGCTTGAGCATTATCCATCCTTCCTCGGTCTTGCCAACGCGGTGTCCGCGATCACCCTTGTCGATCTCGATAAGTGTCGGCCGCGCGTCCTATATGCTTAGCGGAAAGTAAAAGGAGGATTCCATGGGCATGATGATTATTCGTCATAAGGTGCGGGACTACGGCCAATGGCGTCCCATCTTCGATGGGCATGCGGAAATGCAGAAGGCGGCAGGTCTCAGCAATCCGCGCGTCTACCACTCCGCCGATAGCAATAAAAGTGAGATCGTGATCGTCTTCGATACCAAGGATACGAAGATGGCCAAGGACTTCGCTGCTTCGGACGATCTCAAGGAGGCGATGATGGAGGCTGGGGTCGTGGACACGCCAACGATCTATTTTCTTGAGTCGATTGATTGAGCTCCGAGAAACTGCCGGGATCACGCGCCCGCGGCACTATGATTATGTCAACTGCGTCCGCAGTCGACCGCGTCACCGCAATTGGGATCGCGACGTGGCATCCGACCACCTGCGCCGCGCTTGCAGGGAGCCCTCTACCGATGTCCGCTACTGACCCAAAGCGGACAGAGCGAATGCAAAATCTCGTGGAATGTATACTGAAGGCAGTTCGAGCACGGAGCCTTGACCTGAGACATCCTCCCTCCACCTGGCTACGCTGTCTTTGGTTAGAATGTAGCTGACGCGGGACAACCTATATACAGAGCTCGATCAAGCAGAAAAAAGTTGGCGTTGATATGGTACCGATGCGTCCTAGGTTCGCTTCGAGAAGGGCAAGACGGATTCAGAGCCACTTGTTGGGAGCGGTGGGACGGCGTTTGAGGGTGCGCGCGCAGCTTCGAGCCAGGAGAACCAAGTGAGCCTGGTGGCCTCAGCCCAAAATACAAATGGGTTAGCTGCCTCCAGAAACCGGCCGAAGGCCTCGAAGGAGGGCACCGCCTGCAGGTTAATCGAAATTTCTTCTCTATCGCCGCCTGGCGGCCGACGGTGAACGATCTCGATGGACAGACCCGGCAGATGCGCGGTCGCCGTCGTTACGCCGACTTCGCTTGGGCCTTTGGTTCCCTTAAATCCGGACAACACTCACCTCCATCTGCAGTATGACCTACAGCGTCGTTGGCCTGAAACCTGATTAACAGGTTTTGCAGTCCAGCCCGTCCGGAGCGGCCAGCATCGGCAGCTTGGCGATATTGCTGGCGATCCGGCGCGCTTCATCCTCGGTGAGCACTCCGGCGGTGCTCGCGTCGGCCGGGTGCTTGCGCGAATAGACATATGCGAGCGACTGCCCTTGGGCGTCGACCACCTTTAGCCCGCCGGGGAGCTGCACGACGGTCCAGGGGGGAGGGAAGCGGCGCTCAGTCATAGCAGACTTATTGTAGTCTCACCTAGTGTGGTGCCGGAGGACAGGAACAAAGCCAAGTACCAAACAGCTTGCAACACCTCGACGCTGGCATCGGCGGTGGCGACTGCCCCTCACACGCCGTTCCGCAAAGCCATGCGCCATTTACATAACAACAGCCTGTCAAGCGAGCCGCTTCGGCATTGCCAGCCAACATTCCGGCAAGTAGGAGCGTGACCGCCCCGGTGATCCCAATAATGACCTTGCGCATACTAACCCCTACGGTTCAGAAACCGTGTGACGAGAATAGCACAAAAGAAGCAGCCCCGGCGCTAAGGACACCGGGGCTTCTCTACTTGAAGCCTTATCATCCCTTGGAAAAGGCGATTAGTCCGTAGGATTTTAGAACTCGCAGAATTCGATCGATGGTGCCCACCTGTCAACTTCGGGAGCTTCAGAACATCTCTCCGGCTAAACCCGTAATGCTCTAAACGACACTTTCCAGCCAGGACGCTAGCGTATCCAGCATCTCAGCTCTGACCTCCGCATCCCCTCCTCCCGTGCGCACCGGCACATGAAACGAATGATCCGCATCCTGAAATAGCCTGAGCGTCGCCCGCGTGCCGAGCCGTTCGACCAGTGCCTGTAACATGCGGGTATGCGCGAGAGCATCACGAGTTCCCTGCAAAAACAGCATCGGAATCGTCACCTCGAACAGGTGATTTGCACGCTCATCCGAGGGCCGCCCGGCTGGATGGAGGGGGAACCCAAGGAAGACTAGGGCGCGGACCCCGGGCAACGGTAAGGCAGCTTTGGCTTGCGAAGTCATGCGGCCGCCAAATGACTTGCCGCCAGCAACAAGAGCAAGCTTGGGCATCAAGTGAGAGGCTTTAGCGACTGCCGCGCGGACGGTGGCCTGGGCAAGTTTGGGCGCATCGGGCCGCTTTGAACCCTTCTCCATATACGGAAACTGGTAGCGCATCGTGGCGATGCCGCGCTCGGCAAGTCCGTTTGTCATGGCTGCCATAAACGGATGCGACATTCCGGCACCCGCACCATGCGCCAGCACATAACAGACGCGTGCTCGATGTGGCACCTGCAGCAAGCCCGAAACTCGCTGCGCGTCATCGACAGTAATGGTCACTGCCTGTGGTTGCGCCATTGAGCTATACTGACCACGCGGGAACCGCACAGTCGAACGCCGCGCTGACATTGCTCGCGCTTTCCTGAAGCTGCCCGATGAAAGTCATTCAGATTGTGCCCCAAGAAGGACTCGCCCTTTACGCCGCACTTGTAAAGAAGGAAGCCGAACTTCGTGAGAACCACCGGGGAACGTTTTATCGCACAGCAGGCAAGAAACGGAATTCATCCACGTGGCGCCACCGAGCCTATCCTGGCTGGATCAATCTTGAGCGCGGATTGAGCGAGGTCGTCCTTGCCGAAATCCATGCACCAGCACCTGACCAAGAGTGGCAGATGTTGTCAGCTTTCCTGGGATTCATTGACCGTCATTTCGGCAACCGGATACTCGGCATTACCATCCATTACCGCTGACGCACCGCGGCTGCGTTCGTAGTCTGCGCTCTAAGTCCGGGTGACGTATTCGCGATACACCTCTGCTAAAAAAGTGGTCAGCCGGTGAGACCATGCTTGGCATAGTATGCCTGGACGCGCGGGTCGTTCTTAACGCGCTCATAGTGCTCGACTAGCTTGGGCGCGACGCGATCAGGCAAGTCGGCCGGCACATGATCGAGAACTCCGGATTTAAGACGTCGGATCCACACGAAGACCTTGAGATCGGCGACCGACAAGCGATCCGCAGCGAAGTAACGGCCTCCATGTGCTTCGAGCCGCTGCTGTAGCCGCGTGAGATAGAACGGGAGCGGCCCTTCGACCAGCGCCTTACGCTGGGTCTTCTTTTCCTCTTCGGGAAGGAAAAAGGTGGCTGCAAGCTTGGTGTTGATGTCCTCAACTGCCTCCATCACCTCGTCGCAGAGCGCAGCCTGCCACGCGTCGGATGGATAGAGATCTGTAAGCTTGCCTACGTAGCGATTGATGGCATTCGATTGTGCGAGTGTCTGCCCATCCACTCCGAGCACTGGCAAAGCGCCGAACGGCGTGTCCGGCTTGCGAGCCGGCCAATCGGAAGGTGCGACGCGATCGTCCTCGAACGGGATCCCGCCAATCGAGAGGGCAAGTCTGGCTGGTTCTCCGCGTCCGCCGTGAAAGTCGAAGTAGGTCAGTTTCAACTTGGGCATGAGGGCATCTCCATCTGAGCCCCATCTTGGGGAAACAAGACTTGTCACCTTATTAGCGTCACGAGAGGTGATCATAACCAAATGATGGGCGTCCCTCGAGATGACGCAGACAGACAGAAGCGGGTTCGCTGCTATAGGTGCGTCAGCGACGCTCTAGGGTGGCGGGGATGCCGTTGGCCGGCAGCAGGGTAATTTGCGGCTTGATGCCGATTACCGCATCGGGGTCGAGGGTGAACCGGTATCGCTGCCCAACAGCGGCGAGAATAATCGTTGCTTCCATCAAGGCGAACGTGTTCCCAACGCACATCCGCTGTCCTCCGCCGAATGGGTAATAGGCAAATTTTGGGAGGCGTTTTGCAAGTCCATTCTCCCACCGCTCGGGACGGAACTCTTCAGGCTCAGGAAAATACTCGGGATCGCGGTGGTTCACCCACTGGCTCATCATAACGGTGTACCCTCGGTGCACCCGGTAACCGCCAAGTTCCAGTTCGGTAGTGGCCTCTCGCCCGATCACATACACAGGCGGAAACAACCGCATAGACTCGGCGATCACAGCGGCCGTGTAAGGCAGGCGCGACAGATCGTCCGCCGTCGGGATCGCACCGGCAAGGACATGCTGCCACTCCGATGCCAGCTTCTCTTCAACACGCCGGTGCTGTGAGAGCAGAAACCAGGTCCAAGCCAGGGTCAGGGCGGTCGTCTCGTGCCCGGCGAGATAAAGCGTCATCGCCTCATCCCGAAGCTGCCGGTCACTCATGCGCGTGCCATCTTCGTGCTGGGCAAGCAACAGCCGCGAGAGCAGGTCATCGCCGGGACGCTGCCGGGATCGCCCCGAGGCAATGAAGCCTTGCACCGTTTGGTCTAACTCGGCCAGGGCCCGCTGCAGGCGCCGGTTCGCCGGCGTAGGCACCCAAAGCGGGAGTTTGAAAATCCGGCGAAGTCGCGCGTTCATGAGGTCAAATGCGAGCTTTAACGTGTTACTGAACCGCTCGCGATCGCCAAGGTCATCGAGGTCAAACAACGTCTTCAGTGCGATCTTGCTGGTTAAGGTTTCAAATTCGAAGTCGATCTGAACCGACTTGCCCGGGCTCCAGGAGTCGAGCATCTGCTTGGTCAACTCGGCCATTACCGGGGCATAGGACTGCACGCGAGCCTTGATGAAGGCGGGTTGAATGAGCTTGCGCTGTCTAAGCCAAAACCCGCCCTCGCTTGTAACGAGTCCGTTTCCAAGCACGGGCTTGAACGCTCTTGCTCCGAAGTGCTTGATGTAGCGCTTGGCATCTGTCACCAGGACCTGTTCTATGAGATCGGGTCCGCTGGCCAAGAACACCCGCCTCGGACCAATGCGGAAGCTCGAAATCGGACCGTAGTCGCGGGCCGTGTCGAGCAAGAAGTCGAGCAGCCCGGCGCCGAACTGGCGAACATTACCGCCAAACAGAGTGCCCCTTGGGCCTGGAGGTAGGCCCGAGTGGATTGACGGGGTTGCTATACTCATACCAACTCTGCCGACCTGACCTGCGAACGAGACCCGTGGAACTAAGTTTGGCCCGGATCGGGACAATGATTGCCCGTGACCCCAATCAAGGGTGTCCTTGGCTTGGCCCGCGTCAATGCGCCGAATTGGGCCGATACATAAAATCCCCGACCAATCTTGAACACTCCCGGCGAACCCTCAACGTGAAGAATCGACAAAGCCTCGGATCAATGCGGCGATCTCATCTGCAGCCGTGTCCAAGGCGAAATGACCGGCGTCGATAAC
This sequence comes from uncultured Alphaproteobacteria bacterium, assembly GCA_963741155.1. Classification (GTDB taxonomy): domain Bacteria; phylum Pseudomonadota; class Alphaproteobacteria; order Rhizobiales; family Methyloligellaceae; genus Methyloceanibacter. The sequence goes on along the minus strand of CAVUHA010000009.1, from coordinate 191,651 downwards.
GTGAACTTGAGCATTCGGCACATCCCGGCGATAGGCCTCCGGCTCCGAGAGGTCGAACGAGAGGTCATACTTACCCCAGATCACCAGCAGGCGCGGCCGCTTCTCGCGCATCCAGGCTTGCCACTTGGTGTAGGCGTCGACGTTTGTGCGGTAGTCGTAGAAGAGGTCGCTTTGAATGTCGGCCTGGCCGGGCTGGTTCAGAAAGGCAAATTCATCCGTCCAGAGATCCGGGTCATAGCGTTCCACGTTGGGATCGTTTCCCACATGGCGCGTCCGCGTCGTCGGCAGCGACAGGAGATTTGTGCGAAGCGTGCTTTCGTTGGCAGCGCGATTGGCCCAAAAGGCCCGCCGCGGCTTCCAATTCGCCCCCAGGCCTTCGTTGTGCGCGACAGCGTCCTGGACGATGAGAGCCTCGATCCGGTCCGGATGGGCTAAGGCCATGCGAAAACCCACGGGGCCGCCATAATCCTGCATGTAAAGCGTGTAGCGCGAGAGCCCGAGCGCTTCGGTGAAGTGATTCATGATCTCGGCGTAGTGATCGAACGTATACGCAAATTTTTTCGGGTCCGGCCAGTCGCTGTGTCCGAAGCCCGGGTAATCGGGCGCGACAAGGTGATAGCGATCGGAAAGTCGGCCGAAGAGAGGCTCGAACATCCGCGATGAAGAGGGAAGTCCGTGCAGCAGGAGAAGCGTCGGCGCGCCTTTCGGGCCGGCCTCTCTGTAAAAGATGGAGAGACCATCGAGCTGTATCGTGCGGTAAAAAGTCGGGTGTTCCACGGGAAGCGCCTTAAGCCGTTGGACGACAAGATCCCTGCATCATTGCGCGACCACAACTGAAACTGGACCGCAGAGATGAGGTGAATACTCTCGTCCAGCACCTCAGGCGCGAAATTTTCTCTGAAGCCGAATCTCGCGGAGTGAAGCGGGAAATTCTATCGAAAATTCAAAGGCAAATTTTTCTGACCGGACCGCGAGTTCGAATCCCACCCATTATCGAAGAGCATCGCGACTGTGCCGGCGACCCGCTAGATCTCCCTCCAAGACCTGCGCAAAACGTCCTCAATATACAGCCCGTCATTCCAACCCACCTCAGTGCCGATTGGGGCGGCTTTCGCCGGTTGACCCGCAAAGAGAAGCGCAGCCGTTAGGACCGAACCTGTAGAGAGGCGCCATTGAGCTCTTAAATATCGGATCTTGGCGGAGAGGCGCATCTCCATCACCTTGCCCCACGATGATGAGAGGTGCCCAGAAGTAGCAGTATGCACCTCTTCCATGTGCTTCTGCACCCCGCCGCGTGATCCTTCTCATCGCGGCCCTGGACATGTCGCCTGTCATTCAGCAACTCGTAATGTGCGAACGCGAAGTTCGTGATAGTCTCTTGATGGTCCCGGCACTCGGCCTGAAGCCCAGGGTCGCCGGGCGCTACGGACCGCGTATGGATGAAGCGCTCAGGTCGAGAATCCTCGAGGTTTTGCGGCGTCAACGCATCATGACGGTCGCGACCATTCGCCCTGACGGATATCCGCAAGCCACTACCGTCAACTACATCCACGACGATCTCATCGTGTACTTTGCGACCGCTGTGACCTCTCAAAAGGCCGGCAACATTAAGATCAACAACAAAGTCTCGGTGGCGATCGTCGACCAGGCGCAGGACTTCTACAAGCTTCGCGGTATATCTATGTCGGGCACGGCGGCAAGGATGCAAGAGAAACAAAGGGCCGATGAATTTGCTTTGCGACTATTTGGCAGGTTCCCGCAATCGAGGCGGTTCGTTCCAGAAGATCCAAAGGAGCTTGCAGTCTACGAAATCAGGCCCGTGGCTATTGCGCTGGTCGACTACGCGTCGGGCTTCGGGACGACACATTTGGTAGAGTTATGGCCTTAAGCGGCCGTTTGGGTCACCAGATCACGGATGCGCCGGAAAGAAGATGGCCGCTCGATGGTGGTCCAACCACCGGTGCTGCTGCTGCAGCGGCTGGGTTCATTGGCACACACTCGCGTCCGGCAGGGCACTTTTTCAAAACCCTGCGATCTAGCCTAGGACTCAGTTTCAGCACCGTGTCAAACTGTCAGGCCACTTAAGGGCGATGTCCGCTTTGGGTCAGGAACGAACGCGGCGCCTCTTGTCGAGTTCATCCGCTTTTGGCGGGGTAAGCGGGCATGGGCTGGTGAAGAGAGCTTGCAAACGAAATTGCAAACGAACGACGCGGCACAGTCCGGTACCAAGTATCACAAGACAGGATGGCCACACGGTTAGCTACTACGCGGCACAGGCCAGCATGAGAATCTTAGAACTCGAAAACCGTTGTACGGGTAACCGTACCGTGGTTCGAAGTCCCACCCTCTCCGCCAAATCCTTGTGTTTTATCCGCCGGTTCGTAGACCAACAGGCTTACTCCTCCATGAGCACGAAACGCGCTCACAGGTGGATCCATCGAGCTGGACAAGAGATTGGAACGACCGCAGTCGTTTTGCTATTCGACGAGCGCAAAAAGGGATGTGACAAGTAGATGCTAGTGCTGTCGCTTCTTCTTAGCCTTGCCCTTGTTACCGCATGCCTGATCCCTACTGCTTGGTCGAACACAGCCACCTGCACTTGCCACGGCCCCGATGAGTGTAGCCTTCTGCGCAAGCGTGGAAGGTGCATAGCGGCCCTTCTCTGCCGTGGGGGTACCTGTGCCTGTGCCTGCCGTTTCCTAGGAGGTAACATCACGCGGCCTACGGTCCCGCCGCTCCGAAGCCAATAAGGTCTCGCTGGGGCGCATGGAGACACGTCATGACACGCAAGACGGTCAAGAGCCGAGCCGATTACAGTCTCTTCAAGAAGCTCGCTCCTCGGATGATGCGTGATCTCATGCGGGATTTCACCCCGCTGGCGGATTTTCAAGCGGCAGGCGTCGTAGGTAATGGTGGTGGAGAAAGTGCGGGCTTTACGCAAATCCAGGAGCAGCATCCGACTAAAAAGGGATCGAAGGGAGGGCTTGGGTTCTTTCAGTGGACCGGAATGGGCACCGCTTCGAAGCCTGGCCGCCGTCGCGTCTTCGAGAAATTGCTGAACGAGATGGGGCGTGGTCCCGACAGTTATGACGCGAACTATGAAATGCTGAGGCGCGAGCTCAAGGGGCCCGAATGGGCCACCATACCCAAGCTCCGTACCGCCAAGAACATCGATGAGGCGACACTCTTCTTCATGGAGTCATTTGAACGACCCGGAATCCCGCACTACAAAGGCCGGGTGACTTGGTCCAACAGGGCACTCGTCGCCTATAAGTCTGAGGAGAAGAAGATCGCCAAGAATCCGCCAATTGTCTTTGCGTCAGTCTAGTTGTGCAGTCGAGGGCGTGGCGGAGGCAGGAGGCCCAATCGACGCGAGGCGGCACTAGCAGCGCCAGAATAGGGATGAGGGAAAGCACGCTCGAAGCGGTATAAGGCTTGCTCACCGCACGAGAGTGACGGGAGGCGGCGATGACCCAGCCCCCTTGATTGTCAAGGTTCAGGACCAAAGCATCGTTGTGTCAATGCTTGGCACAGGCCAGGTGGTGACATTTCGAAAAAGCGAGCGCGGACCCGGGCTATTCATCTCCGAGTATCTCTACGACGACCGTGAAGGCCCGATATCGCGGCGGGGCTTCCTGGGCCTCGCTTGGCGGGAAGCCAAACACAAGGCCCGCCAGCTGGGGTGGATTGTATAGGGGGTCTACAGCCCTTGTGCCCGCACCACGATTGCGCCTCGCTGACCCCCCAGATGGCTTCCGGCAGGTTTCAGTCGAATGTAGCGTCAGCGATTGCCCGAATAGGGGTTGTAACCGTCGTTATAGGCCGGTGGCGGCGATAGCGGAGGACCCGATTCGTAACCTTCTTGGTAGCGATCATCCGGAGCCATCGCAACGGGTGGCTGGCCTGAATCATAGCGAGGCTGATAGGAGTAACGGTCGTGGGCTCCATTGGGAGCAATCGGCGCAGGTGGCCGATCTGACTCGTAGCCGGGCCGATAGCCGGGATCGCCGTAGCGACCTTCCGGGGTCATCGCCGCAGGCGGCTGATCTGAATCATAGCGAGGCTGATAGGAGTAACGGTCGAGGGCTCCATTGGGAGCAATCGGCGCAGGTGGCCGATCTGAACTCGTAGCCGGGCATCGCCGCAGGCGACTGATCTGAATCATAGCGAGGCTGATAGGAGTAACGGTCGTGGGCTCCATTGGGAGCAATCGGCGCAGGTGGCCGATCTGACTCGTAGCCGGGCCGATAGCCGGGATCGCCGTAGCGACCTTCCGGGGTCATCGCCGCAGGCGGCTGATCTGAATCATAGCCGGGATAGCCTGCGTAATCGTCAGAATCAGGGATCGAGCCCTTTTCGTAAGGGATAAGGTCGGCCGCCACCGCCGAAAGTGCTATAGCCGCGGATCCTAACGCGAGAAATGCGGTCGTACAGAATCGATTGATCATGGAACACTCGAAGGGGGCCTCACCCTCCAGCACTGTTTGAGTATATCACCAAACTCATGCGCAAAGGATATGCGGCCAAGCTTTAGTTAATGCCTCTAAAAGGCGTAGTGGGCCGAAGCATGGCGCCGGCCTTGGCACGACAAAAACACCGTCGAGCGCATCGGGGATGTTGCGCCAGGAATTTTCTGGGACGCACAAAGTAGCCCCGGGGCCTGGCCGTCCGCTTCGGAAGTAAAAGCGGGCTCCTGCTCCGGTATTGGACCCGATAGGATTGCAAACCAAACTGCAAACGAAGCACGCGGCAGGCCGCCCGTTTTGCATCCACGTTTTGAGTGCTCGCAAGGGCCGAATTTGCAAACCAAATCGCAAACGCGGCACAGCACGGTATTGGGCATCACAAACGAGGATCGTCGTGTGGCCCTGCGGGCCAAGCGATCGAGGGCCCCACATTCAGTGGCTTTGGGTTGCTTCCAAACGCTTAAAGGTATCCTCGAGGTGCTCGAACGCCTGCGGCCCGAGCCGGTGAATGCCGGCGAACGGCTGTTCCAGTGCCATGATCGAGAGCATTACGAGCGCAATCGTTAGCGCAAGCCCTGAGGTCATCACTACCTGGGCGGCGACATTTTTCGTGCCGAAAAGAAAGCTGAAGCCAATTGTGATGCCTCCGGCGCCAATCAGCACCGCCCAAATTATACCTGGTACTCCTCCTACTCGGCTGCTTAGCAGGCGCAATCGGCGCTGATCGCCGAGGTCGTTAAGTTTTGTGATTGACTCGGTGTACCAAATTTTGTCGCGATCGCTCTGGGGCTGAAACTGATAGTAGGTTCGCCAAAGTTGCGTGTACGCGTCCCAGGCTTCAGGGCTCGACTTGTGTTCGGCCATAGCAGACCATTCTTTCTCAGCCACAAGTCGGGCATACCTGCGGAGCTGATTTGCTATTTCCGTGCGAACGTCATTCGGAAATGTTTCGGCGTCGCGGAACAGGTCGGTCAGGTCGTTTGCTTCCGTTTCGAGCGCAGCTTGCGCTTTGTCGTAGTGTTCCCAGACAATGATGGCGGTGAAACCCAGCAGCACCGCATACACCACTCCAACGACGGCGTAGATGAAACCGGCCACCTCGTTGTGGCGCTCGAGAACCTCCACAGCAAACCAGCGGCGCACCAGTAATGTGCCTGTAGCCGAGAGGAACACTGTCACCCCGATGAGGAGCATTCCCCATATCCAGCCCGACATATCAGCACCTCATTTCATTTGGCTAGCCAAGGGAAAGTTCGAGATGGCGTCGGACTTCGTGACCCTCACACCGTTGTTTTTGCCATCTCTGAAGGCGCGGTCACTTCTGTTCGCACACCTATTCCGAGACGGTCTCGGTTCGGATAATGCGCTGTTTCTAGACGGGAGCATATCGAGCCTTTTCGCGCCCGCCCTCGGCCGATCCGACACGCTCTATCCAATGGGCCAATCATTGCGGCGTTCGCGCGAAAGTGATGGCCTTGCTTGTCAGGTGAAACGAATTTTAAAGAAATTTTAGGCGACGGTTGGGAACCAGCAGGAGGGTTCCGGCCGTGGCGAGACTATTCGATAAATATCATCCCGAGCGTCACTACATGCGAGGACCGGGCCCAAGATGTCTTGAGAGGCAGGGGGACGCGAGCGTTTTCCCGAAGATCTGGCGCTGGCTCTCTTTTGAGCACACTAAAGACTTGTCTGCATTTGGAGCCCGCGACGATTTTAGTCGCTCCAAACAGCCCGCACGACCTTGGCGCCTTAAAGTGGGCTAGGTCTGGCTGACAGCAAGGTCCGCCCTCTGCGCGAGGGCGCTGGATTGAACTCGGGGAGCCTACCTATGCGGGAGTTCCTAGCGCGATGCAGCCTCTTCTGTGGCATCGCAACGTCGATTTTCCTCACGAGCGCCGCTTCTGCCGAAGAGAGACTACTCATGCCCCTTGCATGTCAGGCAAGTGGCGGAAGGGTCAATCTCATTCCGGGTCCGAGCCAATCTTATCGGATCTTTGGAACGCCCGAACATCAAATGTTCACCGCGTGCTCACCGAACAGACCCGGGCTTTGTCGTGACTGGTTGGTGCATCGATTCGACCTCGACTGTGGGGGCGTCCGGGTGTCTTGGCTGGCGGTGGTGGAAGCATTCACGAAATGGGGCCCCAACCGGGCGTCGGTCAGCGACGGTCGGCTGCATATGAGAATGGGTTCCTGGTGGAACGGAGGGCCACGCAGACCCTGCTACATAGGACCGCGGTTCGGTTATGGGCCTTGGACGTTTGGCAGTGTTGGTTACGGCTGGCCTTGCGCGCGGACGCTAGTCAAAAACCAACCGTCCATCGTCGATTTGCCGACGGGCTTCGCTCCCGCGCTCGGCATCTATGCCCGGTTCGAATTTGTGCCGGAGACGATCGCCTCTACCACCCTTCAGTCTAGAAATGCGGTCCGTCCCGAAGGCGGCCGAAACAGTGTTGCCGACCAGACCATCCCCAACTTGAACGGTCGCGCTGTCCCACAGACGGAGTTGCCCTCGATAATCGGTCAAGCCGCGGGCCAGGCGGAATCGACAGCTTCGATTACTCAGGAGCCGATAACGCAGAGAGGCTATCGGCACAATATTGCGACAGGAAGCGAAGGGACCAAAACCGTTCGCCAAGCTCTGGTCGAGCCCGATCGAATCTCGGCGGGGAAACTGGGATTTGGCCTAGTTGCCATTCTTCTGCTTTCCACGATCTGGTTCGCATGGACCCGTCGGGCCACGCCGGTCGGTGCCGTTGCCGTAAGAGGTCGAACTGCGGGCCCTCAACGCCTGACGCCGGATCACCCTTCGCGGCCCCGGCCATCAGCGGCTTGGCGGGCGCCGATAGAAGACGATGAATGGCTTCCATCCAACCGTAGCGAAGCGCTCGAGGTACTGGGCGCAAGTCCTGAAACCACGCAACACATGCTCAAGAAGATCGTCAAAAATCTCCGCCAGAACTGGCATCCCGATCTGGCTAGCCAAGAGGAAGAGCGTCGGATCCGAGGACTCAAGCTCAAACAGATCAACGTCGCTTGGGATATTATCTGCGGCAAGCGAGCGTCGGCGTAGCGGAAGCATAGTCCCTGAAAGACGGCGCGCCAGCTGCGCTTGCGCGTGCCGTGCGCCATGATCACCTCGTCTATCCAACCTAGATCGCAGCCGATCCCCGTCTACTGGACGACGTAGACGATCCTCCTTGCGGCCGGTTCGACCAAGACCCTCTGGCCATTGATGTAGGAATAGACGTAAGGCGACGCCGGGATGGGATAGACCGGCACCGCCGCAGGCAAGGTTGCCCCAACCATCACTTCTCCGTCGACGAGTACCGGTTGAATCGGCTGAGCCGTAACGTATGAAAGCACTTCCGGGGCCGGCGCGATCGGCTCGACGAGTCCGACGCTCGGTGGAACCGCGACCATCGCGCCAACCGGCGGCGTGGCCACGACTTCCCCGACGCCCTCGGGCACGACAATGGGAATGCCGAGCTCAGCGCCGGACACTTGAAGATTTGTGAGCTTGCCACCCGCGTCTGTGACGAGATACTCGGCCGACGCCCAGCCGGTCAGCCCTCCGAAGGCAACGCCGCACCAGGTATAATTGGCGACGCACCCGGAGATCGCTGCGGGGACGTTGGGCTCCATCTGGGCGACCACCGGATATTGAAAGCCCGGGCCGCTCCGCACATTGAGATGACCGGTGGGCGAATAGGCGGTCAGCGCCGAGGCAGGGCCTGCGACCAGGGCAGCGCCCATGAGCGAAGCCAGACCGATCATTGCACGCATACGTTGCATTCTACTGCTCCCTTTATTCGCGAACGTGTTCCGAGCCAATCTGTGCCTCATGGCGAATAGATTTTGCAGGTCCAGATCGGATTAGCGATGCTACGGCAGGGATAATTCGTCATCGCATCGCTCGCTATACGCAGGCGATTGCAGCACGTCATAACCTGCCGACAAAGCGCGTCACTTATTTCTGTTCCCAAGGTCGGTTCCGTTGCAATGAAGTGCTCAGCAGTTATCCAGCTGGGAATCACGGGCTGCTAAAGCAACAATTGCCCGGCCGTCCACTTCTGAGGTTAAAATGGGCTCCTGCTGCGCTGATGTAGGCGGTCAGTGACGCGGTCTCGGTCTCCTCAGTGCGGGGCCTCGAGACTTGCACGCATGGCGCCCGTCTGGATCTTGAAAGAGCTCGATGTTGCAGACGCGTTGCCGCCGGAGGTGGGCATCACTATCCGATAAGGTACGTACATGCCCGTCCCCGGAAGGGAGACGAGCCAGACTTCGATATCATTGCTCTGCGACATGAGCCGGATGTCGGGGTCGTCCCGCTGATAACCAGAAATCGGCTTGAACCGAACCCGGCACACTGCGGCGAAGCCGGAATACCCCGTGGACGCATCTTTTTGGAGTTTCACCGTCCGCTTAGGCTTGAGCACGAGATCATACCGTTGCTCGCCGTCAAAGACCGGCACTGTGTGATCGCAGACTTTGAGGTCACCATTGGGGTTGTCCGAGCGAGCGTAAAGAAAGATGGCGGTCACCGGATCGAGCACGCCCGCAAGCTGCTCTTTGGTGACGGGAACGACGTGGGGGCTCGGCTTATTTATCGGAGCCACCGAGACTTGGGTGACCCCGCCGTTGTCAAATGTCACACGAAGCTGCTGGCTCTCGTCTCCGCCATTATAGTTCAAGGCATAAGTCGCGGGCTCCGGGCCTATATCAGTGACCTTGCCTTTGCTCGCGGTTGTCCCGCTCCACGCATAAAGCAGACCGCCCATTATTGAGAACTGCCCCTCGCCTCGCATCTCATAGTCGGAACCCCGGAGAACCGTCGTGAGATGGAAATCCCCGAGATTGAAGCCGCCCACATCGACGTGATACGTGGCAACGATGCGCTTCGTGGACGCAGCGCTATCCCCCGCAAAGGCTGGCTCAACAGAAGGGCTACCGATAACGCCGCAATAGAGGATGGCCAGGGCCGCAAGGCTCAGACAATGTCGCGCTATTCGCATGGCCGGCGACCTTTGACAATGACCAAGAGGGTCCGCGCCTCCTGCTGGTTATCCGCTGAATTGGTCACTTCCAAGTCTAAGTCACCGATGCGGCGCACACCGAGCAAACGGCGGACTGACGCTACTTGAGGGGCGGATGCGCAACGGGTGGGGGTGGTAAGGGCTCCGCATAGACCGCTTGGTTGTGGTGGAAGCAGCCGCCTAACGAAAGTGACGCCGCTAAAAGCGCGAGCGCGAAGATGATACGCATCACCAATCCCCCAAATGACGTCGGTCCTTGTTGATCCTCTACAGGACGGGGAAGGAGTGGCGATTTTGAGGCTATTTTCCTATTCTAAGGCGCCGTAATGCAATCAACGGGATGAAGGCGCGCCCGGAACACGCGGAGTCAAATTAAGGCTCGCATCGTCGGGAGCCAAATTAAGGCTTGGATCGTCGGGAAGCAGGTAATTCTCCTCCGCACCAGTGCCGTAAGGGTTGTTGACGCCGTCAGACGAATAGAGGCATCCGTATTCGACGAGCCGCGCGCCCCATCGAATTGGTCCGCTTGGTGCCAAAAGCGGCGGCAAGCTCAGGGCCTCACTCCTTGCCTTCCAGAGGCCACACTGCGCGACCACGGTCGGCGGAGGTGAATCTCACAATCCGAGAGGGGAAATCATGACTTCAGATCCGGGCGCCCCGCAGAAGGCATTTATGCAACTCATCTTTGGTAAGCAGATCACCTATTCACTCGCCTCGGTGGCACGGCTCGGCGTGGCCGATCATATGAACGCTACGCCAGTGCACCTCGAGGAGCTGGCGGCAAAGGTGGGGGCACACGCGCCCTCGCTATTTCGTGTCATGCGGCTTCTCGCCAGTGTCGGCGTCTTCAAAGAAACGCCTGCCCAGCAATTCTCACTTACCTCGGTCGGCGAACTCTTGAAAACGAACGCACAAGACTCCCTTCGCTATCTCGCGATGCTATTCGGCGACGAATGGACCACGCGTGCCTACGAGCATTTTGCAGACTGTGTGCGCACCGGCAGCGATGGCGTCACGAAGGCTTACGGCAAGCACGCCTTCGATTTCTTGGCCGAGCGACCCGATCAGGCCGAGACCTTTCAACGGGCGATGACTAGTTTCTCGACCGCTGCAGCTCAAGCCATTTTGGATGCTTACGATTTCACCGGCATTCGACGCCTGGCGGACGTGGGCGGCGGACATGGAACGCTGCTTGCGTCAATCTTGAGGCGTTGTCCGCAAATGCACGGGGTGCTGTACGACCTCCGTGAAGTGGTCGCCGAGATTCCCAAAGATCGCTTCGCCGGATGCGATGGTCGGATCTCAATCGAGTCGGGAAGTTTCTTCGAGCGCGTTCCCTCCGACTGTGACGCTTACATCATGAAGCACATCATCCACGACTGGAGCGATGATTATTGCCGCCCCGTCCTTAGTTTGATGCGTGAGCAGCTTCCACTGAACGGCCGCGTGCTCATATGCGAGATGGTCATACAGGACGATGCTGGTCCAAGCCCAGCCAAGATGCTGGACATCGAGATGCTGGTGATGACCGTAGGTGGCAAGGAACGATCAGCTAGTGAATTTCGCGATTTGTTGGCGTCGGCTGGCTTGCAGCTTGGACGCATCGTGCCCACAGCGAGCCCAATCTGCATCGTTGAAGCTTTGGCTAGCTAGGATATCAAGAGGCTTGGCCACCCCGATGTTCACCGAACACGGAGTGAGGCGAGGTTCAGGCCAGTTTCCGCTTTTGGGCCGGTTGCGGACATTGTGTCCATCCACTTGGCTGCTTCGTGCCAGGAGCGGACTCAAGTCCCACCGCGCTCCCGTTCGGCAGTTTCGGGCATCCCAAGGGTGAAGGTGATAAGCGCTACGAGGGCGGCGCCCCCAATGTGAGAAAGGCCGCGCTTCGTGCCAGAAGCGGAACAAACTTCCGACGCGAGCAAGGTAATAGTCACCCCATAGGGCGAGCGAGCTGTTGTTAGGGACGACGCCCGCTTAACGCGTGGTAACACCAGAGTACGACGATCGCACCTACAACGGCGACGAACATGCTATAGAGGTTGAAACCTGTAATGCCTGTTGCGCCTAGGGCGCTGAACAGAAAGCCCCCGATGACTGCACCGACAATACCCAGCACAATGTCGAGCAGAAAGCCCTGTCCCTCTCGGTTGACGATCTTGCTCCCGATGAAGCCAGCGATCAGCCCCAATACAATCCAGCCTAGAACCGACATTGCGTGACTCCTTGGTTTGGAGGTTCAAGTCCGTTGCGCGCTTGTTAGCCGACCAGCCGTGCGACCTCCCGATGGGTCGGCATGCGCCCATTTGGTGTGAGTTGGTCGACGGTGTTGGGAAGGACTTGGGAAAGAATCTGCACTATCTCATCCTTGGACAGACCGGTGCGCTGCGAGAGGTTGTCTATAATCTCCGGACCGAGTGCATCGGAGATCTGGCCCGGGGTCACCCCCTTGTTCGGACCGGTATTAATCCAGGAATTAATCGCGTCGCCGAAACCGTTCTGCTGGAATTGTTTGAGCAAGCCCCCAAGACCGCCGACGATGTCGCCTGGAGAAGCAGTAGGAGTTGAGGGGGATGCCGGCGCGGAGTGAGAAGCCGCTGGCGACTTTGAACCTCCGCTCATATACCGCGAGGCGAGGAGCGCAAGTAGCGCAATCATCAGTGGCTTCGTGACGTTACCGCCCGGGACGGCGGAGCTGGAACCAGAACCAAAGACGTTGTCGAGCAATCCCATGATGACCTCCTACTGAACAAACTACGATTGATACACTTGCCCGGCCGCAGCCCGACTCTACTCCTCTGCACCTCCAGTCGTCCTAGCCAATGATAGCCATCAAGCTGGCCCAGACTTTGAAGTTCATCCCCTGACGAGCCCCGGATTTCCGCTTTGAGTCAGTAGCTGACGTTAGAGCGCCGCGGCGAGTTGGTACGCTTATTGCCATAGCAGAAGCCGCGAGTACCTAGCTAGTTTGGACTGCATCGCGCAGCAAATTCAGCAAGCTCAGCGGCACGACCCTCATCAGGGAGCAAGGTTATCGTTTTGCCGGCAATCATTCTAACCGGCCCTTCTCCATCCAACACTGATATGAGTGGCCTTAAAGGGAAGTTCTTTGCTTCGGCGAAAACGAAGCCCCTCTTATCGGCGGTCGTGATGGCCTTCAGCGAAACCTTGGCACCGTCGCGGGAGAGTTCGATCCTTACCGGCTGACCGATGTGTGCGCCGCCGATGTCATAGACGACCATATCGCTAATGCTTTGGTCGTCGCTGCAACTGAGCAGGAAGACGAAGTCGTCCGTCGCCTCTGCCGAGCCGAGCAGTAGGAACGGACCATCCGCGCTATCGTCAAAGCGCCAAGCATAAGCCACATCGGCAGCCATGGCCGACGTTGCTCCCATCGTGAGTAAGACGAGAAGCCCAGCCAGCCGTATCGACTTCTCACCGCGATGCGAGTTTTCCGCCAATTGGGCACTTCCTATGGGACTGGGGCTGGTCCTTGATAAGCCCCCTTTCAACACTAACTCTAGCAAGCCCAAACTCAGCCCAGCAGTGGTGGCGAGCGCGGATCTGCGCGACACACTGGCGTGAGAGATTTTAGGCTCTCGTCTCCTTAAGGGAAAGCGCAACAACATCGTCTGATCGCCGGTCTTGATAAGGATGCCAACCTTCTTGGTGGAAGGGGCGCCCAAGCTCGGCATGTCGATTGTAGGTTCCATAAAAGCGTCAACTTAATTCTGCCCCTGGCGCCTTGCCGCGTCCCTGTGCCAAGCGTACGATAGCCAATACATTCGCTTGGTCGGGCATCTGCCCGAAAGTATGGAAGGACTCCATCATGTCGCACGCGAAGCAACCTTCAAAGCGAAGGCGCCGGAACAAAGCCCTGCCGGCTTTAGGGGTCGCCGGGTTATCGTTGTCGCTGGCGAGCGGCGCATCCGCGGTCCCTGGTGGGCTGGCAACGGATATGCCGACGCCGAATACCGGAGACAGTCACGAAATCGCTCTCGGTGAGGAGGAAATCTCCGACGTCACCTTGGCGACGTTCTATGTCTTCGACAAGGAAAGCGCCGGAAGACCTGGGCCCAACGTACAGCTCGCCAGAGGCTGCGGCGGCTGTCACGGCTGCGGCCACGGCTGTGGAGGCTGCAGAGGTTGCCACGGCTGTGGTCACGGCTGTGGAGGCTGTAGAGGTTGCCACGGCTGCGGCTGGGGAGGCTGTGTCGGGATTTGGTGGGGCGGCGGCTGCGGCTGCGGCGGCGGCGGCGCTATTGGTGCTGGAGAAACGGTGTGCGGGTCTGGTGCTCTTACTAGCCACCCATGGCTGGGCTTGACTCGGCCATGTCTTGCTTTGTAGCGCTGCGCACGTGGGTGCGAGTCGAGAAACGTGCGAGCTAAACGTGCATCTCGCAACACGGAGGATACGTCCCCCGCGCCGCCGGCCCGCGGCAGTCGCGGGAAAGGTGCGCATGCCGACTCTATGACGGGCAATCGCGGGAACCGCCTTACGCATCATAGCAAAAAAGTTCCGCGGTTCGCGCCGAATTTCACGGTCTATGTGCTGCCCCCTGATGTTGTTTGCCTCTATTCCGAGGACCGGAAGTTCTTTCTTCACGGCGAGCTTTATTGTGCGCTTGCGTCCGCAATAGGAGCCGGAAAAAGTTTTCAGGACCTCGTTCGAGAGCTGGACCAGAAATTTCCGTCCGACAAAATCCGCGAAGCGCTTGAGCGGCTACTCGACCGCCGCTTTATCGTCCCGACCTCGCGGTCTTCCTTGGGCGCCACGGCCGCTTATTGGGCGAGTCTCGGGCTTTCACCGGAGACGGCGGAGAAAAATCTCCAGAAGCTTCGTGTGCGCATTCAATCGATCGATGTGTCGGGTGCAACGGAACTCGGCGCCGCCCTGAGTGGGCTGGGTGTTCGTGTCGTGAAGCGCCGCGCCGACCTAACGGTCATGTTGGTGAACGATTATCTCGAAGAAGGATTGGCCGAATTGAACCGGCAGCATTTGTCGGACCAAACGCCGTGGCTGCTCGTCCAACCCTCTGGCATCTTTCCCCTCGTGGGGCCCGTGTTCACGCCAGGCCAAGGTGCCTGTTGGACCTGTCTCGCCGAGCGGATGAAACGGAACCGAGAGGTGAAGGCGCTTCTCGACCGCAGACATGCCCGCTGTGTCGCGGTTTCGCCTCTCGCCCAAGACACGTTCGGGCAGACTGCCATTCAACTTGCGGCGGTCGAGATCGCGAAAGCGATCGCCACCGACTTTCGCACGAAATTGAGCGATCACATTATCAGCCTCGACCTATTGGGCTCGACCATCGTGAAGCATTACGTGGCGGCTCGCCCGCAATGCCCCACCTGCGGCCGGAAGGAGCTGCGCGATCCGAACCGCGCGCCCGCGCCGATCGAGCTTGGCGCCGGCGGCAAGCTGGTCATGACGAGCGGCGGATACCGAGCCGTTTCGTCAACGGCCACGGTTGCACGTTACCGAAAGCACGTGAGTCCGCTCACCGGCGTGGTCTCGCGTCTAGAGCGGATCGAAGCCGACTTGCCATTGAACACCAACTACTTTGCCACCCACAATTTTGCCGCGCGTCCAGAGACGGTCGGCGAGCTCAAGGCCGGACTGAGCGGCGGCAGCTTCGGCAAGGGCAGCACCGCCGACCAGGGAGAAGCCAGCGCGCTAATGGAGGCGATCGAGCGCTATTCCGGGAGTTTTCAGGGCGACGAGATCAGAGTGACGCGCCGGTTCACGGATTTCCCGGCAGGTGATGCCATCCTGCCGAACGACGTCAGGCTGTTCAGCGACGCGCAGTACCGGGGAATGTGGGCGCCGACCACCGGGCCGGACGAGGTAGCGGCAATGTCGGCCGCGTTCGATCGAATTGCCGAGATCGAATGGTCGCCCGTCTGGTCTCTGCGCGACGAACGCTTCAAATACCTTCCGACCAGCCTTTTATATTTCTTCTACAAGGGCTCCAGCGGAGAGATCCCCGCGGATTCCAATGGCTGCGCGGCCGGCAATACGCTTGAGGAAGCGATCGTCCAGGGATTCCTCGAGTTAGTGGAACGGGATGCATACGCAATCTGGTGGTACAACCGATTGCCGCGGGCGGGAATGGACCTCAGCCAAATCGACGACGCTTACGTCCGCGAACTACAAATCCAGCTCGCCGAAACCGGACGCCGGCTTTGGGTGCTCGACGTCACCAGCGATCTCGGGATTCCGAGCTTTGTGGCGGTAACGCATTGGACGGAAAACTCGCAGGAACGAATTGAGTTTGGTTCTGGCGCGCATTTCGACACGCGCATCGCGGTCCTGCGCGCGATGACGGAGCTGAACCAATTTCTGTCCATCGGTCTCATGGGAGGGCGCAGTCGGGACGACAGTGAATTGCGGCTGGGTGACCATCCTTATTTGGCGCCGAGCGGCAATCCGCTGATTCGACCGGACTTAACCTCGAAGTTCGGCCGTCTCGACAAGCGCGAGCAAGTGATGACTTGCGTGCGCCTCGCCAAGCGAGAAGGCCTCGATTTTCTCGTCCTCGATCAGACACGTCCCGACATCGAGGTCCCCGTCGTCAGGGTGATCGTGCCGGGATTGCGGCATTTCTATCGCCGCTTCGCGCCCGGCCGGCTTTACGATGTCCCCGTAAAGCTAGGATTGCGAGACCGGCCGCTGTCAGAAGACGAGTTCAATCCGCTTCATCCCCGAACCTAAGGGTCCTCCCCGCTTGGGTGCTCCTCGAATAACGAGAAGGCGAAGGGCTTCGCCGGCGACTTTGTCCGTCCGGCTTGTCGGTCACATCACGCTCGAAGTGCGTTCGGACAGTCAAATCGTTGCCTGCTTCGATAGTCACTCGGTGGGCCTGGGAGAGTTCAGCGCGGACGCTGCGGATCGCGCGCAGGAGCTGCGCCTTGGTCTGCCACTTAGCTCGTTTGCGTCCCGTGGCCGGAAGGTCGACGAGGAGATCCATTTATTAGTCCAGCGATTGGCCAGGTACGGTCTACTGGAGTACCGCCTCCGACACTCGCAAAGCGGCGAGGAGCTGGTCGTCATCGAACCACAACTTCCCGATTATTGGCCGCGAAAGTCGCCGCTCTGCAACGCAGATACTCTGGTTTTGTCGCGCTTCGCATACATGCGACGGCGCGGCAACGCGATGGTCCTGGAATCGCCGCGTGCCGGCGCCTTGTTCAGAATTTGCAATCCGAAAATTGCGGCCGCCTTGGCCCTGTTATCTGCGCCGCAACAAATTGAACAGCTCCGCCGGAAGGATAGCTTTCCGGGGATTGAGCTTCTCGCCCTGCTAGTTGATTGCCAAATGCTCTTCAAGATTGAGGCCGCCGGCGACGAGGGCCTTCGACCGACTGAGGGTGATGCCGACCTCGTTCTGTGGGACTTTCACGATCTCATTTTTCACGCGCGGAGCACAGAAGGTCGCCACGCCAACCCGCTGGGTGGACTCTATCCGTATGCCGGGGTCATTTCTCTGTTGCCGGCTGTGCGGCCCCCGTGGCCCGGGAAGAAAATCGATCTGCGCAAGTTCTCGGACGCGCGCTCGGACGCGATCTCGCCGGCCGCAAAACTCCTGCGTGAACGTCATTCGACGCGTAGCTTCGACGACCAGCGACCGATCACGCTTACCGAGCTTGCGCGGTTTCTCGACAGCACTGCGCGGGTCCAGTCGAGATTGCGAAGCACCCTCGAACTCGGCGAGGGCGGGCCGGTCACGACTTACGCCGTCAGACCGTATCCCTCAGGGGGCGCAGGTTACGAGCTTGAGCTCTATCTGGCCGTCGACAAATGTGAAGGGCTTGCAAGAGGCTTTTATCATTACGACGCGGGCCGGCATGCGCTGGTGCCGATCAGCACCCGCAAGAATGAGCTAGACGCCATGTTGAGAGGCGCCGAGTTTGCAATGGGCGCGGCCGCTGCGCCCCAGATACTGTTCACGGTCGCTGCGCGATTTGGACGGATCTCATGGAAGTACAGCTCGATCGCATATGCGCTCATTCTGAAGGACGTGGGCGTTTTGATCCAAACGTTCTACCTGATGGCGACCGACATGGGGCTCGGCGGATGTGCGATTGGGACCGTCAATATTGATCTGTTCGCTAAGATGACTGGGATCGATTTCCACGTCGAAGGCCCGGTCGGTCAATTTGCGATTGGTCGTGGCGCGAAGCCGGAAGCAGCGCACGTCTCGACGTGAGAGCGCTCACTCCGCAGACCGCTTATGCCAGTCAAAAGCATCGCGCGACCCGACGGCCTCGAAGAATACCATAGCCTTGTATTCCCGCTTTCCCACCAGCGCGAATATGGCGCCCTGAGCATCTGTGCAATGAACGATCCAGCTACCGTCTGGCACGTCAACGGGGCCGTTGAGGATCTGCCCGCCACCAACCCTCACGCGCTTCACTGCCGCGTCGATATCGCCGATGTTGAAGTAGTAAAGCCAGAAGGGGACCGGCACCTTCGGAGGCTTAGTGGCCATCCCGCCGATCGTCTGCCCCGCGGCGGAGAAGCGCTGATACGTTCCCAGCGCGCCGACATTGGCTTCGGCTTTTTGCCAGCCAAAAAGCTCGCCGTAGAAAGCTAACGCCTTTTCCCGGTCGGCGGCGAGCAGTTCGTGCCAGCCAACGCGACCGAGTGTGTCCTGCTCGACATGCGGCTCTTGGCCGGGTTGGAGACGCTCCAACAACGCGAGTGTCGCCATTTGCGGGTCAGCGACTATCGAAAAGCGGCCGACGTTGAGAACGTCCGTCGGTGGAACGTGGACGGCTCCCCCAAGCCGATTAACGCGGTCGACGGCAGCGTCCAAGTCGTCGACCCCGACGTATCCAATCCAGCACGGCTTCGCGCCCATGTCTCTCGCTTCCTCCCGCAGGTTCGTCAGCCCGCTCACGGAGGCCTCTCCGACGGTGAACAGATTATAGGCCATATCGGGCATCGACGCGTCCCGCGCCTCCCACCCCACGACATTGGTGTAGAAGGCCTTGGCCGCCTCTATGTCTGTCGTGATCAGTTCGTACCAGACGAAACGACCATGAAAATGGACCACCTCTGTTTCCCACTTTCGGGGCTGCAATGGGTCACGCGCGGCATTTGAGCCGGTCCAGGGCGTGACGCATTTGCAATCCTGACCTTGACGGCGACAAGCGGGGGAGGATCCGACCAATATTGGAGGCCTCCCCGGAAGCTCAGCGGCCGTGTTGTTTTCTCAGGCGGTCCACCTCAGCTTGGGAAACTGCGCCTGCTTGGATCAAACCCCTGACGCAGGCGTGCGTTAGTTGATCCCCGTGTCGACGCATGCAGTTTTCCAGACCTCTGGTTTCCAGCCCCCACTGGCTGCAGAACCTGCGATAATCGTCTGCACATTTCCTTTTGCCCGCCTCGGCCGGCCCGGTGGAACAAAGAAATACAGCTAAGATGAAGAACACAGTTGCACGAAAGCCATTCATCGACTCTTTCCTCCGAGTTCACATGTCCAGTGGCCGTTGGATGTCTAATTCATAGGCAATCTTGCGCCAAGTCAAAACCGTGAGACCGCTAGGAGCTGGGGCGACGTCCACTTTGGGTCAGAACCTGACCTGGGTTCGCAACCCACCCTCTCCACCACGCTTCGCTCGACAAGCCATTGAGTAGGATAATTATTTTTCGGATACTGTAGGCGCTAAACCCTCCTGCAAACCCATCGACCGCTATCCGATCTGGGCCGATGGCACCCAATTGGCACCCAATCACTTTGGGATTTGTTCTCTGTCGGCTTCAGGATCAACCAGCCGTCGCCCGGGCTCACACCCTCAGGTCCTGCCCGAGCGGCTCGGCGCTGAATGCCGCTTAAGGTCTGCTTCCTGACTTTTAGCGGACATATCGGGCTCAGTGCCTCATGTCCGTTCCGTGCCAGAGAGGCGGACATGGCGAATTTCGAAGGATACGGCACGACACTTGGCCGCCCCACGAACCCATCGTTATGCCGGTCATGCCGGGCGAATTCCGAAAACGGCGATGGTGCCCTTTCCTTTGACCTCCATCTCGCCGAGCGCTTCCCCAGTGAAATTGTGCCCGACCTGCTCCCAGACATCCTTCGTGACCGCGACGCGTCCGGGAGTGGACTTGTCGGACATGCGCGCGGCAACGTTGACGGTGTCGCCCCAGATGTCGAATTGGTATCGCTCCTGTCCCACCACTCCGGCGACGACAGGGCCGGAGTGAACGCCGACCCGCACCTCCCATCCGAGATGCGCATCTATTAAGGTCGATGCCATTTCGAGGCCGCAGCGAACGGCCGAGCCGATCGGGTCCTTGAGGTCGTTGAGAAGCCCGCCGGCCGCCATGAATCCGTCGCCGATGGTCTTGATTTTTTCGAGCCCGTGTCTGGCTGTGATCCGCTCGAAAATGACGAAGAGAGCATCAAGCCGCGAAACCACATCCTCCGGTTCATGCTGGTCGCAATAGGAGGTGAAATTGGTCACGTCGCAGAATAAGACAGCCACGTTCTCATATCGTCGCGGAATCACGGTTCCAATGGCACGAATCTCGTCCGCCGCTTTTTTCGGCAGCAACGCGTGGAGCAGCTCGTCGGCTTGGTTGCGCGCCGCATGCGCTTCCGAGAGCGCGGCCCGCAAGGCAAGTTGGGTCTTGACCCTGGCAAGCACCAGCGGAGCCGAGAAGGGTTTGTGGATATAGTCGACCGCTCCGACTTCAAATCCATTTTCCTCGTCCACGGCATCGGTCTTGGCGGTTAGGAAGATCACCGGGATGTCGCGGGTCAGGGGATTGGCCTTGAGACGGCGGCAAACCTCATACCCGTCCATTCCCGGCATCATGACGTCCAGCAGGATCAGGTCGGGTTTTTCCGAAGCCGACGCGAGCACCAGAGCCTTCTCGCCATTGGTCGCGACTTTCGTCCTGTACAAACCCTTCAACACGCCGGAAATGACCCCGACATTTGTCGGGGTATCGTCAACGATCAAGACCAGCTTGCTGACTGAGGTCGGCATCACTTGCCTTCGAGGTTCAGGGACAAGTGGGCGGTAGTAGTTGAGAGGATTTGAGCGACCATGGACTCCGCAGCCTCGACATCGGCACGTTGCAATACCTCAGACAGGCAGCGCGGCGCGGATCGCTTCCACCACGGCGACGAGAGAATGCGAAAGGGACTCGAGCGCTTCGTCGACACTCTGTCCGGTCCTAATCGCCGTCTCGACTTTCTCGGCATGCTCTGCCAGGGCGGTGGCGCCTAGGGTGCTTGCAGCGCCCTTTAACGAGTGGGCTTCACGCTCAGCTGTCGAAGCATCGCCAACCGAGAGGGCGGCCCGAATTGCCTCAGCGGCACCCGCTTGCTGCCTCGCGAACTTGTGCAGCAGGGACGCATAACGCTCGCGCTTGCCCCCAATCCGCTTCAGTCCCAAGTTCGTGTCAATTCCTGCAATTTTGAGCGCGCCGGTATCAGGATCCAAGGGGTTACTCCAGTGTAGCGCCATCATTGCGGCGTCCAGCCCAGCGGAGTAGGACGCTAAACAGTTGGTCGGGATCGATCGGCTTGCCGATGTGATCGTTCATGCCCGCATTCAGGCACTTTTCGCGATCGGCGGCCATGGCGTTGGCGGTCATCGCGATGATGGGCAAGTTGTGGAAACGTGGGTCGGACCTGATGGCTCGTGTAGCCTCTATCCCGTCCATGACTGGCATCTGCATATCCATTAGCACCGCGTCGTAATCGTTTTCCTGCGCCATTCGAACGGCAATCTCGCCGTTCTCCGCCAAATCGACTTGAATAGCGGCATCTTCGAGCAGGCCAATTGCGACTTCCTGGTTGATCTCGTTGTCTTCTACCAACAGCACCCGCGTCCCGCGCGTCCGATCGATTTCGAAAGAAGGAGCAATTTGGACATGACCAGTCGCCTCTGGGTGAGCATGGAGGACAGCGACGATCGTGTCGAAAAGGGTCGACGAGGTGACAGGCTTGACGAGCACGTTCTCAAGTCCATTCTCCTCGGCCTGTTTCAACACATCCTCGCGGCCATAGGCGGTCACCATAACGAGGTGAGGCGGGACAGCGAGATCGGGCAGTGCAAGAATGCGCTTGCTGGTTTCGATGCCATCGAGCACAGGCATTTGCCAGTCAACGAAGATGATCTCGTAAGGCTCGCTACGTTTAGCGGCCTGGCGAACCATTTCGATGCCTTCATCGCCGGTGGCTGCCTCGTCGACGACGAAGGTCATATTCATCAGCATGCTCGACAGCACGGTGCGAGCGGACGAATTGTCATCAATGATCAAGAGGTGTCGGCCGCGCAGGTCGGACCGGAGCAAACTTCGGACGCGGCGCCGCGACCCCTTTGCCGAGGCGAGCGGTAAACCAGAATGTGCTCCCCTTACCTAGTTCGCTCGTGACTCCAACGTCCCCACCCATCAATTCTGCCAGCCGCTTGGAGATGGCTAGCCCAAGCCCAGTGCCGCCATATTTGCGAGTCGTCGACGTATCGGCCTGCTCGAAGGCTTGGAACAGACGCTCAATTTGCGCCTCGGTCATGCCAATTCCAGTGTCCTTGACCGAAAATTCAATTAATTGGCTCTCCTCATTGGCCTCCAACACTCGCCCCTTGATGACGACCTCGCCTTCCTCGGTAAACTTGACTGCGTTATTGCAGAAGTTGATCAGGATCTGCCCCAGTCGCAGCGGATCGCCTCTTAGACGGGTCGAGTTGACCGAGGGCTCGATGTCGAAGACCAGTTCCAACCCTTTTTCCTCCGCCTTCTCGGAGATCAGATTGCCGACATTCTCCAGCACCTTATCGAGATCAAACTCGACGCTCTCGATCGACAACTTGCCGGCCTCGATCTTCGAGAAATCGAGAATTTCGTTGATGATGCCGAGGAGGTGTTGGCCTGAACTCCTTATCTTGATCAGATAGTCCCGCAGGCGTGGCGAGGGATCAGCCTTTAGCGCGAGGTGAGAGAGTCCGATGACGGCGTTCATTGGGGTCCGGATCTCGTGGCTCATATTTGCCAGAAACGCGCTCTTCGCCTCGTTCGCCCTTTCCAGTTCCGCCTGGGCCGCCTGGAAGGCCTGCTCCGCGGCCTTGCGGATGTCGATGTTGCTCCACGAGCCGACTACCTCACTAGGATGCCCCTCCGTGTCGCGAGTCAGATGCTGCTCGTCACTAACCCAGCAATAAGAACCATCCTTCTTGCGGAACCGATATTCGGCGAGATGCTGTCCCTTTTGAAACAGCTGCACCTGCTCGGCCTCGACTCCAGCAAGGTCGTCAGGATGCACACATGACCGCCAGAAATCCGCATTTTCCAAGTACTCATCAGTCCGGTATCCCAGCATGCCCTGAATGCTGTCACTGACGAAGGTGGGTGCGAAATCTCCGCTTGCCCGGAAGCTGTAGACAACGACCGGAGCGGCGCCGAGTAATAAGGACAGCCGAGCGCGTGCGCCCTCCTCTGCCTCCTTCGCCGCTTGCAGGGCTTCGTTGTTCGCATGCAACGACTCGACAAGCTCCTCAACGCCTTGCTCGGCGATGACGGTCTGGCACCAAGCGATGGCGGGGTCGGCCATGGTAATCGGATCGATCTTGCAGGAGGCACGCCAACCCCGCCGCTGGCCGTCGATCAAGGGCTCGACCCCGTCGAAGCCTACGTGCAACAAGGTGTCGGCTCCCGGATAGGTCGCCGCGAAGTCGACGCAGAGCTCTTGCGCCGAGGCCGAGCCACTCAGCCCGACGAGCACCTCAAGAGCGGCGTTGCGGGTCACGTCCTTTGCGTGGTCGGAAGCCGCTGCGGCAATCCGGGTCGCTTTGCTGGAACTGACGCCGAGGCGCTGTGCAGTGACAAGCAGCTTGCGGCGCATGGCGAGAACACCTGCCTCGCCGCTCAGGGACAGCGTGCCAAGGGTTACCATCTGCATCGCATCACCGCGCAGGAAGCATCGTCGATTCCCTTCCCGAAACGTCGAACGATATTCGAGGCGATCGTCGGGGCCGGGTCCAGGTTAAGGCTAGGGTATTCGCTACTTTTGAAGCGGCCGGGTACGCCGTCGGAGAACAAGAGAAGCACGTCAGATGGCCGGAGCACGAAAGAGAAAGGCGCTTGCGATCGCATGCGACAGCCGAGCACGCCCTCTTTAAACTCGACGGTCTTCGCAACGCTGCCGAACAAGCGACACCGCACATTGCCAATGCCCACCACATTTCCCGCAAGCGTGCGGCCATTGAGCCAAGCCACCGCGGCCACAGCCCCGCGCGTGCCGCGCGCGGCCTCATCGAGCATTTCAAGCGCTCCCTCGGGGCTGGGAGCCGACGCTCTGGTCAGCCATTTGGACAGTGTTTCGCTAAGCTGCATGGCCAGCTTGTGCGCGTCCGGGCCATGACCGAGAACGTCAATCACGGCGACAAGGACGCCATCGTCGTTCCACTGCACAAGCACGGTATCTCCTGACAGCGTTTCACCATCGCAGGGACGGACGTATTTACCGGCGTCGATTCGGTCTTGCATGCGACCTCGCCCATTTCTTGGCCGTCACAGTGGCACCCCGGCCAGGTTGGGACTCTATCTCGAGAGAATCCATGATCCGTGCTG
This sequence comes from uncultured Alphaproteobacteria bacterium, assembly GCA_963741155.1. Taxonomy (GTDB): domain Bacteria; phylum Pseudomonadota; class Alphaproteobacteria; order Rhizobiales; family Methyloligellaceae; genus Methyloceanibacter. The sequence continues at coordinate 167,565 of CAVUHA010000009.1, read as the reverse complement.
AACCCGGTAAACCCAAACCAAGGGTGCCGCCAGTGGAGTAACGATCCTTGAGAGCGGAAGCCACGTCGATAAATCCTGGGCCATAGTCAACGGCTTGGATCTCAACGGCGCTATCGCCAGACGTCTGATCTTCGATCCAACTCACCAAAAGGTACCCACGAGCGCCACCATACTTCAGAATGTTCCGACCGAACTCGGACGCCACCGTAGCAATCATGGCCACATCGGCGGAGCTAAAGAACGCGCGCAACCGTATGTTCGACCGGAGCTTAAAAACGGCAATGTGCAGGTCAGCGTCCGCTAGGATGTCAAATCGGCCAAGGGTAGTTCGGTTCATTTGCGCTTGCGGGCTTTGGTTGGTTTGACCTTAAGCAATGCTTGCTCGAGATTCAGCGATGTACGAAGGGCACCGGTTGGTACGCCCGCAGACGCGAGGTAGGCAACAATTCCCGGCCGCAATCCCGCAACAACGCTGCTGACACCAAGCCATTCGACCGTCTGGACAAGCTTCCGCAGAGCGGTCGAATTCGTCGAGATCAATCACCTCACATCCTGAAACCTCGAACACAACGCCCTCGGCGCGGCGTTGCTCCAATTCCTCCATGAGCGCCTGTGAGGCGGCCCTAAGCGTGCCCGCATCAGCCGCGTCCTGAAGAGTGACGACGATGGTCCCGCGAACACGGGTGAGTACGAAGTGAGCCCCTGGCATGCGGCCTCCGCTGATTGGTTAGTACTATCAGGGCCAATCAGCGTTGCATGACGTCAACTTGCCCCTCGGCTGCTGCGCGACCGTCGCGCATAGCGGGCTTGATGGCGGCGAGTGCGAGCTGCAGCGCATCACGGAGCGTAGCTGTCGTCCGCACCTCTCCCACATTCGCGCCCAGCTCGACAAGAGTTCGTGCGACGTTAGGCGAGATCCCGGAAATGATGGACTCGCAGCCCATGAGCCGGGTGGCCTGCGTGATCCTGATGAAGTTGTTGGCGACACCCGTGTCGACGGTGACGACGCCACTAATGTCCATCACAAAAACACGCGCCTGGCTCTCCGAGATACGCGACAGGACCTTCTCCATGATGTCCTGGGTCCGCTGCGAGTCGACGATTCCGACCAGAGGAAGCAGAAGCACACCCTCCCAGATTGACGTGACCGGAGTCGACATTTCCAGCATCGCCTTGCCGCTTTCGGTCACGCGCCGCTTGGCGAACTGGGCGATCTGATCGCTGATCACATAAGTGTCGAGGGCTAGGAGTTTTGTAAACGCGTGAGTTGCCGACTGCAGCCGGTCTTTGCCAAGGCCGCTCGTCTGGAGCTCTTCTAGGAACAGGAGCTGGAAGCGTAGCACCGCTGCGAAGTAGATTAAGCTTGGGAGATCTCGTTGGGCGTGTATCTCGCCAATTCGGATTCGATAGTCGACATATCGCTGATCAACGACGCCGCTGAAAAACCCAGCCCAATATCCCTTTTGCAGCTTTTTTACGCGCTCCACGGTATCCTGACTGCTAAAGAACACGTTGAACTCGGGTTGCTGCGGCAACCACTCGTAGAATCTGTCGACGACGCGGTCGATGGTAGCTGCCCCAAGCGTCTCCCCACATTTTTTAAGCAAGTTCAGGTCATCAGCTGAGATGTCGAAGCGGTCGAGCAACGATTGAGAGTCGAGCAACAATTGAGACATGTGGATCCTCCTAAAGAATTCTAGCGCGTCGGCGCTGAGCTGCCGAGAACTGGCATAGAAAATGGTATCCCTCTGCTCAAAGCGTAGCCTTTCGCGAATTGAGAGGCAACGAACATCGGCCAACCCTAAATTCACTGCCGCTCTTGCTTACGAGGATGAGGCTGGCGCCTTGTTCCGCTAAGGGGTCAAAACCGGTCGTGCCAACGAGGTAAGAGCGCCCGCTACGCATCGTCGAGGCCCGAAGTTTACCGAGTTCAGTATGTTCTCAAGCGGTTCGAGCATTGGCGTCGGCTCCGCTTGGCTCTGCACGGCACCGACCTCACGCTTCCCGCCGGCGCCGAGGCTTGTCCGCTTTGGGTCAGAAGCAGACATTCGCCCGCGGCGCCACTCTCTGGATGGATGTAAATGCGACCTTCTTTCTTTACGCTTCATAGCGCAAGAACTCCATCGCCCACACGCTAAAATCCGACATTTAGTGATCGTTCGCAATCATCAGAACGAGTCTATGGCAGCTTACTGAGTAGAGATTCCGCGGCGCAGCTCTGGCATCAAGCTGAGCTTAACCGGCAACGCGGCTGCGCCCCAATAAACCCCGCGACGGAATTCACGAGTTCCCACGCGACGGAGGCTGGCGCATGATTTTCCGGCTTAGTTTTTGGATGGGGCCTGGAACTCTCGGGAACCGTGAGTGCCACCATGTTCAATCCCGTAAGAAACGCAGCGCCGGAGCCGACCGCCGCGACAACAGCACCTACGCGCAGCAGGTCCCGCATGATTAATCGCCTTGGTGTCATAACCATCACAGTTCGACCGGCATACGCAAGGAGCGAACTCAGCAAGCCCGCGATTGCGCCAGACCCAAACACTCTCATGGCCCAGGCAAGCCTGTGAGAATCCGCCGTCGATTGAGGCGCAAACGCGAGTGCCGTCACTAAGACGAGGGCTGCGATCCCATTGAGCAAGATGATGTAGGCCAGGCCTCGACTAATATACCGATCTTGCTCGCGTTCTGGAAAAGGGTCGTTCATTTGGTCGTTTTTCAGCGCGTGAAAAGCCTTTCTCACAAGCCCATGGCCTTGTGCGTCTCTTCCATGTGCTTCATGCACTCTACGGCATCGCCCTTCTTCATCGCGGCCTTCGACATGTCGAGATGAGTGGCGGCTTCCTTCTGCCTGGTGGCATCGGTCATTTTGGCGATCATGTTATCCATCTGCTTCATGTGGGCATCGTTGCAGAGGTCCTGGGCGGCATACGCAGGGCTAAGGGCCAAGATGGCGAGAAATGCGGTAAACAGGGGTGTCTTGAACATTTGCTTTTCCTCCTTCACACATTCGACCTTGGTCAGGCCTCAACTCCCCACGTGGCGATTTGGTGGAGTGCCTTCCGGACAATTTTCGTGACCGCACGGCACGACCCTGAGACGTCGCCTCAATGAGGCCATCTTCGGGAGGTCACGGCTACCGGCGACAGCGGCTCGGCATCAATGCGCCCTTGCCTATCGATTGTCTGCAAACCAAATTGCAAACGAACCACGCGGCACAGCACGGTATTGAGCATAACAAGGTAAGATCATCGGAGCAGAATTCTATCAGGTGACGACGGCCTACGCCGATCAGTTTAGAGCACGCAGCGCGCGGGTCGAGCACTAAGCACGAAACAACGTTGCCGCCGGCATCGACACGACCTTCAAGTGGCTTACGATCATCGTCGTCTCGTCTTTCAGAACGCCAAGTGCCGTAAACTCTATCATATCGATGACGTCCTGCCTGAACTCGGGAGATTTTGGGTCCGTATCAAACTCGACCTCTACGACTAGCGTCTTAGTCCAAACGGAGTTTTCAAAGCTCCATTCCAACCAAGTCCGAGACACACCCGCGATCTTCTATATGTGCTGACGCACGCTCGCTATGTCCTTTTTCACTGATAGGCTCCCTCCGTGCCCACGACCCCGCGAGTAGCACAGACTTCCGCAAGAGCACGGCAGCGTTCACCCTGCCGCGCGCTTTTGCAGCGCTCAGACGTATGAGTCGGTGACAGTCCTGATCAAGTTTTTCTAACGCTGCCGTGGGAGACTTGACTCAAAACCTCATGGTTGCGCCTATCACGGGTCCGTATATGACGTTGTCGAATGTGAATTTAGATGTGCCAGAACCCTGCGAATAGTCTGCCGACAAGGCGCGAAATCCAACGTAGCCATCGACCGGGATGCCGTGGGTCACACCGAGCAGCCAGTTGTAGGTGCCAATTGCCTGCCATGTGAATTGGCTACCAGCGCCGAAGCCGCCGACGTCGCCGCGGACCACGATCTCCTGGCCAGGCGCCAGTTGCTGTCGCACACGGGCGCCGATGAACGGATCGACCCAATCGACGGAGCCGGATGCTGCTATCGCGCGATTTCCACGTATGCTGAGACCGAGCGGGCCGTTAAGCGTCACGGTGCCCGTCACATCAGCAGAGATATCTACGTCTTGGTGCCAATAGCGTGCGCCTGCAAGAAGGTCGAAAGCTGTGGAACCAGCTGAACCTTGGCTGCCGTTGGACCAGATTTGATAAGCACTCCCCGCTTCGACGATCGCTAATTGGTAGTCAGCCTGCACATGGCCGCCAAATGTCACGCTGGCTCGCCTACCGCTGACCGATCCACTGAAGCCTCCCCCGCCATTGACCTGCGCGTAGACAACGTCGTTGAAAAAGCTCAGCGGACCGCGGCGGGCTTCCGCATAGCTCATCCAGACCGGCACGATAGTCGGCCAGTCGAGGTGGTCGATGATCTGTGTGGGGTCGACCGCTACATTTAAAGGTCGCCCCTTGACCACCAGGTTTCCCGATATCCAGGGTAGCCAGCCGTAGGGCGTAAAGCTGAACTGCCATTGGCTGGGTAGTGGCGCAGGTTCGGCCAACTGTTGACCCGGCGGTGGACCCAGATCCGCGCTCTTCGCGGGATGTGCTGCGAGCAACGCACAAATCGCGGCCGTCACAGCAACGAAAGAGACTCTTCTTATTACATGCGCCATTGACAACCCTCTGTCCAACGGCGCTTTGCGAGAATTGACGCCTTAGACGCTATCGGACGGATTCCGCTTCCCCGAAAAAAACCGAGGTAAGTCGTTATGTTACACCCCGCGAGGGGGGCGACCTGATACCTTTCGGCAACAACAGCAAATATTCCGATCACGACAACTAGCAGCGGCGTCTCATTGTACGCTCTGGGTCAGAAGCTGACCTCACAGCGCCCCATCGAGTTCGTCCGCTTAGTGGAGAAGCGGACATTCTAGTCTGACCGCAGCAGGCAAGGGGATGCTCATCGCTCTAGAGCGGACATTGCCTTCGCGCTCCGATCAGCCTTCCAACGTTCGCCTGCGTCGCGATTCATTTTGAGGCGAAATGCTTTTGCAAGCTCGGGATCGCATCAAATATCTCTTTCGCCAACGCCGGATTGGTGTCCCTGATGTAGGACAGAAGTGCAGTCCCAATATTTCTAATTTGCTCCGTGCTGAGGTTCGTCTCTTCGATCTGGGCCATAGCTGCAACAATTATTCCGGCGTCGGTCCCTATCATTTTACCCGCCAAACCACTTAGCGCCCCGCCCACTCCGCCACCCGACCCAACCACGACTGGATGCTTTTGCGCGAGATCCGCTGCACCCGGCAGGTGATTGAACAATTGAGCTACTTGGCCTGCGTCACCTTCCTGCTGGATCAAAGATAAAATAGTTCCGACCGCAGTCTCTGCTGCCACGGGGTCCACATTCGCTCGCGTAGCGATCCCATCAACGAAGCCCTGAATTGTTTGTTCCGCCATTTCTGTACTCCTTGCAAATCACCGCCAAGGACGAATGACGTCTTCGCGTGGCAGTACTCCGACCTTAGGAAACTAGTTTACTGCCCGCAATCGTTAGAACCCCGGCACCCTCTTTGGGTCAGAAGCTGAAGTGACTCGCGTAACCCACCTCATCCGCTGTGCGCCAATAGCAGAAATCGTTACGTTGAAGGAGCTTGCCGCACGGCTCAGCAATGGTGCATGGCCGTCACCCAATTCACGCCCTCGCCTCCACGATTGGAGGCATGTCAGTGCTGCTTACGTAGTTGCGGACGATATACTGCGGCGGCTTATGGTCAGCTCGCCACAACTTCGCTAGCGATACTCCCTAGAAGAAAACGTCCGAACTACGGGCCCGCCAGCCACTGACTCAAACCGGTCCAGGGAGAATCGTCCGATCCTGATCGAACTCTTGAGCGAACTGCACGCATGGGGCGGCGGGCTGAGTTCGAGGCAGCGGCGACATTTTCGGCGTAAACCCAGCCGGTCGCCGAAGTCGCCGAATCAGTCACTTGCACCCAGCCGCGTTCTCGATCCAACGCACGAAGTTTGGCGCCCTTTGGCATCTCGCCGATCACGCGCGACGATGATGAAGGGCCTTCCCGAAGATTGACGAAGGCCAAAAGCACAATCCACGATCGACCATCATCGTTTGCGGCTGGCGTCGGATCGCTAGGCAGTAGCTGCACAGCACCCCCAGACGTGGCCGGTGCAACCTCTGGGTCGGCAATCTTTGCCTCGGCGCCCATTCTCTCAAGCTCTTGGACTGGCTCGTGCCAAGCTTGCACCTGGGTGGGCTCGGGTTTGATTCCAGAGGCGCCGAAACTGACAAGCTTTGGATCGTAGATGCTTTGAAGCGCGGGCGCGCCATCACCATCGGCCGCCACGTTTAGGAGGGTTTCAGTGCCCGCAATGACGTCGCCATCGGGCGCGAGGAGTTGGATTCCAAGTTTGGATTCGCCGCTCGCGGTGTTGGGCAGAACAACATGCAAGTCGCCGATCTCGTCGGGTTTCAGGTTCCATTCCGTCTCACCATAGGGAAGCCCACTCGAGAACGTGGTGCCGTGTGGCAGCCCGCTAATGGCGATAATGCTACGGGCCGGCACTCCATCAGTACCGTCGAGTGCAATTGCGAAGGTCAGATCCTGACCGGCCTTTGCCTCTAATATCGCTGGCGCCGTAAGGACGGGCGGGATTTGGGCTGCCGTTTGCGGCCGAGGATTTTCCAGCGCGAGCCCGGCTGCGACAGATGCAGACTGGATCGCCCGCGCAGGAACGTCCATGGCGGTTGGCCGTGGCACGCTGATGACACCCAGCCAGAACATCGCCCCAAAGGTCAGGCTTGGCAGCGTCGCGACCAGGAGCAGAACCGCGTCTAGCTTCCGCATCCCCGACGGGGGCGTGCGTAAAGAGGAGACCGGTGGCGCTTGCTTGGCAAACCGCTGATCGCCGGACGGAGCAAACGATTGAGCGTGGGGAACAAAGTGCTGGGTTGTCGGTGACGGCGCTACGGCGCCCGATAGGTGGCAATGTGCATCTGCCCTCAGGCGTCGAGCGCCTCTTGGAAACAGGCCATTGTCAGGAAAACTGAGCTTGCGTTGACCCATGCGGCCTCTACGACTGGTCGTTTAATTGCTGTGCTGACCCGTACATGACGCGGGACGCGCTCGTAAGGCGCCGTGCTGCGACGCCCACGATCTCAGACCGAGCCGAGGAGTTGGCTCTCCTCTTCCCTCGTTCACCATCAATGACGCTTTACTGGAACGCGCGGAAAGCAGCGCACTCAACCCGCAGGCGAAGAAACGGAGTGCCCAACGGGGCCGGCAACATTCTTCACTGGCACTACAGTCCCTCTGAACGTCTAAACACCGACCACCTCAATATGGTTCCCAGCGCCGGCCGAAGATGGTTCTTCATCAACGCGCAATCGAGCAATGGTGCCTTCGAGACGTGGCCGAAGCTTAGCGATGCGGTCTGACCGCCTCTCGCGAGGCGGGTCGTCAATCGCTTCTACATCGATGGAATATTCTCGCGGTGCTTCACCGCGAACTCCTCCTCGGGCGAATAGACGAGCGTCTTCCGGCCATAGGCCGCAAAATAGATGATCGCGAGCCCATACCAGATCGCGACGCCGATAACGCCGGTGCGGTATACAGGGTCGGCGAGCTGGAAGCCGATTGTCACGACGGCAATGACGACCGTGAGGGCCGCCCCTACAGCGCCGAAAGGGCTGCGATAGGGACGTTCGATCTTGGGAAAGCGGCGGCGAAGCTGGATGAATGTGAGCCCTTGCAGCAAATATGAGAACATCGCTCCGAACACCGCCATATTGAGGAGCACACCGCCGATGAACGACCCCGCCGCCTCGCCACCCACGGTGAACCACACGATCAGCATCGCCCCGAGGCCAACCACCCCACCGGCAGCCAGCGCGACGTTCGGCGTCTTGTGCGTACCGTGGGTAACCGACAGGAAATGTGGGAAGTAGCCGGCCCGCGATAGCGAGTAGATCTGCCGCCCATAGGCGAAGATGATCGCGTGGAAGCTTGCCACGAGCCCGGTGACCGCGAGCAACGCAAGCGCCCCCGCCGCGTTCGATCCGAAAATAGCGCGGAAACCGTCGAGGATCGGCTCGCCCGACGTGCTGAGGGCGAACGCGCCATGGACTGCCTTGATTACGCCCGCAGCATCTGTCACCTCGCGTTGGATGGGGACCCCGGGGTTGAAAACGAGAACCAAGAACCCAAGGGCGATCAGTGTAAACATGCCGAGCATGATGCCCTTTGGCATGTCGCGTCGCGGGTCGGCCGACTCTTCTGCCGCGAGAGGTAGTTGTTCGATGGCAAGAAACAGCCACACCGCAAACGGCAGCGAAGCGAAGATACCAAACGTTCCGAACGGCAGGAGGGGACCATGGCCTTCCGGCAGCTCCAACGGCACTCCGGTAGTCGGATCGGCGCCGATATTCAGCGCGTATTTACTAAAGTCGAGGAACGGAATTGCGCTGACGAAAAAAACGATAAGGACGCCGATCGCGAGCAGAGTCGCGGTGATGGTGACGATGAACGATAGCTCGACCCCACGCGTGTTGAGCCCGACAAAGATGATGTAACCGAGGGCCCACCAGAGGGGCTGGAACGCGGCGGGCGTCTGAAAAATCGCCGTGAGATAGGTCCCGACAAAGTAGACGATCACCGCCGGCGTCAGGACATATTCGATATTCTCAGCAACCCCGGTAATGAACCCACCCCACGGCCCGAAGGCCGTCCTAGCGAACGAATACGCACCACCCGTATGCGGCAGCGCCGCGCTCATCTCGGCGATGGAATAGGTGAGGCCGAGATACATGATCGCGATGATGATGGTGCCGATGAACATGCCGCCCCAGCCGCCCACGGCGAAGCCTAGGTTCCAGCCCGAGAACTCTCCCGAGATGACCGCCCCTACACCAAGCGCCCACAACGACAGGACGCCGGCGTGGCGCCTCAGCTCGCGCTGTTCGAAATAGTCGTGGCCGGGGATATGATACGAGACCCCGCCTTCGTGTCGCTTCTCAACCATTTCCCCACCCATCCACTGCTGAGACCTTATTCTAATAGCAAAATTCACACCATTTCGTGTTTCGCCAGGACAGGCTCCCGAGGGGTTTTTCGAGCCCTGTGGCAGTCGTGTCACCACCTTCGGCCCGCAATATGATTGAATTGGAATCTGACGCCTTGCCCGAATGGCAAGCGGTCGTCTGAACAGAGGGGGCCTAGTAATGCGTACCACCGCCGTCGCGGCATCGCCGCGTCCTGTGCTCTGGCAGGCTGCTTTCACCAGTAAGACTTATGCGGCGCAATCGCCAATCGTTTGGCAGCATGTGTTCGTGTCTGACACACCCATGACCAATTGGTCCGCGGGGTCGACCAGGTTCTTGACTTGGGTTGGCAAGAAAAGCCTTCCCTCCACTCCTGGCGGCTAGAGCAAAAAGTGGCCCGCCGAGTCTCCTCAGCGGGCCGCAGCGCTTGATGGCGGCGATTTAGTCGGACCGTAGAACGACGAGGCCGACGACCGATCGCCTACGTCTTTAGTAGCAGGTCCACACCCAGCCGGCCGAAGTCCAAAGCCAGCAGGTGCCGCCATAGCCGTACCAGTGGCCGTTCCACCAGCGACCGCCGTGACCGTGCCAATGGCCATGGCCGTGACCGTATCCATGTCCATGCCCATGTCCGTGCCCTTACTGTAGGTCGGGAATAGGAGGGCGGCGCCAAGGGCCGCGGCAAGTGCGAAATTTCGAGTCATCGTGGAGTTGTCCGGGGTTCGAGGTAAGGTCGAAAGAAATAGCCCGAGCAGGAAGCTATAGGTTCCCGCGAGCAATGGGCGCCATTTGCTGTCTCTTTATGGACGGTTTCTCCTGTTCGCGCCGCTGTGGCAGAGTGCGCGCGTGATCCATTCGATCGATCCAGCATCCGCCGCCCGCGCCCGTTCCCTCGCGGAAGCAGCGCTCGCCCGCGCGGGCGCGCCAAGAGAATTGCCTAGCCGGCTGCTCGTGGTCGATGTCGAGCGCCAGACCGCCACTTGGTTTGAAAACGCGGAGTTTATGGCCGCGTGGCGCGTTTCAACCGCGCGTGCCGGGATCGGCGGCGAGCAAGGCTCGTACCGCACGCCCCCCGGCTGGCATCGCGTGCACCGGAAGATCGGCGACGGCGCACCCCCCGGTGCCGTGTTCGTGGCGCGCGAGCCGACGGGCGATACATGGGGCGGCGAGGTGCGCGCGGATGATCTCATCCTTACCCGCATCCTCACCCTCGAGGGACTTGAGGACGGCGTGAACCGGGGCGATGGCCACGACTCTTTGGCACGCTACATCTATCTCCACGGCACCAATCACGAGCCGCAGCTCGGCCGCCCCGCTTCCCATGGCTGCGTGCGCTTCTCGAACGCGGACATTTGCGACCTATGCGCGCGCATGCGCGAAGGCGACCATGTTCTCATCGCCGAACCCAGCGAAATCGCGATCCCGGATCCGAAGGGTATGCGGCGCTTCCACTATGCGGGCCTTGGCGGATCGGGAATGAGCGCGCTGGCGCAGTTCCAAGTCATGACGGGTGGCCGCGCCAGCGGAAGCGACCGGGCATTCGACCGGGGCGAGCGCACCGAGTTGCGCCAACAGCTCGAGCGCCTTGGCATCGCAGTGCTGCCGCAGGACGGCAGCGGCGTTGGCCCCGACTGCGCGGCGCTCGTCGTCTCTACCGCGGTGGAGGAGCAGGTGCCCGATTTCGTCGCGGCCAAGCGACAGGGCATCCCCATCGTTCACCGTTCCGAGCTGCTTGCGCATTTCGTTGCAGCCCATCGCACGGTGGCGGTCAGCGGCACGAGCGGAAAGTCCACGGTGACGGCGATGGTGTTCGAGATTCTGCACGGCGCCGGCCGTGATCCTTCAGTGATCACCGGCGGCGAGTTGCGCCTGCTGGAGGCCCAAGGCTTGCCGGGCAACGCGTTCGCCGGACACTCGGACCTGCTCGTCATCGAGGCGGACGAGAGCGACGGCTCGCTCACGCGCTATGCGCCGGCGGTGGGCGTGATCCTCAATCTCCAGCGCGACCACAAGGAGATGTCCGAGGTGGCTTCCATGTTCGCCGTGCTGCGCGCCCACGCGCGCGAGGCGCTGGTGGTGGGCGATGCTGAAAATCTCGACGACCTTGCGGGCGGGGCCTTGCGCTTCGGCTTCAGCCGCCGCGCCGACATCCGCGGGGAGGACGTCATGCTCGGGCCGGCCGGCAGTCAATTTCGCGTCGAGGACGTGGCGTTCAGCCTGCCGGTGCCGGGCCGGCACAATGTCGCCAATGCCCTGGCGGCCATCGCCGCATGCCGCACGCTCGGCGTGACGCCTACTGAGATGGCGGCGCCGCTGGCGCGCTTCGAGGGCGTGGGGCGGCGGTTCCAGACGGTAGGCTCAGCCCGCGGCGTCGAGGTGGTGGACGATTTCGCCCACAATGCCGACAAGCTGGCCGCCGCGTTGCAGACGGCGCGTTTGCGCACCGGAAGTGCCGGTCACGACCAGGCCGGGCGCGTGCTCGCGATCTACCAGCCCCATGGCTATGGCCCGACACGGTTTCTGCGCCAGGACTTCGTCACCACTTTTGCCCGCGAGCTCGCGCCCCAGGACCGGCTCTGGATGTTGGAGGTGTTCTATGCCGGGGGCACCGCGCAGCGCGACTTCTCCGCCGCCGACATTATTACCGAGATCGCGGCCCGCGGCGTCAATGCCGAATTCGCGCCCTCCCGCGCCTGGCTTGCTGCGCAAATTGCCGCCGACGCGCGGCCCGGTGACCTCGTCCTGGTCATGGGCGCGCGCGATCCATCGCTCACTGGTCTTGCCCGTGCGATCCTAGCGGAGATCGCCGCTGGCGCGGACGAGCGCGCGGGCGCGTCGAGCTAGTCGCCGGCAAAGCCCCCCAGCGAGCCGGCGATGTCGTTGCTGCTTGTGGCGGTGCGCCTCGCCGGCCCGGAGGCCTCCGCCTCCTGTGTTTGCGGCACCGTGGTGTCCGGCGGCGGAACGGGGAAGCCCGCAGCAGCGCTGCCGAACAACGCGGCGGCGACCTTGTTGTCGAGCCCGTAGAGGTCGGCGAAGGTCGCGACCTCGCCCTTCTCGTCCACCACCGCCGTGAAATAGACCATATGCACCGGAATCGTGTGGTCGATCGTGACCGGGCTGTTGACGCCTTTGTCCCACAACTCCCTGACCTGGCTCGCTTGCCATCCCTTGTCCTCGCCCAGAAGAAGCTCGGCGAACCGATTGGGCTTCTCCATACGCACGCATTCATGCCCGATGGCGCGCATCGGCTTTTGAAAGAATTTTTGTCGGACCGGAAGCGTGTCGTGCATGTAGACGGTATGCTTGTTGGGGAACAAAAATTTGACCTTGCCGAGGACGTTCTCGGGTCCCGCCTTTTGGCTGAAGGTATAATTGAGAATATTGACGCGGCCCCAGTCGACCCTGGTCGGGTCCACCGGATTGCCTTGGTAGCTCACCGAGAGACCGTGAATCTTGAGGATTGAGTAGTTCCCCTCGCGCAAGGGCGGCAGGAGGTTTTCCGTGACGACCGTCGGCGGCGCGATCCAGTCGGGATTGAAGACGATGGTCTTCAGGTCGGCGGTGAAGACGGGCGTCGCGTAGGCGCTTGTGCCGACGAGGGTTTTGTCGGCGAAGATCGCTTTCCCGTCCTTCACGACGTAAAGCATGAACTCCGGCGAGTTGTTCCAGACATAGAAGTCGCCGAGGTCCTCCGGCATCCAGCGCCAGCGCTCCATATTGATGATGAGCCGCTGAATGTCCCGCTGGTTGCCGGCGGCCTTCCCGCTGGTCTTGTCTTGGGCTTTGAGCAACGCCTGGCGCAGGCGCTCGAACTGCTCGTGCTTCGGATGCAGGGACTGGAGATAGGCATCGGGCGCGCTCGCGGTGGCGATCTCTGGCAAGACGGCCTTCGGATCGCGCAAGGGGGGCGCTTGGTCGAACAGGGCGCTGACCTCAGGGGGATTCAGCCGACCGCCGCGGGCAAAGCGCGCATATTTCAGGATCGCAAGATCAAGCTTGATCTCGGCGACGGCTTGCGCCTCCGGGCTCGCCGGGAGCTCCCCTGCCGGAGGCAGTTCGAAGGCAGCGGCCGAAAGGCCCCAATCGTCCGCCTTCCCGATCTCGAACAGGGCCGCCTGTCCCCTGGCCGAGAAGCCCATCTCCGTCATCCACAGAGGCCCGCCCGTCCGCGTCCCATAAAAGGCCTCGAGCGCAGCAAGATCGTCGGGGTTGGCACCCTTGCGCAGCGAAGGATCGGCTAGTTTTGTGCCAATTGCCGCCACGACGGCATCCACCGGAAGCGCGTGTTCGGCCGTAGATGACGGCTGGGCTGTCGGCGGCTCGGCCGCGGGCGCGGTGGACGGTTCAGAGGCCGGTTGCACGGCGGGCGCGGGCGGCGTGGGGGGAAGGTCAGCCGGCGGCGCGGCAGGGGTCGATTGGGTGACGGCGGGGACGGACTCCGGCGCGGCCGCATCCTCGGCGCGTGCCGATCCACCCACCGCCAAAGCCAAGGCCTGAGCCGTGAACAAAAGGGCCGCGACTGGAAAATGTCGGCGCATCCCCGCACCCCTCGTAACCCAGGCGAGGTTAGCGCCAGACGAGGCCTTCGGCCACCACGATCTGCATCTGGCTTTGGCCCTGGCGCAGGGACCTTTGCATGGCGGTTAGGCCGGCCGCAATGACCGCGCGGGCTGTCCAGGAGCCGGTTTGAGCCGGCGCTCGGCGAGCCAACCGAACAAGAGTCCGAGGGTCGCCCACATCAGCGCCTGCAAACCGAACGACGCCATGCGAAACTTCCACAGCACCACGGCCGGGAAGTCGGCCGGCACCTCGTTGACATCCGGCAGCACGAGCTGCGCGATGACGATGATCGCCGCGAATAGACCGGCGCCGATCAGCGTCGCGTTGAGGCCGCCATGTTTCTCGGCGAGCCGTCTGCCCAAGGCCACCGCCGAGACGAGACCCCCGAGGGAGATCAAAATCATCAGGAGGAATAAACCCGTGCGGTAGCCGATGGTTGCCCCGTCGCCCACGGCCGGCGGATTGGCGGGATATTTCAGGTTCGGCACATAATAGATCGCGGCGAAGGCGGCGAGCGCCAGCAACAGCGCGAGCACGCGGGGACTGATATCGCCGACGCGCCCATAGAGGAAGGCGAAGGTGAGCGCGAACAGTCCGCCCATGGCCGCGCCATAAACGACCACGGCGGTCAACAAGCCAGTCGTACTCTGCACCGCACGGCTGACAAGCTCTTCCTCCTGGTCGCCTTGGCTGTGCTCATGCGCCGCTTCTGTCGCTTGCTGATCGGCAGCAGCATGTTCGTGTTGCTCCTCGAAAGCGATGGCGCGATCGACCTGCGGCTCGCCGAATACCTTGGCGACTCCGAAGGCGAGCAAGCCAGCAATCGCGCCCGCGAGCATGCCGCGGATGAGAAGATCTCTGACCATTAGTGGCAAGGGAAGCCGAGCAGGTGGCGCCCGTCATGGGTGAATTCGTGCACATACATGCCGGAGAAGATCGAGGTGGCTCCTTGCTCGGCGCCAACGAAATAAAGGCCAAGCAGCATGAGGAGGCCGCCGAATACGAGCCACGGCAAAAGCTCGCGAACCGGAATGGCGATGGGGGGAGAAACGGGTGCTGTGACGGCTTTGGACATGGCTTCCTCCTAGGAATCCTGCGTCCCCTTTCGAGTGCTCCGAACCGCGAAGGAAGGTCTGACTCTCGGTTCCCGTGCCAGAAGCACGGGCCGATCACAGTGGCGCGACCGTGCCGGACTTTGCACCCGCTTCTCCGTTTCGCTGTTAACCACCGTAGGAGCCGGCACCCGAAGCGTCAAGGGTGCGCGTCGGCGAGGCGCCGCCACGCCTCCTCGCTGCCGGGAATGCCGAAGCGCAGCCAGTCTGGCCATTGCTCGAAGCGGCGGACGAGGATGCCCGCCTCGCCGAGACGCTGGAACAACGCTGCCGCGCGTCCGCTCGTCGCAAGGCGGAACAGCAACGTGCCGCCGACGATAACCAAGCCCGACTGGTCGAGCAGCGCATCGAGCCGCTGCACGTCGCGGCTAAGCCGCTGCTTTGCCGCTTGCAGCCACGCGCGATCAGCGAGCGCTTGTTTGCCGATCTCGATGGCCGGTCCAGATACGGGCCACGGTCCCAGCGCCGCCCGCAGCGTCGCTGCAAGATCAGGCGCGGCAAGCGCAAAGCCAAGCCTAAGTCCGGCAAGACCGAAGGTCTTTGACAGGGAGCGCAGCACAATGATGCCGGGTTGCGGCAGGTGCGGTGCAAGGCTCAATGCCTTGTCCTCCAGATCGGCGAAGGACTCGTCCACCACGACCAGTCCTTCGACCCGCCGAGCGCGCAACGCCTCAAGGATGGCGGTCGCCTCGAGCCGCCGTCCGTCCGGATTGTTGGGGTTGCACAATACCACGCTCCGCGCATCGCCAAGCCGGTCGAGGCTTTCGGCCTCCACGATGCGGCTTCCCCTCAAGGCGAAGGCGCGCGCATATTCGCCATAGGTGGGGACGAGGATCGCAGCAGGAGGCTTTGGCATCAGGCCGGGGATGAGCGAGATCATGCTTTGCGTGCCGGGCGCCGCCACGACCATGCTCGCGTCCGACACCCCATAGGCGCGGGCCGCGACGGCCTCAAGCGCCGCAATCGCCTCAGGTTCGGGCAAGCGCCTCCAGGCTTCGGAGGAAAGAAGCGGAACGGAATAAGAGATTGGATTGATGCCGGTGGAGAGATCGATGAACGGCTCCGGCGCGCGTGGAAACAGCCGACGTGCTGCTTCGAGCCGCCCGCCATGGGCGAGCCCTCGCGGCGACACGTCCGCGTCCTCCGGAGTGGGCTGAGCCGTGAGCCTGTCGTCCAATCTCGTCACCGTTGTTTGCGCCCTCCTCATTGAGGCAGCGCTAGGCTACCCGCAAGGCTTGTTCCGGCGCCTCACCCATCCCGTGGTGTGGATGGGCGTGCTGCTAACTCCTCTCGAAACGCAACTCAATCAAGAGAGCATGCCCGAGGACCGCCGGCGCCTCAACGGAATGCTCGGGCTTGGCGTACTGCTGCTCGTGACCATTCTGCTTGCCCTGGCGCTGCAACTCACGATTACGCAGCTTCTGCCGAGCGCGCTCGCGACCTTGGTGCTCGCGCTCGTAGCAAGCACGCTGATCGCGCAAGCGAGCCTCTACACCCATGTCAAGGCGGTGGCCAATGCGCTGGATGAGCAAGGACTCGAAGGCGGCCGCGCAGCGGTGGCCGAGATCGTCGGCCGCGATACGGCAAGTCTCGATAGTTCGGGCGTCGCACGTGCCGCCATCGAAAGTCTCGCCGAGAATTTCTCGGACGGCGTGGTCGCACCTGCCCTCTGGTGCGCCGTCGCGGGCGTGGCGGGTATCGCCGCTTACAAAGCCGTCAATACCGCCGACAGCATGATCGGCCATCTCTCGCCGCGCTATCGCGCCTTCGGCTGGGCTTCTGCGAAACTCGACGACCTGCTCAATCTCCCTGCCTCGCGTCTTGCTGCACTTTGGATCGCGCTGGCCGCTCTCTTCCATCGCGACGCCGATGCGGGTGCCGCGCTCGCGACCGTGCGGAGAGACGCGAGCGACCATCGCTCTCCCAATGCGGGCTGGCCGGAAGCAGCCATGGCCGGCGCGCGCGGACTGAAACTCGCCGGCCCCCGTTCCTATGCCGGGACGGCCACCGATGATGCTTGGATCGGCTGTGGCCGGAGTGAAGCGACCGCCGCCGACATTCGCCGCGCGCTGTCCCTCTACCAGACCGCTTGCGCTTTGCAGATCGCAGCCTATGGGCTGCTCGCGCTCCTCATCGCCCTAACGTGAGAAGGCAATCAATGTCGATATGCGCTTCGAGATGTGAGGCAAGCGCGTTGAGCGTCTCTTCGACTCCCGCCTCATAGCTGAGGCCGGCAGGCTTCCCGCCGAGCCGCGCGATCCACGCCGCGCATTGCCGGTCGTCGGCAAAGAGTCCATGCACATAGGTTCCGGCCACGCGGCCATCCGCCGAGATGGCGCCATCGACACGGCCATCGGTAAAGCGCACTAGCGGCATCGCGGTCGCAGGTCCCGTAGTCACCCCCATATGCATCTCATAGCCATGCAGCGCCACATCGTCTGTGACGGTCTCGCCAGACACTGCGGTGAGCTGCTTCTCGCCGCTAATGGTGGTGTTCACGTCCAGCAGTCCGAGGCCCGGTACGGTGCCGGCTTGCCCCTCGACCCCATCCGGATCGGACAGAGAGCGGCCGAGCATCTGGTAACCGCCACATAGGCCAATGACGCGGGCGCCCCGCCGCACATGTGCCGCGATATCCAAGTCCCAGCCCTCGGCGCGGAGCGCCGCGAGGTCGGCGATGGTCGCCTTCGACCCCGGCAGTACGATCAGATCGCAAAGGGGAATGGGGGTTCCGCGGGCCACCATGATCAGATCGACGTCTGGCGCCGCCGCGAGCGGATCGAGATCGTCGAAATTGGCGATATGTGGCAACAACGGCACGGCGATCCTGACCCTGCCGTTGCTCCGCCAGCGGCCGCGCTCGGAGAGATCGTAGGCGTCTTCCGCGGGCAGACGCCGCGCGCCCTCGAAGAACGGTACGAGCCCAAGTGGCGTCCAGCCGGTGCGTTTGGCGATCTCTTGCATACCGTCGTGGAATAGCGAGAGGTCGCCTCGCATGCGGTTGACGATGAAGCCCTTGACGAGTGCGGCATCCTGCGGCTCGAGCACCACCTTGGTGCCGACGAGACTTGCGATCACCCCGCCCCGGTCGATGTCGCCCACCACCACCACCGGCACATCCGCCGCGCGGGCGAAGCCCATATTGGCGATGTCGTTCTTGCGGAGATTGATCTCCGATGCGCTGCCCGCGCCTTCAACCAGCACGATATCGGCCTCGGCCTTGAGCTTCACGAAGCTCTCCAGCACGTAAGGCAGGAGCTTCAGCTTCAACTCTTGCATCTCCCGCGCCGTCGCTTTGGCGATCACTTTGCCCTGCACGATCACCTGTGCGCCGATCTCGCTC
The DNA here is from genome assembly GCA_963741155.1 of uncultured Alphaproteobacteria bacterium. Lineage (GTDB taxonomy): Bacteria > Pseudomonadota > Alphaproteobacteria > Rhizobiales > Methyloligellaceae > Methyloceanibacter. The sequence continues at coordinate 149,475 of CAVUHA010000009.1, read as the reverse complement.
TGCGGCTTTAACAAAACAGGGTTCATGTGCACCGAGGGCTCGACATTGGCGGCGAGCGCCTGCAACGCTTGCGCCCGGCCGATCTCGCCGCCATCTGCCGTGACCGCGGCGTTGTTTGACATGTTCTGCGGCTTGAAAGGCCGGACCGAGATCCGCCGCTTGACCAGCGCGCGCGCGAGCCCCGCGACGAGCAGCGACTTGCCGACGCTTGATCCCGTCCCCTGCAGCATGATGGCGCGCGCCACCATCAGAACTCGATGCCCTCTTGCGCCTTCACGCCGGCTGCAAAGTGGTGCTTCACCAGCGTCATCTCGGTGACGAGATCGGCGGCCTCGATAATCGCCGGCTTGGCGTTGCGCCCGGTGACGACAACGTGCAGATCGGGGCGGCGACTCTTCAGCGTCGCCACCACCGCATCGAGCGGCAGATAGTCGTAGCGGAGCGCGATGTTGAGCTCGTCCAGCACCAAGAGCTTGAGATCGGGCTCGGCCATGAGCGCTTTCGCCGTCTCCCAGGCCTTTGCCGCCGCCGCCATGTCGCGGACTCTGTCCTGCGTCTCCCAGGTGAAGCCCTCGCCCAGCGTGTGCCAGCGCACGAGATCGCCAAAACCTTCGAGCACGCTCCGCTCGCCCGTGTCCCACGCACCCTTGATGAACTGAACCACCGCCGTCTTCTTGCCGTGGCCCACCATGCGCAGCAGAAGACCGAACGCCGCCGTGGACTTGCCCTTGCCGGTACCGGTGTTGACGATAAGCAGGCCCTTTTCGGCGATGCCCTTGCCAGCGACCTCGGCGTCCTGCGCGGCTTTGCGCTTAGCCATCTTGGCGCGATGGCGCTCCTGCTCGTCTTGGCTCTTTGGTTCGGTCATGCTTGCGGCTTCACAGTCATGGGCAGCCCGGCCACCATGAGAATAACCTGGCCCGCGCGCGCGGCGAGGCGCTGATTGAGGGCGCCAGCTCTATCACGAAAAGCGCGGCCAAGCGGCGTCTCCGGCACGATGCCGAGCCCCACCTCGTTGGAAACCAGGATGGTAGGTGCGGTTCGCGCACGGAGCGCCGTCTCAAGGCCGATGACGGCCAAATCGAGGTCATGGTCGCCTTGCATCAGATTGGAGAGCCAGAGCGTCAGGCAGTCGATTACCACCGACGCCTCGGCGGGCGCTTGGCCGATCGCGCCGGCGAGATCGATGGGCGCTTCCACGATGATCCATCCTCCGCCGCGCGTGGCCTTATGCAGTGCGATCCGCTCCCACATTTCCTCGTCGAGCGCCTCGGCAGTAGCGATCATGACCCAAGGCGCCGGCGTCGCTCGCGCCAAGCTTTGCGCATGGCTGCTCTTGCCCGAGCGCGCGCCGCCGATGACGAAGGTCAGGAACGGGTTTGGCGCGATTCCCTGTGTCGCCATGGTCGATGCAGTTCCTGGGTGCCAATGGAAAGCGCGACCATAGCCCGCCTGCTGCGCTTTTCGAACCATCATTGACAAGCACCACCACGGGCCGTTTTATGCGGAATTGACGGTCTCCTCGAGGATGAGGAGTGAAGAGGGAATGCGGTGAGGGGCGAAACCCCAATTCCGCAGCTGCCCCCGCAACTGTAGGCGGAGAGCCTGCGCGCCACATCACCACTGGGGAGAGCCCCGGGAAGGCGACGCGCTAGGCGAAGGATCCGCGAGCCAGGAGACCTGCCGTCCAAAGCTTGAAGCCGCAAGGCCGGGCGGGGTGCCCTGGCCGCATGCGGCGACCGGCCATCGCCGGCTGCTCAATTGCCACAACCCTGCACCCCGGGGGACGCCGTCCGTGCCGTCTGATGCGATCGGGGACGAAGACCGGCCCACGCTGTACGTCTGCATGTCCTGCTGTCGTCAAGGGACGACGCTGGCGCCGCAAGGCATGCCGGTCGATGGCCGCCGCCTGTTCGACGCAATCAAGGCGCTTCTCGCCGAGATGGGCGAGGCGGCACCAGCGCGCGCTCATCCCACCCTGTGCTTCGCCAATTGCGAGCGCGGCTGCTCCGTGGCCATCGGGGCGCCAGGCAAATGGTCGTATCTCTTGGGCGGACTCGGGCCCGAGCACGCGGCCGATCTCCTTAGCTATGCCGTCACCTACGCCAAGGCCAAGGCGGGCGTCGTGCTGCCGTCCGGCCGCCCGGCCTCCCTGCAGCAGGCCGTGATCGCGCGCTTTCCGGCGCATCTCGATACCGCCTATCTCAACGCGATGAAGGACGCCGCAGAATGAAGATCGTCCCGCGCATCCCCGCCACCATCATCACCGGCTTTCTCGGCTCGGGCAAAACCACGCTGCTGCGCCACCTCTTGGAAAATGCGCGCGGGCTCAAGCTCGCCATCATCGTCAACGAGTTCGGCAGCGTGGGCATCGACGGCGAGACCCTGCGCGGCTGCGGCCTCGAAAGCTGCCCCGAGGAGAACATCGTCGAGCTCTCCAATGGCTGCCTCTGCTGCACCGTGGCCGAGGATTTCATCCCCACCATGCAGGCTCTCATCGACCGGCCTGAGCCGCCTCAGCACATTCTCATCGAGACCTCCGGCCTTGCTTTGCCCAAGCCTCTGGTCAAGGCTTTCGATTGGCCATCCATCCGCTCCCGGCTGACCGTAGATGGAGTGATCGCCGTGGTGGATGCGCCGGCCGTCGCCTCGGGCCGTTTCGCCGACGACCCGCAAGCCGTCGCGCGCCAGCGGGAGGAGGACCCCTCAGTCGATCACGACAACCCGCTCGCCGAAGTCTACGAGGACCAGCTCATGGCGGCCGATCTCATCGTGCTCAACAAGATGGACCTGGTCGACGCCACAACGAGTGCGAGGTTGCGGCAGGAGGTGGCGGCCATCGTGCCGCGTGCCGTGAAGGTGGTCGCCGCGCGCGAGGGGCGCGTAGATGTGGGCGTGCTGCTCGGCCTCGGCGCCGCCGCCGAGGATGATCTTGCTGCCCGGCCCTCTCATCACGATGCGCTGGACGGCGCCCATGAGCATGACGATTTCGAGAGCTTCGTTGTGGCGCTGCCCGAAATCGACGACGCCGATGCGCTGCTTGCGCGCCTCAAGGCGATCGCCGAGACCCATGACGTGCTGCGCATGAAGGGCTTCGCGGCCATAGCCGGCAAGCCGTTGCGCCTCGCGGTGCAGGGCGTGGGCGCCCGCTTCCGCTCCGCCTTCGACCGAGCGTGGAGCCAGGGGGAGCCTCGGCAAGGTCACATCGTGGTCATCGGCGAGACCGGGCTCGACCGCGCCGCCATCGAAGCATCGATTCGGGGCTAGCCATGCATTTGCTGGTGCGCGAGACGCGGGCGCTGGACGAGGCCGAGACGGCCGTTGATCTTAGGCAGTCGCGCGCCGACCTGGTGTTCCTCTCTTTTTCTGACAGCGACCTCGCCGCCGCGACTACGTGCTGGCAGATGAGCCGCGATGCGCTGCCGTCGCTCCGCCTCGCTAATCTCGCCAGACTGCGCCACCCTATGTCCGTCGATCTTTATGTCGAACAGGTGATCGCGCAGGCGCGCTGTGTGATCGTCCGCATGCTTGGCGGCCTCGAGTATTGGCGCTACGGCGCCGAGGAGGTGGCTCATGCCTGTCGCGCCAGCGGCATCCCCTTGGCACTGCTTCCGGGGGACGGACGCGAGGACACGCGGCTCGCGCAACTCTCCACCCTGTCCGGCGCGATGCTTACAAGACTTGACGGTTATTTCGCGTTTGGCGGCCCCACCAATATGCGCCGGGCGCTCGGCCTTGCCGCCCATCTGGCCGGGCTCGCCCCCGATCCTGATCTGCCGCCGGAGCCTGTGCCGCTCCATGGTATTCACGCGCTTGGTGTCGCCGAGACGTCCAGCCGGCCCCTTGCCGTCATTGTCTTCTATCGCGCCTATCTGCTGGCCGACGACACGGCGCCCATCGAGGCGCTCGCCCACGCCTTGGATCGAGAAGGTCTCAACGTCCGCGCTCTCTATGTGGGGAGCCTGAAGGACCGCGAAACGAGTGCCTTCGTCGCGGCAACTTTGCAGGACTGGCGCCCCAGCATCGTCCTCAACGCCACTGCCTTCTCCGCCCGCATTGATGACGCGCCCTCCGCACTTGAGGCCGCGGACGCTCCAGTGTTGCAAATCGTGTTCGCAGGCTCGGACCGTGAGGCCTGGGAGACTTCGCCACGCGGCCTGTCGCAAGCCGATCTCGCCATGCAAGTGGTGCTGCCGGAGCTCGATGGGCGGCTGCTCACCACCGCCATCTCCTTCAAGGCAGAGGATAGCGCCGTGGCAAGCCTCGAATTCGCCCGCGTTGCCCACAAGCCCGACCAAGACGGCATTGCCGCCGTGGCGAGACGCGCGTCACTCTGGACGCGGCTCGCCACCACGCCGCGATCGGAACGCAGGCTCGCACTGGTGCTGTCCGACTATCCGGGCGCGGGGGGCCAGGCGGCCCACGCCGTCGGCCTCGACGCCATCGCGAGCAGCGTGGCCATGATCGAGATCCTGCGGCACGAAAATTTCGATACCGGCGCGATGCTTCCCGTGGAGGCAAACCTCGTCGCCGAGCTGTGCGAGGCCGAGCCCGTCCCATTCCTGCGCCTACGCGACTATCAGCAGCTTTCCGTAAAACTTGGCGCGGATGTCTGCCGCAAGATCGAAAGTGCCTGGGGTGCATCCAAGGACGATCCCGCCATCAAGGACGGACATTTCGCCCTGCGCTTTGTCCGCCACGGCAAGCTTATCGCTTGCATCCAGCCCGAGCGCGGCAATGCGCTCGACCGCAAGTCGAGCTACCACGATCCCGATCTCCCGCCCCGTCACGCCTATGTCGCCTTCTATCTCTGGCTGCGCGAGGTCGAGCGCATCCACGCGCTGATCCATCTCGGGACCCACGGCACGCTGGAATGGCTGCCGGGCAAGGCCGTAGCGCTGTCGAGGAATTGCATGCCGGCGGCGCTGCTCGGCGGCTTGCCGGTGATCTATCCCTTCATCGTCAACAATCCGGGCGAGGCTGCGGCGGCGAAGCGCAGGCTCGGTGCGGTGACCATCGGTCATCTCACCCCGCCCCTGAAGCCTGCGGGCCATGGGCCCGAAGGCGCCGAGCTTGAGCGGCTCATCGATGAGTTTGCCGCGGCCGACGGCCTCGACCGGCGCCGGACCTCGCTGCTACGCCGCGAGATCCTGACCCGCGCCGAAACCGCGGGCCTGCTTGGCGAGAGCGGCGCCGTCCGCGACATGAGCGAGGACGACCAGCTCGCGCGCCTCGACGCCTATCTCTGCGACGTGAAGGACTTGCAGATCAGGGACGGTCTGCACGTCTTTGGTCGTGCACCGGATGCCGAATGCCGCGCCGAGTTCCTGCAAGCGCTCCACCAATCCAATCCCGGCGTGCCGATCGCCACGCTCGCCCCACGCCTCGACGCAGCCGCTCAGTCCGAGCGCGATGCGCTCATCACCGCGCTCGATGGCAAGTTCGTAAGCCCCGGTCCCTCCGGCGCCCCGACCCGCGGCCGCGCCGACGTGCTGCCCACGGGCCGCAATCTCTACGCCCTCGATCCCCGCACCGTGCCGGCGCGCTCGGCGGTGCTGCTCGCCGAAAAGTCCGCCGCCGAGCTGCTGCGCCGCCATTTGCAGGACCACGGCGAATGGCCCCGCGCGCTGGTGATGGATGTCTGGGGCAGCGCCACCATGCGCACCGGAGGCGAGGACTTGGCGCTCGCCCTTCTGCTCATGGGCGCGCGGCCCGTCTGGGACAATGGCTCCGCCCGCGTCACCGGCATCGAGATTCTGGCGCTCGCCGAGCTCGATCACCCGCGCGTGGACGTGACCTTGCGCATCTCGGGCCTTTTCCGAGACGCCTTCGAGACGCAGATCGCGCTGTTTGACGAGGCGGTGCGCGCTATCGCCGCGCGCGACGAGCCGGACGATTGGAACCCGCTTGCCGCTTCCGCGTGCGGGCTTAAAGGCGACGCGCTCCGCCGCGCCACCGCACGCATCTACGGCTCCGCTCCCGGCGACTATGGTGCGGGCGTAGAATCGCTCGTCGAGCGCGGCGCCTGGGCCGCCCGCGCCGATCTCGGCCTCGATTATCTCGCCGCGTCGGCCACCGCCTATGGCAGAGGGCTCGAGGGCGTGGCCGACAAAGATGGCTTCGCCGCGCGCGTGGCGAGCGCCGACGCCTTCCTGCATCAGCAGGACCACGCCGAGATCGATCTGCTCGATAGCCTCGACTACGCGGCCTATGAGGGCGGCTTCGCCGCCGCCGCCGACCGGCTCGGGGCCAAGCCTGCCCTCTACCACACCGATATCTCGCGGCCTGACGCGCCGCGCGTGCGCACGCTGGTGGAGGAGATCACCCGCATCGTGCGTGGACGGGCCGCGAACCAGGTATGGATCGAAGGCATGATGCGGCACGGCTATCGCGGCGCCGCCGAGGTGACACGCAGCGTCGAGGGACTGTTCGCCTTTGCCGCCACGCTGCCAGCCCGCCTCGATCGCCAATTCGACCTGCTGTTCGACGCGACCCTGGGCAATGAGAGTGTCGATGCTTTCCTTCAAAGTGCCAATCCCGCCGCGCGACGGGCCATGGCGGCGCGCTTCGACGAGGCGATCGCCCGCGATCTTTGGCGCCCGCGCCGCAACTCGATCGCGCCCATCCTGGCGGGAGGTAGCCCATGAGCGTTGCGCCGTCGCGCGGCTGGTGCCCCTCATTGTTATCGCCCATGCAGTCGGGCGATGGCTGGCTCGTCCGCGTCAAGCCCACGGCTGCGATAATGAGCGCTTCCGCGGCGCGCGTCATCGCCGAGGGTGCAAGCCGCCATGGCAACGGTCACATCGATCTCACGTCCCGCGCCAATTTCCAGATCCGAGGCCTGACGCCTCGGTCGGCGGAACAGTTGGCGGAGAGCGTCATCGACCAAGACCTCGCCAGCGCGAACCCTTCCTTTGAGGATATCCGCAATGTCATGGCAAGCCCGCTCGGATGCGGCGACGACGACACGGCATCTTTAGACGCGCATGCGCTCGCGCGCGACATCGAAGCCATGCTGGGCGCCGAGCCTACGCTTCGGGCGCTGCCTTCAAAGTTCGGCTTCCTCGTCGATGGTGGCGGGATCCTGCCCCTCACCAGCGTCACCGCCGACATCATGGTTCGAGCGCTCGGCCATGGGCTCGCCCTCCATCTCGATGGTGCTGCCCTAGTCGCCCTATGCGCGCCGTCGGATCGAGTTCATGCGGTCCGAGCCCTCGCGCTGGCGTTTCTTGAGCTATCCGCACAGCGTGGCGAGCTCGTGACGCGCATGCGATGGCTGGTCATGGATATTGGCGAGGAGGCGATCTTCGCCGCCGCCGGTCTTATCTCGGTGCGCTTGCCCCCAGCGACACCGACAGCCGCGTCGCCCATCGGCTTCATCCCCTGTCCTCGTCGAGACACAGGCGTCTTTGGCGTTGGCCTGCCCTTCGGTCGCATCGAGACGGCGGCCCTCGCCGAGCTTGCCGGCCTCACGGAAAAATTTGGCGACGGGACGCTCAGGACCACGCCCTGGCGCGCGCTGCTGATCCCGAGCGTCGCCGCAAACCACAGCGCCGCCCTTGCTGAAGCGGTTGGCGAACTTGGGCTCATCACCGACGCCGCCGACCCGCGCCGCGCCATCTTGGCTTGCGTGGGCGCGCCCGCCTGCCCAAGCGCAAGCGTCGATACCCGCGCCGACGCGCGCCGGCTTGCAGCGGCTTCGGCAGCGCACGGCCTCACCCTCCATGTTTCGGGCTGCAGCAAGGGCTGCGCTCATGCTCACCCGGCGGCGCTCACCTTGGTCGGCAGGGACGGCCGCTACGACCTCGTCCGCAACGGCCGTGCCGGCGACCGCCCCACGCTCACGGGGCTTACTATCGAGCAAATCATCGCCGAGCTGCGTATCGAGCAGGGGTCGCGAGCATGAGCGCGCAACATGACTACGTCCGCGACGGCGCCGAGATCTACCGCCGCTCCTTCGCCATCATCCGCGCGGAAGCCGACCTCGCCCGCTTTACGCCTGACGAAGCGCGCGTCGCCGTGCGCGTCATCCATGCCTGCGGCATGGTGGAGATCGCCCGCGATCTCGTCTTCTCGCCTGATTTTGTCACCGCCGCCCGCGGCGCGCTCTTGGCCGGCAAGCCTGTGCTTTGCGACTCCAAGATGGTGGCGAACGGCATCACCCGCGCGCGGCTACCTGCCAATAACGCGATCGTCTGTACCCTCGACGCGCCCGATATTGCAGCGCGTGCCGCAGAGCTCGGCACGACGCGCTCCGCAGCGGCGCTCGATCTCTGGCTCGACCGGCTCGACGGCACGCTGATCGCCATCGGCAACGCGCCGACCGCGCTCTTCCGCCTGATCGAGCTGATCGATGCAGGCGCGCCGAGACCGGCGGCGGTGATCGGCATGCCCGTGGGCTTTGTCGGCGCGGCGGAGTCGAAGGAGGCGCTGGCCGCCCGTAGCGACCTGCCGTTCCTCATCGTCAAGGGCCGCAAAGGGGGCAGCGCCATGGCGGTCGCCGCCGTCAACGCGCTCGCAAGCGAGGCAGAGTGATGGAGAAGCGAGGCACGCTCTTTGGCGTCGGCGTGGGCCCGGGCGACCCCGAGCTCATGTCGCTGAAGGCCGCGCGCATCCTCAAATCGGTGCCCGTCATAGCCTTCTTCGCCAAGAAGGGTGCGACCGGCAATGCCCGCCGCGCCGTCGACGGTCACCTCAACGCCGAGGCCGAGCTCATCCGCCTCGATTACCCGTTCACCACCGAGCTGCCCGAGACCGATCCCGATTACCGCTCAGCGCTTGCCGAATTCTACGATGCCGCCGCCGCAACGCTCGCCGCGCGGCTTGACGGCGGCCAGGACGTCGCCGTGCTCTGCGTGGGTGATCCCTTTTTCTACGGCTCCTATGCGCATCTGCATGAGCGGCTTGCCGCACGCTACCCTTGCGAGGTCGTCCCCGGCATCACCGCCATGAGCGGCTGCTGGACGAGCGCCGCCATGCCCATGACCTGCGGCGATGAGATGTTGGCCGTGCTGTCGGGCACTATGGCGGAGGACGCGCTCACGCAGCGCCTGGGCGCCTGCGACGCGGTAGTGATCATGAAGGTCGGCCGCAACCTCGCCAAGATCCGGCAGGCACTCACCCGCGCGGGTAAGCTGGAGCGGGCCGTCTATGTCGAGCGCGGCACCACACCGGAAGAGCGCATCCTGCGCCTTGCCGAGAAGCCCGACGACGAAGCGGCTTATTTCGGCATCGTGCTCGTTCCGGGCACGCGGAAGCCCCTATGACCGGCCGCCTCGCCATTATCGGGCTTGGCCCCGGCGCACCCGAACTTGTGACGCCCCAAGCCAGCGAAGCCCTTGCCGCCGCCACCGACCTTGTCGGCTATGCGCCCTATCTTGCCCGCGTGCCGGAGCGCGCCGGCCAGCGCCGCCACGCCTCCGACAATCGCGAAGAGATCGCCCGCGCGCGCCAAGCGCTCGACCTCGCCGCCTCTGGGCGAAACATCGCCGTCGTCTCGTCGGGCGACCCCGGCATTTTCGCCATGGCGAGCGCTACCTTCGAAGCGATCGAGACGGGCAAGCCAGAGTGGCGCGACATCGAGGTAACCGTGATACCCGGCGTCTCGGCCATGCTCGCCGCCGCCGCGCGCGTGGGCGCGCCGCTCGGCCATGATTTCTGTGTGCTGTCGCTCTCCGACCATCTCAAGCCCTGGGAGACGGTGCTCGCGCGGCTCGAAGCCGCAGGGGCGGCGGACCTCGTCATAGTGCTCTACAACGCCGCGTCCAAGGCGCGCCCTTGGCAGCTCGGCGAGGCTATTCGCGCCGTCGCCCGCCACCGCGCGGCCACGACACCAGTGATCTTTGCCCGCGCCGTCAGCCAGGCCGATGAGCGCATCGAGATTACGCAGCTCGCCGACGCCGACGCTGCCAGCGCCGACATGCGCACGCTGATCATTGTGGGGTCGAGCACGACCAAGCTTGTGCCGATGAGTGCGGGCGCGTCCTTCGTCTACACGCCGCGTCACGCGGAGCTCGTGACACCATGACCGCGTTCGAGCCAGGCCAGCGCCTCCTTCACGGACTCCACATTTTCCGGAGCGTCTGGAAGTTCAGGCCGGCGGACCATGACCACCGGCAGGGAAAGCGCGCGCGCCGCATCGAGCTTGGCCGCCGTCGCCGTGCCCCCGGAGTTCTTGGTCACGAGAATGTCGATCGATTTGTCGCCCAGCAGCCGCAGCTCGTCGGCGAGCGTGTACGGCCCGCGCGCCGTGATGACCTCCACGTGCGGCGGCAGCTCCTCGAGAGCCGGCGCCGCGACGCTGCGCAACACATAGAAATGCTGCGGAGCGGCGGCGAAGGGCGCGAGATCCTTGCGCCCCGTGGTCAAGAGCACGCGCTTTGGCTCATCGCCCAGCGCAGCCGCAGCCTTCCCGAGGTTTGCCACCGAGATCCACTGATCGCCCTCACGGGGCTCCCAGGCGGGACGGCGGATGGCGAGCAGCGGCGCGCCCGCCTGCTTCGCGGCTGCCCCCGCGTGCTGCTTCATCGCGGCGGCGAAAGGATGGGTCGCGTCGATGAGCACATCGATGCGGCTTTCGGCGAGAAAGCGCGCGAGCCCTTCGCTGCCGCCGAAGCCACCGCGACGCACAGGGATCGGGCTCGGCGCCGGATACTCGGTGCGCCCGGCAAGCGACAGCATCGCGTCATAGTGGGGATCGCCGGCAAGCGCCCGGGCGAGCGCGCTTGCCTCGCTCGTGCCGCCGAGAATGAGAAGCTTCATCGCGCCCATTGCCTATCCGAGGTGGCACCATGACGGCTTCAGGTCAACAGCGGGTGCGATGGCTGGCCCTGGTTGGGCTTGGCGAGAACGGCGTCGAGGGGCTGACCCACGCCGCCAAGGCGCTCATCGCCAATGCACAGCTCGTCGTGGGGGGAAAGCGCCATCTGGCGCTTGCCGACGGCCTCCCGCACGGCGAGCGCATGGGCTGGACGAGCCCAATCGCCGATACCATCCCCGCCATCCTTGCCCGTCGTGGCGAACCGGTCGCGGTGCTTGCCTCGGGCGATCCCTATTGCTTCGGCATCGGCGCCTTGCTTGCGCGCCACGTCCCGCCGGAGGAGACCATTTGCCTACCGGCGCCCTCTTCCTTGTCGCTCGCTTGCGCACGCCTTGGTTGGGCGCTCGACGAGGCGGCGGCCGTCTCGCTCTGCGGCCGGCCCATCGAAGCGCTGGCGCCGTTGCTGCAACCCGAGCGGCGCCTGCTCGTGCTGTCCGCCGATGCGACTACGCCGGCCGCGATCGCCCGCTATCTCACGAATCGTGGCTTTGGACCGTCCATGCTGCACGTGCTCGAGGCTCTGGGCGGACCGCATGAATTCTTGCGCGCAACGCGCGCCGAGGACTTCGGCTTCAATGACGTGCAGGCGCTGAACCTCGCGGCCATCGAGGTCGCGGCCAACGAGCGCGCCAGGATCATCCCGCTTAGCGCCGGCCTACCCGACGGGTTGTTCGAACACGACGGCCAGCTCACCAAGCGCGAGATCCGCGCCGTCACGCTGTCCTCGCTGGCCCCCCGCGCCGGCGAGCTTTTATGGGACGTGGGCTGCGGCTCGGGCTCGGTCGGGATCGAGTGGCTGCTGCGCCACCCCGCCAATCGCGCCATTGCCGTCGAGCGTAACGCGACCCGCGCGGTCCGCGCCGCCCGCAATGCCGCCGAGCTAGGCGTACCACGGCTTAAGGTGGTGACCGGAAGGGCGCCTGATGCGCTGACAAGCCTGCCCACGCCGGATGCCGTGTTCATCGGTGGAGGAGGGAGCGCTTCGACGATTGAAACAGGCTGGGCGGCACTGAAGCCGGGCGGCCGCCTCGTCGCCAATGCTATTGCCCTCGACACCGAGAAGACGCTGCTTGAAGCGCAGGCTCGCTACGGCGGCACGCTGACGCGGCTTTCGGTCGAACGGCTGGACGCGGTCGGCGGCAAGCAAGCCTTCCGTCCCGCCATAACCGTGACGCAATGGAGCGCGGTGAAGCCATTGGTGACCACACCACGCAGGGTGAATCCATGATCGTCGCCGGCCTCGGCTGCCGCAAGAACTGCGATGCGCAGGAGATCCTGCGGCTCATTGAACGCGCGTTGGATCAGGCGGCGCTGCCCTTGGCGGCGCTCACGGCGCTGACAACCGCGTCCTTCAAGGTGGATGCCGAGGCCCTACGTAAAGCGGCGGCGGCGCTGGGGTTACCGCTTCTTCTCATTGGCGAGGACGAGCTTCGGGCCGCAAGCCAACGTGCGCTGACGCGATCGCCCGTGACCTTGGCGGCGACCGGCCTCATGGCCATCGCCGAATCCGCAGCGCTCGCCGCGGCCGGCGAAAGCAGCACGCTGATCCTGCCGCGCATCAAGAGCGCCGCCGCAACCTGTGCGCTGGCGAAGGGGGCGCGGCCATGACGGTGCATTTCATCGGCGCGGGGCCGGGCGCCCCCGACCTCCTCACGCTGCGCGGACGCGACATCCTCTCCCGCTGCCCAGTCTGCCTCTATGCGGGCTCCCTCGTGCATCGCGACATTCTCGCCTTTTGTCCAAAGGGCGCGCGCATCGTCGACACCGCGGCCATGAGCCTCGACGGGATCGTCGTAGAATTCGAGGCAGCAGATCGCAAAGGTCAAGACGTGGCACGGCTTCATTCCGGCGATCTCTCGATGTGGAGCGTCATTGGCGAGCAGCTGCGCAAGCTCGACGCGCTCGGCATCCCTTATACGCTGACGCCCGGCGTGCCCGCTTTCGCCGCGGCGGCGGCTTCGCTCAAGCGCGAGCTCACTTTGCCTGAGGTGGCCCAGTCGCTGGTGCTGACGCGTATGAGCGGACGCGCCTCCGCCATGCCGCCGCGCGAGACGCTTGCCAACTTTGCTGCCGCCGGCACGACGCTCGCGCTGCATCTCTCGCTCCACGCACTCGACCGGATCGTTGCGGAGCTTACACCGTTCTACGGCTCGGATTGCCCGGCCGCTGTCATCATCCGCGCAAGCTGGCCCGACGAGCGTATCATCCGGGCCACGCTGGGCACGCTCGCAGCCGAAGTTGCCGTTGACCCTCCGGAACGCACCGCCTTGATCATCGTCGGCCAAGTGCTTGCGGCAGAAGACTTCCGCGACAGTGCCCTCTACGACGCGAGCTACCGGCGCCGTTACCGCTCTGGGGGCGCGGCATGAACTTTCGCGGTGTGAGTCTGCCCCACCATCCGCCCCTCGCGGTCGAAGATCGCGATATCGAGCGCAATGTCGGCTCCCTCGAGCACGTGTGCCGCGACGCGCCAGGCAGCGCGCGCCACCGCATCACCCAGCGCGATGCCTTCGGCCGCGGCCGCGGCAAAGGCTTGCGCCGTGGTGTTGGCGCCGACAATGCGCTGGGCGAGCATCTCGGACCCCCCCGCAGCCCGAGCCAGCAGGGCGAGCGCACCAAGCTCGACGCTGCCGCGAGCAGAATGGAGATCGAGCAGCCCCTGAGCGAGCTTGGTCATCTTGGCCACGCCGCCCGCGATGGTCACCCGCGGCACAGGATGTTTGCGCAGATATTTGAGCATGCCGCCGACGAAGTCGCCCATGTCGATCAGCGCCCTCTCGGGAAAAGCGTAGAGGTTGGCGACCGCCGCTTCCGACGTGCGTCCGGTCGCGCCGGCCACGTGGTCAAGACCAAGCGCGCGAGCCACGTCGATCCCCTGATGGATCGTGGCGATCCAGGCCGCGCAGGAATAGGGCACGACGACGCCGGTGGTGCCGAGGATCGACAAACCACCGAGGATGCCGAGCCGGGCATTAAGCGTCTTCGCCGCCATCGCTTCTCCGCCGGGGATCGAGATCTCGATCTCGACATCGCCTGGAACGCTGAAGGCGCTTGCCACTTCGGCAATGGCGTCGCGCATCATCTTGCGCGGCATCGGATTGATGGCGGGCTCGCCCGGGGGCACCGGCAAGCCCGGCAAGGTCACGGTCCCGACCCCCTGCCCAGCCTTGAAACTGACCCCGCCACCTGGCACGCCATGCCGCAGCGTGGCGAGCACGAGCGCGCCATGGGTCACGTCCGGATCATCGCCCGCGTCCTTGATCACGCCGGCCGTAGCCGAAATACCCTCTTTACTCTGAGACGCAAGCGCGAAGGCAACAGCCTGCCCGCTCGGCAGCGCGATCTCGATCGGATCCGGAAACTCACCCGTCAAAAGCGCCGTGAACGCGGCCTTGGCTGCCGCCGTCGCACAGGCGCCGGTGGTCCAGCCGCGCCGCAAGGGACGTGCCTCGTCCATGGCAGAGGCAATAGCCGCTTCCGTCTGGGATGTCACCGCGCGGGAGGCATTTCATGACAGACCGGCTCACCAGCGCGCTGGCACGCTCGCCGGTCTTCAAGCCCGGCCATGTCTGGCTCACGGGCGCGGGACCTGGCGACCCGGGGCTGCTGACCTTGCACGCAGTGGCAGGCCTTGCCCAGGCCGACGTCGTCGTCCATGACGCGCTGGTGGACGGCCGCGTGCTCGCCATGGCGCGGGCCGACGCCACGTTGGAATTCGCCGGCAAACGCGGCGGCAAGCCGTCACCCGCTCAGGCCGATATCACTGGCCGTCTCATCGCCCTCGCCCGGGAGGGCCGCCGCGTCTTGCGCCTGAAGGGCGGCGATCCATGCATGTTCGGCCGGGGCGGCGAGGAGGCGCAGGCACTCGCCGCCGCAGGCATTCCATTCCGCATCATTCCCGGCATAACCTCGGGTCTTGCCGCTCTCTCCATGGCGTCAATCCCCGCGACCTGCCGGAGCGTCAACCGCGCGCTCATCCTCGTCACGGGACAGGGGGGCGAGGATGACGCGCCGTTCGACTGGGGCGCGCTCGCCCGCACCGGCCAGCCCATCGTGCTCTATATGGGCCTGCGCAATTTGAGCGCGATCGCCACCGCGCTGATCGAAGGGGGGCTCACGCCCAGCACCCCGGCAGCGGTCATCGCCTCGGCGACGCTTCCATGCGAGCGGATCCTCGTCTCCGAACTTCAACACGTGGCGGCAGAGGCGGCCGAGCTCGATCTCGAACCCCCCGCCATCATTGCCATCGGCGCCATCGTCGCCATCCGGTCTGAGCTGCTGGCGCTCGTCCGGCGCGTCCCGGAGCCCGTGGCATGAACCCACACGCCCTCCTCATCGCGGCACCGCGTTCGGGAGCGGGCAAAACCACGTTGACCCTCGGCCTCATCGCCGCCTTCAGACGCCGGGGCCTGCGCGTCCGCGGTGCCAAAACCGGCCCCGACTACATCGATCCCGAGTTCCACGCCGCAGCCGCAGGCGCGCCCAGCCTCAACCTCGACGGCTGGGCCATGGCGCCTGCGCTGCTCGAGGCCACGCTGTATGCGGCCGCCGACGGCGCCGAGCTTCTCCTCATCGAGTCCGCCATGGGGCTGTTCGACGGTGTTCCCGGCATAACCCCGGGCAAGGGCGCGGCGGCCGGCCTGGTACGCCGGTTCGATTTGCCGGTGCTCCTGGTTCTCGACGTGGCGGGACAAGCGCAGTCGGCCGCGGCGGTCGTGCGTGGCTTTGCGAACTTCGATGCCAGCGTACGCATCGCGGGCGTGGTGCTGAACCGCGTGGGAAGCCCCCGCCACCGGGCCATGATCGAGCAGGCCATCGCGGAGCTTGGTATCCCCGTCATGGGGGCGATCCCGCGTGACGAGGCTATTCACCTGCCCGAGCGTCATCTCGGTCTCAAGCAAGCGCGTGAGCATCGCGATCTCGCTGTCCGCCTAGATGCCCTCGCCGCTCTCATCGACCGTCACTGCGATTTGCCACGCATTCGGGAACTTGCGCGCGCCCTGCATGTCAAACCCTTGCCCATGACCGCGCTCGCCCCGCCCGGGCAGCGCATTGCGCTTGCCGAGGATGCGGCCTTCACTTTCATCTATCCGCATCTGGTCGACGGCTGGCGCCGGGCAGGAGCCGAGATCGTGTCCTTCTCTCCCCTCGCCGACGAGCCGCCGCCGATAGCCTGCGATGCCTGCTGGCTGCCCGGCGGCTATCCGGAGCTGCACGCGGGGCAGTTGGCGCAAGCCGCGCGCTTCAAAGACGGGCTCGCGCGCTTCGCGGCCGACCGCCTGGTGCATGGAGAGTGTGGCGGCTACATGGTGCTCGGCACAGCACTTGAAGATGCCGACGGCGTCGCCCACCCCATGACCGGGCTCCTCTCCCATGTGACGAGCTTTGCCGCGCGCCGGCTGCATCTCGGCTACCGCACGGCAAGGGTGCTTGGTAGTTGCGCACTCGGACCCACAGGCGCCGAGCTGCGTGGTCACGAGTTTCACTATGCCGCGCTGACTGAGCCCGGCAGCGACGCAGCCCTCGCCGAGCTGTTCGACGCCGATGGCGCATCCCTCGGACAGACTGGCGGAAGGCGCGGCCACGTCACCGGCAGTTTCTTCCATGTCATCGCCGCTGAGGGCGATGCGACGGGCCTCCCCGCTACCCGCATTTTTGGCGGAGACCGCATGAGGTCCGTCACGAGCCTCGGCGAGCTTCGCGCGGCACTCGCGCGACTGCCAGAAGGCGACGCTGAAGCGGAAGCCGCCGTCATCGCGCGTCAGGGGCGCCTCACCAAGCCGCAAGGCAGCCTCGGACGTCTCGAGGAGCTGACCGCTTGGCTCGGCCGCTGGCAGCGCCGCGCCATCCCACGTCTTGACTCGGTCCATGTGCTCGTCTTTGCCGGCAATCACGGCGTGGTGGCGCAAGGCGTCTCCGGCTACCCGGCCTCCGTCACGGCCCAGATGGTGGCCAATTTCGAGCGGGGGGGGGCGGCCATCAATCAGCTCTGCAAGACCGTGCATGCGGCGCTGCGCGTGATTCCGCTCGAGCTTGATGCGCCCACGATAGACTTCACCACCGGGCCGGCCATGTGCGAGGCGGAGTTCATCGATTCGTTGACGATCGGATTCGATGCCGCGCCGCCCGACGCCGATCTCGTCTGCCTGGGCGAGATGGGCATTGGCAATACCACCGCCGCCGCGGCCCTCGCCGCGAGCCTGTTCGGGGGCGGGGGCGCACGCTGGGCCGGGCGAGGCACCGGCGTCGACGATGCGGGACTCACCCGCAAGCGCGACGTGATCGATGCGGGGCTCGAGCGCCACAAGGATCGCCTCGCCGACCCACTGCAAGCCGCCATGGCGCTCGGCGGCCGTGAGCTCGCCGCCATCCTCGGTGCGACGCTCTCCGCGCGGCAACACGGCATTCCCGTATTGCTCGACGGCTTCGCCTCGACGGCGGCGGCGGCGCCCCTGGCCGTTCTCCGGGCCGACGCCCTCGATCACGTACGCATTGCCCATTGCTCGGCGGAAGCCGGCCATCGCGCGCTCCTTGCCGAGCTCGGGGCCAGGCCAATCCTCGACCTCGACATGCGGCTCGGCGAAGCCTCCGGTGCGGCCCTTGCCGTGGCGGTGCTGCGGGCCGCGCTCGCTTGTCACCACGGCATGGCGACCTTCGAGGAGGCCGGCGTTGATGAACGGGCGTGAGTTGATTCGCGCGCGGCTCGCAGAACTCGCCGCAGCCTTTGCGCTGCTGACCCGCCTGCCGGTCTTTCTTCTGCCGGCGCTGCCGCAGCCGGCACCCGGCGCGAGTGCCTGGGCCTATCCGCTCGTCGGCGCCACCGTGGGCGCCATTGGCGGTGGCATCTATTGGCTGGCCCATGGCTTATCACTTCCTCCGCCGCTCACGAGCCTCTACGCTCTCGCCGCTATGATCCTCGCCACCGGGGCCCTGCATGAGGACGGGTTGGCCGACGCCGCCGACGCACTCGCCGGCAAGAGTGCCGAGCAAAGCCTCGCCATCATGCGCGACCACCGCATCGGCACCTATGGCGCGCTCGCGCTCCTGCTGACCCTGGCCTTGCGCGTGTCCGCGATCGCGCTGTTGGTACAGCCGGCGCTGGTGACGGCAGCGCTGCTCGCGTCCGGCGCCGCCAGCCGGTCGAGCGCCACCGCGCTCATGGCCGCACTGCCGCATGCCAGGAGCGACGGACTGTCGGTTGCTGCCGGGCGCCCCAGCGTTTGGCTGGCGGCGGCCGGGGTCGCCTTGGCCTTTGCCATCGGGCTGCTGCTTTTGCCCTTCGGCTCGGCTGCCGGCGTGATCGCGAGTGCCATTCTGGTCGCGAGCATTGTCGGCTGCCTCGCCTGGGCGCGGCTTGGCGGCCAGACCGGTGACGTGCTGGGCGCCTGCTGTTCGCTGGCCGAATGTGCCGCGCTCACGCTGCTCGTGGCGCTGGCGGTCTGAGGCTCCCCGCGGCGTCGAAGCGCGCCAAGGCGCTCACTCAGCGGTGATCGGCGAGAATGCTACCCCGAGGTTCTCGCGGGCCGCTTCGAACTTCGCCAGCACGTCGGCGCGGTCGCGGCCGCCGATATTGACGATGCCGTAGCGGAAGCTATGACCATCTTGCATATCGTCGGAAAGCTTGCGCCCGAGCGCCACATGCAGCTCCACCCGGATGTCGGGCTCGGCGCGTGCGAGCTGCTCGAGCTGCGCCGTCGACGGTAATGCCGCAACCGTCCAGTCGTCGAAGGTTCGCAGCACGCAGCTTGCAGCGAAAGGGTGCGCCCCCTGCTTTCGCGTCATGCGCGGCGCGCGCCCGGAACCAATATCGAGGAGGATCGTGTAGGCGTTGGTGCCGTCGACCTTCTCGTAGAGGTCGGCGAATTGGGAGGCCATGCGCGGATTGATCTCGATGATACCGATACGGTCCGCGCCCTCGTCATACATCATCTCGATGTTGAACATACCGTTGTCAAAGCTTACGCCTCGCATGAGCGTTTTGGCAATTTCCGCCATACGCGTCTGCACGCCCTCCGGCAGCGCGGACGGATACTCGAAGCGCGAAAAGACGCGCGTGCCAGGAAACATGATCGAGTCGACGACGCCCATGATGTCCACCTCGCCGCCACAGACATAGCCTTCGATCGTGACCTGCTCGCCGCGCAACAGCCCCTCGGCGATCAGGCGCTTCGTCCCGATCCCCTCCCCGGCAAAGCGCTGCAACAGTCGTTCGAGCGGCAGGAAGAATTGATCGAGCTTGGCAAAGTGCGGCTTGGCGGCTTCAAGCTCCGCGCCCGAGGCAATGATCTCTACCCCGATGGAGAAGAACGACTTCACCGGCTTTACCAGAAAGGGCATGGCAAGCGGCTCGGACGAGGGCACCTCCTCGGCGACGTCGATGAGCGCGAAGGGCGGAACGGCATCAGGCACAAGCGCGCTTTGCGCCACCCGCGACAGATATTTGTGTTGGCACGTGAGATTGGCGAGCGGCTCCGGTCCGGGCAGTCCGAGCTCCTTGGCAACGACAGCGGCAAGCGCGCTGCCCGGATAGTCGTCGGTGCTGATCACTGCATCAATCTTCGCTCCGCGGATCCAGGCCAGAATCCGCTCGACTTCGGCGAAAGGATCGGCGGCGAGATCATGCGCGCTGGCGTGTCCCCCGATTAGATCCTCAAGGCTCGGACCAGCGTAGTCGTGGAACAGATAGGTCGTGCCCGGACGGACAAGTCGCGCAAGCTCCCGGTGGTCTCGATGGGTAGGGCAAAGCACCATGACGGTGCCGGCGGGCCCGGCCGACGGAAACAAGACATCCGCCTTCGCCCCCTTTATCATGGGACGAATCGCCGGCAGGCCGAGCCTGCCTCAAGGGAGACGACGATGCCGCTCCATCTCGGCAAGATTGCCGCTTCGATTGCCCTACTCACCATTGGCGCGTTCATTCTGTGGCTGCTCTTCGGCTCGATCCTGACCGGCGAGCGCGCCGATCAAGCGGGCGGCACGATGCCGGCGCCAATCGCGCCCGCGCAACCAGGACAATGACCGGCTGAGTTGCTTCACGCCGTCCTGCGCAAGCCGCGCCGGTCGAGCGCGTCCCCGCGCGCAATGAGCGGCCGCCACCAGTCCTCGTTGTCGAGATACCATTGCACGGTACGGCGCTAGTCCGAAGCAAGGTCGTGGGCTGGCCGCCAGCCGAACTCATCCCGTACCCTCGTGGCGTCGATGGCGTCGTGTCCGGGCCTGTCCTCGACGAAGGTGATCAGCTCCCGCCGCCTGCCCGAGACCAGCGGTCACGCGAGCTCGTCGACGAGGTCGCAGATGGCTTCGACTATATCGATGTTACGCCGTTCCGAGGCGCAGCCGATATTGTAGGTCGAGCCGGCCTTGGGGGCTTATCCAGTGACCCCACGCAAAAACAGCAAATATCTCAATAGAAAAATGTCGGACCCTTAGGTTGTCAACGCGAAGTGGGAGCGGCACTCTTGTCCTCCGCGCGACGCGGCCGCCTTGCTTGAGCAGGACCAAGCCGATATTAGTGGGCGTCGTTGGTGACCGGGAGTGAGGGCCACGCCATGGACATAGTCACCACGCCCCTGCCCGGCCTCATGGTCCTCAAGCCCCGGCGCATCGAGGACGGACGCGGCTTCTTTTGCGAAAGCTACCACAAGCAACGCCTTGCCGACGCCGGCATTGATGCTTGCTTCGTGCAGGACAATCTTTCCCTTTCAAAGCCGGAGGGCACGCTGCGCGGCCTCCATTTCCAGAAAGCTCCCCAGGCGCAAGCCAAGCTCGTAGGCGTCCTCCATGGTGAAGCCCGCGATGTGGCCGTCGACTTGAGGCGCGGCTCCAAGACCTTCGGGCAGCATTTCTCGATCGTGCTGAGTGAGGCGGAGGGCAATCAGCTTTTCATCCCGGCGGGCTTCGCCCATGGCTTCGTGACGTTGAAGCCCGATACGCTCTTTGCCTATAAGGTCTCCAACTATTATTCACCCGGGCAGGAGGGCGGTATCCGCTTCGACGACCCCCTCCTCGGCATTGATTGGGGCAGAGCCGCGGACATGCTCGTCGTCTCGGAGCGGGACCTGGCGCTGCCGGCCTTCGATCAGAAGGCAGAGTATTTCGCGTGAGGATGCTCGTGTTCGGCGCGACGGGTCAGATTGGGCGCGCGCTGGTCGAGGCCGCCGACAAACGCGGCTGGCGAACGGCAGGGCCAAGTCGTGCGGAAGTCGATATTTGCGACGCGGGCGCGGTCGCCGAGGCGGTACGCCGGCACGCCCCGGCCGCCATCGTCAATGTCGCGGGCTATACCGCCGTCGACCGGGCGGAAAGCGCGCCAGATCAAGCCTTTCGCACCAATCGCGACGGCGCCCGCGTCCTCGCCGAGGCGGCGGCGGCGGCGGACTTGCCGCTTATTCACCTCTCCACCGACTACGTGTTCGATGGGCTGGCCACGGCGCCCTATATCGAGACCGACGCTGTGGGGCCTGCGGGCGTCTACGCCAAGAGCAAGGAACAGGGCGAATGCGCCGTCCGGGGCGCCGCGCCGAAGCACGTGGTCCTGCGCACCGCCTGGATCTATAGCCCGTTCGGCACGAATTTCCTGCGCACCATGCTTCGCCTTGGCGCCGAACGGACCGAGCTTTCGGTCGTCGACGATCAAACCGGCTGCCCCACCGCGGCCAGTGACGTGGCGGACGCCATCACGACGATCTTGATGGCGGCACAGGCAAAGGGCTTCGCGGCGTGGGGGACGTATCATTGCGTGGGGGCCGATGCCGTCACCTGGTACGGCTTCGCCAAGGCGATCTTCGAGGGCGCCGCGGAATTTGGCATCAAGCTGCCAAAGCTTCGTCCAATCACCACCGCCGATTATCCGACGCCCGCGCCCCGCCCGGCTTATTCCGTTCTTAGCACGGCGAAGCTCGAACGCACTTTTGGCATCCGGCCGCAGCCGTTGCGCGACAGCCTGACCGAGTGTCTGATGCGGATCCAAAGCGAGGGGGGAAGGGAAGCGTGAAGGGAATCATTCTTGCCGGCGGATCGGGATCGCGCCTCTATCCCACCACCATCGCCACCAGCAAGCAGCTGATGGCGATCTACAACAAGCCGCTGATCTACTATCCGCTTTCGGTGCTGATGCTCGCCGGCATCAGGGAGGTGCTGATCATCACCTCACCGCATGATCAGGACCGCTTCGTCCGGCTTCTCGGCGACGGTACTCGAATCGGCATGTCCATCTCCTACGCTTCCCAGCCCCGGCCTGACGGTCTCGCCCAGGCTTTCATCATCGGCCGCGACTTCGTCGGCAGCGATCACTGTGCGCTGATTCTCGGCGACAATATTTTCTATGGAATGGGCCTCACGCCCATGCTGCAACGGGCCACGGCCCGGGGCAGAGGGTGCACCATCTTCGCCTATCTCGTGAACGATCCGGAGCGTTACGGCATCGTCGAGTTCGACGCTGCGGGAAAGGCCGTCGCCCTCGAGGAGAAGCCGAAGGTGCCCAAGTCACAATGGGCGGTAACCGGTCTCTATTTCTACGACAACCACGTGCTCGACATTGCGGCGGGGCTCGAGCCATCGACCCGCGGCGAGCTCGAGATCACCGATGTCAATCTTGCCTATCTCGCCTCGGGCGAACTCTTGTGCGAGCGCATGGGGCGCGGCTTTGCTTGGCTCGACACCGGGACGCCCGACTTCCTGCTCGATGCCGGGGAATTCGTCCGCACCATCGAGAACCGCCAGGGACTCATGATCGCCTGCATCGAGGAGATCGCCTACCGCCGAGGCTTCATCGATGCCGAACAGCTCTTGAAGCTCGCCGCCGACCTCGCAAACACGTCCTATGGCCGCTATCTGGAGACCGTAGCGCGAGATACCCCACAGCAATATTGAGGCTCGCCTGCGCGTTTCCCAAGGGTGTTGTTGGTGCTGGGTTAGGTGGCCGGCGAGCGGCCGAAGGCCAGCCGGGCAAGCAGCGAGACTGCGTCCGGTCTCAATCCACTCAGGCGGTCGAGCACAATGGCCGACGCAAGCAGCCAGAACACCGTGGCGAGCACGACGGCAATCGCCGCACCGAGCACGCCATAGAGCGGAGCGAGCACCACATTGGCCGCGGCAAGGACCACCAGCGCCGCGACAGATAGCGCGGCGTTCTCCTTCTGCGCACCGATGATGGTGAGCAGCACCCCGCTCGGTCCGAACACCGCGCGCGCGAGCTGCGACGTCATCAGAAGGACCAATGGCAGCTGGGCGCCTTCGAACTCCGGGCCAAAAATAGCGAGCAGAGGCGCGCCGAACAACACAACGATAGCCGTGGCGGCCGAGGTGATGGCAAGCGGAAAGCCGAGTGCCTTGACCAGCGCCTCCTTGATCGCGTCCGAGTCTTTGCGCGCCCGCGCGTCGGCGAGGTCGGGCACCGCGACCTGATGCGCCACCTGGACCGCGAAACCGACGAGCACGGCCAGTTTGAGGCATAGCCCGATGACTGCCGTCCCGGCGCTGGTCAGCAACGGTGTCACGAGCAAGATGTCCGCATCGGCGAAGAAATAGGTAAACACCGCGACCACGATCAGTGGCGTCGCCTCGCGCTGCCAGATCTTGATCCGACGGGTAGGCTCCGACCCCAGCGCCACCCCGGCGCCTCGCGGCGTGTCGCGCACGAGCAGGAGATATTGCGCCAGCGCCAGCACGATGAGGATTGACGTCAAGAGCCAGGTCACGCCCGCGGCGGTGAGCGGAACGCCTAAGGCGAGGGCGGCGGCGACGGCCGTTAGCAGCAGAAACGGCCGAATGCAGGTGTCGGGGAGATAGGAGAGTGCAAAACGCCTGACCGTGGCCGCAAGCGCCCCATTGACGCGGATGGCGGCGCTCGCCGGGAACGACGCAGCAGCGGCGATGATGGCCGACCGCGCCGGCCAGGTTAATCCCGGCCAGAACACGGCGAAGACAACCACCGCCACGAAGGCAATCGCGACGTAGAATGTCGCGTCGCGTCGCGCCTTGGCGACGAAGGCTGCGACCCACTCCTGCCTGCTCTGCTCGCGATAGCGCGAAAGAAACCGTGCGGCGATGGCCGGATAACCATGCGTGGCGACGAGGCTCACCAGCGCCACCATGCTCGTCACCGAATAGAACAGGCCGAGCGCGCTTGCCTGTAGCGCCCGTGCGAGCACCACTTGCGTCGCGAAGCCCGCGAGCGCGCCGGCAATCCTTGCCGCAGCGAGAAGCGAGGCCGTCGAGAACAGGCGACCCCCAAGCGCGACCAATCGCGCGCGGCGCGAACCAGCCCTAGGCTCCTTCTCCGTGCGTCGGCTTGCCCCCGCCGCCATCACTCTGCTGCCGGAATGCGTCATCGCGTCAGGCGCAGGCGTGTGCGGGCGGGACTTCCGCCTCGAGGTTGGGTTCGGCCGCATCGTTCTGCCAGTCGGCGAGATCGAGGCGAGGATCGACAGTCGGAGTCATGCGCTGTGCAACCTCAGCCACTTCGTTCCCGGTCCTGGGTTTTGGGGCACCGCCAGTGAGCCTGAAGCGTGATACTCGCTGGCCTCCGCACGCAGGGAGCATGTCGCGCAGCATCCGGCACGCGCCTCGCACCCGGTCTCTCTCTTAGCCGCGCAGTCCTTAACAAAGGGCACCAGCCAATGCCTCCCGCGGCGCGTTAACCTTTGCGGGGCGTAAATCCGCGTCCCCGGCAACCGCCTCTCCCCTGCTGGACTTGCCGGACGGGAAAGGACACAAGCAGGTGGGCATAAACCGCGCCGCTGAGGGTAAAGGCAGCATGGACTACCGCGAGCTGGGCCGCACCGGCGTGCAGGTAAGCGCGCTCTGCCTCGGCACCATGACCTTCGGCGAGCAGAACAGCGCGGCCGACGGTCACGCGCAGATGGACTATGCGGTGGCCGAAGGCATCAACATCTTCGACGCAGCCGAGCTCTATCCGATTCCGCCCAAGCCCGAGACGCAAGGTCGCACCGAAGCCATCATCGGCACGTGGCTCAAACAGCGCGGTTGCCGCGACAAGGTGCTCATTGCCACCAAGGCTGTCGGCCGCACCAAGATGAACTGGTTCCGCAAGGACGGCTCGCCCGGGCGGCAGAGCCGCGCGCAGATCATGGAAGCGGTGGAGGGGAGCCTCGCCCGCCTCGGGACCGACTACATCGACCTCTACCAGCTGCATTGGCCCGACCGGCCGATGCGCATTTTCGAGGGCCTCGACTATGTGCATCTCGAAGGCGACACCCACGCGATCGAGCAGATCCTGGGCACGCTCGGCGATCTCGTGCGCCAGGGCAAGGTGCGGTTCATCGGTCTCTCCAACGAGACGCCGTGGGGCACGATGACCTTCCTCAAGGCTTCCGAGATACTCGGTCTGCCGCGCATCTCCTCCATCCAGAACGCCTATAACCTCGTCAACCGCTCCTTCGAGACGGGGCTTTCCGAGATCTTCTATCGCGAGCATGTGAGTCTGCTCGCCTATTCGCCCCTTGGTCAAGGCTATCTCAGCGGCAAATATGAAGGCGGCGCGCTTCCCGCCGGCTCGCGCAAGACGCTCTATAATCGCTTGGGTCGCTACGAAATGGGAAACGGGCCGAAGGCGATTTCAACCTATGTAGCTCTTGCAAAGAAGCACGGGCTCGAGCCGGCGCAGATGGCGATCGCCTTTGCTGTCTCGAGACCCTTCGCCACTTCGACTATCATCGGGGCGACGACCATGGAGCAGCTCAAGACCGATATCGCCGCGGGTGGCATGACGCTCGACCGGACCGTCCTGCAAGATATCGAGCAGGCGCATCTCACTTTTCCCAATCCGTGCCCATGAGCGGAGAGGACTGACGCAGGCGAGCCATGCCAAGACTATTCTCCGGCATCGAAGTTCCTGCCATGGTGGCCGACAGGCTCTCGCTCCTACGCGCGGGCCTCCCCGGCGCGCGCTGGATCGACCCCGCGAACTATCACCTCACTCTCCGCTTCCTGGGCGACGTCGACGGCGCCACCGCGCGCGACTTCACTCACGCGCTGGGCGAGATCAGCGCCACGCCGTTCGAGCTGAAGCTCGACGGACTGGGCAGCTTTGGTGGCGGCAAGCCCCGCGCCATCTTTGCAAACTTCACCCCGTCGCCCGCCCTCGACTCCTTGCAGCGGGCCCATGAGCGCGCGGCCCGCGAGGTTGGGCTGCCACCCGAGCCCCGCAACTACAAGCCGCACATCACGGTAGCGCGGCTCAAGGGTGCCCGCGCCGACGACGTGGCCACCTATCTCGGCCGCCAAGGCGGCATCATGCGCCACACCTTCGACGTCACCCGCTTCGTGCTGTTCTCGTCGCGAAACTCGATGGGGGGCGGACCCTACGTGGTCGAGGCCGCCTATCCCCTGGAGCTCTGACCGCCGCGCTTGTCGGCTGGGATCGGGGCGTCCTCGAGCAGCGCCGCAAGGAGACCGCGGGACGCGGCCTCGATCAGATCGAGCGCGTGGTCGAACCCTTCCGCGCCGCCAAAGAAGGGATCGGGCACGTCGCGCGTCTCCAACTGGGGCGCGAAGTCGAGGAACGGACGGATTTTGGCGCGGTGTGCCTTGGGCGTAAGACGCACAAGCTCGACGACGTTGGACCCGTCCATGGCGAGCAGCAAATCGAAACTCGCGAAGTCGGCGCGGGCGATCTGCCGCGCAGATTGGCCGGAAATATCGATGCCGCGCCGCCGTGTCGCCGCTTGCGCGCGTGTGTCGGGCGCCTGGCCCACATGCCAATCGCCGAGCCCCGCTGAGTCGATCTCGAAGCGGTCGAGCACGCCTGCCTCGTCCGCCACGCGTCGGAACGCGCCCTCGGCCATGGGCGAGCGACAGATATTGCCGAGGCAGATGAAGAGCAGCCGGTGCTTTTTCATGACAGGACTTGCGTGCGGGTTGGCTCAATCGCACGCGAGGCAACGCCGCACAAGGCCGGAATCCGCCGGGCGGCGGCGAAGGAATTGGCCGTGCCGGCTGCTTGCGCCCCGGTCGCCCCCATCCTATGTCTTTGTGCAATTTGGCTCATCTAACCCCACGAGGACGGAACGATGATAGCGCGGGATGACGCCGGCAGCCTCACGGATGCAGCCCTCGGCCGGGAGATCGTGCTCGGCGATTTCGCCGAACGGGAGCGGAAGGTCCGGCGAGACTTCTGGGCCAAGCTGAAGCGCTTTGCGGGACGCGTGCCCTTCGTCGAGGATATCGTGGCCGCGTATTATTGCGCGCTCGATCCGGCCACGCCCATGCGTGTCCGGGGCATGCTGCTCGCGGCGCTCGCTTATTTCATCCTGCCTTTCGATCTCATCCCCGACATGCTGCCAGTTTTGGGCTTCGCTGACGATGCGGCGTTGCTCACGGCAGTGTTCGGCCTTGTCGCAGCCCATATCACGGACACACACCGGGGCGCCGCCGCCCGCGCGCTCGACAAGGAGCTGCCGAAGCGTACTTAGAGCTGCGGCTTGACGATCACCTTGCCGGTGACCTTGCGCGTCTCGATCAGCGACAGCGCCTTGGCGGTCTCGACCAACGAGAAGCTGCCATAGATATGCGGGGCGATGCGCCCCTGTTGGCACCATTCGAGCAGCTGAATCGTGTTGGCGCGGTGCACCTCGGGGCATCGCTTGACGAATGCCGTCCAAAAGACGCCGACGACAGCGCAGCCCTTGAGCAGGATGAGATTGAGGGGAAAGCGCGGGATCGTGCCGGACGCAAAGCCGACCACGAGATAGCGTCCTTCCCAGGCCATCGCGCGCAGGGCGCCCTCGGCGTATTCGCCTCCGACGCAGTCATACAGCACGTCGACGCCCTTTGGCGCGGTCAGCGCCTTCAGACGGCCTTTGAGGTCCTCCTCCACATAATTGATGCCCTCGTCGGCTCCATGCTGGCGAGCGAAGGCAAGCTTGTCGCCCGACGAGGCTACGGCGATGACCCGAGCCTCCATAAGGCGGGCGATCTCGACTGCGGCCAGCCCCGCGCCTCCGGCCGCCCCGAGCACGGCCACGGTCTCTTTTGCCTTGAGCAGCGCGCGGTCCTTGAACGCGTGCAGCGCCGTGCCATAGGTCACCGGAATGCCCGCCGCCATCTCGGCGCTCACACCGTCGGGAATGGGAATGACGTTCTTCGCCCTGGTCACCACTTTTTCTCGGCAGCCATTGCCGCCGACAAAGGCTACAACTCTTTGCCCCACGCTCAAGCCCGTCACGCCGGCGCCCAGGCAATCAATCGTGCCGGCAACTTCCGCTCCCGGCGAGAAGGGGAGCGGGGGCGAAACCTGGTATTGGTTGCGCAGCACGAGGGTGTCGAAGAAATTGAGACCGACCGCGGTGGCGTAGATGATCACGTCGCCCTCTCCCGCCTCCGGGTCGGGCATCGTCTCGAGCTTCATGGTCTCCGGTCCGCCGAACTGGCGAAACAAGGCGACGCGCATCAAAGAGCTCCATCTGTCGGGCGTGTGGAGAGCGGCAAACGCACGGGTCGACCGACGAGAAACCTTCAGGTCGAACGCCGCCCAAGACGAATCAGCAGCTTAGTCTGTCACAGGACGAGCCGGCTCCACACGGATTTCGCCTCTTCTCGGGGGAGCCTCCTCTGTGTCAAGAGAACTCAGTTATTAGACTTCTTAGGCATTGCAAACCACCGTTTCTATGAGATACTAACATATTGATTAATAGGTATAAATCTCTTCTATACCCCTCATATGTTAACAAATGTAGACGGGTGCCAACCCGACGATTATGGTACCTCCACGATACCTCAGACTTTTCCTGTGTCCGTGTAGTGCCCGAGCGGGAATCGGGCTGTTACCCCAGGTCCAACATCGGTATCTCAAGTGCACAGACTGACAAAGCTGTCGGTGGATCGGATCAGGCCGGACCCGGATAAACGCCTCGAGATACCGGACGGGGCACGCCCGGGCCTGTACCTGTTCGTGCAGCCGTCTGGCTACAAAAGCTACGTCGTCAAGTACCGCTACGGCGGCAAGCAGCGGAAACTCGTTCTTGGATTCCCCGACCTTGCCGTCGCTCGTACGCGGGCCACGGCTGCACTCGATCTACTCGCGGACGGCAAGGACCCTGCCGCCGAGCTGCGCGCCGCTGATATCAATCTATTCGAAACGGTGATGGACGAGTTTCTCAAGCGTTATGTGCGCGTGAAGACGCGCCCATCAAGTGCAGCGTCCACCGAACGGCTGCTGCGTGTGGAGGTGTTGCCGCACTGGAGGGACAAACCAATCCAAAGCATCACCAAGCGCGACGTCATTGCGCTGATCGATGGCATGATGGATCGAGGCGTCGGCGTTATGGCCAATCGCACGCTCGGCGCCATCAAGAGATTGTTCAATTGGTCGGTAGAGCGCGACATCATTGCTGTGTCTCCCGCACTCTCGGTCAAGCGTCAGTACGCGGAGAAGTCTCGTGAGCGCATTCTTACTGATGCCGAGATCCGACGCTTCTGGTTGGCGTGCGACGCCATCGGCTACCCATTCGGACCCGCAGCACAGATGATGCTGCTAACTGGCCAGCGACGAGGCGAGGTGTGCGCCATGACGTGGGCGGAACTCGCGCTGGAGCATCGAGTGTGGAACCTGCCAGCGTCGCGCACCAAAAACGGACGCGCACACCAAGTACCCCTCTCCGATGCAGCCATCGAGCTTATCAAGTCGCGGCCACATCTCGGACCAGGCGGATTTGTCTTTACAACGAAGGGGACACACCCCGTCCAGGGCTACGGGCCCGCCAAAAGCGCGGTGGACGATCACATGAAACCCGATTCCCCCTGGGTCATCCATGACCTGCGACGCACCATGGCTACCGGGATGCACGAGATTGGCGTCGCGCCGCACATCGTCGAAGCCGTGCTCAATCACGTATCAGGCCATAGGGCGGGCGTGGCAGGCGTCTACAATCACGCAACATATGCAAATGAGAAGCGAGCCGCCTTGGGCGCGTGGGCCGAGACCGTGCGGGCCATTGTAGAGGGCAGAGAGCGACCGTCCGTTAAACGACGCCTCGTCACTTTACGGGCGTTTTCGGCTGGCCTGGGAAACGATGCATAGGTCGTCCTTGTTTTGCCCGGCCGTTGCGGCCACGTTAGGTGAAAATTACGGACTGTTGCGGCCTAACACTAGCTGGCGCCTTAATTCACGAGTTAAAGAGAGACGTTGCATACGATTCGCAGCGGTAAGGATGACCCCGGCTCGATTCGAACGAGCATCCTCTCAGTTAGCGGCCGAGCGCTCTATCCATTGAGCTACGGGGTCCCAGAAGATGGGGGCATTCCTTGCCTGGATGCCCCCATTTTCATTCGCGCCAACGTGGGGCGATTCGCCTCCACCATCAACTTTGTCATCAACATGTAGGGACCTCGTCTGGCAAACTCCACTAAATCCTGTGCGCCACTGTGGGGACGATCTGTGAAAAGATTGGCGAGCGCCATTAGTAGCGACGCCCTGAGGCGACCTCGGCGTCAGGGAGAATCCCCAATTAGGTCTATGGGTAAGCACTCTATGGGTAAGCACTCAACGGGTTCGCAAAGGACGTCTGTCAGCAGAACAACAGACGCGGCTCGATTCGCTTGGGTTCGTCTGGGGTACTCTGGACGCTGCCTGGGAGGCAATGTTCACCAAGCTTAAGCGCTACAAGCTTGAGCAGGGCGACTGCAACGTTCCCAGCCGATTCAGAGAGAATCCCCAACTAGGCACCTGGGTGGGCAACCAGCGCGTTCGTTGGAAAGAAGGAACCCTTACGGCAAACCGCAGGTCCCAACTTGAGGCACTCGGTTTCGGCTGGCATACCTTAGACTCTGCTTGGGAGAACATGCTTGCCGAGCTGAAGCACTACAGAGACCAGCATGGACACTGTAACGTGCCTAAGGGGTGGCGGGAGAGTCCCCAGCTGGCGACATGGGTGAATACACAGCGCACCGTGAAAAGGAGTGGAAGGCTATCCTCAGTGCGCAAGGAGCGTCTCGATGCCATCGGGTTTGAGTGGTCTCGGAAGAACTGAGGGAAGCGGAAGGGACCGGTACTTTTGGAGTGTCCCTCTTTTTGTTTTTCCTTGAGCGCATATCTTCCGGCGAATGTGTGGCCGGTTCGACAATCTGATCGCTCGGGATGCCTATCGCGGCCTGTTCAGGGTTGGACGGCTGCCTAACTCCAATTTTCCTCTCCGCTATAACGTTGCCCCCACGGACCAAATCCCAATCGTCCGCATCGATCCGCGCGACGGCGAGCGCGAAGTGGTCATGGCGCGATGGGGACTAATCCCCTTTTGGATGAAGGAGAAGCCTAAGGTCCCGCATATCAACGCGCGGGCTGAGACGGTGCACAAACTGCCGCTGTTTCGAGAGGCCTTCGCCAAGCGGCGGTGTCTCATTCCCGCGACCGGCTTCTATGAGTGGCAGAAGCGTGAAGACGGCAAGCAGGCATATCGCTTCCGTCGCAAGGACCTTGAGCCGTTCGCCTTCGCTGGGATATGGGAGTTCACTCGTCTCGGTGGCGAGGAGATTCTGTCCACGGCCATGATCGTCGGCGAAGCCAACTCTTTGGTCTGCGGCGTGCATGATCGGATGCCCGTCATGCTGATGGCGGGGGACTATGATCGGTGGCTCGGTAACACAACGGGTGTCGCCTGTCTCAAAGCCCTGCTCAAGCCATACGACCCGGCTCTGATGGAAGCCTACGCGGTCAACCGGGCGGTCAACAGCGTGAAGAATGATACCGAACAGTGCATTGAACCGGTGGCAGACAGGTGACGCTCATGGACATCATTCGAGACTTGCTCATTTTCATCGCCGTGATGTTCGCACTCTGCATCGTGCTCATCGTGGTCGTCTCTAAGCTGCCCGACGACAACCCACTGAAGCGGTTGCTGACTGCCTTTACCTATCGCATGGGAGCGACGCTCGTGGCGGGGGCAATAGCCGTTCCCGTCGAGCCTATTCCGGGCCTCGACGTTCTCTATGACTTGGCGGTTCCGGTCGCACTCATTTGGTATTGGTTCACATTTTTTCGGGACGCCGTACGGTCCTCGGGCGGTAAGGCTACGACCCGACCCCCATCGTCAAGTAAGGCGAAACTCGGGGACGGCAAACAACCGCGCCATATTCTGGACGTATGAATCGCGGCTTCATCGATGATCTCCTGTAGTCGATTGAGGGATGAGATTGATGACAGATGCGCCTTTGCTCACAGCCGAAGATGGTGCTGACTTCACCGCCGTCCTCGAAGCCACCTCGGAGGGTCCGGAGGCATCGTTCACGGTCACATGGGAGGCCGAGGATGAGGACCGCACTTCCACTGAGAGCGACCAACAGCATTTCGAAACCGAAGCCGAAGCCATTGCATGGCTCGACTCCGAGGCGACCCGGCGTGGCTTTACGCGCTATCCCATGACGCGCAGCTCGACCACGTCGCCATTAGGGCGGCTCCCACTTTGAAAGGCCTACACTGACAGCGCTCGATCAATCCGGCGCACCGCCTCGCCAATTACGTTTTCCCAGTCCGAGATGGGCTCGGCGAACGAGTGCTCGAAGAGGATCGGAAGGTCGGCTCGCATCGGAGAAACGCTGACATTCCAGTAGCGGCCCCTAGGCTCGGCGCGGATGGTGTAACCTCGATATACGGCGTCGCGTTGAGACATCCTGGTAACAACTCACGCACCGGGAAAAGGCTCCCGTAGTGAGGGGATGCGAGAGGCGTTTGAGGAACAAAACCCCTGGTGCGCGGGGAGATCAATCGGTGCCGAATAAAATCCGAGTTGACGTTCGGGGTGGGGACATCATCGTCACGATGGCGGGCACGAACTTTAAGGTGATCTTTCAGAGGTTTCCCACTGCGCCCCAGTTGATGGCGAACTGGTACGCGCCAAGGGCCGAGGCTGGCGACGACGCTAAGCGCGCACAGTTTCTCGCCGCCGCCTGGGACCTGGCTACTTCCAAAGCGCGCGAGCTGCGTTGGATAAGGTGAACTAAGGCGCTAAGCGGGATTGCGATCTGAGGGTGTAGTCATTGCAAGAGGCAGCCTCTCCAACGCCAAGCGCCTAAGCTCGGCAGGGTCTATGATCCCTTCGAGAGCGAGAGCCGCGATGGTCTGGCTGACTGCTGCCATTCGCTCAGGGTCATCCGTGCGATCCCGAGAAGGATCATCGGAGCAAAGGGTCGTCCAGACGGCTTCAAATGCTTGCTCGACGGCCGCAACGATCGCAGGTTGGAACTGGCCGGGAGGCGAGTTAAGCGAACTCATCCGCTTGCTCGATCTGGCAACGTCTCACCTATTTCAATGGCGGGTGTGCCATGGGTGGCAAGGGCTCCGCGTAGGCCGCTTGGTTGTGGTGGAAGCAGCCGCCCAGTGCGAGCGAACTCGCCAAAATGGCGAACGCAAAGATGATTCGCATGATTGATCCCCCTTGAATCTTACAAGACGATCAAGGGATGGCGATTTTGAGGCGACAATCTCCGAACCCAACACCTCAACATCAGGGGCTCGCCTCGACATCGCGGGCGCGTCCATAGCCGAGGGGAGCGACAGCTTTGCGATTAATATAGACGTGCGGTACCCCGGGCAAGTTGAATGTTACCTTGG
This sequence comes from uncultured Alphaproteobacteria bacterium, assembly GCA_963741155.1. GTDB lineage: Bacteria > Pseudomonadota > Alphaproteobacteria > Rhizobiales > Methyloligellaceae > Methyloceanibacter. Next base: position 116,092 of record CAVUHA010000009.1, on the reverse strand, counting down.
GTGGTACCTTGTGAAACACACCTTTACTTAGTATCATGAAAATACAGGATATTTATACATCATTAAAGTGTCAATAGAACCCATGAAATCATCGCTGCCGCCAAATCGCGGCTATTTCGCCATGGGCGTCGAGGGCGTCTCCAAGGCGGTCAATCTCGGCAACCTGCTGCGCTCGGCCCACGCCTTCGGCGCGAGCTTCGTCTTCACCATCGGGGCCGACCCACGTGTCCTTGAGACCCGCGCCGATACATCCAAGGCTGTGTCCCACCTGCCGCTCTACCATTGGCGCAGCGTCGCCGACCTGCGCTTGCCGAAGGGATGCCGGCTCGTGGGCGTCGAGCTGCTCGACGCGGCGGTCGATCTGCCGAGCTTTGCCCATCCCGTGCAGGCGGCCTATGTGCTCGGCCCCGAGCGCGGGGCCCTCAGCCCCGAGTTGATTGCCCGGTGCCACCATTTGTTGCGCATCCCGACCGCCTTCTCTCTCAATCTCGCCACGGCAGGTGCCATCGTGATGTATGACCGGTTGCGCAGCCTCGGCCGCTTCGCCACGCGTCCTATCGCCCAGGGCAGGAGCGCTGAATTGCGGGCTCCGCACGTGCAAGGCGCCCCGCGCAAGCGGAAGCCAAAGCATTGAGTCGACTCCTGGCCAAAGCAGAATCAAGCATGTATGCTTCTCGCCGCTCACTGACGGGGACGGGGAGATGCGCCAAGCTGTCCGAGCCGCTTGTGCCCTTGCGGCATTCGCGAGCTGTACGCCCGCCTTCGCACAGACCGCGACGCTCCTTGAGAAGACCAAGGACTGGTCGGCCTATGCCGCCACAGGCAGTTCCAAGGTCTGCTTCGCCATGTCGCAACCGAAGGCGATGAGCCCCAAAACCGCCAAGCGCGGACCGGTCTATTTCTACATCTCGAGCTGGCCGGGCGACAAAGTCGCCGACGAGGTGAGCGTCAAGATGGGCTATCCCTTCAAGCCTGGCGCCACCGCGACGCTGACTCTCGGCGCCGAGAAATTTGACTTGTTCACCAAGGAAGAGGGCGCCTTCGTCGAGAAGCCGGACATGGAGTTGAAGCTCGTGGAGACGATGAAGAAGGGCGGCAAGATGAAGATCGAGGGCAAGTCGGCCAAGGGCACCGCCACGAGCGACGACTATTCCCTGGACGGCTTTGCCGAGGCACTCGACCGCATGGCCAAGGAGTGCGGCGGCTAGAGACCGAAGGTCGGCCGCCGTCCCCGCTTTGTTGCTCCCAACACTGAGTGCGGCTAGCGTCCGTGCGGGGATGCTTCAGAAAGGGACCAACATGAACGTTGTTTGTGCCAGTCTTGTCGCCACCGCCGCGTTGCTGATGGCGAGCTCTTGCTGCCGAGGACTCCAAAGTCGACTTGTCGAAGCTGACCTGCAAGCAATTCACGGCCTACAATAACGACAACCGCGGCCTGGTGATGATGTGGTTCGAAGGCTACCACACCGAAGATGACGACCCGGCGACCATCGACTTCCAAAAAATGGCTGGAGACCTCGCGCAAGTCCTGATCTACTGCGGCAATGATCCCGACACCGACATGGTCACCGCCACCGACGGCATCATGGGTAAGGACGAGGACGAGGGGAAAGACAAGGACGACAACGACAGCGAAGCGAAGTAACGGCTGTCCCTGGAGGCGCGCGAGCCGATCCGCACCGGAATGAGTGGAAAGCGTGCCTGAACGACCTTGGCATGGCGGCCGCGAGCCATGATATGACGGCAAACTGACTTCAAGGTCGCTTAAGCCATCATGTCCATGCTTTCCACACCCTCCCCTGAGGCCCCCCTTGCCGGGGTCGATCAGCCCATCCCATTGCTGGGGCTCAGCCGCGCCCAGCTTGCCGCGCGGCTCGAGGCGGTGGGCGTGCCCGAGCGGCAGTCGCGCATGCGCGTGCGCCAGCTTTGGAACTGGCTCTATGTGCGCGGTGCCACCGATTTCGAGGGCATGACCGACATTGCCAAGGAGCTCCGCTTCGAGCTTAGCTGCGCATTTACCCTCGCGCGCCCGGAGATCGTCACCGAGCAGGCCTCGCTTGACGGTACGCGCAAATGGCTGCTCCGACTTGCCGACGGCAAGGAGGTGGAGACGGTCTACATCCCCGAGGAAGACCGCGGCACGCTCTGCATTTCGAGCCAGGTCGGCTGCACGCTCACCTGCAGCTTCTGCCATACCGGCACCCAGGCGCTCGTGCGCAACCTCACTCCGGGCGAAATCGTCGGCCAGATCATGATCGCCCGCGACCGGATCGGTGACTGGCCGGGCGTCGTGGTCGACGACCCGCGCGGGCTCCCGGACGCGGAGCGCAAGATCACCAACGTGGTGTTGATGGGCATGGGCGAGCCGCTCTACAATTTCGACCACGTACGCGACGCGATGGCCATCACCGCCAACGGCGAGGGCTTGTCCATCTCCAAGCGCCGCATCACGCTGTCCACCTCGGGCGTCGTGCCGGAGATCCCGCGCTGGGGTGCGGAGGCCGGCACCATGCTCGCCATCTCGCTGCATGCCGTGCGCGATGAGCTGCGCGACACCCTCGTGCCCATCAACAAGAAATGGCCGATCAAGGATTTACTCGACGCCTGCCGCGCCTATCCCGGCCTCTCCAACGCCAAGCGCGTCACCTTCGAATATGTGATGCTGAAGGACGTGAACGATAGCGTCGCCGACGCTAAGGCGCTGGTGCGGCTGCTCGCGCGCATTCCCTCCAAGATCAACTTGATCCCGTTCAACCCCTGGCCCGGCGCGCCATACGAGTGCTCCGATTGGGACCAGATCGAGAAATTCGCCGAGGTCGTGAACCGCGCCGGCTATGCGAGTCCGGTGCGTAGCCCACGCGGCCGCGACATCATGGCGGCGTGCGGCCAGCTCAAAAGCGCGAGCGTGAAGCAGCGCGCGAGCGCGCGGCTGACGCAGCCAGCTTAGGTGAAAGCGTGATCGTCCGGACGATCTTCCGCACGCTCTGGGTGACGGTGGCGTTCTGCATCGCCGTGGCCGTGGCGCTCGCCGCCCTGTTTGCGCTCGGCGCCGTCTGGGTAGGCGATGAGTTGCGCGCGGCGGCGCCCCACGATCCCATGCTCCGCCATGGCGCCGCTCCGGTCTACGGCATCGTGCTGTTCGCGGGCACCGTCGCTCCCGCACTCACCGCGCTCCCGGCGCTGGTCGCCGTCGTCGCCGGTGAGGTGCTGAAGCTGCGCTCCTGGATGTATTACGTGCTGGCGGGCGGCGCGTCGCTCGCCGCTGTCCCTCTGCTCGTTACGGCGCGCGCCGCCGACCTGCCGGCGCTCCCCGCCAGCCAATACATGACCATTTTCGCCGCCGCGGGCTTTGCCGGCGGCTTCGTCTATTGGCTGCTCGCCGGCGCCAGAGCTTGAGCCGCTCTTAGCCGTTCGGCCCCGCCGGCGACGCCCAGCCCTGCGACAACGGCGCTTCACTTCCCCCCTCGACAAAGCCGCGGGCCGGGCCAATATCGCCGCTGCTAGCTGCCTTGGATGCAGGTGGTGGCATGTCCGACCAAATCTCTGCGCTAATTCGCCATGCGATGACCGCCCTTGGTGGTGCGCTCGTTGCCGGCGGCTATTTGACCTCCGATCAATGGACAAGCGCCGCGGGTGCCCTGACCATCCTTGCCGGGGTCGCCTGGTCTATTATTTCCAAGCGCATGGCGAATATCCCAGCCACGCCGGGCCCGGCGACCAAGTCCCGCTCTTGATGGAGGTCCACCCGTGCACGCGCGCGCTAGACTGATTGTGCTTTCGCTGTTCGCCTCCATCGCCATCATCGCCTCGCCGGCCGCCGAGGCCGCCAAGTCTCCCGCCATGACGGCTTGCAGCGGCCAATGGGACGCGATGAAGAAGGCTTACAAGCTGCCCAAGGACCAGACCTGGGCGCAATTCTGGAGCCAGTGCAGCAAGGACTTTGCCGCCAAGAACGGCACGGACGCGACCGCCGCCAAGTCGGATACGAGCCAGAAGGCATCCGACACCACGCCGAAGGATCCCAAGACTTAGAAAAAGAAGGTCGCCGTGGACGAGAACGATTCCCCCGGCTCCTCGCAAGCGAAGCGGGACTGCGACGCGAAGGGGGGCAGAACAAGGCCTCGACCGGCGCCCATGGCTGGCATGATTATTCAAGTTCATGGCCAGCTGCATGTAGGCCTCGGCGCTGCTTGAGCCTCTGTAGGCAAGCGCGCGGGCGGTCATTGGCGCCGCCGCGATGTTCCAGGTTCAGCTCCGAGCACCCCTCGGTCGAGGACCCGCTTGCTCTTGTTCGCGCGTCTTGCGGCCCTATAGTGCGGCTCCATTCGTCGCGAGGCGTCCCCATGCCCAAACCCAAAGACATTAAAAAGGTGGTGCTCGCCTATTCCGGCGGCCTGGACACTTCGATCATCCTGAAATGGCTGCAGGAGACCTATGGGTGCGAGGTCGTGACCTTCACGGCCGATCTGGGTCAAGGCGAGGAGCTCGCGCCCGCGCGCAAGAAGGCGGAGCTGCTCGGCATCAAGGAGATCTTCGTCGAGGATCTGCGCGAGGAGTTCGTGCGCGACTTCGTCTTCCCCATGTTCCGGGCGAACGCTCTCTATGAGGGCGTCTATCTGCTCGGCACCTCCATCGCCCGGCCGCTCATCGCCAAGCGCCAGATTGAGATCGCCAAACTGACCGGCGCCGACGCCGTGGCCCATGGCGCGACGGGGAAGGGCAACGACCAGGTGCGCTTCGAGCTGACCTATTACGCGCTCAATCCCGACATCAAGGTGATCGCGCCCTGGCGCGAATGGGAGTTCAAGTCGCGGAGCGACCTGATCGACTTCGCCGACAAGCATCAGATCCCCGTCGCCAAGGACAAGCGGGGCGAGGCGCCCTTCTCCGTCGATGCCAACCTGCTGCACTCCTCATCGGAAGGTAAGGTGTTGGAGGACCCCGGCCAGGAGCCGCCGCCTTACGTCTATCAGCGCACCCTCAGCCCGGAGGACGCGCCCGACAAACCGATGGTGATCACCATCGGCTTCGCCAAGGGCGACCCGGTCTCCATCGACGGCAAGAAGCTGTCGCCCGCCGCGCTGCTCACGCGGCTGAACGAGCTTGGTCGCGACAATGGCATCGGCAGAGTCGATCTCGTCGAGAACCGTTATGTCGGCATGAAGTCGCGCGGCGTATACGAGACGCCGGGCGGCGCCATTCTCTACGTGGCGCACCGGGCGATCGAATCGCTCACGCTCGACCGGGAGGCGATGCATCTGAAGGATTCGCTGATGCCGCGCTATGCGGAGCTCATCTATTACGGTTTTTGGTTCGCGCCTGAGCGGGAGATGCTGCAAGCGCTGATCGACGAGAGCCAGGAGCATGTGGAGGGCGAGGTGAAGCTCAAGCTCTACAAGGGCAATGTCACGGTGATCGGGCGCACGAGCAATAAGTCGCTCTATTCCGACAAAATCGTCACCTTCGAGGACGATGCCGGCGCCTATGACCAGAACGACGCAGGCGGCTTCATAAAGCTCAACGCGTTGCGACTGAGACTGCTGGGTCGCCGCAGCCGCAAGAGCTGATCGGCAAAAAGCTCACGCCACGGCGAGGGTCGTCGCCGGCGCAACAGCCATATCAGGGGCAGGCTCATGCGTCAGATGCGGTAAGTCGCACAACCCGCCGCCGAGATAAAGGTGGTGCCAGAGCTGAGTAGCGACCACGCCGCCGAGGCCAAGGCTCGCGAAGGTGGCCAGCTTGCCGTCGCCCTTCGCCAGCATCTCGCAGTCGCGACGCACGCTTCCCACGTCGAAATAGCCCGTGCGCGCCAAAGCCTCCGGGCTGATGAGATCCCGCACGAAGGCAGGCGGATCGACGAGGAAGGTCTCAGCCATCGGCGCGCGGAACATGGCCTTGCGCCGCTGCGCCACTGCCTCGGGCAGCACGCGGGCCGCCGCCTGCCGCAAGAGATATTTCTCGCGATACGACCGGCGCAACTTCCAGCGCGGGTGGATGCGGGAGGCAAACGCGATCACGTCCTCGTCGAGGAACGGGTAGCGCGTCTCCACGCTGTTGGCCATGGCCACGCGATCGCCCTTCTGGCTGAGCAAGAGGCCCGCCAGCTGCACCTTGTAGCCGAGATAGAGCGAGCGGTTCAGCGGGTGCCAGCGCCGCAGCCGGTCGAGATCGAGATCGAGGTCTTGATAGGCGACGAACGTGCCGAGCTGCTCCTTGAGGCGGGCGCTGTAATAGCGATGCCGGGATCTGGCGACGAGATTGTAGAGGATCGACTGGGCGTGGGGTCCACCAATCATGGCGTCGATGCGTCTGAACTCATCGAGTGGGAGATAGAACGCCGCCCATTTGCGCGCCACGCGGCTGATCACTGAGCTCGGACGGAAGGCGTCTCCGATGTCGAGCGAGCGCGCCATCTCTCGGATCTTGAACCAGACGTAGCCGGCGAAGCCCTCGTCGGCTCCCTCGCCCGTCAGCACGACCTTGTAGCCTTGCGCGCGCACCTCGCGGGATAGCGCGAGCAGCGCCGCGCAAGAGGTGTCGAGCACCGGACTTTCCGCCGCGGAGATGAGCGCGGCATAATTGTCGGCGATGAGGCTTGCCCCCGCCTCGACCACCGTCGCGCGGGTGCCGTCGATCGCGCGCACCGCTTCCAGCGCATCGTCCGTCTCATCGAGATTCGGGTCGGGGACGCGCACGGTGAAGCTCGGCAGCGCGTGGCCCCCGACGCGCGCGGCGGTGGCCAGCACATAGGCCGAATCCACCCCGCCGCTGAGATAGCCGACCACGGGTACGTCGGCGCGCAAGCGGATCTCGACCGCGCGAGCAAATGTGGCTTCGAATGCATCGATCACCCCCGCCGCGTCGGCAGGATCGTCCTCTTCGCCCCAATCGGGAAAGTCGAAATCCCAATATTTGCGCTCGGCCGGCTCCGCTGCCCGGCCGTCGGGGCGGAAGGCAATCTTCACATAGTTCCCGGGCGCGATGGCCTGCACCCCGGCGAACGCCGTGCGGCGCGAGCCAAGCGCGAAAAATGTAAAGAGATGATCGAGGCCGCGTGGATCGGCCCGGGGTGCGACGGCACCGGACGCCAGCAACGCTTTAATCTCGGAGCCAAAATAGACGAAGTCGCCCTGCCGCGACCAGAACAGCGGACAGATGCCGACGCGGTCTCGCGCGAGCAGCACGATACGCCGCGCAAAGTCGATCAGCACGAATGCGAACTGTCCCTTCAGATGCGGGAACAGGTTTTCGCCGTGCTCCTCGTAGAGATGCACGACGAGCTCGTTGTCGCTGTGAGTGCGAAAGACGTGGCCCTTGACCTCGAGCTCGGTGCGCCGCTCGGGATAATCGAACAGCTCGCCATTGCAGATGACGGCGACGCTGCGGTCCTCGTTGAAGATCGGCTGCTGACCGTCCGCAAGACCTAGGATGCTGAGCCTGCGATGCGCGAATCCAATCCCCGGCGCGAAGAGGCAGCCGGCGTCATCGGGACCGCGATGGTTAAGCACGGCTCCCATGCGCTGCACCTGCGCCCGGTCGGGTTCGTCGCGACCCTTGAGGTCGATCACGCCTGCCAAACCGCACATGTTGCCTCGCTAAGCCCGGTCCGATGCAAGATCGCGGGCCCAAGGAACCTATCGACATCAATGCCGCGCTCCGCGGCGATACACTGAGGGAATTGCTAGGGCTTTTCTATGGCGGCTTGAGCCCAAGGACTCAAGGCATTTCGGGTCGCTGTGGCAATAGCGCCCAATCGTAAGCGCCCGCGCCGTGACAATGCGGCGAGCAAGCCATTGCGCCTTCGTCATACGCACTATATATCGGCTGCATATGAACCGCGGGCCCCCTCTGGCCCGCGTTTGACATTCGGAACCCCCTCTCATGGCCTTACGCAATCTCGCGATCATCGCCCATGTCGATCATGGCAAGACGACGCTGGTCGATCGCCTCCTGCAGCAGTCTGGCTCATTCCGCGAGAATCAGCGGGTGGCCGAGCGCGCCATGGATTCCAACGACCTGGAACGCGAGCGCGGCATCACCATCCTCGCCAAGGTCACCTCCATCCTGTGGCGGGACACACGCATCAACATTGTCGACACGCCGGGCCACGCCGATTTCGGCGGCGAGGTGGAGCGCATCCTGCACATGGTGGATGGCGCATTGGTGCTGGTCGATGCCGCCGAAGGGCCCCTGCCGCAGACGAAGTTCGTGGTGTCGAAGGCGCTGAAGATGGGGCTCAAACCCATCGTCGTCATCAACAAGGTCGACCGCGCCGATGCAAGGCCAACCGAGGTGGTGAACGAGGTGTTCGACCTGTTCGCAGCGCTCGATGCGAGCGAGGAGCAGCTCGACTTCCCGATTCTCTACGGCTCCGCCAAAGAGGGCTGGATGGCGGCGAGCGCTGGGGGTCCGAAGGACGCCGGCATGACGCCGCTGTTCGATCTCGTGCTGCGCCACGTGCCGGCGCCGAAGGTCGAGGAGGGGCCGTTCCGTATGCTCGGCACGATTCTGGAGGCCAATCCCTATCTCGGCCGCATCGTCACCGGCCGCATCATCTCCGGATCGATCTCGCCCAACCAGCCGGTCAAGGTGCTCGATCACGACGGCAAGCTCATCGAGCAGGGCCGCGTGTCCAAGGTGCTCGCCTTCCGCGGCCTTGAGCGCGTGGGTCTGGAGGAGGCGGAAGCCGGCGACATCGTTTCGCTCGCCGGCCTCCCCAATGCCACGGTCGCGCACACCATCTGCGCGCCTGAGGTCATGGTGCCGTTCCCGGCCCAGCCGATCGACCCGCCGACTCTCTCGATGACTTTCCGCGTCAACGATTCCCCGCTCGCCGGCACTGAAGGCGACAAGGTGACGAGCCGCATGATCCGCGACCGGCTCTTGCGTGAGGGCGAAGGCAATGTGGCGCTGCGCGTCACCGAGTCCGAGGAAAAGGATTCCATGGAGGTGGCCGGCCGCGGCGAGTTGCAGCTCGGCATTCTGATCGAGACCATGCGCCGCGAAGGCTTCGAGCTTTCCGTCTCGCGCCCGAAGGTCCTGTTCAGCCGCGACGCCCATGGCGGGCTGCAAGAGCCGATCGAGGAAGTGGTCATCGACGTCGATGCGGAGCATTCGGGCATCGTGGTGCAGAAGCTGTCCGAGCGGAAAGCCGAGCTGGTCGAAATGCGTCCCTCTGGCGGCGGCCGTCAGCGGCTCGTCTTCTACGCGCCGACGCGCGGGCTGATCGGCTACCAGGGCGAGCTCCTCACCGATACCCGCGGCACGGGCATCATGAACCGGCTGTTCCATTGCTACGCGCCGCATCGAGGGCCGATCCAGGGGCGCCGCAACGGGGTGCTGATCTCCACCGAAGCGGGCGACGCGGTGGCGTACGCTCTATGGAATCTCGAGGATCGCGGCCCGATGATGATCGAGCCCGGCTGGAAGGTCTACCGTGGCATGATCGTGGGTGAGCATACGCGCGACAACGACCTCGAGGTCAACGTGCTCAAGGGCAAGAAGCTCACCAACATCCGCACCACGTCCAAGGACGAGGCGGTGCGTCTTACTCCCCCGATCCGCATGGTGCTTGAGCGTGCGCTCGCCTACATCCAGGACGACGAGCTTGTCGAGGTGACGCCCAAATCGATCCGCCTGCGCAAGCGCCATCTGGACGCCAATGACCGCAAGCGGGCGGAGCGGGCGAAAGAAGCAATCAGCGCTGCCTAAACTCGGGACGCCAGCCGTGCGGTCCGTGTTTCCCGCTTCCTGGTGAAAGCCTGCGCAAACCCCCTGCACAGGGTCCGCCGACTGCGCTAGGCTACCCACATGGAGACCGCCAACGTCGTGCATATCCGGTCGGCGCGGGTCAAGGACGCGCCCGCGCTCGCGGACGTCTATGCCGAGGCTTGGCGCGGCGCCTATCGCGGCATTATCCCTCATCTCTCCCTTGAACGCATGGTCGCGCGGCGGGGACTTGGCTGGTGGAAGTCGGCGCTTGCGGAGCGCCGCCCGCTGCTCGTGCTCGATTTCGGCGGCGAGGTTGCCGGCTACGCGACTTATGGCCGCTGCCGGCTCGGGCGCACGCCCTTTCAAGGCGAAATCTTCGAGCTCTATCTCCATCCCATCTATCAGGGCCTCGGCCTCGGCGAGCAGCTGTTCGATTGCGCGCGCAAGCGGCTTGCCGATATCCGCCTCAAGGGCCTCGTGGTTTGGGCGCTCACCGAAAATGACGGAGCTTGCTCGTTCTATCTCAGCCTCGGCGGCAAGCCCGTGGCCGAGGGCGCCGAGCGCTTCGGCGAGGTTTCCTTGCGCAAGGTGGCGTTCGCCTGGTCGTGAGGACCTTAACGGCTTGCTAACCGCAAACGTTTGCAGACCTTAACAACCCTCCCCGTATAAACGGACCTTCCTAATTCTGGGGCCAAAGGAAGCGATTGATGCTGGGTGAAGTCGCTGGGCGGGATCGGCTCGTAATGGCCGGTCTGGTGGTTCTCGGATTGCTCACCGTGGTCGCGGGCGTGGTGTCCGGCCGCTCCACCATCGGCTACGTGCTCAACCGCGACGCGCGCGAGGCGGCTCTGAGCGAGGCGTCCAAGCTCGACGGGAACTTGGGGGCGCACGCGTCGTGCGCTTCTAGTCCCTTGGACAAAGACGTCCAGACCCTGGATGACGGCAAGCTGCGTGCGGCGTTCGGCGGTGCTCAAGACCAACCCGCGACGCTGCCCCCCGACCGGGGCGCTGAGGTTGCCGCTCGCTTGCGGGAAAATGTGCGCGAGATCGATCTCGTCGGCCGCTTGGGTGGAGACGAGTTCCCCATCGTGGCTGAGGACCTCGACTCACCTATAAGATCAGGCTCGAGGACGCAGCGCTCGATTCGCGCCGCCGGCCTCAGAGATCGACGGCGAGGAAGTAGGCGGAGAACCCTGGACCGAACGCGACGAGGAGATGCGGCCCGCGCGCGCCCGACTCCACCGCCTTGGCGAGCGCGAAGAGCGCCGTGGGCGACGACATGTTGCCGAAATCGCGCAACACGGCCCAGGAATGGCTCAGCTCCTCGCGCGACAGGTGCAATACCTTCTGCGCCGTCTTCAGGATCTTCGCGCCGCCGGGGTGGAGCAGGAATCCGCTGAACTCGCCAAGCGTCATGCCGTTTGCGTCGAGGAAGCCTTGCAAGGCGGGCAGCAGCTTGGTGCGGATGAGGCTTGGCAGCTCCGGGCTCAGCACCACGCCAAACCCATCCTCCTTGATGTCCCATCCCATGATGTGCTCGGTCTTCGGCCAGAAATGATCGGCCATGGCGAGAACCCGGCCGCGCCCTGTTTCCCCCCCCGCGCGCTGGGTATTGCGCAACACCACGCCCGCCGCGCCGTCGCCGAACAGCGCCGCCGAGACGAACATCGCCATGCTCGGATCGGCGATGCGCAGGCACAGCGAGCAAAGATCGACGGTGAGAAACAGCACGTGGGCTCCCGGCATTGCTTGCGCGTAGCGGGCGGACCTGGCGAGCCCGGCGACGCCGCCTCCACAACCGAGCCCAAAGATCGGCAGCCGCTCGACGGACGGCGGCAGGTCGAGCCGGTTCATCAACATGGCATCGAGACTTGGGATGGCGAGCCCGGTGATAGTGTTGACGATCAGCGCGCCGACATCGGCGAGCTCGATGCCGGCGGCCTCGGTGGCCTTTCGCGCCACCTGCTCCAACAGGGCCAAGGCGTGACGTTGGAACGACGCCGTGCGCGCCTCCCAGCCATGCCGCTCATAATACCATTCGGGCGGCTCGCAGGCGTAGCGGGTCTCGATGCCGGTGTTGGCATAAAGGCCTTCCAACCGCGCCAGATGCGGGAACACCACCTTGGCGCGCTCGCTGATATCGGCTTGCGAGACCTGGTAGGCCGGCACCGCCGTCGCGACGCCTGCGATCTCGACGTCAAAGCCCGCGGCGGTGCGGTGGGTCGGCCCGATCTTGCTGGCGGTCTTGAGCATGGTTCCCCCGGGCGTCATGGCCTTAGCCCACAAGTCTGGGGCCACCGGGCTTTCGCGAACCAGCGGTTGCGATGCCGCACCGGCTCAATTCTTTGTGCGAAGGGAAGGCCCTATTTCGCCACAAAGGTCTAAGCCGCCAGGAGGCCGCACCCAAGTCAGGATTTGGTCTCCCTACTATCGCTTGCGGGCTTGTGAGCAGGCCACCCACGGCCTAGAAGGGCGGGGCTGACAATCATAGCGCTGGCCGCGCCCTGACGCGGGATCGCGCACCACCACAAAAGACCATCGCACATGGCAGACATGAAGATCGCTGTGCTGGGTGCCGCCGGGCGCATGGGCCAGGCCTTGATCCGTACGGTCGCGGCGACGCAAGGTTGCGTGGTCGCGGGCGGCATCGAGGCCAAGGGCGCCCCCGCGGTCGGCCGGGACGTGGGCGAGGTCGCGGGGCTCGAGCCGCTCGGGATCGCCATCACCGACGACCCGCTCCCCGTATTTGCAAGCGTCGACGCCGTGCTCGACTTCACCGTGCCGGCGGCAACCGTTGCCTTCGCGGGCCTCGCCGCTCAGGCACGCATCGTGCACGTCATCGGCACCACGGGCCTCAACGACGGCGACCTTGTCAAACTCGATGCCGCCGCCCAGCACGCCACCATCATAAAGGCCGGCAATATGAGCCTCGGCGTCAATCTGCTTGCCGGGCTCACGGCGCGGGTCGCGCAAGTGCTGGACGCCGAATTCGACATCGAGATCGTGGAGATGCACCACCGCCACAAGCGCGACGCACCGTCCGGAACCTCGCTGATGCTGGGCAACGCCGCGGCACGCGGACGCGGCGTATCGCTCAAGGACCGCAGCGTGCGCAGCCGCGACGGCGACATCGGCCCGCGCCGAGAAGGTGATATCGGCTTTGTCTCCATGCGCGGCGGCGACGTGGTCGGCGAGCATCGAGTGATCTTTGCCGGGCCTGGCGAGCGGATCGAGCTTGCCCACATCGCCACCGACCGCGGCATCTTTGCGCGCGGCGCCGTGCGCGCGGCGCTGTGGGGCCGGGGCCGGGGGCCTGGTCTCTACTCCATGGCGGACGTGCTCGGATTGTAATGTCGGCGGAGGCGAATCAGATTTTGCTCACAGGCCGGCAAAATGGCGCAAGTGCGCCGCGATCAGGGCCGCACGCGCCAAAAATAGCCCCGGTACGAGGTACGGTTTTCAACTCAAACTTGACGTTCCTGCGCTACTCTCGCGCGCGAATGGCAGGAGCCGCTGTGGCGGGCTAGGACAACGGCAAAGCAATGACCACCCGCCCTCCCAGCGAACCGCCGCTGAAGAATGTGCTGGTTCTCGTCCGCCATGGCGAGAGCGAATGGAACAGGCTCAACCGGTTTACCGGCTGGAAGGACGTCGATCTAAGCGAAGAAGGGACCGCCGAGGCGCATCGCGCCGGCGGTATGCTCGCCACTGAGGGGCATCATTTCGACGTCGCCTTCACCAGCACGCTGAAGCGGGCGCACAACACGCTTGAGATCATTCTCGGCGAGTTGCACCAAGAAGACCTTCCCATCATCAAGGACGCCGCCCTAATCGAACGCGACTATGGCATTCTCGTCGGCCTCAACAAGGACGAGGCGCGCGAACGCTGGGGCGAGCAGCAGGTGCATATCTGGCAACGCTCCTACGATATTGGTCCTCCCGGCGGAGAGAGCCTGAAGGACACGGCGGCGCGCGTGCTCCCTTTTTTCGAGAAGCGCGTCCTGCCGAAGCTGCTTGCGGGCAAGAGTGTGATCGTCGCCGCCCATGGCAATTCCTTGCGCGCGCTCGTCATGCGCCTCGACCGGTTGGACGCCGACCAGGTGATAGATCTTAACATCGCGACCGGTGTGCCGCGCATCTACCGGTTTCGGGCGGACGGCTCGGTGGCCGAGAGGCGCGATCTCGCGGCCTAAAGCATCATCAGCGCGCGAGCCGCGCCGCCTCGAAGCCGAGCAGCACGCGCTTGCGGGTCAGTCCCCAGTGATAGCCGGTGACTGCGCCGCTCGCGCCGACCACGCGGTGGCAGGGCACGACGAAGGCGATGGGGTTGCGGCCGACCGCCCGTCCAACCGCACGGGCGGCGGAAGGACAGCCGAGGTCGCGGGCGACGTCGCCATAGCTCACGGCGCAGCCACGCGGAACCTTGAGCAGCGCGCGCCAGACGCGGATTTCGAAATCGGTGCCGATGAGCACGATATCGACGCTGGCTTGACCGTCGGAGGCACCCGCAAAAATGCGCGCCGCGCAGGACGCGGTCCGCTCCGGCGCGTGGGTGTAGCTCGCCCGCGGCCAGCGTGCCTGCATCTCTTGCAACACCCGCGTTCTGTCGCCCGCGCCATCCACGAAGGCAAGGCTCACGAGCCCAAGCGGACTTGCCATGAGCAGCGCGATCCCAAAGGGCGAGGAGTGGAAGCCGTACGCGATATCGAGGCCCTCGCCGCCGCGCTTGTACGTTCCGGGCGTCATGGCCTCGTGCGTCACGAACAGGTCGTGCAGCCGGCTCTCCCCCGAAAGTCCCACCTCATAGGCGGCGTCGATCACGCTCGCGGATTGGCGCAACAACCCTTTGGCATGGTCCAGCGTCAGCGCCTGCAGGAAGAGCTTGGGGCTCACTCCGGCCCAGCGCCGGAACAGGCGGTAGAAATGGCTCGTGCTCAAGCCCACATGCGCCGCAACCTCCGCAAGCGATGGCTGCGCTAGGCGTTGCTCGGTGACGAACTCCACCGCCCGGCAGACGAGGTCGTAGTCCGCCGGCGCGGCTCGCGGGCTTACGTCAGAGTGTGGGGCGGTGCGTTCGGCGGCAATGAGCATGATGGGTCGCCTCGATGATCGACGCCAGACCCTACGGCGCGGCAATGCCCAGCGCGACCCGAATCTTGCTCTTGTCCCGCTAAGCCGCGTGGGGGCTTCTCGCCGCCGATAATGCGGCGCGCAGCGCCATGGCGAACTCCTCCCGTTCGGTGTCGGTGAGGAAGCTCGCAAACACGAGCCGGTCCCCATGGGAGGCAAGCGACAGCTCAGTGGAGCGGCCGGTGCGGTCCTCGAGATTGAGCCGCACCCAATATGGGTTGAAGCTCCAGACCTGCGATTTGCCCGAAGGCTGCACCCTGGTCACGCTGAGCGCGTCGGAGGTGAGATCGACGACCTCGTAGAGGCGTAGCGCCCAGAAGTTGAGCCTGAAGGCGACATAGATGAGCGCCACGTCGAGGCCCATGAATCCGATCACGGGCCAGGCGCCGATCATGTAGAACAGAAACCCCGTGCCGAAGCTCACAGCGCAAACGGCGCCCATCAGCACCATGAAGCCCTGCGGTCCGAGGGACCGGTGCGGGGTGAGCAGCGCAGTGAAGCTCGGAAGCGCTCGTGGCTTGGTGGTGGGCTCAGTCATGGGGACATCACGGTCGGTCGATAAAGAGTGGTAGACAAGGCCCGGTGGCGGTTCAACCGAAAAGCGAGCGGCGCGCGAAAGGCAAGCGGCCCAAGGGCTCACGCCTGGCGGAGACGGCGATCGAGGAGCTCTTCTGCCGCTTTGCCCAAGCCAATCCCCAACCCAAGACCGAGCTCCGCTATGCCGACCCATTCACCTTGCTCGTCGCCGTCGTGTTGTCGGCGCAAGCGACCGACGTCTCGGTGAACCGCGCGACGCCCAATTTGTTCCGCGCCGCCGGCACCCCGGCGAAGCTGCTCGCGCTCGGCGAGGCCGGACTCACCGAGAAGATCAAGACCATCGGGCTTTATCGCAATAAGGCGAAGAACCTGATCGCTCTCGCACATAGGCTCGTGGACGAGCACGGCGGCAAGGTGCCTGCAAGCCGCGAGGCGCTCGAAGCGCTGCCGGGCGTGGGGCGCAAGACCGCCAATGTGATGCTGAACGTGGCCTTCGGCGAGCCCGTCATCGCCGTCGACACCCACGCCTTCCGGGTCGCCAACCGGACCGGGCTCGCGCCCGGCAAGACGCCGCTGGCCGTCGAGGAAACACTGAACCGCGTGGTGCCCGACCGCTACAAGCACAACGCCCATCACTGGCTCATCCTGCACGGGCGCTATGTGTGCAAGGCGAGGCGGCCTGAATGCTGGCGCTGCATAATCGCCGATCTCTGCCTCTACAAGCCGAAGTCCCCACCGCCTGGGATGTGAGCCGCGGCTTAAGCCATTCGGGGTACGAGACGCCCAAGCCCCGTGCTGCGCGCGAGGCCTTTATAGATGTGCACCATAAAAGCGGTGGCAAAGAGCGGCGTCAGCAGGTTCAGGATCGGCACCGAGGCGAGCCCGGCCATGACGATGCCGCAGAGGAAGATGGTTCCCCGGTTCGCCTGCCGAAGCTGCTTCGCCTCCGCCACCGGGAGATGGCGCATGGCGGCGAGCTCGAAATATTCACGCCCCAGCAGATAGCCGTTGCCCAGATAGAAGGCGATCAGGTTGATGCCCGGCACCAGCAGCAAGAACAGCACGAGCAGGTTCACCAGGAGCACGACGAGGAAGAATTTCAGCGCGATGCCGACCGACTGCATGACCGGCAGCTCGTGTCCCGGTGGATCTGCGGGGTAGTAGACCCGCTCCACTTGCGCGGCGATGGCGTCGAGATAGAGGCCCGCCATCAGCGAGGTGACCGCCGGAATGAGAAATATCGACCCCGCCACGAGGGCGAAGCCCCCCAACCACGCGATTGTGGTCTCGATCCAGCCCGGCAGATGGACGAAATGGCCGAACACCCATTCCGCAGCGATGATGAGGACGGCGAGAAGCCCCATGGTGTAGGCGAGGCATTTGAAGAGGATCGCGCGGAAGGACGGCGTGAACAGCTGCTGGAAGGCGAGGGAAGCGGCAGTGAGCATGACGCGCTCCTTGATTGGCGGCTGCGAATATAGTGGGGTCCGGGTGCGATTCCAGGGCGGATGCAAGAACGGGGAGTGAAACACCCATGCGGGAATGCGCCTATGACGTGGTCGGTATCGGCAATGCCATCGTCGACATCATCGCCCGATGCGATGACGGCTTCCTGTCCAAGCACGACCTCGCCAAGGGCTTCATGCGCCTCATCGATGCCGAGGAGGCCACGCGCCTCTACGCGGCCATGGGCCCCGCCACCGAGCGGTCGGGGGGCTCGGCGGCCAACACCATCGCCGGGCTCGCCTCCTTCGGGGCCAAGGCAGGCTTCGTCGGCCGCGTCGCCGCGGATCAGTTCGGCGGCATCTTCCATCATGACATCCGCTCCCTCGGCGTGACCTATGACACGGCCCCGGCGCTGGACGGTGCGCCCACCGCCCGCTGCCTGATCCTGGTCACCCCCGACGGCGAGCGCACCATGAACACCTTCCTGGGAGCGAGCGTCGACTTTGCCGCCTCCGACCTCGACCAGGACATGATCGCCGCCGCCAAGGTCGTATATCTGGAGGGCTATCTGTTCGACCGCCCCGAGGCCAAGGCGGCGTTCAGGCAGGCGGCGAAGGCAGCCAAGGCGGCGGGCGCCAAGGTGGGCCTGACCCTGTCGGACCCGTTCTGCGTCGACCGCCACCGGGCCGATTTCCGCGCGCTTGTCCGCGAGGGCACCGACATCGTCTTCGCCAATGAGAAGGAGATCACGGCCCTCTACGAGGTGAACAGCTTCGAGCAGGCGGCCGATGCGGCGCTTGTGGACTGCGAGATGGCGGTGCTCACCCGCTCCGAGCAGGGCTCCGTGATCGTGGCGCAAGGCGAGACCATCACCATTCCCGCAGAAAAGGTCGCCAAGGTCGTGGACCTGACCGGGGCTGGGGATCTCTACGCGGCGGGCTTCCTTTTCGGCCTCACAAGCGGCCTGCCGCTTCCCGCTTGCGGGCGCCTCGGCAGCCTCGCGGCGGCCGAGGTCATCACCCATGTCGGGGCGCGCCCGGAGACCTCCTTGCGCACGCTTGCAGAGGCACGCGGCCTCCTCGGCTAGAGCGGAGAAGCATCTGTTGCCTTTCTGTCACGGAGATCGAAAATCGCTACGCCACTGAAACAGTTAGGCGGCTTGAAAAGATTTGGCCTGATCTTTACGCTATTCGTTGTTGGGGGCCACCATGCAGACGCGCATCGAGGACGACAGCGCCTTCTCCGTCCGCTCCGTGTTGAGATTGAACATCGCGCTCGGGGCCGCTCCTGAGCCCTATTCCGAGCCGCCACTAAGTTCCCAGCCACTTAAATAGCTCACAACTTCCTGAGCGCCACCGTCTCCACCGCGTGATCGGCGCCCTTGCGCAGGATCAGGTCCGCACGCTGCCGCGTCGGCAGGATATTGTCCCGCAGATTAACGAGGTTGATGGTGCGCCATAGAGCAAGCCCGGTGGAATGCGCTTCCTCTTCTGACAGCGTCGCGTAGCGATGGAAGTAGGAAGCGGGATCGCGGAACGCCGTCTGCCGGAGCCGCAGGAAACGCTCGACATACCAGCTCTCGATCAGCTCCTCGTCCGCGTCGATATAGATCGAGAAATCGAAGAAGTCGGAGACGAACGGGATTGCCTTGCCGTCCTTGGGCAGCTTTGCCGGCTGCAGAACGTTGAGCCCCTCGACGATAACGATGTCCGGCCGCTCGATCTCGATGGCCTGGCCCTTCAGCACGTCGTAGACGAGATGCGAATAGACCGGCGCCGCCACTCGTGCCTGGCCCGACTTGACCTCGACGAGGAAGTTGAGCAGCGCGGGCAGGTCGTAGCTCCCGGGAAAGCCCTTACGGCCCATCAGCTGCCGCTCCTCGAGCACCGCGTTCTCGAACAGGAAGCCGTCGGTGGGCACGAGTGCGACGCGTGGGTGGCTGGGCCACCGGGCGAGCAACGCCTGCAGCACGCGCGCAGTCGTGCTCTTCCCCACCGCGACGCTGCCGGCAAGGCCGACGATGAAGGGCGTCTTGCCGTCGGCCTTGCGCAGGAAGGCCGCGGTCTCTCCGTGCAGTCCTTGCGCCGCTTCGACATAGAGATTGAGCAGCCGGCTTAGCGGCAGATAGATCTCGATCACTTCGCGGGTGGACACCCGCTCCGTGAGGCCGCTCAAATTCTCGAGCTCGGCCTCATTGAGCGGCATGGGCGTGTCGGCCCGCAGTCGGGCCCATTCGTCGCGGCTATAGGCGGCATAGGGAGAGAACGCCACTGCGGGACGCGGAGACATGGGAGGTTTCCAGCCGTCCGCTCGTGCTAGCGCGACGCGGCTTTTCGCTTGTTCTGATTGAGGGCCGTGGCACTCATGCGCCGCTCCAGCTCGCTAAGCACGTCTTCGAGCGCGATGTGGCGCGATTCCAGCACGACCAGCAAATGATACAGGAGGTCGGCGGTCTCGCCGATCAGCGCGTCATCGTCCTGGGCAAGCGCGGCGATCGCCACTTCGACCGCCTCCTCGCCGAGCTTCTTGGCCGGCTTGATCGGGCCGTCATCCAGCAGCCGCCGCGTGTGGGAGTGTTCCGGTCTTGCGGTGCGGCGCGATTTGATCGTAGCGGCGAGCCTATGCAGCACATCATTGGTCATAGTAGCGCTCATACACCGGGAAGGCCGCAGTGGGAATAGACACTTGCCGGTCATCCTTAGCAAAAGAAAGGCATTCTGCCTGCTTTGCGAGCAGGCAGGCGTTTCCCCGCCTACTCGAGCCGCATGGGTAGCCCGGCCGCCGCCATATACCGTTTTGCCTCACCGAGGCTGAACTCGCCATAGTGGAAGATCGAGGCGGCGAGCACGGCGGACGCGTGGCCTTCGCGCACGCCCTCCACGAGATGATCGAGCGTGCCCACGCCGCCGCTCGCGATCACCGGAACGGAAACCGCGTCGGCAATGGCCCGGGTCAGCTCAAGGTCGAAGCCCGCTCGCGTCCCGTCCCGGTCCATGGAGGTGAGCAGGATCTCGCCCGCGCCGAGCGCCACAACTTCCCTGGCGTAGGCCACGGCCTCGAGCCCGGTCGGTTCACGGCCGCCATGGGTGAAAAGCTCGAAGCGTGGCGTCTCACCTCCGCCGGCGACGCGTTTGGCGTCGATGGCGACCACGATGCACTGGGCGCCGAACTTTTCCGCCGCCGCGCGCACGAGGCTGCGATCCTTCACCGCCGCGGTATTAATGGAGACTTTGTCGGCGCCCGCCTCGAGCAGCTTGCGCACGTCCTCGAGCTTGCGCACCCCGCCGCCCACGGTGAGCGGCATGAAGCAGCGCTCTGCCGTGCGGCTCACCACGTCGAGGATCGTTTCGCGATTCTCGTGGCTCGCGGTGATGTCGAGAAAGCACAGCTCGTCGGCGCCGCCTTGATCGTAAGCCGCGGCCGCCTCGACGGGATCGCCCGCGTCGCGCAAGTTCACGAACTTGACGCCCTTGACGACGCGCCCGTCCTTTACATCGAGGCAGGGGATGATGCGGATCTTCAGCATGGTCAGGTGCCACGGCGGCGCAAGGCGGCGAGAACGGCGATGGTCGCGGGCACCATCCAGATCACGAACAGCACGCCGCCGATTGGGAGCGAGAGATACGAATACCAGACGCTGAAGCCGAGATTATAGAAGGTGTCGCCATGCCGTGAATCACGCAGGGGATCGCGCTGTTGAGATCGACCTGGCAGCCTAAGGCTTCGGCGACCTCCTGGCTTCCGAGCACGATGATGGCCGGCCCGAACGCGATCAGCACGATCAGAATGAGCAGGATGATGAGGGCGGCGCGCGCGCATGGGGTTTGCCTAGCTCCGGTTCTGCATCTGGTTCAGCCGCGCGGCGATGAGCGCGAGCGCTTGCGCCGGATCGAGCCGCCCATCGTAGAGCGCACGCCCGGCAATGGCGCCGGCCAATATCGCGTAGCGTGGCTCGAGAAGCTTGGCGACATCGTCGGCGGAAGCAAGCCCGCCGCTGGCAATCACGGGAATGGAAACCGCCTCGGCCAACGCGCGCGTCGCCTCCAGATTGAGTCCCTCGAGCACGCCGTCGCGGGCGATATCCGTGTAGATGATCGCCGCGACCCCCGCATCCTCGAAGCTGCGCGCAAGGTCGAGCGCGGTCATCTTGCTCGTCTCGGCCCAGCCCTCGATCGCCACCTTGCCGTCGCGCGAGTTGATGCCGACGGCGATGCGGCCGGGAAATGTGCGGCAGGCGTTGCGCACGAGCGCAGGATCGCGCACCGCGGCGGTGCCGAGAATGACGCGCGTGATGCCCTCGCCGAGCCACGCTTCGATGGTCGCTAAGTTGCGGATGCCGCCGCCGAGCTGGGTCGGAATGCCGACGGCCCGCACGATTTGCGCGACGGCGAGGGCATTGACCGGCTTGCCGGCAAAGGCGCCGTCAAGGTCAACGAGATGCAGCCATTGGAAGCCCTGCGCTTCGAATTGCGCGGCTTGCGCGGCAGGGTCGACGCTGAAGACGGTGGCCTGCTCCATATCGCCCTGACGCAGGCGCACGCATTGCCCGTCCTTGAGATCGATGGCAGGAAAAAGGATCATGGCCGGTCGCTGACTACGGCTTCCATGCGAGGAAATTGGCAATCAGCTTGAGACCCAGCGTCTGGCTCTTCTCCGGGTGGAACTGGCTTCCGGCCATGTTGTCCCTGGCGATGAAGGCGGTTATCGAGCCGCCGTAATCGGTGGAGGCGACGAGCGCGCCCTCCTCCGCCGGCACGAGGTGATAGGAGTGCACGAAATAGGCGTTGAGACCGTTATCGCCGGTCGGGATGCCTTCGAGCAGCGCATGACCCCGAGCAAGATCGAGCGTGTTCCAGCCCATATGCGGGATCTTGAGCGCGGCATCTCTGGGCGCGATTGCCCGCACCTCGCCCTCGATCCACCCAAGTCCCGGCGTCTCCCCATGTTCGAGCCCCCGCGTCGCCATGAGTTGCAAGCCGACGCAAATGCCGAGAAAGGGCGTGCCGCGCTTCCGTACCGCCTCTTCCAGAGCCTCGATCATGCCGGGAATGCCGGCGAGTCCTTGCTTGCAGTCGGCAAAGGCACCGACGCCCGGCAGCACGATGCGCTCGGCGCTCGCGACATCCTCCGGCCGGGCGGTGACCTTGACGGCAAGCCCATTCCCCCGCTCGCGCGCGGCCCGCTCGAAGGCCTTGGCGGCGGAGTGCAGATTGCCCAAGCCGTAATCGATGATGGCGACGTGCTGGCTCATCCTCACGCTCTCGGAAACGACCCGATGACCTCGTCGCCTTCCGCGCCTGCCTGATCGGCGAAGCGAGACGGCCCCCCGCGTCCGCGTTTCGGCTCGCCGGAAACCGAGTCTGCGTCCCGCGACCGCGTCTGTTGCGGCAGCCAGGAGCGAAAGAATGCGAATTCCGCCGCGTCGCGGCCGCTGCCGATGGCGACGCCGACGAGCCGGTAGCCGCGCCGCTTGAGCGCGGCTACGCGCAGGTCGTTGGCCTCAAAGGCGAAGATTAGGATCAGCGCGAGAGCGGCCCAGCCGACAAGGTCTTGCGCCCGTGCGTCGAAGCCAAGCGCCCATTGCAGCGCGGCGAGCATGGCGACGAACATGCCAAGCTCAAGCCACATGCGCTGATAGATCAGCCAGAAGGCCGGAATGAACAGCGCAGGCCACGAAAACCCCTCCTTGACGAAGGCAAGCCGCTCCGCGCGCTGAAGCAGCTCGGGGGCCTCGGATTGTGGCGCATAGACGGAAAAAACGGTCACGGCACGTCACGCTGCTGGAGCCGAAGGCGCTTTCGCCTACAGCTGGCCTTTGGTCGAAGGCACGCGGCCCGCTTGGCGCTCGTCGATCGCGATCGCCTGGCGCAGCGCGCGCGCGAGCGCCTTATAGCAGGTCTCGGCGACGTGGTGGCTATTCTCGCCATACAGCGTCTCGACATGCAGGGAAATTCCGGCGTGCTGCGCAAAGGCCTGGAACCATTCGCGGAACAGCTCGGTGTCCATCTCGCCGATCTTGGAACGGGTAAAGGCCACCTTCCACACGAGATAGGGGCGCCCCGACACGTCGATCGCCACCCGCGTCAACGTCTCGTCCATGGGCAGACAGGCCGCGCCGTAGCGGGCGATGCCCTGCTTGTCGCCGAGCGCGCGTGCCACCGCCTGGCCGAGCACGATGCCGCTGTCCTCGGTGGTGTGGTGCTGGTCGATATGCAGGTCGCCCTTGGCCGTGAGCGTGATGTCGATCAGGGAATGCCGCGCCAATTGCTCGATCATATGGTCGAGGAACCCGACGCCGGTCTTGACCGCATAGGCGCCGGTCCCGTCGAGATTGACGGTCGCGCTGATCGAGGTCTCCTTGGTGCGGCGCTCGATAGTGGCGCTGCGCGCGGATTTGGCCGGTTTCTGCATGGGATTCAGCATAGCGCAAGCTCGTTAGCAATTTGCTGCCGTAGATCGCAAGCCCTGGACGACAGCCTCCAGCTCAGCCATTAGCCTCGCTTGTACCCGAAGCGCTTGACGAAGGGCGCTTTCGTCCCGATATCGCATTCCACCATGGGTTCGACCCACTCCTCCCCAGACACCTGGTACGGCACCACCATCCTCACCGTCCGCAAAGGCGGCAAGGTAGTGATCGCCGGCGACGGCCAGGTGACCCTCGGCCAGACCATCCTCAAGGCCAATGCGCGCAAAGTCCGCCGCGTGGGCGCGGGCCGCGTGATCGCGGGCTTTGCCGGAGCCACCGCCGATGCCTTCACTCTGTTCGAGCGCCTGGAGACCAAGCTCGAGCGCTTCCCCGACCAGCTGAAGCGTGCCTGCGTCGAGCTCGCCAAGGACTGGCGCACGGACCGTTACCTGCGCAGGCTCGAGGCCATGATGATCGTGGCCGATGCCGACGAGAGCCTGGTTCTGACCGGCACCGGCGACGTGCTCGAGCCCGACGACCACGCCATGGGCATTGGCTCGGGTGGCGCCTATGCGCTCGCCGCGGCGCGAGCGCTGCTGCCGACCGACCTCGACGCCGAGACGATTGCGAAGCGCGCCATGGCCATCGCTGCCGGCATCTGCGTCTACACCAATGACGCGGTCGTCATCGAGAGCCTCGATTCGACGAAATGATTTAATGACCAGCTTTTCCCCCCGCGAGATCGTCTCCGAGCTCGACCGCCACATCATCGGTCAACGCGACGCCAAGCGCGCCGTAGCCATTGCGCTGCGCAACCGCTGGCGGCGGCAGCGGCTCACGGGCGAGATGCGCGAGGAGGTGCTGCCCAAAAACATCCTGATGATCGGCCCGACGGGGGTGGGCAAGACCGAGATCTCGCGTCGCCTAGCCAAACTCGCGGGCGCGCCGTTCATCAAGGTCGAGGCCACCAAGTTCACCGAGGTGGGCTATGTCGGCCGCGACGTGGATCAGATCATCCGCGATCTGCTCGAGGTGGGCATCGGCCTCGTGCGCGACGCCCGGCGCAAGGAGGTCGAGGCCAAGGCGCAGCTGAACGCCGAGGAGCGGGTGGTCGACGCCTTGGTGGGCACCGGCGCCACGCCCGGGACCCGCGACGTCTTCCGCAAAAAGCTCCGCACCGGCGAGCTCGACACGAAAGAGATCGAGATCCAGGTCGCCGACACGGGCGGCAGCATGCCGTCCTTCGAAATCCCCGGCATGCCCGGCAGTCAGGTCGGCATGATCAATCTGAGCGAGATGCTGGGCAAGGCGTTCGGCAATCGCACCAAGCCCAGGCGCGTCACCGTGCGCGAAAGTTTCGACATCCTCATGGCGGAGGAGTCCGACAAGCTGATCGATAACGACATGATCGTGCAGGAGGCCATCCGCAACGTAGAGAACAACGGCATCGTGTTTCTCGACGAGATCGACAAGATCTGCGCGCGCGCCGAGCGCATCGGCGCCGATGTTAGCCGCGAGGGCGTGCAGCGCGATCTCTTGCCGCTGATCGAGGGCACCACCGTTGGTACCAAATACGGGCCGGTGAAGACCGACCACGTGCTGTTCATTGCCTCGGGCGCCTTCCATACCGCCAAGCCCTCGGACTTGTTGCCCGAGCTGCAAGGGCGGCTGCCCATCCGCGTCGAGCTGCGCGCGCTCACAGGAGAGGACTTCCGCCGCATCCTGACCGAGCCCAAAGCTTGCCTGATCAAGCAATATGTCGCGCTGATGCAGACCGAAGGCGTCACGCTCGAATTCACCGACGACGCCATCGATGCTATTGCCGACATCGCGGTGGAGGTGAACAGCAATGTGGAGAATATCGGCGCCCGCCGCCTCTCCACCGTGATGGAGCGCATTCTCGACGACATCTCCTTCGACGCCACCGACAAGGCGGGCGAGACGATCGTCATCGACGGGGCGTTCGTACGCGAGCACATCGGCGACCTGGCCAAGAACGCCGATCTGTCGCGCTTTATTTTGTAAGGCGGGGTTAGGCCCGGGGGCGCCGCAACCGCACATAGAGCGCGCCTTCGCCGCCGAGGCGCCGAGGCGCGGGAGAGAAGCTCACCACCAGCTCCGCCAAGTCCGGCTCGGCCAGCCAGCGCGGCACGGCCTGGCGCAACACGCCGCGCTCCTCCTCTTCGTAGAAGCTCTTTCTCTCGGTTTGCACAGCACCCTTGCCGGTGATCACCAGCACATGGCGCTGCCCCCTCGCCTGCGCGATCTTGAGAAAGCGCCGCAGCTGCGCATGGGCGTCACGCTGGCGCAGGCCATGCAGGTCGAGGTGCGCCTCGACGGCAAGGCGCCCATTCTCCAAATGTCGCGCGGTCTGGCGGTCGAGACTGGTGGCGGCGAGCGCGGGAGGCCCCTCCCGGACCGGCTTCGCCTTGGCGCGAAGCAGCAGGAGCGGTTGCTTTGCTGGGGCTGGCTTCGGCTTCGGAGGCTCGGCCTTGACCGGTGCGCGGTTACGCCCTTTGAGCGGCGCGGCACTGCCCACGACCCGCGCCCACAGGTCGACCCCCTTGTCCTTGTCGTCCTTGCCCATGGGCCTTACTCTAGCTCGGTCCCCTTATGCTTCGGCAGCAGCACGATGAAGCGTGCCGCCGCAAGGGTGCCTCCGGCGATGGCGCCCGCCGCCTCGCCACAGCCCCAGAAGATATCACCTCGCTCCGGCCCTCGGATCGCCGAGCCCACATCCTGGGCGATCATCAAGCGGCGGAACGGTGCCCATTCAGGCGTGATCAAATCCGGCGCCGTCACATAGATCGGGGTGCCGAGCGCGTGAACGGCGGCATCCACCGCGAGGCTCCGCCGCGCCGTGAGCGCCACACCCTCGGCGCCGAGGGGGCCGTCGCACCCCTCGTCCGCATCAAGTTCGCGGAAGAACACATAGGAGGCGTTCTCCGCCATGAGCCGGCGCCCGCGCGCAACGTCGGCGCGAAGCCACTCCTTCACCGCTTGCATGGAAGCGGCACCCGAAGCCAGCTCGCCGCGCTCCACCAGCAATTTGCCGATGGACGTGTAAGGATGCCCGTTCTTACCTACATAGGTCAGACGCACGCTTCCGCCCTCGCGCAGACGCACCAGCCCCGAGCCCTGCACCTGCATGAAGAAGAGCTCTACCACATCGTCGAGATAGAGCAGCTCGAGCCCACGCCCTGAGAGCGCCCCGCCGTCGATCTCGGCGCGGGTGTAGTAGGGCACTAGCCCCTCGGGCGTTTGGCGCATCGAGGTGAGACGGTCGTTGAAGCGGGCGCGCTCCAGATCCGGCGCGATGGGCACGAGATCGCCAGGGCGCCCATGGACCGGCACCTGAAATCGGCGGCCTCTGGTCCGCGCGCCAAAAATCTCGGGCTCGTAATAGCTGGTGACGAGACCCGGCTCGGCCCCGCTGCCGATCCGGTGTGGCGTGTAATGGGCTTCGAAAAACGCGCGGGCGACGTCGCGGGACGCGGTTTCGCCGAGCGTCATGGCGAAAGCGCAAGGCGGCAAGGCGGCCGTGCCCGCGGCGCGGCATGAGCGCAGCAGCGCGGCCAAGGCAGCGGACTGGTCGTCTTCCTGCCAGCCGTCGATCTCGGTGAAGTCTATGGGCGTGAGGTGCACAGCCTCGACCGGCAAAGCTCCGCTCAGTTGGCGGCTTCCGTGGCGACGAGCTTCCAGTTCGGACTCTTGGAGGCGGTCTCGCGGGCGAAGGTCCAGATGTCGGTAACCTCGCGCACCTTCTTTGGGTCACCCTCGACGACCTCGCCTTCGGCATCGCGCGTCACCGAGATCATCTCGCTCACGAACTTCACGGTGACATAGGCCGTGCGGTTCTTGACCTCGGCCTCGACGATATCGGCCTTGTTGATGCCGACTAGCGTCGATTCGACCTTCTCGCCCTTTGTCTCGCGCTCGCGGATGGCGCCCTCGAAGCCGTCATATACGTCGCTGCCCAGCAGCTCCTTCAGGACGGCGTCGTCGCCATCGGCAAAGGCCATGACGATCATTTCATAGGCGCTCTTGGCGCCATCGAGGAAGTGAACGGGATCGAAGCTTGGATCCACGCGCAAGAGCTCGGTGAGCGATTGCCTGAGCACGCTGCCCTTTGGCGCGTGGCCCCCGAGCCGAGCCTCGATATCCTCGATGGAAGGCACCGACGTTTCCGCCATGGGGCCGCGCCCCGACCGTCCGCGCGGCAGTGCCACTACGGGCTCATTGGACTGGGGCGCCCCGG
Source organism: uncultured Alphaproteobacteria bacterium (assembly GCA_963741155.1). Classification (GTDB taxonomy): domain Bacteria; phylum Pseudomonadota; class Alphaproteobacteria; order Rhizobiales; family Methyloligellaceae; genus Methyloceanibacter. The sequence goes on along the minus strand of CAVUHA010000009.1, from coordinate 88,604 downwards.
GGCGTTTGGCGTCCGGCGTCGTATAGGGGTCGTAAGGCGGCCGCTCGTTGCCGGTGCGCCGCCCCAGCACATTGCGCAGCCGCAGGAAGATGACGACCGCCAGCACCAGGAACAAAAGAGTATAGATGTCGAAGGCTTCGCTCATCTTTGCCGCCACCGCATTCAGTGAATTGGCCCGTTCGTGCGGACCCTCTAGGTGGATATTGGAACGCGCCTAGAGATTTGCCAGCGGGAGCCATGGGGCGGAGAGGACTTTCCCATTCCCGCCCGGAAACACTATCGGCACAACTTACGGCATTCATGCGGCCCAAGCCAACCCAAAACGGCTTTTTTCACTTAACGGCACCGCCAGGCGAGGCGGGACAGCCGGGGCCCTTGAGGCCGCGCTGCATTGCGGGCCTTGACCGGCCGTGTTAGCCAACAATGCAAGGCAATATTGCGCCGAGCGATACGGGAAACAGAGTTGCGCGTGGCCAAGAAAGCACCGAAACCCAAATCCAAGAAGATGTCCAAGTCCGAAGCGAAACCAGCGCCGAAAGTCGACCCATCGCCCAAAACCAATGGCGATGCGCCGGCCCCTGCCGCCATGAAGCCGCAGACCCAACCCGCCCACGCGAAAGCCGCGGCCGAGCTCAATGTGCTCGGCCAGTACATCAAGGACCTTTCCTTCGAAAGCCCGGGCGCACCGCAAAGCCTGCAGGCAGCCGGTCAGAACCCGCAGCTCAAGGTCGGCGTCAACGTGAATGCAACGCCCCGGCCCGACGATGTCTTCGAGGTGACGCTCAATGTCGAGGTCCACGCCAAGCACGACGCGGGCATCATCTACAATGCCGAGCTCGTCTATGGCGGGCTGTTCCGCCTGCGCAACGTGCCTCCAAACCTGTTGCAGCCGGTGCTGTTCGTCGATTGCCCGACGCTGCTGTTTCCCTTCCTGCGCCGGGTGCTGGCCGACGTGACGCACGACGGAGGCTTTCCGCCGCTGCTGCTCGACCCCATCGATTTCGGCCGGCTCTATGCCCAGAACCTCGCCCGCGCTCAAGGGCAGGCGCAGGCAACGGCCAAGAACTGATCTAGCCGATCAAGCTGCTGGGAGTCGCCTCTCCTCCAGGGGAGAGAGCGCTCAGCAATGCAGTCCACACGGCGTCGGCCCCGAGACCAGCCACGAAGGCGCGGTGGGCTTCCGCCTCTTCCGCCGTAAGTCGGGGCAGAAGCGGGACTGGTCGCGGACGCGCGCCCTTCGACCCCGCCTGCAGCAACGCGCCGTGCCCGCCATTGACGACGAAGTCGAGCCGCGCCTGATGACCGCCCACGAGCTCGACATAGACCGCCGCGAGCAGGCGGCAATCGAGCAGCGCACTGTGCTTCTCCCGTTCCGACAGGTCGACGCCATAACGCTTGCACAGGGCATCGAGGCTGCAAGGCGAGCCCGGGTGCCGGCGCCTGGCGAGCGCCAGCGTGTCGACGACCCGGTCCCACCTGAGCAACGGCAGCGACGCCCGGTCAAGCTCGGCATTCAAGAACCCAAAGTCGAACGCGGCGTTATGCATGACCAGCATGCCGCCCTCGATGAAGCCGAGCAAATCGTCGGCAAGCTCGTGGAAGCGCAGCTTACTCGAGAGAAACTCCAGCGACAGACCGTGCACCTCATAGGCGGGCGCCGGCACGTCGCGTTCCGGATTGACGTGAGCGTGCCAGACCCGACCCGTCGGAATGCAATTGATGAGCTCGACGCAAGCCACCTCGACGACCCGGTGGCCGTCGAACGGGTCGAGCCCCGTCGTCTCCGTATCGAGGATGATCTCGCGCAAAATTCAGTCCTTACCGGCCCTGCTCTAGCCGCAGCCGCTCCATGACGCGGCCCTTCCGACCTTTCAGCGATTCGATCAGTGTATCGATCTGCGCCTGCATGTCCGCAAGCGTCGTGCCCGTGTCCACAACGAAGTCCGCGCGCGCCCGCTTTTTGGCATCGGGGAGCTGACGGGCGAGCAGACCCGCCAACTTGGCTTCGCTCATGCCGGGCCGCGCCACCACGCGTTGCTTCTGCACCGCTTCCGGGGCGCTGACCACGACGGTGACATCGACGTGAGTCTCCGCACCCGTCTCGAATAGGAGCGGGATCTCGAGCAATGCGAGCTTGGCACCCTTGGCCTCCTGCTCGCGCAAGAAGGCAATCTCGGCTTTGACCACCAGGGGGTGCACGATGCGCTCGAGCTGCTTCAGCTTTTCCGGTGACGGGGCAACTTCGCGCGCGAGCAATTCGCGGTCGACGCATGCCCCGCGCGTGACGCCCGGAAACGCCGCCTCGATCAGGGGGACCGCCTCGCCCCCATAGAGGCGATGCACCTCGGCGTCGGCATTGAATACCGGCACGCCGGCCCGCGCGAAATGCGCAGCCGCGGCGGACTTGCCCATGCCGATCGAGCCGGTGAGACCGATGACCAGCATCACCCGTCCTTTAGGCTTGTGGTGAGATGCGCGCGAAGCTCAGGGCTAACTTCCGGGCGGATACCGAACCAGCGCTGAAAACCCGGCACCGCCTGATGCATCAGCATACCGAGCCCGTCCACGGTGAGATTGCCCCTGGCGCGCGCCGCGGCAAGCAGCGGCGTCTCGAGCGGGCTATAGACGATGTCCGCAACAATCGCATCGGAAAGAAGCGCGGCAAGGTCCAAAACGAGGGGAGGCTTTCCGGTCATGCCGAGGCTGGTGGCATTGACCAACAGGCCGCAGCCGCCCAGCGCCTCGTTGCGCTGGCTCCAGTCGATCACCTCGACCACCCCGTCAAAGGACCGTGCCAGGACCTCCGCGCGGTCGCGGCTCCGGTTCATCAACCGGACTCTCGATGCGCCCGCTTGCAGGAGCCCGTAAAGGATGGCGCGGGCCGCTCCGCCGGCGCCCAGCATCGCAACCGGCCTACTCGCCTTGTTCCAGTGCGGCGCCTCGCCCACGAGATGCGTCATGAAGCCATGGACGTCGGTGTTGGTTGCCTGCAACTCGGCATCGTCGTCGAACCACAGCGTATTGGCCGCGCCGATGGCGCGCGCGGCAGCATCGGCGCTGTCCGCCAGCCGCAGTGCCGCTTCCTTGTGGGGCAGGGTCACATTGGCGCCGGTGAATCCACGCTCGAACAGCGACCCCAAGAATCCTTCCAGCTCCTCCGGCGGGACGGCCACCTTCTCATAGGCGCCGTCGATGCCATATTGGGCAAGCCAGTAGCGGTGGATCAGCGGTGAGCGGGAATGCTCGACCGGCCAGCCAATGACGCAGGCGCGTTTCACGCCCCTAGCCTTCGATCACACCGTGCTGCCGGAGCGCACCGAGCAGCGGCAAGAGCGGCAAGCCGAGAATGGAAAAATAGTCACCGTCAGTCTTCTCGAACAGCTGAATGCCGATGCCTTCGAGCTGATAGGCGCCGACCGACGTCAGCGCCTCCTCTCCCACGGCCGCCAGGTAGTGACCGATGAATTGCGGCGTGAGCTTGCGCATCGTCAGCGTCGACAGCTCCGTATGCGCAAACACAGTCTCGCCATTGGTGGCGAGCGCCACCGCGGTATGCAGCGTATGCGTCTTGCCGCTCAAGTCGAGCAGCTCGGCCCGCGCCGTCTCCATGCTGTCGGGCTTGCCGAGAATGCGGTCGCCCGCGGCCAGCACCTGGTCCGCCCCGATGACGAACGCCCCCACGGCGATATCGCTCACGGCTTCCGCCTTGGCGCGGGCGAGCACCTCCGCGATGTCGCTCGCATTGAGCGAATCGTCGGCGCTCAGCGCCAAGCGCATGGCGCTCTCGTCCAGGCCCTGCGGCTCGACGATGAAGGCAAGCCCGGCGGCTTCGAGCAGCCGCGCCCTGGCCTGGCTCCCCGAAGCGAGGATCAGCGGCGGTCGTCCTCCTTGCAGGAACCCGCTCATGCTTCCAGCGCCGGCGCTTCCCGGTCGTGATAGAGCCGCAGGATCGCCGCGGCCGTCTCCTCGATGGAGCGGCGCGTCACGTCGATGACCGGCCAGCCGCGCCGCGAGCAGAGCTGACGGGTCTGGGCGATCTCGGCCGCGATGGCCTCGCGGTCCACATAGCTGTCCACATGGGTATGCGCGTGCTCAATCACGCGGTTGTGCCGCACTTGCGCGATTCGCTCCGCGCTGGCCACGAGGCCAACCACGAAGGCCCGCGTGGGCGCCTCGAGCAGCGGCGGGGGCGCCAGCCCTGGAATCAGGGGCACATTGGCGGTCTTGAAGCCCCGATTGGCGAGATAGATGCTCGTGGGCGTCTTCGAGGTCCGGCTGATGCCGACGAGCACGATATCGGCGTCGTCCAGGGTCGCGGGCAGATGACCGTCATCATGCAGCATGGTGAAGTTGAGCGCCTCGATGCGCCGGAAATAGTCGGCATCGAGCACGTGCTGGCCCGCCACCGTCGGCGTGGACGGGGTGCCGAGATAGGATTCGAAGACTTTCAGGATGGTCTGCAAGGCCGCCACGCAAGGCAGATTGAGCCGCTTGCAGGATTGCTCGAGCTGGTCGGCAAGCTCCCGGTTGAAGATCGTGTAGAGCACGATGCCGGGCGACGCCTCCACGTCCTTGAGCACCCGCTCGAGCTCCCGCTTGGTACGCACCAGCGGATGCAGATGCTCGACGGCGCGCACCTGCGCATATTGCACGCTGACCGCCTTGGCGATCATAACGAGCGTCTCGCCGGTCGAGTCGGAGACCATATGCAGGTGGAAAGACTGCGGAACAGTCATGGCAATCTCATTGGATAACTGCGTCGTCGGTGTGGAGCAAACAAGCTTGCATGGACCAACTGCTCCGGCAGTCCCGCCGAGCCCGCTCTTTTGTGCACAGATTCGCCGCTGGGGAGAAAAAACCCCGCCGCGGAAGTCAGCGCGCAATACCCGGCTCGTCCCCGCTACAATACCACGTCATGCCGACAGCTTGTTCGGCCTAGCTCCACAGCCGTCAAGACCGCACCGGGCCTTCTGATGCAACGCGGTCAGCGCCTCCAACCTTTTCTTTTCCCCAACCGGCCTACCCTGGGTTTATCCGCAAGCACCAGACCACTTGCACCTCTGTCGACAAGCTGGTGAAAGAAGAGAATGTCCGCTATCCCCATGCAAATAACTACTAAAGAAACTTAAGTAAGACTCTCTCCTCTAGTATTTAGAAAGACCCAATGCTGCACGTGCGCGTATCTGAAAGCCGATTGCTCAGCGCGTTGACAGGGCAAGCTATAAACCCTCCGCCAATTTGGCTGATGCGCCAGGCGGGACGCTATCTGCCGGAATATCGAAAGCTGCGCGGCCAGATGGCCTCGTTCCTCGACCTCTGCCTCGATCCTAAGCTCGCGGCGGAGGTAACGCTGCAGCCCCTGCGTCGGTTCGATCTCGACGCGGCCATCGTCTTCTCCGACATTTTGATGGTCCCCTATGCCCTGGGACAGAAGGTCGAGTTCGTGGAAGGTGAAGGGCCGCGCCTCGACCCGGTTCGGAGCGAAACGGCTTTAGCAAAGCTGGATTTGGCAGCGGCTCGATTTGCACCCGTTTATGAGACCTTGGAGCGTGTGAGGGGTGAACTTCCGGCGGGCGTCCCGGTGATCGGCTTTTGTGGAGCTCCTTGGACTGTGGCGACCTATATGGTCGAGAGCCGCGGCAGCAAAAATCAGGTTGAGGCAAGGCTTTGGGCCTATCGGGACCCGGCCTCATTTCAACGCCTAATCGACCTTCTGGTGGAGGTCTCGACCGATTACCTGTTGGGTCAGGTGAAAGCCGGCGCCGGTGTCTTGCAGATCTTCGACAGCTGGGCCGGCAGCCTGCCCGAGGATGGCTTCAGACGCTGGTGCATCGCGCCTACCCGCGCCATAGTGCGGAAGCTGAAGGCGGCAGCGCCCGACGTGCCGGTGATTGGATTTCCCCGCGGCTCAGGCGTGCTCGCCGAAGCCTATGCGAAGGAGACCGGCATCGACGCCATCGGCTGCGACACAAGCTTGCCGCTCGCCTGGATCGCAGAGCGTTTGCAAAGCCAAGTCCCCGTGCAAGGCAATCTGGACCCCGTGCTGCTGCTCGCCGGCGGTGCTGCACTCGATCGACGGGTGGCGGAGATCCTGGCGGCACTCGCGGCAGGTCCCTTCGTCTTCAATCTCGGCCATGGCATCCTGCCGGAAACGCCGCCCGAGCATGTGACGCGGCTTGTGGGCCTCGTCAAGAACGGCTAGGCCTGCCGGGCTTTGCTCCAAACCCATCCCCTGCTGCTGTCCTATATCAAGGCTTTGCACGTCATCGCCATCATCGCGTGGATGGCGGGCCTGCTCTATCTGCCTCGCCTTTTCGTCTATCACGCGCAAAGCAAGAAGGGCTCCGCGCAAGGTGAGACCTTCAAGGTCATGGAGCGGCGGCTCTTGCGGGCCATCACCACGCCGGCGATGGTGGCGAGCTGGGTGCTCGGGCTGATGCTGGCCTTCTCGGGCCTGATCGACTGGAGCGCCGATGGCTGGTTCCACGCCAAGCTTGTCCTCGTGCTCCTGCTCTCGGCCTATCATGGCCTGCTGGTCCGCTGGACGAAGGACTTCGCCCTGGATCGCAACGAGCATTCACCACGTTTTTACCGCATTGCCAATGAGGTTCCAACGCTGCTGATGGCCGGAATCGTCATTTTGGTGATTGTCCGCCCGTTCTGACGGGGCCTGGCAAATCTGTTCCGCCCGGCCTCGGGGTCTGCTATAAGTTGAGTCGCATCCGATCCGGGCCGCCGTCGCGACTCCCCAAGATCGGGTTACCGGAGCAGAGCAGGCACACGTCCTGCCTCACGCCGAGGCCATATCCTTCCCATTCGCGAATTACCCGCCCAGTCCCCGCGGGATTTGAATTTCAACAATTCGCCCTTTCCCCGTTTGGAGTAACTCCCTATGCAGGAAATGAAACTGCAGGACCTCAAGACGAAGTCTCCGACGGAGCTCTTAAGCTTCGCCGAGGAGGTCCAGGTCGAGAACGCGAGCGCCATGCGCAAGCAGGAGCTCATGTTCGCGATCCTCAAACAATTGGCGGCCCGTGAGGTCGATATCACCGGCACCGGCGTGGTCGAGGTGCTGCAGGACGGCTTTGCCTTCCTGCGCTCTCCCGACGCCAACTATCTCGCCGGCCCCGACGACATCTACGTCTCCCCTTCCCAGATCCGCCGCTTCGGCCTGCGTACCGGCGACACGGTCGAGGGGCAGATCCGCAGCCCCAAGGATGGCGAGCGCTATTTCGCGCTGCTGAAAGTGAACACCATCAATTTCGACGATCCCGAAAAGCAGCGCCACAAGATCCATTTCGACAATCTGACGCCGCTCTATCCCGACGAGTGGCTCGAGATGGAGACCAAGGACCCGACCCGCAAGGACCAGACCGGCCGGGTGATTGATATCGTGGCGCCCATCGGCAAGGGTCAGCGCGGGCTGATCGTGGCGCAACCGCGCACCGGCAAGACCGTGATCCTGCAGAACATCGCCCACGCGGTCACCGCCAATCATCCGGAGTGCTACCTGATCGTGCTCCTCATCGATGAGCGTCCCGAGGAAGTCACCGACATGCAGCGCTCGGTGAAGGGGGAGGTGATCTCCTCCACCTTCGACGAGCCCGCCTCACGCCACGTGCAGGTGGCCGAGATGGTGATCGAGAAGGCCAAGCGCCTCGTCGAGCACAAGCGCGACGTGGTGATCCTGCTCGATTCCATCACGCGGCTCGGCCGCGCCTACAATACGGTAGTGCCGTCGAGCGGCAAGGTGCTCACCGGCGGCGTGGACGCCAATGCGCTGCAGCGGCCGAAGCGCTTCTTCGGCGCCGCGCGCAACATCGAGGAAGGCGGTTCGCTCACCATCATCGCCACGGCGCTGATCGATACCGGCAGCCGCATGGACGAGGTGATCTTCGAGGAGTTCAAGGGCACCGGCAATTCCGAGATCGTGCTCGACCGCAAGGTGGCCGACAAGCGCACCTTCCCGGCCATCGACATTGCCCGTTCCGGCACTCGGAAAGAGGAGCTCCTCGTCGCGCCCGACGTGCTCAAGAAGATGTATGTGCTCCGCCGCATCCTGAACCCCATGGGCACTCAGGACGCCATCGAGTTCCTGCTCGACAAGCTGAAGCAGACCAAGGGCAATTCCGAGTTCTTCGACTCGATGAACACCTAGGCCCGTGACTGCTCGCCGGCTAGGCGGTAGCGCCGCCCCGCTTGCTGGTGGCGTCGTTATCGCCCGTGAACGGGAGCACGACCTGCTGCACATAACGCTGCGGGAAGTGCGGCCGGTCCTGGATGCCGATGTCTCCTTCGGCGGGAGCTCGCTCGGAATAAAGTCTCCAGGTTCCGAGCAGGCGGTCCCAGAAGGTAAAGAACAACCCGAAATTCACGTCGCCCTCACCGGCCCAATTCACGTGATGCAGCCGGTGCACGGGTCCCACGGCGAGGAGCTGTTGCAGCGGCCCGAGCGTGACGTCCACATTGGAGTGCTGCACGAGAAGCTGCACGGAGATGGCGAGGGCGAGCAGCACGGCGACGTCGACCGGCATGCCCGCGAGCACGAGCGGAAGCGTGCCCGCGGCAAGATCGAGCGCTTGATGCAAGGGATGCCGGACGAGACCGTTGAACCCGTAAAGACGGTGCACGCCGTGATGGATTGCGTGCAGCCTCCAGAGCCAGCTCACCCTGTGGCTAAGATAGTGGATGATCGTGAGGCAGACATCAGCGACCACGATCGCCAGCAAGAGCTGCACGCCAATCGGCAAGGACGACGGCCAGATGCCGCGCCAGGGGTTGAACAGCGTGATGACGGGAAGCAGCAGCAGCGCAATGAGATTGTTGAGCTCGTAGAGGACGCCATGCGCCGCATCCTTGCCGACATCGGCGTGGGAGCGGTTCCACGCCTGCTCGTAGGGCAGCACGCGCTCGGCCAGCAGCGAGAGGAGGACGGCGACGCCGATCAGCAAGCCAATCCAGGCATAGGAATGCCCGCGCGCGACCAGAATGATCGCAAGCCCATTGAGGCCCAGCACCATGGTCGGCACATAGGCGACACGGGCGAGGAGGTGTGCAAGCGCCATGCGGGAGCTCCTTTCCGACTTGAAACAGCTTAACGCGTCGGGGAGGAAATCGTTGGGGCCATGTTCTGAGTTGCAAAAATGGCAGGCAAGGGACGTGGCCCGGACCGCGCTGATCCGCCGCATTACTGGCGCCTGGGCGCCCCTGTGTTAGGCTTTGCCGGCAAAGGGGAGAGGGACATGGGGCCTACGCGGCGCTTGCTTTCGGAGGTCGTGCGGATCGCGCTGTCGCTGGCCTTCGTCTGTCTCGTAGGCGTCGCGACGGCGCGGATCGGCAGTCCGCTCTTCTTCGCCATCCTGCTGTCGGCCGGTCTCGCCATCGCCTTCATTCCGGCCCTGTTCCCCGCAAGCCGCCTATTCTCCATCGCCTTTGCCAATCTGATCGCCGTCTACGCCGCAATCTTTTCCCTCTTTGTCGGCAAGATTTTCGCCGGCGTCGACGCTTCGGTGCTCGGCATCGGATTCTGCCTGCCGGTATTTTTCTTCGTGGCGGGCTGTTGGCTGCGGCAGGACGAAGTGCGGGCCGTCGTTGCCCATCCCCACATACGCAGCGAGCGGCGGCTGTTCGCGGCGCTCGTTTGGCTCGTGCCCATTACGCTGGTCGGCGGCACGGTGTTCCTGCTTTCGCACCTCGCCGCCACCATCGCCAACACGGACCTCGTGCTGCTCGTCGCCATGACGGTGATCGGGCTGATCGTGCTCGCCGTCAGCCGCGACGTTGCCATCTTCCTGGTGGACGCGGGACTGCTGTTCGAGGAATTTTTCGCGCGCATCGCGCGGCTCGTAATCCCGGCCTTCGCCTTTCTCACCTTCTATTCGCTGCTCGTGATCCTGTTCGCCTCGGCCTACCGCATTCTCTCGGCTTACACGGGCGGACCGCATTTCTATGTGGGTGATGCCCCGCACGCCTTGAGCTTTTCGGAGTCGATCTATTTCTCCATCGTCAGCATCACCACGCTCGGCTATGGCGACATCGTGCCCCATTCGAGCCTTGCTCGCCTGCTGGCCTCGATCGAGGTCATTTGCGGCTTCATGCTGCTCTTGTTCGGCGTGTCGGAGCTCTTGGAATATATGCGCGAGCATCGCCGCCAACGCGAGATGAAGACCGCGGCGAAGACGCACGCCGCGCCGCGCCGGAAGCCTCGCCGCCGCACGCAAGCGTAACCCCGGCGAAGCGAATGTGACACTCGCGTGACGCCCGGCCTGGAGCGCCATTCACCCCCATGACAAGAGGCGGCACTAAAGCCTATTCTCGCGCCAGACGCGCCAACAAAAACCTGGAGCGCTATCGTGATTCAATTTGCGGCGATAGCGCTCTAGAGTGATCGGAGGAGTGCACCCATGGCCCACGACAAGAACGACGAGGACGCGCCAGGCGCAAGCTGGACGTTGCTCACTCACCTGCTCGACCTGCTGGCGGATAAAGGCATCCTCTCCACCCAGGACCTGACAACGCTCGCCGAAGCCGCCCATGCGGAGGTGTCCGCGCAACCCGGTAGGAAGCGAAGCGCCACGCGCCTCAAGCGGCTGCGCGACAAGGTCAAAGCGCGGGGCTGAGAATTTTCACTGCTCTCTCTGCCATCGCCCGGCTTGACCAGGCGATCCAGTCCCCACCGCAGCAGCGTAGTTCGCCAGCGCTAGCGTCTACTGGATGCCCGTAATGGCCGCACGCCGCGTGGCCTTCACCATCTCCACCAGCGCCCCAGGCTCCGTCACCGGCAGGGAGCATTGCGGGCCGATGCAGACATAGGCCGTGGGCTTGCCGCCCACTGCGCTCTTGCCATGGGCCGGTGAGGTCTGAGGCAGCGCGGCGCCGTCTGCGATCTCCTGCACCACCGCGCCCGACAGCGACACTTGCGCCAGCGAGCGGCGCAACGTCCGCGCGTCGCCGCCCTCAGACACCACGAGCACGATCGACGCGGGCGCGATGGCGTCGAGCGTGGCGGACAGAAGCCCCGCATGGCCGAACACATTCTCGGCGACGGCGCCGGCATGCGCGTGCAGCATCGCTTCGGCGCGGGCGTGGTAGCGCGCCTCGCTGGTCCATAGATAAAGCGCCGCCAGGTTTGAAACCATCACCGCATTGGCGTTGGGCGTGGCGTCGTCTTGTGTGGAGAACGGGCGCAGGATGAGATCGCGCGTGTCGTCGGCGGAGAAGTAGTAGCCGGAGAGCTCGCCCGACCAGTAGTGGCGCTCGAGCACGTCCGTCCAGGCCACGGCTTGCGCGACATAGGCCCCATTGCCCGTGACATTGGCGAGCGCGAGCGCGGCGCGGATCATGTTGGCGTAGTCGGTGGCCGACGCCGGCGCCTTGGCTTCGCTCGCGCGATACGCGTGCTGGAGGCGCCCATCGATATTCATCCGTGTACTGACGAAGTTGAAGGCGCCCTCCGCCGCGGCGAGCCAGGAGGTCCGCTCGAACGCGTCCGCCGCATTGGCGAGCGCGGCGATCATCAGTCCGTTCCAGTCGGCGAGCACCTTGTCGTCGAAGCCGGGGCGAATGCGGCCGCCCCGCCGTGCAAGAAGCTTGGCGCGCATCGCGGCGAGCCGCGCTTCCGTCGCGTCGTCGCGCAGCTCGAGCGCATGCAGGCGATTGAGGATGGCGTGGCCTTCCCAATTGCCTTGCGGTGTCACGTCGTAGATCTTGGCGAACAGACGGGCGTCGTCGGCGCCCAGCACCTGCTCGATCTCGGCCGCGGTCCAGACGTAAAACTTCCCCTCCTCGCCGTCGCTGTCGGCGTCGAGCGACGCGGCGAAGCCGCCGCCTTCCACCGTCATCTCGCGCAGGAGCCAATCGACCGTCTCGCGCACGCGCATCGCAAACAGCGCCGACTTACTCTCGCGCCAGACCTCGGTCATCAGCTCGACGAGCAGCGCGTTGTCGTAGAGCATCTTCTCGAAATGCGGCACGAGCCAGCGCTCGTCGGTGGCGTAGCGGGAGAAGCCGCCGCCGAGATGATCGTAGATGCCGCCTTGGGCGATGTGGGTGAGGGTGAGCGCCACCGCGTCCGCGAGCCCGTAGCGCAGGCCGGCGCGCCACAGGAAGCCCAAGAATTGCGGCTGCGGAAATTTCGGTGCGCCCCTGATACCGCCATTGACGGGATCGACCGCCTGCACCATGCGTTGGCCGAGATCGGCGAGCGCGGCGTCGGAGGGCGGCGCTTCAGTGCCGCGCGGCAGCGGCGGCTGCAGCCGTGCCCGCAACACATCGGCGTTCTGGCGGATCTTGCCCGGCTCTTCCGCGTAGAGGCGCGCCACCTGCTGCAAGACCTGCACGAAGGCCGGGCGCCCGTAGCGCGCGTCTTTCGGGAAATAGGTGCCGCCCCAGAAGGGTTCGGCGCCTGAGGTGAGGAACATGGTGAGCGGCCAGCCGCCCTGCTCGCCGAGCGCATGCAGCGCGCCCATATAGATCGCGTCCACGTCGGGGCGCTCCTCGCGGTCCACCTTGATGTTGACGAACAGGTCGTTCATCACCGCGGCGGTGGCGTCGTCCTCGAAGCTCTCATGAGCCATGACGTGGCACCAGTGGCAGGCAGCGTAGCCGACCGAGAGCAGGATGGGCTTGCGCGTGCGCTTGGCTTCAGCGAGCGCCTCCGGCCCCCACGCCCACCAATGCACGGGGTTGTCCCGATGCTGCAAGAGGTAAGGGCTCGTCTCGCGCCCGAGGCGGTTCTCGGCAAGCCGGTTCCCAGCGCGCTGGTTTTCGCCGTTTGACCTTCCTTGGGTGTTCTGCCGCATCTTGAGGTAACGTGCTCCAACCCGGATCGACCACCCCATGGCGGCGCAAGCAGCAACAAAGGCTGAGCCAGACACGATCTGCGCGCTGGCAAGCGGCGCGGGCCGCTCTGGCGTAGCGGTCATCCGCATCTCCGGACCCGCCGCGCGGGAAGTGGTGGTCCAACTGTGCGGCAGCCTACCACAGCCGCGGCGGGCGAGCTTGCGTAAGCTCGCCGATCCGCGCTCGGGCGCGTCGCTCGATCGCGGGCTCGTCCTCTGGTTTCCGGCGCCCGCCAGCTTTACGGCTGAGGACATGGCCGAGCTGCATGTCCATGGAGGCCGCGCCGTGGTGGCGCGCGTGCTCGACGCGGTGCTGGCGGTGAGCGGCGTGCGCCTCGCCGAAGCGGGCGAGTTTGCCCATCGCGCCTTCGCCAATGGCAAGCTCGACCTGACCGAGGTGGAAGGCCTCGCCGATCTCATCAACGCCGAGACCGAGGCCCAGGCGCGTCAGGCGCTGGCCCAGGCCGAAGGGGCAGGGCGCGCGCTATACGAGGCGTGGCGCGACCAGCTCCTGCGCGCGCTCGCTCTGACCGAGGCCGGCCTCGACTTCTCCGATGAGGCGGACGTCGCGGCGAACGTCGCGGTGGAGGCCGACGCCATCGCGGACCAACTGCTGACCGCCATCACCGCCTACCTTGCCGACCGGCGCGGCGAACGCCTGCGCGAGGGCTTCCGCGTCGTCATCGCCGGCGCGCCCAATGCCGGCAAGTCGAGCCTCTTGAACGCGCTCGCCCGCCGCGACGTGGCCATCGTCTCGGAGGAGGCCGGCACCACGCGCGACGTGATTGAGGTCCATCTTGACCTCGCCGGACTGCCCGTCATCGTCACCGACACCGCCGGCCTGCGCGAGGCGAAAGGCGCCGTGGAGAAGGAGGGGATAAAGCGCGCTCTCGCCAGCATGGAGGAGGCAGAGCTCGTGCTTTGGGTCGTTGATGCGGTCACGCCGCAATGGACGCCCCTCCCCCCGCAAATCGCCGTAAAAAATCCGCTAATCACCGCATTGAACAAGATTGACCTGGCGCCGTCCGTAGCGGGTGGCGACCTCCGGGTTTCGGCCATGACCGGGGCCGGCATCGAGGCCCTGGTCGCGTGCCTCACGGAGCGCGCCCAAGCGGCGCTCGGTGCGGGCGAAGGCGGAAGCGCCGTGACCCGAGCCCGCCACCGCGCCGAACTTGCCGGCACGGTGGCCGCCCTGGAACGCTTCCGGAGCCAGACCGGCGGCTCGGAGCTCAAGGCCGAGGAGTTGCGTGCCGCCGCCCATCACCTCGGCCGCCTCACCGGCCGCCTCGACGTGGAGGAGGTGCTGGGCGCCATCTTCTCCGAGTTCTGCATCGGCAAATGAGGCCACGCTGATTCACGTGAAACAATGGACGGTCCGGCGCGAACCCATTAGGTACGGGCCATGAACAGGCGCTTCGACGTCATCGTCATCGGCGGGGGCCATGCCGGCTGCGAGGCTGCGGCTGCGGCCGCCCGCATGGGCGCCAAGGTGGCGCTTGTCACCCATTGCTTCGCCACGGTGGGCGAAATGTCCTGCAACCCCGCCATTGGCGGTCTCGGCAAAGGCCACCTCGTGCGAGAGATCGATGCCCTCGACGGCCTCATGGGTCGGGTGGCCGATGCGGCCTGCATTCAGTTCCGTGTGCTCAACCGCAGCAAGGGCCCGGCGGTGCAGGGCCCCCGCGCCCAGGCCGACCGCAAGCTCTACCGGCAGGCAATGCAGTCCGCGATCCTGGAGACCCCCGGGCTCACGCTCATCGAGGCGGCCGTTGAGGACCTGACGGTCGAGCAGGGCGCGGTCACCGGCGTCGTCACCGCGAGCGGCGATACGATCGAAGCCGGCGCCGTGGTGCTCACCACCGGCACCTTCCTGCGCGGGCTGATCCATATCGGCGAGCGCAAGATCGCTGCCGGCCGCATCAACGAGACGCCGGCGCTCGGACTCTCCGACCGGCTCTATGGATTGGGCCTGCGCATGGGACGGCTGAAGACCGGCACCCCTCCCCGCCTCGACGGCCGCACGATTCATTGGGATGCCCTGCAGGTGCAGCACGGCGACGACCCGCCGGTCCCCTTCTCGTTCCTGACCGACGCGATCGCCACGCCGCAGACCGTCTGCCACATCACCCACACGACGCAAGTGACCCACGCCATCATCGAAGCCAATCTCGCCCGCGCGCCCATGTACTCGGGCGACATCGCAAGCGTCGGCCCGCGCTACTGCCCGTCCATCGAAGACAAGGTGGTCCGCTTCAAGGAGCGGAAGAGCCACCAGATCTTCCTCGAGCCGGAAGGCCTCGATGACGACACCGTTTATCCGAACGGCATCTCCACTTCGCTGCCCGAGGATGTGCAGCATGCGTTCCTCGCCACCATCCCCGGGCTCGAGCGGGCGCGCATGCAGCGGCCGGGCTACGCCATCGAATACGACCATGTCGATCCGCGCGAGCTGACGCCGGGGCTGGAGACGCGAGCAGTCAAGGGACTGTTCCTGGCCGGCCAGATCAACGGCACCACCGGCTATGAGGAAGCCGCAGGACAGGGGCTCGTTGCCGGCATCAATGCGGCGCGCGCCGCGTCCGGATCGCGCGTCCCCTTCTCCGTCACCCGCGCTGACGGCTATCTCGGCGTGATGATCGACGACCTCGTGACCCGTGGCGTGACCGAGCCCTACCGCATGTTCACGTCCAGAGCCGAATATCGCCTCACTCTGCGCGCGGACAATGCGGACCAGAGACTGACGCCGCTGGGGCTCGCCGCCGGTTGCGTCGGCGGCGCTCGCGCCGCGTCCTTCGCCGCCAAGGCGCGCGCGCTCGCCGACGGCGAGGCGCTGCTCAAGTGGCTGATGCTCACCCCTGACCAGGCCGCCAAGGCGGGCTTGCGCATCAATCGCGACGGCCGCAAGCGAAGCGCCTATGAGCTCTTGAGCTATCCGGACATCGAGCTCGCGCAGATTCAGGTCGTCTGGCCTGAGATCGGACGACTCGACGTAAGGATCGCGCGTCAGCTCGCGGTTGATGCCCGCTACGCCGTCTATCTCGCCCGCCAGGAGACCGACATTGCCGCCTTCCGCAAGGACGAGGCGATCGCCATTCCCCCCGACTTTGCTTTCGCGGGCCTCCCCGGACTCTCCGCCGAGCTGTGCCAAAAGCTCGAGCGCCAGCGGCCTGCGAGCTTGGGCCAGGCGGCGCGGCTCGACGGCATGACCCCTGCGGCGCTGCTGCTCCTCTTGGCCCACCTCAAGAAGGGCACAGAGCGGAAAAGCGGCTGAGGCGGGGCGTGGACATGGCCGGCCAAACGAGGCCAACCCCGATCGCGGGCCCCGACAGCTTCGCCGAAGCCCTTAAAGTTCCACGTGAAACAATCCACAGGCTCATCCGCTACGCCGAGCTTCTGACCGAATGGCAAGGCCGCCAGAACCTCGTTTCGGCCAACTCGCTCCCTCACCTCTGGGACCGCCATTTCGCCGATTCGGCGCAGCTTATCGCCCTTGCGCCCGAGGCCCAACTCTGGCTCGATCTCGGCTCGGGTGCCGGATTCCCTGGCCTCGTGGTGGCGATCCTCAAAGCCGAGGATCCGGACTTCCGCATGCACATCGTCGAAAGCACAGCCAAGAAATGCGCCTTTCTCGCCGAAGTAGCGCGGGCGACGGAAGCGCCTGTGGAGATTCACGCCATGCGCATTGAAGACCTGCCCCGGCAGGTTCAGAACCTGAAGCCGGAGGTCATCAGCGCGCGGGCGCTCGCACCGCTGCCTCAGCTGCTCGATCTCGCCGCGCCGTTTTTCGGGCCGGAGACCAGGGGGCTGTTCTTGAAAGGGTGCGACGCCGAGCGCGAGGTGACCGCCGCCGCGAAGCGCTGGAGCTTCGCCAGCCGCCTGCACCCAAGCCTGACCGCACCCCAATCGGCCATCGTCGAGATCAGCGGACTCCACAAGCGCCGGAAGGCCAAGACCCGATGAACGCAATAGGCCATCGCTGCACCCGCGTACTTGCCCTCGCCAACCAGAAGGGCGGCGTCGGCAAGACTACCACCGCCATCAATCTCGGGACCGCGCTCGCGGCCGTGGGCGAGCGCGTGCTGATCATCGACCTCGATCCGCAAGGCAATGCGAGCACCGGGCTCGGCATCGACGAGCGTAGCCGCAAGCTCTCCACCTTCGATGTCCTTAGCGGGCGGGCCTCGCTCGCCGACGCGCGGTTGGCGACGAGCGTGCCGCGGCTCTCCATCGTGCCCGCGACCATCGATCTCATCGCCTTCGAGCGGGAAACGGGGGGCGGAGGCGCCCGCCATTACCGCCTGCGCGACGTGCTAGCCACTCTGGCCACCGGAGAGGCCGAGAGCACTGCAAGTTATGTGCTGATCGACTGCCCGCCATCGCTGAACATTCTCACCATCAACGCGCTCGTTGCCGCCGACGCGGTGCTCGTGCCCCTGCAATGCGAGTTCTTTGCGCTCGAAGGGCTCGCCCAGCTGATGCGCACGATCGAAGAGATTCGCACGCGGCTGAATCCCAAGCTTTCGATCCATGGCGTGGTGCTGACCATGTACGATCAGCGGACAGCGCTGTCCGATCAGGTGGTGGACGACGTCCGCCGCGTGCTCGGCGACAAGGTCTACGCCACCATCATCCCGCGCAATGTGCGGGTGGCGGAGTCGCCGTCGGCTGGCAAGCCCGTGCTACTCTACGATTATCGGTGCTCCGGCAGCCAGGCCTATATTCAGCTCGCGTCCGAGGTAATCGAGCGCGAGCGGCGCATGCGCGTGGCGTAGAGTTGGGACGCGAATCGGGGCAGAAGGAAACTCGTTATGGCGGGAAGCGCGCAAAAGAAGCGGCTGGTCCGAGGCTTGGCCGATATCATCGGGGGCTTCGAGGCCAGCGAAGGGGCGGAGGTCGAGGGCCAGCGCATGGTCCCCCTCGCGGCGCTCAAAGCGAGCCGGTTCAACCCGCGACGCGATTTCTCCGAAGAACAGCTCGAGGAGCTTGCCGCCTCCATCCGCGAGCGCGGGCTCGTGCAGCCTCTCGTGGTGCGCCCGGCCAAGGGGGGCGGCGAGACCTACGAGATAGTCGCAGGCGAGCGCCGTTGGCGCGCCGCCCAGCTCGCCCAACTGCATGAATTGCCGGTGGTGGTGCGGACGCTCAGCGATCAGGAATCCATCGAGATCGCCATCATCGAAAATGTCCAGCGCGAGGACCTGAACTCCATCGAGGAAGCTGAAGGATACAAGCTGCTCATGGATGGCCACGACTACACGCAAGAGGACCTGGCCCGCGTCATCGGCAAGAGCCGCAGCCATCTTGCCAACACCCTTCGCCTGCTCAAGCTGCCGGATAGCGTCCAGCACCTCGTGCGCTCCGGCGAGCTCAGCGCCGGCCATGCCCGCGCGCTGATCGGCCGCGCCGATGCGGCGGCGCTCGCGGCGCGGATCGTTAAGGAAGGGTTAACGGTGCGCCAGGTCGAGGCCCTGTCTCAGGGTCGTGCGCCCGCCAAAGCCAAACCAAGAAGGTCAAAGGACGCCGACACCCGCGCGGCCGAAGCCGAACTTGCCGACGCGCTTGGCCTCGATGTCGAGATCCGCGCCGGTAGGGGCGAGACAGGGGAGCTGCGCATCCGCTATGCGAGCCTCGATCAGCTCGAGGATGTGCGCCGGCAGCTCCTGAGGCACCGTGGCCATTAGTCGGCGGCGGCGAGGAACTCATCGGCGTGGAACAGCGACTTGAACGGAACGCCGGCCGCCGCATAGAGCTCGGCCGCCCCCTCCCCGCGGTCGAGGATCGACAGCACCAGCGCGACCTTGCCGCCCGCGGCCTTGACCACCTCCACGGCCTGCATGGCCGAGCCGCCGGTGGTGGTCACGTCTTCCAGGATGATGGCGGTCTTGCCCGCCATGTCGAGGCCCTCGATGCGTTGCCTGATGCCGTGCTCCTTGGGTGCCTTGCGCACGAAAAAGCCGGAGAGCGGCTGCCTGGTGTCGAGACTGCGCATGGCGACGGGCGCGATCAGCGGCACCGCTCCCATCTCCAGCCCGCCGACGCAGTCGGCCCGCACGCCTTTCAGCTCCTTGAGGATGAGTTCCGCGAGCAGCGCCGCCCCTTCCGGGTGCAGCATGGTGGGCTTGGTGTCGAAATAGTAGTCGCTCTCCCGACCCGAGGCGAGGACGACGCGGCCGCGCCTGAACGAACGCTCTTTCAGGAGAGCGAAAAGCCTATTGCGCAAGGCGCGCGCGTCGCGGCGCTGATCCATGGCGCCCTCAATACAATGGCGGGGGCGCGCGTCAACAGGCGAGCCCGTCAAATCGGCGAGCCCGCACCTTTGTGCTGCCCAAGCGCGAGCACCAGCCGTTCGGCGAAGGCCTGATCGAGGTCGGGAAAACGGCGCGAGCGCCGGATCGCATCCTGGATCGCGGGCAGCGCCGCAAGCAGCCGCCCAGCGCCCCAGCGCTTGCAATGGGCGACAAAGGCCGGTTCGCGCTTGAAATGCGGCCGTGGCTTGAGCGACTTCACCGCCTGATCGATGTCTTGCCCGCCGCTTGCCGCCGCGGCGACCCGGTGCAGCTGGATGAAATGCCGCGCGAGCGCGGAGAGTGTGGCCTGCGGGTCCATGCCCGAGGCATCGAGGCGTGCGAGCTCGCGCAGCGCGCCGCTCGTATCGCCGCCGCTCACCAGATATACGAAACTCTCCACCGCGATCTCGGCGCTGTCGCCGACGATGGCGTCGACCTGGTCATGGGTCACGCGCGTGCCGCCGGCGGCATAGAGCGCAAGCTTGGCGACTTCCCCGCGCGACAGGGCTTGGTCAGCGCCGAGCCGCGTCATCAGATGGGCCCTCGTCTCCGTGTCGATGCTGAGGCCCGCGTCTTTCAACTCCTCATCGATCAAACCGGAGACGGTGCGCTCATCGCCATAGCAGGGGAGCGCCGCGGCGGATGCTTGCGCCTCGAACAGCCTGCGCAGACCCGAATCGGGCCGCAAATTGCCCGCTTCCACGATCAACGCACTGTCCAAGGGCTCTTCGAGCAAAGCCTTGAGCACCGGCACGTCGAGTCGCGAGCCGGCCGCAACCCTAACCACCTTCCTTGCCGCGAACATTGGGACGGTTCGGAGCTCGACCTCGAGCCTCGCCCCATCCTCTGCGAGATCACGGTCGTCGAGGCGAACGATCTCGCCAGCTCCGCCCTGCCCGGCTGCGAAGACGCCAGCAAGCGCCGCGGCGCGCTCGCCTACGAGCCCGGCGTCCGGCCCGTAGAGCAGCACGGCCCGGCAGCGAGAATCGGGAGCGTTGAGGAAGCGCTGAACCGATGCGGCCTTGTAGGCGACCATGGCAGCAGAAGATGCGTGTAGAGGCCGGCTTAGGCCGCGTTCGACAAGAAGGCGGCGAGGCGGACCTTGATGCTTTCGGCGACGGTGGTCGCTGCCCGGTTTTCCGCATCATAGCGCGCCCGCACGTTGGAATAGATCTGCTGGAACCGTTCAAAGGCCGCGCGCGAAGTCGCCGCGCCTTCGAGCATCACCTTGCCGTCGGCGAGGTTGACGAGCTTGAAGGTGGCGTTGAGCTGATAGGTCTGCGCCGTCGCGTCGCCCGAAAGCCGGATATTCTGGTTCGATACGCTTTCCTTGACTACGATGTCGAGCCGGTATCGGGACGGGGCCGCGGTGTTGCCGCCGGTGTTGTCAAAGATGAGCTCGTTGCGCAGCCGCTGACCGACGCGGCCCGGAATCGGCGTGATCTCGACGGAGGACATGACCTCAGACAGGCGCGAACCGCTGGCCGTAGGCCCGTAGAGCGGCTGGAAGCCGCAGCCGGCCAACGCCAGCGCGCAAGCGGCGAGCGTGCTACGCCACCACATTAACAATTCTCCGCGGCACGACCACGACCTTTTTGATTCTACGTCCCCCAATGGCGCGCACGACATTGTCGAGCTTTAGCGCCGCAGCTTCAATATCTTCCTTCGCCGCGTCCCGCGCAATCGTCAATTCATCACGCCTCTTGCCGTTGACCTGGACGGCGATTGTGATGGTGTCGTCGAGCAACAGCGCCGAATCCGCCTTGGGCCACGCCTCCTCGGCCAACAGGGTCGCATGGCCCAGTGTCGCCCAGCATTCCTGAGCAATATGGGGCAACATCGGATCAACAATATGGACGAGTATATCGGTGCTCTCAAGCAATGCTGATCTGACAGAACCTGAATGTTTCTCTGTATTATAGTCTATAGCCGCCACTTCCAAAAGCTTAGTTAAAGAATAGATGAAGGCAACCGCACTATTGAAACGAAGATCTCCTATGGCGTGCGTGACTCGGTCGAGCGCCTTGTGGGCATCCTTGCGAATCGCGAGCGCGCGCGGATCCTCCGCCAATGTTTCCGCCGCCGCCGCCACCGGGAGCGCGGCGACGTCCTGAACCAGACGCCACAGGCGCTGCAGGAAACGATACGCCCCCTCCACGCCCCCTTCCGTCCATTCGATGTCGCGCTCGGGCGGCGTGTCCGACAGCATGAACCAGCGCGCCGTGTCGGCGCCGTAGCGCGCGATGATGTCGTCCGGGTCGACGACATTCTTCTTCGATTTCGACATCGATTCGACGGCCCCGACAATGATGGGCTCGCCCGTCGTGACATGCACCGCCCGGCCGTCACGATACGTCACCTCCTGAGGGAACGCCCACTTTCCTTGGGAGTCCTTGTAGGTCTCGTGGGTCACCATCCCTTGCGTGAACAGCCCCTTGAACGGCTCATCGATTGGGACGTGGCCGGTCCGGTGCATGGCGCGCGTGAAGAAGCGCGCATAGAGGAGATGCAGGATCGCGTGCTCGACACCGCCGATATATTGGTCGACCGGCAGCCAATGGCCGACAGCATGGGAATCTGTTGGCTCGGCCGCGCGCGGCGAGCAGAAGCGGGCGAAGTACCAGGACGAATCCACAAATGTGTCCATGGTGTCGGTCTCGCGCCGCGCCGGGCCGCCGCAGGTGGGGCAGGTGATGCGTTTCCAGGTGGGATGCCGGTCGAGGGGGTTGCCAGGCTTGTCGAAACTCACATCGTCGGGGAGCTTGACCGGCAGGTCTTCAGCCGGCACCGGCACGATACCGCAGACCGGACAATGGATCATGGGGATGGGGCAGCCCCAATAGCGCTGCCGCGAGATCCCCCAATCGCGCAAACGGAACTGGGTTTGCTGCTCGGCCCTCGGTTTTCCCGCCACCTTCCCTTTGGCGAGACGGCCGGTGATAGCGGTCTTGGCCTCCGCTACGGTGAGTCCATCGAGGAACCCCGAATTGATCATGGTGCCGTCGCCCGTATAGGCCTCATCGCCGATCGCGAAGATCTTGGGCTCGACACCTGCGGGCAGCACGACAGGGAGCACGGGCAGACCATAGGCCCGCGCAAACTCGAGATCGCGCTGGTCGTGGGCCGGGCAGCCGAAAATGGCGCCCGCGCCATAGTCCATGACGATGAAATTGGCGATGTAGACCGGAAGCTCGGCGCCCTCGATGATCGGATGGCGAACGCGCACGCCTGTGTCGAAACCCTTCTTCTCCTGCGTCTCGATCGCGGCGGCGCTCGTCGCCGTGTGCCGGCAACCGTCGATGAACGCAGACGCGCGCGCATTGCTTTCGGCGATGACCTTGGCCAGCGGATGGTCCGGCGCGATCGCCATGAAGCTCGCGCCGAACAGCGTGTCGGGGCGCGTGGTGTACACCTCGATGAGGTCGTTTCCCTTGGGGGCGGTACCCGTCACCACCTCGAAGCGGACCAGCAGACCTTCCGAGCGCCCGATCCAGTTCGACTGCATGAGCCGCACTTTCTCGGGCCAGCGGTCGAGGCCGGAAAGTGCTTCGAGCAGCTCCTCGGCAAAATCGGTGATCTTGAATACCCATTCCGGCTGCTCCCGCTGCTCGACCAGCGCGCCGGAGCGCCATCCCCGCCCGTCGATCACCTGCTCGTTGGCGAGCACGGTGTTGTCCACCGGATCCCAATTCACCTTCCGCGTTTTGCGATCGACGAGGCCGGCTTCGAGCAGGTCGAGAAAGAGCCTCTGCTGCTGGTGGTAATAGTCGAGATCGCAGGTGGCGAACTCGCGGGACCAGTCAATGGAGAGCCCCAGGGATTTGAGCTGATCGCGCATGGTGGCGATGTTGTCGGAGGTCCACTTGCCCGGGTGGACGCCCCGCTCGATGGCGGCGTTCTCCGCAGGAAGACCGAAGGCGTCCCAGCCCATGGGATGCAGCACGTTATGGCCGCGGGCGCGCATATAGCGGGCGACCACGTCGCCCATGGTGTAATTGCGCACGTGCCCCATATGGATGCGCCCGGAAGGATAGGGGAACATTTCAAGAACGTAGTACTTGGGACGCGAGTCGTTCTCATTGGCCTGGAAGATGCCGCGGCTCTCCCAGACGGACTGCCAATGCTTCTCGCGCTTGGAGGCGTCGTAGCGCTCCGCTGCCATGGTGTGGCCCGTGGTTGAAACTGTTGTCTCTGCGGGGAATGAACCGAAATGACTGGAGCGGTCAAGTTGTGCTGGTGCCCGCCTGATGCCATACGCTGAAGACCATGGATCAGGCCACTGCCGCCGCTGAGGTCGCCGCCCGCTTAAGTGAGGTGCGCCGGGAGATCGCCGCCGCCGCGCGCGCCGCCAAGCGCCAGGCGGCAGAGGTGAAGCTCGTCGCCGTCACCAAGACGGTGCCGATACCAGTGATCGAAGAGGCGATCGCTGCGGGCCAGCTCAGCTTCGGCGAGAACCGCGTGCAGGAGGCGCAGGCCAAATGGCCCGTGCTGAGAGAGCGGCATCCCGCGATCGAGCTGCATCTCATCGGGCCGCTGCAATCGAACAAGGTGCGCGACGCTGTCGAGCTGTTCGGCGTGATCGAGAGTGTCGATCGGCCGAAGATCGCGCGCGCCCTTGCCCAGGAGATGACGCGGACCGGGAGGCGCCCTCGCCTCTTCGTGCAGGTCAACACTGGCGAGGAGCCGCAAAAGGTGGGCGTGCTCCCGGCGGACATTGACGCCTTCATCGCCGAGTGCCGCGATGGGCTCGGTCTCGCCGTTGAGGGCCTCATGTGCATTCCACCCTTCGACGAGGAGCCGTCCTTGCACTTCGCGCTGCTCGCCAAGATCGCGCGCCGGATCGGCGTTCAAGAGCTGAGCATGGGCATGAGCGGCGATTTCGCCAAAGCCATCGCCTTCGGCGCGACTTACGTGCGCATCGGCACCGCCATCTTTGGCGCCCGCGAACCTAGCGCTTGATCTCGATCGTGGTGCCTGGACGCAAGCGCTGAAGCAGTGCGCGCATGTCGCGGCGTGAGAGCGCCATGCAGCCTTCGGTCGGCGTGTAGCCCGGCCTCGCCAAATGCATGAAGATTGCACTGCCGTTGCCCTTGACCCGCGGCAGGTCGTTGTAGCCGAGCACAATGGTCAGGTCGTACAGATGGTCGGCGCGCATGAGGCCCTCGGCGCTCCGCCGCGAAGGAAGTCGGATGCGCCGGTTGTAGTTGCGATCGGAAGGATCGTCGCACCAGCCGTCATCCTTGCGGATTGCACGGCAAGGCAATCCTGTTCTCGGCCGGAGCACGCGGTCGGCCCGGTACAACACTTCGCGGATCGGGAAGCGTCCGAGCGGCGTGGCATCGTCGCCTTCGCGTTTGAGCGCCTTGATGCCGGAGCGGCCGAGCGCTGCGCGCCGCACGCCTTGGGGCAGCATCAGGCGCCCTTCGCTTGCCCTGCCCGGCGCGCGTCTCACAACGATGGTCCGGTATTGCTTCACGTGCATGGCCGTAGCCCCTCGTCCCTAGGCCTTCAAGCGACACGCTTGTCCCAAGGCCAAGCCCCGCCTACAACTTTCGTCGGCGAAACAATCCAGGGTGGCCGATGAGCAACGCGCGCAAGATCCTGATCATCGACGATGACGACGAGCTCCGCGAGTCCTTGAGCGAGCAGCTCACGCTGCATGAGGAGTTCGACACCTTGCTGGCGGCCACCGCATCGGAGGGGCTGAAATTCGCCCGCTCCGGCCATGTGGACCTTGTCCTGCTCGATGTCGGGCTTCCCGATCTCGACGGCCGTGAGGCCTGCAAGCTGCTGCGCCGTGGTGGCTTCAAGGGGCCGATCGTCATGCTGACCGCGCAGGTCTCTGATTCCGACACCATCCTGGGGCTCGAATCCGGCGCCAACGATTATGTGACCAAACCGTTCAAGCTCGGCGTGCTGCTTGCCCGCCTCCGCGCTCAGCTGCGTCAGCACGAGCAGAGCGAGGACGCGGTCTTCACCATCGGTCCTTACACCTTCAAGCCCGCGGCGAAGCTGCTACTGGATAGCGGCGGCAGCAAGATTAGGCTCACCGAGAAGGAGACCTCGATTCTGAAATATCTGTATCGCGCCGGCGAGCGGGTCGTCACGCGCGACGTCCTGCTGCATGAGGTATGGGGCTATAACGCCGGCGTCACCACGCACACGCTCGAGACCCACATCTATCGCCTGCGCCAAAAGATCGAGAAGGACCCCTCGCAGGCCGAGCTGCTAATCACCGAGACCGGCGGCTACAAACTCGTGCCCTAGAGCGCCTCGGGAACAACTCAATCGTTGGTCTCAAAGTCCGCGATGACCGGCGCATGGTCGGAGGGGCGCGGCCAGTCGCGCGTCACATCCGCGACGGTCATTGACACCGCGGCGCCATCGAGGGCAGGCGTGGTCCAGATATGATCGAGCCGCCTTCCACGATTGGATGCCCGCCAGTCGTGGGCCCGGTAGCTCCACCAAGTGAAGAGCTTCTCTTCGGCCGGCACGTGACGGCGCATCACGTCCACCCAATCGTGCGACGCCTGCATGCGACTGAAGCGGTCGACCTCAGCGGGCGTGTGGCTGACCACTTTCAAGAGCTGCTTGTGCGACCACACATCGGTCTCAAGCGGCGCGACGTTGAGATCGCCTACCAAGATCATGCGGTTCTGGGGCTTGTCCCCGATCCCGGCGAACCAAGCTTGCATCGCCTCGAGGAAATCGAGCTTGTGCCTGAATTTCGGATTGAGCGCGGGGTCGGGCACGTCGCCGCCCGACGGCACATAGACGTTGTGCAGCACCAGCGCCTTGGCCTTGTGAGTGCCGCCGGCAAGCGCCACCGACAAATGTCGCGCGTGGCCGCGCCCGCAAATGTCGCGGCGTTCGACCACGGTGAAAGGGAGGCAGGAGAGTGTGGCGACACCATGATAGCCCTTCTGCCCGGCGACCCCCACATGGTCGAAGCCGAGCGCCCGCAAGGGCAGCTCAGGAAAGCTATCGTCCGCGCATTTGATCTCCTGCAGGCAGAGGACGTCTGGGCGGAATTCCTTCACGAAGCGCGCGACGAGATCGAGCCTCAGCCGCACCGAATTGATGTTCCAGGTGGCGAGGCGAAAGCGCATTGGGATCGCTTTGGACCTAGATCGTGTCGCGGAGACCCTGCTTTCAGCGTAGATCGACGAGCGATCTAATGTCTCGTGATCCAGCACAGCGAGGCCAACAAAGTGAAGAAGCCCCGACGGGGGACGCACGGGGCTTCTTCGGTCCTTTGGGGGGACAGTGATGGGAGGGAGCCCATCACTCCTCTGGAGATAGCACTCTGGGAGTTGAGAACAACCCCCGCCAACATGACTATTTTGTAACAATCTAACGACGAAGCCCCGCCGAAGTGACGGGGCCCCGCGTAATCAGGTGAGGTGGAAGGACCAGCATAACGATTTCGGTTGTCGCCAGACTGCGCATTTTGTCTCAGCGCCTAAAGAGAAAGCCCCGGTCGAACCGACCGGGGCTTCCCAACCAAAGGGGTGATCGCAGGGACAATCACCACGATCCCCATAGCACAATCCTAGCCAAATGGCCGGGCTTTTTCCTGGCCCGTGTCCAGCGTAGGTACTTGAAGGCGATATCGCCAAAAGAAAGGCGCCCAACCGCTGCGCGTGGTTGGGCGCCAGAAGCGCGTTTTTTCGCGCGCGTGCCGGGAGGGAAGCCGGCACGAGCGAATCACATCTTCGGCTAGACGGGGGGCACTACCGATGTAAAGCGATGTGATCCGCTTCTTTCGAACAGATAAGTAGATTGCGCCTCAATTTCAACAGCGGCGGGCCAAAAAACCTAATAGGTCGTAAACTTTGCCGCAGTCCGCCGCGCAAGCCACTGATTTTTAATTCATTTTTTGAGGTTGGGGGCGACAGACGCAAAGCCGCTGCCGCGCACTCCGAACGCTTCAAACAACCTTTTTGGCTCAGCGGAAGGGCTGGAACGTGTCTGTCGCCTGGAAGAAGTCGGCCGCGACCTTCCGTCCCGGCACCAGGTTATCGAGCGAGACCTTGGTCGCGAGACCTTGGGCGTCGGTGATCACCCACTCCTTCAGCTGCAAATCGGCGCCCGTGTTGAAAAAGAGCTTGATCTGCCCCGCGGCCTCGCCGGTCTTGTCCTGAAGCGCGATGGCCAGGCTGCCCTCCTCGCTTTCGACGCTGACGATGCGCGCGTCGTGGCCAAGATCGACCGCATCACCGAGGAGGAGGCGGAAGGGTGTGGATTCCAGCGGATATTTCTCGACCGTCTTCAGATCTGAATCTTCGATGGCCAGAAAATGCCCATCGGCCACGATGCGGAGCGCACTCGGCGGCGAATAGTCGAATCGGAGCTTGCCTGGCCGCTGCACGTAGAAGCGTCCCGACGACTGCTTGCCGCTCGAGTCCACCTGCTGGAAACTCCCTTGCAGGTTGGTGAGGCCGTTGAAATAGGTATTGATGCGCTGCACCGCTTGAGCCTCTTGCTCGCCGATGAGCGGCGTCGGGCCGGGCGCCGCTTCGATCGCGGCGTCCCATCCGGCGCCTTCGTCAGAGGGGTTCGGGTTGATCTCGGCAGGCTGCGCTGTGACGTCGCCGGGCTGGGGAGCCGCGGCGTCATAGGGGACCTCTGCGGCCGGTGCCGTTGTCTCTGGCTGCGGCGCAGCGGGCGCTCCCTGGTCTTCGAGATCCTGTGCCGGGCGGAGCTGATCCTTGGGTTGAGCCCCGGCCTCGGACGGCGCTTGCACGGGCTCGGGTTGCACGCTCGCCGGTTGCTGGGGCGCCCCTTGCGGCGGAAGTGCGCCGGTGGCGGATGGGCTCTTCGGCACCACGGTCGTGCCCGCGTCTTCAGCCAGCACTGGCGGGGTGAGAAGCGCAAGCGGCAGGCTCAAGACCAGCCAGGCAATTCTTCGGCGCATTGATGACCCCTCATGCACCCGGAAAGGTCCCGCGGCTGTCCACCGATAGATGATTCCGCCAAATGTGGTCAACTTCTTGGCGAAGCGATGCCAAAACGTGGCTCAATATGGGGTTTGTGCCTCGTCACCGACCAGGATCGCGCGCTTGCCCGCATGGTTGGCGGCGCCGATCAGCCCTTCGTTCTCCATCCGCTCCACCAGCGTTGCCGCGCGATTATAGCCGATGCCGAGGCGCCGCTGCACATAGCTGGTCGAAGCCTTGCGGTCCTTCAAGACAAGGGCCACGGCCTGATCATAGAGCGCGTCACCCGAGTCGCCATATTCCGCCTCGTCCGCCTCCTCGCCCTCCTCCTCGCTGGTGATGGCCTCGAGATAGTCGGGCACGCCCTGCTTCTTCAGATGCCGCACCACCTTCTCGACCTCATCGTCGGCAACGAACGGACCATGCACGCGCATGATGCGGCCGCCGCCGGCCATATAGAGCATATCGCCTTGGCCGAGCAGTTGCTCCGCTCCCTGCTCGCCGAGGATCGTGCGGCTGTCGATCTTCGATGTCACCTGGAAGCTCACCCGCGTCGGGAAGTTGGCCTTGATGGTGCCGGTGATGACGTCGACGCTTGGACGTTGTGTGGCGGTGATGAGATGAATGCCGGCCGCACGCGCCATCTGCGCGAGCCGCTGCACCGCGGATTCGATGTCCTTACCGGCCACCATCATCAGGTCGGCCATCTCGTCCACGATCACCACGATGAAGGGCATGGCGTCATAGTCCATCTCCTCCTGCTCGTAGACGGCGCGGCCGGTCGCCCGGTCGAAGCCCGTCTGCACGGTGCGGGTCAACGCCTCGCCCTTGGCCTCGGCTTGCAATACGCGGGCGTTGTAGCCCTTGATGTCGCGCACTCCCAATTTCGACATGCGCTTGTAGCGTTCCTCCATCTCCCGCACGGTCCATTTCAGTGCCACCACCGCCTTTTTCGGATCGGTGACCACCGGCGCGAGTAGATGCGGGATGCCGTCATAGACCGAAAGCTCCAGCATTTTCGGGTCGATCATGATGAACTTGCACTGCTCCGGAGACAGCCGGTAGAGCAGCGACAGGATCATGGTGTTGATGCCGACTGACTTGCCGGAGCCGGTGGTGCCGGCGATCAGGAGATGCGGCATGCGAGCGAGATCGACCGTGATCGATTCTCCGCCGATATTCTTGCCGAGCGCGAGGGCTAGCCGTGCGTCGCTCTCCTCGAAGTCGGGAGATTCGAGCAGCTCGCGCAGCACCACGATCTCGCGGCGATCGTTAGGCAGCTCGATGCCGATAGCATTGCGACCTGGCACGACAGCAACGCGGGCCGCGATCGCGCTCATCGAGCGGGCGATGTCGTCGGAAAGCCCAATCACGCGCGATGACTTCGTGCCGGGCGCGGGCTCGAGCTCGTACAGCGTGACCACGGGGCCCGGGCGCACATTCGTGATCTCTCCCTTGACGCCGAAATCCTGGAGCACGCCTTCGAGCTCGCGCGCGTTCTCCTGCAATACCTCGTCGCTGACGCCGCGGCCTCGGCTCGAGCGTGGCTGCTGCAACAGCTTGAGCGGCGGGGCTTCGTAGGGCGTGTCGTGGCGGGAGGAGCGCCGCAAGCTGGTGTGGCCCTTCTTGTTCTCCTTCATCCGAGTGATGCGATAGGACGACTCTTCGTCGTCTTCGCCTTCGTCATCGACGGCCTCGTCGAGATCGAGAGGCGCGGCGTCGAAAGAGGGCTCGATGCGCCCATCGGGATCGACGTGGTAGTCGAGCGCGTCCTGCGCGGCCTCTTCGTCAACTTCGTCGTCCAACGCGCGCCCGCGCCCAAATCGTCCGAAGGCGCGCTTGAGGGTGGCGCTTGTGTGCATGGCAAGATGCATGGCGGCACCAAGCGAGGCGTTGGCCCACTCGCCGGTAAGGCTGTCTTGCGCCGGCGCCCAAAGCGCGATGAGAGACGAGGCGCTGGTGCCGCAGGCGAACAGAAGCAGCATGGTGCCAATGACGAGGAAGACGAGACCCGCAACGAAGGACACGGCGGCATCGGGCAGGAGCGGGCCGATGACATGGGCGCCGGCCATCATGAAATCGCCGAGAATGCCGCCAAGTCCATTGGGCAACGGCCAGCTCCGCGGTTGGGGCAACGCGGCGAGCGCGGCGGCGAGCAGCAGCACCGCGGCGGGCCAGGCGAAGAGCCGCGCCCGGGCACGCGAGGGCTTGGTATGAAGAACGAAATGCCAGCCCCAGGCCGCTAGCGGTAGGAACAGGATGATGGAGGCAAGCCCCAAGGATTGGATCGCGAGGTCGGCCACGACGGCACCCCAGGACCCGAGCAGGTTGCGGGGCGCCGCCCGCGTCGCATTGTTGAGGCTGGGGTCGCGCACTGACCAGGTGGCGAGGCTTGCCCACGCGGCGCAGGCCGCGGCAACAATGCCCAGTCCATAGGTGCCGAGCACGAGCTGGCGCAGGCCGGTCGAAACCGATCCCGGCAGCAGCCGTCGCCGCTCCTTCTGTCTCCGTCTGATGGCCATCCCCTAACCCAAAGTGGAGACGATTCGCGCCAAGGCCTCGCGCGTGGCACGGTCGTCATGCACGAGAGCGACCCTGACGTGGTTTTCGCCTGGATTTCTGCCGTCCGCTCCCGCGCGGGCGAGATACGTGCCCGGGAGCACTCTGACACCACAAGCTTTCCAAAGGGTTTTCGCCGCTGCCTCGCCGCCCCCAAAAGCCGCCATGTCGAGCCAGAGAAAGAAGCTGCCCGCGGGGCGCCGGTAACCATAGCGGCCGTTGAGCAGCTGGTCGGCAACGTCGAAATTCTGCTGATAAAACGCCCGGCCCCGCTCCACATGCTCCTCGTCCGACCAGGCCGCTACGGAGACGTGCTGCACGGGCAAAGGCACTTGCGGGCAGGCGACGTTGCGAAATCGGCCAAAAGCCGCGATGAAACGGGGGTCTCCTCCCACGAACCCGGACCGCAACCCCGGCAGGCCGGAGCGTTTCGACAGCGATTGGAAGACGACGACATTGGCAAAGCCGCCATCTTCCCCGAGGGCCGTCTCGAGCGCGCCCGGAGGCGGGGAATCGCCGTAGATCTCCGAATAACACTCGTCGGCGAAGAGCAGAAAATCGTGGCAGCGGGCAAGCGCGACGGCGCGAGCGAGCAGGCCGCGATCGGCCACCGCCCCTTGCGGGTTCGAGGGCGAGCAGAGATAGAGCGCGATGGTGCGGGAGAGCAGCTTCTCGTCCAGCGCTGCCAGGTCGGGAAGGTACCCGGTCGCTGCGGGACTGGCCAGAAACACGGGCTCGGCGCCGGCGGCAGCCGCGGCGCCCGCATAGGCTTGGTAGAAGGGGTTGGGGATCAGCACCGCCGGCGCGTTCAAGGACGTTTTGCGCGCACGGGCAGGGAAGATCGCCGAAAACAGGCCTTCGCGGGAGCCGTTCAGCGGTAGCACATGGGTGTCGGGATCGACATGGTCCCGAAGCGTCGGATAGCGGCGCCCCATCCAGTCGGCAATGGCCTGCCGCAGCGGAGCGATACCTCGGATTGGCGGATAGCGGCCGAATTCGTGCACATGCTCCTGCAGTATGGGACCGACGAAGCGAGGGAGGAGGACGTGCGGCTCGCCGAGGGAGAGGTCGAGCGTCGGGGCGCCGGGCGGCGTCCCGGCAAGCAGTGCGGTGAGGCGGACGAAAGGCGAGGCGACCAGATCGTCCAGCGGGGTGAGGGGGGCATCGGGTGCCATGACGCCGGTGTTACGGGATGGCCCCGCCGGCGGCAATGGCCTCGGCCACCGGCGAGCCTGGACCAAAAATAAAAAGCCCCGGCGAAAAGCCGGGGCTTTCAGGTAAGAGCGCCAAGTCAAGGGAGGAGACGACCAGAGCTCTGTCTAAGTGTTGTTATCCCTCTATTGGTTCCGCGCGAGGTCGGGGTCTATTGCACCACCTCCCCGTGCAGGTTGATGTCGAGACCTTCGACTTCGACCGCCTGGCCGACCCGGATGCCGATGATGATGTCGAGCACCTTGAGGATGATGTAGGTCACGATGCCGCAATACACGAAGGTGCCGGCGACATCGTAGAACTGGATCAGCATCTGATGGGCGTTGCCGTCGATCAGCCATCCCTTGCCGGCTGAGTTGATGGCATTGGACGCCAGCGCGCCGGTTAGCATGGCGCCGAGCGCGCCACCCACCGCATGCACGCCGAACGCGTCGAGCGCATCGTCATAGCCGAACATCTTCTTGACGTGCACCGCTGCGAAATAGCAGACGACACCTGCCAAGATACCGATGATCAGTGCGCCCGTCGGGTCCACGAAGCCTGACGCAGGCGTAATGGCCACAAGTCCCGCCACCGCGCCGGAGATCAAGCCGAGCACGCTCGGCTTCCCGCCGATGAGCCACTCCGACACCATCCACGACAAGGCAGCTGCGGCCGTGGCGATCTGGGTCGCCGCCATGGCCATGCCGGCATTGACGTTGGCGGTCACAGCGGAGCCAGCGTTGAACCCAAACCAGCCCACCCACAGCAGCGATGCACCGATCACGCTGTAGACGAGGTTGTACGGGGACATGTTCTCCTTGCCGAGCCCGTAGCGCGGGCCGAGGACAAGGGCGCATACGAGGCCCGCGGTGCCGGCGTTTAGATGCACGACGGTTCCACCTGCATAGTCGAGCGCTCCCATGGCTCCGAGCCAACCGCCACCCCACACCCAGTGGGCGATCGGGCAATAGACGAAGATCAGCCACAGGCCCATGAACAGCATGAAAGCGGAGAATTTCATGCGGTCCGCGAGCGAGCCGGCGATCAGGGCTGGGGTGATGATGGCGAAGGTCATTTGGAACGTCATATAGACGGATTCCGGGATGGTCCCCGCCAGCGAGCTGACCGCGTCGATTTTCATCGGCTTCAGGAAGAAATAATGGAAGCTGCCGATCCAACGGTTTAGCGACTCGCTGTCGTTGGTCGTGAATGCGATCGAGTAGCCGATGATCATCCACAGCACGGTGATGATGCAGGTTGCACCGAAAGCTTGTCCGACGGTAGCGAGCACGTTCTTCTTGCGCACCATGCCGCCATAGAAGAGGGCAAGGCCCGGGATCGTCATCATCAGCACGAGCGCTGTGGATGTCAGCATCCATGCAGTGTCGCCGGTATTGATCGGCGATACCGACGCAGCAGCCGCGGCGGCTGGAGCCGCCTCGGCAGCGGCTTCTTGAGCCAACGCAGGATCGATATGGGCGAGGAGCAGCGCAACGAGCGCTGCGACCACGCCAAAAAGAAATCTCGTAAGGGTCACCATGTTACCTCCCCCTCTCTCAGAGCGCGGATTCGTCAGTTTCACCGGTGCGGATGCGCACCGTCTGCTCGACCGGGACGACGAAGATCTTGCCGTCGCCGATCTGCCCGGTCTTGGCCGCCGCCACGATGGCGTCGACCGCCTTGTCGACCTGCTTGGCCGCCACGACGACCTCGATCTTGATCTTGGGCAGGAAATTCACGGCGTATTCGGCGCCCCGATAAATTTCCGTATGGCCTTTCTGCCTCCCGTAGCCTTTGACTTCGGTCACGGTCATGCCTTGCAGGCCCAACTCGGTGAGGGCCTGACGCACCTCATCGAGCTTGAATGGCTTGATGATCGCCATCACCAGCTTCATCTCGCTAACCCCTCCATGTTTGCGGCTTCTCCCAGTTTGGCCACGTCGTTGTGAGCCGCGTGAACCCGAAAGCAGAGTCAAGCCTCGTGCCAACTCCCGCACGGACCGGTAAGTCACTAGATTTGTTGGATGTTTGAGGTAGGTCTTGACCCCGGCCCCCGGCCAGAAGGGCACGGTGCTGCTTATAGATTAGGCAAAGAAAGCCATTTGGCCATTGTTTAGGCAGCAATCACCGGGGCCGACGCTCGCGCACCAGCCCTTCCTGAGCCGTGGAGGCCACCAGCACGCCTTCGCGGGTGAACAGGGTGCCGCGGCAAAACGCCCGGCCAGCGGAAGAGTTCGGGCTGTCCTGGGCGTAGAGCAGCCAGTCATCGGCCCGGAATCCGCGGTGGAACCAGATGGCATGGTCGAGGCTAGCCAGCATCAGCGCGGGGTCGAACACGAAGCGGCCATGGGCAATCAGCGCCGTGTCGAGCAGGGTGAAATCCGAGGCGTAAGCGAGCACGCATTGATTGAGGGCAGCATCGTCGCCGAGCGCGCCGTTGGCCCGAATCCACACGAGTTGGGTCGGCACGCGCTTCTCCGGCGAGAGATAGCGCGAGAGGTCCACGGGGCGGATCTCGATCGGCCGCTCCCGCTCCCAATAGGCCTTGAGTTGGGGCGGCAAGTGACCCATGAGGCGCTCCTTGAGCTCTGCCTCGCTCGGCAACTCCTCGGGTGGTGAGGCCTCCGGCATGGGCAATTGATGCTCAAGCCCTTCCTCCGGTGAATGGAAGGAGACAGCCATGGAGAAGATGGCCTGACCGTGCTGGACCGCGACCACGCGCCGGGTGGAAAAGCTCTTGCCGTCGCGGATGCGGTCGACCTCGTAGATGATGGGCACCGCGGGGTCGCCCTCGCGCAGGAAATAGCCGTGCAGCGAATGGGCCGGGCGGTCCTCCACGGTGCGATGCGCGGCGACCAGCGCTTGGCCGATCACCTGACCACCGAACACGCGCTGCCAGCCCACCTGCGGGCTCAATCCCCGGAACAAGTTATGCTCCACCGTCTCGAGATCGAGAATGGCGAGGAGCTGATCGAGAGCGTGGCTCATGCGTGGCCTTCGTCGAATGCTATGGTGAGCGCCCTTTAGCAGTTTCCCCGCGCAAGCGGAACTCGGAGCTTGGAAGTGGAACGTCGCTACGAAGCCATCATTGCCGGCGGCGGCTTCGTCGGGCTCACCCTTGCGCTCGCACTGGCCAAGCTCGCGCCGGCCGGGTTTCGCGTGGCTCTCATCGACGCCGAGCCCGTGGGAGCATCGGCGCGCGGAGACGCCCGCGCCTCGGCGCTGTCGGCGGCGACCAGGCGCCTTCTCACCGTGCTCAGCGTCTGGTCGCGGCTGGCCGATGTGGCCCAACCAATCACCAGCATCGAGGTGACCGACAGCCCGATCAACGCAAGTCTCCGCCCGCACATGCTCGGGTTCAACCGCGAGGACGAGACGGGCGATGCGGGCGCCTCCATGGTCGAGAACCGGCATCTTGCAGGCGCACTGCGTGACGCGGTGGCGGCGGAAGCGGCGATCGAGACCTTTGTTCCGAACAGCGCTGTCGATTTTCGCGTGAGCCCCTTCGGCGTGACGGTGACCCTTGCGAGCGGAGCGGAGATCGAAGGCGCGCTCCTCGTCGCGGCCGACGGCAGGCGTTCGCGGCTGCGCGAGCAGGCCGGCATCAAATGCGTGGGCTGGTCCTATCAGCAAATCGGCATCGTCACCACCGTCGTTCACGCCAAGCCGCATCACGGGCGCGCGGTGCAGCATTTTCTCCCGGACGGCCCCTTTGCCATCCTGCCGCTCAAGGGCAACCGCTCCTCCATCGTGTGGTCCGAGGACACGGAAAAGGGTGAAGCCATCATGGCCGCCGACGAGGCTGGTTTCGTGACGGAGCTTTCACGCCGCTTCGGCCATACCCTTGGCGACATCGCGCTCGCCGGACCGCGTCAGTCCTTTCCCCTCGATTTGCAGATCGCGAGGCGCTTTGCAGGCGATCGCCTCGTGCTCATCGGTGATGCGGCCCACGCGGTCCACCCACTGGCGGGGCAGGGGCTCAATATCGGCATGCGCGACGTGGCGGCGCTCGCGGAGGTTCTGATCGAGGGCGCGCGCCTCGGGCTCGATGCTGGCACGCCTGCGCTGCTTGAGCGCTACGAGCGCTGGCGGAGATTCGACAGCGCCTTCTCCGCCGCCGTCATGGATGGGCTGAACCGCCTCTTCTCCAACGACAACGCGCCATTGCGGGCGCTGCGCGATCTTGGCCTCGGCCTGGTCGATCGCGCGCCGCAGCTGAAGCGCTTTCTCGTGCGCGAGGCGGCCGGCGCTACGGGTGAGGTGCCGCGCTTACTAAAAGGAGAAAGGGTGTAAACCCTCAGCCCCTAGTCGAGCTTGCGCGCTTCCTCGGGCAGCATGATGGGGATGCCATCGCGGATCGGATAAGCGAGCCCGGCGGCGCGGCTGATCAGCTCCTGGCGCTCGGGATCGTAGTCGAGCGAGGTCTTGGTCAGGGGACAGACCAGGATTTCGAGCAGCTTGGGATCGATCCGCTTTGCTGGCGTCTTGGCTGGCTCTTGCGTCAAGGCTGGCTCTCCTTCCGCGTCATTGTAGCGACGTGCCGGAGCCGTCGTCTCGCGCCGCGAGCTCCATCTCCGCCAGCGCCACGAGCGCCTCGGCCCGCGTCTTGAGGTCCGGCGCCTCGAGCAAGGCCTGCTTCTCCTCCGGACCGTACGGGCTGAGGACCGAGAGCGTATTGACCAGCCGCTCGTTGTCGGCGGCATTGATGCGCTCCCAGTCGGCGTTGATATTGTTGGCTTCGAGATAGCTCTTCAGCGTGGTGAGCAGGCGCGGCCGGTCGACCGCCTTCTCGCCGTGACCGCAGACGAAATCGCCCGCGTAAGGCTCGTAATCCACCTCCGCGAGTCGAAATGGTTGGTCGGTCCCGACGTCCGCCCCGAGCTGAAAGCGCGCGACACCGGAAAGCGAGATGACGTAGCGGCCGTCATCGCTCTCGGTGAAGGATGTGAGCCGGCCCGCGCAGCCCACGCGGCGCAAGGCGACGCGCGTGCCTCCCGGCGATTCGTCAGGTCCTTCTTCCGGTGCGGGCTGCACGATGCCCATGAGCCGGTCGCCGGCGAGCGCGAAGTCGAGCAGCGCGACGTAGCGCGGCTCGAAGACGTTCAGCGTTAGCGAGGCGCGCGGAAGGAGTATCGCGCCGCGCAGGGGAAAGATGGGCAGCACCTTGGACAGGTCCTGCGGACTGCGATACTGATCGGTCACTCCACGCGCCAAGTTCGCTCACCCTCACGCGAAGAGAAGCGAGGAGAGTTTCTGGCGCCCCGCGATGGTGGCGGGATCGCTCGATCCCCAGGCCTCGAACAGTTGAACAAGCTGCTTGCGCGCTGCCTCGTCGTTCCAGCCACGCTCCGTGCGCACGATGCCGAGCAGCTCCTCGAGCGCGGCCTGGCGCTCTCCATGAGCGTTCAGCGCGAGCGCCAGGTCGAAGCGGGCCTGATGGTCGGAAGGATTGGCGGCGGCCTTGGCGCGCAGCGTGTCCACGTCCCCGGCATTGGTCGATTTCCGCGCAAGCTCAAGCGCCGCGCGCGCTCGCGCTACCGGCGCGCTCTCCATCTTTGCGGTGGGCACGAGCGCCAAGGTCTGCTCAGCGCGGACAAGATCGCCGGTCTTGATGTAGCACCTGGCGAGACCCGCCGCGGCTTGGGCGTTCACGGCGTCCATTTGCAGCACCTCGCCGAAGGCTTGCGCGGCGGCGTTGACATCGCCCACCGCGAGCGCCGCCTCGGCGGCCTCGAGGTCCGCTTCCGTATCGGCACTCGTGTCGCCGGTCAGCCGGGAAATGAAGGCTTTGACGCGGGCCTCGGGCAGCGCGCCCATGAAGCCGTCGATCGGGCGTCCGTCGCGGAAGGCGAACACGGCCGGGATGGACTGCACCCCCATCTGCCCCGGGATCTGCGGATGCTCGTCGATGTTGAGCTTGACCAGCTTGACCGCGCCGCGTGCCGCGCGCACCGCCTTTTCCAGCACGGGTGTCAGCTGACGGCAGGGACCGCACCAAGGCGCCCAGAAATCCACCAGCACGGGCACTTCATGGGACGCATCGATCACGTCGTGCACAAAGTCCTTTGTCGTCGTGTTTTTGACGAGGTCCTGGGCGCCCGCGCCAGCCTCATTGAGGAGGGGAGTATCGATGCTCATGCTACGCGATCCTCGGTCGTCCTGGCGCTTGGGGGCCCTTTCAGCGCGAAAGATGGGCTGCGGCGGCGCATTTGGCAACGCCCTTAGGCCGCCCCCGTTGGCTCGCCCGATGGCAAGATGACAGGCCTATGCCCGCAGGCCTCGATGAAGCGGAGAAGCTCGGAGGTTGCCAGCCGCGTCGTGGCGCTGTTGACGAGCGGGTGGCAATTCACCTCGGCAAAGCGGAGCAGGGCCGCATCGACGACGACCGTGAGCCGGGTCTCGGTGTCATTGATGAGTGCGAAGGGAGTGACGGAGCCGGGGGAGACGCCGAGCACGGCTTCGAGCAGGGGCGCCTTGCCGAAGCTGAGCCGGCCGAATCTAAGACGCACGGCGAGCGCCTTCAGATCGACGCAGCTGTCGTCCTTGGCGACGACCAGCACCATGCGACCATCTTTGTCCACCAGGAACAGGTTCTTGGTGTGTGCGCCTGGCAACTCCGCACGTAATGCGCGCGACTGCTCCACCGTGAACATGGGCGCGTGCTCCACGGTGTGCGAGGCGATGCCGAGCGCGGCCAAGCGCGCAAACAAAGTCTCTCGATCCACGGCCATGCGCCAAGAGCCTTGGGGCACCCGCCTTTCTGTGGCAAGCTGGACATTCCGGCGGTGATCAACTAGATCGTTCGAGCCCAACCGACCGGTTTGGAGCGCGGGCGTAGCTCAGGGGTAGAGCACAACCTTGCCAAGGTTGGGGTCGTGGGTTCGAATCCCATCGCCCGCTCCATGATTCCCAATAGTTATTTCCGGAAAGGGGTGGAACAAACCCCCGTGGGGTAAATATCCGGTAATCGAGCGCGTTTTAGTTTTCGCCTAGGGTGTGATCGCGCGGTCATAGCCTCTGTCCCTGAGGTTGCTACACTCCTAGCGTGTTGTCGGTGTGGTGTAAGCCAGGACACTCCTTTGACCCTACGGGGTAGGGCCCGCTTGGATTGCCATCCATCATGATTTCCTTTCTTACGAGGCAGCCCCTCTGGCTGTCAGGGATGCTGATCGTCGGGCTGCCGACCGTGCTTGCGATGCTCGGCCCCATTCTCGTACGTCGTTACGTGACGCTTGATAAATTGAGGACGAACAA
Organism: uncultured Alphaproteobacteria bacterium; assembly: GCA_963741155.1. Taxonomy (GTDB): domain Bacteria; phylum Pseudomonadota; class Alphaproteobacteria; order Rhizobiales; family Methyloligellaceae; genus Methyloceanibacter. The sequence continues at coordinate 49,535 of CAVUHA010000009.1, read as the reverse complement.
CGAGGTCGCCGGATTCAAATTTGCGGCCGTTGGTGTGCTATATGCGGTGCTGCTCGCCTTCGCAATCATCGTCGTGTGGGAGAAGTTCAGCGATGCTGAAAGCGACGTCGCGAAGGAAGCCGGTGCCGCGGCAACCATCTATCGCCTGTCCGAAGGTATCGGCGGACAGCCCGGCACCGCGCTCCGAGCAGCGCTTACCAACTATCTTGAAGTAACTATCTCCGATGACTGGCCCGCTATGGAGCGCGGTAGTGCGAGTCGATCGGCTCGGGAGGCGCTGGATAGAGTTTATAAAGCGCTGCTGACATTCGAGTCTCCGGAGCGACGCGACACTGCTTTGGTTTCCCAAATTCTGAATGAGCTCGACACGATCACGGAAATGCGTCGCGCTAGGCTTGCCGCTGCGGAGGGACTCGTACCGGGGGTAATATGGCCGGTCCTGTTCGGGGGGGCCATGCTGACAATCGCTTTCACGTTTTTCTTCGGAACCCCGAACCTGGGGGCTCAGGTGCTGATGACAGGCATGCTGTCGATCATCATTTTCTCGGGACTCCTGACAGCCATCGTCATCGATCAGCCTTTTGTCGGGGTAGTGAAGGTGCGACCCGGGGCGCTCGCTGAAGTCGTGGCGGATTTCGGCTCGATGCCAGTTGATCATTAGCCGACAGCCCGGCGGCACTGAGCCTCAGAACATCCCTCCAACCGATGCCATCGCCTTTGCGGTTGACGCACATCGTTGGCCACCATCCGCTTTGGAGCACTTTGCGGACTCAGGTCAGAGGTCGAGCGATGGCCCATAAGTGCCAAGAGTTGAGCTGGCCACCGACCGCGCGGCCTCCCTTTTTTCTCGACGTTACGCGTCAAAGAACCGCCAGCCCCAGATCACGGCGCCGATCACGAGGAAAACCCATCCATCGTTGAAGCCTTGCCGTAGCTCTGTAAAACCCCAGCCGATCGCGAGCAGCCCCCCGAAGAAGGGGGCGACCGCCATAAGCGCGCCATGCTGCCAAGCGATTAAGCAGATTACGAGCACGACACCGAGCACGATGATCACATTGTCGGCCCTCCCCAACTGGTTCGCGCTTTAGAACGCCTGAACATAAGCCACGCCAGGATCGGGTTGTGGCTGCGCGAGAGCTTGAGCCCATCGCACTCAGACCGCTTAGTTTCCAGCTTACTCTGGCGAAAGTGTCGCTTGCATCTGCGCTCTAAATCTTGTGGCAGGAAAATAGCAGATGAATGTTTTCTCCGCGCCTGCGTGCGTGTAGTGGAATGCAAAAATTGCCCCACCAAATTTGCTGAGAAAGGCGCTTTCCGACAGTCCTTGCGGTTGATGGGGGAGTGTATAGTCCAAATTGAATTGCGCTCCCGCAGGAATAATCCGGACGCTCGCGTGCGTGGAATCCAGGCTCAGATCGAGTTTTATCTCGCCGCCGCCTGTATCTGGCTTAAGCGTCCCCGCCACGTCCATAAGCGGTTCATCAGATACGTTCTTGCCGCTGATCGAGAAACCGGTCACCGCCTTTTTACTGCGCGAGAATACGAGTATGGACGGGCCGCGTGGCTCATCAAATGGCCACACCAGAGGAATGCCTGATGCTCTCGGCAAAGCCTCTGCGGGCGGAGAGGATGCTATTTGTGTTTGAGGCGTTTGGCTTGTACTAGCCAGGGTGGGCGGGACGACAGCAGCAAAGGTCCTCGTTTTCCGTTCGGCGGCAGCACCCTCTTGCCCGACTTTCAGTTCAAGCTGCGAAATCCATTGATTTTGCGAAAGGACCGTTGCGATCTCCATCATGGGTTTCAGATCATTGGCTATCCTCAAGACCGCGGTGTGCGCTGCAGGGGAATCGTCAAGCGCGAGCGGGCCTCCAAACAGGATAGCGACTGACAACGCTGTCGAGCAGCACTCAACCAGACCGGTACCCTGCATGATCGAACGCCCCACCTATGCTCCCGGTGTAGCCCTCGGAAATTAATGAATTGCTGAAAAGGCGGCCCACCGACGCCGCCTTCATTCCGTAGCATCAGAAGATACGAAGGAGTCGGTGCGGCACCATCGGAGTTGGTAATGGCGATCTCTCAATAGAAGGCGTCATTAAAGATTTTGATCGCGTCGATCTAATTCATTGCGACATTCAAGGTGCCGAAGCCGATGCCTTTCAGGCAAGTATGCCTGCTGTATCATCGCGAGTTGTGCGTGTAGTTATAGGCACGCACTCTCGATGCATAGAAGAAAAACTATTCTCGCTCTTCGGCCGCAACAAATGGGCACTCGAGTTCGAGACGGCCTGTAGAAACGTGATTATCGACGGGATTCCCCGCCTGCAGTTCAGGTGTGGAAAAATACTCGCCTGCTCTAGCTTTAATCCGCGCTGCGTGTGCGGTGAATCTGCGCCAAATGCAAAAACCCCGCGGCCATCCCTGACCGCGCGGGGAATTGCTTGGATCGCCGACCTGGTGGGGTCAGCGGCCCCATCCCCGCCAGGGCGCATAGTAGCGGTTGGCGTAGGAGGGATTGGCGTAATAGGGATTGGTGTAGTAGCGCCTGACGCTGCGGTGTTGCTTCGGCTTGGCCACCTGGGGCTCCGCCTCCGCCGCCGCATTGGCCCCGGTCTTGGCGGCGGCGCTGTAGTTCGCGAACACCACGAAATCGCCGCCCTTCGGCAAGCCTGCCGTGTTGATGCTCGTGTCGGCGACGATGAGCGCGGACCCGGGCGTCAAGCGCTCGCCGATCTTCTGGCGCACACTGTCGGGGATCTCGATGCGGTCAAGCGGGTCCTGCCCAGTGTCGACAAGCGTGATTCCCGTCCATCGCGTCTTGGTGTCGCCGGGGGCGAATTTCATGGCGGTATAGACGTGGGTGCCGAGGGGCTGCTCGGGGTTCTTGAAAGTGACCGGCGCATCGAACACGCGGCTGAACTCCTGCCGGACAAAGATGTGACCGACCGGAGGCTCGCCCTTGCCCGAGACCTCATACGCCTTCTTCACGAGCTCGTCGGTGAAGGCCCCGGTCTCCGGCAGGCCATTGGCCTTCTGGAAGGCCTTGATCGCCACGATCGTCGGCTTGCCGATCGTGCCGTCGAAATTCTGCACCGGCAGATAGCCTAGGGAAGCGAGGATGTTCTGCACTCCAACGATGCGGTCGCGCTGCGTTCGGCGCGTCACGAGGATGCGCAAGGGCGCGTTGGAGCGCGGCTCGGCGGCCTGGATACCAGCCGCCTTGATTCCGGCGCCGGTCTTGGTGGCCGCCACCGACGGTGCTGCGACTGGCGCAACCGCCAGCGGTGCAGCCGCTTGCGGCTCTGCCGCCGGCATGGCCGGGGCGGGCGCCGGATCCTTTGGCGCGGGCGCGATCGGTGCGGCGGTTACGCCGGCGATGGCGTGACCTCCACCCGCGGTCGCCGATGGATCCGAGACCGCATGGGTGCGATTTGGGTCCCCCTCGTCAACGCCGACGGCATGATCCACGTCGACCATAAGCGCAGCCTGGACCCTGGCGTGCGTGTTGGTAGCAGCCGGCGCGGGCTGGGACGCCGGGACGGCGTCGGTTACGTCACCAACCATCTCCACCTTGGCGAGAATGATGGGGCTTGCTGCGGCGGCGCCGAGGTCTGGTAGTATGGACGCGGCAGCGTGCTGCTCCGGCGCCTTGTCCTTTTCCGTTACCGTCGGCGGCGGCGGCAGTGGGAGCGGCTGGAACAGATTGGGGTGCTCGACCAGCTTGGGAACGGGGCGGTCGCGTGCGATGACGACGCCATCGCCAACGGTGGTGATATCGTACAGTTTGGGCGCAAAGGAATAAGGCAGCCTGATGCACCCGTGAGAAGCGGGATAACCCGGCACGACGCCCGCATGAATCGCCGTCCCGGACCAGGTGATCCGGTTCATCCAGGGCATCGGCGCGCCGCTATAGATGTTCGAGTGGTGCCAGCGCTGCTTCTCCAGAATGCTGAAGACGCCGAGAAAGGTCGGATGCGCGGCCATTCCGGTCGACACCTGGGAGGTCGTGACCAGGGTGGTGCCACGATAAATGTCGATCTTCTGCGCGCCGGTCGAAATAACGAGGGTCATCGGCTCGCCATTGGCGACATCAGCGATCGGCCCGTCGGCCGGCTTTGACTTTGGCCCTTGCTTGGCGTCCGCCGGTAGGGCGGTCAGCATCAGTGCCAAGCTCGCGATGCCGAGCCCTGTAGTTAAATTCCGTACGACCACACTGGCGAATTCGATCGCCTCATTCCTCGTGCACTGCTGCGCTTTCAACTCACTCGTCCCCGTGTCTTGAGCCCCCCTCAAGGGTGGGGCGGCTCCCCGCAAACAAGCCCCAGCGCTGGCGAATCACCATATGTGGGGCCACTTATTTTTGCCAGCAGAAGGCTTCTGATTAACTAACAACCCGCAATCCGCCGCGTTACGCCAAAAACAAATACGCGGACCCGGATTGGGCAACGTCCAGGCAACGTCGCGGGGCCGCAAGTATGAATAGGTTATCCCCATCATTTGGCGGTTTGGAGGCAGCGCCGACGTGGTGGGTAGTAGCACTTTGAAAATTCCAGACGTTCCAGTGCTGTGCGGAAGCTGGTGAGGGGCGAAAGGGGCTCTGGCCCGTATCCGAGGTGCGGGATGAGGAGCGCATCGCCAGCAGCCTCGACCCTTTGTCTTAGGTCGGCATAGCGCTTGCTACACTCTCCATGCGTGCAATCGTTATGGGAGTTGCGCGTGATGCGGAACACTGCGCGGTTGCGGGCTCGCGACGCTTAGTTTCCACTCTTGAGCCGCGTGGCGAAATAGGCCACGGTCTGCGAATAAACTTGGCTTTTGTTCCATTCCAGCAACACCTGGAAGTTGGCCGAGCCTTCGCCCCAGGGCTGGCCCTTCCGCCACCCATAGCCTTTGAGATAGTTGGCCGTCGAGGCGAGCACGTCAGGCGCGCTCCGTATCAGGTCGCGCTTGCCGTTGCCGTCATAGTCGACCGCAAATTTGAGGTAGGAGGAGGGCAGAAACTGGGTCTGACCAAGCTCTCCGGCCCAGGCGCCACGCATTTCCGAGGGCGACAGGTCGCCCCGATCGATAATTTTGAGTGCCGCGATCAGCTCTTCCGTAAACTTCTCTGAGCGCCGGCAGTCATGAGCGAGCGTGGCAAGCGAGCGGAGGGTGGGGAGATTGCCGGTGAAGGAACCGAACCCAGATTCCAGCCCCCAAATGGCGACGAGGATCGGACCCGGGACACCATATTGCTGCTCGATCCGGTTGAGGACGGGAGCATAACGCTTCATCAGGCTCCGTCCCTTTTGCACGCTATACGCGGTGACTCGCTTGGAGGAGAAGCGCTCGAAACTTTGACCGAACGTCGCGTGTTGATTGCGATCGAGGGAGAGCACCTGCGGATTGGGCGAAAGCCCCGCCAGTGCGGAGCTCAAGGTCCGCTGCGACACCCCTTGGGCCGCGGCCTCTTTGCTAAAACTTTGCAGCCACGCATTGAAATCGCCGCCACACGGAGCGGCTGCCCCGGGACTTGCGGTCAAAGCGCAGGCCACAGCGAGGGCACAAGCCCGAACCAGCACCGCAATTCGTCTCATTGGCTTTCCTCGCGTGGTTCAATGGGCGGCTGGACGCCCTTTCTCAGTGCCCTTTGTACCACGTGCGGGCACAAAATCCGTGCCGTCGCCGGCGGCTTGCGACCTCTTTGACGAAAGCCCTTGCCTCACGCGCAACCCCTCAATACATCCGAGGCCTCGAGCTTTTCAGGGGAGGTTGTCATGTTGGCTTTGACGCGGATGCGGCCAGGCGATGTTTCTCGGGCGGTTTGCCTGTTGTTCGCAACGGCGCTGCTCGCGGGTTGCGGCATCAACACCATTCCGACGCTGCAGGAGCGCGCCAAGGCCAGCTGGAGCGAGGTGTTGAACCAGTACCAGCGCCGCGCCGACCTGGTCCCCAATCTCGTCGAGACGGTAAAGGGCTACGCTGCACAAGAAAGCAAGGTCCTCATCGAGGTGACGGAAGCCCGCGCGAAGGCCACGCAAGTTCAGGTTCCGCCGGATATCCTCACCAATCCCGAGGCGTTCCAGAAATTCCAGGAAGCGCAGGGCCAGCTCACCGGCGCGTTGAGCAAGCTGCTTGCGATCACCGAGAACTATCCTGACCTGAAGTCGAACCAGAACTTCCTCGCGCTGCAATCGCAGCTTGAGGGCACCGAGAACCGCATCGCCATCGCGCGGCGCGACTACATCACCGCGGTGAAGGACTTCAATACCGAGATCAAGACCATCCCGGGCCGCTGGTGGCGGTCGCTGCTCTATCCTGACGCCGAGCCCATGCAGAACTTCACCGTGTCGGAAGAGACGACCAAGGTCCCGGAAGTGAAGTTCTGACCCGGGGCGCATGCGCGCGCGCGAGAAGCAAGCGAGGGCGGCATGACCCGAACGCCGTGGCGTATAGGCGGTATCGTTCTTGGCCTTGCCATGGGGCTTTGGCTTGGGCCTGCCAATGCCGAGCCCACCTTCCCGGAGCTTACCGGGCGCGTCGTTGACGACGCCAAACTGCTGAGCGACGTCGACAGGCAGACGCTCACCACCGACCTGAAGGCGCTTGAGGACAAGAGCTCTGATCAGGTCGTGGTCGTCACGCTACCCTCATTGCAAGGCTATGCTATCGAGGATTACGGCTACCAGCTCGGGCGCCATTGGGGCATCGGCACGAAGCAGCTAAGCAACGGCGTCCTCCTCATCGTCGCGCCGAATGAGCGCAAGGTGCGCATCGAGGTCGGGCGCGGGCTCGAGCCAACCCTCACCGACGCGCTGTCGAAGATCATCATCGAGAATGCGATCCTGCCGCGCTTCCGCGCCGGCGACTTTGCCGCCGGCATCAAGGACGGCGTGCACGACATCACGCTCGCGCTCACCGGCGATGCGGCCGAATTGGAAGAACGGGCGAAAGCGCGCCACGACGCGGCAAGCCCCACAATCGATTGGATGATGGTGATTTTCTGGGGCCTAATCATCCTCTGGTTCATTTGGGTCATGTGGCGGAACGCGCAACAACAGCCCGGCGCGCGCGGTCGCCAGGGCAGCAGCGGCCCCATATTCATCCCTGGTCCGGGTTGGGGCGGCGGCTCGGGCGGTAGCGATTGGGGCGGCGGTGGATTCTCCGGCGGTGGGGGCAGCTTCGGTGGCGGTGGCGCCTCGGGCGGCTGGTAGGGGAGGCTTATGCGGCCCTTCGGCAAGCAAGAGCTGGTGGCGATCGCCGATGCCATCTCGCGGGCCGAATCCAATACGAGCGGCGAGATCGTCGTGGTGGTGGCGAGCGCGTCGGGGCGCTACTTCGCCATCGGGGTGATGTGGGCCGCGCTGCTTGCGCTCACCGTGCCGCTGCCGCTCATCTGGCTCACCAAATGGCCCGTCGAGCATATCTATCTCATTCAGCTCGCCGTCTTTGCGGCTGGGGTGGTCCTCATCCAATGGGATCTGCTTCGCCTGGCGCTCGTGCCGAATGGCGTGAAGCGCGCCCGCGCCCATGGGAGGGCCGTGGAGCAGTTTCTGGTACAAAATCTGCACACCACCAAGGGGCGTACCGGTGTGCTCATCTATGTATCCTTCGCCGAGCGCTTCGCCGAGGTGATTGCTGATGCCGGCATTTACAAAAAGGTGCCGCCGGAGACGTGGGAGCGCGTGGTACGCGAGCTTACCCATCATCTCGGCCGCGGCGCACGCACCGAAGGCCTCGTCTCCGCCATCGACGCCTGCGGCAAGATCCTCGCCGCACATTTCCCGCCCGGGCGACACGACACCGACGAGCTCCCCAATCACCTGATCGTGCTCGATGCGCGCTAGGGGCCGGAGCGGTCCGCTCGCGCTGTTCGGTTGGGTGCTGTTCGATTGGGCGACGCAGCCCTTCTACACTCTTGTCGTCACCTTTCTGTTCGCCCCCTATTTCGTGGACGGCTTCATGGCCGACCCGGCTATCGGCTCGACGCTCTGGGCCTATGCCACCGGCGGTGGCGAGCTGATCGCGGCCATCCTAGCCCCGGTTTTGGGCGCCATTGCCGATGCAGGACTGCCACGCAAGCCATGGATCGCGGGCTTCTCCGTCCTGCTCGTGGGCGGCTTAAGCGGCCTGTGGCTCGCTATCCCCGGCCGCACCGACTTGGTCCCTCTCGTACTTCTGTCCTTTGCGCTGGCCACCATCGGGGCCGAGCTCGCCACCGTGTTCAACAACGCTATGATGCCCTCGCTCGTCTCACGCAAGCGCCTCGGTACCCTGTCGGGCATCGGCTGGGCGGTCGGCTATGTCGGCGGTTTGGTGAGTCTGTTCCTGGCATTGGCGCTGCTCATTCCGGACGCGAGCTCGGGCAAGACCTTGCTCGGTCTTCCGCCACTCATCCCGCTCGATTCCGCCACGCGAGAGGGCGACCGGCTCATCGGCCCGTTCTCGGCGCTGTGGTACGTGCTGTTCGTCCTGCCGCTGTTCCTGTTCACGCCGGACCGGCCCTCGATCGCGCGTGAGCCTCAGCCGATCAAAGCGGGCCTCAAGCAGCTCGCCCGCGCCGCGCAGGACCTCGTCCGCCATCACCGCCAAGCCGCGCTCTTCCTGCTTGCCCGCATGATCTATGCGGACGGCCTCGGCGCTATCTTTGCCTTTGGCGGCATCTATGCCGGCACCGTGTTTGGCTGGGGCGCCGCGGAGCTAGGCCTGTTCGGCATCATCCTCACCATCGCCGGCACCCTGGGTGCAGCACTTGGCGGCCTGCTCGACGACCAGGTTGGCTCCAAGCGCGTCATTGTCTGGGCGCTGGTGCTGTTCATCCTGGCGTCGCTCGCGGTGCTCTCCATCGACGCCGATCACATCCTGTTCGTGCTTCCCGTCGAGCCAAAGCGTGCGGGCGGCGCTCTGTTCGCTTCCACCGGCGAGCAGGTGTATCTCCTTTTTGCCATACTTGTCGGGCTTGCCGCGGGACCGATCCAGTCGTCGAGCCGCGCGCTGCTCGCAAGGCTTGCCCCGCCCGACAAGACGACCGAGTTCTTCGGCTTCCTGTCCTTCTCCGGCAAGATCACCGCGTTCGCCGCGCCGCTCCTCATCGGCGCCGTGACCGCCGCGAGCGGCAGCCAGCGCCTCGGCATCGCGACCAGCCTGCTGTTTTTGATCGCCGGTTTGCTGCTGCTGCAGCGGGTGAGGGTGCCCGCGCGTTAGCGTCAATGCCGGAAGTGGCGCATGCCCGTGAACACCATGGCGAGGCCCGCTGCATCCGCCGCCGCGATCACCTCGGCGTCGCGCACCGAGCCGCCGGGTTGGATCACCGCCGTGGCGCCAGTCACGGCGATCGATTGCAAGCCGTCGGCGAAGGGGAAGTACGCGTCTGACGCCGCCACCGCTCCGTGCGTCGCCGCCAGCACGCCGACGGCCTTGGCGGCGTCCTCCGCCTTCCACCCGGCCATGCGCGCCGCATCGACGCGGCTCATTTGGCCCGCGCCGATGCCGACAGTGGCACCATCCTTGACATAAACGATGGCGTTCGACCTCACGTGCTTGGCGACGGTGAAGGCAAGGATCAGGTCGGCGAACTCTGCGTTGGTGGGCTTCCGCTTGGTCACCACTTTCAGATCAAGATCGGCGACCGCGCCATTGTCGCGCGCCTGCATCAGGAAACCACCCGCAAGCGAGCGGAAGGATATGCCTGGCGCCTTGGGGTCGGGCAGACCACCCGCGAGCAGGAGCCGGACATTGGCCTTCGCAGCGATTACGCTTTTCGCCGCCTCGCTCGCGTCCGGCGCGATGATCACCTCGGTGAACAGTTTGACGATCTCGCGCGCGCATTCCTCGTCCATGGTGCGATTGAGCGCGACGATGCCGCCGAAGGCGCTGGTTGGGTCGCAAGCGAGCGCCTTGGCGTAGGCCTCTTTGGGAGTGCTGCCGAGCCCCACGCCGCACGGATTGGCGTGCTTGACGATGGCGGCTGCGGCAGCCTTGGCGGGATCGAACTCGGCCACAAGCTCATACGCCGCATCGGCGTCGTTCAGATTGTTGTAAGAGAGCTCCTTGCCCTGCACCTGCACGGCGGTCGCGACCCCGAAGCGGCGCTCGGCCGTGCGGTAGAAGCCGGCCCATTGATGGGGATTCTCGCCATAGCGGAGCGCTTGCGCCAGCCGTCCCGCAAGGACGCGTATGCCCGGCGCTTTTTGCCCCTCGGTCTCTGCGAACCAGGCCGCGATGGCCGCGTCATATTCCGCCGTGCGGGCGAACGCCTTGGCCGCGAGCGACTTCCGCAAGGCAAGCGTTGTCGCTCCCTCATGCGTGTCCATCTCGGCGAGCACGAGCGGGTAGTCCGCGGGCTCGACCACGACGGTGACGGAGGCATGGTTCTTGGCGCCGGCACGAATTAGCGCCGGGCCCCCGATGTCGATCTCCTCGATGCAGGTCGCGAAATCGCTCCCGGTCCGGACCGTGGTCTCGAAGGGGTAAAGGTTGACCACCACGAGATCGAACGGCGGAATATCGTGATCCTTGAGTGCCTGCTCGTGCTCCTTCTTCCCGCGTACGGCGAGCAGGCCGCCATGAATCTTCAGGTGCAGCGTCTTAACGCGGCCGCCCAGCATCTCCGGCACCCGCGTGATCTCGGCGATGTCGATCACTCCGAGCCCCGCCTCGCGCAGCAGCTTGCCGGTGCCGCCGGTCGAGACGAGCTCGACGCCTGTGGCGCTCAGGCCTTTGGCGAATTCTGTAACGCCCGTCTTGTCGCTGACCGAGAGGAGCGCGCGGGCAATCTTTCGCATCTCCATGGCGGGATGGCTCTGGGGTCGATCGCGAGGGAGGCCAGCGCCTATCACGATTTGCCGCTTTCGGCAAAAGCTCGCTGGCCTCAGGCCGCGTCGTCCGGCTCGATCGGGCTTGGGGCGCCTAGCTTGGCCCCCGCCTCCAACGTCCAGACGACGCGCACGTCCAATGCGAGCGCGCCGGCGAGCACCACTTGCGAGCTTTGCCGGGGCCCGCGCGCGTCGGCAAGGAAAACACTGTCCTCGACCATCACGGATGGCGCGTTGGAGCTCAGCGTCCAGGTTTCTCGGTTGGGGAGCACGAGAGCCACGCTCCGCCCGTCGGCTGAGGTCTGCGCGGTCACGTCCGGATGCAGATGGAAGCGGATGGCATAGTCGCCTCCCGTCGGGAGCGCGCGGGAGCCGGCGGAGACGAGCCGATCCTCGCCGGCCAAGAGCAGCCCTGAAGTCGCCACCACGACGCGGCGCTCGTGCCTCACGCCGAAACGGGCCACATACCCGTCATGGGAGCCCTTCACCTCGATCCCCTCGCCTTCCTCGCGCAGCGTTCCTTGAGCCTTCGGCGGACCCACGAGCGGTCCGTCGGCGCGAGCAGCTCCGTTGTCGCCATTGAGCAGCTGCGCCGAGGAGGTATCCTCGAAGACGAGGGTCGAATGGGCGGCGGTGGAGCGAGCGAATAGGCGCCAGTCGTCGTGGTCTGGAGGGGGCGCCCCGCAATTGACGATGATGGCCTGCGGGCCCGCGCTCATCTCGAAGGAGAGGCAACCCGCATGGGCGTTGGTGCTCACCGACGCTGCGGGCGCCGCGGCGAGGTCGGCGATGAGGAGCGTCTGTCCCTGCGCGATCCGGGCATAGCCCGAATTGGATGCGGCGCGGAGCGGCGCGCCCTCGACGTCGTCATAGGCGAGCACCGTGGCGAGAGCGTCCGTGGGCGTGGGTCCACAGCCATTGAAACGCGCCAGCGCGCCGTCGCCCAAGCGGAAGAAGCGCAGCATGGGCATGGCGCGGTCGATGGCATCGGAGAGCTGTTTCGGCGGCAGGCGGTCGCGCGCCACGAAGCATTGTCGCAGCGGCAGGAGGTCGAGCAGCAACTCTACCGATGCGGACGGATCGCGGGAGATATGACCGCCATCGGACAGCATCTGGCGGTCGAGCTCCTTGCAGAAAGGCTTCACGTAGGCATCGACAATGGCCTGCTGATCGGCGATGCAAAGCCCCGCATAGATGAGTGCCATGAGTGTAACGAGGCGCGGCACGCCGTCGGGAGCATCGCGATAGCAGGCGGACAGATAGCGGAGCTGCTCGGTGAGGGCGCGCAGGAAGGCCTGGTAGGCGCGAGGCTCGCTCGAATCGAGCACCACGACGGAGTTAGAGAGCCAGGAAATGGCCCTGCGGGCGACGACCTCCGGCTCGAAGGCGAGACCGCTCACTCCACGGTTGAGCCGGACGAAGTCCCCGACCAGCACCTTCGCCTGCTCGCGGGCGAGCTCGCTGCCAGCGGCGCGAAGATGGCGAAGCCAGCCAAAGCCATACAACTCCCGCGCCCAAGCCTCCGACGGCGGCTCGATCTCGAACGGTGATCGCGGTCCGAGCTCAGCCAACCGCCCGGCAAGACCGAAATGGCCGTTATAGACCTCGGTGGCGAAGCTTGGGTCCGCGGTGCGCAGCTCCTGCGGGGCGAGCAGGAGCTGTTCCGCCTGGCTCCCCGGATAGCTGAGCCTAGCCATGCGGGCGAGCATGAAACGCCGCAACGGGCCGGGCCCGCGCGGCGCGTACGCCCGTGACCGTCCCTCGCCGGCAAGAAGATCAGCCACCATGCCCACGCTTGAGCCTAAAGGCCCCCCCGCACAACTCTTGCGCATTGTCGGGCCGCAACTGCTCCCGATCAAGCAGAACCGGCATTAACCAGCGATTCCGCGCCGGAGCAGCGCGGCGAAGAATCCGTCCATACCGCTCCATTCCGGCGTGCCGAGGTGAAGCTGATAGGGAAACGTGCGCAGGCAGCCGGATGGCTCAAGCCATTCAGCCTCGTCGAACACTTCCTCCGGTGTGATGGGATCGAGCTTAAGCTCGTTATTGCGCATGAGTAGGGCGGCGACCTGCGTTTCTCCCTCCTCGGGCTCCAGCGAGCAGGTGGAATAGACAAGCCGGCCACCCGGCTTGAGCAGAAGAGCGGCGTTGTCGAGTAGCCGTGCCTGCAAGCTCGCCAGCCCCGCAATATCTTGTGGCGACTTCACATAGGGGATGTCCGGGTGGCGGCGGATGGTGCCGGTGGAGGAGCAGGGCGCGTCGAGCAGCACCGCATCGAAGCGCTCATTGGGGCGCCACGTCGCGGCGTCGGCCGCGACGGGCGATACGCTAAGCCCCAGACGGTCGAGATTCGCCGTCATGCGCTTGAGCCGTGTCTCCGAGGCATCGACCGCCACGACGGAGGCACCGGCAAGTGCGAGCTGCGCCGTCTTGCCCCCGGGCGCGGCGCAAAGGTCGGCCACGCGCTTGCCCGCCACCTTACCCAACAGGTGCGCCGGCAGCGATGCCGCGACGTCCTGCACCCACCACGCGCCCTGGCTAAAGCCGTCGAGCTCCTCGATGCGGCCCTTGGGCAGAAGACGCACGCTGTACGAAGGCAGCACGCGGCCGCCGAGACGTTCGGCCCAAGCTTGAGGATCGCTCTTCACGCTGAGATCAAGGGGCGGCTCGATAAGATGGGCCGTGGCGATAGCGCGCGCGCGGGTCTCGCCATAGTGGGCGGCCCAGCGCGTCCACAGCCAGTCGGGCGTGTTGACGCGCGCCGCATCCAGTCCGTCGGCGATGCGCGTCCCGTCGCGGGCGACGCGGCGAAGCAGGGCGTTGACGAGCTTGTCGTAGCGCTTGGCGCGGGGGTCGTATTGCGCCAGGCGCACGGCTAGGTCGATGGCCGCGTGCGCAGGCGTCTTCAGAAAGATGAGCTGTGCCGCTCCAGACAAAAGGATCGCGTAGAGCGTGCCGGAGTTCGCTGGCATCCCGCGCTCGAGGAAGCTATCGAGCACGTGGTCGAGTTGCCCGCGCCGCCTGAGCGACGTCGCCACGATTGCCCGCGTGAGTGCGCGGTCGCGCGGCGGCAAGTTGAGCATGGCGCCAGTGTCGAGCGACCGGCCGAGAACGTCATCCAGTACCTGCTTCTTGGTCAGCACCGCGGCGAGCACCTCCACCGCCGCGCGTCGTGCGGGCAGCCCGACCTGCGCGTCGCGGGCCGCGTCCCGGCTACGCGCTATTTCGTGGGAAGCCATCATGGCAGCATAGTTCGCCGGATGAGGATTCTGTGAGCTTTATCGAAGCGCGTCGCTGGGGCTAGCCCCATGGCCCGCGCGCGGCTTGGTGCTCCGACTCTCCCCAAGGACCCTTGTCGGGGACGTCCCCACCGATGCTCGGGCCACCGGTCTCGCCCAATTCCTGCGCCAGCTCGTTCAGCCGCGCGATGCGGTTCTCCACATTGGGGTGGGTCGAGAACAGATTGTCCATGCCCGCGCCGGACAGCGGGTTGACGATGAAGAGATGCGCAGTCGCCGGATTCCGCTCGGCGTCCGGATTCTGAATTTGCTGCGCCGCGCTCGCGATCTTGCGTAGCGCCGAGGCGAGCCACAACGGCTTCTGGGTGATCTCGCCACCGATACGGTCGGCCTCATATTCGCGCCCCCGGCTGATGCCCATCTGCACGAGACCCGCGGCAAGTGGCGCGAGAATCACGAGGAGCAGGGTGCCGATCAGGCCGGTACCACCATTGTTGTTGCGGTTACCGCCGAAATAGAAGCCAAAATTGGCGAGCATGGAAATGGCGCCGGCAATGGTCGCGGTGATGGTCATGAGGAGGGTATCGCGATGCTTGATATGCCCAAGCTCATGCGCCAGCACGCCGGCAAGCTCTTGCTGGCTCAAGCGCTGCAACAGTCCTGAGGTGACGGCGATTGCCGCATGCTCCGGATTGCGGCCGGTGGCAAAGGCGTTCGGCTGCGGGTTCTCCATGATGAAGATGCGCGGCATGGGCAGCCCGGCCGCCTGCGAGAACTGCCGCACGAGCCCGTAGAGTTCCGGGGCAGAGCGCTCGTCGGCCTCGCGCGCACCATACATGGAAAGCACCATCTTGTCGGAGTTCCAATAGGCGAAAAGGTTCATGGCGGCCGCTACCAGAAGCGCGATCACCATGCCGGACTGGCCGCCGATCAAGAAGCCGACCCCCATGAACAGGGCAGTCAGTGCGCCGAGCAGGATGGCGGTGCGGAAATAGCTCATGGGAACTCCCAGTCTCGCGCAGGCGCCGAAAATGCCGCTCGGCCGGCGGCACTCAGGCGCAGGCCGAATATGTTGGGGGTCGTGTCCCGTGCGACAAGGAGCCGGCTCGTCGCCGGTGCCTCCGGCCGCCTTCGATTTTTGGGGGGAGGGAGCCCACCAATAGGGTTGCCACGGCGGTTACCTTAACGGTCCGTCAAGGCTTATGCAGGCATTCTCCTGGCTATGCCTCCTGTGACCCAAGCGACGTCCACCATAGCCCCCGCCTCGAAACGTCGCGCCGCCGCGTCTGCGGGGCCCGAGCTCACGGCACGCCAGAAGCGGCTGCTGCGCGAGACCCTCGCAAGGCTCGCGCCGGCTTCGGCCCCAGTGGCGACCCTGTTTTATCGGCGACTCGTCGAGCTCGATCCGTCCATGCGACGACAGCTCAAGGGGCCGCTCAAGAGGCAAGGGCGCCAATTCATGGGCGTCCTCAAGCTCGCCATTCTCTCTCTCGACGACCCTGAGGGCTTGCAGCCGACCCTGAACCGGCTCAGCAAGCGCCGCCGCCGCTCCGCCATGGGAGCCGGCCAGTGCTTGACTTTTTCCCGGGCGCTGAGCTGGACCTTCGAGCAGTCGCTCGAGGGGTGGTTCACCCGCGAGGCGAGGCAAGCCTGGGCCGCGCTGCTTGCCGAGGTCAGCCGCATCATGGCCGACTGGAGCCTGCCGAACTCAATTTACGGGCGCCTCTGGACCAGCGCCATCTGAGCTTGCCGGCTTCGCCTCGACGGCGCCCTTCTCGTTGATGGTGATCTGCACGTCTTGGTCAGGCTCGAAGCTCTGCGGCTTGCCGTCGATGCTGAGCTCGCCCGGGGTCGCGGCGATGACGTGGCCATCCACGATGATCTTCATGCCCTCGGCCATCGTCTCCTGTCTCATGCGCTTGTAGTGGCCCGACACCGTGACGGTGCGGTTACCCACCGTCATCGACATGGTCTCGACGACCTGTCCGCCTGACGACCAATGGCTGATCGCCAATACGATCGCGATCACGAGCACGACAACGATCGCCAGGACGATCAGAATGCGCTTGAGCCACGTCATGATGCTGTTTCCCTCGTTGCGGCCGCAGACCCGGCCTGCGTCATACTCTGCTGAGCTCTACCCGCCCGGTTCCGCCGGTTCGCGATGAGCTCATCGACCACGGCGGGATCGGCCAGCGTCGAAATATCGCCGAGATTGGAAATATCGTCTTCGGCGATCTTGCGCAGGATGCGGCGCATGATCTTGCCGGAGCGGGTCTTGGGCAAGCCTGGCGCGAACTGGATGCGATCGGGCGAAGCGATCGGGCCGATCTCCTTGCGCACCCAGTCGCGCAGCTCCAACGCCAACGCGTCCGACCCGTTCTCGCCCGCGATCAGCGTGACGTAGCAATAGATGCCCTGGCCCTTGATGTCATGGGGATAGCCGACCACCGCGGCTTCCGAGACCTTGGGATGGGAGACGAGCGCGGACTCAACCTCCGCCGTCCCCATGCGATGGCCAGCGACATTGATTACATCGTCGACCCGGCCGGTGATCCAGTAATAGCCGTCGGCATCGCGCCGGCAGCCGTCGCCGGTAAAGTATTTGCCCTTATAGGCGGAGAAATAGGTATCGACGAAGCGCTTATGGTCGCCATAGACGGTGCGCGCCATCCCTGGCCATGCATCGAGGATGACGAGATTGCCCGAGGCTTCGCCCTCGAGCAAATTGCCGTCGCCATCGACGATAGCTGGTTGCACGCCGAAAAAGGGCAAAGTCGCCGAGCCGGGCTTGAGCTTGGTGGCGCCGGGTAGCGGCGTGATGAGGATGCCGCCCGTCTCGGTTTGCCACCAGGTGTCGACGATCGGGCAGCGCTCCTCGCCCACCACGCGGTGGTACCACTCCCACGCCTCGGGGTTGATCGGCTCGCCCACGGTGCCGAGCAGCTTCAGCGATTTTCGGCTCGTGCGCGCGACGTAGTCGTCGCCCATGCCCATCAGCGCCCGGATCGCCGTGGGCGCGGTATAGAGGATGTTGACCGAGTGCTTGTCAACCACCTGCCAGAAGCGCGAGGCGTCGGGATAGTTTGGCACGCCCTCGAACATGAGCGTGGTCGCGCCATTGGCGAGCGGGCCGTAGAGGATATATGAGTGGCCGGTGACCCAGCCGACATCCGCCGTGCACCAATAGATGTCGCCGTCGTGGTAGTCGAACACGGTTCGATGGGTCAGCGCCGCATAGACGAGATAGCCGCCGGAAGTGTGCAGCACGCCCTTGGGCGTCCCCGTCGAGCCCGAGGTATAGAGGATGAAGAGCGGGTCCTCCGCGCCCATCTCCTCGGGCGGGCACTCGGCCGGAGCGTTGGCGGCAAGCTCGTGGTACCAGAAATCGCGGCCCGCATGCATGGCGCATGCGCCACCCGTCCGCCGGATGACGACGACCTTCTCCTCGCCGAGCGATTTGGTCAGCGCCTCGTCGGTGTTGTGCTTGAGCCGGATGGTCTTACCGCCGCGCACGCCCTCGTCGGCGGTGATGACGAGTTTCGACTTGCAATCGGTGATGCGACCGGCGAGCGAGTCGGGCGAGAACCCGCCAAACACCACCGAATGGATGGCGCCGATGCGCGCGCAGGCAAGCATGGCGAACGCTGCTTCGGGGATCATCGGCAGATAGATGGTCACGCGGTCGCCGCGTTCGATGCCCATCGACTTGAGCACATTGGCGAAGACGCTCACCTCGCGGTAGAGCTCGCGATAGGTGATGTGCCGTGCCTCGGCGCTCGGATCGTCGGGCTCCCAGATTATGGCCACCTGGTCGCCACGCTTCTTCAAGTGCCGGTCGATACAGTTGGCGCAGACGTTGAGCGTGCCGTCTTCGAACCATTTGATCGACACGTCCGGATAGACGAAGGACGTGTTCTTCACTTTCGTGAAGGGCGTGATCCAGTCGATGCGCTCCGCCCGCTTGGCCCAGAACTTGTCGGGCTTGGCGATACTCTTGTCATAGAGCTTCTCATATTCGTCTTTGTCGACATGGGCCTGCTTTTTCCAGTCCTTGGGGATCTTGTAGACTTTTCCCTCCGACATCTGGACGCTCCTCCTGACGCACATACTTGTTATTGAGGCCCATTATGGACAGCCCTCAGGCGCGCGACAATCCGCCCGCAGCAAGTGCCTCTGTCATAATCGGTCCCGATCGTCGCTTGCGGTCTAGGCTCCGAAGGCGCCGATGGTCGCCCCCATGACGACCAGCACCGCGAGCCAATGGCCGACGTCGATCACCGTCACCAGGGGGCGGTCGCCATGGAAGGCCTGGTTGGTGGCCGTCGTCGTGAGCACGAAACCGACCCAGACAAATATTGCGCTGATGATTCCGCCGCGGATAGTGACGTTGGACAAATGGCCCATCAGTCCGGCGAGCATCCACGCCATCAACAAACAGGCGACACCCGCGATGATCAGGGGCCGCAGTGGCATCGGCCCTTCGCAGTTCTCCTTCTTTTTACCGAGCCCCTCCTTCCAGATCTTGCCGAAGACGGCATACCATCCCCAGCCCAAAAGGAAGCCCGCGACGGCGGCCGCGACGACCGCGATGTAGTTGATTGCAACGGCTTGCATGTTTCCCCCTTTTCCCCTTTTCGGCCTTACGGGACCTTGGCGAGACCCCCGAGGCGGCAAACTATACTCCATTCTTGTGCGGCGACGGGCTGGACCGAGAGTCGGGAGTTCTTGACCAGCACCATATCTTTCAGCGCGGGCGTGGCCTTGATCTCGGCCAAGCTCACTGGGCGCGGCAAGTCTTTCACCGCGGCCACGTCCACGCATTCCCACCCGCCCGATCCGTCGGTCGAATCTGGATGCGCTTCGACCACCACTTTGACGATGCCGACGGCGCGCTTCTCGTCGCCCGAATGATAGAAGAGACCGAGATCGCCGCGCCGCATTGCACGCATGAAGTTGCGCGCCTGGTAATTGCGCACGCCGTCCCACTCCGCACCCTTGGCGCCCTCGCTTTTCTGCTGCTCCCAGGACCAGCAGTCGGGCTCGGTCTTCAACAACCAATAGGCCATGGCGCGCGCCTCACTCTTCCTCGCCGGCCTCGTCGGGGTTGTTGATGGTCCAGACCCAGGGGCGAATCTCGACGACTGCAAAAAGTCCCGCTCTGGCAAAGGGATCCTCCGCCACGATCTGGCGCGCTGCTTCGAGGGACGCCGCCTCGACCACGATCAGGCTGCCATTCATGGTGCCATCGACGGGATCAAGAAAAGGCCCGGCGTGCACGAGCGCGTTGCCGAGGCCTTCCAGATAGTCCAAATGCTCGGGCCGATTGGCCTGACGCAGCGCGAGACCGTTCGGCTTGTCGGTGCAGATCACGGCGTAGAGCATCGACGTTTTCTCCTAGCCGATGAAGCTATTGCGCGGCAGCATGCCTGTCCAGCAAGCGCGCACGGCCGGTTTCCTCCCCGTCAGGGCGGGAGCGACATCGGCCTGTCACGCCTCGGATCGGATCGGGCGCGCGAGCAGGGCCTCGATCGCCTCATCGACGGTGGCGAGGCCGGAGATCACCGCATGCACAGCCTGGGCGATCGGCATGTCGATGCCGCGCGCCGCCGCAACCTCGACCAGGGCGCTCGCGGTATGAATACCTTCGGTGACGGAGTGACGGGCCTTGAGCACCTCGCTTAGAGAGCGTCCCTGCCCGAGCGCGATCCCAAGCGACATATTGCGCGACTGGGGACTGCCGCAGGTGAGCACGAGGTCGCCCAAGCCGGACAGGCCTGTCAGGGTTTCCCGCCGCGCGCCGAGCGCGGTGCCGAAGCGCGTCATCTCGGCGAAGCTGCGCGTGACCAGCGCGGCGTGGGCGGAAGCGCCGAGCTTCTTGCCGACCACGATGCCCGCCGCGATCGCGAACACATTCTTGACGGCGCCGCCGATCTCGGCGCCCATCACGTCCTCGCTCCAGTAGCAGCGAAAGGCGGGGTAGCTCAGCGCGTGCGCGAGTGCGCGGCCGTGGCTCTCCTCGCCGGTGGCGAGCGTTACCGCGGCCGGGAGCCCCCGCGCGATCTCCGCGGCGAAGCTCGGGCCAGATAGCACCGCGACGCGAGCTTCCGGCAGCACCTCGCCCGCGACTTGGGACAACAGCTTGCCGGTCGGCTGCTCGATGCCCTTGGCGCAGATCACGAGCGGCCGACCCGCCCGCACATAGGGCGCAAGCTCGCTCGCGATGGCGCGCATGGTTTGGGCCGGCGTCACCATCAGCAGAAGATCGCAGACGGCCACCTCGTTGAGCCGCGCGGTCGCCTCTATGCCCGCGTCGAGTTTGACCCCGGACAGAAAGATTTGGTTCTGATGCCGCTCATTGATTGTGGCGACGGTCTCCGGCTCGTAGGCCCAGATCAGCACGTCGCGGCCGGCCCTACGCGCGACGATGGCCAGCGCCGTCCCCCACGCACCAGCGCCCACGATACCAACCGTTTGCAGAGCCATGGCTCGATTGCTCTCCCCCACCTGTCATACAGGAAAGGAGCCGCCCTCGTCATGCGTACGCAAGCGATCTGAACTGTCTAAGCCTTGACGCCGGCACCAAGCGCCGGTGCGGCCTCGGGGTCGAGCGGCCATCGCGCGCGGGCTGGCGCGGCGAGGCTATCGGTGAGTCCAAGCGCAAGGCGCTCCGCCCCGGCCCAGGCGATCATGGCGCCATTGTCGGCGCAGAGATTGGGGGGCGGCACCACGAGCCTGAAGCCTTGCTCCTTGGCAATGTCGGCAAGCGCCGCTCTCAGCCGCTGATTGGCCGCCACGCCGCCGGCGACCACGAGGGCGCGGGGCGCCTCCGGTCCTTGCCGCGCGATATAGAGCTCAATGGCCTTCCGCGTCCGGTCGCTAATGATTTCGGCAACCGCCTCCTGGAAGCTTGCGCAGAGATCGGCGACGGCCCGCCCGTTGAGCGGCGCCCGCGCGGCGGCCGCGTGGCGAAGCGCGGTCTTCAGCCCGGCGAAGGAGAAATGCGGCTCTGGCCGGCCAAGCATGGGCCGCGGCAGGAGAATGACGGGGCGCCCCCGCAAGGCGAGGCGCTCCACCTCGGGGCCACCGGGATAGCCGAGGCCAAGCAGTTTGGCCGCCTTGTCGAACGCCTCGCCCAACGCATCGTCCAAGGTCGTGCCGAGGCGCGCATAGGAGCCTACGCCCTTGACGATGAGAAGCTGAGTATGTCCGCCCGAGACGAGCAGCAGGAGATAGGGGAAGGTGAGCCCATCGGTGAGCCGGGCCGTGAGCGCATGCGCCTCAAGATGGTTGACGGCGATGAAGGGAAGTCCGCGTGCAAGCGCGATGGCCTTGGCCGTGACCATCCCGACGATGAGGCCGCCGATCAGTCCTGGACCCGCCGTAGCGGCGACCGCGTCGATCTCCTCCCAGCCGACGCGAGCATCGGCGAGCGCCTTCAATATGGCCACGTCGAGCAAGTCCACATGGGCCCGCGCGGCGATCTCGGGCACCACCCCGCCATAGGCGGCATGCAGCTCGAGCTGTGACCGCACCACATTGGACAGGATTTCTCCCCGCCCTTCGCCCACGCGGCGGACCAGTGCAGCGGCGGTCTCGTCGCAGCTCGTCTCGATGCCGAGGACGAGGAGGGAGTGGTCACTTAAGCTGTTGGCCATGATGCTTCTTTACAGGGTAGAACCGGTTCGAGCCATGACTGGCGATGAAGGAGTGAAGGCTTGGTAAAGCGGCCGCTTTTGATCGGCACGCGCGGCAGCCCGCTGGCGCTTTGGCAGGCGCGCCATGTGTGCACACTGCTGCTCTCCGCCCATGGCTCGGCCGATGGCGACGTCGAGCTCGCCATCATCACCACCTCGGGCGACCGCATCAAGGACCGGCCCTCGCGGGAGTTCGGCGGCAAGGGCCTGTTCACCAAGGAAATCGACGAGGCGTTGCTCGCCTCTAAAGTCGACCTGGCCGTGCATTCGATGAAGGACCTGCCGACGGATCTGCCCTCGAAGATCATCATCGGCGCCGTGTTGCCGCGCGGTGATGTGCGCGACGCCTTCATCAGCGGCCACGCGAAGTCATTGGCGGAGCTTCCCGAGGGAGCCGTCGTCGGCACTTCGTCTTTACGGAGGCAAGCCCAGATCCTCAGGGCGCGGCCCGATCTTCGCGTCATGGATTTGCGCGGCAATGTCGAGACGCGCCTCAACAAGATTGAGCAGGGTGAGGCCGACGCCACCGTACTTGCGCTCGCCGGGCTCGAGCGCCTCGGCCTTGCGAGCCACGCCGCCGCGGTGTTGTCGACCGAGGAGATGCTGCCGGCCGTGGCGCAAGGGGCGATCGGCGTCGCGTGCCGCGCGGACGACAAGTCCACGATCGCGCTGCTCGCGCCTCTTAACGACGCGACGACCGCCGCCTGCGTGACGTGCGAGCGGAGCTTCCTCGCTACGTTGGAAGGGTCCTGCAAGACACCCATCGCCGGGCTCGCCGAGATGGCTGATGGAACCATGCGCTTTCGCGGACTGGTCCTTAAGCCCGACGGCAGCGCCTGGCATGGGGCCGAGTTGGCCGCCGCCGCCGCCGCGGCTGCCGAGAGCATCGGCAGGGATGTGGGCCGTGAGCTGCTGGCCCGCGCTGGGCCTCAATTTCTGGCGAGCATCCGCTGATGCGCCTGCTCGTCACCAGGCCCGAGCCGGATGCCCGCCGCCAGGCGGACGCGCTCGCCGCGCGGGGTCACGCGCCGGTGCTAGCCCCTCTCCTTCGAATTGAATTCTTGCCCGGGGTGCCGCTGCTGCTCGAGGGCGCGCAGGCGCTGATCGTGACCAGCCGCAATGCGGTCCGCGCATTGGGCGCCCATCCCGAGCGGGAGCGAGCATTGTCCCTTCCCCTGATCGCCGTCGGCGAGGCCACGGCCGGCGAGGCGGCAAGGCTCGGCTTTGCCCAAGTCACCGCGGGACCCGGCACGGCGGAGGCGCTGGTGGGCCTGATCGGAGAGCGCTTCGATCCAAGCGCCGGGCCCCTCGTGCATCTGGCCGGCGAAACGTTGGCATTCGACCTCAAATCCGCCCTGGAAGCCCAGGGCTTCCACCTGCGCCAGCCAGTGCTTTATCGCGCCAACGCGGCGGACGCACTCCCGCCTGAGGCGCTTGCGGAGCTTGCGGCCGGCACCCTCGACGGCACCATCCTCATGTCGCCACGCATAGCGGTCATTTTCGGCGCGCTCGTACGCAAGCACCAAGCAGTAACCGAGGCCCGTCGTCTTCGTTGCTATTGCCTCTCGGCTTCAGTAGCAGAGGCGGCGGCCCCGCTGGGAGCCCCCTTACGTGTGGCCGCGCGTCCGAGCGAGGAAGATATCCTTGCGCTGATCTCGGCCGACGCGGCATCCTCGTGAAGCGTTCGAATCTGCGGGCGCCTGAAGTGAAGCGTGATGGCAGACACCTTTGGCGATCAGGATAAGGGACCCGGCGGCCGCCGCCCCGCGCCGACCATCGAGGGTACGGCGACCGAGGTCTTGGTCGAGCCGCCCTCCGGCCCCGGCGCGTCCCCCGACGCCGGACCTAAGGGCGACGCCGGCCCGGAAAGGCCCCTTGCCGGCGATGGCGGGAGCGAGCAGCCAACACACATGCGCACCCCGCCGCCTCCCGCAAGCGTGTTTGAGCTCAAGAGCTTCTTGACCCACATGGCTGCTGGCCTGCTCGGGGGCCTGGTCGGCGTCGTGGCGCTCGGCCTGGCCTGGGGCTGGTTACCGGGCAAGGCGGACAAAGGCGCCGGCCTCAAACTTTCTGGCCTGGAGCAACGCCTCGCGCAGCTTGAGGCTTCAAGGCCTCGGTCTGGCGATGCCGATGTCCAAGGCCTAAGCGCGCTTGACCAGCGCGTGGCGGAACTCGAAGCACGCCCGTCCCAGCCGCCGCAGGACTTAGCCGAGCTGACCGGCCGCGTGCAGCGCCTCGAACAGTCGCTGAAGGCCTTGGCCGATATGGCCGCCAAGGGCGGCTTGGTGGCCGACGCGGCCGCGGTCAACGCGGAGATCGGTGCGGCCGAACAGCGGCTCCAGGCGAAGATTGATGCAGCGCTTGGCGAAGGTCGGGCCGCCAATACCGCGGCGCTCGGCACCGTTGAGCGCGAGGTCGCCGACCTGAAGGCGAGGATCGAAGCCTTCGCGGCAACCACGACCTTTCCCGACGCTTCCAGCCTGCAGGGCGACCTCACGGGGCTCACCGACCGGATCGGCAAGCTCGAAGCGGCCCTTCCGGGTCTTGCGGTCGCCATCGATAAGGGCGCCACGCAGGCCAAGGGGGCGGCAGTGGCTTTCGCCTTTGGCAATCTCCGAGATGCGGTCGCGAGCGGCCACCCTTACGCCGTCGAGCTCTCCATGCTCCGTGCATTGGCTCCGGGCGAAGGCGCCTTGGAGGCCTTGGCGTCCCACGCTGACGCTGGTATCCCCACCCTTGCCGACCTTACCCGCTCATTCCAGACCGCGAGCGACGCGGCGCTTGGCGCAGAAGCAGCACCCGCCGATGCGAGCATCCTTGGCAGCCTGCTGGGGAGCGCGCGGTCGCTGGTCAAGGTCCGCCATGTCGACGCCACGGCCACCGGCGATGCGCCGGGCGCGATTCTGGCCCGCGCCGCAGCACAGTTGAAACAAGGCGAACTTGCCCTTGTGGTGAAAGAAGTGGAAGGGCTAGCGCCGCCTCCACGTGAAGCCTTTGCGCCCTGGCTCGATCAGGCGCGCACCCGCCTCGCCGCCGCCGACACCCTGAACCGGCTCGAGGCCCCGCTACTCGCCTCGATGGGCGGAGCGGCTCCTGCGCCGGCAACCGCCCCTGCTCAGCAATAAGCCGATGGTCCGCATCCTCTTCTTCATTCTCGGGGTTATGGCGACGGCGATGGGGCTTGCCTGGTTGGCCAACCGGCCCGGCACAGTGACCATCGATTGGCTTGGCTATCAAGTGGAGACGAGCGCCCTGGTCGGCGTTCTTGCCATCGCGGCGCTGGTGTTGTTTCTCCTCTTGGTCTGGGCGCTGCTGCGGTTTTTGCTGACGCGTCCGGCGGCGCTTGTGGCCCACATGAAGGAGCGCCGGCGGCGCCAGGGCCTCGACGCGCTTTCCCGCGGGCTCATCGCCATCGGTGTCGGCGACCGCGGGCTCGCCACGCGCTATGCGACCGCGGCGGGGCGCTACCTTCCCAACGAGCCGCTGACGGCGCTCCTTCGGGCGCAAGCCGCGCAGCTCAAAGGGGACCGGGAGGCGGCGCGCCGCGTCTTCGAAACCATGCTCGACCAGCCCGAGACGGAGCTGCTCGGCCTGCGCGGACTTTTCCTCGAAGCCAGGCGCCGCAACGACACCGATGCGGCGCGTGCGTTGGTGGAGCAAGCGGTAGGCCGCGACCCGGAGCTTGGCTGGAGCGTCAACGCCTTGTTCGACTTGCAGGCCTGCGCGGGCGATTGGGTCGGCGCCTTGAACACGCTTGCCATCGCTCGCCGCCACGGCCATGTCGAGCCGAACGTTGCCGTCCGGCGTCGCGCGGTGCTGCTCGCCGCCGAGGCGCGCGAGGTCGAGGCATCGGACCCCGGCAAGGCGCTGGCGCTTGCAACCGAGGCCCTGCGCCTCGCGCCGTCCCTTGTGCCGGCGGCGGAGATCGCGGGGCGCGTGCTCGCCTGCAAAGGCGAGACCCGCCAGGCGAGCCGCCTCATCGCGAGGACCTGGAAGCTCGCTCCGCACCCTGACTTGGCGTTGGTCTATGCCTTCGCCAAATCCGGCGAGGCCCCGCGGGAGCGCTTGAAGCGGGTCAAGTACCTCGCGAGCTTGAACGCGAGCGACATCGAAGGGCCGATCGCCATCGCCGTCGCCGCCATCGAGGCGCATGAATGGCAGGACGCACGCGCGGCGCTCGCGCCTTACCTCGAGGATCGTCCGCCCGCGCGGGTCTGTGCGCTGATGGCTCGGATTGAGTCCGGCGAGGGCGATAGAGGACGCGAGCGCGAATGGCTCGCCCGTGCCGTGCGCGCGCCCCGTGACCGCGCTTGGATTGCCGATGGATACATCTCCGACCGGTGGCTGCCGGCCTCGCCGGCGACGGGAGCCGTCGATGCCTTTGAGTGGAAGGCGCCCGTTGACGCCATCGGCCGCGGCGACGCGACGCTGCTGATCGAAGAAGGTTTCGTACCGGCGGCTGGCCGCGCACAGACGCCGCGCGACGCGGGAGAGGCAAAGCCGCTTGAGGGTAAACCCGCCGCCGCGCGCCCCATGGCCCCGAGCCCACGCCCCCCGGATCAGGCGGCCGCTCGGCCAGCGATTTTTGAGCTGCCACATGCCCCGGACGACCCAGGCATTGCCCAGACTGAAACTGACGACAGCCCGACCTCCCTGGAGCGCTTGCGCGCCGCGCAAATCCGCTGACGCGGGCGGCGGCGGCAACCGCCCACGCCTTGCATCAAGCCACCATTGGCCTTAAGCACGAGGATCAGGCTTCGCCCCGCGCGAGGCCATTTTCCGCGCCCAACCCGGCGCCGGCGGCCGCAGTAGCTCAGTCGGTAGAGCATCGCATTCGTAAGCAGTAAATCGCGGGGTCTCGAAACTGGCGGTGAGAGCTTGAAAACCCGGCACACCAAGAGGCATGTTCGACCGCGCCGGCTGCAAGCCGGCTGCAAGTTGCCCGTGAAAAGCCGCAGTAGCTCAGTCGGTAGAGCATCGCATTCGTAATGCGGGGGTCGGGGGTTCGAATCCCTCCTGCGGCACCAAGGACTTCAACACGTTAGTTGAAATCCTGAGCGTTTCTTGGGCTATGCCTGACATTTTGGCATAGGGGGCTTTGTCCAGCCCGAGGGCATCGCCTTGCTGAGGTAAGGTCAAGGTTTAACGTGGAACATATAGTGAACAGTGCCTTGCAATAAGCTTAGATATCTGGCATACTGTAACGGTCGATTCGCATAACGAGTCGACTTGTCTGTAACCGGCCACGAGCGGCGGGGGAATACTTAAAGGAACTTCTGGTAGTCCTCGGATAGTAACGGCGTCAAAGTCGCGGGTGGCCTCAACCTAGAGGTCTACCATGCTTGGTAAGCTATATTGGACTGGAGTAACCGGACGGTTGCGCGGCCGAGCGTCAATTCCCGCACGGTCTTCAAGGAATTACTCCGGCGCGCCCATCAGGTATCCGGTGCTAAGCCCGTGGGATTTCAGCCACTCCTTGACGACGCTCTTGTTGTCGGCAAGCACGCGGTCGATGTCATCATCAGGCGGCGCCGACCAGACCTTCGAGCTCACAAGCCGCTCGAACACCCGGCGCACAAGCTTCATCTGCTCGGGCGTCAGCGTCCGGTAAAACGGGCGCTCGCGGTCCTCAGCATCCTGGAGCTCCAGCTTGCCGTTGATCGCATCGCGGACGATCCCCGACCAGGCCATGATCGACTTCGACCGGAAAAGCCGTTCAAGCCGGTGCTGATTCTCGTCATTCGCCCCCGCCTTTGGGTTCCACTGCGAAAGCGCGAGATCGTGGAGCACGTTCATCAGTTCGACATTGTTCTCGATCTCGGCGTCGCGTTTGTAGGCGTCCGTCGTCATGTCATCGCCCACCGGCTCCTCATACAGAAAAGCATCGAACAACGACTTGCTCAGCATGTCGATGGTCAAAGGCTGCTCATCCGTGCCGCGGTTGCCCTTGGATATGAACTTTGCAGCCTTGTTGCCCTGGTGCTGGAGCACCGAGTTATAAAGATAGCTGCGGAAACGCTTGTTGAGCTCGCCCCTTGTCATCGTCTGCGACCGCGCAAGGAACTTCATGAATCCCGCCTCGCTCTTCGGCGTGCCGTCTTCGAGCTTCTTGTACTCCTCGAAATCGTTGCCGAACTCGGTGCCGAGCTTGACCACCATCACCGACGAGAAGAACCGCGTCTGTGAGAATTTGTCGTGCGCTGCGATGTTGGTTTCGTTGAGGAGCTTGAGATCGGGGTTGAGATAGATCTTGCACTCGAATTCGTTCCGCCCGTTCCAGAGAAGGGCGGCTATCTTGTGCTGCCCGTCAAACAGCACGATACGGTTCTGGGCGACGCGCCCGATCGAGGGCTGCAGGACAGGGTGCTTCTGGAAGTGCCGGTATAGGTCGAACACCTTGTCGAAGATCAAATAGCGCGGCTGCAAGCCCCACTTCTCGTCATCATCATCATCGCTGTCGAGAAGCTCGACCGGCAGCGTCGCATAGAAATATTTCCAACCGGTCGTCGGGCAGGTGTAGAGCCGGTGCCGGTAAGTCGCGTTGCCGGAATCAATCCGCACCGTCGGGTCGGCGCCGTTCAGCTCGTTGACGACCACGCCCTGGCCATACGACATGATGTCGTCGGACTCTTTCAGGTAATCGAGAAGGTGCTTGAGCGTTACCGCGTCGCCCTTTGAAAAGAATTCCTGCAAGCGGAGCTTGACGCGGAAGTCCTGGAGCGGGAGCGTTCCCTTCGCCTTGTTATGCACCTCGCACATGGGCGCGATGTTGTCGAGTTCCGACGCGCCGCCGTCTGTGAAGGCGTGGATGTGATCGAAATGAAGGGGCTCGCCCTCGGGGATATCGTGACCCGTGGCTAAGCACCTCCGGCCGTGGACCTGAAGAACGCGCGCCTTCTCATCCTCGTCGAGCTGCCGTTTAAGTGTGATCGCCATAACGCTCTCCTAGCACCCATTCAGCAAGCATATCGTAAGCAAGTTAAGGACAACCTACGGTAACGATTCTAGCAGTTGCACCGTAAGCGGGGGTCAGACCTCGCAGTGAGGCCACAATCTCCCTCAAATACCAGTTGGTTTGGACTCGGAATTTGTATTGTTTGCCTGATCATTTATCTGAAACCCAATCCGCCGGGAGCGAGGTATCGAATATCTCGTTCGGCTCCCGAGTGATGGGTTCAAGGCCTCGGACCACTTGCCCGGCCGGCTGCACGCCGGCTGCAATCTCCTGCCTCACCTCCAGTTCATCGGGACACGGGAGCGTGGCCTTCCGAAGGCTGGCCTCTGCGAGCATGGCTCGCGTCGACACCCAAGATGGCTGGTCCCGTGCGCGCGCGCGTAAAATGTTGCGTGGTGTCGCATGAACCTACTGGTTGGGCCTGCAGATCTGGGCCCTACATGTCTCCATCGAGGCACTATCCCAATACCGAGAACATCACTTCCGGGGCTCCGCAGACTCGCTGCCGTCTTTTGGAACATGCCGACATGCTCGGCACCTTCCGTAATCCGCACGGCGTCGGGCTTCCACAGGGTAAAAGCGTTGACGGGTGCGGCCGACCACGATCGGCA
Source organism: uncultured Alphaproteobacteria bacterium (assembly GCA_963741155.1). Taxonomy (GTDB): domain Bacteria; phylum Pseudomonadota; class Alphaproteobacteria; order Rhizobiales; family Methyloligellaceae; genus Methyloceanibacter. Next base: position 20,240 of record CAVUHA010000009.1, on the reverse strand, counting down.
CGATCGGCAAGGGCAATACCCCATGCCTTCGGATTCCCCCGAGGCTTCGATCTGAACAGCCCCGCAGAAACATTCACCCTTATGGGTCACCATTGCACTTCCTCGCTCAATTCAGCGCCGCAGCGTAGCTTTAAAGGCAGCACGGAGTAAAACCGCGAACTTTAGCCGACCGTGCATGTCCGCTTGTGGCACTAAAGCGGACCGAAGAGGTGGCGCACCCAAAGGTCCGCTCCTGACCCAAAGCAGAGGCGGATAACCCTGACGTGGGCTCCAATGTTTGCAAATGCCCCAAAGCGGACATCAAACTCAGTTCGTTGCTAGTAGCGTCCGGCTCGTATTCTGGCAGGTATAAAAGCGGATCATTGCATCCGCGACATAGGGCAGACAGTCCTCAACAGCGAAGTGACCAGAATTAAGTCGGTGCATCTCGGCATTGGGAAGATCCTTAAGGTAGGACTCGCCGCCTTCGCGCGTGAAGAAGATGTCGTCTTGCCCCCAAAAGATGATCGTCTTCGGCTGCCGCTCTTTGAGGAAGGCTTGCCATTTCGGATACAGCTCTACGTTAGTGCGGTAGTCGTAGAAAAAATCGAGCTGGACTCGCCGGGCGTTGGGCCGATCGAGAAAGTGCAGGTCCATGTTCCAGTTATCCGGGCTGATGAGCTCCGCGTTGACGTGGCCATGCGTATAGACAAGCTTGACGGTGTCCGGCTGCAGGAACGCCTCAAGCGGCTTTTCGGTCTCAGGGCTGCGGGTCTTCCAATATGCGCCGCGCAGACCGTCCCACACCGCTGTGAAGCCGACTTCGTAAGCGTTGGTGTTCTGAATGGTTAGCCACTCGAGCCAATCCGGCCGACGCGTCACGATGCGGAAGCCGACTGGGCCGCCGTAATCCTGGACATAGAGACCGAAGCGGGTGAAGCCGACCTTCTCAAGAAACGACTCGATTATCTCCGAGGTCTTGTCGAAGGTATACGTAAAGGTCGAAGGATCGGGCATGTCCGAGTTGCCGAAGCCTGGATAGTCTGGCGCGATTACGTGAAAGCGTTCGGCGAGGGCGGGTATCAGGTTGCGATACTGGTGCGAGGAAGACGGGAAGCCGTGCAGCAGGACGAGTTTAGGCGACGTGTTGCGACCTGCCTCGCGATAAAAGATGTTCAGACCGTCAGCTTCGATGGTTTTACAGAGCACCGTAGTTGCGGACGTGGCTGGAGTGATCTTGATTGTGGGATCATTGATGCGAGCCATCTGGGCGTTCTCCTGTACGATTTTGTCGAGATTGGGCTGCCGGCGAGCAAAGGTGCTCTAGCTTCAGGCCGATGATGACGAAGTCTATGATGAAACTGAAATGCCGCGTTGCTTCCAATACGATAGCGCCTCGCTATTGAATGAGATTCCGCGGCGCAGACTCTAGCTGCGATTTTTACGCGTCGAGAAATCCGCCGTGGGTCGCTTCGGGCCCTGCGCGGTCCAAGACTGACCCGGACCGTCTGGATGGAGGATGCCGAGCCTAGGGCCCAATGAAAACGATTGGGCAATTGACTGTCGCCGCCCCCGGAGCGAGCACCTTGGCCTTGAGCGCCGTAGCCCGATCGCGCACCGATGGCCAATCGGCATTATCGTAGACGGCCACCAGCCACAAGCGGAGAATACCCCGCATCGCCGGGCAGCGTGAACGGGACGTTGTGAGTCTGCTGCGAATTGGGCTCGGTGCGGAAACCGGAGGCCGGACCACCGTTTGGTGCGCCAGGATTGACATTGAAGGTCACGTAGATTGGCGACACGGGGACGTTGGTTCCGGTCGCCGACAACGGTGCCTCGTTGAAGCTGAAAAACTTCGCAACTTGGCCTCCATACCAGGCGCGATGCAGCTCCGCGCTTTCGCCCTTCAGGCGCATGCTCGCTTTCGACTTGTCGGGCACCACCGGCATGTTCCGCAACGTATCGGTCTGTTGCATCTGGTAGCCGGCGTCGCGCAGCGTGCCCGCGTCGCTAATCGAATTCGAGACATAGTCCTTCGGCACCGACACTTTCCACACCTGGCGGAAGTCGTTGTAGCCCTTCTCGCCCGGCAGCGTGTCGATGATATCGAGTTGGCCTTCTACCGGCTTGTCTTCGCCATCGCGATACAGCACATAGACCGGCGCCGGCGCGGTGCCTTGCACATCGAAATTGTAATAGCGCACCGGCTTGCCCGTCGTGGGCGACAGCCCTTGCGTGATGAACGGTCCAGTGTCGAAATCGACCGGCTCGTTGGGCCGGGAAGATGGTTGTCGGCCGTGCGCACCTGCAAGTGAGCTGCCTTGTCACTGAAACGGTCCACCGCCGCAATTGGCGCTTGGTCCGGATCGAGAGGCTTCATCGCAGCCTGCGCAGTGCTACTATCCACGGCGAAGATAACCACTGCCGGCAGCCCTGATCCGCCAAAGAACGCCGATACGGTTCCGGACGTCGCAGCGACATATTGCTTGCCCTTGAGTGCATAAGCTGATCACGCCGCCGCCGATGCTGCCGCCGGTGTTGAAGCGGTAGAGCACGTCTCCGGTCTTGGCATCCAAAGCGAGAAAGTCGTTGTTGAGGTCGCCGGTGAAGAGAACCCCGCCGGAGGTTGCGGTGACGCCGGCGACGAGCGGCGTGGGTGATGCATATTTCCAGCGCTCCTTTCCGGTAGAGGCGTCGAACGCGGTGAGCCAGCCTTTCGACTTCTCGCGCGGGTCGGAGGCGACTGCGCCGCCGTAATAGTGCATGCCTTGCATGATCGGCGGGTCCTTGGGGGCTTTGCTGAAAATGCCGCACCAGTCGACGGCCGGAACGAACAGGGTATTGCTGCCGGGATCGTAGGCCGGCCCGTTCCACTCCATGCCGCCGAGCAAGCCTGGGCAGCGGTGAACTCCCTCGACGGTCGGAATGGCGTCAACGTTTTCGCGCGTCGTGATCGGCACCTCGTAGAACTGGTCGTGGCTGTTGCGGTCGAGCAGCCTGAGCAGCCCATCCTTGCCGCTGACGCTGATCACCTCGTGCTTCTTGCCGTCGATGGTCGTCTCGAACAGCGGGCTGACTTGACTGAGGTCGGCGTCGTGCACGTCGTGGGGAATGAACTGCTGGTACCAGAGAAGCTTGCCACTCTTGGCGTCGAGTGCCACGAGGGAGTTGGTGTAGAGATTGGCTCCAGGGCGGATCTCACCATAGAAGTCTGGCGCCGGATTGCCGACCGGCAGATAGAGAATGCCAGCCTTGGCGTCGAGCGAAACCGGCGTCCACAGGCTGCCACCGCCATGCTTCGACGCCTCAGGACTCTGCCAGGTCTCGGCGCCGGGCTCGCCCGCATCGGGGATGAGATTGAACCGCCAGACCGGATCGCCAGTGTCGAGCTTGAAAGCACCGATCCAGTTCTTCGCTCCGAAATCGGCGCCCGACGGACCTACGATGATGAGGTCCTCATAGATGAGGGGCGGCATGCTGAGATACTGGCCACCGGCGGGGCTTGCGATCGGCTGGCTCCACACGAGCGACCCGTCGGCCATATCGAGCGCAATCAAATAACCATCGGCGGTGCCGCGCACGAGCCGGCCGTCCTTGATGGCCGCGCCGCGGTTGGCCGGGGAAATCTCCTGCCCCTTCGGTTGCCAGATATACGTCCACCGCTCGCGGCAGGTCTTAGCGTCGATGGCGACCGTCGCGCGCCCGAAGGTGAGGTACATTACCCCGCCATAGACGAGCGGACTCGTCTGCACCGAGGCCGACTGCTCTGAGCGGTAGAGGCACACTGGCCTTAGGTTCTTGGCGTTGGCGGTAGTGATCTGCTTCAGGTCCACGAAGCGGGAGCCGGCATAATCGTGAGAGGCGTAAAGCCAATCCTCCGTGCTGGCCGCGGCCTCGTTGAAATCAGCCTGGCTCGGACCTGTAATTTTCGGCATGGCGGGCCCGCCCGGCTTTGTCTCGGCGGTCGTGTCCTTGAGGGTTGCAAGATAGGCGAAGAGATTCGCCCGCCCGGTGGCATCAGGCACCATCACTGTCATCGCCGTGCCGGGCACGAGCTTGGTTGGGTCCGCCAAGAATTGGATGAAAGTGTCGGCGGTCCAGGTCAGCCCCGAGCCCTGTAGCGCCGGCGTGAAGTGGAAGCCTTGCAGCGAACCCGCCTTACGTCCGGAGAGGCCCGCAAGCGAAGGCCCGATCCCATTCACGCCGGGCTGGTTGGAATGACAGGCCGAGCATTGCGCCTGATAGATTTCCTGCCCCGCGGCTACATCGGAGTCCGCCATGCTCGGATGGGCGGAGCCGATGGCAATCAGACTTGTGACCAAGCAGAGACGAGAGACTTGCATAACAGACACTCCCGATGTGCGAGTCTTTCTACGAGGACCCAAATACCGGCGTCGTGCCGGGTCAAATCGCTATTTAACGGTCGACGTAATGGATGCGATTACCTCCGATGCCTTTGCGAAGGCTTCGTCGCGATCCATGATTCCGTGCCGGTGAGCGATCCAGGTGAAATCCGTATACAAGACCCAGACATCGCCTTTCTCATCCTGATAGACGAGGAGCCTAACGGGCCAGTCGAGCCCCGCTGCGGGATTGGATGTCAGGAACAGTGTTCCGAGCGGAGGATTGCCGAAGACGAGCAGCGTGGAGGGGCGCAACGTGACACCAGCATCGGCCGCGAGCTTGGACTGATCAATCTCGTTGAAGAACACGATGCCCTTGTCCGCCACGTCCTTCTTCAAGCGCTTGATCGTTTCAGGCATGGCATATGCACTCTTGATCCGCACAATGCCGTCGTCGCCGACTGCTCTGGCCGTTCCAGATGCCGACAACATTAGGGCGAATGCTAACAGCGCCACCGAGCAAATGCTCCGCATAAACATGAACCTCCTCCTCGTGGCTACCAGTGTGGACGCCTCTCAGGCGTGGCTGTAGGGGCTTCCCGAAATTCTGAGCCATGGCGGGCGCGGCCAAAGCGACGACCAGGGCGACCGGTCTCCTTTAAAAGTTGCTGGCCTTTGGACCTGAAAGCTCCGACCGGATGGCCGTAGCTGTCCAATGGGACATCAGCAAACGTAGTACCGAATACCCCTTTTTGAACAATACTTTGTCGCTATCGAAAGCATGCGCTGAGTGCGCGGAATAGCGCCAGCTAACCGGCATTTCCGTTAAGACGGCTTCGGACTATCCTCCCTGCTATCGCTGCGGTCGTTACTTCGACCGAAGCATTAGCCAAAGGGAGTCAACGGAGATGTTTCAATTGAATAGCGATGGCCGATTTGGCCCCATCCTCTTTCTCGCCGCCGTCGTGGCGGGCTCTAGCGTTATCGCTTCCGCAGCTTTCGCAGGCGAGTGCCCGGCCGACAAAAAGATGCCAAATGCTCGCGAAGCGGTCGATTTCAAACCCGTGGGCGTGACCGACACGGTCATTGCCTCGATCGACGTCTCCAAGGCGCCCTTCAACATCAATGATCGCCTATTCCGCATGCGCAAGCTCGTCATCGAGCCGGGCGGTATCGTGCCTTGGCACAGCCACGCCGATCGGCCGGCGATCATCTACATCATCGAAGGCGAGATCAACGAGTATGCGAGCAACTGCGCCGTCCCCATCGTGCACAAGGCGGGCGACGTGGTGGCCGAGACCCCGGAGGTCTCCCATTGGTGGAAGAATCTCGGCGACAAGACTGTCGTGCTCCTCTCCGCCGATCTGTTGAAGGATAAGAACGACCATAACATGTGAGACCGCGACCTCCCCTTGGATGTGCACGCAGAGTTCTCGCTCTCGGGACCTCTCCCTATTCGGCCGCAAGCTCCTGAGGCCCGGACTGCCGCGTTCTGACCTCGTCGGCCGTCGGCTGTTCGGCTGCGGGCTCGGCACCTGGCCTCGGCTCGTGCAGGACGACGCCATCGAGCACTCCGAACTCGCCGATCCAGGGGTGTTCTGCCAGTGCCCGCATTGTGTCGGCGTAGCCCGCCTCCCAGCGCATGCGGATGCCCGCGGGGCTGAAGTCGATGTCCCTGGTCTGGCTCTCATTGTCGAGGCGGGGGGCGAGCAGCCGCACCACATGCATGCGCGTCTTGCAGCTATATCCGGCAAGCTCCTTTACCAGCGGATCCCTCTTCACCTCATCGGGGACATATTCGAGCAGCTGGGCAATGACATGGCGAAGTCTGTGCGTCTCGCGCTGGCGCAGAATGTGGCTCGCGATCCGGCTCGAATATTGGATGTCCTTGGCGCGGTTTAGAACCTCCCAGATGGTCTCGGGCTCCTCTCCCGTCGGGTTCCAGAGATGTACCGCGAAGATGACCGAGTTGCGCCGAGGCTGATCGTCGAAGATGCGCTCCGTCGGTGTGTTGGAGAGGATGCCGCCGTCCCAATAAAGCTCGCCGTCGATGCGCACCGCGGGAAAAGCGGGAGGCAGCGCGCCCGACGCCATGATGTGGTCCGGGGCAAGCTCCATCTCCTTGGAATCAAAATAGTGCATCATGCTGGTGCGCAGATGCGCGGCCCCCACAGTCAACCGGGGATGGTCTTGATTGATGAGCGAGAAGTCGACTAGCTCTTCCAGTGTCTTGCGCAGCGGCTCGGTCGAATAGAAGCCGGCGTGATCCGCGCCGAGCGGGACATGGGCGCCCAAGAAGGCGCGTATATTGGCCTCGAAGAAGCCGGGGATGCCGCTCGTCAGCGTCGTCCATGACGAGACTGCTTCGTCGATGCCGGTCCAGGCCGGGACCGCGCCCCAGAAGGTGCTGTACTCCACGCGCCGCCAGAACTCCTTGAAGCTTGGAAAGACGATCCTCGACCTTGTTGCCGGCGATGAGGCTCGCATTGATGGCGCCGATCGAGGTGCCGATCAGCCAGTCGGGCTCGACGCCCGCCTCGTGCAGCGCCTGATAAACGCCGCCCTGATAAGCGCCGAGCGCACCGCCGCCCTGCAGCACGAGCACGACCTGGCCGTGATTGTTGTTGCGGATCTCGTTGACCGCTTCGAGTGCGGTAAGACCTTGGGTCATCGGCATGGCCGTTCCTCCAGACTGTTTCTTCTTGCGCACGGGACCGGACCTCGATGCACAGTCCAGCCGCCATCGACGGCGTTCGATGCCGTGTCCGATGACATAGCCCGGACAAGATCGCGTAGCGCCGCTATCTGGGTCAGCTCGAGCATACCATGCTTTGCAGTCAGGTAGGCCGACTCAGAGGCCGAGCCGAGGCCAGGGTGGAGGGCTTCCCAATGTCTGCTTGTGGCACAAAGCGGACGGGCGCGGGCCGCTAATCAATGTCCGTTCCCAGCGCAACAGCAGACATCAAATTCTTAGCGCGTCACGTCCGCTCATGACGCAAAGCGGACATCGGCATGACGCCTCCCGCCAAGGCGAAGGGTAGGTTGAGCAGAACGAGCAGCAGGTTGTTGAGATTTCGCATTACCATCGACAGCAACCGCACAATGCCAAACTCCGGCGATCGACGCATTGAGAAGAAGGCCCTGCGTTGACAGCGACTCCGCCTCATGTCCCGTGCCCGGAGAGCTGGACTCAGAAGTTTCGGAAGTTGTCATCGTCCGATTCAGCCATCGCCGCCGGATCACCCGGCATCGGGATGGCGCGGCGGCTGGTGCCGGTGAGGGCTGGAGTCATCTTCGGGAGGAGACGTGCGGAGGAGGTCGGAGTCGGGGTGACGGCTACCGACTCGCCGCCGATGAGCTGGCGAAGTTTTGCCACCTGATCCTTCAGTGTCTCCGCCTGCGCATCGAGCTCCTCCGCGGCGCTAGCGCTCTCCTCCGCGCTGGCGGAATTGCTTTGGGAGACCTTATCCAACTGGGCAATGGCGGTGTTGATCTGTTCGATACCCTGGGCCTGCTCGCGGGCGGCAGTAGCAATTTCAGCGACCAGCGAGTCGGTGGAAGTCACCTTCTCGGCGATCTGCGTGAGCGATTCCTCGACTTTGGCGGTGCACTGGGAACCTTTTCGACTGTTGGCTATCGCTACTTCGATTTTGTCGGCAGTTTCCTTCGCGGCAGCCGCGCTGCGCTGGGCCAGCGAGCGAACTTCATCGGCAACCACCGCGAAGCCCGCGCCAGCCTCCCCCGCCCGCGCCGCCTCCACCGCCGCATTCAGAGCAAGGATATTGGTCTGGAAGGCGATCTCGTCGATGTTCTTTACGATCTTGGCGACCTCCGCGCTGGAAGAGTTGATCGCAGCCATCGCATTGGTCATTTCGGACATCGTTCTGGAACCGGTCTCAGCCACGGTGCGGGCCTCAAAAGCCAGCCCTTTGGCCTTTTCTGCATTTTCTGCGGTCGCGCGGATCATGCTGGACATCTCCTCCAGCGAAGTGCTGGTTTCCTCCACGGAGGACGCCTGTTCACCGGCCCCGGAAGCAAGGGTCTGGCTCGCCATAGACACCTGCCGAGCGGCTGAGGCCGTCTGGACGGCGCCGCGGTCGAGGTTGGCCGTGATGTTGCTAAGGGCACGGTTGGTCGAGCGGATGAGCAACCATGCCAGCAGGGCACTTAGAACGAAGGCGAGGCCGAGGGCAACGCCGATCAGGCGAACGCTAAAGAGCGCGGATGCCTTGCCGGCGTCGGCATAGCCTTGGCCGAGCTTCTCGTTGTAATCAACATCGAGGTCGATCGCCTTGAGAAATCTTTCATAGTCGGGGATGACGACCTCTTGCTGCAGTTTCCGAGCCTCTTCGACCTTATTATCTTTGAGCAATTCGAGAGCGCGACCGCGGGATGCCGTCATAACATTGCGTGTGCGCTTGATTTCCTCAAAGAGCCGCCGGTCTTCGTCATCGGAGACTAGGACTTCGTAATTCTTGAGCAATTCGTCCACCCGGGCCCTGTTGGTAGCGATTTGCTGCTCGAATTGCGTGTTTCGCTCGGCCGATCCTGCTTCGTCGATCTGCAACAGGGAAATTAGGTTGTCCCGCGACCTGTTGCCGGCCTCCCTCAGCAACAGCACGCTGGGGAGGGTGTTGTCCGCCAAATAAGCGATGTTCTGCGCGAGGCCCGTCAGTCGCCACAGGGCGAACAGCCCAAGCGCGACGGCAATCAACACCATGGTGGTAAAGCCGGCGATTATCCGGCGCGAGATCGTCCAGTTGTTCATGTTCATGTTACTTACGTTGGGTTGATGGTTCCGGTTTTGGCATGGGAGGCAAAGAGAAGGAGCCGTCCTCCAGAAAGATTTTTTCGGTATTGAGCAGGGTCTTAACCCCGCCCTGGATAGTGGCCAAGCCCAGGATGTATTGCGTGTCAGGCGCCCCCCCGAAGTCCGGCGTCGCCTCAATCTCGGCCTCGGTCAATTGTACCACTTCCTCGACGGCGTCCACGATGGCGCCCATCAGAATGCTGCCGCCGGAAGGTGCCGCGACCTGGACGACGATGATGCAAGCGCGTTCGCCGTAGCTTGTCGTGGCAAGTTGGAATTTGGCCCGCAGGTCAAAAACGGCGATGACCGTGCCACGGAGGTTGATCACACCTTTTACATGCGCCGGCATCCGCGGCACCGGCGTGATCGGACATAAGCGAATAATCTCCCGAACGTTGAGCACCGAAAGCCCGTAGGACTCCTCACCAAGAGTAAACGTCAGATAGCGCCCCGCCTTGGCGGCGGGCTCGGTCTGGGAGGATGGTTTCGGGTTCATAAAATTGCAGTGGAGGCCGGGGGCGGTGCCGCCGGGGGTTGGTAGGGCATTTTGACCAACGTGTCGACGTCAAGGATGAGGCCAACCCAGCCATCGCCGAGCACTGCGCCACCGGCCAGCAGGTCCTGACCGAGTTGATCTGAGTCACATGCGTCATTGTATGGGTCCAGATTGTTAGGCGGGAGGCCAATGTCTGCTATTGGCACTTAGCGGACATCCCACCTGCACCGACGAATGTCCGCTATCGGGGGTAAAGCGGACATGACGCGAACGGGCCGTTATGTCTGCTACTGACCCATAGCGGACATTTACGAACCTGGTGCGGTGAGGTTCATTGGCTCCCCGAGGTCAAATCATCGACGTGCCTTAGGCCGAGTTCAGCAAGAGAAAGAAGGTGTTTGCGCGTCACGAGTACCCACACATCCTCGGTTTCAGTCAGGAGATGGAGAAGACCAAGGGCCGGGTTATCTGGGTGACGAAGGAATTCAAAGCCCGTCAGGAGCTTCGCTTCGATTTGCAATTCGATTTTCTCAGTCATGGCGGATCGTTCGCCCCTTGTAGCGCCAAGCCGGTGATCTCTTTGCCGTTGACGGTGACTACTGGCACATTAGGTGGCATCATCGGCAAGTTCCGCGAGCGCGCGGTTGGGAGATTCTCGTTCTATCATGGCACTTAGCGAACAAACTCGACGATGTCAGTTAGTGATCCGAAGCCGGACAGTGCCACACCCGCGCTGGATGCCAATGAGCCTCTCACGGTGACCCGAACTGGTCATCCCAAGGAACATAGAACTTGTCATTTTCGGACTGACGCTGCTCGGCGTGGCGTTGTTTCACCGGCGGGCCCTGCCAGTGGCCTTTGCCGGACTTATTCTAACCATCCTCGTACGAGTCATTAACGCCCCGGCGCGCATTGATGCAGCGTATGCAACAGCCTTCCATTTTGCTAGCGAATGGGTGCCGCTCGCAAATTTGTTTCTTGTCTTGCTCGGATTCGCCGTTCTCGCAAACCAGTTTGAACAGAGCAATCTGCCAGAAGTAATACCATCGAGGCTGCCTGACGGCTGGCCGGGGGGCGTTGCGCTGCTCGCCTTTGTATTTGGCCTGTCGAGCTTTCTGGACAATATCGCCGGTGCCATCATCGGCGGGGTCATGGCGCGCCACGTCTACCGAAAGGGAGTTACAATCGGGTTCATGGCTGCCATCGTCGCGGCGGCTAACGCCGGTGGCGCGGGCAGTGTGATCGGCGATACAACAACCACGATGATGTGGATTAGGGGAGTCAGCCCTTTGCAGTTGGCTCCAGCTTTCATAGGTGCAATCGCGGCATTCGCGTTCTTTGCGCCTGTGGCGGCCATTCAACAGCAAAGATTATCGCCGATCAGCCGCGCCACGGCCTCGAATGTACAGATCGATTGGGTACGTGTGCTGATTGTTTTGACAATTCTTGTCACTGTCGTCGCGGTCAACGTAGTCGGCAACAGTCTGTTTCCCGGACTCGAAAAAACAGCGCCCGCGCTGGGGCTCGGCCTTTGGATAGCAATTCTTGTCACGACTGCATTTCGCGCACCGCAGTGGCGCGTTCTCATTGAGGCCTCGAGGGGCGCGACGTTTCTTGTCGTTCTGGTGGCCCTAGCGTCTCTTATTCCGGTCGACAAACTGCCGACCCCGTCTCCTCCCAGCGTTTTCGGTTTAGGATTGTTGTCTGCGGTGTTCGACAACATTCCGCTCACCGCACTCGCGCTAAATCAAGGCGGCTACGATTGGGCGCTGCTCGCCTACGCGGTGGGCTTCGGCGGTTCGATAGTTTGGTTCGGTTCTTCGGCTGGGGTGGCTCTAACAAATCTCTTTCCAGAGGGGCGGTCTGTAGTTCAATGGCTACGGCAGGGCTGGTCTATCCCAGTCGCCTACATCGTGGGGTTTCTAGTAATGCTAGCGGTGATGAGTTGGAGGCCTCAAACTCTGTAATCAGGGCTGCGGGACCGTACGTCTGCTATTGGCACAAAGCGGACCAATACGATGGCACCCTGTAACGGACCACTCGGCCGGCCGGCTGCACGCCGGCTGCAATCTCCTGCCTCACCACCAGTTCACTGGATTCCTCTGTGGTGCACGGGATTACAATTTCGTCAAATTTTCGCGGCCCGCGCGACCCGCGGATTCCCGCGTACGGGAGTGAATTCTAGCGCACCCGCGCGTACTGCAGAGACGCCGGGACTTCCTGCTTCGTAATGCGGGGGTCGGGGGTTCGAATCCCTCCTGCGGCACCATCCAGATCAGTGACTTAGCTCCAGAGTGACTGATCGGCGTCTGTCCGGGGTTAACAGCGGGGTGCACGGCGGAGTCCCGTATCGTCGCAGGCGGTGGTTGGTCGACAGAGCCGCGCGGCGCGCCCGCCGGCCTCGACGATGAAGGGCGGGTAGCAGGCGCCGGGGTCTGGTGACGAGGGAGAAGCAATGGTTGGTTAATGTCCGCTTTGGAGCACTTTGCGGACTCAAGTCAGAGGTCGCGCCATGTCCGATAAGTGCCAACAGCGGACTTTGATGGATGCAGCCAGCGGCCGCACCTCGATGGTGAAGGCACGATTGATTTCCTCGCTTAAAAAGCCGGTGGCGGTGGGCGTCGAACAGTTCCGAGATATCGCCCGATTTCAGGTCGATGACTGCACGCCGCACCATGGCTCAGCTCGCGGTCCTTCAAAATCTGAGTCACGGTTTCCCGGCAATCCAAGGCCTGGTCTATCGCGCTTTAGCTGGCTCCCCTTCAGTTGAGCTAAGTGCTCCCACGGGTGCTGATAGCCGGACGACCAGACCCCCTGGCTTCCAGTCGTAAGAAAGCTGTCCTCCGAATTGCCCTGTCACGATCCGGCGCGCGAGCAGGCTACCGAAACCGACCTTGTCAGGGGCCCCGCTCAGTCGCGGTCCACCCTTTTCCGCCCAAGTCATCTGGAACCGGCCATTCGCCACGGAAGAGTTGACGCGCACCAAGCCCTTTGGAGACGACAGCGAGCCACATTTGGCCGCGTTCGTTGCGAGTTCGTGCAGAACCAGGGCGAAACCTGTCACGGATTTTTCGGAAATCGGCACGTCGGGTCCCTTCAAGATGATCCGCTCGCGCTCTGTTGTCTCCTCGGAATGGATATAGGGGGAAAGGATTGTGCCGACGAGTGCGTGAAAAGTCGTTGGCTGGGTAGATTTTGATCCCGCTTCGAGCAGGCCAGGGCGCGTCAGGTCATGGGCACGCGAGAGCGCCCCGAGTCGTTCTCCGATTTCCCGCGCCAGGTCTTCGGGGGTAGCGGCGGAGCGCGCTTTCAGCCTAAGCATGCTGCTGATGACTGCAAAAACGTTCTTGACGCGGTGGCTCATCTCGCTGGTGAGCATTTCCTGTTGCTCCGCAGCACGTCTCCGTTCAGTAATGTCCCGCGCGATCTTGGATGCGCCGACAATCGTCCCCGCGGCATCTGTCACCGGGGACACAGTGAGCGAAATGTCGATCAGACTCCCGTCCTTGCACCTCCGCACGGTTTCATAGTGGTCGGTGCGTTCCCCGCTCCGGATGCGTTCGAGAATGGCAGGTTCCTCGTTGTCCCGGTCGGGCGGTATCAGCATGCTTACGCGCTTACCGATCGCTTCGTCGGCGGTGTAGCCGAACAGGCGTTCTGCACCCTGATTCCAGCTGGTGATGATCCCGTTGAGGTCCTTGGCGATAATGGCATCGTCGGTAGACTCGACGATCGCGGCAAGGCGCCGCGCGTCTTGCTCGGCGAGGCGGCACCGCTCGATCTCAGCCTGGAGACTCTGCCCCAGTATCAAGAGCCGATCGACAGCTGAATTGAGAGCGGTAACGAGCCCCACGAGCAGAATCGAAATCAAAATGAACGCTAAAAGCGAGGCCACTTCCGGCCAGGTATGGGCAAGGTGAAATGACGGTGGGACGAACAAAAGCCAGGCGACAAGACCGGAGAGGATGGTAGCAAGAACACCTGGCCAAAAGCCGCCGAGTAGGGTCGCAAGGACAATAGCGGGAATGTATACGGTGAATGGAATGCCGCTCAGGACATGGGCGCCGATGACCCATCGGATCATCGTGGCGACGGCCACCGCAGCTACAGCAACGCCGTAATCTGCGAAGGGATTCTCCCGCAGGCGCTGGATACGCTTGGCAAGATGCTGGACATCAACAGCGGTAGAGAGCGGCATCGGGGTCGCTCAGCGTAGGAAGCTCAAGATGTGCAATCCTGCGGCATTATAACCACCAGCAAGTGGGCTGATGAGAGCGTTTTATGCCCCCGGCTCGCCATCTGATTGGTGCTCATGGCGATCCCGCGGCACCCGGAGCCGCCAGTGTCTGCTTTGGGTCATTAGCGGACATAGCGGCAAGTCATCGCGATGTCCGCTTCACCCCCAAAAGCGGACATCAATCGACAGGAGTTGAATGTCCGTTCCGCTTAGTGGCGTTTAGCGGACGCATCACGCTCAACGTCCGCTTGGTGCCAGAAGCGGGGATGCCCGTGCGGCGTCACGCCTTTGGGAGAACGGCACCCGTCCAATCCAAAGTTCTTTTTTCAGAATTCATAAGCCAAGAACTGGAATGGATCTCTACTACTTCGAGCGTAACCACCCACCGTTAATGGTCGTTCGCCATGATTGGCGGAGTGCGCCTCAGTAGAGGCTTGCCGCGACCTCATATCGTTGCCGTAACCGCAACCAGACGACAGCGGAAACCCAGCCACACCCAATGCACAGCATCATTCCGAAAGAGTTCTCGGGCTCGGCAAAACCGGAGTCCACCGATAAACAAGAGCCTAGCGCGAACACCAGTTCGTTCTCATTTCACGAACGCAAGGCAACGCCCGATCTGGGTGCTGTCGAGCTTCAGGCACGGCTAGCCAATAGGGTGCGAGCCTGGGACGACGGTAGCCCGACTCCCGAGCCTGAGGTGGTAACAGTTCCCGAAAGCTCCTCCCCCCGGCGGGGGCTTATCATTCGCCGCAGCGTCAAGACCCTACTCGCGCTCGCGGTGGTGGTTGCACTCGGTTGGACACCCTTGCAGCGTCTTCTGCAGAACACAAGCGCTGAGGCCGCGGTCAACGCGCGCCTGATCACCTTGCGCGCACCGATTGACGGTGAGATCGCCGTTCCCCAACAACTCGTCGAGGTTGGAACTTCCGTCCAGGCAGGCCAGGAAATCTTGCGCATTAGCAATCCCCGCGCCGACCGCAGCCACCTCGATGATCTTCGCCGCACCATCTCGAGTCTGCAATCCGCGAGTGGGGCGCTGGAGCAGCGGCAGCAACAACTCGAAAAGCTTCGCGAAGACCTGAGCAAACAGCGAGATGCCTTCCAGCAGGGTCGCATCCAGGAGCTGCAGGCGCGCATTGATGAAATCACCGCAGAAATTGCCTCGGCAGAAGCACAGCAAGTCGACGCGGCGAGCACTCTCGATCGCACGCAAAAGTTACGAATTACGGGAAATCAGACGGAAGCCGCACTGATCCATGCCGACCGGGACCATAAGGTCGCCGTAAGCACCGGAGAGGCTCTGCGCCAGCGGCTCAATGGGACTAAGGTCGAACTTGATGCGGCGCGCCAAGGCCTCTTCGTTGGCGACAGCTATAACGACATCCCCCGCACTGCCCAACGTGTTGACGAGGTTACGCAGCTGATCATCGACCTCAGCGGCCAGCTTGCGGAGCGCAAGACGCGCGTTTCTCAACTGCAAACGGAGCTCCTCGACGAGGAAAAGCGATTTTCCGATCTCTCTTCGGCTATCGTCTTAGCTCCGGTCCCGGGGCGCGTATGGGAGGTGCTGACTGCCAACGGCGAAGAGGTCAGGCGCGGCCAGGACCTCATGCGCGTTCTCGATTGCAGTGGCGTGGTCGTAACCGCCGCCGTAAGTGAAGCCGTGTACAATGAGCTCAAGCTTGGACAAGCAGCGACGTTTCACCTTCGTCGAGAATCTGAAGAGCGCGAGGGTCGGATCGTTGGCCTCAATGGTCTCGCCGCGGTACCCGCCAACTTGGCGATCGAGCAAACCGCTCTTGCGCGAGAGCCCTATCACGTTACCGTGCAAGTTCCGAGCCTCGGCGCCAGGTCTGATTGCTACGTCGGGCGTACCGGTAAAGTGACGTTCAATACTTCGACCAGCAGCGGCGAAACGGCCGCTGCCAGCCCATGACCTATGCTTCTGGAACGACCTATTGGGAGGCGTTCCTGCCGGGGCTGATCGTTGTTCTTTTAGCCGGCGCGGTGCTTCCCTGGCTCGATCGCGATAACAGGATTGTGCGTAGCTGCGCCATAGCCGCCTGTATCGTCCTTTCCTGGCGCTACATGCTTTGGCGCGTGAGCTATACGCTTCCCCTGGTCGGCTTAACCCTCGATTTTGCTTTCGGGCTCATCTTTGTTTCGGTTGAGATCCTCGCCATGATCGGCGGCACGCTTACGCTCGCGTTCCTCACGCGAACGCGCAGCCGAACGGCCGACGCCGATAAAAATATGAGCTGGCTTTGTGCGTTGCCACACGCACCGAGCGTCGATGTTCTGATATGCACCTACAATGAGGATGAAAAAATTCTTGAGCGCACCATTATCGGAGCGCTAGCGGTCAACTATCCGAACTATCGTTTATGGGTTTGTGACGATGGCCGGCGCTCGGCGTTGAAGTCGCTTTGCGAAGAGCATGGGTGTGGTTACATCACTCGTTACGACAATGCCCACGCGAAGGCCGGCAACATCAATAATGCCTTGAGGCACCTCGCCGCATTGCCGGAGCCACCTGATTTCATTGCCATTCTTGACGCGGATTTCGTTCCCAAACCGGCCTTCCTCACACGCGCGCTTTCTCTGATGCGCGAAGAAGACGTCGGTGTCGTGCAGACGCCCCAGCATTTCTTCAATCCAGACCCTATCCAGACGAATCTCTCGATGTCCCGGGTTTGGCCTGATGAGCAGCGCTTCTTCTTCGATATCATTTTGCCGTCTAAGGACGCGTGGGGCGGCGCTTTTTGTTGTGGTACGTCTGCCGTCATTCGCTTCGCCGCCCTGGTAAAGATCGGCGGAATCCCAACGGATTCCGTTACCGAAGATTACTTACTGTCTCTGCGGCTCCGTGAAAGGGGGTATCGCACCGTCTATCTGAATGAAGTGCTCTCCGTCGGCCTTGCACCTGAGGGCCTCAAGGAATACATCGATCAGCGTTGTCGATGGGCGTTAGGGTTTGTCCAAATCTGTCTGGGCCCAAGCGGCCCGCTGCGGTTTAGCAACAAACTTCCACTGCTCGATCGCATGATGCTGATAGACACATTCCTTCACTGGTCCGCGACGTACTGTTTTCGACTGCTTGCTTTGATTGTGCCAGCTCTCTACCTCCTTTTCGGCATTCAAGCCGTCCGTGCCAACGTCACCGAGGCTATATTCTATTTTATTCCCTATTTCGCCGCTCAGGTCACAGTCGTCGCCTGGATTTCTAGAGGGCGAGTGCTGCCCATTATGCTGGACCTCAGCCAGCTGCTGTGCGCCGACGCCATCATAACTTCTGTTGCGGTCGCCATGTTTAAGTCGAGGGGGCACAAATTCAAAGTGACCACAAAGGGCCGCAGTCGCGACACAACCTTCGTTCAATGGCACCTGCTCCGCGGTTTCGCCTTTTATTTGGTGCTGACGGTCGCGGGTATCCTGTGGGCCTTTGTCTTAGATGATACCCGGCCCCTGGCTGATGCGAGTGGCGTGGCCCTGTTTTGGAGCTGGTACAACCTCCTTGTTCTTGTGCTTGCGTGCTTGGTTGCGGTGGAGGGGTTCGACCGTCGCAGCAGTGAACGCTTCCAAGTCAATCGTTGGGCGGTCCTCACAACGGACGGCAAGAAGAGGACTTTCCTAATTTCCGATATTTCTGTCACAGGATTGAGGTTGGTGGGCGCAGCTCCGAGTTCGATAGGCTCATCGGTTCACGTGCGTTTCGAGAATCTTGATGTCGATGCGACAGTCGCCCGCACCGATATTGGGAGCTTCGCAGTGCGATTTGCCGAGACGCCGAAGGTGCGCGCGAGTCTGATCCGTCACGTTTATGGTGGGTCCTATAGCGCAGCCATCGAGACGGTACGACCTATTGAGGTGGCTGCTGCGGTCGTCAACCGCGTCTTTCGTTAGACGGCGCGTTGAATCCCTGCGGCGATTCCAGAGCGCGTCCGATGTCCGCATTGGGTCATAAACAGACATCCCGCGACGTCCGCGTCACAGCTCGGGCCATCAGTCTCAGAGGCGACCGTCTAATAACAAGGCGGGTAGGGGTAATACCCGCATGGAGGCCGGCCGTAATACGGCACTGGAGCAACCACAACTGGACGTGGAGCAACCACAACTGGAGCAGCCACATAGGGCACCGGAGCTACCACCGCCGCGCCATACCCATAATAGGCACCGCGACGAGTTGTGCGCCTTGCGACTCCGGCATAGCTCATCGGTGTCAGAGGTCTGCCGATAACAGCCTGAGCCTGCGTCACCAGACCGCTCAGGGTGATGTCTCCGCTCCAAAACAGGCCTGCTGCGCCGGCCACAATCGCCGCCGCGAGAAGCATTCCAGTGTTCACTTGCTTCGTCATGGCTGTTGTCCTTTCTCTGGTGCTGCTGGGGGGACCTCATCAAGATTTGCTAACGCTTCTAGTCCCACCTTCTTCGCCCCTTCTGGCGGCATGAACGCGAACGCGGTCTCATCCGCTGGCACGTCGGTCTTCCAGTCTCTTATCACGAGCGTGTATTGAGGAGCCTCTCCGACTGACTTGCTGGTGATTACAAATTTGCAGGGAATCGGGTTGGCGCCAACCTCCACCCAGAGCTGCCAATCAGTGTCCGGATTTCGAAATGCAAGATGCTCGCACTCTACCCCGTCGATAACCCCGCGGCCGATATGCTTGGCCTCAATCACATCAGCACTTAGCGTGTCGTAGACATTGCCGAGCAGGAGATCAGCTCCCGGCATCGCCATCCCACGCTCGCGCAGAGCGTCGATCAGCTGATCGACCGAGGTGAGCCCATCCAATTGCGTATAGCTATTGATATTCTTGCCATACAGGGTGGCTGTTTTTCCATCGAGAAGCAGTTCGACGTCGGCATAGCCCCCGGTGCGAGTGACGCGGATTTGGTTGGGCCGGTGTAATAGAAGGGTGCCCGAGCTATTGAATTGAATTTTCTCCGATTGGGGGGTGGTCGCTTCTAGGCTAGAATCAAAGGTCGCCGAAATAGTTTTCTGGCTCGCCAAATAGTCCGACATCGCCTTCAGAATCTGAAGGGCATCGTCGCCTGCAGCCCAGGCATGCGGAATCGTCAATCCGGCGACTGCCCCAAACGAAACTGCAAAAGCCAACCCTTTTAGAGTTCG
Source organism: uncultured Alphaproteobacteria bacterium (assembly GCA_963741155.1). Lineage (GTDB taxonomy): Bacteria > Pseudomonadota > Alphaproteobacteria > Rhizobiales > Methyloligellaceae > Methyloceanibacter. The sequence goes on along the minus strand of CAVUHA010000009.1, from coordinate 1,241 downwards.
TATTTTCGATCCTGACATCGCAATACTCCGATTAAAGTTGGGCTGTTCCGATAACTTCGCAACTGCGATCAATTTCTGGACGCGATCGGATCGCTGAGAGGTATCCGCAGGGATGTCGAACGAGCCCCACGGCAACTGCTGCGAGCGTTTGCCCCAACATGATGGCCAACTCGGGGCGTGCGCAAGAAATGAGCTCGCCACACCTCCGAGCTGAGATGTCCGCTTTGGGTCAAAAGCCGACATAACGGCCCGTTCGCGTCACGTCCGCTTTACCCCCGATAGCAGTAATTCGTCAGTGCAGGTGGGATGTCCGAAAAGTGCCAGATCCGGACTCTCCGCATGGGTTCATGCATCCACGCTGAGCGACAGGAGCAGCAGCCGGTGTTGGCGAGCCTGCGCTGCACACCGGGATAGACGGGCCCGCACGTGAAGGGCGTTACGCCCACGCGCCCTTAAACGACGATGTCAGCCCGTGTGCTGTCGACGATGGCCTTGATCTCTGCCTGTTCGGCCTGGGGCACAGCGAATTTGTCGAGCGTTTGCCGGAGATCATCAAGAAAGGCATCCCACTCTACGGCCGTAATCATGAGATCTCGGTGCGAATCGTTCATGGAGCGACCGGTGTACTTTTGCGGCCCGCCGGCCGCCCAGCAGAGCATTTCCGTAACGAGGTATTTGAAGCCTGCAGGGGGGAAACGATGATGGGCCTCGTCTACCCTTGGGTTCGCGTTCAGACGGGGATCGATCATGATCCGGTCGATGAGGTCATCCACCACGGTGGCGATGCTGTAGACACCGCCGAGCCGCTCGTAAAGGCTGGGAGAATCTTGAGTCAGCCATCTGCCCTCCTCTTGCTTCGGAAGCTGGGTGAAGTCGACACTATAGCATCGGTCCGGGTCCTTCTCGGCCTCGGGTGGCTTGACCAAGAGTGAAATGATCGTCTCTGTTTTCTCGCGGCCGGTCGTCTTATCGATGAACGTCGCATGGCCGTTAAGTGCGATTTGCTCGACGTGGCGCCCACTGGTTATTTCTGCGAGGTCAAACACGACTCTCAGAGCAAGACCGTAGATCAGCTTCCCTGCAATTCTCGGCGTCGGGTTTTCGCGACTGGCTTCAGTGCCTGGTGCGTCCCAGTCAGTTTGTTAAAATCGAATTTCTCAACGTCGGGAAAGGAGGCGTCCGACGCCCGATACGGCGCGCACGTTTGGCTCAAACTGCCCGATTCACCACAATTGGGAGAG
>CAVUHA010000008.1:0-36277 GCA_963741155.1 uncultured Alphaproteobacteria bacterium | reverse complement strand
ATGCCGCGTAAGGTCGCGGAACCTGCAAGCGCCCCGGCGCTCCGGGACTGGATCGGGCATCTCGCCCACGAACGGCGCCTCGCCGCGCACACGCTGTCTGCCTACCGCCGCGACGCGCTCGCCCTGGTCGCGCTCGCCGGCGAGCGGGAACTCGCCACGCTCACCGGCCACGACATTCGCCGCTTCGTCGCCACTCTGCACGGCAAGGGCCTCGCGCCGAAGTCGCTCGCGCGGATGCTGTCCGGCTGGCGCGGATTCTTCGATTACCTCGCGCGCCGCGGTGAAGCAGCTTCGAATCCCTGCACCGGGATCCGCGCGCCTCGCGCCGAGAAGCGCCTGCCGGAAGCGCTCTCGCCAGACGAAGCGGTGCGCCTGGTGCAGATCGCCGACACCTCGGCCGCGGGCCGGCGCGATCGGGCGCTCTTCGAGCTCGCCTATTCCTGCGGGCTGCGCGTTTCGGAACTGACCGGGCTGGACCTGGGCGCCGTCGACCTCGAGGCGGGCGAGGTGCGCGTCACCGGCAAGGGCGCCAAGACACGCATCGTCCCGGTCGGCCGGCACGCGATCGAGGCCACCCGGGCCTGGCTCGCGGCGCGCGCACCTCTCGCCGCGCCCGGGGAGCCGGCGCTCTTCCTCGGCACGCGCGGCAAGCGGCTTGGACCGCGCGAGGTGCAGCGGCGAATCAAGCTCTGGGCGGCGGCGGCCGGCATCGACGCCTCGGTGCACCCGCACATGCTCCGGCACTCCTTCGCCTCGCACGTCCTGCAATCCTCGGGCGACCTGCGCGCCGTGCAGGAAATGCTCGGCCACGCGAGCATCGCCTCGACCCAGGTTTACACCCACCTCGACTTCCAGCACCTCGCGAAGACCTACGACGCGGCCCACCCGCGCGCGAAGCGCCGCAAGTAGCGGCTGCATCTGCAACCGAATTGCAACGACGGGCGCGGCGCGCCTACAATGCGCCGATGTCCCCGCCGCGCCAATCCGGAAACCGCGTCCCCGAAGCGCAGAAGCTGATCCGCGCCGCGGGAGAGCGCCTCACTTCGCCTCGTTCCGCGGTGCTCGCCACCCTGCTCGACGCCACCGAGGCACTCAGCCACCACGACGTCGAGGAGCGGCTTCGCGATGTCATGAGCGTCGACCGCGTCACCGTTTACCGCGTGCTGGACTGGCTGACCGGGACGGGGCTCGCGCACCGCATCGCGGCGACGATCGCACTTGGCGTTTCAACGCGAGCGACGGGCGGCAGCCCGGCCCGCATGCGCATTTCACCTGCTCGGGTTGCGGCAGGACCATCTGCCTCGAGGAAATACCGGTGAAGCTCGCGCTGAAGATGCCCAAGGGCTTCGTCTCGCGCGAGGTCGAGCTCAACGTGCGGGGCCTTTGCTCGACCTGCCACTGACAGGGAACTTGCGCCCGTCCGCAGGCCCCATCCAGGCGCCGCCCCCATCGCCATGACCGCCACCGCGCTTATTCCCGTCACGCTGCTTACCGGCTTCCTCGGCAGCGGCAAGACCACCTTGCTCAACCACATGCTGCGCGATCCGGCGTTTGCCGATTGCGCGGTGCTGGTGAACGAGTTCGGCGCGGTGCCGATCGACCACCTGCTGGTGCGCGAGGCGAGCGAGAACATCGTCGTGCTGGCCAACGGCTGCGTGTGCTGCAGCGTGGCGGGCGACCTCGTGCAGACCCTGCGCGACCTCTATTTCAAGCGGGATGCTGGCCTATTCTAGCCAGTTCGTCAGCTCGGCTACATCGTGACCGCGATCGCGCTCATGAGCCATCTCGGCTGGGTCACCGCACTCTACCTCACCGCCAACCATCTCATGACCAAGGGGATCCTGTTCCTCGTCGTCGCCGCGATCATTCTGCGAACGGGCGCGCGCACATTCGCCGATCTCGGCGGTCTCGCGCGTCCCATGCCCTTTACCTTTGCAGCCGCGGCGATCGCCATCGTGGCCATGTCCGGACTGCCTCCGCTCGCCGGGTTCGGCGGCAAATGGCTGCTGCTGAGCGCGATGATGAAAAGGGTGGTATCGGCCGATAGCGATGGGGCTGCTCGCGACGTTCATCGGGTTTCTCTACATGGCGAGTACTCATGCAAGCGACATTCCTCGATCCGCCTAAGACTGGGCGTGCCAAGATTGCCGAGTCACCAGCCGCACTCCTCGTGTCGCAATATCTCTTGATCCTGGGGATTCTTGTGATGTCGTTCTTTCCCAAACTCCTGATCGTGCCAATCTCCCGGGCTATCGACCCTTATTTCGCCTCGACGTTGGTGTGGGACGGCATGTCGCTCGAGATGATCTACGGATATTGGAACCCGGTGCCGGTAATGTCCGCCGCTGTCGCTGTGTCAGCCTTGTTATTCGCCGTGCTGTGGCTGCTTCAGCGGAAGAGCGGGGAAGCGGCGAACAGCAAGAGGCGCATCCTGGGCTTTTATGCCTTCTACAAGCCGACCTTCGTGACGCTCACGCCTGCCTTGTCGAGGTCCTTCTGGGACGCGGTCGCCGCGGGCTCGACATCGCTCGCGGACACAACCCGGCGAATCTACACCGGCGATGGACAGACCTATACGTTCTATGTCCTCTCCTACTTTGTCGTCCTCTACGCGACCTGCGGTGGCTTTTCGTTTAATTCCGCAAGCGACAAAAGGTGTTCTAATTAACGAGAATCGGGAAAATCTTTTTTCGCCAGAGGCGACGTCCCCTGAAAATCACAATTCCACCAATTTCGAACTGCGGAAATCGATTTCTATCGTTGCACTAAATCCAAACTTCGGAGAACTTCGATCCGCTCGAACAGGTAAGGTCGCGGGCGAGCATCCCAGTGAGTTTGCCGGATGATGGGAAGACGAAGGCAGGCCGTTGTCGTCAACGATCGCATGCAGAGAGGCTACCGGTACGAACTGGTAGTCCCCATGGGCCGCAATTTCCATCCGGAGTTTCGCCCTGAACTCACACCCAAGGAAATGCTGAAACTTGGGGTGTTTTGCGGAAAATACATGACGGATACGCGTAAGGAGTTCCCGGCCCAGTGGTTCACACGGGCCAAGCTGTCACCGAACTCCCGCGACTGCTCCCTCAACTATTTTGGCGTGGATGCCAGCCAGCCGCTGTCAGTGTGGCGCAACAAGGGTTGGATTCATCCCGATGATCCGCGAGGATGGTTCCAATGGTATTGCCGCTACTATATGGGCCGGCGAATGCCAGAAGAGGATGTGCGGCAGATGAGGCGCTGGAACGCTATGCGCCGCCACGTGGCCCAGATCAAACGCCACTGCGAACAGGGTGATCAGACTTGCCGCAAGCGTCAGAGGCAGGCCCTCCTGCACTGGGCCTATGACAGCCGAAAGATCTGAAGGATTGCCAGATGGCAAAGCCACCCGCGCTAGGAACTTCAACCCAAGATGGACATCTCCTCGATGCTTGTACTCGTTGGCTTCGTGGGTGCCTGTTTCCTCGCGGCGGTGACAGGTGCAATGTTCCCTCCCGGCGACTGGTATGAGCGGCTAGCCAAGCCGTCGTGGCGTCCACCAAACTGGCTGTTCGCCCCGACCTGGACCGTCATCTACCTGACCATTGCCGTTTCCGGCTGGATGGTATGGCGAAGTCCGGCTTCGCCGGCGCGGCCCTGCCGCTTGCTATCTATCTTCTGCAATTGGTGCTGAATGCTGCCTGGACACCAATCTTCTTCGGCCTGCGCCGTCCGGCCCTGGCGTTCTTCGAGATTATTATGCTGTGGTTGTCGATCGTCGCGACGATAGCAACTTTCCATTCTCACAGTGTAGCGGCTGCTTGGCTGCTGTTGCCCTATCTCGCTTGGGTCATGTTTGCTGCGGCGCTCAACTTCACCATTTGGCGCCTTAATCGCGGGTCAGTTCCGTGAAGCTAGCGGCAGCGAGAACCTTTAGGTGGAATCAAGGAAGCGCATTGTTCCGCTTTGGGTCACTAGCTGACGTTGCGGCGTCCCATCGAGGCGGTCCGCTTTTGCCTCAGCGTTGCTTCGGGTCAGAAGCTGACATGAGTTCAAACACCGCCGTCGATCCTCTGTCCAGCAGCCAACCTCGAGACCCTCGTCATCACAGAACTTCGAAGCTTTCTCGCCGATGAGGGAGCGGTTTTCAATGTGATCCGCGAAGAACACGTTGATGGGGGTGCTCAGAGCCGGATGAGATGGTCGGCAGAGTGCTGAAGAAGAAACTGATGCGACTGACACCGCAAATACCGGTCGACTGGGCTGAACAGCGGAAGCTGCTTGGCTTTCAGCAAGGAAACCGTCGTGGGGAATGTCTGCTTTACTCCCGATAGCAGACACGCGGCAAATCTGCTCAAACAGTCCGCTAAGTGCCAATAGCGGACATCGGATGACTGCCACTCACAGCATGAGGGCAAGACGCTGAACGAACCACACGGCCGCCAATGAACCAATGCCATACCCGCTGACGGTGCGGGCCCAGGGTAGCTTGTTGGCCAGCAAACGCCCGACCGCCGCCATCAGCGCCTGTCCTTTCCGAAAATCATATCCGGACGTATTGGTGGTGCAGTCCAGCCAGGATCGGAATGGCGACAATGGCGCCAGATCCGTTGGACTGCTCGATGCAAGGGCGCATCTTTCTGTAATGCCAAGTGCGTGCGTGCTTGATTGTAATACGCCGCATAAACGGAAAGAATTCGCCGCAGGTGCATCTCGCTGAAGATTACCACTTGATCCAGGCACTCGCGGCGCAATGTGCCGATCAACCGTTCAGCACCGCCATTCTGCCACGGCGACCCAGGAGAGATCGGTCGATCGCGGATACCCATCGCCCGCACCCGAGATGTGAAGACATGCCCGTAGGCGCGGTCGTTGTCGCGCACTAGGTAGGCCGGCGCCGAGGTCCAGGGAAACGCCTCGGTAATTTGACGGGCCAGCCACTCGGCTGCGGAAGCCGCGTCACCTCGAACCACAACAGCTGTCGCCGGCCGCGACCCAGGACCAGGAACGCAAACAAGAGATCAAAGGTCAGCGTCGGCACAATGCACATATCGATGGCGGAGACGGCCTCAGCTTCGTTTCGCAGAAATGTCTTCCAGGTTTGCGACGGGGGGTTCCGGCGTCGCGCCATGTATTTCGAGACCGTCGACTGGGCGACTTCGAAGCCGAGCATCAGCAACTCGCCATGGATCCGGGATGCGCCCCAAAGTGGGTTTTCCCTACCTCATCCGCCGGATCAGATCTCGCAGGCCACGATCAATCCTCGGCCGCCCTGCCCTATTACGCGATTTCCAACGCCAAAACATTTTGAAACCAACGCGATGCCAACGCAGGATGGTCTCCGGCTGAACCACCCGCACCGCCCGAAAAAGGCTCGGCCAAAGCCGCGTCATCCAGATGAGCAGTGCGCGATCACTGCCTAGAAGTCGGAGACGAGGTGGTGCCTGCCGCAAAGCGATGGTTAGCTGATGGCGGAGAAGCAAATTCTCAGCCTCAAGCCGGCTCCTCGACTTGAACAGGTCGGCGACGAACATGCCGAGCGCGTGCAGGATTGCAAACATCGCACTCAATGATGCGGTCGATTCTGCCTTACAATGCGAATTTGGGCCGGATGGAAAGTTCGTAAAGGACAGGGTCCTCCGCTGATTTTGACTACGGTGCACATGGGGATTCGCGCGACGAGGGTCTGGATGCTAAGATTGAAATCTTTGGTATACCAAAATGAAACCACGACTAGACAGTTGCCTGCGAGGAGTTCCCTGCATCTTGTGATATGACCGTGACTCGGCCTTGCCTCGGAGGAGGCAGACTCATGTATGGGCGTGAGAATCAAAGGACGAGCGTCAAGCAGGAAAGACCAAGTGCGTCCGGTCCGCAAGCAGCGGCAGCTCATATCGAGGACGACAAGAAAACGAAAAAGCAGCTCTTGGACGAGCTTGCCGCTCTACGTCAACAGATCAGGGCACTTGAGCCCTTGGAAGGCGAGCGCAAGACGATCGAGGCTGGCACCCGCCAGCGCTTGCAATACCTTCTCACGGCCAGTCCCGCCATCATCTACACCAACAAAGCCTCAGGCGACTTTGCTTGCACCTTCGTCAGTGAAAATCTTCGGGCGATCATGGGGTATACGCCCGAGGAGATGACGACCGACCCAAAGTGCTGGTCTGACCATCTCCATCCGGAGGATGCTCCGAGAGTCTTCGATGAAATGCGCCCCCTGATCGAGCGGGGAGGAGGAACGGTCGAATACCGCTTCCGGCATCGGGATGGGCACTATATCTGGATCCAGGATGCCTTCAGGGTTGTCAATGACGAAGCCGGCCATCCGTCGGAACTCGTCGGTGCCTGGGCGGACATCACCGGACGCAAGGAGACCGAGACGGAGTTAAGCGGAACTCGCGAACGGTTGCAGAACCTGCTCGCGGCCAGCCCAGCCATCATCTACACCAACAAAGCCTCAGGCGACTTTGCTTGCACCTTCGTCAGTGAGAATCTTCGGGCGATCATGGGATATACACCCGAGGAGATGACGACCGATGCGAAGTGCTGGTCTGACCATCTCCATCCGGAGGATGCTCCGAGAGTCTTCGATGAAATGCGCCCCCTGATTGAGCGGGGAAGAGGAACGGTCGAATACCGCTTTCGGCATCGGGATGGGCACTACATCTGGATCCAGGACACCTTCAGGGCGGTCAATGACGAGGTGGGCCATCCGTCGGAGCTCGTCGGTGCTTGGGCAGACATCACCCGGCGCAAGGAGGTCGAGACGGAGCTAAGCGGAACTCGCCAACGGTTGCAGTACCTGCTCGCGGTCAGTCCTGCGATCATCTACACCACCAAAGCCTCTGGAGACTTGGCCTGCACGTTCATCAGCGACAATCTCGGCGCGATCATGGGTTATTCGCCGGAGGAGATGATCACCGATCCGAAGAGCTGGCCAGACCACCTTCATCCGGAGGACGCCCCGAGAGTCTTCGATGAAGTGCGTCCGCAAATCGAGCGGGGAGGAGGAACGGTCGAATACCGCTTTCGGCATCGGGATGGGCACTATATCTGGATCCAGGACACCTTCAAGGTCGTCAAAGACGAGGCAGGCAAGCCGCTGGAACTTGTCGGGGCCTGGGCTGACATCACCGAAACCAAACGGGCTGAGCAGGCAGCCCTCAAAGCGAACATCGAGCTCCAAGACACAAAGCGCTATCTGACGCGCCTGATTGAAAGTTCAACCGACGCCATCATCGTCACGGATGAGGACGGCAAGGTCGTACTCTTCAACGAAGGTGCCGAGACCCTATTAGGTTATCGAGCCGAAGACGTTATCGGACAGCCCCAGACGGGCCTTTATGACAACGATGACGAAGCCAACGCCGTGCTGCGCGAGATGCGCAAGCGCGGTGGCACCGTCGCGGGGCTTGAAAGCGCCCTCAAGACGAAAGACGGCGGAAGTGTCCCCGTTCTCATCTCGGCTTCAGTCCTGTTTGGCAAGCATGGAGAGGAGGTGGGCACCGTCGGCTTCGCCACGGACCTCAGAACGCGCAAGCGGGAGGAGGAAGAACTCCGCAAGGCGCACGACGAACTGGAAAAGCGTGTGGAAGAGCGCACCACCCAACTGAAAACGGCGCGCGAGCGCTTGCAGTATCTCATGACGGTCACGCCTGCGATCGTTTATACCAATCAGGCCAGCGACTACAAATGTACGTTCGTCAGCGAGAACGTGTTTCCCATTATGGGGTTCTCCGCTTGGGAGATGCTCGAAGACAAAGATTTCTGGACTGTGCGCCTCCATCCAGACGATGCCTCGCGTGTTTTCACCGAAATGGGTCCTCTAGTAGACCAACGCGGAGGGACATTAGAGTACCGCTTCCGGCATCGAGACGGGCACTTCATCTGGATCCAGGATACGCTTAGGGTCATCGAAGACGACCAGGGTCGTCCATTCGAGATCGTCGGGTCCTGGGCGGATATATCCGCGCGCAAGAAGGCTGAGCAGGCGCTCGGAGAGCGCATGGCCGTTATGAACGACCTGGAAACGCTGATCGGTGCAAGCCCCGCGATCATCTACACGACTTCAAGTTTCTGGTGACTATGCTTGTACGTTCGTCAGCGAGAATTTGGAGTCGATCATGGGGTACGCTCCCTGGGAGATGCGCGATGACAAGAAGTTCTGGGTCAAGCGTCTCCATCCCGAGGATGCCCCGCGGGTATTCGCCGAGCTCGACCAGCTGATCAGTCAGGCAGGAGGGAGCCTCGAATACCGTTTCCGGCATCGAGCTGGCCACCATATCTGGATCCAAGACACCTTTACCGTCACCCACGACACCGAAGGCAAGCCTACGGAGATCGTCGGGTCCTGGGCTGACGTGTCCGACCGCAAGCAGGTAGAAGCCGAGCTGAAGAGCCTTGCCGAGCAGGTTGAGCTGCGCAATCGGTTCATTCGCGAGACCTTTGGCCGCTATCTAACGGATGAAGTGGTCTCCGCCGTGCTCGAATCCCCGAGCGGTCTGCAAATGGGAGGGGACAAGCGCAAGGTCACGATGATGATGACCGATCTCCGCGGATTCACCTCGCTCTCGGAACGACTGGCGCCGGAACGGGTCGTGGCCATTCTCAATCGCTATCTCACGACCATGGTTACGATCATCAAGCAGTACCAGGGCACCATCGATGAGTTCATTGGCGATGCGATCTTCGTCCTTTTCGGAGCCCCCGTATGGCAGGAGAACGATGCGCAACGCGCGGTCGCCTGCGCCGTGGCCATGCAGTTGGCCATGGATTCAATCAACGAGCAGAATAGACAAGAAGACCTGCCTGAAATTGAAATGGGCATCGGGCTGCATACCGGCCAGGTGGTGGTGGGAAATATCGGCTCCCCCGAACGCACGAAGTACGGAGTGGTTGGGAAGCACGTCAATCTCACATCGCGCATACAGTCTTACACAGTCGGCGGCCAAATCCTGATCTCCGAGACTACCCGGCAGGACGTGGGACGTATTCTCAAGCCTGGAAAGCAGCTGGAGGTTAACCTAAAGGGAATCGAGCACCCCGTGACCCTGTTCGAGGTATTAGGGATCGGTGGGCCTCATAAGCTTTTATTGCCGGACACGACCGAGTCCCTCCTGCCCTTGGCTGAGGCGATTCCTCTCACATACGCGGTCCTGGAGGCAATCCGTGTTGGTAGTGAAATGTCAAAGGGAAGTTTTATCAAGCTGTCCATCAAGGGGGCGGAGGCATGCTTGGAAACTCCAGTTCCCAACCTGAGCAACCTTCGCATGCACCTCTTTGGCACCGAGGGCCAAGCGATTCCTGGAACTCTCTACGGCAAGGTGGTGGGAACCGTATCGGGAAGTAGCACGAGATTTTCGATCCGCTTCACATCAGTGCCACCGGAAATCGAGACGTTCTTGCGTAACGCGGGATCTGCAAAATTGTCACTCGCGGACACCGGCTCTTTGGTCGCAGACAACCAATAAGATTGGCGGCATGGCACCCTGCTCTCGAAGGTATTTGCATTCTGATCCTTAGTCTCGGCGTAGCGGTGCTCGCGTTTAACAAAAATGATTAGGTCAGACGTTCGTAAGCTAAGACCGTCCGCCTTCGTACCAGAAGGGGTCTACCGGGGGTTCAAGTCTGCTTTGTGCCAGGGGCGGAAATCGAGCACCAGTTCGTCGTTCCCAATCACTCAAAGGTGCGTCCTGGTCGCCAAGGCTTTTCAGAGTCACGGCGAGCCGGCCCAGCGGGGCTCAGGCTGAAGCGTAGCGAAATAAGCAGAGGTGGCGTCGATCTGCTCCTCGCTCAGCCGCTGGGCAATTGGGGCCATAATGGCAGCAACGTCGGTCGCGGGGCCATTTTCCATCTTCCGAAGCAGTCCAACGGATCTGGCGCCATTGTCGCGATTCCGATCCTGGCTGGACTGCACCACCAATACGTCCGGATATGATTTTCGGAAAGGACAGGTGAACGACCACAGGATCGCTATAACCCATGCCGCCGCCACACCAAACCATACAAGAACAAAAACCCGTCCAACGACCATAGGATCGTTAGCACCCATGCCACCGCCACACCAATCAATGCAAGCAGAAAAACCGGTCCACTGCCTGCCGAGAACAAGAGGCTAACGAACATAAGAACGTTGCACACAAAAATCGCCGTCTGGTCCCAGTGTAAGCGCATCCCGGCAATGAAACTCGGCAGGAAAATTAGCGCGGCGAAACCAGATACGATAAAGTTGTCTTGCGATCCTGCATGGGTGGTGATCACAAATGTTCCAATCACAATGGTGACTACCGAGACGATGGTGACTGCCGCAACGCGTTTTTGACGCATGCGTCGTGGCGACGCTGCGGGTTTAGTTATCATTGCAATGATTTCCTTTATTCCCTTATGTTGAGCCAAGGAAATTTTTACTCGAACGCTCTACGTGAACGCAAACTCAAAACTTTTGATCTGATCAACTTTCCTTGGCCTCTTTCGCAGGGCCGTTACCGCCTCGCGTGAGCCGCAAGCCCCGAGGTGATGCAGCTGCAAGTCCCTGCTGCTCGGGAAGGCAAAGCGGTCGGCAGAGGGGCAAAATGGAGGCAGCTTGCTCGGTTTGGGGTTTCCGTCGCACCTTGATGCAGAGCGACATACACGCTGCCGTCGGCCATCCACTTTCTCAGTGAGCGCCCAGCCTTTTTGAAGGCGCTTCCAGCAAGATTGCCATTGGCGTAGAACGGGTGGAGGCACTCGATTGAGTGCTGAGCCATACAAACAGTCGACAAACTGTGCACATTGATTTTCAAACATGCTCCCGATGGGGCGCAATTTGTCGACTGAAAGGTCGGGCTCCTCCAGGAGAGTAGCTTGAGATATCGGTTGACGGCTCACGCGGCGACAATAATCAGCGCTGCATTAATCTTCGTAGTGGCACTGCTCGGCGGAGCCATCATTTTTGCCTGGTCAGGTGTCTACGATGTTGCGGCCAGCAGTGGTCATTGGCCGATCGTGCAAAACTTCCTTGCATTCGCGATGCGCAATTCGATCGCAGTGCGGGCGCTGGCGACTAAACCGCCGCAACTTGATAATCCCGACCTCATTCGGCTAGGTGCGGGCCACTTCCACAGAGGCTGCGCTTTCTGTCACGGCGCGCCAGGTATTCCAGTCAACCCCTTCGCCCGGCACATGCTGCCATCGCCCCCAGATCTGTACACATCGATGCGGCCTTGGAAGGATGGTGAGCTGTTCTGGATCGTCAAGCACGGCCTCAAATACACCGGCATGCCGGGATGGATCGCGCCGGAGCGAGACGACGAAATATGGTCGGTGGTAGCATTTTTGAAGCGCCTACCCACACTCAATACGGACAGCTATCGCGACCTGGCGCTTGGCAACGTCCGCGTATCTGAGCGTAGCGGGAGCGAGTTGGCGACTGTGGAGTCCCACCCAGAAGCGTTCAGCGCTTGCGCGCGCTGCCATGGTGCCGAGGGACAACTACCGATGAGTGATCTCGTGCCAGTGCTGCACGGTCAGCCTGTGGATTACCTCTTGTCCGCATTGCAAGCCTATGCCGATGGGACGCGGCAGAGCGGCATCATGCAGCCACTGGCGGCGGACCTGCAAGCCGAAGACATGCGTCGCTTGGCTGACTATTACGCCGAGCTGGTTCCCCCGAAGACAGAACCGAGGGCGAGGGATGCAGCCTTAATCGAGAGTGGGCGCAAACTGGTGGTCGAAGGTGCGCCGGAAATTGGCGTCCCAGCTTGCGTAACCTGTCACACCAGTACTAATCCCTCCGCCCCGCGTCTCGCCGGTCAACACGAAGCCTACATGGCAGGCCAACTGCGGCTTAGGAAGACGGGACGCGTCTCAGCAACTGTTAACGCTGCGCTCATGGCATCCATTGCTCAGCGGCTGAGCGACGATCAGATCGACGCGGCCTGCGCCTACCTCGCGACCCTTCCGCCTGGGCCACTCGAGACTAGCTTGCCCTAACACGGAACAAGGGTCGTGCACATGCCGTGGGGCGCGCCTTTGTAAACCTTGAGCTCAACTCACTTGGCGATTTTGATGAGGGAAGCGCTGAAACCTGGATGGGGACAATCTGGTCGTCATCGGCACCTGGAAGGTCTGCCAAGAAGACATCCCTATTGCAGCAAGAGTGGTGCGATCCGCTCGTACCGGTCCAGATTGGATGACACCCAGTCGGCTCCTATTTAGAGGAAAATAACGAGGCGCGTGCATGAGTGCATCATGTTGTGACCAGAGCAGCAGGCGACGCCGCCATCCCAATGTCCGCTTTGGGTCAAAGGCGGACGTTCCTTTACTGCGGCGGCGCTGCCGGACTCTGGCTCAGCCAATTGCAATTCTCACCAACAAGCCACTCGGTGTGTGGTGCAATGGGTCTCGCGGTGGCTCTTCGCGCTCTGGCAGGAACCCGTCTGTGTTGTGGCAAATGCCACAGCGAAAATCCCGGCTGTGCTCTACGATTCTCATGCTCAAGATGGTCTTGAGCAGCGAATTTGGAGGACTTGCCATGACACACTTCGCGACCGTTTTTAGTCTACTGCTGCTGGTGACCGGCTATCCCCGTGCGATCCCGGTTGCTACTTACTACACCGAGGAGGCTTGTAAGGAAGCCATCACGAAGATCATTGCCCACCCCCAAAAGGAGTTCAAGCTCGAGTGCCATGAGGACGTAAAGCTCTGAAGAAGCCGGCTTCTCCGGCGGCACGATGGAGCGCCCTGCTCTACAGCAACTCTTGGCCGACATTGGTGCAGGCCGGGTCGACGTGCTAACGCGCCGACGATGAGAGATCTCGAGACATAATATCGATAGCGCGTGCCTTGCGCTCCTCATCGAGAAATCTGACGCGGCATCCGAGCTGCTTGGCGATGTCATCGCGGCGTTGCTCGTATTCAACCGCCGACATGTCAGCCAACCCGTCGAGCACGTCGCCTTCGCTGGGTAGTTTGCTGTGAAGTGGAACAACACTCATGCTGCCGCTCCTTTGCTGGAGTGGACTTCCATGAGGATGTCTGGACACGTGGGAGCCTGGGCTGCCCACCATCTCCGAATTTGATGACCGAGAGCATTGTCCGCGACAGAGAGCGGACCTGACCCGCGCAAGCTGACGTAGGTTAGGCTCGGCTTGATAATCACAATGCCATCGCGATCTGCCTTCAGGTACTCCAACGGAGTGCGGTGAACGCGAAGGGGCTGCCCACAAAAGCGGCTAGCTGGATTGAAGATCGCTTCTTGATTGATGGCGAAACCGGCACCGTAGAATACGGCTAGCCTTCCACTCCTCGGGTGCCACGCGGCGAAGTCGATCATCTCGCCGTGTTCGTGGATCGGAAAGGTGAAAACCCGACAGCCCGACGGATCTTCTTGGAAGTGATCGCTTTCAAATCTGACGACAGCAGAGCCGATCTGAGGATTGATCCCCATTGCGGCTTCAAGCACATCCTTATCCGACAGCCAATCGAGCTGCGCGTCAGTGGGGCTGTACCATGGCCAGCGTGTTCCGCTTGCCGGTCGGCAATCTCTGACAACACGTAAGTGTTGCGAGGCTGGGGGTTCGTTGCTACATTCGGCCTTACTGAAGCTAGCTAATGTCAAATCAGAAGCCCTCTCACCGTGCCTGGTGGGGGGGCTTTTGCTATGTACAAGTCTCATGGGCTTATGCTGCCTCCATGTCTTGGCAATCGCGCTCGGCTCTTTGTTTGCTCATGCTGCATCCTCCGTCTCAAGCGAATGCTCCCACGCGAGAAGGTCTGCGAGTCTCCAGAACCGTCGCGCGGATATAATAAGCGGAGCGGGGAACGTGGAGTTGGGTTCGGTCTGCCGACGCCAAATCCACATATCACTAGCTTGTCCGTAGCGCTCTCGAACTTGGCGCGACGTAAGAAACACTTCCGATTGGTCCATAATCAACGCTCTCCCATTGGTGACAACGAATGGGCACGTTGGACGTATTCGCGCGCGGCTTCAACGTTGTCATTGGTGTCTAGAGCGGAATGCGTACTTCTAATTTACGTTTCAGTGATCTCAGTGATACCTAGCGATACGTAGTGGTACGTATTGCACGATTTCTGCCGGTGGTGCGGCAGGCTGTCGCATCGTAATTTTAAAGTACGCGTTCTGTGGACAGCTTTCGGAAAGCTAGGCCAGCAGCGCCATCACATGCGCGCCCCAGGCCTCGAGCGCCGCGCGCTTCTCGTTCGCATAGACGGCCCTGTTGTACACGCCGGCCACACCGGCCTTTGCCCCCGAGACGTGATTGAGAACAGCCTCAACGATATGCGGTGCTACGCCGAGCTCGGCTATGCCGGTGGCGACAGAGCGCCTGATGTCGTGCACACGCCAGTCCTTGACCCTGCACGCAGCGTCGAGTGAAAGCTTCGCTCGGCTCCAAGCATTAATCGGACGCTTGCCGTCGATGGTGAAGACGTAATCGCCCTCCCCGGCAATTCGCGGGGTTTGTTCGAGCAGGCGTGTCGCCGGGGCCGACAGAGGTATGTCGTGAGGCTTACTGTTCTTGGTGCGCGTGCCCGCGAGCTTGATGCCGTCCCCGGCGATCTCCCCCCACTGAAGGCGCCCGATCTCCTCGCGACGGCAGCCAGTGAGAATGAGCAAACGAACAGCCGGACCGTACGGATAGCCTAGCTGTTCCGTCCCGCGCCAGACGGCGGCAAGTTCGGCGTTGCTCAGAACGCGATCCCTGGTCTTCGGGGCGTCCGGTTTGGGAATGTGAGACGAAGGATCTACGACTATGATCCCACGACCTACGCACCACCTCAGAAGGCTACGGATATAGGTTTGCACGCGCCGCGCCATAACTGGACTGCCGCGATCAGCTATGCCGTCGATGAGGTCGAGGATATCGCGGCGCCCTATGTCGGCGATGTTGCGGTGACCCCAGGCAGGGATGAGTTCGCCCTCAACGATGCGCGTGACCTGGCTGCGTGATTTGTCTTCTGCGTGCTCCCGCTTCAACCACTCGAGCGCCACCGAGGTGAAATCCTCGGCCGCCTTGTCGCGCTTGCGCGCGATCGCTGGGTCTCGCCCTTGCGCAATATCTTTGCGAGCCTCGCGCCAAAGCTCCCGCGCGTCCGCAAGTGAAATCGCCGGATATGTACCCAGCGTCATTCTACGCTGACGACCACCGATGCGATAGAAGAAGACGAAGCTTTTGCCGCCACCGTATGAGAGACGCAGAGCGAGCCCAGGGAAGCCCTTGTCGAATACCTCGACCTGGCCCGCGGTTGGGGGCTTAAGCCGGTCCACGGTGGATGCTTTCAGGCTACGACTGCTCATGGCGCCCCTAGGTGGCATAAGGTAACAAATAGGCTTGTTACGTAGCGTTACCTCGTGTTATGGACAGTTATCACAACGGAGCGGAAATGCAAGGGATCCTAGGGTATTAAAGCCAAAAGCCCGATAAGTTTTGTTAGGGACCGAAAGTCAGCCACTCTTATCCACCCTTTATCAGGCGAGGCCCCATGCCGTTGCGGTTATCCTCAGGCGCCGCACCCTCCCCCACGTGGCGGGACGGTCCCGGTCACGCATCCCTCATGGGGAAGAGATGGGGTGGAGTGTAAGGGAGTATTGGACACCGAGGATAACTCGGGCAGAGCGACTTCACCGTCGCCAAGGTCTAGCGTGATGCGTTAGCCTCAACTCCCCTTAGACTGATCCCAAGGCGGTCCGATGCTCCTCTCCGACATCATCAAACGTTTCTGCGTCCGCAAAGGCGACGACTTCCACCTCGCCAAGATCGATCCCGCCGACACATGTGGGATCGACATCGAGAAGGCCGAGGCCAAGACGATGCTCGCCGAAGGCGTCAAGCGTCTCGCCGCCTTGCAGGATCGGCTCTATGCCGATCACACTTACGCGATCCTCCTCGTCCTGCAGGGGCTCGATACGTCCGGAAAGGACGGCGTGATCAAACACGTGATGTCCGGCGTCAATCCGCAAGGCTGCGAGGTGCATGACTTCAAGGCGCCAAGCCAGATCGAGCTCGATCACCATTTCCTGTGGCGCGCGAGCGTAGCACTGCCACGACGCGGGCATATCGGCATCTTCAACCGCTCCTATTACGAGGAGGTACTGGTGGTGCGCCTACATCCGGAGCTGCTTGCGCGCCAGAGCCTGCCGCCCAAGCTCATCACCAATACCATCTGGAACGAGCGCTTCGAGGACATCAACGCCTTCGAGCGCCATCTTGCCCGCAACGGCATCGTGCCGATCAAGGTCTACCTGCACATCTCGAAAAAGGAACAGCGCAAGCGCTTGGTTACGCGGATCGACGATCCGGACAAGCGGTGGAAGTTCAACGCCGGCGATCTGGAGGAGCGCAAGCTGTGGGATCCCTACATCGAGGCCTATGACGACCTGATCCGCGCGACCGCGACGGAAGAGGCACCATGGTATGTCGTGCCCGCCGACCATAAATGGTTCACCCGCCTCGTCGTCGCCGCGGCGATGGTTGAACATTTGGAGGCGATCGATCCCAAATACCCGACCCTCGACGAAGGCGCGCTTCGCGACCTGAACGCCGTCCGCGCCGCGCTGACAGAAGGGTAACCGCGAGAGCGGTGGGGACCGGGGCGCCGCTCCCTCCCCCGTGCGAGGACCGTCACGCATGCCTCGTGGAGAGGGATGGGGTTTAATGGACGTTGGTGGGGTGGGGATAAGTTGAGCGAGTAATTTCGGGCTTTATGCGACAAGCGGACTCCGCAGCCTTAGCTGCGGAAGTTCCAGTGAGACGAGGATTGCTAGCCCAACAGTGACGGAAAGATGGTGACAGGCTACAAGCACCCATAACGCGCTCCGCCCGTTGATATAGAACCTCGCATTGAGGGCGCCACGCCCAACGTGGGCTCCGCGCCGGAAGCGGACACGATAGGCGGCTGGACAATGATACAGCGTGCCCCGAGCCGGGAGACACTGACCGTCAAGGCCGGCGGAGCGAGTTGGTCATAGGAGCAGCGCATGAGCGCTTTGGTCATCGGCGGGATCGTGTTCGCCTGCGTCTTTGGCGGCGCCTTGTTTGGGATGTTCCTGGGGACGATCCTGCCCGCGGAGCATTTGAGCCCCGACGCCAGGGACGTCATCAAGGTGACGATGGCCATGATCGCCACGCTGGCGGCGCTGGTCCTTGGCCTGCTGACCGCCTCGGCCAAGAGCTCCCTCGATGACAAGGAAAGCGAATTGCGCAGCGCGGCCGCGCAAATCGTCCTGCTGGATCGCACCATGGCCGAATATGGAGCGCAGACCCGGGAAGCCCGCGACCTGCTCAAGCAGACCCTGGCCGCGAGGATCAGCCAGATCTGGCCCGAGGAGAATGCAAATGTGATGCCTGGCGCGCTGGGTCGCGGCAGCGGCATCGAGGCCATTCAGCGCAAGCTGCTCGATCTTTCTCCTGGGACCGACGCCCAGCGCTGGCTTCAGTCCACGGCGCTATCGATCAACGGCGCGATCGCGGCGGCGCGCTGGACGGTGCTCGAGCAGATCGGCAGCTCGATTCAGTGGCCGTTCCTAGCGATCCTGGTGTTTTGGCTCGCCATCATTTTCGCGAGCTTCGGCCTGTTCGCCCCGCGCAATGCCAGCGTGACCGCCGCGCTGTTCGTCGCCGCGCTGTCGGTGGCGGGCTCGATCTATCTGATCCTCGAAATGGACCGGCCGGGCTCGTCAAAATCTCCAGCGCTCCGCTCCGGGCGGCGCTGGAGCAGCTCGGCCGACCGTAGCCCTCGCCGCGACCGCGCGGGCCGGCCGGAGGCGTGGGGCAAAGGGGGATTGTAAAGTGTCCGACGCGAGCGCGGCCAAGGCGTTGCCGACTGTGGTTCAGGCACGGCTCACGCGGTTCGGACTATTTTCAATCCAAGACGCCGTGACGGCGGCTGTGCTGTTCGTTAGCCTCGCCTCGCTCTTCGCCCTGACCAGGTCGCGATGGCTCGACGATTTTGACTCCGTGAATTTCGCGCTTGCGCTAGACGACTTCGATGTCACCCAGCATCAGCCGCATCCGCCTGGTTATCCGATCTATGTCGCGGCAGGCAAGCTCGTGCATCTCGTCATCGGCGATCACGCCGCCGCCCTGACGCTTGTCTCGTCCCTGGCGGGCGGCGCCGTCGCGGCGATGTTCTACATTTTGGCGCGCCGGCAGCTGAATTGGCCCCTAGCCCTGGGCGCCACTGTCATCATGGCGTTGTCGCCGCTATTCTGGCTCCAATCGGGTCTCGCGCTCACCGACATGTTCGGCATGATCTCCGTGCTGGCGTTCCTGCTCGTCGAGGGAGCATCCCCGCAAACCCAGCAAGGCGATCTCGTGCGACGCAGCGTCAGCGGCCTCATCGCTGGATTGTCTCTCGGCGCGCGGCCGCATATGACGCTCTTGATCGTCGCCTATTGGTGCGTGGACGCCTTATTTTCTAGGTCGACCACAAGGATGCATTTCTTGACGGCCGCGGTTTCGTTTTCGGTTGGAGTAGCGGTGTGGCTCCTGCCGGCGTCCTTGGCCACAGGTGGTCTCGAAACATACCTCTCTGCCTGTCTTTCTCAATTTGAGTGGAGGCTCCACAAGCCTGCCGTGTCCGTGCTGGGCGGTCCAATTAGTGGCTCATACTTGATAACCCGCGCCAGCGGGCTAATCGGCTGGCTCGGGCAAACGTTTGCCCCAGTTCATATCAGCCCTAACCATCCCGGCCGGGGGGCGGCTCTCGGGCTTGCTGTTCTAATGCCCTATACCTTCTTCGCTTGGCGGAGTGCTGCGCAGGCCGTGGCGCGACCCTACATCCTTGCGTCGGCGGTCTACTTGCTGATGCTGTTCATCCTGTTGCCGATACAGCATCAGCGCTATTTCTTGCCCTTCTGTCTCATCGCGGGCTGGTCGGTAGCCGGCGTCTTGACGCTATTCAAGAAGCCCGTTGTTCGAGCTGTGGCCCTGGTCGCGCTCTCGGCCGTCACCATCGTGCCCTCGATCGTGCTGGTGAGAGGTCTTGCCGAAGTCCCACCGCCCGTGGCCGCCATAGAGTGGATCAAGTCATCTCGTCCAGCCGCCATATTCTATGCTGGCGAGCTCAGCCGACATGCGACCTTTTATTGGCCCGAGGGAGATACCAGGCCGGTGCCTAAAACTCAGGCCGAATGCGACGGTTTTCGGAAAGACGTTGCCTCCAACCGCCTTCTCATTTCGACAATTCCTGAGCTCTGTGGATTTGATGGAAAAAAACTCTTGTCGTTCCGGCGCGATGCAAGGGTGCATGACAAGAATCATCTCGTCTCAATTTTTGCGTTTGGACCGCTCGCCCCCTGAGCGCCCTTCGCGCATTGGCTCGCTCGCGCCCCATGCTGCCCCGAATCACTGGGCATGCTAGGGGGATCATCGAGGACCTTTCGAAAGGGGGATGCGCCATGATGACGATCCGACGAGCCTTCTGCGTGGCCGTGATCGCGGCCGCAGCTTCCGTCCTGTGGGCTCCAAGCCGCGCAGAGGCTTCCGTCGCCAAGATCAACGCCGACGTCCGCGCCACCCTTGACCAATTCTTTGCGCGCACGCCAGGTGCCAGGGAGCTGGCCAACAAGGCCGCCGGCGTCTTGGTGTTCCCGACGGTCGTCAAGGCAGGCTTCGGCATCGGCGGGGAATATGCCCAGGCGCGCACCGTCATCATCATGTTCATGACCGGCGGCGCGCTTCAGAGCTTCGATCGCACGTCCGGCTGGAAGGTCGGCGTCGACGGTTCGGTGACCTTGATCACGCTGGGCGCCGGCGCCTCGATCGACACCAACCAGATCACAAGCCCCGTCATCGGCTTCGTGCTCGATCCCACGGGGCTGATGTACAACCTGACCCTCGAAGGCTCGAAGATCAGCCGCATCCATCCCTGACGGTTCGCCTCAGGCGGCCTTGGCCGCGCGAGTGGCCAGCACCTGGTCGGCGATCTTGCCGGTGAGCTCGGCGAGATGATCGAATTTCGCGTTGAAGGTGCCGACGCCTGAGGTGGCCGACCGCAGCTCCACGATCAGGTTCTGAATCTCGGCCTCGGGGATATGCGCCTCCACCAGGTCCCAGCCGGGCCAGCCGGGGCGCGCGTCGAAGCCGAGGATCTGCCCGCGCCGCGAGGAGATGATGCCGTTGATCCTGGCCGTGGCTTCGGACGGCACCGCGATCTCCACCGCCATGACGGGCTCGAGCAGCACCGGCGAGCATTGCGGCATGCCCTCGGTCATGGCGATGCGGCCCGCCTGGCGGAAGGCCATGTCCGAGGAATCCACCGAGTGGTAGGAGCCGTCGATCAGGCAGACGGCCACGTCCACCACCCGAAAGCCGAGCGGCCCGGAATGCAGATAGTCGCGCACCCCAATCTCGACCGACGGGATGTAATTCTTCGGCACCACGCCGCCAGTGATCTCGTCACTGAACTCGAAGCCGGCGCCGCGCGGCTGCGGCTTGATGGTCACCACCACGTCGCCGAACTGGCCATGGCCGCCCGACTGCTTCTTATGGCGGCCGCGCACCTCCGTGCTCTTGCGGATGGTTTCCTTATAAGGGATCGCCCTTGGGCGCGTGTCGGCCTCGATGCCGTATTTGCGCACAAGCTTCTCCAGCGCCACGCGCAAATGCATCTCGCCCTGCCCCCACAGCACCATCTCTCCCATGTCCTGGCTGTGGGTGAGCGAGATGGAGGGATCCTCCTCGATGATCTTGGCGATGGCGGCGGTGAGCTTCACCTCGTCCTTCTTCTCGCGTGCGGCGATGGCCACGCCGAACACCGGCGGCGCGATGGCAGGCTTCTCGATGGCGCGGGCCTTGCCCTTCTCCTCCGTCAGCGTGTCCCCCGTCTTGGTGCTGTCGAGGCGCCCCAGCGCCACCGTGTCGCCGGGCTCAGCCTCCCCGCGCTTACTTGGCTCCTGACCGAGCAGCGTGAAGATGCCGGAGATGCGCTCGTCGTCCGCGCCGCCATGCACCGTCGTGCCGTCGGCGAAACCACCCCGGAGCACGCGGGCGAGCGAGAGCTTACCGCCGTGCGCCGTATGGAAGGTTTTCAGCACATAGGCGCATGACGGCGCCCCCGACGTGCCCAGTCGTTTGGCGGTCACCTCCACGAAGGGCGCCTCGTGGCGGAGCGCCTTCAGCAACCGCAAGATGCCATGGCCGTTCTCCGCCGAGCCAAGCAGTACGGGACAGATGAGCCCGTCGCGCAGCTCCTTGGAGAGATCGTCGAAGATCTTGTCGCGCGGCGGCGGCACGTCCTCCAACAACTGCTCCATCAGCACGTCGTCATAGTCGGCGAGCTTCTCCAGCATGGAGAACCGCGCTTCCTTCTCGCGGTCGGCGAGCTTGTCGGGAATTGCGATCACCTCGCTCGGCGCATGCTCGCGATAGACAAAGGCGCGCTCGAGTGCGAGGTCGATGAAGCCGGTGACGATGTCGTTCTCCCAGATCGGCACTTGGCGCAAGACCAGCGGCGTGGTGCTCGCCGGCTGCAGCATCGGCACGATATCGCGCACGAGCGCCTCGGCCTTGTCGATCTTGTTGATGAACAGCAGATGCGGAATCTTGCGATCCTCGAGCTGCTTCAAGATCAGTTGTAGCGCTGGCACTTTCTTCTCGTCGAGCTCGCACACAACCACGGCGGCGTCGCAAGCCGTCAGCGCGTTCAAGGCATCGGCCTGGAATTCGATGGAGCCGGGGCAATCCAGGAAGGTGAAGCTGTCGCCGAGAAATTCGACCATGGCCACGTTGAGCTCGACGCTCATGCCGTGATGCCTTGCCTCTTCGGAGGCGTCGCCGATGGTGTTCTGGGCGGCCACGCTGCCCTGCCGGCTGATGGCACCCGTCCGCGCTAGAATAGCTTCGAGAAGTGTCGTCTTACCGCTGAGATAGGGGCCAACCAGTGCGATGCAGCGGGCGCTGCGGGCTGGTTGGCCCTGCGCTTGGCCCATGTACTCCTCCCTTGGCGGTTGTTCCCGCGGGAAGGCATTGGAGCGCCCCCGCGCAGCCTTGAGGGCCTATCGTGTCAAGCGAATGGCCCGCTGGCAAGGGGCCCGATTTGGGACACTGAGCCCCGGCCAGCCCTTGGCGAGCGGACCGACCTGCTAGAGGCCGCCTCACCCGGCTGTTTTGATCCGGCTCCTATGTCATTATGTTAGTGACTTCAATCGGACGGAGTTTCCATGCGCCTGCTTTGCGCCTTTGTGCTGGCGTCTTCTCTTTGGGCACTACCCTTGGCTCTCGGCGGCGACGGAGCGGCGGCCGTCGCGCAGTTCAACCGGGCGCCATCCGTGTCTGAACGGCAACTTGTGCTCGAAGCCAAGATCCTCTGCGGAATGTTCGATGGAAAGTTCGGATGCCAACAGGCTCCCGGAGTGGTGGAGTATGGGAAAACTGCCATCCCGGGCACCAACAAGACTCCGGTCGATTCACCCGAAGGCACAACGGGCGGGCAAGACACGACAGGCCCGGCCGCAGGCACGAATGGCGCCGGTAATACAGGTCAAGGCGCCCAAAGCGGCCTCGCGGAACAAGAGGCGGTCAAGCCGGGCGAGCACGCATGCCCTCCCGGCTACAGGGTTCTCGCGGTCCCGACCGAATCTGGCTATTGCGAACCGCCGGCCGGAACGGCTGATGCGGCTAAAACGACCTGCCGACACGGAATGGTAGGCACGCCACCCACCAACTGCCACTGCCCGACAAATTCAGAACTATTGGGCGGCAATTGCGTTCATTACAGCGCGACGTGTCGTAGCGGACTGCCCGCTGATTCCACCCCTCAACCCTGCCAGGGAACCGACGAAAAGCTCAATTGCAAAATGCGTCAAGATGGATTGAAGGACTGTTGCTGTTTGACCTACGACAAGCTGTAGGCATCGAACTGTCGGTTAGCCGTCAGCGCCGGTGCGGGCCGGTCAAAGAGCCGCCTCACCTGGCTGTTCTAAACCTTGAGGCCAAAAGCCGTCTACGCTGTCGCCCCGACCGTCGCCTTGCGCTCGAGCTTGCCCCAGCCGACGAGCGGCCCGATTGCAGCGGCCAGCACCGCCTTGACCACGATGTAATACATGAGCTGGCGGTAGCCGAAGCGCTGCAGCGCGAGCCACGGCACCAAGCTCCACTTCTCCTTCTTCTCCATCGCCAAGGCGATCGTCGCGCTGACCAGATCGACCACGAGGAAGGCAAAATAGTAGAGCAGGACTTTTTGCAAAGTGTCGCTGTCGAACTGATCGGGGTGTTGCAGCACGTCGTAGCCCGACATGGCGAGCCGCCAGATAAGAGTCGCGTCCACCAACGGCGCGAGCAGCGAAAACAGGAACTGGAATAGCCAGGTCTGCGGCACCGCAACGAGGCCGAGCATGCCGTAGCGCGGCTTCAGCGTCACGCCGCGATGCTTCCATAGGCACTGCAGGGTACCGTAGGCCCAGCGGAAGCGCTGCTTGACGAGGCCGTTCAACGTATCGGGCGCCTCAGTCCAACCGATCGCCGTGGAGTCATACAGCACCTTATATCCGGCCTTGAGCAGCGCGATGGTGAGGTCCTGGTCCTCGGCCAGCGTGTCCAACGGGAAGCCACCCAAGCGCTCCAGCGCCTCGCGCTTCCAAGCGCCGATGGCGCCTGGCACCACGGTGATGCAACCGAGCGCCGCCAGCTCGCGCCGTTCCAGATTCTGGCTCGTCACATATTCGAGCGCCTGCCAGCGCGTGATGACGTTGATGCGGTTGCCCACTTTGGCGTTGCCGGCAACGGCACCCACTTCGGGGTCCGCGAACCAGCGGGCAAGCTTGGAGACCGCATCGGGCTCGAAGTGAGTATCGGCATCGAGCGCCACCACCACGCTTCCCCGTGCGCGGCGCAAGCCACAATTAAGCGCCCTGGCCTTACCGCCATTGGGGACAGTGAGCAGCGTGACGCGCGGATCGTCGGCAAAATGTTGCCGCACCCGGTCCGAGGTGCCGTCGGAGGAGCCATCGTCGATGACGATGATCTCCAGATTGGGATAGTCGCTCGCCAAGATGTGGCGGACCGACTGCACGATGACCTTCGCCTCATTGAAGGCCGGCATCAACACGGTCTGCAGCGGCGGGGGCTCGGGCAAAGGCGGCGCCACGCGGTGAGCTTCCACATAGCGATTGCGCAAGCCGATACCGCATAGGAACACCACCCGCGCCACACCGAGCCAGATGGCCAGGAAGAAGAGATTGGTGACGAGATAGCCGAGCCAGCTCAGCGTCATGAACACGGGCAGCCCGACGAGCCGCCCCAGCGACCTAGGAGGGACGGGAGGCATCGCCTGGTCGCGGGCGAGGCCCGCGAGCTCCGACACCGTCACGAACTCATAGCCCTTGGCCCGCAGCGCATCGATCAGCTTGGGCAACGCTTCGATGGTCTGCGACCGGTCGCCACCTGAATCGTGCAATAGGATGACATGGCCCCTGATGTCGGGGTTCGGGTCGCTGACCTGCTCGATCGCTCGCTGAACGATGACGTCGGCGGGTGGCCGCTGCCAATCATCGGGATCGACATGCAGGCCGACGGTGGTATAGCCCATGGATTGCGCGATCTGGATCGGCACGATCTCGTCGGCCGTGGTCGGCTCAGCGTCGCCAAAATAAGGGGCGCGGAAGAGCCGCATGGATCGCCCGGTCAGCGCCTCGAACAGGCGTTGGGTGGCGTTTATCTCCAACGTCACGAGCGCCTCGGGCATCTCGCCGAGATTTGGATGGGTGAAAGTGTGGTTGCCGACGTCATGCCCCTCGGCAAGGACGCGCTGCACGAGGTCCGGATAGGCTTGCGCGTTGTTGCCGATGATGAAGAAGCTCGCATGGACGCCCTTCTCCTTGAGGATGTCGAGGATCTTCGGCGTCCAGTCGGGATCGGGGCCATCGTCGAAGGTGAGCGCAAGCTTGCCCGCCTTGTCCCCGGTCCGCTCGATGACATAGGGCGTGGGGATCGTCGTATAGGTCTGGTCGTTGATGTCGCCCGTGTCCTTGTCGAGCTCGAAGGTCCGCGCGCCGGGTGCGGGTTGCTCGGCCACGCGCAGGATCTCGCCCTCCCCTTCGAAATCGATGTCCTCGCTCGTCCCGATCACCTTTAGGGCATCGGGCGCGGGCGCATCATAGGGACGCCCGAGCACCGACCAGATCGATGGGTCTTCGGCGCCAAGCCGCCACAACGCATAGCCCGCCGGCCGGTACGTGTCGGCGGCGTGCACCTCGTTGAACGCGGTGACGCCGTCCAGGAACCAAACGTCGTGCCGCTGGCCGTTGTCTTCGATGAAGGAGAAATGCGGGTTCTCGGTCTCCGGGTCGAACTCGATATCGGCCTCTGAATCGCGGGCTGAGAGCACCGCTTCCTCGAAGGTGAGGTCCTCGGCAGGCTTGCCTTTCACCCAGTCATAGCCGTAGCCGCCGATGGCGATGATGGTGCGCGCCGGGTCGAGGTCCTTCATGCGCTTGTCGAGGGTATCCTCGAACCAGCTCTGGCCGGCAATGCTTCCGGCGGCCCCCTCCTCCCAGTGCTCGTCATACCCCATGAGCAGCATGAAATCGGCGATGCCGGCATAGGCCGCATAGGGCCAGTGGTCGTCGTCGAACGGCACCGCCAGCACGATGACGTAGCCATGCGTGGCGAAGGAAGCGGCCATTTCGGTAAGAAAGAGCTGCAGATTCTTCTGCGCTGCCGGCGGGACGTCCTCGAAGTCGATTGTCACCCCCTGGAACTTGTTCTTGTCCAGGAGCGCCACGATGTCCTGGATGCGTGCGTCCCGTGCCGCGGGATCGGCTAGCATCCGCGCTAGCCCCTTGCCGTCCCATTGCCCCTCTACCGCGTTCTGAATCATGGGCAGGATGGCGACATTGGGCTTCGTTGCCTGGATGTAGCTCAATACGCGACCATCGACGTCTGATTTCAAATCCATGCTCGCGCCTTCGAGGCTGAGCCAGCCCGGGACGACCCAGTCGAGATGGGGCAGCGCCCGCTTCAAGGCGGGGTAGCTGTTGTCGTCCCAGTTCACATAGAAACCGATGCTCAACGCCCTGTCCGCGGGGCTCGCGAGCGAAGCGGGCAGAGGACGGCGGTCCAACACCTCGGCTTCGGGATGGCGGTTCCTCAAGCCCCTCTCTTTATCGCGCAAGTCGGCGGCGAGCTTGACCGCGGCCTTGAGCAGTTCCGGATCGGCAGCCGTCGTGGTGGTGAGCGCATGCGTAGCCGAGCAGGTCGGCGCCCAGGCGCAGCGGATCGAGGCATGGGTGCCCGAATCCGTGACCGCTGGTCGATGCACGACCATCAGAGTGGCAAGGAAGAGGACGGTGACGAGCGCGCTGAGCGTGCCAACCGCCCAGGCAAGCCGACCCAGGACGCGCCCGCGCCGACCCGTTGGGTCGAAGAAGATTGGTTTACCGGTCATCGGAGGTTGCGCCGCAAAGAATTCCGTCTGAATCCGCCGTCATACCCCATAGAGATGGGGATATCACGCTGCTTCGGGTACCGAACCCCAGCGCCACAATGCCGCAGTCAAGGGACACAATCCCGTGAAAAGAACGCGGGCTGCCCAAGCTTCGGAAGTGAGAAGGGGACTACTGACAACTGGCGCCCGACGAGACTGACCGCATGCCTGAAGGCGTTAATAACGCATTAATATAGTACGACATGGTCGGAAATATGCCCTCGAGCGCCTGGCCATTGACTGAATTGCGGGATGAGTGCTCGGAATTCCGGGCACCTAGCCGCGCATCGCCGCGGCAACGGCGTCGAGCACCAAACCGAATTGGCCGAACACCCAATAGTGGCCCGCGCCATGGATGACATCCAGCCGGCAATTGGGAAGTGTGCGACCGAGCCAATAGGCGGCCTCCGGGGGCACGATGCTGTCGTCACTGCCCTGCCACAAGACCGCGGACGCATAGACACGAGCGAGCGGCAAGCCCCACGGCGCGCAAAATAGCGTTACATCCTGCACGGCGACCTCGATACCGGGCCGCAATCCCTCGAACACGGCCGCGCGCAGGCGCTTTGACGTCGTCGCGCGCTAGGATGGCCCGGTCCGACTGGGACACCCGAGCCATCAATCCGCGATAGGCAAGCTCGGGCGCGAGGTGCAGAAGGTTGCGCAAGCCGAAAAAGATGGCGCGCAAGACGACCGGCAATCGCACCAAATTCCCGAACAGCAGGCGGCGGCCGCGCGACATGCGGATTTGGCGGCCGTGGTCGGCGATAGGGCCGACCAGCGCGAGCAGCGTGACGCGCCGAGGCAGTGCAGCGGCGACCGCCACGGCATAGGGGCCACCACCGGAAACGCCGATGATCGCGAATTGCTCGAACCCCAATGCCTCGGCGAGGGTCGCAATATCCCGGGCGTGATCAAACAGCGTCGCGGAATGGCGGTAATCCGACAAGCCATATCCCGGTCGCTCAGGCGCGATGAGGCGAAGACCCCGGTCGCGCGCGGCATGGTCGGAAAGTGCGAACATCAGCCGCGAGCCGGGCGTCCCGTGCAAGGCGAAGACCGGCAGCCCTTTAAGGTCGCCGTACTCGACGCGCCTGCCGCAAGAGAGCACGTGGACGCGCGACAACCGATCCGCCGCGACGGGCGCTGCGCTGGGAATTATGGTGTCCATTGCGCTCATCGCTTAGGTAGCTCAAGGCGGTTCGATGGCGTGGACCCAGCCTCGGTCGGCTATCTGCAAGCAATAATGATGTCGCCGGGGTCGATGACCAGCGTCACGTTCTTGCCTTCGTAAAGGCCGAGCGCCTCCGTGGCGGCGAGAAGAAGAAGAAGAAGAAGAAGAAGAAGAAGAAGAAGGGATGGAGAGGCTGGGCATGGGAGAGGCAATGTGCAGGTTTGTTACATGTGCAGGTTTGTGCAGGTTTGTGCAGGTTTGTGCAGGTTCGACCGCCGCCGGGGTGGTGAACTGAAAGCCCTCATAGACGAGATGCTCATAGATATCGTCGGTAAGGATCCACACCTGCTCCGGCTGAGACGACATTTCGGTGAGCGCCTTGATCTCGTCGCGCGTATAGGCGGCACCCATCGGATTCGACGGCGAATTAAAGATGAACCATTTCGTGCGCGGGGTAATGGCGGCAGCCAGGGCCTTGGGGCTAAGCTTGAAGCCGTCCTCTAGCTTCGTGTCGACGATGACCGGTGTGCCCCCCGCAAGCAGCACGATATCGGGATAGCTGACCCAATAGGGCGACGGCACGATAACTCGTCGCCCGGATTGAGCGTCGCGAGCAAGGCGTTATAGAGCACCTGCTTGCCGCCGCTACCGACACTGATCTCGGACGGCTTGTAGCTGAGCCCGTTCTGGCGCGCGGAACTCTTGACGATGGCGGCCTTCACTGCGGGGATGCCGTCCACGGCGGTATATTTGGTTTCACCGCGCCGGATCGCCTCGATCGCCGCCTGCTTGATGTTGCTCGGCGTGTCAAAATCCAGCTCCCCGGCCCCGAGCCCGATGACATGGTGGCCGGCGGCTTTCAGCTCGCGCGCTTTGCTGGTGATCGCCATGGTCGGCGATGGCTTGACCCTTTCAAGCGCGTGGGCGACGAACCCCATGCTGATCTCCTGGGAAAAAGGTGGACGAGGCGGCCTCGCGGCCGAAGCCGCATAGTAAGCGGCCGCCCCCTAACTAAGCGTGGGCGCTAACCCCCGCAAGCCTCATGGCGCGAAAAACGAGGTGCCCAAACGCGGCCATTATGCGCACCCCGATGCCACTCGTGTTGGGCCGGAGGCTGCGCGCTTAGGCGCAGTGGACTGGGCGAAGGGCGCCCTTACAATGGACACATTATGGCGCGATTGCCTCAGTCGGCGCGTCGGCGCGCCACATTACGGTTAAAGCGCCGCCCTAATGGCGTGATTTCGTTGCACCGTACCGGAGGATCATGAGGGACTAGTCGATGCTGACGCGACGCCAAGCTCTCCGCTTACGGGAGCCGGCCTTCCCCCTGCTTCTCCTGATTTTCTCCTTTTTTTCGGCGGCGCCGCTCGCCGTTCCCGCGCGGCAGATCGAGGTCTTCATGCTGCTCCTCGCCTTCCTAAGCGCGGTGACGCTTGTCGTGTGGCGTTACCATCGCCGCGACTATGCCTCCCCGCGGCGGATTGGGAGGAGGATCTGATGCCGAAACGGGGGTCGGTGCAGCTCCTCCTCCTCTTCTTCCGCGCGCAACGCCGGTGGATCGGAGCAGTCCTTGGCGGCCTGGTGCTGCTCGGCCTTTTGCACGGCGAGGGTCCCGGCCTCAAATCCGGCATCGCCCAGTCGTTGCGCCAAAGCGCTTGGAAGCACGCCCTTGCCGGCGAGCCGGTGCAGCAATCGTGGCCGTGGGACACCACCGCGCCGAGGGCGCAGTCGCTCGTGCCCCGGCTCGGCCTCAGTGCCGCGGTGCTCGCCAACGCCGATTGGAGGCTACCTCCGAAAGTCACCCATAGCTCGGCGGCAGACGGCCGCGACTTCCGATTCTCGATCTTGGTGACGTGGCGATCGGGGACAGCATCGCCGTCACCGGGGCCGACGGGCTGACGCAAATCTACCGAGTGACAAGAAGGCACGTCGTCGATCCGGTCCAAACGACCGTGGACGGGTTGCCATCCGAGGCCGACCCGCACCTGCTCTCCTGCTCGCCGCTCGATCCCTCCGTGGCCAGCGCGCTCCGCCTCATCATCGACGCAGTGCGCGTCGATCCGCGGGCAACCGCCGCGCCGAACCCCGAGCAGAAGCTCTAGCTAACACCACTTGCGGCGCTGAGCGGACAATCAGTCCTCACTGATGCGGCTTCGGTTTCTTCGGAGGCTGAGGCTTGGGCGCTGCGGCGGGAGGAGCCGGGGTGCTTGCGGTCTGCGGCGGGCCCGCAGGCTGCTCGGCCTGGGTCGATGAGCTTGCCGCCGGGGTCCCTTCCGCCACCGGCACGGTCGTCGAAGGAGGCACAGCCGCGCCCGCCGCGGGTGCGGCCGTGGGTTGCCGCTCGGCCTCGATGCGATCCTTGAGCTTGGCAAGACCGTCGCGATACTCGGTGCCGACGATGCGATCGAGCATCAATCCCTGCCACCTGCGAAATGGGTTGCCACCCATATCGACGCCGAAGCCCCAGGTGACCTTGCTCCCCGAGCCCGACGGCGCCACCTCGTAGTAGCTCGTGCCGTCCATGCCGTTGAAGCTGACGACGAGGTCCAGATGGCGGTTGGGATCGCTGCCGGTGATTTCCATGCTGCCAGCGCCCACCGACCGCTTTTCGCTCGTCCATTCGGTGTGCGCGCCCTTGCCTTCCTCAGGCCCCGCATAGGTAACGCGCAATTGTGGATCCCGCGCCGCCCAGGGCGACCAGTCGACGAAGCGGTGCATATTGTTGAGGTAAGGAAACACGACCCCCTCGGGGGCATTGATCACCACCGAACGGTAGACTGTAACGTGGCTGGGCAGCGCGAAGGCGACCCCGATCAGGATCACGACTAGAGCGCCAAGCCCAAGCACCAACCGCATCATGGGACGCATCGCTCGCCTTCTCCTCCAAAGGTTCCCCGGCCCTGCCGCGGATTAGGGCTGTGCGCAGCGAAAGCAAACCGCTCGCTTGCCCACAGAAACCGATTACATTTCGCCCGTCAACAAATAGGGAGGGGTGGAGATGAACCTCAGCGCACCGACGACGGTAATCTTCGTCATCTCGCTGATTCTGGCCGTGCTGGCGGTACTCGCGACCTTTGTCGCTATTCCTGTGATCAGCCCCAATGCATTTTGGGTGGCAATTATCGCTTGGATCGTACTTCGCGGCCGGCAACCTCATGAAAGGCATTTAGCTCGTTGAGCTGCCTCCGGACGGCGCCACGCAGTCCGGAGCGCTGAAGCGCAGGTGCCGCCCGGTGCCATGCGCCGCTGACCAAATCCCCTCAGGACTGGCCTTTAAAGACGACGACCAGCCAGGCATTACCAACTCGTTTGGCTGTCAACGAGAACTGCGGCGAATCAGCGGAGATAGGCGTGTCGTAGTTCAGGGGGACTCGCCCGAGGGGGAGGTTGACCATGTCCGGCTGGCCGGGTACCGGCCGCGCGCCGGGAATTGGCCCCAGAACCTGCCCCGGCCGTGGCCATCGAGCAGCACGCCGGCCTGGAGCGGCCACCCGTCCATCCAGTACTCCGTATCGACGCAAGACAGGAACACTTCGCCGAGCGCGTCCGGGACCGGCGCGATCCAGGCGATGGTGTGGCCGAACTGGGCGTGAAGTGCGGGGAGGCCGTGTTGCGCCAGCTCACAGACGCCTGGACGCGGACGGGTCGGGGCGTGATAGCCCGGGCCCTGGTAGGGCACCGTGAATTCCCCCAACGGCCACCAGTGCGACAGAGCGTCAGGTGCCATCCAGGTCAACGGCGGCGGTCCGTCCGGAGGCGGCGTGAACTGGGCGGGGATCGCCTGCCCGGAGCGGGCGAGCGGCTCGACGGCGACGATGAGGACGTTCTTCATCCCCGGCGGATGCTTGACGGACCGGGACGGGTCCGTGGGCGGGGATGAGGAACACGCGTCCTTTGGCGGGGATGAAGACCACGGCGGCTCGATCGCCGGTCGGCAGGGCGGGTGAAGTGATGGTGCGGATCGTCTGGCTCCCAATCCGGACGGCGAACACCTGCGGGCCGGTAAGGACGTACGTGACGGCGTTGCCGCGCGCGAAGCAGACGGGGCAGCTATCGGGGCCGGTACCGCCGCCGAAGACGGGGAACGTGGCCGTTGGATACCCAAGCGTCCCCCCGCTCTGGGCGGGGTTGCGGTGCTGGCGCCCGTCCTGGTGTAGATGATGAACGACTCCCATCCCGCCGTCCCGGCGGGCAGCTGGGGGTCACTGCGATCGTGTAGCTGTAGCCCGCCAGCGAGGCGGGGGTAATCGCTCCCGGCACCCTCCCCGCAAGCGGCTGTGACGCGCTCCCGGTGAGCGAGGCGACCGCGGCCGCACGCCCCGGCGATCACCAGCGCCGCCAGCAAGACAGCCATCGGGCGCGACGGGCGGCGAAGCCAGCCCCACCGTTTACGCGGCGCGGGCAGCGCCGCACGTTCCGCGGCGCTTACCAGCTCGGCGCGCAGGATGTCAAACGGATCCTTCATCGTCCCTCCAGACTTTCCCGCAACCGCGCGAGCCCGCGCGAGACACGCTTTCTGACCACCTGCTCAGAACAGCGCAGATCCGCGGCGATCGCGCGATAACTCTCCTCGAGCACGACCCGGCGGATCACCGCCTCCCGCTCGACAGCCTCCAACGAGGCAAGCGCGTCCCGCAACTCGACGTCCGCGCGGTCGGCGATCACCTCCAGCTGCTCATCGTCAAGCTCAACCCGACCCATCCCAAGGCGTTCGCGACTCTCCGACTCAACCTGCCCCCGGCGCGCGGAATCGATCATCAAGTTGCGCGCGATCCCCAGAAGCCACGCAACCGCCGGCCCCTTCGACGCGTCGTACTGCAGACGATGCTCCAGCGCTCGCGCAAACGTCTCGGCCACCAGATCGAACACCACGTCCGGCTCGCCGATCCAGCTGCCGACGAACGCCGTGACCGCCCTCACGTGGCGGTCATAGAAGCAGCCAAAATCAGACGCGACCCCGCTGCTCAGCAACTCCGCGTCTGCACGCTCATCACGCATATCACCCCGTATACGGTTCAGCACCGAGAATTGTGACCAACGACCGCTCGTCGTCCGCTCATGGCCTCGCGAGGAGCGGCGCTCTAGGCCAGAGGGAGACTGCCGGTTTGTCGCCGAACCAGCAACCTCACCATGACCGCTCCTCCGGGCTAGGACCGCCGGTGACGCCGTACTGCTCCTTGCCGGCGAAGCGGAAGCCACGGGGGGACGACGGGTGACGGTCCTGCTTTCGGCTGCCGCAGACCGCGTGTCCTTTCATCCGGCGGCGCTCGGCGCCGCGCGATCGCATCGGCGACATCAGGATCGTGCCAATCGAGCTGCGCGCGCTACGCAGTGCACTTTCGGATTCGGCCACCTGGCATCGTCCGCCTCAGCGGTGGCGGACGCTTTGAGATCACCTGACGCACTGGTCAGCTACGACCGCGACGACGTACTCGGATCCGTCATCGACCACACGCCGCGGGGTGCTCGCGCAATCCTCACGATGGGTACGCGGGCGCCCTAGAAGACCGCTGAAAAAGTCGGGTTCCGTCCGGCGGGTTTAAGACCCTTCCGGGCATGCTCGCGACTACGTCTGCCAGATGGGGTTCTTGGATGCGGCGGGGTTGATGGGCCCGTTGCCGGAGGGGTCGTTTTTCGCGTTGTTGGCCGAGCACGGTGATCGGATCGTGCGTGATGAGGACTTCGCGGAGTGCTATTCGGAGCGGATGGGTCGGCCGTCGATCCCGCCGTCGCTGTTGGCGAAGGTGTTGTTGTTGCAGTACCGGTGCGGGCTGTCGGATGAGCAGGCGATGGAGTCGGTGGCGTGGGATCTGCGCTGGAAGGTCGCGCTCGGGTTGGCGGTCGATCACCGCGGCTGGCATCCGACGTCGTTGACGAAGTACCGCGCCCGGCTGCTTCTGCACGGCAAGGAGCGGTTGGCGCTTGAGAACACGCTGCGCCTCGCGGAGGAGTTGGGGATGCTGGACGCGCCGGCGGAGCAGATCGTCGACTCGACGCCGATGCTCGGCGCGGCCGCGACGCAGGACACGGTCAGGCTGGTCCGCCATGGGGTCAAGAAGCTGATCGATGCCGTCACGCCGTCGATGCGCCGGCCGCACGAGCGCTGGTCGCTGGGCTCGAGTTCGACTACGAGAAGCCCTCCGAGAAGCCGGATTGCCGGTGGCGGATCAAGGCCGAGCGGGAACGGATGCTGACCAGGGTGGCGCAAGACGCCGAGCGGGCGATGCGCGCCGTTGAGCAGGCCGACGGGCTGCTGGAGGACGAGGAAGTCGCCGAGGCGCATCGGCTGTTGCGAGAGCTGATCGGCCAGGACTTCGACATCGATCGAGGACGGCGTCCCGCGGCTGCATCGTGGGACCCGCTCACGGCGGATCATGTCGACCGTCGATCCGGAGATGCGCCATGGTCGCAAGAGCAGCTCACAGCGGTTCGACGGCTACAAGATCCCCGCCGCGGTGACCAACACCGAGGTGCCGTTGATCACCGCGGTCGATGTCACCGCGGCCAGGCGAGGGTGTCAGTTCTTCCGTGTAAGCTGACAGTGTCAGTGTAGTGGTTACTCCTGTTGTGTCAATGAGTGACAGTCAGATTGCGTTGTCGGGGATGCGGTCGCCGAACTCGATCTTGAACGCGGCGAGAGCGGTCGGCCAGTGCAACACGCGGCGCCACTTTGTCTCGGCCTTCTGGATGGCGAGGTAGATCAGCTTGCGGGCGGCGTCCTCGGTCGGGAAGTGCCCGCGGGTCTTGATGATCTTGCGCAGCTGCCGGTGCAGCGCCTCGATCGAGTTCGTCGTGTAGATCACGCGGCGGACCTCAGCGGGATAGGCCAGGAACGGGGTGATCTGCTCCCAGCGCTCCAGCCAGCTGGCGGAGATCATCGGGTAGCGGTGATCCCACTTCTCGGCGAACGCTTGGAGCTCGTCGCCGGCGTGCTCGGCGTCGACGGCGGTGTAGATGCGCCGGAGGTCGGCGGCGAGCGTCTTGCGGTCCTTGTAGGACACGTAGCGCAGGCTCGAGCGGACCTGGTGCACCAGACATGTCTGCACCGTCGCGGTGGGGAAGACGGTCTCGATCGCGTCCACGAACCCGGTCAGCCCGTCGACGCAGACGAACAGAATGTCGGCCACCCCGCGGGTCTTCAGCTCGGTCAGGACGTGCAGCCAGAACTTCGCGCCCTCGGTCTGCTGAAACCACAGGCCGAGCACGTCGCGCTCCCCGTCGAGGGTGACGCCCAACGCGACGTAGCACGCCTGGTTGCGGACGGTGTGCCCGTCGCGGATCTTGACCACGAGCGCGTCGAGGTAGACGATCGGGTAGACGCGCTCCAAGGGCCGGTTCTGCCACGCCTTGGCGTCGGCCAGGACGGTATCGGTGATCTTCGAGATCAGATCCGGGGAGACCTCGGTGCCGTAGATCTCGGCCAGGTGCCCCTGGATCTCCCGGACCGTCATCCCCCGGGCATACAGGCTGATCACACGATCGTCGAACCCGACCCACCGGGTCTGGCGCTTCTTGACGATCTGCGGCTCGAACGTCCCTTTGCGATCCCGTGGCGAGCGAATCCGCAGCGGCCCCTGGTCAGTCAGGATCGTCTTGCCTGGCTTGCCGTTGCGCGCGTTACCCGCCCCGCCGGGCGGCGCCTCACCGGGCTCGTAGCCGAGATGCTCGCTCAACTCCGCCTCCAACGCGCGGTTCAACAGCCGACGGGTCAACTGGCCCAACAGCCCGTCCGGGCCCGCGATCTCCTGCGCCGTCCTCGCGCCGGCCAGCAGCGTGTCCAGCAACTCGTCGCTGAACTCCACCGGCTCCTCATCAAAACCCGGGCCGCCGGGCAGTCCCGGAAACACCTCTCTCCGCTCTACGGTTCCAGGGTCGCTTCGCTCCTGGCTGACAAATTCTTCCTGATTGCTCTGTGTTCTCGTGGGCATGGCTGGTCCTTTCGGCCACGCTTACACGGTTCCTCCGACACTCCCCGGCCAGCGAGCCGGACGGGCCACAAGCGTCGGGCCTAGTCGATCAGCAGCCCGAGCATCGTCGTCCCGACCGGCTGCTCGGTGACACCGCGTACGGCAACGGCCCGGTTCGGGGCGAGCTGGCCGAGCGCGGCGTCGCCGTACTCGCACCGGTCCCCGAGGCGCCGGTCCGTGAGGGAAGGCTGGCCAAGCGCGACTTCAAGATCGATCCAGACGCTGGCACCGTCACCTGTCCGGCCGGGCATACCGTGACGATCGGCACGCAACCAGCCGGCCAGCGACGGGCTCTGTTCGTGTCGTCGTTGTGTCGCGATTGTCCACTGAAGTCCCGCTGTCTCGGGCCCCGCAGCAACTTCAGGATGATCGATATCAACCCCGAAGAGGAGCTCCTGATCGCCGCCAGGCAAGCGCTCGACGATCCCGCCACCGCCACGCACCTGCGCCGCACCAGGCCGCGGATCGAGCGGCTGCTCGGCCTGCTCGCGTACCGCTATCACGCCCGCCAGACCCGGTACATCGGCAGCGCCAAGAGCCGATTGCAGGCAGCATGGACCGCTGCCGTAGTCAACCTCAACCCGATCAGCCACCAGCTTGCCCTCCAAACCACCTGACAGGCCAGGTTCCCGCTCCTCGCAGTCGATCGAGCCATCACAGCACCAGCCCGACCGGCCTCGCTACCACTGATCGCCCGCCGCGCGCACCCCGAGCGCCGCGAGCTACCGCGATACGTGGA
>CAVUHA010000007.1:310000-551177 GCA_963741155.1 uncultured Alphaproteobacteria bacterium | reverse complement strand
CGGCCTATCTCGTGGGCGGCGTCGGCGTGACCTTCCTGACCCGCGACCACGTCGTCCTTGCCCCCATCCGTTCAGGACTGGGACTTAGGCTTGGCGCCAATATCGGCTACCTGAAATATACCCGCGAGCCCACCTGGAATCCGTTCTAGATTGGCGCTAAGGAAGCTTGGCGGCGGCAAGGGAACAGGCGCGCGGCGCGCGCAGTTTTGGCTAAAGCCTGCTCCGCGAGGCGTCATTGGTGACGCGTGGGCGCGAATGGGAGCCATGGTCCGATGATCGACGCGGTGATGTTTGCGGCGCTCGGCTTCTTGGTCGCGAGTCTGCTTGCGCTCATGCTGGCCCCTCCGCTCTGGCACCGTGCCGTGCGGCTCACCACACGCAGACTTGAAGCGACGATGCCCATGTCGGTCACTGATATCCAGGCCGATAAGGATCAGTTGCGCGCGGAGTATGCCATCGAGCTGCGCCGGATCGAGGTGGCCCTGGAAAAGGCCAAGGACAAGGCCGCCCGCGAGCTGGTCCAGGCCAACAAGCGCCGGGTTGAGATCTCCGTCCTCAACCAGGAGCTCGGCGCCGCCAAAGGGCAGCTGCAGGAGAACGAGAACGCCAACCGCGTGCTCGAGCAGACCATCAAGCGCCGCTTGCCGGATCTCGATGCCAGGATCAAGGCGGCAAAGGAAGCGATCGCTGAGCTTGAATCCGCCAACGCCGAGCTTCGCAACACCGTGGCCTCGCAAGCGGAAGCGCTGAAGGAGGCCCGCTCGGCGGTGCAGAACCAGCGCGGCGACATCGAGGGCCTGCGCACGGCACTGGAAGGCGGAGGCAGCCCGTTGCGCCGCCTTGCGAAGTCCAACTCCGAGCTCGCCAAGGAAAACCAGCGGCTCAGCGCCGACCTGTCGCGGCTCAAGGAAGAGCTCGAGCGACAAAAGATGAGCAGCGAGGAGGACGCGTTGCTCCGCCGGGAGCTCGACAAGCTCGCCCAGCAAATCCTCGCTGTTGCGCAACCGCTGCCCGAGCCCGAGGAACCTGTGGCCAGTTTCATTCCTCAACAGCCGGAACCCCTGCCGCAAGAGCCCGAGCCGGTTCCGCATGGCGCCAATGGCGGCGGCAACGGGATCGAAGCGCCGGAGCAATACGAAAGCGCGGCGGAGATCGAGCAAGAGCCGGAGCCCATGGTCGAGGACGTTCAAGCGGCCGAAGAGGAAGTCGAGCCGCGCGGGCCACTCATCCAGCGGTTTGCCACCCGCAGGGCGAGGCGCCGCGCCGCCGCTGCTGCCAAAGGCCGCGGGCAAAGCTTGAGCGAGCGGCTGAAGGACGTTCCGGCGGACGCCCCGAGAACTGATCTCTCTCGGTCGTCCTCAGGTTTGCAGAAAGCTCTTGTTGCGATCTTGAAGCTTAAGCGCCGTTAGCCTGCCCGTGAAGCAAGCGCCCGTATCGATGCCGATGCGGTTTTCGCGCGCTGACTCCACCGGGGCGGAATTGGGCGTGTGGCCGTGCACCACCACCTTGCCGAACGGCTTCGCCATATCCAAGGAACTCGCCTCGGATCCACATGAGATCGTGCAGGTCCTGCGCATCTAACCCCGCGCCGGGCCTCACGCCCGCATGCGCGAACAAATAGTCGCCGCGCGATACCTTGAGCTCAAGCCCTTGGTAGAAGCGGCGATGAGTTCCGGAGGCGCTGCGGCGAAGGCCCGCCGCCACTCTTCCGGACGGCGCCCTTGTGCGGACAAGCCTTTCCACGTCGACGCTCATAAGAGAGAAGTGTGGCATCGGCGCCATTGGCGCGCCAATAGTCGAGCCATGACGCATCTTCGAGGAAATCGAGCAGGATCGCCTCGTGATTGCCCTTGAGGAAGTGAACGTCGAAGCCTTGCGGCAGGCTGGTGATCAGCATCTCGACGACTTGCCGGCTGTCCGGGCCCCGGTCCACATAGTCGCCGACAAAGATGAGCGTCCGCTCCGCGACATCCTGGCTCGCCTCGGCATCCGCCGCGATATCCGCAAGCAAGCAGACTGGAGCAGGTCGGCCCGACCGTGGATGTCGCCAATGGCATAAACGAGCTCGCCGCCGGGCAAACGTGCGTCATCCATGACGGCCGATCAATCCGATCCGCTCTCGCCGGTTGGCACTGGCCACCCGCAAGCCTACGCGCTGTGGCCGTTGGCCAGGATCTCGCGGTAGATCGCCGCGGAAAATCCGAAGACCGTTTTCACGCATTTGAGCTTCAGCCCGATGAACAGGACCATATCGCCGTTACGCAGCTTGTCGTCCTCGGTAATGACGTAGAGGTCGTCGACATCGAGGGGTGGCAGGCCCTTGAGATCGCGCGCGCGCGTCTGAAAGGCTTGGAGACTGTCCCCGGTCAAGTGATCGAATTTAGCGTGCACCTGCTCGATGGCGGTCAGGATCGTCTCTTCCGGCTTGCAGATGAGCGGTGCCGTGGGCGGACCGTCGCCGATCGGTAACACGTGGTGCCATACTCCTGCACCAGCGGCCGCAGCCGCTCCGAATAGGCCTGCACCCCGGCAACAGTCAGCAGAGAGACGGCAAGCGTCACCCCCACGGCACGTCTGAGCCAGGTCGGCATCAGCCTCTCCTCCCATCGCACGGGCGATGCGCAACAGTGTAGAGGGTTTGCCCCCTTGGCAGCAAGTATCCACGCGCTGTCGAGGTAGAGATCCAGCGGCGAGCGATGTTGCGCGCCGTCTTTGCAATGTCGAGGCGATGATCGGCCACTTTATCCTGCAACATTGCTGGCGAGGCTGGTGACCCTTGAGATCGAGGGCGAAGATGGGGCTGACCTCGGCCCACGCACCCGGGCCAAGGGCGGCATCGCGCCGCGGAAAGCCCCATCGTCTCCCGAGTTCGTCTGCGGTCCGTCCCATGCTTTGTTTCCCCACCTTTGAGGGGTTAACCGCATGCCGACATCGACCGCGCGCAAAGCCACCGGCGAGCGCGTCCCATCCAAGCTGTTTGAGGACGTCTGCTGTCCCTTTTGCGGCTTGCTTTGCGACGATCTGGAAATCGAGCGGAGGGAGAATACCCTAAAGGTCCGCAAGAACGGCTGCGAGAAGGCGATCGCCGGGTTTGAACGCCACTTGCCCAAGAGCAATCCACAGATTGCAGGCAAGAATGTCGGGCTGCCGGAGGCCATCGAGGCAGCCGCCGCGCTGATCGGCCAAGGCCAAATGCCCCATACGGCGGATCGCGACCGACGTGAAGGGATGCGCGCGGCGATGGCGCTTGCCGAGCGCTCCCGTGGCGTCGTCGATCATGCCTTGAGCGAAGGCCAATACCGCAACTTCAAGGTCCTTCAATCTACCGGCTGGACGACATCCACGCTGACCGAAACGCGCAACCGCGCCGACCTCATCATTGTGGTGGGAAGCGATATTCATGCGTTGCACCCGCGCTTCTTCGAGCGGATCGCCTGCCCGCCCGACTCGATGTTCGATGTGACGGCGCCTAAGCGCACCCTCGTCTTCATCGGCACCGCTCCGGACGGCTTAAGCGCGGCGGGACCGCGACTCGGCGAAGTCATCACACTGCCTTGCCAGATCGAGCATACGGGCGAGGTCTTGGGCGTTCTGAGGGCCCGCCTCCGCGGCTTTCGCATCGAGCCCTTCAACCTGGATGGCGTCACCCTCGCCGATGTCGACGCGCTCGCCGAACGGTGCCGGCAGGCAAAATACGGGTCGTCGTCTGGGCGCCCCCAAGTCTTGCCTTCCCGCATGCGGAGCTCGCGGTCGACCAGATCGCCGGCCTCGTGAAGGATCTCAATCAAACCTCGCGGTTCGCCGGCTTGTCGCTCGGGGGCAACGAAGGCGCCGTGACTGCCGGCGCCGTTTGCGCCTGGCAAAGCGGTTACCCACTCCGCGTCAGCTATGCAAGCGCTGCTCCAGACTTCGATCCCTACCGCTATTCGATCAGCCGGATGTTGGCCGAGGGCGAAGGCGATGTGCTCGTCTCGGATCCGCGTCGCTTGCACCGGACCTGACGCCGCCGGCCACGAAAGTCCCCACCATCGTCTTGGGAACACCAGGTTTGCGGCTTAACACGACACCCGCCGTGCTCATCCCCGTCGGCACCCCCGGCATGGACCACGCCGGCCGTCTCGTCCGTTGCGACAGCGTCGTGTCCTTGCCCTTAAAGAACCTGGGTCGCTCGCCGCTTCCGCGCGCGGCCGATGTGCTTTCGGCCATCGAAGCGGCCCTCTGAGACTGGAGCCCCCCAACAAATGCTGATCAAGCTTGTGAGCGGAAAAGTCTACGACCCCGCCAACGGGGTAAGCGGCGAGGTTCGCGACATCTATGTCGAGGACGGAAAGATTGCCGCGGCCAAGCCTGATGCCCGCATCGACACGACGTACGATCTCAAGGGCCGGATCGTGATGGCCGGCGCCATCGATCCCCACACGCATATCGGCGGCGGCAAGATGACCATCGCGCGCATGCTAATGCCGGAGGACCACCAGAAAGACGAGGTCGCGTGTACGGACCTCACCCGCGCCCGGCTCGGGTCACGCGGTGCCCTCGACCATGGTCACGGGATACCGCTACGCGGACCAGGGCTACACGGCCTGCTTCGAGCCGGCCATGCTCCCCGCCAATGCGCGCCAGGCGCACATGGAGATGGGCGTGACACGCCCATGGTCGACAAGGGCGCCTTCGTCATGCTCGGCAGCGACGACTTCTTTCTGCGTCAGCTAGCCGCGAAGCAGGACTTCGAGGCGATCAAGGACTACGTCGCCTGGACCATGCATTCCGCGCAGGCGATCGCCGTCAAGGTCGTCAATCCCGGCGGTATCAGCGCGTTCAAGTTCAACCAGCGCAAACTCGATCTCGATGAGCAGCACGCCTATTACGGCGTGACGCCGCGGCAGATCATCCTGAACCTCGCACGCGCGCTGAGGGAGCTCGGCGTCACCCACCCATTGCACATTCACGGCTGCAATCTCGGCATCCCCGGTAACGTTGAAACAACGCTGGCGACGATCCGGGCCGCGGAGGGCCTGCCCATTCACCTGACGCACATTCAGTTCCTGAGCTACGGCACCGAAGGCGATCACAAGTTCTCCTCCGGCGCTGCGCGCATCGCCGAGCTTCTCAACAAGACGCCAAGTGTATCCATCGACGTGGGGCAGGTTATGTTCGGACAGACCTGCACCGCGTCGGGCGACAGCATGCGCCAAATAGCCATTTCCCGAAACGCCAGCCCCAAGAAGTCGGTGGTCATGGACATCGAGTGCGACGCGGGCTGCGGCGTGGTGCCCATGCACTATCGCGACAAGAGCTTCGTCAATGCGATGCAATGGGTCATTGGGCTCGAGACATAGATCTTCTGTTCGAGGATCCGTGGCGCATCTTTCTCACCACGGACCACCCGAACGGTGCGCCGTTTTATTTCTACCCGCATCTGATCCGGCTCTTTGATGGACAGGGGCTTCCGCAACGCATGCTGCAGAAAATCCATCCCGACGCGGCGACCCAAAGCATCCTCGGCTCGCTCACCCGCGAATACACCCTCGACGAGATCGCGATCCTGACCCGCGCCGGTCCGGCGCGGAGCCTAGGCTTGCAGGACCGCGGGCATCTGGGGGCCGGCGCCTCGGCGGACATCACCGTGTATCAGGACAACGCCGACCGGGAAGCCATGTTCGCCACCCCTGAACTCGTCTTCAAGAACGGCGAGCTAATCGTGCGCAACGGCAAGGTGGTCAAGGTCGTCCAGGGCGCCACCCATGTGGTACGGCCGGATTTCGACCGCGCCATCGAGAAGCCGCTTAAGGACTACTTTGATCGGTTTCACACGATCCGCATGGACAATTTCAAGCTGAGCGACGAGGAAATCGTCGACGGCGACCGCGGCCGCATCGTCGTGCAGCCGACCACGACCCGGGTGTCGTAAAAGTCAGTGGCAGGGCTTCACGGCTGCCTCAATCACAGTTCGTTGCGGCCCCGCCGCAGAAGTCACGCCGCCGAAGCCGCGTCCCCGCCCTTGTGTGCGATCTCTCTGAGCGGTTTCATTGCAGCTCTTTCGGACTGCCGCTCAATCGACCCCTTGACTGGCTGGCGACCATTTGCTCCGCCAGTCTGTATGGAGCGGCCGTCAAAATAGGCGCCGCTTTCGATTGCAAGCGTTTGATGTTGAATGTCGCCGACGACACGCGCCTTGGATTTGAGCACGACGGCTCCGCCTTGAATTGGACCCTCGACCGTCCCATCCACAACGACTCGTTCGGCTACGACGGCTCCCGCGACATGAGCCTTGCGAGAGATGATGAGCGAAGTGCAGCGCAATTCGCCGTCGATCTGTCCATTGACTTCCACCAATCCCTCGGCGGTGACGCTGCCGACAAT
The DNA here is from genome assembly GCA_963741155.1 of uncultured Alphaproteobacteria bacterium. Taxonomy (GTDB): domain Bacteria; phylum Pseudomonadota; class Alphaproteobacteria; order Rhizobiales; family Methyloligellaceae; genus Methyloceanibacter. The sequence continues at coordinate 544,814 of CAVUHA010000007.1, read as the reverse complement.
CTTGAGGCCTTCGGCAATAACCGTTCCCCGCGCTTTGACGCAAACATGGTTCCCTCCTACTTGACTGGATAATTTTAGATTTTCCCCGTGGCGGCACTAAGGCCGCGAACATCAACACGGGGTGCGGATTTTGGTTCCAAGGGTAGGCCTACCCATCGGGCGAAGGGCGCGAAAGTTCACATATTGCTTTCGGCCGGGGCAACGAGGGCAGCGAGCTTCTCGCCCAACTCCAGCAGATTTCGAATGTCCGCTTAGTGCCAATAGCAGACTTTCGCTTCCCACCTTCGGATCCACGTTTAAACGTGATGCGGCACTCGATGCATTTGATCGAGATCAATGAGGCCCGCTTTTCAACACCTGCAAGGTCCCAGGGGATCGCATAAGTCCTATCGCGCTATCTTTTCTCTCATTTGCTTTGGCGCTGGTCGGCATATTGCTGGGCAGCTTCATGCAAAGACTGTTGCCAGAAGGCCATCTCGGCTCTGACTCCAAGGAGGTCGTAAAGCTGAGCATGGGGGTAGTAGCGACACTGGCCGCTCTTGTGCTTGGGCTATTGGTCGCAAGCGCCAAGAGTACCTATGACGCACGCGAGAGTGAAATCAATCAGATCACCGCTAACGTCATCCTGATCGATAGCTTGCTTGCGAAATATGGAGATGAAGCTCAAGCCGCACGAGCCTCGCTGCGTCAAGCAATTCCACCCGTGGTAGATAAAATTTGGAGAGAAGGGCAATCGGTGCCGCTGCAGTCAACGCCATTCAAGGCTGCGGCTGAGGGCGAGGCCTTCTATCAGCGGGTTCAGGAGCTTCAACCAAGCAACGACATCCAACGCGGACTTCAGGCGCGGATAATTCAGGTTACCAACGATCTGATGCAATCGCGATTCCTATTATTTTCGCATCTTGGCAGCTCGATCCCCGTTCCCTTTTTGGCGGTGCTACTGCTCTGGCTGATAATATTGTTCGCTGGCTTTTCTCTTTTGGCGCCTGCAAACGCGACGACCTTGGCGTCGCTCGTCATCTGTGCACTGTCAGTCTCCGGGGCAATCTTCCTTATTATGGAGCTCAATGAACCGTTTTCTGGGCTTATGGTGATCCGAAGCGAGCCTCTCCGAAACGCTTTGCCCGCTCTGAGCCCCTAATAACTTTCGGGACCTTACGCTGCCCCATCGAGTTGGTCCGCTTGGTGCCGAGAGCACACTCCAGTTAAGAGCTACGATCAAGCAGCTTTAGCGGTGGCGGGCTTCTCGTATGCGCTCAGCACTGGGCGGCGGGGCGCTCGGCCAGACCTAGTCAACAACTTCGTTCGTGCCCTCTTGTTGGTCCAATTCCTTTTGTTCTTGGGGGCTGAGTTTGGCTTCCCCGAGATCAATCACGACCTTTTGAGCGTGCCGTTGAACTTGAACGGCACATGGTAGTCTTCGCTGACCGGCGTGCCGGTGTCTTCGCCGATATCGAGGGTTTCATCCGCCGAAACACGAAATGGGATGGTCCGCGCCAATTTGCCGTTTGCAACCTCTTTACCGTCCACCGGCAGCGTGAGGAGACCACCTTTCCCGATACCGTCGCCGTCATATCTATCTGAAGTCGAGCGTGATCATGTGTTTTCCGGGCGCCAAAGCGTCCTTGGCAGCGAGGGTTGTCTGTTCAACACCCACAAGGTTGTAGTGAAAAACTGGCCGGCCTTGCAGCAAGACCAAGGCCGTTGAACCGGCCTTGTGTCATGAGCACGCCCTCCGCGCCACCCTGGGGAATCTCCACGTCAGCGGTGATGCGGTAGGATTTGTTCTTAAAATCTCGCGCGGTGCCTTCTGGGATGCGCACCATTCCGGGGCAGTAGGTGAACTCGGTGCGGCCTCGCGTCAGGCTTGGACGAAGACTTAGGCCAAATCGTTCCACTTTACTGTTGTCGAGCGGCAGCGCGTTGAATTTGGAGGTTTCCACCCAGAACAGATCCTGAAGCTCGCGCAGCTTTTTGGGTTCTTTGGCCGCGAGGTCATTGGCCTCGCTGAAGTCCTTATCTACATTGTAGAGTTCCCACTTGTAGTCATTCACGTAACGCGTACAGGTTTTGAATTGTGGCCCCCTCGCGTCAAGAGGCCTGGGACAGTCCAGCCGTCATTTGGAAAAACTCTTGGAGGGCGCACTCCATATCGCTCTCGTCGGCGAGGCCATCATGAGCGAGGTGCGAGGCACGCTTATAGGCCTCCAACACCCGCACTGAAGCAGCGGCGTCGGCGTACAGGATCACATCGTCAAGCGCGTCCCTGATCTCCGTCAACTCTGGTTCACTCCAAAGGACATTGGCCCGCCAATATTCAATAAGCAGTAGGTGCTCAAGAGCGTCTGGTTTGCGGGAAGGAAGGCTCTGATCTTGCCAGCGACGGGGGCCTCGCTTTACCGTTGGAAAGTCAACTACGTTGTCAGCCATCCGCTCGTTCCCCTCTGCAAGCTTTGGACAATGCGCTCTTGTACGGCTCGCGCGTTATTAACGTGAGTCGCTCCTAATAGGGAACGGGCAGGACGACATTGCGGCGACGTCATGTCCCTCGGGGGGCCATGCGGCTACGTTGATGCAGCAGATAGCCGCAGTCACGGACATAAAATGGTTACGCGCCTTCTGTAGGAAGCGGAGGCCATGACCAAACTCGAAAAATTCAAGCCCATGGACGCGGCAGAAAAGGTGATGCTCCACTTGATGGAAAAGCATCCCGGCGCGTCCGAACGCTCGCTGCTGTCGCTATTCCAAAACGTCGCAAGGGAAAGACCAGAGGTCTTGCGAGCAGTCGTTGGCCAATTTATGAAGCACAGCTCGGTCCAATAGCGTCTTTTTTGGCGATGCGTAACGCTTGTCGTGAATGTGACGGTCCTCTCATCGAGATTGACCGCTATATGGCCACCGACTAGTTGGCTGCACTGCGTGCAATCTCTGGCGCTGGCGAGACAGCGACAACGACCGCATGTTCATGCACTGCCGGAGGTCGGACATCCCACCTGCGCGGACGAATGTCCGCTGTCGGGGGTAAAGCGGACATGACGCGAACGGGCCGTTATGTCGGCTTATGACCCAAAGCGGACATTCGCGGGCGTCGTTATCCCGGTACTATCGTCGTCGTCGCCAGCTCGGCGCCTTGTACTTCCGTTCGAGCGTCGCAATCCGGTGGCGCAGCTCGACCGCTTCGAGCTCCGCGTATATAGCGGCGGCGAAGCGGGCAAGACGGGAAAGCATCGCACGTTCGTTTGCGTCGAGATCGGTGCCTACGGCATGCGGACCATAGAGCGACAGGGCAAAGCAGCGGACCGGATCTGCTGCAGGCACCGCGAGAACTGGCCTCCTGAGACCCGGCGGGAAATCGATCTCGTCGTCATCCTTTTCCTCAAGCCCGAAAGGCAGGCCAGTGGACACGGGCGCGAGCATGGGCTGCTCAAGATTGAGTTCGCGGGTGGCGCAGCCTTCCCAGCCCCTGCCGTCTTCATCCCGCACTAAGGACGATCCTTGTCGCCGGAAGGTGACGGCAGAGCTGAGCTTGAGCGCGCGCCAGGGCTCATCGGCGAGGAGCCGATCAAGATCTGCCGGCTCCTGCGCTTCACGCATCTCCTGGCTGAGAGTTCGTTCGAGCTGATCAAGCGCTCGGTTGAAGAAGCGATCCACGACGGCTACGGATCCATCGTGCAGTCGCGAAATCAGAAACAAAGCGAGCGCTCCGAGCGCGAGCCAAGCCCAGCTTGGTAGGGCAAGATGCTTTTGAAGGCTGTCGACCTGATGATGCAGAAGCAGTGCGGGAGCGCTGAGTATCAGCCCGAGGATCGTCACCCGGCGGAGTGGAATTGCAACACTTACCACGCGCGGCCGTTGGACGGCTTCGAACACGAATAGGCAGAGAATGCCGTTTACGAGATAAAGTAGGCCAATGATGTCCTCAGACGGCGTCAAATCTCCCCAGCGCGTGTTGAACAATGTCGTCTCCGAGGCGAGCTCGGCTACGAGGAAGGAGGGAAGGCCGATTAAGCAGCCCCAGATCACCCAGCGGACGCGCTGATAATCTTCGGGGGTCTGGGTTCGCCGCCGTACCATTAAGATGGCGAGGGCAGACGATGCTACAATGAAGCCGGTCAGGATGCCTACCCGAGTGCCCATCTCCGTCCGGTACCCAAACGCACTTCCATAGGAGGCGAGCAATAGCAGGGTGAGAATCAGTGCTATCGGCGGCAGTGCACGTTCCAGCGCGCGCCATCTAGGGTCGGGCTCATCATTGGGAACGCGCAGGACGAATAGCAGCAGTCCAGTGAAGCCAACGGCTTGAGCGATGCAACCGGCGACATTCTGCGCCAGCAATAGCAGCGGCCAGTGTTGCAATAGAGCGTAGAATTGAAAGCTCTGGCCAGGGTTGAACCACATAACGTAAAGAAAAAAGCCCCAGCTCATGCCGCCGGGGCGCGTGCAAACCAGCCAGGCTGCAGCTAACACAACCAGAATTCCAGCGATCTGATCGAGAATGAGAACGGCGCGCTTAAGAAAGTCGGTAGGACGCTCAATTGCAACAAGGTAGACTTGGCGTACCGGCTGATCGGGGGTTGAGGCGAGGTCAATCGTGATGCCGCGACCCGGCACGGCGAATCGGATGCCTCCAAGAGCTGAAAGCACCGAACCGCACGTCGCTGCATCGTAAGGGAGGCATCGCATCTTCGAAAGGTCGAGCCGGTCACCTTCCCGAATGCCAGCCTTCCATGCGGGCGATGCTGTTTGATCGTCAAATGGCCCGGCCGCATTGTAGATTAGGCCATCATTGTCGGCGTAGAAGCCGAATGATCCCAATGGCTGCACCACGCGCCAAAGATCTGGGACGATCATCACGAGTCCCCAGGCAACGAGCACGATAAGCAGAGTTCGCTGACCGGCTACCAACTCCGATCGCCTTTCTTGACGTTAGCCGCAAAATGTTACCCCTAGAGGCTCACTTCGTTCCACCCAACTCGTTCTGAGCCCAGCATTCGAACACGAATTCCCGATCAGCAGAGAAAGCGATGTCAAGCAGTTTGATCACAGGTGCCAATCGCGGCCTGGGGTTTGAGTTCGCGAGACAGTATTTGGCCGATGGCTGGCAGGTTTACGCGGCTTGTCGTGATCCAGATTCCGCTTCCCAGCTGCGCCGACTGGCAGACGCGAGCGGCCACAAACTGCAGATCCTGGCCTTGGATGTCACTGACCCCGCCAGTGTCAAGGCGGCGGCCGCAGAACTCGACGGGCAAGCCATTGACCTCCTCCTTAACAATGCCGGCGTCGGCGGAGCTCGGGGTCAGACCATCGGAAACATCGATTACGAGGCCTGGGCGAAGGTGCTCGACGTCAACACTATGGGCCCCATGCGGGTATCAGAGGCGTTCGTTGACCACGTGGCGCAAAGCGAGCGCAAGCTTATCGTCACCCTTACCAGCGGCATGGGATCGCTTGCCGACAATACTTCAGGCGGCTCGATCGCCTATCGCAGCTCCAAGGCCGCGGTAAACATGGTGATGCGCAGTCTGTCGATTGATCTCGCTCCGCGCGGTATCACTTGCGTGGTCGTCAATCCCGGCTGGGTGCAGACTGATATGGGCGGGGCGCACGCTACCCTAACCTCGGCCGAAAGCGTGACGATGCTGAGACGTTTGATCGAGACCCTGGGACCGGCGCAGTCCGGCAAGTTCTTCAATTACAACGGTTGCGATTACGCCTGGTGAAGCGATAGCTTGGCTGGACGAGCAGGCAGTGCGACGAGGCTTCATGCGCTATCCCATGGTGCGCGAATAGCCCGACACCGGCAATCCTTCGTATATCTCCACTTCGAAACCGCGTGAGCAATCCGGCGCTAACGCGGAAATATCCGGAAGCAAGAGTGGCTAGGACTATCTTACGCGATACGCCTGCAAGTCAGCCTCCGGACCATTGAAATAGTCGTTGTCGTATTTTCCCGAAATACCGTTTCCCTGCACGTTTTGTGCGTATTGCCAAAAAGCGAAACTCGACCACGGCGGTGGCAATGTGGGTTCTCGGGTTGAGTGGTAATCGACAACCCATAAAGGGCAATCTGAAAATTGGATCGGATTTCCAAGTTCACTCCATACCCGCGCCTTCGTGTAGATCATCGGTTTCTGACCGCCGATCTTCGTTGAGACGAGTTGAACCATTCTCTCGATCTGGTTGATACGGTCCTTCACCGGCAGGCTGCATCTGCTGTCGTAATCCTCTTCGATGTCGAGCGTGGGTAGGATGTCGCCGATCTGCGGCGTGTACACCGACCAGAATCTTTTTATCAAGCTCTCAGCGTTCGGAGTTGGATGACAACGGAGATATGCTCCGTGTAACAACCCCATGCGCTGCAAAGCTTGCCGATAATTTGCAAACCTGGGGTTGGCGTAGGACGACCCTTCGTCCTTATCCATGTGATAGGCCTGCACGAATACGAAGCGAGGGTTGAGCTTCGAAACCACTTCATGCCAATCGATTTCCCCGCCCCATTTTGATACGTCGATGCCGAACGTTCGGGGTTCATTCATGTTCAGCTTCTCGACGGTTCCATCGCTACCAGGACTCTGAGCGAATGCTTGGCGGGGCCACCCGCGCCATGCGGCGAGGAAGCTCCCAGTCATGCCTAAACGCTTAATCAGGGACCGACGGTTGAGACTCGAAAGAAGTGGCGGCATGGCAGCCTATTGAGAATGTCTGCTTGTGGCACCAAGCGGACGTGCAAACCGCGCTGATGAATGTCCGCTTTGAGGGGCATATCGGACATGACGCGGACGGGACGCGATGTCTGCTTCTGACCCAAAGCGGACACAGCGGCGACGGGAGAACTGGCGCAATCGGAATCACGGTTGGTCCGCTTTGGGGGGCATCCTATGTAGCAGGCGTCTCTGCAGGCATTGCTTGGCGCCTATTGAGGGCGCACAATACTCGGAAGGACGACGCTTTACGGGGAGACGCAATGGCCACCAACCTTGCACCCGCAACTCCGGTTGGACCGAGCGCTCCAAATCTTACAGTCAAAAATCTGGGGCAACAGCTCTGGGCCGATGCCTACGGAAAGGAAGTGCAGACGGCTGCGACCTACTCCTATACCTGGCTGGCTGATCAAGTCGGCCACATTTGCATCGGGATTGTAGTCAACTTCCTCGCGACTTGGGTCACCGGCTGGGTCATTCGCACCTTCATTGGGGGTGCCAGCCTGCCCGCGATTACGTTCGGCGCCCTGGCAGGGGGGTGGGTGATCACTGTCATCGGCGTCGCGCTGTGGGAACTGAGTGCCTACCGCAGCTCTGTCAAGAATGCGACCGGCGCTTTCCCGCTCGATGCCAAACTGTTGCGCGACAATGCGATCATTGCAACCGTCTATATGGGGCTGGGTGCGACGCTCGGCTTCGCCTTTCACCTGAACGGCTCTTCGTGGACGCCTTGGGTGATCTCGATCTTTGTGGTCGTCGCGGCGATCCTGCTTGGGCCGCATTGGCTGCGCCAGAAAATAACTTGGCAAAAGGCTGCCCTACCCTACCTGTCTCGCCTCGCCGACGCAGCACCGACGATCGACCATGAGGACGCAAAAACGTTGCAGAACCTGATCAATGGGGGCGCGCCGCCGGCGAAGCCGCCATGCCAAGTCGTGATCGGCGGCCCGATCGGGTCAGGGCGCACCCCGATGGCGGCTGGCATCGGAACCGAATTCGCGTTCAAGAACAATAAGGTGCGGTATCTAAGCCTCGGCACGCTGCTCGAATTCGCCGCGTCCGCGGTTGTTGGCCAATCCCTACCCAACGACTCGGGTCCGACAACAATCACGTACTGGCCTTGGAGCCAAGCCCAGGTCGTCATTATTGACGACATCGGACCACTGATCGCGGCCCACGAACCGGAGCAACGGGCCAATCTTGCGCATTTCACCAAAGTTCTGGAAAACGATTTGAAATCGATTGCGGGGGTGCTCGCCCGTTGCCACACGGTCTGGGTGATTGGTGATCTTCGCCCTCCCTACGAGAGCGGAACGCTCGGTGCCACGCTCGACGACTTCGCCAAGGCTATCGCCACGTATTGCTCTTCTCAACGCGAGACCCTTGTCATCGAGCTCAAAAAAGCGGCGGCAAAGTCGGCTACCCCGCAGGCGGCAAAGTTGCCCACCCCTAGACGTGAGCCGAAAGCCGCCACCGTAAGCAATGTGCGCTGGATCGGCCCGAATAAAAATCCGTGAGCTCTTGCCATCGAGGTGGAGTGAGGTTGTGGCTGGCGATTGTCATTTTAAACCATGACCGGCGCTCGCAGGGTGCCGTCTACCGACGTCCGCTGTTGGCACTTTTCGGACATCCCACCTGCATCGACGAATGTCCGCTGTCGGGGGTAAAGCGGACATGACGCCAAGGGGCCGTAATGTCGGCTAATGACCCTAAGGGGACATTCGGCGAACTCACGCACGGTGCGATGGTCATTGCGACGCAACCTCTAAAAACAGCCCGCTCAGGCGCCAATACCCTCGAACACAAAGCGGGTTCCTGTATAGGAGCGCAGTAGCCTAGTTGGCATTTCAGACTTCGCGAGTTCGTAAAACATCTCGCCAGAGCAGTGCAGTGGGATGACGTAATCGACCTCCATCTCCTTGAGCACTGCAACTGTCTGGTAGACGTAATCGTCCGTGTAAGGGGCAAGGTGGAACCCGCCGATGACCGCGTGCACCTTCGTAACCCTTGATGCTGCTTGGGCCTGCTTGATGGTATTGACCACGCCGCGGTGGCTGCACGAGGTGCGAGAGGAGCCAGCCATGGCCAAGTTGAAACTTACCTACTTCGACTTTCACGGCGGACGCGGAGAACCCGCAAGACTTGCCCTCTCGACGCGGCCAATGCATTCGATGAGTTCAAATAGCAGCTCGCACTGCTTCCAATCGTCGAGCTAACGCGGTTGGAAAGCATGGGCTGCGTCAATACTTACGGGCGATGGGCTGTCGACAGCCCAGGTCAAACGCCTGATGGAGGCGTAGCACTACTCTTCTGTGCCGGTTTATCGAAGGCTCGATCTAGAAGCGTCCGCCATGAACTCCATCGCAAAAGAGTGGAGATCGCTCCGCGCACGAGCTCGTGACTCTCTGACTGATCCGGGACCCACGGCGAGGCGCTTTTGTGCAGTGCAATAATTGTTGGCTACGTATTGTGCGGCGCACCATAGCATCATATATGAGTTCTCACATGCAACATTCCCGCATCAGGCGGGACCGAGAGAGAGGTAGTGAGATGTCCGACGTTCAAAAGTTTGGTGAAAAGTTTCAGCGGGTGGGCAAGGACGGCTTCGATGCGTCTGTCCGATCGCTTGGTGAGGTGAACAAGGGCTTCCAGGCCATTGCCGCCACAGTTACCGACTACTCCAAAAAGGCTTTCGAGGATGGCACCCGTGCCCTCGAGCAGCTGACTGGCGCGAAGTCATTCGAGCAAGCGTTCGAGATCCAGTCTCAGTACGCCAAGAAGGCTTTTGACGCCTACATTACCCAGTTGTCGAAACTCGGGGAGATGTATGTCGACCTGGCGCTCAACGCCTACAAGCCGGTCGAGCAAGCTGGGCTTCGCAGTGCCTAGTTCGACGAAAGACCGGGCCTCCCACGGCTGGCCGCCTATGAACCTCCCGCCTAACCCATCGTCCGCTGCTTATCGAGCCCCTCGTGTGTTCGTGTACGAAGTCGGAGCGGACGTGCCCGAGGCCGATCAAGAGGCGGCACTGAAGGAAGCCGGCGCCACGAGCGACGACATTATTCATTGCTTGAAGCGCAGCGAGACCCCCGACCTACCGCCCCGCATCTCCAGCGTCCGGAAGTTGTTAGACGTGGGCGGGAATTGGCCTAAGACCCCGTTAGGTTCGAAAGGTCCGGGATAAAAGAAGGCCAGCTCGCATCCTGCGGTTAGCGGCTGTTACCGAGACCCACTTGCTGCTCGGCTGGCATAGTCGCGGTCAGTCGAGTTGGCACCGAATCCGCTGCCTCATCCTGTCGGCGAGACGGTGGGTCAGCCAAGTCTCAGTTCGCGTTGTACGCGAACGGATTTCTGCTCTCGACAAAAAAGAGACCTTCCGGACCCCGCGACGTCCGGAGTTCGCCGATGAGGCGTCGCATGCTGTTGTCGGTGCTCCAAAATCGGACTTTCTGGCGCCGCTCTCGCCACCAGTGATGCCGAAAAAGAGGAGGGAAATCAGCGCGCCTCGATCGAGATGTAGGACCGCTCGCTTGCGCCGGTATAGAGCTGGCGTGGCCTGCCGATGCGCTGTATCGGGTCCTCGATCATCTCCCTCCACTGCGCGATCCAACCCACAGTGCGGGCGATCGCAAACAGCACGGTGAACATCTCGGTCGGGAAGCCGAGCGCCTTGAGCGCGATCCCCGAATAGAAGTCGATATTCGGATAGAGCTTCTTCTCGACGAAATAGTCGTCGTTCAGCGCGATCCTCTCAAGCGCAAGAGCAACCTGAACGATGGGATCGTTGCGATGGCCGACTGCATCGAGGACCTCGTGACAGGTCTTCTGCATGATGCGCGCCCGCGGGTCATAGCTCTTATAGACGCGGTGGCCGAAGCCAACGAGCCTGAACGAATCGTTCCGGTCCTTGGCACGCTTAATGTATTCAGGAATGCGGTCGACCGTGCCGATCTCCTGAAGCATCATCAGGGCCGCCTCATTGGCGCCCCCATACGCAGGGCCCCAGAGGCACGCAATTCCTGCGGAGATGCAGGCAAATGGATTTGCCCCGGTTGAACCCGCCAGCCTCACTGTAGAGGTCGAAGGGTTTTGCTCGTGGTCTGCGTGCAAGATGAAGATGCGATCCATGGCACGCGCGAGCACTGGATCGACTTCGTATTCCTCGCGTGGAACCGCAAAGCACATGTGCAGAAAGTTCGCCGAGTAACTGAGCTCGTTCCTCGGATAGATGAACGGCTGCCCCACCGAATATTTGTAGGCCATGGCGGCGATCGTCGGCATCTTGGCGATCATGCGGATGCTTGCAATCTCGCGCTGCAGGGGATCGCTGATATCGGTGGAGTCGTGATAGAACGCCGACAACGCTCCCACCACGCCGAGCATGACTGCCATAGGATGCGCATCGCGGCGGAAGCCCGTATAGAACCGCGTCATCTGCTCGTTGACCATGGTATGATTCACGATGCGCCGGCGGAACTCCTGATATTGCTCTCTCGTGGGAAGCTGGCCGTAGAATAGCAGATAGCAAGTCTCGACGAAGTTGCCCTGCTCGGCGAGTTGATCGATGGGATAGCCGCGATAAAGCAGGACACCCTTATCGCCATCGATGAAGGTGATCTTTGATTCGCAGCTCGCCGTGGACCTAAACCCCGGGTCGTAGGTGAAGTGACCGGTGTTCTGATAAAGCGCGCCGATGTCGATCACGTCGGGACCGAGCGTGCCCTTAAGCACTGGGAACTCGTGCCGGGCACCGTCGATGGTGACCGACGCCTCAGCGGCAGCCGGCCCGTCGGTGGAGCTTTCTGCGACGCTCATCTTGAAGCTCCTCTGACCCTGTTGAGATGAGATAGAACACCAAGGAACCGCATTCTGGCAGGAACTGCAGCGGCATGATACGTCCGCTAGACGGCGCAAAGCTGACCAACGTGACGCGTCGTTGTGACGTCAGCAATTGACCCAAAGCGGGCAGAGCGAGCGTAGCGCATTTGGCTGTTCTTGGGTCATTACAAAGAACTGGTTTGGCTCGTCAGCCGCACACCACGCAGCCTCCTGTTGCCAGCAGGATGTGTTAGAGTGGCCCCACTAGCACGACAAGGAGGAGTCGAGGAACGGCGACAGAATCTGAACGCCAAGTGCGCCAGCATGGATTAGAGGAGCCTGTGAATCCACTCGACCGCCGAAACCAGCGTGCACGGCCACCTCCGCTGCGCATCATGACCTACAACGTCCACCGATGCGTCGGCGCAGACGGACGAGCAGACCCACGGCGGATCGCCGAGGTGATCGCCGCTTGCCAACCCGATATGGTGGCGCTCCAGGAACTCGATGTTGGGCGCCTTCGTACCGGTGGCATTGATCAGGCCCATGCCATCGCTCATCTGCTCGGCATGAGCGTTCACTTCCATCCGGCGCTCCAGGTCGAGGAAGAGCTCTATGGCGATGCCATCCTCACCGCGTTGCCGATGCGTCTGGTGAAGGCTGGGCCTCTGCCTGGAAGCGTCGGCTTCGAGTCGCGCGGGGCGCTCTGGGCGGCGGTCGAGGCGAACGGCACCGAGATTCAGATCATTAACACGCACCTTGGCTTGCCGGCCTACGAGCGCATGGCGCAGGCCAAGACCCTGCTGGGACAGAACTGGCTCGGCCACCCGGACTGCCGCGATCCCGTTATCCTGCTGGGCGATTTCAATGCCAGGCGCCGGTCCGTCGTCTATCGCAGGTTCACGGCCAGGTTGCGCGATGCCCCGCTCGTGCTGCACAGGCGCGCGCGACGAACCTTTCCCGCGCGCATGCCGATGCTGCGCATTGACCATATTTTCTGCGGCCGATCGGTCGATGTGCTCGGCGTCGAGGTGCCGCGAAGCCAGCTCGTCCGCACGGCGTCGGATCACCTGCCGCTGGTCATGGACTTCCGCATTGTCGAACATGAGCGGACTCGGGTGTCAGCAGCGGCCGATGACGGTCTTGGTGCATCAGAGGGGAGCGATCCGTCTCTGGTAGAGGTTGATCGGATCGGCTCATTCCACGGAACCTAGTTGCCGCCACGTGCGCGCTAGAGCCTAGGGTGCGGCCAAGCGGTCAAAAATCTGCTAAAATCGTAGGACTTCAATAGCTTTCAGTCGGTGTTTGATCGGCGGCGACCCTGGAGTTGGAGCGCTCGTGAATATCCCCAATACGCTGACCTTGGCGCGAATCGTTTCGGTGCCGCTCATCGTTTGGCTGATCATCACCCATGAGATGGCGGCGGCCTTCGTGCTGTTCCTGCTTGCAGGCCTCTCCGATGCGGCCGACGGCTACCTCGCCAAGCGCTTCGGCTGGCACACCGAGCTTGGCGCCTATCTCGACCCTATCGCCGATAAGGCGCTGCTCGTCAGCATCTATGTGACCCTGGGCCTTTCCGGTCATCTGCCCGTCTGGCTCGTGATCGCCGTGGTGAGCCGCGACATCCTCATCATCGGGGCCTTCATCTTATCGTGGATGCTGGCGCGCCCTGTCACCGTCTATCCGCTCCTCGTGAGCAAGGCCAATACCCTTGCCCAGCTCGTGCTTGCCAGTCTCGTCTTGGCGGAGCTTGGCCTCGGGCTCGGGCTTGAGCCGTTCGTGACCGTGTGCATCTGGGTCACGGGCGCCCTCACTATCCTATCCGCGAGCGCCTATTTCTGGACGTGGCTCAGGCACATGGGGAGCTATGAGCCGGAGCCGGCCCCGCTTCCGCCCCGCAAGAGCCATCGGGAGCCGATCAAGACCGGCGCGGGTTCGCGGGTCAGGACCTCGTGACCCTCGGTCAGTTCAACTGCTTTTAACAAATCCGGATTTCAGTAAGGAGCTGCGCTGGCCGACCCTCCTCACCCATCATCTTGCACGAAGCTGAAGCTCAAGGGCAGCTGCACTATGCGAAGGGCGCCCCTCTGGTGAGGAGCGCCCCACTTTTAAATCGTGGACGACGAAGCTATGCCGCCTTGCTGTCGATGACCTTGGGTTTCTCGCTCTTGGTCTCGACGCCCTTGGTCGTGATCGGGATGGCGCGGGGCTTCATGGCCTCAGGCAGCTCGCGCACGAGCTCGACATGCAGCAAGCCGTTTTCCAGGCCCGCTCCTTTCACCACTACGTGGTCGGCGAGCTGGAATTTCCGCTCGAAACTGCGGGCGGCGATGCCGCGATGCAGGAAGGTGCTCTCCTCCTTCTCGCTTTGCTTCTCGCCGCGAATGGTGAGCGTGTTCTCCTTCGCCTCGAGGTTCAGGTCGTCCGTGCCGAACCCCGCGACCGCCATGCTGATGCGGTACGTGTTCTCGTCGACAAGCTCGATATTGTAGGGCGGGTAGCTCGGCGCATCGTTGTCGAGCGAGCCGAGTGTGTCGAACAGCGAGCCGAGACGGTCGAAGCCGACGGTGGTTCGGTAAAGCGGAGTAAGATCAAAGTTTACCATGGCACATCCTCCTTGAAGCGATGTTAGGGGGGCCCGCTCTTGGTGAGCCGGGCAGGGATCGCAATCCAAGTGGCCTTGCGTCACCCTTGGATATGGGAATTGCCCGAGCCACCATCAAGGAGCTAGACGCGGCGTGGCCGACCCAACCCCAATCATCGAACAAAAGTGTGGGCAAGTGTCGGAATTGGTGGAAGACGGTCGGCGGGGCGGCTAATCCGCGCGGAGTTGGCGCGGCACTCACACTCCTCGACGGCGCGCAAGTATGATCCCGGTCCTCGCCTACGCGAGGACGGCAGCACGGTGGCTTGCCGGGTGAGCCACGCGGCCCTGCGAGATCATGCTAGCCGTCTGCACCTTGCGGGCGCCGCAGATAGCGAGGTCTTCGGGGCTTATCGCGAATTGATCGAGGACATCGCGGGTGATGTTTACGACGCCGGAAGGCCCCTCGATGATGAGGGCCGAGTCCTCGTAACTTCCGAGGCGCTCGCCCGGGTGATACGCAACGAGTGGGGCTGCCGGCCATGTCCGCCTCTGGCACAGAGCGGACCAACTCGACGGACGCCGCGACGTCAGCTACTGACCCAAAGCAGACGTTCTGACAGCAACCAACATCTCCGAATGCGGTATTCAACTTTTGCTAGCGTGATCTGATTTAGCGCGCGGAGCTTGTAATGCCCCCAGTCCAGGGCCATGTGTCCGTTACTGGCACGCCGAACTGGGCGCTGACGGTAAAGACTACGTGCCAACTCAGTGCACGCCCCCTTTCCCGAAAAATCAGCACTCCAAGCGTCCCCTTACGGGAGCGTGGTTCGGCGGTTGCTAGCCTGGGACAAGCACAAAACGGAGAAACACCCATGAAGAGCCTCGTTTCGATGATCGTTGCGTTGGGTATTGCGGTTGCCTTCACCGCCCCGACGTTTGCCGCTGATAAAGCGCCGACGACCAAGGCCGACTGTGAGAAGGCCAAAATGAAGTGGGATGATGCAGCTAAGAAGTGCAGCTAACGCCATCTCGACGCTATGGAGCGGCGGGTTTTCGGACCCGCCGTTTTTGCAAACCTGAACTCGACAAAAAAAGTAGCCCCGACGGGGGAACGGGGCAGAGAGCAGTCGGCCATATTCATGCTTCAGATGCTTCAGGTGGTTCTCGATGAGAAGCGCGTATCGTAGCTTAGTGTGGCTCATATGTTTTGGTCCTTATCGGTCCAGGAAAGGAGCGCGCTCTGAAAGTTTTCGTTCGTGAAAACAACATCGATCAGGCCCTCAGGGTCTTGAAAAGGAGGCTCCAACGCGAAGGCCTTTTCCGTGAACTGAAGCGCCGGAAAGCCTATGAAAAACCGTCCGAGAGAAGAGCGCGGGAGAAAGGCGAGGCTATTCGCAGGGGAAGAAAGGCCGCGCGGAAGCTGGCTCAACGCGAAGGTCTGATCGCAAATCCGCGCATCAAACGGCCCGCTTTCGGACGGAGATAATTTCTTCAAATCTAGGATCCAACGCTGCATCCGTGGTCGGCCACGGCGTGGTCGGGTGCCAAGTTGGGTGCCAATGGACATGCGCGGGCGAGCCTCAAATTCGTTCACGTGCTAGAGGACGGGGAGAGGTTGGCGATGCCGCGGAAACTGCTTAGCGAGCAGAGACCACTGAGGGAAATGAGCCTAGACGAGCTCACCAGTTGGGTCGGAGGTGCCGCACCGGGCTCTGTCAACGCGGCAATTCGAGCTTCAACGTCAGTGGGTTGCGAAAGGCTTACTAACCTCCTGATTAAAGTTCTCACCAACAAGCCACTCGGTGTGTGGTGCAATGGGTCTCGCGGTGGCTCTTCGCGCTCTGGCAGGAACCCGTCTGTGTTGTGGCAAATGCCACAGCGAAAATCCGGGCTGGGCTCTACGATTCTCATGCTCAAGATGGTCTTGAGCAGCGAATTTGGAGGACTTGCCATGACACACTTCGCGACCGTTTTTAGTCTACTGCTGCTGGTGACCGGCTATCCCCGTGCGATCCCGGTTGCTACTTACTACACCGAGGAGGCTTGTAAGGAAGCCATCACGAAGATCATTGCCCACCCCCAAAAGGAGTTCAAGCTCGAGTGCCATGAGGACGTAAAGCTCTGAACAAGCCGTTGTCGCATGGAAGTAGCGTCAGGAATGGAATTTGAGGTGAAGGAGTTATCATGTCGAAACCACTCAAGGTTCAGATACTCGAAAAGGCTCGAACTCTTATCGAAGATGAGCGGCACTGGTGCCGTGAGATCGAAGCTCGAATTGATGTTGCGCTGAGCAATGTCGATGACCTTCCGGTTGAGCGCCACAGCGCCCTGACTGGCGGCGTCAAGGAATCTCTCCCAACTACGCGGTGACGTCGGTTTCGCCCTTTATGCTTTATGATCCTGTCGCCATCAATTGGAGGGGAAAATGGATCATTGGGTCAAATGCACAACCACCAGCGGCAAAGATAATGCGCGCTTGGTCAATCTTGATCACGTCGCAGAGATGTACCGGATAAGCGACGGCCGAGAGACCAGAGTTGTCTTTGTCAGTGGCGGCGAAATTTTAGTGCAAGAGAGCCCACAAGAGCTTTTTAGGAGCATGGGCCGAGCTGTCCTTAAAGAAGATCACGAGCAATCGGGGTGACCGACCGCCGGTTCCCTGCGCCATGGACCGTTGAGAAAATCCCCGGTGGCCTCAAGGTGTGTGACGCCAATGGGCAGTCGCTCGCCTATGTCTACTCGCGCGAAAGCTCTGCTGATGCGCGCACTGCCGGGGTACTTACCGAGGATGAGGCACGCCGCATCGCCAGCAACATCGCCAAGCTGCCGACGGTGCTCGGTGGAGGTTAAAATTGTTGCGGCGGTACGTAGGGATCGTCAGTCATTGCTTAAGTGATCCCGGGTTGACCGAGCGGATGAAGGCGATGATCCGCCACAGGTCGTCGCTGGTCTTGATAATCCCGCCGAAGGGCGGGGTGCCGGGCGCTACCCCAAGCTGGCTCGGGCGGCGCAAAGGTGTCACTTTGGAACCTCAACCAAGGCGTCAGCACATCCCCAAACCACACTTCCAATCTCTCTCGCTCATCCAGAGACAGTTTGGCCTTCAGCGCCGATATCATCGCCCCAACACCGTGCGCATAACCTTGACGATAGCCTTTCTGCCAGGGGGCCTCTTGATCGGAAATATCGGACATCGCTCATTCCCTTTGTGCGCTGGATGGTGCGAGGCTCGAGCCCGGCACGACCGGCGGTTTCTCCGTTCAGGTCTTCGATGTCATCCGGATGCTAGAGCAAAACGGCGTCAGTGGGCTCCTAGCGGTCGCGGCTTCTGGTAAGCTGCTCGCCTGGTGAGGGTCGAAGGTGCGGGCCGCATCTCGGAGTCGAGGCATGACGCTTCCCGCCTCCAAATCCACAGGTGAGTTGCACGAGGCGATCAAACTTCTGGCTGCCTTCGTTCGGAACGTTCATCTGAAGCGGGTGCTGCATGACCTCGCCCCAGAGCCGCGTCTCAATTTTTGGCGCGTCATCTACGGCAACTTCACCGACATGGCGGTGATCGAGTGGTCCAAGCTATTCGGCTATGATCGGAAGCAGCCGACGCAATGGAGGAGCGCTGTGCCTGAGGCGCAGCACGCCGCCTTTCAGCGCGACCTCGTTAGGACGCTCGGCCTCTCCCGCCAGGAGTGGCATGACTACCAGGATGAAATTAAGACGTATCGAGACAAGCTTGCTGCGCACCACGCATCATCCCTAGACCCCGACTTGCCGTCTAACTTTCCTCGATTCGATATCGCGTTGAAGGCGGCGCGCTTCTACTACGATTGGACACTCAAACGGATGGCGGATCGGGGCGAACCCCACCACTATCCCCTCGACCTAGACGACTACTGCCGTCGCTTCTCAGAGCAGGCGAGTGACGCTGCGCAGCGGGCAATTGCCGCCACTGCCACCATGGACGAGAAGGTCGGGTAAGGCGCTGTGGCCAGACCCCTACGCGATCCACCCCAGCTCGCGCGCCTTGTCATTGGCGAGCTTCCCCGCGCGAGCACGAAACTCGGATGCGGTCCGCGTCGTGAGATCAAATGAGCTGTATGTCAGGACGAGGTGCGGTAAGTCAGGCCACTTTTTATATGTCAAAGTGTAGTCCGTACCCTGTCCGGTGACGGTGAGATCGCCACCGTCCACTTTGACCGTGAGTTCCTGGCCGATCAACGCTCAGCTCCGCTCATTGGCACGCCTCAGCCGATCGGCAAGGTTGTGCATCACGCTGAGCGCAAAGAGCGGCGTCTTATGGACGAGGGACACAAAGGCGCTCTCTGTGATGGGTGCCACTTCGCAGTCCGTTTTAGCGCGGGCCGTGGCGCTTCGAGGTGCACCATCGATCAATGACATCTCGCCGAAGCTGTCGCCTGCTGACAACGCCTCCATGACTTTGCCGTCGCGCTCGATAGTGACCTCGCCGGAACAGACCACGTACATCTTGTCGCCTTTGCCGCCTTCGTCGAAAATCGCTCTGCCGGACCGAAATCTCTCGATCGGAAATCCAGCTTTAGCCAGAAGTTGGAACTTGATCGGAGCACGCGTCATGAGGACGTCCTGGGGGCCAAAATATGCAAGAGTTCTATGTGCTCTGTTTTGAACACTTATCCATTAAAACATCGCCAACGATGGCCGTCGCCTCGCCAGCAATATCGCCAAGCTGCCGAACGCTAAATTATTTCGGGACGAGACTTTGGCGACGCCCCATAAAAAGGGGCTGGGCGTCCGGAAATGACGGATGTGGAATTCGTGGTTCGCCGTCAGTGCGGCAATGGTTCTATCTCTGAGTCTGTCCGAGCATTGAAAGACTGTGTGTGGGGCCAAACGCGAGACCCGTTATTGGGATAAGGTTTGCTGTTACCCGCCTCGGGTTCCCTGATCGCCTGCAAATTTTCCCTGCTCCAACCTGCCTGGAAGGGGTGAGGTTCTGCCGAGACGAGGGCAAGAAGGGGAGGGAAACGTGTCGAATATCTTTGCCAGAAAGTCGATGGCCGTGCTCAAGGCCGAAGCCGAGGAGACCGAGGTCCAGGCTTTGGTAACCCATGGCGGTGTGCCCTTGAAGCGCACGCTTTCGGCGTGGAGCCTCGTCTCTCTCGGTATCGGCTGCATTATCGGCGCGGGCATCTTCGTGCTCACCGGCCATGCCGCTGCCATCAATGCCGGCCCGGCAATCGCACTTTCCTTCGTGCTTAGCGGCATTGCCTGCGCCTTTGCCGGCCTTTGCTACGCGGAAATGGCCTCGACCGTCCCGATTGCCGGCAGTGCCTACACTTACGCCTATGCGACCATGGGCGAGTTCATCGCCTGGATCATCGGCTGGGACCTGATCCTCGAATATGCACTTGGCGCCACCACGGTCGCCATTGGCTGGTCGGGCTATGTTGTTAGCTTCCTCTGCGACCTTGGCATCCCGATCCCCGATCAGTTTGCAAGCTCGCCTCTTGCCTATGACGCAGCAACTGGCATCTGGAGCCACACCAGTGCCATCCTCAATGTTCCGGCCATGCTCATTATCGCGGCGGTCTCGACGCTTCTCGTCATCGGCATCCACGAGTCGACCAGGGTCAACAATGTCATTGTCGTTATCAAGGTCGTGATCGTGGTTGCCTTTATCGTGGCCGGCTTCGCGTTCATCGATACGCATAATTGGGTGACGACAAGCAATCCGGAGGGCGCGTTCATTCCGCCAAACCAGGGGCCCGGCATGTTCGGCTGGAGCGGGGTCTTGCGCGGCGCTGCCGTTGTGTTCTTCGCATATATCGGTTTCGACGCGGTCTCGACCGCCTCGCAGGAAGCCAAGAACCCACAGCGCGACATGCCGATCGGCATCCTCGGATCGCTTGGGCTTTCAACGCTGCTCTATGTGCTTGTCAGCGTCGTCATCACCGGCATCATTCCCTTTGACAAACTGAACGTGCCCGATCCGATTGCTGTGGGAGTCGATGCCATCGGACTCACCTGGCTTTCGCCCGTCGTCAAGCTCGGGGCGATCTTAGGCCTGACCTCGGTCATCCTCGTGCTGCTGCTCGGACAGCCGCGCATCTTCTACTCCATGTCGCACGACGGTCTGTTGCCGCCGTTTGGCGCGAAGATCCACAGGCGCTTCCGCACACCTTACATCAGCACGATGGCCGTAGGCATCATTGTCACCATTCTCGCCGGGCTCTTGCCGATCGGCCTTGTCGGTGAGCTGGTCAGCATCGGCACGCTGTTTGCGTTTGCTATCGTGTGTCTAGGCGTGCTCGCGTTGCGCATCTCGCAGCCAGACATCGAGCGGCCCTTCAAGGCGCCCGCTATCTATTTTGTGGCGCCGGCGGGAGCGCTGTCCGCCGTTCTGCTCATGCTGGGTCTGCCCGGCGACACATGGCTCAGACTCGGTATCTGGTTGATCATCGGGCTTGCCATCTATTTTTTCTATGGCATGCGCCACAGCCGCGTGGGCAACGAGCCGGAAACCGCGTAATGCGAGCAAACTGGGTGTTTGACCCCCGCGTCATGTTGAAGCGGTCACCACGCGCGCCAGGTCGCGAGTGACAGCGCCTATTCAAAGGATGCTCTTTGCCGATCCTTTCGCAAGGTGCTGAAGGCTGAATTCCCCGGCGACACGCGGAAGCTGATGGACTTTCGAAGATCAGGCTCGCAAGAGGCACAGGCTGGCGATGTCAGTTCTCTCGCGCTCGCTACCAAGCTTGCTAACTCGATCAACCAATCGAAGCGCCTACAGGACACCTATTTGCCCAAGCGTGCGGCGACGGTAAGACTAGCCGATGAAGCCAGGAAGCGAGGCCGGCGAAGATTGCGCGCGGAACGGCCGGCGAACGAAAAGTTGAAACTTACTGGCCGTGAAAGTTGAAAATGTCCGAAGGGGGATCTTCTAAAGTCTTGTAATCATTGGCGCCCCGTAGGGGTTTCGAACCCCTGTTTCCGGCGTGAGAGGCCAGATGATTAGCTAGTGGAATCAAATGTGGTTTCAAATACCCAAAGCCCCGAAAGTGGTTCACTAGAGCGGAAAGTTGAAACCCAATTGCTGGAGCGTCAGATCGCCGATTTGAGCAGACACCTAGTGGTTGTGGTGTCAATGGACCTAATAAAATCAATACTTTGCTCAGTTGGCAAACATGAAATTTGGAAGTAAATGTTCTTGTTTTGTTCATGCCAGAAAAATACCTTACAACTCTAGGATGCAGGATCCCAAAAGGGACTCTTAATGTCGGCATCAATCCACTAGCTCCCCGAAAAGTTGCGGCCTTCTTTCAAGCGCTGCATTGACTTGGCTCAATGATTTTCGCGCAGGCTGAGAGTATCGATAAGCGGCGAAAACATACTGCTGGGGAAGTGGACCGGAGCCGTGTCCGAAACCGGTGCAAAGATCATAGAGTACCGAGGCTACACTTTGACCGCCGTTCAGTACGGGGCCGACTGGCAGGTCCACATATTCCCAGGTCCACGTCTTTTGCGAACGCAACCTGACCACGTCTTAGGTCTCTCAAGGGAAGAGGCGCTTGCAAAGGCGCGTGCGACTATCGATCTGCACCTCTCTCGTTGAAACAGGCCAACGAGTTGGGTGCTAGATACCCAACCCG
This sequence comes from uncultured Alphaproteobacteria bacterium, assembly GCA_963741155.1. Classification (GTDB taxonomy): domain Bacteria; phylum Pseudomonadota; class Alphaproteobacteria; order Rhizobiales; family Methyloligellaceae; genus Methyloceanibacter. The sequence goes on along the minus strand of CAVUHA010000007.1, from coordinate 523,086 downwards.
GCGCTTGCACGGGCTCGGTCGCAGGACCGACCAAGCTTGATCGAGATCAAAGGAAAAATACAATGACTTGTCATTACTTTACTTCTGCACAAACCCTTGGAGAAAGCACTCGCAAGTAGTGGAAGGAGGAGGCAGTGACCCAAGCCATTACCGCCACGATCCCGCTCCAGGCCCCGACGGCACCCAAAATGCTCGAGGAATTGTCGGGCCAGATCGGCAAGCTGGGGCCGACGGCTCTCAATGAATATGTGCGCGACTTTTGGCAGAGGTCGGTTCTGTTCCTGGACCTCCTCCGCCAACGCGGCAACCAGCACGAGGACATGTTGGCGCACGGCGTTAGTTCAGTCCTCATGTACGACAGCGAGCTGGTGATGCGTGGCGAGGAGTTGCCTCATCCGGTCAACTACTCGCTGCTGCGCGTCATTCCGCCGGAGGGCGTCGAGATCGACAACCGCAATCGCCCGGTCTTCGTCATAGATCCGCGTGCCGGGCAGGGGCCGGGGATTGGCGGCTTCAAGCAGCAGAGCGAGATCGGCGAGGCATTCAAGGCCGGGCACCCTGTCTACTTCGCCGGCTTTACGGCTTCGCCTGTGGCGGGACAGCGGGTTGAGGATGTCGCGCGCGCTTATGCGATCTTCATCGCGAAGGTGGCTGAGCTGCACCCCGAGGCCCTCGGCAAGCCCTTCGTGTTCGGCAACTGCCAAGCCGGCTGGCACGCGATGATGGCCGCTTGCATGCGCCCCGCTGTGGTCGGGCCAATGGTGCTTGCTGGCGCGCCCCTCTCTTACTGGGGCGGCGTCCGCGGCAAGAACGCCATGCGCTATCTGGGCGGCTGGTGCGGGGGAACTTGGCTAGATCGCATGACGAGCGATATCGGCAACGGCATCTTCGACGCCGCCTGGCTGGTCACTAATTTCGACAATCTCAACCCAGCCAACACGTTTTGGACCAAGCAATACAACGTTTGGGCTAACCCGGAGCAGGAGAAAGACCGTTATCTGCATTTCGAGAAGTGGTGGGGCGATTTTGTCTTATTGCGCGGCGAAGAGATGCAGTGGATGGTCGACAATCTCTTTGTCCGCAACAAATTCTCGACTGGCCAGATTCTCACGAGTGACGGCATTCGCCTCGATATGCGGGAGGTCAAGGCGCCGATCGTGTGCTTTTGCTCGCAGGGCGATAACATCACGCCGCCGCAGCAGGCTCTCGACTGGATTCTCGACAACTACCAAAGCGTGGATGAGATCAGACAATGCGGCCAGAGGATCTTCTACAGCATTGACGCCAAGGCCGGTCATCTGGCGATTTTCGTCGGCACGAAGGTAGCCGAAAAGAACCATGCCGAGTTTATCAACAATATGGAGCTCATCGAGGCGATGCCGCCGGGGCTCTATGAGATCGTGATCAAGGAGAGGCAGAGCGCCGACGCCCCCATTGAGGGAGAAGCCGCCGATTTCGATCTGTCCATTGAGGAAAGGGGTCTCGACGACATCCGCGCTCTGGGTTGCAACTCGCTCGAGGACGAGCGCGAGTTTGCCGCTGTCGCGCGCGTTTCAGAGCTCAACAACGCTCTCTATCAGACCTTTCTCCAGCCTTGGATCAAGATGATAAGTAGCCCGGAGCTCGCGCGCGCGGCTATTGAGCTGAATCCTCTACGCCTCAGCTATTCTTCCCTATCCGACAGGAATCCGGTGATACGAGCAGTTGCGCCGCTCGCGAATTACGTCCAGGCAGAGCGCATCCCTGCCTCGGACAATAATCCTTACGTCCTGATGCAGCAGTGGTTCTCGAAAGCGATGATCGAAGCGCTCGATCTGTATCGCGACACGCGCGACCGGCTGGTCGAGCAGATGTTCCATGGAGTGTATGGCTCGCCCCTGGTTCAGGCTGCCTGCGGAATTTCCCAGAGCGATGGTCCGCCCCGACCCCGGCCTGGGTTGCTGCCCTCAATGTTGGCGGTAGCCGAGGACGACAAGCGTCGCTTGAAGGGACGGATCGCTGAAGGTAACGCAGTCGATGCTGCGGCACGGGTGTTGGTCTATGTCGGCAAGGCCCAACATCGCATCGAGGAGCGCACCTTCAACGCACTGCGCAAGCTGCTTTTAGCGCACCCGGAGGTGTCGCCAGCTGAATTCAAGGCCGCCGTGCGCGAGCAGTGGGCGATTTTGGCTGTGGATGAACGCGCCGCAATCGACGCTCTCCCGCAGCTGGTGCCAACGGATGCGCGTCGCGCTTTCGCGGACTTTGTCCAGACAACCGTCGCTGTGACTGGTAAGCTCAATCCTGATGGGCAACGCCGCTTGGACGAGGTTTTGCGTTTGCTGGCGGATGACACGAGTCGACGCTCGGCAACGCGAGGCAAGGAGGTTGCTGCCGAATGAGGTGCGCAATTGGCCAACATAGCGTCGACCACGCAAGACCGCAGCGAACAAGCAAAGCATCCTGACTTTTCCAGCAATCTTGCCACCGGTCCCGCGACCCTCGGGACAATGGCACCAGCAGGACGGCTGCCCGTCCCCCACGTGAGTGCTGTGGGAGCCGCCCTGATTTGCGTTGTTCTGTTGGTGGTCACATCGGTGCTGGGCGGCGTTTCGAACGGAGGCCTTTTGATCGTCAGAGCGCTCGCCCAACCGAATGAGCAAAACCCGCTCGAAAAAGCCCGTACAGCGGTGGAGACGCTGATCAATCGCCTGCGTGGACGCGACATGCCCGAGGGTATCTTCAAAACCAATGGCCGTCTCGAAGCAACAGAAGTGGACGTAGCGGCAAAATATCCCGGTCGCCTCGCGACGGTGAACGTGGACGAGGGCGACGAGGTTACCGCTGGACAGGTGGTCGCCACCATTTCGTCGCCGGAAACCGAAGCCCAGCTGCGCAATGCACAGGCACAGGTGTTGAAATCGAAACAAGATTTGGCGGCATCCGTCGCAACTGTCGCGCAGCGAAAAAGCGATGTGGATTTCACTACCACAGACTATGACCGTGGAAAAAAGCTGATTGCGCAGGGATGGATAACACAGCAGGGGCTGGACCAGCGCCGAAACAAGTTCGAAGTCGGCGCAGGCGGAATATGATGCAGCGGAAAAGGCCCGTGCGGGGGCTGAGGAGTCGATCAAGGCCGCCCAGGCTGACGTCGAACGATATCAAGCAATTCTGGCGGACCTGGTGCTCGTCTCGCCGAGAAGCGGACGCGTGCAGTACCGGCTCGCGCGCAGCGGCGAGGTGGTTGCCGCAGGACAGCGCGTTCTGACAATTCTCGATCTCAAAGACGTATACATGACGATCTACCTGCCCGCGGATGTGGCGGGACGGCTTATGCTCGGCGACGAGGCGCGCACCATTCTCGATCCGATCCCGCAATATGTCCTCCCCAACACCATCAGCTTCGTGGCGACCGAGGCGCAGTTCACTCCCAAGAGCGTCGAGACCGCCGAGGAACGAGAGAAGCTGATGTTCCGCGTCAAGGTCCAGGCTGACCCCGCGGTCCTGGATGAATTCCATCGTTTTGTGAAAACGGGTGTGCGCGGCCTGGCTTTCGTTCGCACCGATCCCAAGGTCCCATGGCCTGACGACCTTCAGGTGAAGCTACCACCACCACCAGAATGACCACCGTTATCGCCAGGATCGAAAGTGTAACGCACCGCTACGGAAAGACATTCGCGCTCAACGACCTGACTCTCGATATTCCAGCCCAGTGCATGGCGGGGCTGATCGGGCCCGACGGAGTCGGCAAATCCACCTTGCTCGCCCTGATCTCCGGGGTGCGCAAGATTCAAACCGGCAAAGTCATGGTGCTCGACGGAAACATGGCGGATGAGAACCATCGCCGGGCGAGTTACGGTCGCATTGCCTATATGCCGCAAGGATTGGGTCGCAATCTCTATCCAACACTGAGCGTTTTCGACAACATCGATTTTTTCGGGCGCCTGTTCGGCCAGGGCGCAGCCGAGCGGCGCAAACGCATCGACGACCTTCTGGAAGCGACGGGGCTCGACCCCTTTGCCGATCGACCGTGCGGTAAGCTCTCGGGCGGTATGAAGCAAAAATGCAGCCTCTGCTGCTCGCTGATGCACGATCCTGATCTCCTCGTTCTCGACGAGCCCACCACCGGCGTCGATCCGCTCTCGCGCCGGCAGTTCTGGGAGCTGATTGATTCGATCCGGGCGCGTCGGCCGCTGATGAGCGTGATCGTCGCGACCGCGTACATGGACGAGGCGAGCCGGTTCGATTGGCTCGCCGGCATGGACGACGGCAAAGTCATCGCGCATGGAGCGCCGAAGGAAATTCTCGCCCGCGCGCAAAAGAGCAATCTGGACGATGCCTTCATTGCCCTGCTGCCGCCGGAAAAGCGCAGCCAGCATCAGGAGGTCATCGTGCGGCCGCGCACCGAGAGCGAGGACAAGACGCCGGCGATCGAGGCGGAGGGGCTTACGCGCCGGTTCGGCGATTTTGTCGCCGTCGACCATGTGAGCTTTTGCATCGGACGCGGCGAGATTTTCGGCTTCCTCGGTTCGAATGGTTGCGGAAAAACGACGACCATGAAAATGATGACGGGGCTGCTGCCGGTCACCGAAGGCTGGGCGAAATTGTTCGGCAAGCCGATGGCCGCTGACGACATGGAGGCGCGTCAGAACGTCGGCTACATGTCGCAGGCGTTTTCGCTCTACAGCGAGCTTACCGTACGGCAGAATCTCGAACTGCATGCGCATCTTTACCACCTTCCTGCAAATGAGATCGAAGATCGGATCAACGAGCTGCTCGAGCGCTACGATCTCAAGAGCGTGGCCGATGCCAAGCCGGAAAGTCTGCCGCTTGGCGTCAAGCAGCGGCTGCAGCTTGCCGTGGCCGTGTTGCACCGGCCGCCCATGCTCATTCTCGACGAGCCCACGTCGGGCGTCGACCCGGTTGCCCGAGACCAGTTTTGGCGCACGCTGATCGATCTCTCCCGCAATGACGGGGTCACGATCTTTCTCTCGACGCACTTCATGAACGAGGCCGAGCGCTGCGACCGCATCTCACTGATGCATGCGGGCAAGGTGCTCGCCGTCGGCGCGCCCAAGGAACTCGTCAAGGAGCGCGGCAGCGCTTCTCTTGAGGATGCTTTCATCTCCTATCTGGAGGAAGCAGGCGGAGCCGAGAAGGAAAAGAAGGTCAAGCCACCCCAGCCGGCGGCATCGCCGGAGAAATCCGCTGCATCGCACGCGTCCAAGCGATTCGATCCTGGACGGCTCTGGGCCTATGCCCGGCGCGAAACGATGGAGCTCCTGCGCGATCCCTTCCGGCTGGCATTCGCGTTCATCGGTCCTGTCATTCTGATGTTTGCGATGGGCTATGGCATCACGTTCGATGTCGAAAATCTGAAATATGCGGCCTTCGACCAGGACCAGACGCCGGCAAGCCGCAGGCTGCTCGAAAGTTTCTCGGGTTCGCGTTATTTCACCGAACGCCCTCCGATCAACTCCGCAGCGGAACTGGAGCAACGCATGCGGAGCGGAGAGCTCGCCATCGCCGTCGAAATTCCATCTGGCTTCGGCCGCGATCTGGCAAACCTGCGTTCGCCCGAGGTTGCCTTCTGGATCGATGCCGCCATGCCGTTCCGCGGAGAGACGACGAAAGGCTACGTCACCGGCTTGATGCTGCGTTATGCGCAGGATCTCGCGGTCGAGCGTCTTGGCCCCAATCCCGTATCCAACGTCTATGTTGGGGGCGTCAATATCGAAAATCGCTTCCGCTACAACCAGGCTTTCAAGAGCGTCTTCTCCATGGTTCCGAGCGTCGTTGTGATAATCCTGGTTCTGATCCCGGCAGTCATGGCGACGATCGGTGTCGTGCGCGAGAAGGAGACCGGCTCGATCGCCAATTTTCGGTCCACACCCATCAGCAAATTCGAATTCCTCATAGGCAAGCAGTTCCCCTATGTCATCGTCGGCATGCTGGCGTTTATCCTCATGCTGCTGATGGCCTTTGTCGTTTTCCACGTGCCGGTCAAGGGATCTTTCGGAGCCCTCGCGCTCGGGACTTTGCTCTACGTTTTCTCCACGTGTGGTTTCGGGCAACTCGTCTCGACCTTCACTCGGACCCAGGTGGCGGCCATCTTCGCCACGACGGTTCTCGCCATCATCCCCACGGTGAACTTTTCAGGTCTGCTCGTGCCCGTGTCCTCCCTCACCGGCGCGGGAAGGGCGATCGGCCTCGCTTTTCCAGCGGCCTGGTTTCAGCCGATCAGCGTCGGCACCTTCACCAAGGGCCTCGGCTTTTCTGATCTCTGGTTAAATGCGCTCGTCCTTGCAGCCTTTGCCGTCGGCTTCTTTATTGCCGCTCATATATTGCTGCCGAAGCAGGAGACCTGAGATGTCGCTAGCGAGCCAGGTGGCAGAGTCACGAGAACAGGGGACACCGCATGCCGTGACGAAGGCGGAGCGGCCCGGCAGCAATCGGGCTGCTGCGCTGCGGCTCCATCTGGCCAACATCTACCGGCTGATGATCAAGGAGCTGCGCAGCATCCGCTCCGACCCGATCATGCTGGTGCTTGTCGCCTATGCCTTCACGATTGCGATCTATGCCGCTGCCACCGGCGCCTCGACCGAAGCGACCAACCTGTCTATTGCGATCGTCGACGAAGACCATTCCGACCTGTCGCGCCGCATTGCGGATGGCTTTACGCCGCCGACCTTCAGGTCCGTGACGCAAATCTCAGCTACGGAAATCGACGCGGGGATGGATTCGCAACGCTTCCTTTACGTCATTGAAATTCCGCCAAAGTTCCAGGAGGATATTCGCGCTGGGCGGCAGCCCACGGTTCAAATCGATATCGATGCGACCGCGTCTGCCCAGGCCTTCAATGGCATGACTTACATCCAGAACGTTATCGTGAACTATGTGACACAGTTCATCACAGGACAGGAGGGATTTCTAGGTGTCCCGGTCAAGATGGTTACGCGAGCAATGTTCAATCCGAATTTTAAGTCGAGTTGGTTCACCTCAGTGATGCAGATCATCAGCAATCTCACCATGATTACCGTCATTCTCACTGGCGCTGCGCTCATCCGCGAGCGCGAGCAGGGCACCGTCGAGCACCTTCTTGTCATGCCCGTGGTTCCGGCTGAGATCATGCTCGCGAAAATCCTGGCCAACGGCATGGTCATTCTGGCCGCGGCCGGACTGTCGCTGGTGTTTGTGGTTCAGTGGTGGCTGCAGGTACCGGTCGCCGGATCGACCCTGCTGTTTCTGGGCGGGGCGTGCTTTTATGTCTTCGCGGTCGCAGCGCTTGGAATTACTCTCGGTACCGTCGCATCCACGATGGGCCAGTTCGGATTGCTGTCAATCCCGGTGTTGCTGGTCATGATGCTGCTTTCCGGCAGCACGACGCCATTGGAGAGCATGCCGGTCTGGCTGCAGTACGTGATGAAAGTGATCAGCCCGACGCCGCATTTCGTGATTTTCGCTCAGGATGTGCTTTATCGGGGCGCGGACTTTACCATTGTCTGGCCGGAGCTTTTGAAAATGACGGTCATCGGCGCGGTTTATTTCGGCTTCGCGCTCTATCGTTTCCGCCGCGTCATTTTCAGCGGCTGAGTGTCGCCGGCATGCCTAAGAGCGCCATTCCGCTGGGGAGGCATCTCACCGAGACACGCTCGCCGCGCCACGATGCCAAGCTTCAGTTGAACTTTTCGGCTTCGAGCTGGCTTAGAGATTGCACGTCGACGAAAGGCTTGTGACGTCATGTTAAAAAAAGAAATCCGCGATCTAGTCCGGAAGTACGTCCACCCATTCCGCATCACCGAAGGGAAGGGCTTTCAATTAAAGGATTTCGATCCGGCGGACACGAGCGGCGTTAAGATGGAGAAAGGCGAGGCCGAAGACCTGCTTGGCGAAGGCACGGCGTGGCTCGCGGAACAGCAGGACATACTCTACGCCCAGGATCGGTGGTCGCTGCTTCTCGTCTTTCAGGCGCTGGACGCGGCGGGCAAGGACGGCACGATCAAGCATGTCATGTCGGGAATCAATCCCCAAGGCTGCCAGGTGTACAGCTTCAAGCAGCCCTCGTCAGAGGACCTCGACCACGACTTCCTGTGGCGTTACTTCAAGTGCCTGCCCCAACGCGGTCGCATTGGCATTTTCAACCGTTCATATTACGAGGAGGTACTCGTCGTACGGGTGCACCCGGAAATCCTAGCGAACGAGAAGCTTCCCCAGGGCAATGTCGGCAAGAAAGTCTGGGATGAACGGCTCGCCGACATTGCCAATATCGAGAGCTATCTCACCAGGCAGGGCACGATGATCCTCAAATTCTTTCTGCACGTCTCGCGTGACGAGCAAAAGAAGCGGCTCATGGAGCGCATCAACACGCCCGAGAAGGCTTGGAAGTTCTCTCTCGCCGATATTAAAGAGCGTGACTACTGGGACGACTATATGCACGCCTTCGAGGAGGCAATCCGGGCGACTGCGGGAGGTCTTGCGCCATGGTACGTGGTGCCCGCTGATCACAAGTGGTTCACTAGGCTCATCGTCGCGGGCGCTATTGGGGAAGCGGTGGAGAACCTCGGACTGAGCTACCCGCAGATCGACGCCACGAAGAAGAAGGAAATCGTTAAGGCACGTGAGACACTCGCTCTTGAGACGTAGAGTTCAAGTCTGCAGCGCGTGGCTACGGATGCTCTTTTTAGCGCATAGCGAGCCATCGGACAATCTCTTGTTTGATCTGAGGTTTCGTCAGCTTGGACTTAGAGCGAAAAGTGAAGATCGTCGTGGCGATGATCTCGCCCCCGTCGTCGTCATTTGCTCGGAGCTCGACGTAGGCGCGCTCAGTGTGCAAGTCATATTCAGCGAATCTGGGCAATGCTTTATCTGTTCCCGTGAGCGCCTCTATGGCCGTATCGCGTTTCCATTGTTTGATCGGGATCAAGGCGGGATCGCATTGGACCATCAAAGATGTCTCGATTGACACTGGGTCACGCGCGTCAGCCGATCTCTAGTCCTGAGTTACAGAAAGTGCGAAGCCAACCAAAATGTGAGGTGTAAGCCATGAGTGAGCAAGGCCCAATACAGAGTAGCGTTGGTGTCTTCGTTGAATGGGCTAAGGCCCGTCTCGATGAGATGGCCGCGAGTGCCAAGGTGCTCGAATCCAAGCTCGACAGCCTCGATGCCAATGTCCGCGCGCAAGCCGAACAGGCAATCGCCCACGTCAAGCAATGGATTGCCGAAGGCCAAGCCCAGATCAAGGATGTTCAGGCAAAGGGAGACGCCTCAATCGCCGAGGCGAAAGCTCGAATCGAGGCGACGTGGTCCAAGTTTCAGAGCGAATCCGGCAGATGGGCCGAACTTGCCAAAGACCAGCAAGCGACGTTTCGAGCGCGCGCCCAGGCCCAGGCCCAGGCCTGGCAAAACGTCGTGAACAGCTATATGCAGCGCGCAGCGGAACTCCATGCCCGGAACAAGGCGCAGGCTGAGGCGCATGTCGAGCAGCTCAAGGCCGAGGCTCAAAAGGCCCAGGCCGATCTCAAGACCAAGGTCGATGATCTTAGCAAGGCCGGTCAGGCATCATGGGCTGCCATGAGCCAGGCGCTCGATGACTCGCGCAATGCGTTTTCCAAGGCAATTGAAGTGACCGCGAAGAGGTTCGACGAAGCGGCCAAGGGTTAGCAAGGCTCCGGAGCAGGAAGGAATGTCCGTTAGGGGTCAGCAGCGGACGTCGAGGCTTGTCCGCTTAGTGCAGATTTTGTTGATTTAGTCGCCGGCACCTCTAATTAACGAGAATGGGGAGAATCTTTTTTCGCCCGAGGCGACGTCCCTAAATCACGATTCCACCAATTTCGAACTGCGGAAATCGATTTCCATCGCTTAAGCCCGGTGAAGATATCGGTGCGGAGGTCCACAACCTCGATCAGTTCTTCCGGGTAGAAGAAGGGCACAGAGCGGGCCATCGCTTGGTCAAGATGCAAGTCAGCTTTTGACCCAAAGCGGAGGTGGCCTATCCGGCAGTCCTTCAGATCTCTCGGCTATCATGGGCCCAGTGCAGGAGGGCCTGCCTCTGGCGCTTGCGGCAGGTCTGATCACCGCGTTCGCAATGACGTTTGATCTGGGCCACGTGGCGGCGCATAGCGCTCCAACGCCTGATCTGCCTCGCATCCTCTTCAGGTATTCGGCGGCCCAAATAGTAGCGGCAATACCATTGGAACCATCCGCGCGGATCATCGGGATGAATCCAACCCTTCTTGCGCCACACTGAAAGCGGCTGGCTGGCATCCACGCCAAAATAGTTGAGGGAGCAGTCACGAAAGTCCGGCGACAGTTTGGCCCGTGTGAACCACTGGGCAGGGAACTCCTCGCGTGTATCCGTCATGTATTTCCCGCAAAATACCCCAAGCTCCAACATTTCCTTGGGCGTCAGTTCCGGGCGAAACTCAGGCTGGAAATCGCGGCCCAGCGGAGCTATCCGTTCGTACTGGTAACCTCTCTGCATGCGATCGTTGACAATGACGATCCGTCTTCGTCTTCCTGTCATTTGGCAAACTCACTCGACCAGTGGTCGCTCATTCCTGTCCGAGAGATTCACGACACGTCTATCGTCATACGAGGAGTTTATTTTGATAAGAATTTCTGGGAGGCTAATCCGTGGAGCTTGGCCAAATCCAGCGCCTCGTACTATAGCGAGGTGAATGGCCGCAACTCCTCGCGCGCCGCCTCGCTGAATTCCTTTAGGGGATCGATCCCTACCCCGCTCTTGATCAACTCATGCAACTCGCGGATCGTCTTGTTTGGTTCGAAGTAGGTGTCGATCGTTGCGCGCATGAGTTGGTCAGCGCACGCGACAGTTCGCGGGGAGGAGAGGACGCGCATCCTGCTGATCATGGCGTAAAGACTGACTAGCTCCTGGATCTGTGGCTCGTTGCTCACGATGGCATCGCCGTATACTTTTGATGCCGCGACAATAAAATCCTTGTAAAGATCCTCGCGCCGCGACATTTCGCGAGCAAGCTGCTCGGCTCTCGCCTGGTTACGTTGGCTCAGCCAAGTCGTTATACCCGTGGTCAGGCCGCCAACCACCGATCCGGCCAGCGCCGAGAGGGCCGAGAGGTATGCGATATCCATTTGTTAATCTCCGAGATTTTCAGTTGGGCGCCGCAGACTGCTCCGCTAGAGCACACAACGGTACGATTGGGGAACGGGCCGGACGTGGCTCAATGGGCTCTAAACCTCCTTAGCGGAAAGCCATTCATCGAATGGCGCTCTCATCGGTCCGAGTCAATCTGCTCCATGCCGGCGGTTTCGTGCTCTGCCGCGTTGAGATCGACCTTCAGTCGGGCGTAGTTAAATGGTGCAGCTAAGAAGTGCGCCCTCGTCGAACATCCGAGAATATCAGCGCGAAAAGTATCCGCAGCAGAACAAGACTGCCTTACCTCAGCTGCACGGCTGCCCACTTAACGGATGACCTTAATCGGACCCCGGGGCCATCATCTCCCCTGGGGTGCGCCCGAGAGGTCGCCCCTTTGTCGAAGTAACCGCCATCGCAAGGGGCGGCCTCTCACCCTCCAAACAGAACGCGGCCCGAGGGGGAGAGCCTATGTTGGCCATAAGATCGCCGAGACCGACGCGGCGAAAGAATCCCGTTTGACCGACCGTTGCTGGCGACGGGAGCCGAGCCGGTTCGTCTTGCCATCCCCGGCGAAGAGCAGCCATATTGCATAGGGTCGCTGGCCGGCTGCCAAGCAATCATTGAGCTCGCCCAGGCGGCTCGCCGGGTTCTCGTAGTCATCGCTTGGTCTGCTTCCGGGTTTTGCGCCTCGGTATTACAAGCCAAAGGATAAGCAATGGCCAAGAACACGATTTGCCTATGGTACGACAAGGACGCCGAAGCCGCTGCCCGCTTCTACGCCGGGACCTTTCCCGGCAGCGCGGTGGGTGCCGTCCACCGTGCACCCAGTGACTACCCGTCCGGAAAGGAGGGCGACGTGCTGACGGTCGAATTCACAGTCGCCGGCGTCCCCTGTATCGGCCTCAACGGCGGTCCCGCATTCAAGCATAACGAAGCCTTCTCGTTCCAGATCGCCACTGACGATCAGCAAGAGACCGACCGCTACTGGAACGCGATCGTCGGCAATGGCGGCCAGGAGAGCCAGTGCGGCTGGTGCAAAGACAAGTGGGGCGTCTCCTGGCAAATCACGCCGCGCGTGCTGACCGAGGCGCTGGCGGCCGGCGGCGATGAAGCCAAGCGCGCGTTTGATGCGATGATGGGCATGAAGAAGATCGATATCGGCGCGATCAAGGCGGCGCGGCGCGGCTGACGTTCTGGGATTAGCGCTACCGACTTGTAGCGCGCTGTTTAGCACGACGCTGATCGCGAGATCCGCTTTCCGCTCTGCAGCGAGTCGGATGCGCTTGGAGGGGAGCCTATGGATGGCCCCAGGCACATTTGGTGGAATTTCGTGTCCTCAAGTAAGGACCGCATCGAGCAGGCCAAAGCAGATTGGAAAATGGCGCGGTTCGAGTCCGTACCCGGAGACTCTGAGTTCATCCCGCTTCCTGACCCCGACCACGAGGTCGTGCGATACCCTTGAAGCCAACTGCAGGTTCGGAAATCTTGGATGCCACAAAGCAAGAGTCTCCCCGGATCAGCGTGGCCTGAGTTGCCTTACTCGGCTTGGAAGGACACCTATGCGACCTTGCACCTGTGGACTCAAATCGTTGGCAAAATCCGTCTTGCGCAGACGCCGTGGCTAAATCATTCGTGGCACGTCGTGCTCTATGTATCGGCACGAGGTCTGACCACATCGCCAATCCCGTACGGACGTCGAACGTTTCAACTCGACTTTGATTTTTTGCAACATGTGCTTTGGATCTCAACGGATGATGTGGGTCATAGGAAGATCGATCTCGTTCCTCGCTCGGTCGCTGAATTCTATGCCGATCTGATGCAGTCTTTGTCCAGTCTCGGCATCGATGTTCGCATTGATGACATGCCCAACGAGATCCCAGAGCCAATTCGCTTTAGCGAGGACCGCACCCACGCGTCGTATGACTCAGATTACGCCCAGCGTTTTTGGCGGATTCTTTCGCAGGTCGAGCGGGTGCTTTTCAAGTTCCGAACGTCCTTCATTGGCAAGTGCAGCCCGGTGCATTTCTTTTGGGGTAGTTTCGATCTAGCGGTCACACGATTTTCCGGCAGACGGGCGCCACTGCATCCGGGCGGTGTGCCGTACCTTCCCGATGCCGTCGCACAAGAGGCGTATTCGCACGAAGTCAGCAGCGTCGGCTTTTGGCCCGGTGGCTTGGGCGTCGATTATCCAGCCTTCTACTCCTACGCCTACCCAGAGCCACCTGGGTTCACCACAACAGCTGTGCGGCCCGAGCAAGCTTACTACAACGAAACGCTTAGCGAATTTATCCTGCCGTATGACGCGGTACGTACGGCCCGGGACCCTGATTGCGCCCTCATGGATTTTTTGATGAGCACTTACGAAGCGGCGGCTGCAAAAGGCAAATGGGATCGCCCTGCTCTAGAGGCTTGCATTGGGCTGCCGCGGATACCGCGCACGGTCTAAGTCGCCTCGCTATCGATCGTCCCGTTGCAGATGTAGCGGCAGCACTCTGACTATCGACCGATAACCATCAACCTTTGGCACTCTGCGGCGATGCACAAGGCTGATCTGGTCTAGCCTTTGAGAGGCGACGAACTAAGATGCCGCTGACGCGTCGAGCGTGGGAGGGTGGATTGCTGAAAGGGCGCACGGCACTGGTTACGGGCTCGACCAGTGGCATCGGGCTTGGGATTACCGCAATGGCCGAGCGCCTCGACGAGATAGGCGCCGCGATTCCACTCGGCTGGTTGATCCACGTTCGGCTCGAAGCTATCCTGGGGGACCTTATTGAAAACACTCGGTCCAGTCCCCCTCCGGAAACAATCGGATCGAAAAGCCGCTGGAGGAATCGACGGAGGAGAAGCCGAACGTCCGCTTGCCTGCACCCAGCCGCGTGCCGGCAATAATTGTGGCCATCGTGGCCGCGGCCGTCGCCGGATTATCGATCTGGTACCTGGTGCGGCCCGAGCCCCTGCTGGTGCAGGGCGAGGTGGACGCCACGCGCCTCGACATCGCATCGCGGGTCGACGGACGCGTCGCCGACATCCCGGTGCAGCGCGGCGAGGACGTCCGGGCCGGCGCTGTGCTGGTGCGGATCGACAATCCCGAGACGCTCGCAAAGGTCAAGCAGGCGCTTGCCGCCAAGGTGGTCGACGAAGCTCAGCTTGCCAACATCAACGCTGGTACGCGTGAGGAGGTCATAGCAGCGCGCAAGGCCGCCCTCGAACGTTCGCAGGCGAGCGTGGTGCTGGCGCAACAAACATATGATCGCGTTAGCCTGCTAACCGAGCACGGCAACGCGCCTCGGGCGAAGCTCGATGAGGCGACCAACTCTTTGCACGAAAGCCAGCGTGCGAAGGATCAGGCCGAATCCGCTTACGAGCAGGCCGTCAACGGTTACACAAAGGAGGAACGTCAGATCGCCGAAGCGGACGTGCAAAAGGCGGCTGCCGACATCCAGGAGATTCAGTCGATTGTCGATCAGATGGTGATCTATGCGCCGGTCACCTCGCAGGTCTACAAACGCAATGTAGAGCCCGGAGAATACGTGTCGCCCGGCGTGCCATTGGTGACGCTCATCGATCTCGGCGACATGTGGGTCCACTTCGATTTGCGCGAAGATCTCGTCAGGACGCTGAAGATCGGCGATCGCTTCGACGTGCGAATTCCCGCGCTCAGCGATCGCCACGTTACGGTCGAGGTGAGGCTGATCGCCACAAAGGGCGAATATGCGAGCTGGCGCGCCACCCGCGCAACCGGCGATTTCGACCTGCGAACTTTCGAGATCCGTGCCTACCCAGTCGACAATGTACCGGGGCTGCGGCCTGGCATGAGCGCCTATCTCGACTGGCGAGCGCCCAAATGAAGGCGAAGCCAAAACCCGGGTTCCTATTGGTCGCCCGGCGCGAAGTGCGATGGTTGATGCACGACCGCGTTGCGCTCATCCTGATCTTCGGCGTGCCACTGTTCGCTTTCGTGGTTCTTGCGGCGGTGTTCAGCCACCCGGTGATCCGCGGCTTGGGCGTGGTCATCGTTGATGCCGACCGCTCGGAGACCTCGCGTGCCTTCGTAGAGCAGGTGGCCGTGTCGCCCAACCTGCAGATCGTCAAGCGCGTGGCTGACCTTACCACGGCAACGCGCGCGATCCGGTCAGGGGAGGCGATCGCCGCCGTGTACATCCCGGTCAATTTCGAGCGCGACCTTGAGGCCGCGCGGCGTCCGCAGATCGTCGCCTTCTATAACCAACAATATCTGACTGCCGCTGGCATCGCGTCGCAGGGCATGAGCGACACGCTGGCATCGGCCGTGCGCAACGCGTCGGCGGCGTTCCGCAGCGCGCCGGCGGCGTCCAGCATCGGATCGCTGGTCGCCGAGACGATCGTGCTGGTGAATCCAGAGAGAAACTACGCGCAATTCCTGCTGCGCGCGCTGCTGCCGATGGTCATCCACGTCGTGATCGCGCTTGCCGCTGGCTACGCAGTCGGTTCCGAGTTCCAACGGCGCAGCATGCGCACGTGGCTTGCTTGCGCGGGCGGCAATCCGGTCGTTGCGCTGATTGGGAAGCTCGCTCCTCTGTTCGGGGTCTTCTTCTTCATCATGCTCACTGTACCGCTGATCATTGAGGGTTTGTTCGGACTTGCGTTCGGGGGTGATCCGATGATGATGATTACAGCGGGGTCGCTGCTGATCATCGCTTATCTGGCGGTGGGGGCGCTGATGCAGCTACTAGCGCTCAACCTCGCGACCGGGCTTGGTATCACCGGCCTCATTGTATCGCCTGCATTCGGGTATGCCGGAGTTGGATTTCCGATCCTGGGAATGAACGCGTTTGCGCACGCCTGGAGCGCGATCCTGCCGCTACGTTGGTACATGGCAGTGCTGTTTGGACAGGCGGCACGCGGGTTGCCGTTGAAGGATTCCGCTGAGCCCTTTGCCGTACTCGCCGCACTCGCCGCGCTCTACGTCCTGCTTGCACTGCTTCGATTGCGCGCGATCAGCAGAACCATCACCGGCCCCGCTTCCGAACCGCAACCGCCGGCGCCTGCTCCTTCGCCCGGCATTGCTGGAGCTTTCGCGGCCGAGTGGCAGCGTGTGCTCGCAATCCGTGGCGCATTCGTTCTTCTGGTGCTGGCGCCGCTGATCTACGGTGTCTACTACCCGCAGCCATACCTCAACCAAATCTTGCGCAAGGTGCCGATTGCGGTCGTCGACAACGATCTGAGCGAGCTCAGCCGCCGCATTGTCGAGACGCTTGACGCGAGCGGCGCCGTCCAGGTCGTGGTCCGCGCCAGTACGCTTGTCGAAGCGCGCGCGGCGCGCGATCGCGGCCACGCCTTCGCCGTGGTCGGCATCCCGCCAGGGACCGAACGCGACGTGCTCAAGGGCACGACTGTGCATTTGCCGGTCTATGTCGATGCGACGTACCTATTCATCTTCAGGTCGATTTCCAGCGGCATCGCGACCGCCATCAACACGTTGTCGACGGAGCTCGCTGCCGGCGGCGCGCGCACCGACAGCAGCCTCGTCCAGGCGAAGCTCGCCGCCGGGAGCCCGACTGATATCCTCCTGCAGCCGGTGTTCAATCCGGTCGGCGGCTACGCGAGCTACATCGTGCCAGCGGCCTTTGTGCTGATCCTGCAGCAGACCTTGCTGATCGGCGCGGCCATGCTCACTGGAATCGCACTGATGTGGCCCGCCGGTGGACCCTTTGCAAGCGTGCTCGGCCGCGGCATCGCACACCTAACCATTTATTTGCCCGCGCTGGCCCTCTACTTCGTCGTGCTGCCGCGCTTCTACGGCTTCTCCACGCTGGGAAGCCCTGCGCAATTGTTCGTGCTCGCGTCGCTGTTCATCCTGGCGACGAGCTTCCTCGGCCAGGCGGTCGGTGCTTGGTTCAAGCACCCGGAGACGCCGACGCTCATATTCCTCGGCACCAGCCTGCCGCAGTTCTTCACGACGGGCTTTGCATGGCCGCGCGAAGCAATCCCCGCGCCGGTGCGCGTCGCCGGACTGGTTTTTCCCGTTAATTTCGCGATCGACGGCCTCGTCCGCATCGATCAGCTGGGCGCACGACTATGGGACGTGGCGCACGACTGGGCCGGGCTCTGGCTCCTCGCCATCATCTATTTCGCTCTTGCGGTGACGTCGGCGCATCTCCTGCGGCGAAGGCGGATCAATGGTTAGCCGCAGATACAGAAATATCGTTGTGCTCGGCCTGGCCGTTGTGGCTGGTGTGGGCGGGTCTCTCCTATGGCGATCCGCTCAGTCGACGCCTGTGGTCGGCGTCGTGCGCGCGACCGAGATCCGCGTTGCGCCCGAAGTCGGCGGCCAGCTCGCCGCCATCAAGGTGCAAAAAGGCGCTCAGGTCCGCGCCGGCGACGTGGTCGCCGAGTTGTCGGCGCTCGAGCTGACCGCGGCGGTCGCGCAGGCGCGCGCGGCGCTGGCGGCGGCAGTCGCGTCGCGCGATCACGTCTATGCCGGCATGCGCAAAGAAGAGATCGACAGTCTCGCGGCGGAGGTCGCCAAGGCCAAGGCGCGAGTGGAATACAAGGAGCTGCAGCTGACCCGCACATCCGAGCTTGCGCGCACCGACTATGACACGCAGCAGGCGCTCGACCAGGCGCAGAAGGACCTGGCGAGCGCGCGGGCTGATGTCGACGAGGCCGAGGCCAATTATGCAGCAGCGAAGACGGGGCCTACCAAGGACGAACTCGCCATCGCGGATGCCGGGGTCGAGGCTGCGACCTCAGCACTAGCCGTGCTTGAGAGAAGACTGGATAAGACAACTCTGCGGGCGCCGTCCGGCGGTGTCGTGACTGAAATTGTTGCGGAGGTCGGCGAAGCCATCCGTGCCGGTCAGCCGGTGCTCGCCATCGAGGAAACCGGCAAGCAATGGCTGTCATTCAACGTGCGGGAGGATTTCCTGCACGGTCTCACGGTGGGGACCAAAGTCGACGTGCTGCGGCAAGGCGCGCAGGAAACAACACCGGCCATCGTTACCGAGCTGCTGCCACTCGGGGCTTTCGCTACCTGGCAGGCCGAGCGCGCGGTCGGCGATCACGATCTCAACACGCTACGCCTACGCATCGATCTGGTGGGCGATCGGACTAAGTTCGAGCCCGGCATGACGGTCTGGGTCAGTCGCTGAGTGCGTCGGCGGTGATGCGCTGGGCCGTGAAGGGTAGCTGAAGCCACGCTTGCACCCGGCATCGCCGTCCGCTGGCGAAAGTCAGTTTTCAAGGGCGCGCGTACGGATCTGTGGGATGCGAAACGTCGCTTTCTAGCCGTCGCGCATCTCTGGGGCGCTTGGTACCAACGGAAATGCGCGAGAGAGCCATGGCTAGTGTGTCGAGCCAAAATTGACGGCGATTGCTTGCGCAGACGTTTTCACGTTTTTAGCGCCGCGCTGGGCTCTGCAGCAATCATACTATGGATTTCTGCCACGACAGCAGCTCCTTCTCCAACTGCCGCCGCGACCCGCTTGGCGAGATGGGCGAAATCGATGTCCTCATCGAGAACCAAAGTGGGAACACGGAACCGGATCCTGCCGACGACATTCCCGAAATCGACGAGGCCAAAGCACCGGTAAGTCTGCCGAGCGACGTTTGGCTTTTGGGACCCCATCGGCTTGCTTGTGGCAATGCCCTCTCCAGCGAGAGCTACGCTCGCCTTATGGGGCACCGGCGCGCCCAGATGGTCTTCACCGATCCTCCCTATAATGTGTCGATCAAGGGCCTTTCAGCCAACGGCACGGCCAAGCATCCCGACCAAACGACCGTTCGATGACGGTTCCAGCGTCTGGCGCGGTGATACACTCCCTGGAGCATGGGTGATTCGCTCACCAATGCGGATTCTCCAAAGGTGAATGTTTCCAAGACTTGGCCCCGTCCATTCCGGGGCCTTTTTTGTTACATTACCGTCACAAGCAGCAGCTAAAATTTTGGTGTTCTTGATGACCACGTCTTCCCAAGCCCCGGCGTTCCCAACGCGCCGGGGCTTTTGCTTGCAAGGGTTCACCGCTGGCATTGGGCGAGCTTACGTGGAGTTCCGAGAGCCGGACGACGATGGGCGCTCACTGAACGTCGATCGCTGCCACATCGCGAACACTGCGTCCGCCGCGGACATCGCCGTGCACCACGAGCCGGAGTTGGGCCGCGCCCTTTTTCGCCTCATGGCCTATTGGACTATGTCAAATTTGAGCCACACGTCATCATCGAGCAACGAGATTTCTGGGTGCTCCTGATTGAAACTTCTCAAAGCCAACCTCGAAAATTCGGCGAAATTGCCACCCTTTTCGGTATCGCACTCGGCTCGGAAGATTGTCTTGCCGTTCTGCTCAACCCGCAGCTCAATTCGCATTGCCCACGTTCTCGCTGCTTTCCGCTGAGCATATAGGAGCCAAGGGCTTAATGCGCGCCTGAGGGACGTCGGCTTCGGCAGGCGCCCTTTTACTTCAGCGGAAGGTCACAGACAAACTCTCTATAGCCGGGGAAATATTCCATCAAACGGCCAACACGATTGATGGAGATGACAGCACGGGCTTCAACGTCGGGGCGATCTACGACTTCAATGAACATAGCCACTTGCTGTTCTCGACTACTTGGCTCACGCGCAAGCTGCTATGGACGCTCAGGACTAGAAGAAGGGGAAGGGAGCCACACAACAGAGCGAAGTCGACGCAACGAAGGTGACCACGCGCTTGCGCGGGCTTCCCTCGCCGGGTGTCATCAATCCACCAATGTCCGCTGATGGCACTAAGCGGACGCGCAAACCACGCTGATGAATGTCCGCTTTGAGGGGCATATCGGACATGATGCGGACGGGACGCGATGTCTGCTACTGACCCAAAGCGGACTTTCTGGCGCTGCTTCGGCGAAGAAGGAATTTGTGCAACTCTTGCGCGCGATGACGATATTAAGCGCGCTTAGCTTGCAATACAATCAGTCAGGTCCCATATCTCCATTACTGGCATGCCGGTAAGCGGACCATCGCTGCCTAGCCAGCACCTTACCTAGTTTCACCCCCCAAGAATTTACAATGGAGAAAGTCTCATGGACTGGAACCGTGTTGAAGGAAACTGGAAGCAGTTCGCAGGCAAGGTCAAAGCGAAGTGGGGCAAACTCACTGACGATGACCTAACTGCCATCAATGGCCGCCGTGAGCAGCTCGAAGGCAAGATCCAGCAGCACTACGGCTTAGCCAAGGATCAAGTCCGGAAGGAAGTTGACGATTGGTTCGCGGCACAAGGCTTTTAACTGCAAGGTTTTAAAGATGCTCCTCAGGCCCGGCCTTGTGCCGGGCTTTCTTTTTGGTGCGCGGCTCGTCGATGAGCGCGATATTGCATCGCGATTTATGGCGCTCACCGATTGAGACGCGAGGGCCCAGGTTCGTAGTTGCCAACGCCGTTTGATGAATGGCTTCCCGGGTGGTCGATGTCCGCGTAGTCGGCGTTTGATTTGAGGAGTTTGTTGAACAGAAGCCCGGCGTGTCGAGAGGGCGCGCTTGCGCCGTCCTCATTGCCGGGCCACTCGCGATTGATGTCGATGAGGTCGATACCCCTCCCCGAATTGGGCCAGCGGCGCGACATGCCTTCTATGGCCGGGCGGGATACGTCCAGGACCGCCAATACAGTTCATGCCGAATGCCGAGAGTCCCAAATTTCCCGGGTGGATGGTTCCTGACCTACCGCCCACTCATTACAGCAGAGTCTTTGGAACCCGCTTGGAGGCTGTTCCGTCACATTTGTGTCTCCGGAATACGCCGCGCGTCCCGTGCAGCCGCTCAATCCACAAGCAGCACTGGCGGAGGTGAATGCCTTCCGCGCCAAATATGGGCGTAGTCCGCTCGTCCTCGATGAACGACTTTCCCGTGCTGCCGCCATGCAGTCCAAGGATCAGGCGGGACGAAGCTGGATCGGTCATTATGGCTCGGACGGATCAACACCCAAGGAACGTGCCGCGCGTGCTGGCTATCATCCGAAGATTGCCGCCGAGAATGTCGCCGCCGGAGAGAAATCTTTCAGCGACGTGCTGCGCGGCTGGGAGGAAAGTTCCGGCCACCGGAGCAACCTGCTACTTCCGAGCGTGAGTGCAGTCGGTGTCGGGATGGCCCAGAATGCAAGCGGTCGCGCTTATTGGACCCTTGACCTCGGCGCGGAATAACAAAATCGCCCCGTCTGCCTCAGCCGGTCGCTATGTGAACTATCGGCCGCACGCACCCGGGCCCCAGCTTCTGTAGTAGGAGAGACATGGCTCCCAATAGGGGTCATTGGGATCGCCACGGTTAAACCCGCCCAGTGCGTTCGATAGGCGGTCCGAATGCGGTCCGACGTGAGTGTGCTTCGCTGCGGTTTGTGTCTTCATTGGTGCGCCGAGTGCGGGCGCTAAGCAGAAAATCGACAGCACGGTGACGACAAGTATTCTGACCATGAGGAGATAACAACGACTAAACGCGAGGGTTCCGGTCACCTCTGAATGATCGCGCCCAGAGCTGCGCCTTCGTGTCTTGCGCCACTGATAGGTGCGCGTCCCCTATCGGTAGGACATGACGATGAGCGAGACACCGACGATCAACCCTATCGTCCAGGCTCCGATGACCAGACCGCCCCACCGGTCGACTGGCATCGTTTTCGTGACGCCATGCGCGCGGAGCGTTTGCTGAGCACTGATGAGGGTTGTCGCAATCATCACCAGCAGCAAGGCGCTGACGGCACTTACCAGAAGGCCAAGGGTAAATAGTAGGATGGACATCTCAGAGGTCCCCTAATCCTCATCATAGAAGAAAAGGCGGCCTTCGGTCATTCACCATGATCCCATATGAGTCTTCTATTGTCCCCAGAATCTAGATCCCCTCGACACCGGCGAGCACATCGGATTCGAACTCAGCATCTCACGTGATGGTAGCTCGCTCGGTGGAAGATCTGCGTGATCGGCTAGTGTGACCCCCAAAACTAGCCTGTAGAGAAAACCAACGGCAAATCGCACACGCTCGCACTGAGACGGCGTCTTTAAAGTCTCCTCCCGCCGGAGCGTAGCCATTCAGGGGCGGATTTCCGGCCGACACGGACTATTTGCCGAAGGGCGGGAGAGAGCCAGAAAACCCGCGACTTGTTGGCTGTGGAGGCCGTCATCAGCGAACGCGTCTCAGCGGGTATTTTCCCTGTTAAGCGGGAAAATACAGGGAAATTTCGCAGATCTAGCCGCGAAGGCGGGAAGACGGCTCGGTTTTCCGACTATAAGTCATCTGGTTACGCCAAAATTCCCTACGCAGCTAAACAGGGAATTTTCTGGAGCTAACAGGGAACGTTTCCCGCATAGCAGGGAAAGTCGCGTGGCTAAATCTCCAGCGGATGGAATTTTCGGAAAGGACACCAACGGCCACTCTACCCTTTAACCGCATGAGATGACACCGGACCTGATGAGGGGCGTCAGCTTCAGTGGCCACTTTTAATCATGTGACGAGATATTGCTGCGCAGAAACAAAGCGCTAAACCTTCCCTGAGCTGGTTCACTGCGTGAGTCGGCCCAGAGAGTGATATGATCGTTCTACGAGGAGGCGTGCATCCAGTGTTGAGGGAAGACAATGGTCACGTCGCAAAGCGCCTGTGTTTTTGGAGTTGTTCTCTTAGTCAGTCTGTCAGTGCCAGCGAAGCCGACGATTGCAGAGCCCGCTCATACCATCGATCAAAGCGAGGTGGCCGAGCCGGATAAGCTGGGCTCCCGTGAAGTGTGCACGACAATCTCGTGGGGCGAAGATAACGTCCGCACTGAGTGCCGGGTCGACTCCGGAGGCACTAACCCGGCGCTTCAGGGTATCTGCACGACCTACTACGGCCACCGCGTCTGCCATTAGCAGAGAGTCCGCCGGACTGAAGAGACGCCCTCGCTCCCCAGCGGGGGCGTTGTTTGTTAGGCCAGCTCGTTTGCAGCGTAATAACGACCAAAAATCTAGCAGGGTTGACTATTGTGAAGGCTTCGTCCGGCCATTAGCTGCGTACCACCAATCAGCAACCCCGCTCGGGCGGGGAGCGGTAGGGAGGGTTTGCGGTGCCTAAGCGAGGCAAGAGCGAGATTGGGTTTTGGGTTACGTGCATCGCGGCGGTTCTGTTCGCGATCGCGATAGGCGCGTCTTTTCCGTGGGGCTACGTGATCGTGGCAGTGACGGCGGCAGTCGTGGCGTTCCAGATGGGGCGCAAGGTGGGGAAAGACCCGGTCTGGACGCTATTCACGAATAAGCGGCGGGAGAAACCAGGCCGCTCGTCCTCCAGAAGCTTGATAGCTTCGGCCAGAAGGAGATCGCGCTCCGCACCGAGACAGTCCGGTCTCGAGGATCGAAAATCTCATCCCTGAAAGGGTGTTGGCTTCGGTCGAAACGCGAGCTTCTGTAATTAGTTTGATCTAACCCGTCCTCTCAGTGCGGTGATGTCAGCCTCGTCTAGCTGCATGTGGACCTTGCCCTCACCCATCCAGCGATTCACTCAACGCAGCCAATGAGGCGGTCGCCGTAGTGGTCGATCTCGATGAGCGAGCTATCGCAGTGCGGGCAGCTATCCACGGCTCAAACCATCGCTAAGATGCTCGTCTGCCCGCCCCGATAGCAGTTCAAAACTTGTAGTTGATACCGCCCTGGACAATGACACCGGCAATGTCCTGTTCTACCTGCTGGGAACTGGGATTATTGGGTGCCCTCGCACTGGCTTTGTCACGTTGTCGGCGTTCAGTTGCGGTGAATGTAGCGGGCAACAGGCGTCAGGCGGTGGCGGATGCCCCGGCCCAACTGCGGAATGAACCGGCGCGAAGCTCCTTGAAATGCGGTCGGCGCAGCAGATGGCGTTGATGGGTGAAAGCGTTGAATGTGGCGGCATGGATGGCGAGGAAACGTTGGGCTGAGCCGGGTGATTTGAACCGCTGAAGTTTTTGTTCTCGGCGGCGTATCGGCTGATGCGAGTTCTCCGCTCTGTTGTTTGCTCGCAAGCCCCGATCGTGCTCAGCCGTGAGCCCGATCGCGCGGAACGCTGCCGGATAGGATCGCAGCCGGTCGGTCACAACCCGGCTCGGCGCAAAGCCGTGCTTCTTAAGCAATTTCACCATGAGTTTCTTTGCGGCTTGGGCATCCCGTCTGCGCTGGACGAGGAAATCCAGCACCTCACCCTCGTTGTCGACCGCCCGCCAGAGCCAGTATTTACCGCCGCGGATCGAAATCACCATTTCATCGAGGTGCCAATGATCGCTCGGTCGCGCCCGCGAACGGCGGATATTCGCCGCGATCGCCGGCCCGAACTTCAGGAACCACCGCCGGACCGTCTCGTAGGATGCGTCAATACCTCGCTCGGCCAGCAATTCCTCGACATCCCGAAAGGACAGCGTGAACCTGGCATAGAGCCAGATCGCGTGGCGGATGATTTCTGGTGGGAAGCGGTGGCGCTTAAACGATATCGGTCTCATCCGATGATGCTAATCGGCAACGAACCGCAGAGCTATCCGAGTTACCGTGACATTGCCGCCGACGTTGATGGCAGCAATTTAGAGAAATTTTATCAACGCGTCGGTCGTTTCCGCGGGGCGCTCTTCCATCAGCCAATGTCCCGTGTTTTTCAGAATCACCACGGTGACATCCGAAGCCACCAGCTTCATCTGGGCTGCCAGAGCCTCGCCGTTTGCCTTGTCTCCACCAATCGACAGCACTGGCATCGAAAGCTTGGTCCGCGACAACTCGGCGAAGTCCTTTGCCGACACGCCGATTCACGGCACCACCTTGCGGTACAGGTGCCAAGTGGCGTGCCCGAGCACGGGCATGACGATGATGAGTGCGAGGAATGCGGGTATTGACCCGATCACCAGGCCGGCCGCGACGATCAAGCCCCAAACGGCCATCGAGCCGGGGTTTGCAGCCACAGCGCGGATCGACGTCCACACCGCCGCGTCGAGCCCGACGTCCCGGTCGAGCAACAGCGGAAACGACACCACGCTGATCGCCAGCACCAGCAAGGCGAAGAGGAAACCAGTGCCCACTCCCACCACGATCATCGTCCAGCCCGCTCTCGTGGTGAACACGTCGCGGGCGAACGCGGCGATAGAGACCGGTGGCTCGGGGCCGAGGGTGAGCTGGTATATCTCATTGGCCGTGAGCAACCAGAACAGAAAGATCGCTAGCAGCACCAATCCCAGCACCAGGATCGCACCGAACCCGGGCGATCGGATCACGCTGAACGCATCTACCCAGGTGACGCTAATGCCCTGCTCGCGCCGTCGGCTCATTTCATAGAGAACCACCGCCGCGACCGGACCGACAAGCGCGAAGCCGGACGCGAGCGGAAACAGCAGCGGCAGGATTTCATAGCCGAAGGTCAGCCACGCCAGCGCGATGCCGACGACCGGGTAGATGAGGCAGAGGAAGATAACGTCGGTCCGATACGCGCCGAAATCGTCGAGACCTCTGACCAAGACATCCCTTAGGTCGGCGGCCTTGATCCGGCAGACCGCGGGCAGGGAGGCATGCCAACTCTCCTGGCTGCCCCGCACGGAGCGACCTAGAGATCCCACGCTCAGAGCCGCAAGCCTGATCTGATCGCATCCCCACTCGATGGGGTTTCGGATGTGGTCGGCCATCTTCGCTCCCCCGAACTCCCAGTTCGAGGGGCCGCGGGCCACTCGTGGCTTGCCGTCAATCTGGCCGCCAGTCGCGAGCGAGCCGCGACCATACCGCCGAGCATACTGCGATCCCTGGCCTGCGTCCCCTCACTTCTCCGTGCCGCCCCTGGACGAGACCAAGCTCGAAATCGAGTCGTTGTGCGACTATCTGCTACCCGGCGATTGATCCCGAGCCAGCCGCGGCGCCCCCGGATAAGGACGGCGTGTTGGTCGGAGCGATCGCAAATCGACTTGCGACTCGAGATGATAACTGGCGTGCCCTGGCTTGGCATTCATTGCGGCGAAGCGCTAAGCTCTTTCCGGGTTAGAAACATGAACCAGGCAGAACTCAAATCCCCGCGTATCTCGCACCTTTCATGGGGTCATGTAGAGGTCGAAGGTCATCCGCCCTTCAAAGACACCAAGGTGTTTCCCGGCGGCGCGCGGGAGTGGGACTGGCGCGAGACGGGAACACACCATGTGCCCGGCATTCAGCCTGCCGATGTTCAGGAATTGATCGAGCACGGCGCCAAGGCCGTGGTGCTGTCTAAAGGGATCTGGGAGCGACTTAAGGTTTGCCCCGAAACCCTGGAGGTTTTGGCCAAGAACGGCATTAAGGCGGAGGTCTTACAGACTGAGGCTGCTGTGGAGCGCTTCAACGAGCTTCGTGAAAGCATGCCGGTCGGCGGGTTATTCCATTCCACCTGCTGACTGACCGTCGGTTGGATGCGCTGGTCGCTTGTAACAGGGTCCGCGCTACAATCCCCAGCCGGTGACGGCGAGGACCTGGCCGGTAATGCCGGAGGCGGCTGGCGAGGCAAGGAAGACCACGGTCTCCGCGATATCTTCGCGTTTGGTCCAACGCTTCAGATCTTTTGGTTTCATCGCGGCAATGTTGGAGGCCGTGTCCACGAGCCCTGGCGCAATGGCGTTCACGCGGATACCGAGGTCTCTTCCCTCGAGCGCGAGCGTGCGGGTAAGCGCCTCAATTCCCGCCTTTGCGCAGTTATAGGCGACCATATTGGCCTGAGGCTGGCCAGCCCGTGCGAAGTTGATGATGATGCCGCCCCCGGCCGCTTGCAGATGTGGGAAGACTGCGCGCGATGTCAAAAACGCACTCAAGAGGTTGTTGTCGACCTCCGCACGCCAATCATCGAGAGTGTGCTCGATCGCAGGCTTATAGCGACTGAGCCCTCCTGCCAGATTCACCAGAATGTCGATCCGACTGTATTCATTGAGGGTGTCATCAATCAGCCGCCGGACCTGGCCCTCATCGGTCAAAGACCCGGCCCAAGCGAACACGCGGGCGCCCGCCTCTCGCAGTTCTTTAGCCCGGGCTTCAACGTTGTTTTGCTTGCGCGCACAAATCGCCAGCTGAGCGCCGTTTTCTGCCAGCGCTTTGGCGACGGCTTGCCCAACCTGTCCGTCGCCGCTCACGCCCGTTACGATGGCCACTTTGCCTTCGAAATTGATCTGCATGTCATTCACTCCAGTGCTTACTTAAATATAGCGCAAAGGATCGACATTTCGAGCATCCAGGCTAGCCGCTCCTTGCATTAATCCGGCAGGAGCGGCGCGCACCTATGAAGAAAGGTAGGTGAGGAAATGAACCGAGAACGCATTGAGGAAACATTTCGCCTTTGGAAGGCCCAGCCTGACAAAGCGAAGGGAAAAACAATGGTGACCGCGCGAGCCGAGGGGAGTAAGTCCCCTAGGTAATTCGGGAACGACGGACAAGAGATCGCCACGTTGATGTGATCCAATATGCGATGCAGGGAAAACCACTGTTCGTAGCAATGGGAGTAGCTTCGATGTGTGACTATAGCCTGCAACTCGTCGCGTCCCGGCCCGCCAAGGTGGGCGAGACGCTGGTATCGACTAGGTTCCGTAACTCAATTACGCGTGGATTTGCTCCGGTCGGCGAGAGGAATGTGGCCGTATGCTTGCGTCCGGGCACAGAACTCGGCTTCGAGAAGGAAGTGCAATGCGAGACCACCTTCGTCTTCGGCTCACGGCGCCAACTCGGGCACAAGGTGGCTCAGTTCCGGCAGGTCAACATGGACCAGTCCAACCTCCATCATGATGCCCTGGAGTTCCCGAACGGTCAGATCGTGCTGCTGACGCACTTGTGCGAAGGTCAGCACGCGACCGTGCTACAGTTGCCAGCCGGCCCGCGTGTCACCACGGACGAAGCGCAAAGGCTCGCCTCGCTCGCCGTCTAACCGGCCATAGCCGTCGCATTCGGTGTTAAGGGGCTCCTGAAGAACCCGATCCGTCGTATAGTTGATGCGACGGGGGACTGGTGTTGCATTTCATAGAGCGCACCCACTCCAGCAACGGAGGTCCAACATGAAAGTCAAGGAAGCGATGCACAAGGGCGTCGACTGGGTCGATTCAAACACCCCTGTCACCGACCTCGCGAAATTGATGTGTAAGCATGACATAGGCGCCATTCCGATTGGGGAGAACGACCGCCTGATCGGCATGGTGACCGACCGCGACATCGTCTGCAAAGGGTTGGCGGAGGATCGCTTCGACGCCCGCCGCGCGACGGCGCGCGATGTGATGACCCCAGGCATCCATTGCTGCCGAGAAGACGACGACCTCGCTAAGGCAGTGCGGCACATGGAGGCGCTGAAGGTCCGCAGGTTGCCGGTGATCAACAGGAGCAAGCGGATGGTCGGCATCCTCAGTTTGGGCGACCTCAGCCATTCGGCGCCCGGTGATCTACTGTCCGAATGGGTCAAGAGCGTTTCGGCCCATCACCACTGAAACACGGTGATGCCACTTGTGAACAAGACGAGTTGAGCAAGGCTAAGTCAGCGGCGTACCAAGCACGTGTAGCGCGGTAAACGCGCTTAACAGCGTCCTCCTCAAGCCGGAGGAACTTGCTGCCCTCAAGCTTGAGGCCAAGGACCAACCGACCGGTCCGTTGGCTTCTTGATTGGCTTGCCGCACTTCTTCGGTTGCTTATGCATGTTGTGGTGGTGGGCGCAGAGGCTTTGAGTGTTCTCGTATTTGAAGAAGAGTAACCACTGACCTAGGTGTGGTTTGATGTGATCAACGTAGCTTGCGGCTACCGTTCGACCCTCAATCGCACACTGCCGGCACCGCGGTTCCTCGGCGAGCCTGTGCCTTCTGATCGACTTCCAAGTTGGTGACTTACACCAAGAGCGCCATGGAGGTTCTACGCTGCGCTTGCTGTCATGCCACCGATCATGATCAATCGTGAGTCCAGTGTTGTAATGCATGGCGAGTGCCCTCGCGCCTGATAGGACGCGCAGTGCACGAATCGGACCTACACTGCGCCCGTTCTCGCGGTCAATCCTCAGCTAATTCCCTCTTTTTACGCATTAATTCTAGGTGCTTAGAGTGGCAATTTTCAGACGCGTTCTTAAGGAAGTAAAATAATCTCGATGCGTGACCAAAGAGTCACAGGTCTTAGACGACCGTGTCTGATTCTGGCACTTAGCGGCCCAAATCGACGAGATCCCGTGACGTCTGGTACTAACCCAAAGCGGACGTGCCGGGAGACAGTTCACCTTCAAGAACTCGAAAGCCACGGCACGCGCAGAGCTTGCGAAGCCTTCTGTAAGGGCTTACCGTTTGGCTGCGGCAAAGACTAGCGTGCCGACTTTGTGCGCGCCCTCTTTTCCGAAAATCTGCAGCCGAGCGCACCTTGAGCGCCCCATGAGTTGCGCTCCAGCGTGCGGCTGATCGTCTGCGTTGCAACCCAAGAGGTAGCGTTATGAATGCGAACTCCAAACCAGAAGTCTCCGCCAAAGCGCGCGAGGCAATTCGCATGAGCAGCGACCAGTATCAGGCGCTGCTCGAAACCAGCTTCCCGGAAGTTGCGCGGGAGTTTGCTGAGAAGACTGTTGCTCAGACACGCGAGGCCTATGAGCGCTCTAACAGATCTCTCGAAGCTGCGATGGAGACTTTAGAGAAGTCTTTTGACGCGGCAGGCCAGGGCGCTGTAGCCCTAAACCGTAAGGTCATCGAGATCGCCCAAAGGAACTTAAATACCGGCTTTGATTTGGCGAAAAGCTTGGCTGGAGCAAAGAACCTCGCCGAGATCGTGCAGCTGCAGGCCGCCTATTGGCAGAAGCAGTTCGGCGTACTGACGGCCCAAGCCGAGGAAGTCCGCGCGCTTTCGACCAAGGTGACGGCCGCCGCGACCGAGCCGATCAAGGCAAGAGCGCAGGGCGGCATGGGATGACGCGAGGAAGACGAGCTAAACTCGCCGTTCATAGCTTAGCCAGCGGGAAAGCAACCTAGCATGTTTTCACTGGGTTTGCCGACTGTTGGTTTCATTGCGAACCGGTGTGCATCCCGGGGCCCGAGCAAATTTCCATGAGCGCGAAATCATGACCGAATTTGTGAAGGCAGCAAGCACAAACGAAATCGCGCCTGGTCAGGCTCGGTTGGTCATCATCAAAGGTAGAGAGATTGTCCTATTCAACATCGAGGGTGAATTCTTTGCGCTCCAAAGCGCTTGTACCCACGAGGAAGGGCCGTTGGCCGAAGGAGAAGTCTCTGGCCACGAGGTTACCTGTCCGTGGCATGGCGCGACGTTCGACATCCGAACGGGAGAGGTCCTCGGTCCGCCAGCTTATGAAGACGCAGCCCGCTACAACGTGCGCGTCGCAGGAGCGGACATTGAGGTCGAGGTTTGAGCAAGGGCTCTGGCTAAATCTCCAGCGGATGGAATTCTCGGAAAGGACAAGCATGCGCCATGGACCGCAAAGCCAGCGGGCATGGGCGCCGCAGTTCGGCCTGATGACTTTGCATCTGCGAGAGATCCTGAGCTAGCCGAGCTTGAATAGATTCATGCGCGCCGATCCGCTGCGGCTCGTCACGCTCACGGACAGGTACTTGCCGCGCTGGATGAGAAACACGCGGCCTGTCTCGCGGGCCCCTTCGCTGCCACCCACCACCGTTCCGCTATAGCGGCTGCCGGTCGTATTGGTCACGCTGCCCGTAAGGTCGTATTTGCCGCTCTCCGTGGCGCAGGTGGCGGTGTAACTGAAACTCCTGTCGCCGGCGCGCATGTACCGCACCCGGCACTCCACACGATCGTTGGCACCTTTGTGGCTTACAATACCCGACCCCTTCCAATAGCCCTCGAGCGAAGGGGCAGGCTCTTTGGCGGCGGTAAGCAAGGCGCTGATCGCGGCGATTGAGATCAGGGCAAAGCTGTGACGCATGGGCCTCCCCTTGGGCGCTGTTCCTGAAATGTAAACGGAACGCAGCAAGCTGCCATTGGATCCGTCCCGTTCTGCGACCTGAGCACAAAGAAGTCGTAGCGCATGGCTTTGGGGATTAGGGCCGTCGGCCAACAAGGTGCGCGAGGATGTCTGCTTTGGGTCATTTGCAGACATTGGAGCCTGCGTCAGGGTTGTCCGCTTTGCCCCCTAAAGCGGACATACAGACTAGCGGGCCCAACGTCCGCTAAGTGCCATAAGCGGACATGGATGCTTGAACGACATAGTCCAACCTCCATCTCTCAAGAGTGCCCATTTAGTCATCAAGGGCTCGCAGCTAGACGAGCAGCAGCCGCAGTACATCTGGGGGTAGGCGCTATGCCAATTGATTCTTACGAGGATTCTTTGCACCGGCGACAGGTCCTCTGCGGTGGCGGCGCAGTTGTGTTTGCCGCAATGATGGCGTCACTGCTCGGAGGCTCCAAGCCAGTACGCGCACAGAGCATTGCCGGCAAAGTTCCCGAAGTGGACCGAGTATCTGTTCGCGTCGTCGTGGACAATTACCAGTTCGCTGTCGCGGCCGGTAAGAGGGTGGGATCAGTTGATGTACAGCACTTTGGCTGGGGGCTTAGTGGCGACAAGCCACCCAGCCGGACCTTGATTAGCGAGTTCGGTCTGTCGATGCACGCCGAGTCCAAGCGCGGCAGTGAGACGCGCAATCTTTTGATGGATTTCGGCTTCACACATCAGGCACTCAACAACAATGCCAGTCTGTTGGCCATTGAGCCAAACGAGTTGGATGCCCTCGTGCTTAGCCATGGTCACTATGATCACTTCGGCGGACTCGTCGGTTTCTTGCAGCAAACCAAGGGAAAGCTCAAAGCCAAGCTGCCATTCTATGTTGGTGGAGAGGACTGCTTCTGCTCGCGCGAATGGGTCGGCCCGCCGGCTCTGGGAAATTTCGGCGCACTCGATCGCCAAGCTTTGCATCAGGCCAATTTGACGGTGACCTATGCTGAAGGACCATCGCTGGTGGGTGACCACGCCTTCACCACAGGACAGATTGGGTTGGACAGTTTCGAGAAGGTACTCTCGCCGAGCACGATGAGGATTGGCATTAAGGATGGGATTGGCTGCATTCCCTATAAGCTGCCTCAAGAAGAGCAGACCAAGGCGATTATCCCCGACCAGTTCCGGCACGAACTCGCCACCGCGTACAACCTCAAAGGGCGCGGTCTCGTCGTTCTCACCGCGTGCAGTCACCGCGGCGTGGTCAATACCATTAAGCAGGCCCAGGCAGCATCAGGGGTTACGAAGGTGCACGCGGTCATCGGCGGGTTCCATCTTGCCCCTTACGCGGAAGATTATGCGCGCCAGACGATCGCAGCGCTCGAGGAGATGGACGTCGATTACGTCATCCCGCTTCACTGCACCGGCGAGGTGTTTTATGAACTCGCGAAGTCTCAAATGCCAACCAGGCTACTGCGTTCCTATACAGGAACCCGCTTCGCATTCGAGGGTAGCGGTGCCTAACTGCGCTTCACGCCGCGGTGGGCTAAGGTATTAGCCGCGGATGTCAGCTATGGGTCAGAAGCGGACGAAGCGGGTGTTACCAAACGACGTCCGCTATAGTCCCGCAAGCGGACCGAGGTTGACCGGCGGACGCTGGCTGCGAGGACCACGGACATGAGAGCGAGAAAGAAGAAGCCCGGGCGGAAGGCTCGCGCATCTTAGGTCTACAGCATTACGACCCCGATCTACGCGGCTTGCTCCTTCGGCACGCGCCGCGCGCGATCTCCATCCACTGCGCCTATACCGCGTCGCAGTCGGAAGGCCGTGGCGCCAGGATTTCCAGTTGTCGCACTGGAAGGCTGAGCCCACGAGCTTATAACCGTCTGACTTGTCGTGGAGCATGTCGGCGGTAAAGAATAGCCGCGATAGCGCATTGCGATGTCTGCCGCGAAGAACGCCGAGCAGCCTCCCATCCTTGGCCACCGCAAGCGGCGTGCCGCCCGATGCACGCTAAGTGGCAATTCATTGAGCCCGGAGACGTTGAAGCTGCAATGCAGACGGCTTCGGCCCTTGGAGATGATCGGTTGCAGCGCCAAACGCAAGGCCGCGTCGTGCCGGACTCATTCACCCACGGCACTTCAGCACAACGTACGCAGTGGTTTATGACTGGCTTAAAATCGGGAGATGTGGCGAGCTGCGACACCTTTCATAGTCAAGAGCCTTGAATCACTGCGTTCGCGGTAGTGCCCGTCCTGACACCACTTTGGCAGGCAGTCCGCCCGGCCCGCTGACATTCCCCGATCTGACATGTCCGCTTTGGGTCAATAGCGGACACTGGGGCACAGATGAGGGATGTCCGCTTATCCCCTAGGATCTGACATGCTCAGCGTCGGTATCAATGTCTGCGAAGTGCCATCAGCGGACATTGGTGGATTGATGACACCCGGCGAGGGAAGCCCGCGCAAGCGCGTGGTCGCCGTCATTGCTTCGACACTTCGCTCTGTTGTGTGGCTCCCTTCCCCTTCCTCTAGTCCTGAGCATCCATAGCAGCTTGCGCGTGAGCCAAGTAGTCCAAGTAGTCCATGTTCGCTTTCCTGGCCGCTGCGTCAGCGTGCCGCCAGGGCGATACTCGAAAATTGCTTCTCGGTTGAGTGATTCCGGTGAGGCATTTCTCCTGGTTTGGAAACGGCCCGGACGAGAGCTTGCCGTTGCTCTCCATCCCATACCACCCAGGCTTGATCGCCCGAATATCCGATTGGCCTTCATTGACGTAATGGGGAATGGTCATTGCGGTACTCCTAAATTGCGCTGGTCCCAAATCAGGACTGGCCCGTGGCGTATTCCATCGCGGCCCAAGCCGTTCAGTTCGCCTTGCGCAGCTCATCCATGCTGTTCATCAGAGGACCCTTGAGCGGTTCGCCCGCGTCGGCCACCACCTGGTTTAAAGCGCGGGGACTTCCTCGGCCTGGGCCGTCAATGCGCTGAACTGCTTGCGCCAATAGGCCGCCTGCAATTCCACGATCTCGGCGAGATTCTTAGCGCCCGCCAAACTGTTGGCCAGGCCGAAGCCGGAATTCAGGTTCCGACGGTCCATGTCGATGATTTTATGGTTGAACGCTGCTGCGCCCCACCCCGCCGCATCGAAGGATCTTTCAAAAGTCGCTATTGATGCTTCGAGAGCATCCTTGGAGCGGTCATAGGCCTCGCGCGTCTGGTCCACGGTCTTCTCGGCAAGGGCTCCCAGGGCCTCAGGGATGGCGGTGTCGAGAGCTAAGAGACCGAGTTGGGCGGTGACGCTGCGGTAGGCGTTGCGGGCTTGGTCGGCGGCAGCTCGGGGATTTACAGTAGTAGCGACCATGACAGTGCCTCTTGGGGTTACATCGCACGCAAGCAACATTTCGCAGGCTGGAGCCGCGAACCTTGAGGCTCTGAGAGCGCTCGACTGCTGAGAATTTCGGAAAAGGGGGCGTGCACGTAATTGGCACGGTAATCTTTACCGTCAGCGCCTCACGTTCGGCGCGCCAATGATAAAGACATGGGCATTGACCGAGGGAATTACAATCTTAGCGCGCCAAATTCACACCCTCGTTTGGTCAGGCTCGACTCAAAAGCTGCTCAAGCTGTGCTTCGCTTAACCCCAAGTCAGCCACGTCCTGTCAGTGCTGCGGCGTCTCCTTCAGTGCTCGGTTTGTTTTGACGCTTGATGAGGCGCTGCGTACCGGAACAATCATCCGGGGGATGGATCTCACAGAAGATGAGGTGAGACTCGGTGAGGAGATGGCGGCTCCTGTGCGAGAGAAGATCCTAGCCTCTGGTGACGAGCATCTCGTCAGGATCCTCCGGGTCTTGCCCGAAGAGAGCTACGCGCAACTCAGGGGCATACTTGAGCGGTAGGGAGGCGGGCCGCGGACGGGACCCGCTGCACCAAACGGCTTGAACCCACTCGCAGTGAACTAATTGGTGGCCGGTGAAGTCGCCGCCGACCCCACCGGCCCGTCGCGCCTGTCTCATCACCAGTCGCGCATCCCACACCGCGGCATTGCGAGTGAACACGGTGTGGAACTCGCGGTAACGCCTGGCCGACCCAAACCACTGACGTATTCAGCATATCGAGGACGCCATCGCCATCCGCGGTCTCTATTAGGCCGCTCGGCGCTCCCTCTTGACGCTCACGACGCTCAGGAACGCGTGGACGGGCATGGCTTTGCTTCTCAGCACGGCCCTCTGGAGGCGAGACACCGACCTTCCCAGGCCAGGCGTCGCGGCAGTTTATCCCGACGTTTGATCTCACCGCTTTCCTAGTCTCGACCTCTCTAAAATCTGTCATCAATCGCTCGCCACCAACCCGAGGTTTTGCCGTGAAAACGCCTCCGCCTCGCGTGGACGGGTGAAGCTTTGCTTCTGATCACATCGTTACCCAACAAAATCGCACGGCTGGCCATTGCCTCTTCGAGGTGCTCAAGGCGACGTGGGCTTGCCCGCGACGGCGAACAGGTCTAACTCGCCAACTCATGGACGCCACTATTAAGGGCTGCGCTACCGCCGCTGAACGCATCGGTTATCATCACTTCGCTGGGCTGATCCTCGAAGAGCGCATGCGCCCCGGGCACATTGCTTCCCTCTTCAGAACTCAGTGCCTCGCCGCAAGCGGGGCGGCACGCTGCATTGATCATCTTGGCGGGGGGCATCAGCAGATACCGAGCCGAGCCTGAGGGCTGGTCTGGCGACATTGAGCGCGCGCTTGCCCGTGAAGCGCTTGAGCGGGAGCAGCCGAAGGTTCGCGACCTCGACGCTCTCTTGGCCGAGCTCAGCGCGGAAGCAGCGCGGCTCGTCAAAGGCGGCTTCAAACGCGAGCTGCTTCGCGCCGTCGCGTGACGCCGCCTATTCTCGAGCACGCGGGTGGAGCGCAGGTTGGATAGATCTGCGTGATCGACGAGTGTGACCCCCAAAACTGGCCTGTAGAGAAAAGGCGCTAGAAGTCCCCCACTTTCTGCCTAGGTTTGCGTCTCTCCGCTCTCCTTCCGCAGAACCATAGCCAATTGGTGGCGCATTTCCGGGCTTCTTCCGGACTGTTTGCCTAGTGTCTGGAGAGAGCCAGAAAATCCAAGAACTGGGTGGCTGGGCGCATCGGATTCGAACTTCGAAGTACAGAGACGACTGCCCCAAAGTTAGAGACATCCCACTGGACTTCAACTCTCCGCCTACTCTCCGGCCGCGTCTGCTTCTCTGAATTTCCGACGCGCGGCCGGTGCATCTAACTACCTTACGTTTCAGCCTCCGCCGCGTTTACCGCGTTTCGCCAAGCCGATTTCGACTAAGCGCCGGATTGCCTCTGAGCGCGACGGTTTTGGTGCCGGCTGGGCTTTTGCCCACGCGTCTATAGCACGCCGAAGCTCAGTGGAAAGCCGAAGCGCGGTTACAGGGTCTTGACCCGTGGCTGGCCTCCCCCGTCCCCTTTTCCGCTGCGGTGCCGATGGGCCACAAGCCTGGGCGATTGCTGAGCAGTGGAACGAACGCTGGCAGAAGGTTCGCATAGGCGGCGTCATTTCGCCTTCAGAAGCTGAGCGCCTCAACCTGTCCCCTCACGAGGCCGAAGAGCTTGCGATCTATCCCGAAGGCAGCATCGGCTCTGCCTTCCGTCGTTATCGGCGCATGCCTGGGGCTTGGGCGGCAAAAGCGGCGGCAACTCGCAATGATTGGTGGCGCGGGTGGAAGAGGATCAAGCCCATCTTCGCCGATGTAGACCCTTTGACCATAACGCCAGAAATGATGGGTGAGTGGTATGAGGCGATCTATAAGCGGGCCGGGCTATCCGAAGCTCACCGGGCCCTCAAGATTTGGCGCGCGCTCTGGAAGGTCATGGCTGCCTTCAGGCTTTGCGAAAAGCATCAAGATCCATCACTGACCATCCGCAACCGAGCACCGAAGGGCCGCAACGCTATTTTCACCGAGGGACAAGTCGTTCGGTTGGTGAAGCGCGGCTGGCGTATGAATCACAGGGGTTTGGCCCGCATTATGGCTTCGGCTTGGGACACGGCATTTTCGCCGGTTGATTGTCGCACGGTCACGTCGACGCAATGGTTTACCGATAAGACGGGATCGTTCTTCGTCAAGTACCGCCAGAAGATGGGAGCCACAGATGAAGGTGCGGCCCAGGCGATTGGGACCTTGTCCCGACGCACCGAACGGCTCATCGAGGTCTACCTCGCAGGGCTAGGCACCGACCTACTGCCCGAAGCACCTATGTTCCGCAACCAGAAGGGCACCGCCTATTCAAAGGATGCTCTTTGCCGATCCTTTCGCAAGGTGCTGAAGGCTGAATTCCCCGGCGACACGCGGAAGCTGATGGACTTTCGAAGATCAGGCTCGCAAGAGGCACAGGCTGGCGATGTCAGTTCTCTCGCGCTCGCTACCAAGCTTGCTAACTCGATCAACCAATCGAAGCGCCTACAGGACACCTATTTGCCCAAGCGTGCGGCGACGGTAAGACTAGCCGATGAAGCCAGGAAGCGAGGCCGGCGAAGATTGCGCGCGGAACGGCCGGCGAACGAAAAGTTGAAACTTACTGGCCGTGAAAGTTGAAAATGTCCGAAGGGGGATCTTCTAAAGTCTTGTAATCATTGGCGCCCCGTAGGGGTTTCGAACCCCTGTTTCCGGCGTGAGAGGCCAGCGTCCTAGGCCACTAGACGAACGGGGCTTCCGATCGAAACACGGCGAGGCGAAATCTATAGCGTGGGGCGGCGAAGCCGATCAAGGCTTATTGCGGCTTGAGCCGCACGCGAGCCACGACCTTGCTGCTGCCGAGATCAATGACCACGATCTCGGGGCCCTCACTCGAGGTGAGGTGCAACGCAAGCCTGTCGCCGTCTAGAGACATGGCGGCGACGCTCGCGTCCTTGGCCACGGGCAGATTGATGCCGGCCACGCGACCTACGTCGAGCGAGGCAGCGGTCCCCATACTCGCTTGCCTCGGATGTGATGCCTGATAGACAATGGCCGCCAGAACGAAGGCAAAGCCGCCAACCAGCAGCACACCCATCACGATCACGGCGATCTTGAGTAGCCGCACCTGGCGCAGTGTGAACACCGACCCCGGCAGGGGCGCGTTGCCCGTGTCCCCGACCGCCGCCACCTTTCTCAAGGTCTCATGTCCCTTCCGCCCGAGTCCATCTACGCCGAAGCCGATGCGAGCCATTCAGGCATGCGGCTGGATCGCTTCTTGAGTGATCGCCTGCCGGACTTGAGCCGCACACGGCTGCAAAATCTGATCAAGCAGGGTCAGGTGACCCGCGGCGGGGTGACCATAGAGGACCCAAAATACCGGGTCAAACTGGGGGAGAGCTTCCAGGTCGCCTTGCCCCCGCCCGTGCCCGCGGCTCCCGTGGCGCAATCGATCCCGCTCAATGTTGTCTATGAGGACGATGCCCTCATCGTGATCGACAAGCCGGCCGGTCTCGTCGTGCATCCGGGGGCCGGCAATGTGGACAGGACTCTCGTCAATGCGCTGCTCGCCCATTGCGGCACGAGCCTGTCGGGCATCGGCGGGGTCGCCCGGCCGGGCATCGTTCACCGCCTCGACAAGGACACGAGCGGACTCTTGGTAGTGGCCAAGACCGACCGGGCGCATCGGGGACTGGCCGCCGAATTTGCCGATCATGGACGCTCCGGCTCGCTCGAGCGCGCTTATCTCGCGCTTGTCTGGGGCGCGCCGCCGCGACCGCACGGCACCATCGATGCCGCCCTCGGCCGGCATCCCGCGAGCCGCACCAAGATGGCGGTGCTCAAGAACAAAGGCCGCGCCGCCGTCACCCACTACCAGGTGCTCGCGACCTTTGGCCGCGACCATGGCAAACAAGGCCCCGTCGCATCCCTCCTCGAATGCCGGCTGGAGACCGGACGCACCCATCAGGTGCGCGTGCATCTCGCCCATATCGGCGTCCCCGTCATCGGCGACCCCCTTTATGGTCAAGGTTTCAAGACCAAGATCGGACTTCTGCCCGAACCGCTGCGCGACAAGCTCGGGAGCCTTCACCGTCAAGCTCTGCACGCGAGCCGGCTCGGCTTCACTCACCCGGTCACCGGCACATTGCTGGAATTTAATAGTCCGCTGCCGCGCGATCTCGCCGAAATCGTGGGATCATTCAAGGAACTGTGAAGGGCTGCCAGTCTTTTATCGTCGTCCCAAACGCTCTATAGAGGCAAGGCGCGTGACTGGCGTAAAATACGCGGCCCAGTCACGCCGCGGGAGACAAGTTCTAATGGCTGCGAAGACGAAGACATTACCGAGCGTGAGCGCGCATGGCGGACTGACGCGCTACCTTGAAGAGATCCGCCAGTTCCCGATGCTGGAGCCGCAGGAGGAGTACATGCTCGCCAAAAGCTGGCGCGAGCACGGCGACCGCGACGCGGCCCACAGGCTCGTCACCTCGCATTTGCGGCTCGTGGCGCGTATCGCCATGGGCTATCGCGGCTATGGCCTGCCCATCGGCGAGGTGGTTTCCGAAGGTAATGTCGGCCTGATGCAGGCGGTGAAGCGCTTCGATCCCGACAAGGGCTTCCGGCTGGCCACCTACGCCATGTGGTGGATCAGGGCCGCGATCCAGGAATACATCCTGCGCTCTTGGAGCCTCGTGAAGATGGGCACGACCGCCGCCCAGAAGAAGCTCTTCTTCAACCTGCGCAAGATCAAGGGCCAGATGAAGGCGCTGGAAGAAGGCGATCTCAGACCCGATCAGGTGAAGCGCATCTCCACCCGGCTCGGCGTCACCGAGGAGGACGTCATCTCCATGAACCGGCGGCTCGCCG
This sequence comes from uncultured Alphaproteobacteria bacterium, assembly GCA_963741155.1. GTDB lineage: Bacteria > Pseudomonadota > Alphaproteobacteria > Rhizobiales > Methyloligellaceae > Methyloceanibacter. The sequence goes on along the minus strand of CAVUHA010000007.1, from coordinate 483,360 downwards.
GGGACAGCTCGTTGAACGCACCGGTCCGCAACGACTCCGAGAGCGGCGAATGGCAGGATTGGCTGGTCGACGACACCATGGACCAGGAGTCCGCCCTTGCCGAGTCCGAGGAAAAGGATAACCGGCACACGATGCTCACCGATGCGCTCGAGGGCTTAAATGACCGCGAGCGGCGGGTGTTCCAGGCGCGGCGCCTCGCCGAAGAACCGTTGACGCTCGAGGAGCTGTCGGCTGAGTTCGGCGTGAGCCGAGAGCGCATTCGGCAGATCGAGGTGCGCGCCTTCGAGAAGGTGCAGAAGGCGGTGCAGAAAGCCGCCGCGGCCGAGGCGCACCCCGCAGCTGCCAGCTAGTCCCCCTCGCCGCCGTTCATCCATCCTTCCGAGCTGACTCGGCCGATCCTCGATCATCTAGCTGCTCGACGGTCGCGGGCGGCCCGTCCTCGTCTGGCTGCTCCTCGGTGTCGCGGGCAAACAGCTCCTCGAGCTCCGAAGCCTGCGAAAGAGCATTGGCCCGGACTTTCTCCAGGTCCGTATAATATTGATAGTCCTGGTACAGGCGCCGCTCGTCGTGGCGCCTGAACGTCTTGGTGATCCGCCGCGCCTCCGCCTCGTTGAGACCAAGCCCCTCGAGCAGCCGGCGCGTCAGATGCAACGCCGCAAGAAACGTCTCGCGCTCAATGATGTTGACGCCGAGATCCATCAGCCGATGCACATGCGTGCGGTCGCGGGCGCGCGCATAGATCGGCAGGTCCGGAAAGTTATGGCGGACGGTCTCCGCGACCCTGAGGGAGCCCTCCACATCGTCTATGGCGAGCACGAAGGCGCGCGCATTGTCGGCTTCCGCGGCGCGCAAAATATCGAGACGCCCCGCATCGCCATAATAGATCTTGGCGCCGAAGCGCTTCACGAAATCCACCTGCTCGACATTGGTGTCGAGCGCGGTGAAGGGAATGCGGCGGGCCCTGAGCACGCGGGCCACAATCTGGCCGAAGCGGCCGAAGCCCGCGATGATGACGTGGTTGTCGCCGCCCGGCGGCGTCTCGTAGGCCGGTGCTTCGGGTGTGGTTTTTCGGCGAATCATGTCGTCGGCAGCAAGCAGTAACGGCGTCGTGGCCATCGACAAGGTCACGGCGAGCGTGAGCAGGCTCGCCAGCTCCTGGCCGATCGCGCCCGCAAGCGCCCCTGCGAAAAATAAAACGAAAGCGAACTCCCCGCCTTGGCTGATGACGAGACCAAGCCGCGTTGCGGCGTCGCTCCTCAGGCCCCACCATCTGCCTAGGACGAAAAGCAGGAGAGTCTTGATCGCAACGAGGCCGACAATGATGGCCAAGAGCGCCATCGGCCTCGCGATCAGCACCGAGAGGTCGATCGACATACCGACGGCAAGAAAGAAGAGGCCAAGCAACAATCCCTCGAAGGGCGCGATATCGGCCTCGATCTGGTGGCGGTATTCCGAATCGGCGAGCAGCGCGCCAGCGACAAAGGCTCCCAGCGCCGCCGACAGGCCGGCTTCCTCCATGACCATGGCGACGCCAACGACGGTGAGCAACGCGCTTGCCGTCATCGCTTCGCGCACGCCCGTTGCCGCGACCAGACGGTAGAGCCGGCTGAGCAGAAACCGCCCGGCCAGGACCACGCCCACAATGGTGCCGATCGCAAAGACGGCGGTACGCAAGTCCATGGCCGGACGCTCGGCGCCTCCGGCGGCGAACAACGGCACGAGCGCGATGAGCGGGATGGCGGCGAGGTCCTGAAACAGCAGCACGGAGAAGGCGAGCCGGCCGTGGCGCGTGTTGATCTCGCCCTTCTCCTCCAGCACCTGCAGCGCGAAAGCCGTAGACGAGAGAGATAGGCCAAGTCCCACAAAGAGTGCCTCGCGCAGGGTGAGTCCGACCGCTATCCCGACGGCGCCAAGCACCACCGAGGTCGTGGCAAGTTGCGCGGTGCCAAGACCAAAGATGGCCGAACGCATGGACCAAAGCCTGATGGGTCTAAGCTCGAGCCCGATCACGAAGAGCAGCATCACAACGCCAAACCTCCCGAACTGAAGGATGCTTTCGACGTCGCCCAGCCCGAAATAAGGACCAAGCGCGAAAGGGCCGATGACCACGCCCGCGGCGAGATAGCCGAGCACGGCGCCCATGCGCAGGAGCCGGCCAAGCGGCGCGGCAATGGCGGCGGCCGCAAGAAATACCGCCACCTGGATCAGTCCAGTATGCACCATGGTCAACACCCGCGCTGCGTGGCTCTCGTTACCACGCCAAGGACACGGCTCGCCAGAAAACCCAGCACTCTCCGAGCCGCGCAGATTGCCCCATGCCTGCATTGGCCCTAGAATTCTGATCTGGGGCTGTTCGCGGCCGCCCCGTGAGGCAAAAGCCCAAGCGCCGCTCCGTAGGGCTCTCGCCTGAGCGCGGAGTGGACGGCCATGGGCTCGATTGACGACTCATCCAAACCAACGTTCCGCCAAGCGCTCGCCGTGTGGGCCAAGATCGGCGTGCTCTCCTTCGGCGGGCCGGCCGGCCAGATCGCGCTGATGCACCGCGTCCTCGTCGATGAGCGAAAATGGATTGCAGAAGACCGGTTCCTGCACGCGCTCAATTTCTGCATGCTGCTCCCCGGCCCCGAGGCCATGCAGCTTGCCACCTATGTCGGCTGGCGCCTGCATGGCACTCTGGGTGGCCTCGCCGCCGGCCTGCTCTTCGTGCTGCCCGGCGCATTCGTCGTCCTCGCGCTGACTCTCGCCTATGTCTTTTTCGGCCAAGTGCCGCTGGTCGAGGTAGCCTTTGTCGGCGTCAAGGCCGCGGTTCTTGTCATCGTCGTCGAGGCCCTGCTCAGGGTCTCGCGCCGGGCGCTTCGCACTCCTTACGATTGGGCCATCGCGGCGGCGGCATTCGTCGGCATCTTCTTCTTTGCGGCGCCGTTCCCGCTCATTATTGCGACCGCCGCTCTCCTCGGTTTTGTACTCGCGCAATATCGGCCCGTCGCCGAGACGAACGGGTCGGCGCAAGCAGCCCCAATTCCTCTCTCGCAGACCTTGCGCACCACGGCGCTATGGCTCGCCATCTGGATCGCGCCGCTGCTACTTGCCGCGGCCCTTTTCGGCCGCCACCACGTTACCACCGACATCGCGCTGTTCTTCTCCAAGCTCGCGGTGGTGACCTTCGGCGGCGCCTATTCGGTGCTCGCCTATATGGCGCAGCAGGCGGTCGAGACCCACGGCTGGCTCAGCGCGGGAGAGATGCTGGACGGGCTCGGGCTCGCCGAAACCACGCCCGGGCCGCTCATTCTCGTGACCGAGTTCGTGGGCTTTATCGCCGCCTATCGCCATGGCGGGGAGCCGAAGCTGGCCTTCGGACTGCTCGGGGCGGCGATCACGCTGTGGGCGACCTTTGCGCCCTGCTTCCTGTGGATCTTCGCCGGAGCCCCATACATCGAGCGCCTGAGCACGAGCCCAAGACTCGCCGGCGCTCTTGCCGGCGTCACCGCGGCAGTCGTCGGCGTGATCCTGAATTTGAGCCTGTGGTTCGGATTGCACGTCCTTTTCAGCCGCGTCGACGCTGAATGGCACGGCCCCTTGCGCATCTGGAGTCCCGACCTGGCGAGCCTCAATCTGGAGGTGCTCGCGCTTGCCTCGCTCGCCGCCATCCTTCTGCTCGGCTTGCGGGCAGGCATCCTCGGCACCCTCGCGCTCACGGCCACGGCCGCGCTCACCTGGTCCACCCTCGCCAGCTAAGACCGCGGCCCTTAGCGCGGGACGAACAGATCGACGAAGGGCGCCCGGACCCAGGTTCCGTAGCGGCCCACATGCACGCTCGCGAACAGCGCTTCCACATGGGTTTGACGATCGACATCGACCGAGGTGCCCGGAGCGTGCACACGCGTATCCCTGGCATAGCGGCGGCGGTGGTGGCGCCAATAATACGTGTCGGCATCGACGGGCTGGACGAGCGGCGGCGGGGCGGAGACCGCAAGGACGCTGCCCGGAGCCGCTTGTCCAATTTGTGGCAAGCCCACGCAAGCGACGGCGCCGGCCATGGCGATCTGCCCCTGACGAGTTCGCCGCCAAGCCATCGTCCGACATATTAGAGCAAACAAAACATAAGTGCCGTGGATAGGCTGCTACAGCCAGCCCTTCCGCTTGAAATAGAGATAAGGCAGCACGGCGGAAAGGACCATGAGCACGAGGGCAAAGGGATAGCCGAGGAGCCATTTCAGTTCGGGCATGACGTCGAAATTCATGCCGTAAATCGAGGCGACCAGCGTCGGCGGCAGGAAAACGACGGCGGCGATCGAGAAGATCTTGATGATGTCGTTTTGCTGGATGTTGATCATGCCGAGGGTGGCATCGAGCAGGAAGACGATCTTGCCCGACAGGAAAGTGACGTGGTCGGTCAGCGATTGCACGTCCCGCGCCGCGGTTCGGATGCGCGCCTTCAGCGACTTGTCCTCTTTACGCTCGTTGGTGGCATGCGTCAGAAAGGTGAGCAGCCGTCCGAACGAATGCGCGCTTTCGCGCGCGAGCGAGGTGATCTCGCCCTCGCGTCCGATCGCCCTCAGCGAGACGTCGAAGCGGCGCTCCCTTGAGGCGGTGCCCCCGCGCATCTCGAAGATCGAGCGCGACAGCGCGTCCACTTCCGCCTGGATGTGCTCGATGGTGTCGGCGAGCCGGTCGACGATGGTCTCGATCAGCCCGGTGAGCACGGCGGTGCCGTTGGAGAGATTGGGTTCGGATCGCTTGCAGCGGACCACGAACAGCGCGAAGGCGCGCAAATCCACATAGCGGAGCGTGACCAGACGCTGGCCCGTTAGGATGAACGTCACCTGCGTCGTTTCCGGCGCCGGCAGGTTGCCCTGGTAGATCACCGTTGCGGTCATGAAATGGGAGCCGTTCTCCTGATAGAGCCGGCTCGATGCCTCGATCTCCCGCTGCTCCTCCCGCGTCGGCACGTCGAGCTTGAGCGCGCGCTCGATCTTCGCCTCCTCCTCGGGCGTCGGATTGAGCAGATCGACCCAGACCGCCTGCTCGGTGATCCTGGGCTGGCCGGTCTGCGCCCGCAGCCCGCCCGAACGGGCCTCGTAAATAGTGAGCATAGGTCGGCTTTCCTTGGGCGGCGCGCGCCGCGAGCCTCTGTCGGGCCCTTGGGCAGGCGACGCGTGAGGGGACCATAGCCCAGCCACCCCCCTTTGCCACCCGCGACATTGCGGCCCAGCCGTCCAAGCCCCCGCCCTCAGTTCTTCTGCACGACGCAAGCGCCGCCATTCGCGCGGAGCCGCTTGCAGAGCGCATCGGCGTCGTCGCGGGTGTCGGCTCCGATCTCCACCATGTAGAGATAGTGCCGGCCACGGCTCAAATTGCGCTCAGGCATCACGAAGGGTTCGGCATCGGCGAGCACTGAGGCGTGCTGCTGCTTCAGCCGGGCGAACCAGCCGAGCGCCTTGGCCTTGGAAAAGGCCGTGGAGACGTGGACGCCCCAAGGCCGCCACGCGGCACTCGCCGTCAGCGGTTCCGTTTCGTAGACCGCCCGCACGACCAGAGGCGCTAGCTTGCGGCAGGAGTCCACGACGGGCTCGGCGGGGTTCTTCAGCGCGTCGGGTAGATCGGTCTCGGGCAGCTTCCATTCCTCGGCGGCACGGCCGGTGACGAAGAAGACGTAGTTTTCGGTCTCCGCGGGCAAGCTCCCTTTGCCCGCCATCCAGTTCCGCACCCGCTCGGCGCCCGCGTTATAGGCGGCAGCGGCGAGCCCGACATTGCCGAACTCGGCCTTGAGGTCGGCGAGCAGGCTTGCGGAATGGACGATCGCCGCTTTCGGCTCGAACGGATCGTCGAGGCCGCGGTCCTCCGCCGTTGCCGGCATGAACTGCGCGATGCCTTGCGCTCCCTTGGGGCTGACCGCGCCCGGATCGAAGCGGCTTTCCTTCCAGATCAGCCGCACGAAGAACATGGGCGGCAGGCTCTTGGCTTCCGCCTCTTCCTGCATTAGCGGGCAGACCGTATCCACGAAAGGCTTCGGGCCGCCCGCGGCAACGAGCGCCGCCGCGTTGACGCCGTCGGCGACGTCATCGCTCAGCGCGAGCGCAGGCGCAAGGACGAGGGCGGCAAGCAGAAACGCAGCGCCGATGCGCCCTACGCCCTTAGGATGAAAGGTGCAGCTCATCGAGCAGCTCGAGCCAAAGCGCGAAATAGGCAACAGCTCCGGCAGCAGCCAGCACCGCGGCCAGCACGAGCCATCGTCCTTGCCGCGCGAGGATCAAGGGGCAGGTTGAAGGGCAAGAAGACGAGCATAAACGCCGCGCCCGCGCCCACCATCTCCATCCCGTCTCCGCGCGGGCCCGCGTGCTTAAACAGGAACCCGGTGAGGGCCCTACTCTTCATCGTCCTCGACGGAGGTTTGCGGTCGGTCGCGGCCAGAGTTTACCTCCTCGTGCCAGATGCCGTCGGCGGTTTCATATTCGATGCCCACCGTTTCGCCCGGCACCGTTTGCTCGGCGGCGGCGCGCTTCGCCGCGAACAACGCGGCCTCGTGGCTGGGGAACGTCTCGGAAAACACATCGCCCACCTTGTAGGCCCAACCGTCCTCATGCTGCACAATTTGGTAGGTGACTTTCGCCATCGGCCTCATCCTTTTGATAAGAGAGGACTATAGCCCATAACCGGCGCCGCGACCGCCGCGTTCCACTGAGCGAAGGCCTCGCCTTCCTCTGTCCCCTCACCCCTCGGTGGACGAGGCGTGGGGAGCATAGAGTCAGATTTGGAAGCGGGGATTAGTTTCCATGCACGGCTAGCGCCGTTCAATAGACGCCATATTGGCGATAGGCGGAGAAGGCCTGCTCCTCGGCCTGTTTGCACAAAGGGTTCAGTGCGTCCCGTCTCGTTGTTTGTCCGTAAAGGCCGGCGGGCGTTGCCCCCGGAAAAACATCGGCGCCGCATTTGGCATACAAATAGAAGTTTATGCCCAGATAAACGTCCTGGGAATCGGTCGCCGTGAACGCGCTAAGGACGGATGGTACGAGCGCGGCGGGAAGCGCGTCGTCGCAGCAACTCACAACGCTTGGCAGACTGGAAACCAGATGAAAAACGGTCTCTTTGACGGAGACTGATGTTCGATAGGGTGAAAAGTCATGAGCGGCGCCGGCGGTGCCGGTGAATGTAGCGGGCTGATGATCCCCATAGATCAGGATGACAAACGGCCGTCCCGTTTTTCGCTCCAGCTCCGAGAGATAGGCAACGAGCTTCTCAAACGCGGTGTTGGTCGATCGCAATCGGAACAAATACTCATTGAGCTCGCAATTGGTGTCGAAGTCCCTGTCTCCCACAAGCGACGTCACAAACTGGTCTTCTGACGAAAAGTGCTGACACGGATGCGGAGAGTGATTCTGAATGGTCAACACGAATGCGTAAAACGGGGCATCGGGGTTTGGTCCAAGCCGGCCGATGACATCGTCGATCAAAGCAGAGTCCGGGAGACCCCAAGCCGCACCGTGGCCGAGGTCTATGCTGTCGTAGAAATCTTGAAAGCCATAGTTCTTGTAGGCGTTACGGGCATTATAGAAGGTTCCGGGCACCGCATAAAATGCGTGGGTGTGATACCCGCGGCCGCCCAGATACGTAACAAACGTATTGTGGATGTAGGGCGACAATGACGAGTGGGTGTAATAGCCGGAATAGCCGAAGAAGCGCGAATCGACTCCCGTAATCGTCTCGAATTCGGTGACCCATGATCCGCCGCCCACAGGATTAACCCGCAGCGGACCAAGCGATTGAGTGTCCGCCTGCCGGGTCAATACGGTTCCCCCGACGGGTTTTGAGAGATTGAAAGCCTTATTGGGATCAAACGTCGACTCGGCTTGCACCAGGACGATATTCGGCATTCGGTCCGACGCATGCGGTGAGGGGTGGACATAGTGATCGATCACATCGGACAGCTCTTTTGGATCTGGCGGTTTGAGACCCGGGCTCGTGGAGAACGATTCGGTTGGGTCGGCGCGCTCGAGCCCATAGGAGAGAGCCAGAAATGGAAGAAGCCCGATTCTTTGGGAGAGAGCGGCGACTCCCTTCGGCTCCCAGACGGCGTGATCTTCGGACATGGCCGCTTCCAGCCGGCCATTCAGTAGACTGGTGAACTGATAGAGCATGACGGCCGAAAGCAAGAAGAGACCGACGCCCACAGCGGCCCGCCGGATCGGAAATCCACCCTTGAACTCCTTCCGGAGCCGGCGCAGCACAAGAGTTGTTCCCGCCAACGCCACGCCCGTTAATATGATATAGACGAGAAATATAACCCAATGCGGGATCTTTAACGCGGCAAGCAATCCGTCTGGGTTGTTATAAGCAATTGTGAGATCCATGAAAGTCAAAGGAAGTTGAGTTAAGGATAGTTTGATTTCATTGATTTTATATAGCCCAATAAAAATGCTAACAAACAGGGTTGCAGTAAATAATCTAATTTCAAGGGGAAATACTAACACGCACGACACGATATAGCTCGTTATAATCCAAAAACTGGCCGCCTCTATAGTAGCGTCGCTTGACAGCCAGACAGCGGTAGCTAGCAAGACCACGAGTAACGCGAGTGCGTACCGCATAGGGTTCACCACCCGAGATCAGTCATTTTTGCACATTAATCGAGCAAGCCTATCACACCGCGTGATTAATTCGCTTCGACGAAATTGCTCGAATGGCCGCATGCTGCCGAGCTCGTTGCCGACAGGATCGAGGCAACGTCAGGTCTCGGCGCTGCTAAGCGACAAGGCCCCTCGGACCAGGCTAAAGTGGCATTGACAGATGGGCAGACGGGAAGCAAAGCGGACGCAAATGGACGCTGAATCACCGCGCCAGGAGCAGGACAGCCGCTACAACCATTTGAAGGCGCAATCAGCCGTTCCGGGCCGGGGCGGCATATCACGGATTACGGCGGCCTTCTGGAACACCGCGAGGGGTCTTCGCGAGGGCCTCACGACTGAGGCGGCGATCAAGCAGGAAGTTGCCATCGCGTGCGTGGCCTTCCCCTTCTCCTTTTTTATCGCGCACGATGTGTGGACGTGGGTCGCCTTGATTGCGACCCTCCTCTTCGTCCTGTCGATCGAATTCCTCAACACGGCGATCGAGCGTTTATGCAATCACCTGCATCCCGAGAAGCATGAAGCCATCCGCATAACGAAAGACCTCGCTTCGGCGGGTGTTTTTTTCGCGCTCGCTCTGGCCGGACTCGTTTGGGTCGCCGCACTCTGGAACGGATTTGGACTTGAGAGCGCGATGACGCGTTGAGCCATTCGCCCCTTATCTGAGAGTGTCGAAATAAAGATCGGTCAACACGGAGGCCGGAACTTCACAGGCCGAATTCTCCTGGATGGACATTTTACGCGGCTCGACGGCGCCGACCGAAACAGACCCGCTCTTTTGATCGACCCAGAAGTCCACGTCATAAAGCGCGTCCTTGCCGGCTTCGCGGAACACGCTGCAGACAAAATAGCGGCCATCGCTCTTCAGTTGCCGCACCGGCTGTAGAACCTCGATCAGCTCCAAGGAGAGATCCTTGCCGGTCTTTTGGTCCTTGACCCAATAAACGCCGTCCTTTTGCTGATTGAGCACGTAGGTGTAGATCGAAGACATGATGTGCCAGTTGAGACCCGCGTCGGGCCGGCTGGATCGCTGTATGGTTGGAAGCCACCACCAGGCGAGCGGTATGCGCGTGATCATCACCCAGGACTGCCCGTAAGGCTGCGGCTCCTTCTGCACGCGTACGTCCATGAGCTTCAGGTGATCGCCGTCAGGGACGAGCCAAAAGTCCAGCGCGTATTGCTTCTCGGGATCCGCTTGTTCATGGAAGACGACGTTGGGAAACCATCCAAATCCCTGCATGCCGCGTACTAAGCGGACTTCGTCAAAAACAAGGGCGAGATCGGTGCCGGTCCAGGAGTTTTTCATCCTAAAAACCCCGTCCTTTGAATTCTGAGCAATGATGGCCTTCACGGCCTCCGTGGCATCATCCTCCGTGAACTCCTTGCTGGGCACAGCCGCGGGCGCGCCGCTATGGGGCGCAACATCGGCAACATTATCCGCCGCCCTCGCCTCCCATCGAGAAAGGCAAAGACCGCACAAGAGGAACACGGCGAAAGCAACCGGACGAAGCATATTGGGTTCCATGACGTAGGCTAGGTTGGCCGTCAATTTTGATGGTTGCGCAAGCTGCCTCCGCGGTGGAACGCCGTCAAATTAAAAAGAGCGGCTCAATTCGACGGCGAAATTGGCGGGATGCTGCCGCATGAGTTGGGCGTAGATTTCTGCACCATGGCCGAGTTCCGCTTTGTGCGCGGCATGGTAATGGACACGCTCGCGATGTCGGTTCCGCCCCCGAGGGACGGAGCGATTCGGGGGGAGTTCGGACACGCATGCAACAGCGTTCGAGAGACCTGAGCGGTCCGCTTGCCCTCATCCTCGCCCTTGTAATCGCCGCGGCTTTCGTCAGCGTCATGCTGCACGCCGTCGATTTCCCGCTTAGGACGCACGCCGACGAGGCCTCCAAGGTCGACGCGATCCTCAAAGGCGGCAACAATTTCGCCCATCCGCTGCTGATGCTCGAGCTTGCCCGCGCCGTCAACGGGTTCGCCGGCCTGACCGATCCGCAAAGTCTCGTCGAGCTCGGCCGCTCCCTCGCCGTCCTGTCCGGCGGCCTTGGGGTGTTTGCAAGCTTTCTGCTCGCGCGCGAAGTGCTGCGGGTACCGCTCGCGCTCGCCGCCACCTTGGCCGTGGCCGTGGCGCCGCTCGTCACCGTGCATGCCCGCTATTTCAAGGAAGATATTTTTGCGCTGCCCTTTCTGCTGCTCGCGCTCGCCGCGCTGATCCCCACGCTCAAGTCGCCGACGCGAACGCGCGGCATCCTGCTGGGCGCCGCCATCGGACTGGCCGCAGCGGCAAAATACATCGCGGCCATTATCCTTCCCTTCGCCATCGTGGTCCTGCTGCTCAATCCTGCGCAAGCCGGCGACCGCCGCGCCCGCCGGCGGCTGGCTGGTCTCGTCACGCTGGTAGCGGTCGCCGTGTTCGCGCTGATCCAGCTCCCGGCCTTGTGGGAGTTCAGCCGGTTCCGCTCCGCCGTGCTCTTTGATTTGCACCACGCCGGTCAGGGCCACGACGTGCGGGTGCCGGTCGCCCTCACTTACGGGCTGTTTCACCTGCTGAACAGCCTATTGCCGGGCCTCGGACTGCCGCTGTTGGTGTTGGGTCTCCTCGGCCTCGCCTCGCCGTGGCTCGCCCCTCCCGAACGGCGCCGGCCGCTCCTCATCCTCGCGGCTTTTGCCGTCCTCTGGTACGCTCTGCATGAGCTCTCGCCCTTGAAGCCGTTTCCGGGCTATGTGCGCTATGCGCTTCCGCTCGCGCCCCTGCTGATCATTCTCGGCGCGGCCTTCGTTCATGCGCTGATGCAGCGTTTCCACTGGAGCGACGCCATGCGGGGCGTGGCCACCGCGGCCATTATTCTCGCCGCCGCCGCCCCTGCGCTCTATTTGTCGCTGCGCATCAACGGCCCCACGGGCGACGACCCGCGCGTCACGGTCCCGGCCACGGTCCTTGCCAGCGAGCCGCGCACCGCCTTCGATCACTACGCGCGCTTCGGTAGCGTGAAGCCTCAGGCCTCGCCGCAGCTGCGGCCCACGGCGGCGACCGCGGATATCTTTGTCTCGTCGAGCTTTGCATATGAGCGCTTCGCGCAATTTGGCGGGGCGCCCGAAGAGCCGGACCCCACGCGCACCAAGGCCGCTTATTACGCCGCTCTGTTCAAGCTGCCCTATCTCGAAGTGGCGAACGGCCGGCCGAGCTTCGCCTTCTTCAATCCCGTGCTCAGGATTGTCGCGCTCGACGGGAACGGCAACCGACTGTCGCCGATCGCCGCGGCGCTCCAGCACGACGCTCCGAACCTGAACGTGCGCTTCGTGAACACCGAGCCCTAGGCCGACCGCTTGAAGAGGGCCGGCATCGAGCAATGGAAGGCCATGGGCCCTCACGCGCATTCAGCGCCCGGCGGCGCCGACACTGCGCTATTGCTGCTGCGCCAACAAATTGGCGTCGCGCGCGAGCAGCCAACGCCCGTCCTTGTTCTTTGCGCAGGACGACCAGATGATTTGCCTGGCCTAAAGGCCTGGTTCTCGCGTCCTCACTCCTCCTCGACATACACCTCGCCGCCAAGCGCGCGGAACTTCTCGCTCATCTCCGCCATGCCGGCCTCCTTCTCGGCGAGTTTGGCCGCGTAGTCGCGCACCTGCTGCGTGATCTCCATGGAGCAGAATTTTGGCCCGCACATGGAGCAGAAATGGGCGAGCTTGTGCGCCTCCTTGGGCAGCGTCTCGTCGTGGTAGCTGCGCGCCGTCTCCGGATCGAGCGAGAGGTTGAACTGGTCCTCCCAGCGGAACTCGAACCGCGCCTTCGACAGCGCATTGTCGCGCGCAACCGCCCCCGGGTGCCCCTTGGCGAGGTCGGCGGCATGGGCAGCGATCTTGTAGGCGATCACGCCCGCCTTCACGTCGTCGCGGTTGGGCAAGCCCAGATGCTCCTTCGGCGTCACGTAGCAAAGCATGGCGGTGCCGAACCAGCCGATCATGGCAGCACCGATCGCCGAAGTGATGTGGTCGTAGGCGGGCGCGATGTCGGTGACGAGCGGACCCAGCGTATAGAACGGCGCCTCGCCGCATTCCTTAAGCTGCCTCTCCACATTGACCTTGATCTTGTGCAGGGGCACGTGGCCCGGCCCCTCGATCATCACCTGGCAGCCATGGTCCCAGGCGATCTTGGTGAGCTCGCCCAACGTCTTGAGCTCGGCGAATTGCGCCGCGTCATTGGCATCGGCGATGGAGCCGGGCCGCAAACCGTCGCCCAGCGAGAACGACACGTCATAACGGCGCATGATCTCGCAAATCTCCTCGAAGCGCTCATAGAGGAAGCTCTCGCGGTGATGGGCGAGGCACCATTTGGCCATGATCGACCCGCCGCGCGACACGATCCCCGTCACGCGCGGGGCGGTCAGATGGATGAAGCCGAGTCGCACCCCGGCATGGATGGTGAAATAGTCCACGCCCTGCTCGGCCTGCTCGATCAGCGTATCGCGATAGACCTCCCAATCGAGCTTGACCGGATCGCCGCCTACCTTCTCCAGCGCCTGATAGATGGGGACGGTCCCGATCGGTACCGCCGCGTTGCGGATGATCCATTCCCGCGTGGTGTGGATGTTGCGGCCGGTGGAGAGGTCCATGACGGTGTCGGCCCCCCAGCGGGTCGCCCACACCATCTTCTCCACCTCCTCCTCGACGGACGAGGTGACGGCGGAGTTGCCGATATTGGCGTTGATCTTGGTGAGGAAGTTGCGGCCGATGATCATCGGCTCGCTCTCGGGATGATTGATGTTGAGGGGCATGATGGCGCGGCCGCGGGCGACCTCGGAGCGTACGAACTCCGGCGTCACGAAGCTAGGCAGCGAGGCGCCGAAGCTCTCCCCGTCGGCGAGACGGGCTTCCGCCTCCTCGGCGGCGCGTTGCCGCCCGATGTTCTCGCGGTGCGCCACATAGACCATCTCCTGGGTAATGATCCCGGCCCGCGCCAATTCGAGTTGCGTGACGGGCGGGCCGGCGAGCCCACGCAGCGTCTCGAGTCTCGATACGAAGGGGCGCGCCGCATGGGTGAGCCCCACAGTGCCGTTGTCCTCCGGCTTGACCGCCCTCCCCGCATAGGCTTCGACACCGCCGCGGGCCTCGATCCAGGGACGGCGCAAGGGCGAAAGCCCCCGGCGCACGTCGATGCCGGCGTCCGGATCGGTGTAGGGGCCCGAGGTATCGTAGACGCGGAAGGACTCTCCGCAGGCCAAGCCGATGGCGCGGAAGGGCACGCGCACATCGTCATGGCCCTCCGGCGCGGAATGGAATTTGCGGCTACCGGGCAGCGGCCCGGCGGTCGCGCTAAGGTTGGCGAGGTCTGCAGGCACAATGGGCTTGTTCATCGGCTCACTCCCGTGATGCGAGGGCCTGCCGAGACGCGGGTGGATGGGAGAGCGCGGACGCGCGTTCCTGTCCCTTCGCCGGCACGACCCGGATCAGGTTCGAAGGGTCACCGCAGGGCCTTTGGACCAGGCCAAAGGCAACGGACTCTCAGCCCCTTCCCCGGGGGCTCCCCTCGGAACGGCATTACTCTAGGCTTGACCGAAGCCCCGATCAACCGAGCTTGACGGTCACCGCCGGCGGGGGCGCTTGGCGCTGCTGCGGGAGCCCGTGCTTGCGACGGCGCGGCGCGGACGCCGGTGCTCGGCCCACAGGTCCTCATACCCCATGAAGCTAAGGACCGCGCCGAGCGCGACCGTGATCGCGGCACCGATGATGAGGCCTGTATGGCTCCCCACCATGCGCTCGCCCACGGACTGCACCTGGACGGGGAACAGGAGGCTGGCAATACCGCGCACGATTCCAAGCCAACCGAGGACGGTGATGATCGCGCGCCAATCCGGCTCCCACACATTATGCGCATTGACGATCGCGAGACCCGCAACGAGGACGAGAACGCCGCTGATAAAGATCAGCGGCTTGCTGGCGACGAACTCATGGACCATCCCCGCATAGCCGTCACCTTCGAGGCCGAGCCCCAAGGCCATGCCAAGGCCCATGGCCAGCAGCACCGGTCCCATCAGGCGCGCAATCATTATCGACGTTTTCATGCTCCGCTCCTCCCGCTTCTGAAGCCCATGCTCCATGCTCGAATCGGCATGCTTTGCTCCGTTCAGAGGAAGATGTTCCCGCCTCGATCCATCGGCACGAGTGACCAAGCAAACACGTAAGCGGGATCTGCCGATCCCAACGCCGCACCAACCTTGCACAAACGATTACTGGAACGAGTAGGGTGCCGACCGGCTTCGAAAGCGCGCTATCCCCGCGGGCACCCTCTTGAATTTGGCCCAATTTAAGCCGATCCCTGGGGAAGGCAAGCCTTCCGAAGTCTCCGCGTAGGGCGTCAAACCGGTCAAGATATCGTCATTGAACCGGCGCCGAAGTTCCGCCTGGCGAAAGACCTTAATCAGCACAAGGGAAATCTTGCGGGTTGCGCCCTGGCGGATTAAGCCTCGTCATCATTCCGCCGTGCTTCGTCTCGAAGTGCTGGCTATAGAACCCGCCGATGGCCGGCCATTCGCCCCCGCGCCGCAACCGAGGTAGGACATCCGTGAATCAGGACGCTTCGACCGACGCATCTACCCACTCCGCCCGCACCTTTGCCACCGTCAGGTGGATCGCGCTCGTCGCGCTCATTGCCGCGACCATCGGCGGCGCCTTCGCCTATTGGCGCTACACCGCGCTCTACCCCACCACCGAGAACGCTTATGTGGGTACCGACATCGTCCGCGTGGCGGCGGAGGTCTCCGGGCCCGTGGTCCATGTCTACGTCCAAACCGACGAGAACGTGAAGAGCGGCGATCTCTTATTCGACATCGATCCCACCCTCTACGACGCGCAACTCAGAAATGCGCGCGCGCAATTCGATTCGGCAACGGCCGCCGCCGGCACCGCCGCCGATCCCCTGAAGACGGCCGTGACGAAATTCGAGGAAAAGCGCGCCGCGCTCGAGGACGCTGGACAGGCCTATAAAAAGGCCAAGGACGCACAAGGCGAGGACCAGCCGCCTTCGACCGACCCCACCAATGCGCAAAACGCCTGGCACGACGCGCTGAGGGCCTACAAGGACGCCGAGGACGAATTCGCCAAGGCGGAAGACAAGGCGCTGACGGTGACCACGCCGACGGTGCAACTGCGCGCGGCGGCGGCCCAGCTGCACAAGGCCACCCATGACCGGGTGAAGACCCATGTGACGGCGCCCGCCGATGGCACGCTATCCAATGTGAGCCTGCGGCCGGGCGCCACCGTCCAGGCGGGCGCCCCGCTCTTTGCCATCATCGAGGGCGACGATTGGTGGGTCGACGCGAACTTCAAGGAGACCGACCTCGCCCGCATCAAGATCGGCCAGAAGGCGACCGTCCGCCTCGACATGTATCCCGACGTGACCTTCGACGGCACCGTCGACAGCATCAGCGCGGGATCGGGCGCTACCTTCTCGGTGCTCCCGCCGGAGAACGCCACCGGCAACTGGGTGAAGGTGACGCAACGCTTCCCGGTCCGGATCCGGATCAGCAACCCGCAAGCCTCGGAGCGGCCGCTCCGGGTCGGCGCCAGCGCCGCGGTGACCATCGACACCACCCAGGACGGAAAATGACGCGTACGGCATCCGCGACGCGGCAACGGCGGCCGCGCAAAACGGCGATCGCGGCCATATCGGGGATCGCCGAAGATGCGGCGAAGCGGCCTTCGGTCGCGCTCGTCGTCGCCGTTGTCCTTACCGCAATTCTCGAGGTGCTCGACATCACCATCGTGAGCGTGGCGATTCCGCACATGATCGGCACCTTCGGCGTCACCTCCGATCAGATCACCTGGGTGCTCACCTCTTATCTCGTCTCGGCGGCGGTGGTCATGCCGCTCACCGGCTACCTGTCCGCGCGGCTCGGGCGGAGGCGCCTGCTCACCCTCTCAATCGTGGGCTTCGTCGTCTCCTCGGCGCTGTGCGGGGTGTCGTGGAACCTGGAGAGCATGGTTATCTTCCGCCTGGCCCAGGGTATTTCCGGGGCGCCGCTGCTGCCCTTAAGTCAGGCCATCCTCCTCGATGCATTCCCACGCGAGAAGCAAGGACAAGCCCTGGCCATTTTCGGCCTCGGCATCATGGTCGCGCCCGTGCTTGGGCCGGTTCTCGGCGGCTGGCTGACCGACACCTTCGTCTGGCGGGCGGTGTTCTACATCAATGTGCCGATCGGCCTGCTCGCGCTGCTGCTCGCCATGGGGCACCTGCCGCGCGCCGAGATCAAGCATCTCCGGACCGACTGGGCCGGTCTAGGGCTGCTCGTGCTCGCGGTCGGCTCGCTACAACTCGTTCTCGACCAGGGCCAGACGCGCGATTGGTTCAACTCGCGCTTCATCCAGGTGTTCACCGCCATCACCTGCTTCTCCGGCGCCGCCTTCCTGATGCGCGGCTGGAACAATCGCGACAACATCGTCGACCTATCGCTGCTGCGGGATCGGAATTTCACCGCCGGGCTGCTGGCCATCACGGCCTACGGCGTCACGCTGTTCGGCACCGTCGCGCTCCTGCCGCTGCTCACCCAGCGCCTGATGGGCTATCCGGCCATGAATGCCGGCATGCTGTTCATCCCGCGCGCGATCGCGAGCGCCATCGCTCTCGCAATCACCGGAAACTACCTCATGCGCTGGATCGATTCTCGCATCCTCGTCGCTTTCGGCATCATCCTGTCGGCCATAGGTACGATACAGATGGCGGGACTTAATCTCCAGGCCGACGCTTGGGCCATCGCTTCACCAGGCATCGTGGCCGGCATCGGCATGGGTTTGTTTTTCGTCCCATTGACGTCGGTCGCCTTCGGTAGCGTTTCGAACGACAAGCTCGATGAAGCGTCCGGCCTCTATGCCCTGATGCGCGGCATTGGTTCCTCAATCGGCATCGCCGTGGTGAGCTGGCTGTTCGTGCGTCAGTCCCAGATCCACTGGCAGAGCCTGATCGGCCACGTCACTCCGTTCAATCCCGCCGTGCCGCCTTATCTCGCGGCCCATGGCCTGAACCCGCGGTCGCCGGAGTCCATGGTCGTGGCAGCCAAGGAAATCGGCCGTCAGGCGCAGATGCTGGCCTTCGTCGATCTCTTCTGGTTCATCGGCCTCGTCACGTTCGGCATCTTGCCGCTCGTGTTCATGATGAAGAAGCCGGCGCGCGAGGGTGTGTTCATTCCGGCAGCCGCCTAAAGCGGCATCGATGCCGTGCGCCGGCCAGCGCCCCGGGGACACACCCGGCGCATTCCTATTCCCGCACAGTCTCAAGCGGCAGCTACCAGCAGACCTTTGCGCCCGAGGTGCACACCACCGGCGAGACCACGCCGTGCCAGCACACGGTGTAGGACTTGGCCGTGACGACGTCGGGCTTCACGTAAAGATCAGCCGACACGGACTCGCGCCAATAGGGCTGCGGCGTGGCGCGCATGGCGCTCACGCTGAGGGCCCCGCCTTTATTCTTCGTCTTGAATTCGGCGATTCCCTTGGCCAAAGCCGCTTGGGAGCCGCTGACCGCGTCCCCCTTATCCCAACCATCGGCGGTTCCGATGAATTTCGAGCACCCCCCAGCGCTCGCCGGCGCATCGAGGGCAACGCACAGCCCCGCCGCCAACACTGCAACACCCGCCACGCGCAACAAGGACGTCATGTGAGGCCTCCCCCGGCAACAGTGAGATACGGTAAGATTATCCGGCCCAAAGGCGCTGACTAGTATCTTTACCGGCCCCAACGCAGGTTCCGCTCGGCCTGTAGCTATTGTGCCACAGTTCCTGTCCATTCTTGGGACACCAGGCCGCGACGGCGCCAGACGCGAGATCTTTAATGACGGCAAAGCTCGTTTTGGTGACCGGCGCCTCGAGCGGAATCGGAGAAGCAGCGGCCAAGCGCTATGCGGCGGTCGGCGCCCGCGTTCTCCT
Source organism: uncultured Alphaproteobacteria bacterium (assembly GCA_963741155.1). Classification (GTDB taxonomy): domain Bacteria; phylum Pseudomonadota; class Alphaproteobacteria; order Rhizobiales; family Methyloligellaceae; genus Methyloceanibacter. The sequence goes on along the minus strand of CAVUHA010000007.1, from coordinate 464,813 downwards.
GCTCGCCCGCAACGCCGAGCGTCTCGAGAGTGTGAGCGCCAACATCGAACGGGGCGGCGGCGATGCGAGCGCCTTCCCCATCGACCTTGCCGACGCAGAGGCGGTTGCCGAACTGTGCGCCAGGATCGGACGCGAGGCGGGCACCCCCGATATCCTCATCAGCAATGCCGGGGCCGGCCGCTGGCTACCGCTCGTCGAGACGACCGCGGAGGACGCACGCGCCATGATCGAGGTGCCCTATCTCGCGGCCTTCAACCTGACGCGCGCCTTCCTGCCCAACATGCTCGCGCGCCGGAGCGGCGCGATCGCCTGCATCACCTCCCCGGCCTCATATCTCGCCTGGCCCGACGCCTGCGCCTATATCGCCGCCCGCCACGCCCTGGCGGGCTTCACCGAGGCGCTCCGCAGCGAGGTGAAAGGGAAAGGGGTGACCGTGACCCTCGTCGTGCTCGGCATGGTCGAGAGCGCGTATTGGGAGCACAATCCCGGAAGCCGCGAGCACCTCCCCGCCGCGAACCCGAAGCTCGCACCGCCGATGACCCCTGAAGAGGCCGCGGAAGCAATCTTTGCCGGCGTGGAGGGGCAAAAGCGTACCGTGGTGAAGCCTGCCATTTTCCGCGCCCTGTTCCTGCTCAACGCCCTTGCCCCCCGCCTCGTGGCGCGGCAGCTCCGCCGCACCTCCAAGCCGCGCTATTGATCTCCTTCACATCTTCGCGCTCCCCGGGGCACCTCTGTATCTGCTTCGGAACTGCATTCTGGCTGCCTTTATTTGTTGCTCGTTTGCCCTATTGTCATGCGGGGGCCAGCGCGTTTCCCGGGGGGACCCATGGACATCAAGCAAGACGTCACCATTCGGAGCTGGGATGGCACCTGGACCTACCGGCCGAAGGTGCTGGTCACGCCGCAGTCGGCCGAGGACCTCGTCGAGATCATGACGAGTGAGGTGCGCTTCCCCGCGCCCGTGCGCCCGGCAGGCTCGATGCACTCCACCGCGCGTATGAATGGCGACGACGGCGGCACCATGGTGGACATGAAGGCCATGAACCGCATCCTCAAATTCGGCGAGGATACGGTCACCGTCGAGGCGGGTGCCACCTATATCGTGGTTTCCAACGCGCTCAAGGAGCGGGGCCTGCAATTCCATGTCACCACGGAGATCGGCAACGTGACACTCGCCGCCATGGCCTGCGCCGCGACCAAGGACAGCTCTTTTCCCGGCGGCTACGGCCAGATCAGCTCCTACGTCACGGGCGTTCGGCTAGTCACGCCGGAGGGCAAGACCCGCAGCATCACCGAGCGGGAGAACCCGGAGGAGATGCAGATCGTCCGCTCGAGCTATGGGCTCATGGGCATCGTCTTCGAGGTGACCATCAGGGTGCGGCGGACCACGGCGCTCAGCGTGCGCCATTATTCCATGGGGCTCGCGGACTTTCGGAAGCGCTTTCCGGTGTTCAAGGCGCAGGGCTACGCGGTGATGTACTATATCTTCCCTTATGCGCGCCGCGTGCTCGTCGAGCTGCGCAAGGACAATCCCGACGTGCCGCCAAGATCGCGCCGCCGCTGGAGCTATCGCAACCGCTTCTGGCGCAAATACGGGCCCGCCATAACGCTGTGGATTCGCCGCAGCACGCAGTCACCGCGGCTGCGCGCTATGGCCGACCAGCTGCACTTCTTTCTGCTTCGCCAAGCGCTGGTGCGCGTCGTGCGCAGCGACGCGACCTGGCCCCACGCCCAGATCATCAACTATCCGCGCGATCCCGGCCGTAACAAATATCTGTTCAGCATGTGGGCCTTCCGCGAGGCAGGTTTCTTCAAGATCCTCGAGGAATATTGCGACTTCTGCGCCGACTACGACAAACAGACCGGCTTCCGCTGCGACCTGCCGAGCGTCGGCTATGCCATAGCGGTGGACCGCAATGCCCTGCTCTCCTATTCCTGGGACAGCACGACGCTCTCCATCGATCCCGCCTCCACCGGCGGCAAGGAGTGGGAGGAGTTCTTGCGCGTCTATAACGACTTCTGCAGCGCGCGAGGCGGCGCGCCGCTCTTGAACCAGACGCCGTTTCTCACCCGCGCACAGGTGAAGAAGGCCTTTGGTGAGCGCCTTGCGTTATTTGCCGCGGCTCGCGCCAAGACCGATCCCAAGGATCGCCTGCTCGACAGCTATTTTCGCGAGCTGCTGACCGACGCGTGACCCGAGGGACGGCATGCATGCTCAACCGCTACTACATGCGCGTGGTGAACCAGCGGATTAGTGGAAAAGAGACGGCGCGCGGCAGTGAGCGCACCGTCTTGAGAAAGACTTCAACCTGCGGGGGAAAGGCAATCTCGTAGGGCCTCTTCCCGAGCTTCTCGAGAATTTTCCGCGCGCACCGCTCCTTGCTCATCACATAGAGCTTCTTTTTCGGGTCGTAGGACGCATTGAGCGGCGTGTCGACGAATCCCGGATTGATGAGGGTGAGGTCAATTCCCGTCCCCTCCAATTCGAGCTTCAAGCTCTCGGCGAGATTGATGACCGCCGCCTTGCTCGCGCCGTAGGCGCCATTGCCGGGCCAGCCCGCATAGCCGAACAGCGAGCCCATGATAGCGATGTGGCCTTTTCTCCGCGCCAGCATCGACGGCAGCACAACGGCGATCCCGTTGATCACTCCGTCCACATTGAGCGCCATGGTGCTGTGGAAGCCGTCAAGGTCGATGGCACGAATATCAAAGGGCACATACATGCCGGCGCCGAGGAGCGCGAGATCGATGGCCCCAAGCTCGCTCTCGATCGTCGCCACGCACGCCTTCAGCACCGCAGGGTTTAGCACATCGGCGGGATAGGGCTTGATCTTGTCGCTTGCCGCCGCGAGCGCATCGAGCTTCGCGCCCGGCCGCGCGGTCGCCACCACGGTCACGCCGCCAGCGGCAAGCCTCTTCGCCACCTCACCGCAAATGGCGCCCGAAGCCCCAGTGATCCAGGCAAGCTTCCAGGGGAAGGCGTCTGCCATGGGATGAGTCTAATCCACAAAGGGATCATGCACGAGGATCGTGTCCTCGCGCTTCGGGCTGGTGGACAGCAGCGCCACCGGCGCCTCGATCAGCTCCTCCAGGCGCCGCACATATTTGATGGCTTGGGCGGGGAGCTCCGCCCAGGAGCGGGCGCCCCGCGTGGAGTCCTGCCATCCCTCCATCGTCTCATACACCGGCTCGACGCGGGCTTGCGCCCCTTGCGCCGCCGGCAGATAGGCGATCGTCTCGCCATCGAGCCGATAGCCCACGCAGATCTTGAGCTCGGGCAACCCATCGAGCACGTCGAGCTTGGTGAGCGCGATGCCGTTGATGCCCGCCACTTTCCGCGTCTGGCGCACGAGGCAGGCATCGAACCAGCCGCAGCGGCGTGGGCGCCCGGTGACGGTGCCGAATTCCTGACCCCGCTCGCCCAAGAGGCGCCCGGTGTCGTCCTTGAGCTCGGTGGGGAACGGCCCCTCCCCCACCCGCGTGGTGTAGGCCTTGGTGATGCCAAGCACATAGTTGATCGAGCCGGGACCGAGCCCGGAGCCCGTCGCGGCCTGGGCGGCCACGGTGTTGGACGAGGTGACGAACGGATAGGTGCCGTGGTCAATGTCGAGCAGCACCCCTTGCGCGCCTTCGAACAGGATGCGCTTGCCGGCGCGGCGCTCGGCGTCGAGCAGCGCCCAAACCGTGTCGACGTAAGGCAGGATCGTGGGCGCGATCTCGGTGAGCTGCCGGCAGAGATCGTCAGCGCTGATCTCCTCGACGCCCAAGCCGCGGCGGAGCGGATTGTGATGGGCAAGGATACGCTCGATCTTTGGCTTAAGGCTCGGGAGGTCCTGCAAGTCCATGACGCGGATCGCACGCCGGCCGACCTTGTCCTCATAAGCGGGCCCGATGCCGCGCTTGGTGGTGCCGATGCGTCCCGCGCCCGCTTGCGCCTCGCGCAGCGCGTCGAGCTCCCGGTGCAGCGGCAGGATCAGGGTCGCATTCTCGGCCACGCGCAGATTGTCGGGACCGATGCGCACGCCTTGCGCTTCGATCTTGGTGATCTCCTCGGCGAGCGCCCAAGGATCGACAACGACGCCGTTGCCGATGACCGAGAGCTTGCCCTTGCGCACCACGCCGGAAGGAAGCAGCGACAGCTTATAAGTGGTGCCATCCACGACGAGGGTGTGGCCGGCATTATGGCCGCCCTGGAAACGCACCACGATGTCGGCGCGCTCGGAGAGCCAGTCCACGATCTTGCCCTTGCCCTCGTCGCCCCATTGGGAGCCGACGACCACGACATTGGCCAACTTGGGTTATCCTTCGGAAGCGAGTGCAGAAAAGCGCAAACGGCCCCGATGGAAGCGGGGCCGTGTGTGCTTATAGCGCGCCGGTCGCGCCGAAGCGAGAACTCGCAATTGCTGGAATTCCGCGCGGCTGGGGTGATTGGTCGCAGCGCTTGCCGCCCCCATTCACCGCAACTAGGCCCGATTTAGCCTTTCACGAATTCCTCCAACAACCCAAAAATAGGGGCAAAAACATGAGGGTACATATCCTTGCCACCCTGCTGCTGGGCTTGTCGGCGATACCCGTCAACGCCGAGCCCATAACGCCGGGAGAGACCTCCGGCATCGGGGCCATCGGCGGAGCCATGGGCTACGCGACCTCGCCCTGGCTCAATCGCGCGCTGCGGGACCTCGGAACGAACCCCACCGGCTGGAGCCGCCGGTGGTGCGCCATGTCGGTCAATCTCTGGCTCCAGCAGAGCGGTAAGCGCGGCTGCGGCGGCAATACCGCCATTTCATGCCTCAAGGCGGGGCGGCGGCTGTCCGGTCCGAAAGTCGGCGCGCTTGCCGTCATGGCGCATCACGTCGGTATGTGTGAAAGCAGTGAATGGCAACTCGCTGACACTTGTGTCCGGCAATCACAATCGCAAGGTCGGGATCGGCAGCTATTCGCGCGCGCGCGTCGTCGCCTATGTGTGGCCGGACTAGCTCGAGACCCCTCTTCGACTGAGTCATTGGGGAGAAATTGCCTTCGATGTGGGGAAATTGCCCCATCGGACGTATCCGCGACGTCGTCTAAGCCGCCTTGGCGAACGCCTGCTTGACTTCAGCGAAGGCCCAGTCGAGCCATGGCAAGAGCGCTTCTATGTCGCTCCGCTCCACCGTGGCCCCGGTCCAGATGCGCAGGCCGGGCGGTGCATCGCGATAGGAAGCGATGTCCAAGGCCACGTGCTCGGCCTCGAGCAGCGCGGCCATTCGCCGAGGGAATTCGGCGCGCATGTCCTTGGGCAGCGCCTGCACTTGCGCGTCCACTACCTTCAGGCACACCGAGGTGTTGGAGCGCGTCTCGGGCGCCCGCGCCAGGAAGTCGACCCAGGGCGTCCGCTCCACCCAATCGGCAATGAGCTTGGTGTTGGCGTCGCAGCGGGCGATGGTGCCCGCAAGACCGCCCACGCGCTCCACGAAGCCGAGCGCGTCGAGATAATCCTCCAGGCACAGCAGCGAGGGCGTGTTGATGGTCGAGCCCTCAAACAGCTCGCCCATGAGTTTGCCGCCGCGCGTCATGCGGAACAGCTTCGGCAGCGGCCAAGGCGGCGTGTAGGTCTCGAGCCGCTCGATCGCCCGCGGGCTCAGGATCAACATGCCGTGCTGCGCCTCGCCGCCGAGCACCTTCTGCCAGGAAAAGGTCGCGGCATCGAGCTTCCGCCAGTCGATGGGTTGCGCGAACACCGCCGAGGTCGCATCGCAGATGGTAAGCCCGCGCCGGTGGCTTGCGATCCAGTCGGCGTTGGGCACGCGCACGCCCGATGTCGTCCCATTCCACGCGAACACGACGTCGCGATCGCAATCCACTTGGCGGAGGTCCGGCAGCTCGCCATAGGGCGCCACAAGGGCGCGCACGTCGGCAAGCTTGAGCTGCTCGGCGATGTCCGTGACCCAATCTTGACTGAAGGCTTCCCAGGCAAGCACGTCGATGCCGCGCGGGCCGAGCAGCGACCAGAGCGCCATCTCCACTGCCCCCGTATCGGATGCGGGCACGATAGCGATACGGTAGTCGGCGGGAAGCTCGAGCAACTCGCGCGTCTTGAGCAGCGCGAATTCGAGCCTCGCCTTTGTCTCCGGCCCCCGGTGATTGCGGCCGAGCAACGCGCCGCGGAGCCCCGCCAGCGACCAGCCAGGATGCTTGGTGCAGGGCCCGGAGGAGAAGCGAGGGTTCTCGGGGCGCCGGTCCGGCTTCTGAGACAGGGTCACAGGGCTCACTCCTTGCGGTCGTCGCAGCCCCGAAACGGGGAAAGAATGCCCATACTTTCAGCATCTAGCAGCGTCAAGTGCGGGTCGCGCGCAAGGATGCCTTCCAACCAAGGCCGCGCGAACACGCCGACAAAAACCGCCCGTCGAAAGGACGGGCGACTCGAGGTGGGACGGTGTCGTAGAGGGGTTATTTGAAAGAGACGGGCATGGGAGCCGGGCCCGCCGCCGCCGAACCTCCAGCGCACGCCGAGCATCAAGTCGTTCGAGGTGATGTTGTAGATCTCCAGACCGTTATAGGACACGGCGCGAAGGTAGGTCGTGACCTTACCACTCTTGACGTCACCGAGATCGGTGTAGCGATAAGAGAGATCGTTATGCGACCGCTAACCGCGGTTCCAGAGCGGGACCGATGCAGTCCGGCTTACGCGGCGGCGTCGGTGAGCGCGTGCACGATGTCGGAAACGACGGTGTTGACGAGCCGCTCGTCGTCGCCTTCACCCATCACGCGAATCACGGGCTCGGTACCAGACGGCCGGATGACCAGGCGACCCGACTTGCCGAGCCTCGAATTGCCGCTGTCGATCGCCCGGCGCACGGCGACGTTGTCGAGCGGCTGGCGGCCGTTCTTGTAGCGCACGTTCTTGAGGACCTGCGGCAGCGCCTCGAACCGGCTGCAGATTTCGCTCACGGGCTTGCCGCTCTGGGCCACGACCGCCAAGATTTGCAGCGCCGTGACCAAGCCGTCGCCGGTGGTGGAGAAATCCGACAGCACGATGTGACCCGACTGCTCGCCGCCGACATTGTAGCCATGCTGGCGCATATGCTCGACCACGTAACGGTCGCCGACCGGAGTGCGCACCAACCCGAGACCAAGGCCTTCGAGGTAGCGCTCGAGCCCGAGATTGGACATCACGGTGGCGACGATCCCACCGCCGGCAAGGCGCCCACGCTCGAGCCAAGTCTCGGCAATGACCGCCATGAGCTGGTCGCCGTCGATCACGCGCCCACGCTCGTCGGTGATGAGCACCCGGTCGGCGTCGCCGTCGAGCGCGATGCCGATATCGGCACGCACTTCGTTGACTTTGCGCGCCAGGTCGTCGGGCGCGGTTGAGCCACAGTCCTTGTTGATGTTCAGACCATCGGGATCAACGCCGAGCTTCACGACCTCGGCGCCCAGCTCCCACAGCGCCTCGGGCGCCACTTTGTAGGCGGCACCATTGGCGCAATCGATGACCGCCCTGATGCCGTCGAATCTGAGGTTCTTGGGCAGGGTTCGTTTGGCGAATTCGATATAGCGCTCCCGCGCGCTGTCGATGCGGGTGGCTCGTCCGATCTTCTCAGGGGGAGCAAGCAGCTCGGCCATGTCGCCGACCATCAGCTCCTCAATCTCGGCTTCCTTCTCGTCGGAAAGCTTGTAGCCTTCCGGCCCGAATAGCTTGATGCCGTTATCGGTAAAGGGATTGTGGGAGGCAGAGATCATCACGCCGAGATCGGCGCGAAGCGAGCGGGTCAGCATGGCCACGGCCGGCGTGGGCATGGGCCCCAACTGGAACACGTCCATGCCCGCGGCGGTGAAGCCCGAAACCAGAGCCGATTCGATCATATATCCCGACAAACGGGTGTCCTTGCCGATCACCACGCGGTGGCGATAGGAGCCGTTGGTGAACAGCTTGCCCGCGGCCATGCCCACCTTGAGCGCCACCTCCGAGGTCATCGGATGGATGTTCGCGCTGCCACGGATGCCATCCGTGCCGAAAAGTTTGCGAGTCATTGCCAACACCCCCCTTGGCGCTCTGTGGCGCCGGCCGCCTTGCGCGTTCGGTACCCGGCGTTTCATGGGATTATGCTCCTGTCCTAGCAGAGCTCCGTTCAAAAACTGTAAGCAAAGATTGCACCAGTTTTTTCTTGGTAAATCATGGATTTACCAGGCTCTCGCGGCCCCCGACAGCGGCGCGCCAGACCGCGAGCGCCTGGGCCGTGCCGGCTACGTCATGGACCCGGAAGATCTGTGCCCCCTGGCCCGCCGCGGCAATGGCTGCGGCAAACGATCCCGGCTCCCGGGCGCGCGGGTCTTTGCCTTGGCCCAGACCGACGAAGCGCTTGCGCGAGGCGCCGATCAGGAGCGGAACGCCGAGACCGTGGAACAAGGCCGTGTGGCCAAGCAGCGCCAGATTATGCGCGAGCGTCTTGCCGAAGCCGAGGCCCGGGTCGGCAGCGATGCGGGCACGGTCGATGCCCGCGGCCAGCGCCGCCGCGATTCGCCCCTCCAGATAGTCGAACACCTCGAGCGCGACGTCGTCATAGGCCGGATTGTCCTGCATGGTCTTGGGCTCGCCCTTGGCGTGCATGAGCACGACGGAGAGACCCGTCTCGGCCACGACCGCAAGGCTTTCCGCGTCATGGGTGAGCGCCGATACGTCATTGAGGATGCTGGCGCCCGTTTCCGCCGCCGCCCTCGCAACCGCGCTTTTGCGCGTATCCAACGACAGGACCGCACGTAGGCCGCAGAGCCCCTTGATGACGGGGACAATGCGGGCAAGCTCGTCCGCCTCCGCGACCGCGTCCGACCCCGGCCGCGTCAACTCCCCGCCAACATCGACGATGTCGGCACCGGCCTCGGCGAGCTCGGCGGCATGCACGATGGCGCCCTCCGTCGTGTCATAGAGACCGCCATCGGAGAATGAGTCGGGAGTGACATTGACGATGCCCATGAGCCGCGGGCGGTCGAGGCTGAGACCGGCAAAGGGGGGCCGCGGCGCGGTGACCCGCGCGACCAGAGAGCCAAGATCGGTATCACCCGAGCCAACAATTTGTTGTGCGGTGAGCAGCCGCCGCTTGGTGCTGCCGGCGACCCCTTCGATTAGCTCGGCCGCGGCGAAAGCGATCGCGCCACCCGCCAAAGGCAGCGCCAAGCCGTCAGCGACAGCAGCCCCTGCCGTCGCGCCATAGATGAGCCCAACGGGATTGAGGTAGAGCTTCGTCATGGATGCAGGCTTTAGCACGCAGTACGGGCAACGGGCAGTGTTCCGCCACCCTAAGAACGGCGATGCCCAGGGACGACTCTGGTTAGCCGAAGAAGCCGTCGGCCTCAGGTCTGCGGCTGCGGCTCCAGGCCACCGGTATCCGGCTCGGGCGGCGCCTTCTTGCCGCGGCCGGCGACCGGAACGGCGGACGCCGAAGGCGGCCGCGTGGTGACCTCGGTCTCGAACTCACGCACCGGCGGCTTGCCTCGGAGCAGGTTCTTGATCTCGTCGCCCGATAGCGTTTCATACTCAAGCAGCCCGCGCGCGATGACATGCAGATCGTCGATATGCTCCTCGATGATCTTGCGCGCGGTCTCGAAGCCCTCGTCCACGAGGCGATGGATCTCCTCATCGACGATGGTCTGCGTCTCGTCGGACAGGTTTTGCGTCCGCGCGATCGAGTGCCCGAGGAAAACTTCCTCCTCGTTATCGCCGTAAGCGAGCGGCCCGAGCTTGTCGGACATGCCGTATTGCGTAACCATGGCACGCGCGAGCAGCGTCGCCATCTTGATGTCGGACGCGGCGCCCGAGGTGACTTTTTCGTAGCCGAACACGAGCTCCTCAGCCACACGGCCGCCCATGGCCACGGTAATGTCGGCCTTGAGCTTGGCGCGGGTGTAGGAAAGCAGGTCCCGCTCCGGCAGGCGCATGACCATGCCGAGCGCGCGGCCACGCGGGATGATGGTCGCCTTGTGCACGGGATCGGAGGCCGCCTGGTGCAGCGCGACGAGCGCGTGGCCGCCCTCGTGATAGGCGGTCAACGTCTTCTCTTCCTCATTCATCACCATGGAGCGGCGCTCGGCGCCCATCATGACCTTGTCCTTGGCGTCCTCGAACTCGAGCTGGGTGACGACCCGCTTGGAGCGCCGCGCCGCGAGCAGCGCCGCTTCGTTGACGAGATTGGCGAGGTCGGCGCCGGAGAAGCCTGGCGTTCCGCGGGCGATCACCCGCAGGTCCACATCCGGCGCCAGCGGAACTTTCCGCACATGCACCTTCAGGATCTTCTCGCGCCCGATGATGTCGGGACGCGGCACGACCACCTGGCGGTCGAAGCGGCCGGGCCTGAGCAGCGCCGGGTCGAGCACGTCGGGACGGTTGGTCGCGGCGATCAGGATGATACCTTCATTGGCCTCGAAGCCGTCCATCTCCACCAGCAGCTGGTTCAGGGTCTGCTCGCGCTCGTCATTGCCGCCGCCAAGGCCCGCTCCCCGGTGCCGGCCGACGGCGTCGATCTCGTCGATGAAGATGATGCAAGGCGCGTTCTTCTTCGCCTGATCGAACATGTCGCGCACGCGGCTTGCGCCCACGCCCACGAACATCTCGACGAAGTCGGAGCCCGAGATGGTGAAGAACGGCACATTGGCCTCGCCGGCGATGGCCCGCGCCAGCAGCGTCTTGCCGGTGCCGGGAGGACCGACGAGCAGAGCGCCGCGCGGGATACGCCCGCCGAGCTTCTGGAACTTTTGCGGATCGCGCAGGAACTCCACGATCTCCTGCAAATCCTCCTTCGCCTCCTCCACGCCCGCCACGTCGTCGAAAGTGACGCGGCCATGGCGCTCGGTGAGCAGCTTCGCCTTGGACTTGCCGAAGCCCATGGCGCGGCCGCCGCCGGACTGCATCTGGCGCATGAAGAAGATCCACACGGCGATCAGCAGCAGCATCGGGAACCAGGATACGAGCACGCCGAGCAGGGAGGGTACGTCGTCCTCCGACGGTTTGGCGGTGATCTTCACGCCCTTCTGCTGCAGCTTGTCGACGAGACCGGGATCGTTCGGCGCATAGGTCTGGAAGTTGCGGCCGTCACTGAAATGCCCGGTGATCTGGTTGCCGGCGATGACCACGTCCTGGACCGAGCCGGCATCGACCTCGCTCAAGAGCTGGGAGAAGCTGATCTCGTTGCCCCGGACGCGCACGCCCGGTGACTGGAACAGGTTGAACAGCGCGACCAAGAGCAGGCCGATGAACACCCAGATGGCGAAGTTGCGGAAATTCGAATTCATGAATTGCCCTGGTTATCTCAGGCGCGGAAGCGCTAAGCGCCCACCCCAAACGTTAACACGTCGTTAGATTAACATAGGAACCTGCAATCCCTTTGCCAAGTAAACCTACCCTAAAGAGGTGCATGCTTCCTCAACGACTTAGGCGCGAATGGCGTCATTGCGGCCGGGAGCATTGACGAAGCTCGCCAGGAAGCGCTCGGGCGCGGGCCCGCGCCCAAGGATACTCCTTCTGTCAAGCTCAGGCACGAAAATGAGCACATCGCCTCGCCAGCAGGCGGGAAGCGTGGCCCCGGCAAAACGCGGCAAGGCAGCGAGCCAGTCCGACGCACCGCTGGTGTCACGCCACCCCGCCTCCCCAAGCGCACGCACGGTTACGGGCTCGCGCTCCTGGGCGCGGAGCTCAACGCGAAAGCGGCTGTCCCACAGCGCCCGCTCGCCGGGGGAGAGGGTCAACACCGGCAGCCCGCGCCTTCGCGTCTCCCGGAACACGCCAAGCTCGTGACCGACCGGCTGCAATCGGCATCCCCCGACGGTATGGGTTTTCGCCGGCGCCTGATTGAGGGCCGCAAGCAGCGCCTCGAGCTTGACCAATTGCGGCGGCAGCTCGCGGCCGCCCACGGCAGCGACGGTCTGGGCCAAGACCCTGAGCGCGATTTCTTCTGGCGCGGCGGCAAGGGCGCGTGCGTCGAGCATGCCATAGCCCGCCTCGCTGATGCGTCCGTGGGCAGCAAGATGCGCCTCGGCCGCCTGATCGAGGGCCGCGCGCGCGCGCCTGAGACGCCGCGCCGAGCGTGCCAAGGCGGCAGGCGAAAGGCCTAGCTTCGCCAAGGCATCGCTGCATCCCCTCAAGCGTGCCCGCTCGAAGCGCGGGTCCTGATTGCTCGCATCCTCCGTAAACGCGATACCCTCGGCGTTGAGCGTGGCGACGAGCCGCGCCTTGGGCACGTCGAGCAAGGGACGCAGCAGGGCAATGCCGGCCCAGCTACTGCGCTCCGGAATCGCGGCAAGCCCATCCAACCCGCTGCCACGCGCCAGACGCATGAGCACAGTCTCGGCCTGGTCGTCGAGATGATGGGCGGTGACGATTGCCGCGATGTTATTGCGGTGGCAGTAGCCCGCCATGAGATCGTAGCGCGCGACCCGCGCTGATTGCTGCAGGCCCCCGCTTCGCCGCTCGCCCCGGGTCCAGGTCAGGATGGCGTGGGTTAGCCCGAGACGCTCGGCCATGCGCGCCACCTCCAGGGCTTCCCCCCGGGCCTCCGGGCGAAGGCCATGGTCCACGGTCAGGACACTCACGCGCGGTCCTGCACCTCGCGCACTGCGCCAACGCGCAACGAGATGCAGCAGCGCGACGCTATCGGGACCACCCGAGACGGCGAGAGCGAGGTGAGGATAGCAGCCAAGCGGATCGAGCAGCGCCTGCGCCTCACCCCATGCGAGGGGCTGCGGGAGGGTCATCTCAACAGCCGGCCTTGCGGCGTTCGCTCTTCGCCTCATCCCGCAGGCGCTCGTCGGCCGTGGGAAAATTGGTTCCAAGCTCGCTGAAGGCCGAGCAGGCCTCCTGCTTCTGACCGAGGGCTGCGAGCGACATGGCGAGCTTCAAGAGGCTGTCGGGGGCTTTCTCACCCGATTTGTAGCGCTTGTAGCCCCTGAGGAAGGCTTCAGCCGCGTCCTTGTACTGCTCGCGCACATAATAGGTCTCGCCCAGCCAGTATTGCGCCTTCCCAGCGAGCGGATCGTTCGGATAGGCCCGCACCAGCTGGCCAAACGCCGTCGCGGCGGCGGCATAGTCGCGCCGCAAGAGATCCCCGTAGCCCTGATTGTAGATGGAGGTGGCGTCGGCGCCAGGGAGCGCCGCCATCAGACTTTGCGGCTGGTCTTCCGCCGCCGGGGCGGGACTGGCGCCGTCGGAAGGGAACGGCCCACTGTCGCCCTGGCCCGCCGCTTGCGGCGGCGCGGCGGCATCCTCGCCCGCGTCCCCTCCGGCTCCCGCCAGCACCGCGTCGGGCGCTTGTGGGGACGCGGCACCCTGCCGGCCGGGTGCGCCATTGCCCGCGGGGGGCGGCGAGGGCTGCGCTTTGCCGGAGAGCCTCCCTGCGAGGGCGTTCATCTGCTGCGTCATTTGCTCGAGCTGGCTCGTCAGCGCGTTGATTTGCGTCTCAAGCGCGTCCACGCGCCCGCTCACGTCGCCGTGCGCCCCGGCGCCGGAGCCTTTGGCGCTTTCCTGCGGGAGCACCGCGTCGGGCTTCGCTTTCACGAGCGATGCCAGGGCGCCGACCATCGTCTGCAAATCGCTGAGCTGCTCCTCGATTTTGCTGAGACGGTTGCCAACCGAATCGGCTGGCTCCCCTGAGGGCCCCTTCGGCTGGGGCGGTCCTGCGGGACCCGCGCGCGGCTCCTCGGGCGCTGGGGCGTCCTGCTGGGCCAGGGCAACGCCCTGACCAAGCGCGAGGCCCGCGGCCAGCACAGCTGCAGCTAGGAAAGGAAACGGGCGCACCAGCGTGCTCCCCCTCGGAGCTTGAGCGATCACGATGCGAGCCCTGTCAGCAAGGTTGGCAACCGGCGGGAGCGTTCTAGCCGTCAAACGCGGCCCGTCAATCGCAAAGCCGCGCGCCCATCCATTTGCTGCGGCGTTTGAGGCCAAACTGTGATCTGCCCGGCCGGAGACCGGACAACCGATCAGTTCCCCGCCATGGCCCGGTTGTTCAAGACCGTCTGGGCGCGCCTGTTCTGCGACCAGCAGGAGATGTCGTCGCATACCGCGATCGGCCGCTCCTTGCCATAGGAGATGGTGCGCATCCGGCCCGGATTGACGCCCTGGCCGGCGAGGAAGCCCTTGACCGCTGTCGCCCGCTTGGCCCCCAGAGCGATATTGTACTCTCGCGTACCGCGCTCGTCGGCATGACCCTCGATCGTGACCGTGTACTGCGAATATTGATTGAGCCAGCGTGCCTGGTTGCGCAGGATGCCCTGCGATTCCCCGGTCAAAGCCGTGCTATCGCTTTCGAAATGGACGACATCGCCGACATTGACCGCAAAGTCCCGGGACGTGCCGGGCTCCGCTGGCGCTTCGCCTCCGACGCCGTATTGCTGCGGCTGCGCATGACGCGCACACGCCGCAAGGATCAAGGCCACGGCAAGAACGCCCGCAAGTCTGCAGGCGCGGTTAACCCCACTACTCAACCGCATGGACTGATTACTCCCGCTACTTACTCCCGCTACCCAGTTAGGAAATCGTTAAATGCAATTCGTTAACGATTTCCTAGTTCCCTCAAATTTGAGGCAACCTGGCAGCTAGGAGTGGCGCGGATAAGGGGCCGGAAGGCTGGAAGGTGGCCTGTGCAACTAAATGCAGGCCCCAAAAATGGAAGGGATGCCTGGGACGCCGCCGCATCTCGCTTCGGCGTCCCGACATCCAGATCCCATCTTGGGCGGAAGGCCACCCTCCCGCCGCAGAATCTCTTGGCGCGTTAGACGCGCACAACCTGCTCGACCACGACGTCGGCTGACCCGAGCTTCAAGGGCTCGTGAGTCACGGCCTTCTCGTGATGGAAGCAACCACCAAGCGCAACGGTGGCGGCCACGATAGTGGCGACGATGATAACGCCCTTCAAACCCTGCATGGTCTTCTCTCCTTTGGTTAAACGGCAGTAGCCGTCTTTGCATGTACCGGTGCGGCGGTTTCAGATCAAGAACGGACTACTGTCCCCCGACTGTTTTCTCGGCGATTGGTGCCAAAATGCCACGCCGAATCTCAACCTCCGACAGCGATCCCACGCTAGCCGGATCAGGCAGCCTGATCAAGCATGGTTAAGAAACGAATAAGCGAAGTTTCTCAACTGTTGCACGCCTGCCTCAGTATGGGATTTCAAGCCTGCAGAACGGGCGATTCTCGCTCCGCGTAACGGGCAATTCTCAACCCGGAGAGCGGCTAGTTGATGAGCGGCGACCAGGCCGGATCGGAGCCGAAAGACGGCGTCGCCACCTGCCGCTCATTGTAGCCCGTGAGGTCGATGGTGAAGAGGCGTGGTCCGCCCGTGGCTCCCGGTGATTCCCGGAAAAACATCAGGACCCGGCCATTGGGCGCCCAGGTCGGGCCCTCATTGTGGAAGCCCTCGGTGAGGATTCGCTCGCCTGTGCCGTCGGGCTTCATGACCCCGATTAGGAACTGGCCCTCCGTCAGCTTGGTGAAAGCCACGAGGTCGCCGCGCGGCGACCAGACCGGCGTCGAATAGCTTCCGGACCCGGAGCTGATGCGGTGCTGGTCGGAGCCATCGGCGTTCATCACGTAGATCTGCTGGGAGCCGTCGCGGTCGGTCTCGAACACCACGTGCCGCCCGTCGGGCGAGAAGCAGGGGGCGGTGTCGATGGCCTGGGTCTTGGTGAGCTGCATGGTGCGCCGGCTCCGCAGGTCCATGGCGTAGATGTTGGCGTTGCCGCCATCCTCTAGGCTCATGACGATTCGCTGGCCGTCCGGCGAGAAGCGGGGGCTGAAGGTCATGCCCGGAAACGCGCCCACGATCTCCTTCTGGCCGGTCTCGATATTCAGGAGATAGACCTTGGGCGTGTCGCCCTCGAAGGACATGTAGGTGATCTCTTGGGTCGAGGGGCTGAACCGCGGCGTGAGCACCAGGTCTTGGCCCGACGAGAGCAACCGGACGTTGTGACCGTCCTGGTCCATGATGGCCAGGCGCTTGACGCGCTTGTCCTTCGGACCCGTCTCGTCGACGAACACCACGCGGGTATCGAAATAGCCCTTCTCGCCGGTGATGCGCTCATAGATCGCATCGGCGATGAGA
Source organism: uncultured Alphaproteobacteria bacterium (assembly GCA_963741155.1). Lineage (GTDB taxonomy): Bacteria > Pseudomonadota > Alphaproteobacteria > Rhizobiales > Methyloligellaceae > Methyloceanibacter. The sequence goes on along the minus strand of CAVUHA010000007.1, from coordinate 448,752 downwards.
TGACCGATGCGGCGCGTATCCTTGGGCTGGGTGAAGAACTGCTCACCGGTCAGCTGCTTGCCGGCGAAGGTGTCCCATAGCCTGAACTCCGCCTTCAGCCTTCCATCGGCGTTGCCGATGCGGCCGACGACCAGGGCTTGGGCATTGATAGTCCGCCAATCTTCGAAGCGCGGCGCCCGGGCGGTGTCGAGGCCCTTCTCGATGAAGGCGGCGTGGTCGATGGGCTTGAACAGCCCCGACGACTGGAGATCGCTCGCCACCACGTCGGAGATCTCCCGCGCCACGTCGGGCTCAAGCGACCCGTCGCTCGCAAAGTCGGTGATGGCGATCGGCAGTGGCTGGATCGTGCCCTGGGTGATGTTGAGCTCGACCACGGCGCGCGCGCTCAAAGGCGCCACAACGAGAGCAACCAGAGCGAGCAGCGGCATGGCCACCCAAGGTCGGGTTGTACGCAGAGGCTTCCGGAATGGGGTGACAAGGGCGGGCATGGTGATGGGGAGGATGGGCCTCTACGTGCGAATCGAAGCGGTCTACCCGCTGCCGTACATCTGTCTTGGGTCGAAATTGAGGATCATGTCGCGCCAGACCGAATATTTATCGACCGGCAGCGTATAGGGCTGGCATTGGTAGACGGCGCGCACGGCGCTGTCCGCCGCCGCCTGGAAGAAGGGCGAGCTGCCGCTATTGGCGAGCGTCGGATAGCCGATCAACGTCCCGTCCGCATTGAGCTGGAGCCGGATCTTGACCGCGATCTGATCGGCGCCAAGGCCCCCCGGCGGCGGGCTCCAGCATTGGGCAATCTTGGCCCTGAGCGCGTCTATCTCATTGACCGACATGGTCGTTTGCGTGCCGTTCGATTGCCCGTGCACGGGCTTTCGCGGCGTGTCGGCGGGCGCGTCCCGCGCCACCGGCTCCTTCGCCGCCTCGGGGATCTTATTGAGCAGCGCCGCAATCCGGTCTGTATTGAAGTCGTGCTTCTTCTCGGTCGTAGGGGCAGGTTTGGGCTTGGGCTTCTCGTCCTTCACCTCCTTGACCGGCTTGGCAGGCTTTGCGTCGGCCGCCTTGGGCTCCTCCTTTTTGGGCTCGGGCTCCTTCGGCTTCTCCACGGTTTCCGACTTGGGTTCGGGAGGCGTGTCGCTCTTTTCCGGCTTGGCGTCCGCCTTAGATGCGTCCTCGACCTTCTCCGCCGCCGCGGGCGGGGGCGGCGCGGTGGCCACCGGCTCGGCGGGCTTCGGCTCCTGGGGCTTAGGGGCAAGCGGCGGTCGTCCTTGGCGTCGGCCAGGCCCGCCTTGAGCTTGGTGAATTCGGACGGCGTCAAAATATCCACCGGCACGTCTTCGATCTTCGGCATATCGAGCCCGCGCCCAACCGGAAACACCACCAATAACCAGAGGAGGATGGCGATGTGCAGCGCAACGGAGATGAAGGCGCTCTTGTGCAACTTGGTCCTCTATTTCGGTTTCTCTTCGAGGTCGGACACGAGCGCGATGCGGCGGAAGCCCGCCGCGCTGATCGTCCCCATCACGCGCATGACCACGCCGTAATTGACCCGACGATCCCCGCGCACAAAGATCCGCTCCTCATAGCCGTTCTTACTGATAGCGGTGAGTTTGGGCGCAATTTCGTCAAGCTGAAGCTCGGTGTCTTGCAGGAAGATCTTGCCGTCGGGATCGACAGTGATGGTGAGCGGCTCCTTGTCGCCCTCAAGCTGTTGCGCCTCCGATTTCGGCAACTCGATCGGCACGCCGACGGTGAGTAGCGGCGCCGTCACCATGAAGATGATGAGCAGCACGAGCATCACGTCGACCATGGGCGTGACGTTGATCTCGCTCATCGGCCGGGCCGCGCGGCGGCGCGACCGTCTGCCGCCTCCAGCACCGCCTTGTTGAACGCCCCCACCCATTGCGCTGCTCTCTACGACGTCCGGTCAATCTGCCGCGACAGGATGGCCGCGAACTCATCGGCAAAGCCTTCCAGGCGCCCCGCCTGGCGCGCCACTTGGCTATTGAATTTGTTATAGAAAATGACCGCAGGGATGGCCGCGAGCAGTCCGAGCGCGGTGGCGAACAAGGCTTCCGCGATGCCCGGAGCGACCACGGCGAGATTGGTGTTCTTGCTCACGGCGATCGCCTGGAAGCTCGTCATGATGCCCCACACCGTGCCGAACAAACCGACGAAGGGAGCGGTCGATCCCACGGTCGCAAGGAAGGTGAGCCGCCGCTCGAGGCGTTCGACCTCGCGGGAGATTGTCACGTCCATGACCTTCTCGACCCGGAGCTGAACCCCCGGCATGGGCTTCAGAACTCTGCGCGTCGGAATCGCGCTCCATGCTGCGCTTCCATTCGCGCATCGCCGCCACGAACAGCGCGGCCATGGAGGTGTTACGCCGCTGGGCGAGCGCCTGATACAGCTCCTCCAGCGACTGCCCCGACCAGAACACCTGCTCGAACTTGTCGGTTTCCTTCCGCGTCCGCGCGAAGAGGAAGAACTTCTCGAGGATGATGGCCCAGCTCCACACCGAAGCGGCGAGCAGTCCGATCATCACGATCTTGACGACGATATGAGCGTTCTGGAAAAGCTCCCAGATCGAGAGATCGATGGCGACATCCGGCGGATTCATGACGGCCCCGTGGCAAAAGCCCAAAGAATCGTCGCCTCGGGCGTGACCCTCGCGCGAGACGAAAGCTTGGCTCCGCGGGATCCCGCGCGAGCCGGACGCACATCACTCTTGGAGAGCGCCGCACTTAAGCGATCAACCTTACCCGAGCGAATATGACTAAACTTGGGCTCGTCGGCCCAAGGGCCTTGGCATCGACCGGGCGGTTCGACCGCGAAATTCGAACGCTTGCGCGACTGTCCCAGACCACGTTCACCGGCCTTGGTTAACGAACCGTTGAAGCGCGCCACGAACGAGCTCACCCAGCCGCTGCGGCTTGCCCGTGGCGGAGACCAGCACGACACTCACTTTGGCGCGTGCAAGTACGGTCTCTCCGCACCGCACCTCCTGCCCGAGCGCGAGGCTCGCACCTCCGACCTCAAGGCAGTGCGTCACCACTTCCAGCACGTCGTCGAGGCGGCCGGGCTTGAGGTAGTCGATCTCGATGCGGCGCACGACGAAGACCGCCGCCTCGCCCCCTTCGGGGTTGGCGAGACTTTGATGGTCGATGCCCAGCAAGCGAATGAAGTCGGAACGGCCTCGCTCACAGAATTTGAGGAAGTTGGCGTGATAGACGACGCCGGCGGCGTCCGTATCCTCGAAATAAACGCGGATGGGGAGGATGTGGGTTTCTCCCTCGATCCGCCCGGCGAGGTCCGGCCATTCTCGGGAGCCGTGGCTCATCCTTCCTCGCCATTGAACAGCGCGAACTGCGCCGCGGCTTGCGCCGGCGTCGGAAGCCCGAGATGAGCGAAGGCCTGGCCCGTGAGCAGGCGCCCGCGCGGGGTGCGCGCGATGAAGCCTTGCTGCAGGAGATAGGGCTCGACGATCTCCTCGATGGCATCGCGCGGCTCCGACAGCGCGGCAGCCAGCGTCTCCACCCCCACCGGTCCGCCGCCGTAGTTCTCCGCGATGCAGCGCAAATAGCGATGATCGAGCGCATCGAGCCCGCGCTTGTCGACCTCGAGCTGCGCGAGCGCGCCATCGGCAAGCTTGGCATCGACGGCACTCGCCCCCGCGACCGAAGCGAAATCGCGCACGCGGCGAAGCAGCCGCCCCGCCACCCGCGGCGTGCCGCGTGCCCGGCGGGCGATCTCATGCGCCCCTTCCGGCGTCAGCGCGAGCCCGAGCAGCCGCGCGCCTCGGCGCACGATCTCCTCGAGCTCCGGCACCTCATAGAATTCCAGCCGGATGGGAATGCCGAACCGCTCCCGGAGCGGAGTGGTGAGCAGCCCGGTGCGCGTGGTGGCGCCCACGAGCGTGAAGCGGGCAAGGTCGATGCGCACCGACCGCGCCGCGGGCCCCTCGCCGATGATCAGGTCGAGCTGGAAGTCCTCCATGGCAGGGTAGAGGATCTCCTCCACCGCCGGGTTGAGCCGGTGGATTTCGTCGATGAAGAGGACGTCGCGGTCCTCGAGATTGGTGAGCAGCGCCGCGAGGTCGCCTGCCTTGGCGATGACCGGGCCGGAGGTGGCGCGGAAATTAACGCCGAGCTCGCGCGCCACGATCTGGGCGAGCGTCGTCTTGCCGAGACCGGGAGGCCCCGCGAAGAGAACATGATCGAGCGCCTCGCGGCGCCCCCGCGCCGCGTCGATGAACACCTTGAGATTGGAACAGACTTTGGGCTGGCCGATAAACTCGCCGAGCGTTTGCGGCCGAAGCGAGACATCGGCCGTATCGTCGTCGCGCTCGGCCGCCGCCAGCATCCGCTCACTCATTGCGCGAGCTCCTTGAGGCCCAAGCGGATCAGCTCCTCCGCGCGGGCCGTGCGCCCTGCTTTGCCGATCGCCGCCTGGATGGCCGCGGCGGCTTGAACATGGGCATAGCCGAGATTGGTGAGAGCCGAAACCGCGTCCTTGGCCGCGAGCCCCTCAGGGAGCATCGCGATGGGCGCAGCCCCGCCCGGCCGGATGGCGGGCGCGAGTGACGGCATCTTGTCCCTGAGCTCGGCGACGATGCGGGCCGCGACCTTGGGACCCACCCCCGGCGCGCGGGCCACGTGGCCCTTGTCCTGCAACGCGACCGCGTTGGCGAGGTCGGTTACGGTGAGCGTGCCGAGCACCGCGAGCGCCACCTTGGCGCCCACCCCCTGCACCGTCTGCAGAGCCCGGAACCAGGCGCGCTCATGCTCACTGGCAAAGCCGTAGAGGCGGATGGCGTCGTCGCGCAGATGCGTGTCGATAGCAAGGCTCACCGTCTCGCCGAGGGGAGGCAGCGCGGCGAGGGTCCGTGTGGGCACGGTCAACTCGTAGCCGACACCATTGACGTCGACGATCACCGCAGAGGTCGAAAGCGCGTCGAGGCGTCCGGTGAGTTTGCCAATCATGGCGCGCGCCCCCCGAACGCAACCGCAGCTTCAAGCCGCCGCCGGGCGCGAGCATGGGCATGGGTGATGGCGATGGCAAGCGCGTCGGCCGCATCGGCGCTGTCCGGCACCGCACGCGGCAGAAGGTAGCCCACCATAGCTCTGATCTGGCCCTTGTCGGCGTGGCCGGCGCCCACCACGGTCTTCTTCACCGCGTTCGGCGCATATTCGGCGATGGGCAGCGCCAGCAGCGCCGGCACCAGCATGGCAATGCCCCGGGCCTGCCCAAGCTTCAGCGTGGCGGAGCCGTCGCGGTTGACGAAGGTCTGCTCGATGGCCGCTTCCACGGGCGACAGTCGCGCCAGCACCTCCTGCAAGCCATCGAACAATTGCCGGAGACGGACGCCTAAGCTCTCCCCCTCGTCGGAGACGACGGAGCCGCAGGCGACGAAGCCGAGCCTGACCCCGTCCGTGTCGATGATGCCCCAGCCGGTGCGCCGCAGGCCCGGATCGATGCCGATGATGCGAATCGCTTCGCCCCTCATAGCGACGTGATAGCACAAGGGCGCGCCATCGGCTCTAGGCGCTCAGGCGTTGGGTCAGGGTCCCACGGGCGCAAATACGGTCTGCGCTTGGTCAATGCCCTTGAGGGAAAACGCACCGAGATTGCGCAGCTCATGCTCCGATAGGCGGCTTTGGAAGGAATTCGACAAGAGCAGGCTCTCGCCGACATTGCGGCAGAGGTCGGCGATGCGCGCCGCGAGATTCACGTCGCGGCCGATGACGGTGTAGTCGAGACGCGCGCCGGAGCCAACATTGCCATAAGCGGCGTTGCCGAAATGCAGCGCGATCCCGACCTGGAAACCGATCCCGGAGTTGCGGCGCGCAACCCGGAGCAGGCCGGCGCGGGCCGCCGCGAACGCCCGACTGCAGGCTTCGATGTCCGCCTCCTCGCCGGCGCGGAAGATCGCCAAAATCCCGTCGCCCATGAATTTCAGCACTTCGCCGCGGCGCTCGTCGATCGGGGGCACGATGCAGTCGTAATATTCGTTGACGAGAGCCGTCGCCGCTTCTTCAGAGAGGTGCGAAGTGAGCGCGGTGAAATCCCGCATGTCGGCGAATAGAATCGCCGCGCGAATGCGCAGCACCTCCCCCCGCCTCACGTCGCCCGAGAGAATCCTGAGATGCGGCTCGTTGCCGACATACATGCGCATCACCTCACGCATGACGCGTCTGAGCGCCAGTATCTCCTGAAGCGCTGCAAGCGTGGGCAGGATGGACCGCAACACCGCGATGTCCTCATCCGAGAAGCCCTGCGGGGCGCGCGTGGCAAAGGTGAAGCCGTTGCGCATGCCGTTCGGCAGCACGACCGGAACGGCAATGTGGTGGGTATAGCCGGCTGCCTTGAGGGGCGCGACGATGTCGTAGGCATCGTCCGGCATGTCGGGAAGCCAGGAAAAGATCCACTCGTTGAGGCGATGCGCCTCCGCGAGCGGGCGCTTGCCGGTGGCCTCCGAACCGCGGTCATGCCCGTAGACTTGCTCGCGGGCCGGACTTCCGAACTCCCAGATGCGAGCATTGGCCGCCCGCTCCGCGTGCCGGAACTCGATCGCACTGACCGCCTGGTCGATCGGAACGCCCGCGTCTCTGAGCCTCAGGCTAAGACTTTCGATAATGACATTGGGGTCGCTGATCTCATGCGCCTCGCCGACCAGCCAGTCGCGCACCGCCAGTGTCAGGCGGAGCCGCTCGTTTGAAAGGATTGTTGCCGGCTCCGCTACAGTCAAGACCATGCGCACCCGCCGTTACTTGCTACAATCGCTAGCGTCGCGCGAAGTGTGGCGGAGAAATGCCACGCGGGCCGTCGGGTCACGACCCTCAGGCGCTCAGGCGCTCCAGCACCTCGTCGGCGATCTCGAAATTCGCGTAGACGTCCTGCACGTCGTCGGAGTCTTCGAGCGCATCGATCATACGCAGCACTTTATGCGCCGCCTCCTCATCGATCGGCACGCCATTTTTCGGCAGCCACACGATACGCACGCTGCGAGGCTCGCCGAAGCGGCCCTCCAACGCCTTGACCACCTGGTGCAGCGCATCGGGGTCGCAATAGAGGACATGCGCCTCCTCGCTCAATTCGACATCGTTGGCGCCGGCCTCGATTGCCGCATCGAGCATGGCGTCCGCGCTTGCCTTGTCGGGGGGGAACTCGATGGCGCCCACCTTATCGAACATGAAGGAGACCGCGCCCGTCTCGCCGAGATTGCCGCCGAACTTGGTGAAGATGGAGCGTACCTCGCTGGCGGTGCGGTTGCGGTTGTCGGTCAGGGCTTCGACGATGACGCCGACGCCACCCGGGCCGAAGCCTTCGTAACGCACCTCCTCGTAATTGGCGCCGCCCGCTTCCTCGCTCTTCTTGATCGCGCGCTCGATATTGTCCTTGGGCATGTTCTGGGCGCGGGCGGCTTGGATCGCGCCCCGCAGCCGCGGATTCATGGCGGGATCCGGCATGCCCATTTTTGCCGCCGCGGTGATCTCGCGGGCGAATTTGGAGAATAGCTTGGCGCGCTTCTTGTCCTGGGCGCCCTTGCGGAACTGGATGTTCTTGAACTTCGAATGGCCAGCCATTGACAGTCCTATTGGTTACCGGCCTTGGGATTGGGTGGCGACTTATAGGAGCGCGAAGCGGCAAAAGGAAGAGCGCGCGCCTGGGCTGGCAGGGTGCCCTCTCATCATTATCGGAACCTTAACCCTAATGGCTCGACAACAGGTGCGCCGCCGGGGTCGGAACTCCGTCTCGCCGCAAGGCAAGGGGGCAGCCATGCCGCGCAAGACCAAAGCTTCGACGAAGCCCGCGTCACCATCGGCACAACGGATCCGAACACTCTCTGAGCTTTGCGCCGAGGCGGCCCAGCACGTGGCCGAGGCGCGCATGGCGCTCTTCAACGAAAGCGCAGATGCGAGCGCGCGCTTGCCCATCTCGATGAGGCGATCGATTGCCTGAAGCGTCTCTTGGCCCACGGCCGGGCCGCCCGGCTCAACAGCGGCGCGACACTCCGTCCAGCTTAGGCGAGCCAGAATTCAGGCTCGGTCTGCGACAGCCCGCCGCCCAGCCGCAAGGGCGCGATGGCTCGGGCAAGCCCGGTGGCGTCGTCGATCTCCACACCGACGCCCGAGAGCGTGGCTTCTCCGTGCGAGGGCTGGAACCGCCCGACCGGGATCTTGGTGAGGAAGCGAGCGAGCGGCTCCTCCTTGCCCATGCCGAGCACCGAATCGTAGTCGCCGCACATGCCGACGTCGCTGATATAAGCGGTGCCGCCGTCGAGGATTCGTTCGTCGGCGGTCGGCACATGGGTATGGGTGCCGATCAGCGCGCTCGCGCGCCCATCGACGAAATAGCCCAAGGCCTCCTTCTCCGAAGTGGCCTCCGCGTGGAAGTCGATCACGATCGCGTCGGCCCCCCGCTTCAGCCCGCAGGCCTCAAGCTCCCGCTCCACGGCGCGGAACGGACAATCGAGATCGGCCATGAACACCCGGCCCATGGGGTTGATCACGAGCACGTCGGCGCCGTTCCGCGCATTGTACAGACCAGCTCCCCGGCCAGGCGTTCCTTGGGGAAAATTGATCGGCCGCAGCATCCGGTCATGCCGCTCGATGAACACGAGCGCCTCGCGCTGGTCCCAGACGTGATTGCCGGTGGTAACGACGTCGGCGCCCGCGTCCAAGAGCTCCATCAGGATCGCCTCGGTGATGCCGAAGCCCCCGGCCGCGTTCTCGCCGTTGACCACGACGAAATCGACGCGGTAGCGCTCACGCAAATCAGGCAACGCCTCGACGATGGCCGTTCGCCCGGAGCGGCCGACGACATCACCCAGAAACAGAAGACGCATGCTCTTTCCGCCAATCCGGCAAATTCTTGCGACGCTTATCCTGCTAGCTCGGTGGCGGACTGGATGCTCGAAAGTAGCGAGGCCGCGATGGCCGTCGGAGCGGATCCCTGGTGTCCCTACTTGCGTAGGTGGGCGCCGAGTGTCGGAGACCAGGGTCCCCGTCAGGGTCAGCTCCCGTAGGATCTTATAGGGCCCGGGGAATAGTGCTCCTAACGCACCTCGCAGCCCGCCAATTCGGCAATATAGCGACGGCGGCTGAGAATACTAGCGACGGCTGGTGGGTCGCGAAGCTTGTGGGGCGCCCGCGGCGGCAATCCGCTCGTTCAGCGTTTCGAGGCGGTCGGCGGCGGCGCCGATCGCGTCGGCGATATCGGCGCGCTTGGATTTTAGCGACTCGTCGGCTGCCGACTTATCGCGGCGAAGCTCGGTCATTGCCGTCTTCAACTCCTGCATCTGCCGCCTGACTTCCCATAGCTCATCGGTCACCATCAGCGCGGCCATGAGGATCAGCCGGTCGTCGCCGACCTGGCCGAATTTCCGCTTCATGGTGTCCACGCTAGAGCCCAGATATTCGGCGAGCGCGATGAGATGGGCTTCCTCTCCCGCTCCGCATTCGAGGCGGTATGTGCGACCGTTCAGAGTGACGCTGACTTGTCCCAAGTTACACTCTCCGCCTACGGTCCGGCCGGTGCCATGTCGCGCAGCGAGCCCATCACCGCATCGAGTTGGCCGGAAACTTCGTCATTAGCGGCCTCAAGCCGGCTTGCCCGGCTTCGCTCGACATCGAGCTCGGCAAGCAGCCGATCCCGCTCGTTCTCGACGGACCGCAATTTCTGTTTGAGATTTGCGATCGAATCCTCTTCGCCGAAGAGAGGACCAACAAAATTTTCCAGTGCATCGACCGCTGCGCTCAACCGCGCCGTTGCCAGTTGGAAAGCGTCAGATTCGGCCATCGTGACCCAATCCCCCCTTGCCGATCGCGCCCCACCGGCCAACAGGAGCGCCCGACACTCCGGACACCTCGACCGGCTGATTATATGATAATGTGGTGACGATCCACACTATGTTTAACATGCTGTGCTTCCTCCCCCCTTTGGCTCTCTCGCTGCTCATTGACAGCGTCTCGAGCCGTGTGATTTGAGACGGGCGCCGTTAACGCCCCGTCAATGCGGCGAGAACACGGAAGCGGAGCGAGACATGGCAAGCGCGGCGCCCCATTGCCGACTCTACCTCAAGCTACCGGCAAAACGTTCGCCCAGTATCGAAAGTTCCTTCACGCAAGTGATTGCCCAATCTGGCACTCAAGGGGGTTGCGTGCTGCTCTGCCGCGACGCGGCTGGGCGCGATGCGGCTGCTGTAGATGCAGCGTGGGCCGACCAAACCTTGCAGATGGCGCATGACCGCGACGTCGCCTTTCTTGTTGAGGGGGACGTGGAACTCGCGCGGAGGATCGGCGCCGACGGAGTGCATATCGCGGCCGATGCGGCGGTTTACACCCACGCCCGCGAGCGCCTCGGCGCAGACGCCATCATTGGCGCCGGTTGTGGCCAGAGCCGGCATGACGCCATGCTGCTCGCCGAGCGGGGCGTCGACTACGTGGCCTTCGAGGCACCCGCGCGCAACTCGAAGCCGGAGCTGGCCTCGCTCATCGCATGGTGGTCCGAGATATTCGTGGTGCCTTGCGTCGCCTTCGGCGTCGAATTGCCAGAGGAGGCGAAGCAGCTTGCGGGTTTGGGCACCGATTTTGTGGCCCCAGCCGACAGCCTTTGGCGGTCTCCGGACGCGGCGCAGCAGCTCGCTTTGTTCGCCGCGGCCCTTGGCCAGACGAGAAGTGCGGCGTGAAGCGGCGGCGTCCCCGGTTCGGCCTCGTCTGCCTCGTGGTGCTCTTGCTCGCGGTGACCGCATCCCCGACCCGCGCGGCGGAGAGCCCGGCCTATGTGGCCTTCGCCCAAGGTCAATATCAGACGGCACTCAAGCTCGCCGAGACCGAGGCGGCGCAAGGCTCAAAAGAGGCGTACACGCTGCTCGGCGAAATCTATTCGGAGGGCCTGGGCGTGACCCAGGATTTCCAAAAGGCCGCCGACGCCTACGCTAAAGCCGCCACTCTCGGCGATACCAATGCTCAATTCTCGCTTGGCGCCCTCCTCGCGGAAGGGCGCGGGGTCAAGAAAGACCTGACCCGCGCCGCCGATCTGTTCGAGAAGGCGGCGGCCAACGGCCACTCCTCGGCGCAATACAACCTCGCCCTCCTCTACCTGGACGGCAAGGGGCGCCCCGCCGACGAGCAGAAGGCCGTAGAATGGATGCAAAAGGCAGCCGAGCAGGGCAACGCTCCAGCCGAATATGACTTGGGCAGCCTCTACCAAGAGGGGCGCGGCGTCGCGATCGACATGGCGAAGGCGGCGGAATGGACCGGGCGCGCCGCCGAAGCGGGTCTTGCGGAGGCCCAGGTCGAATATGGCGTCATGCTGTACAAGGGCGAGGGCGTCGTCCCCGACGAGGCTCGCGCCGCCAAGTTCTTTCGCCTGTCCGCGGACCAAGGTAACCCGGTAGCCCAAAACCGGCTCGCGCGCCTCTACGCCAACGGCGCGGTGGTGGGCTCGGACCCGGTTCAGGCTGCCAAGTGGCACCTGCTCGCGCGCGCCGCGGGGGTGAGCGACTTCTCCCTCGACCTTCTGCTCGCCAAGCTCACCCCGGAACAGCGCGCCGCCGCCGAGGAGGCCGCCGAGGAATGGCGCGAGGGCCGCCTTCCGGACTAGCCACGGGCTATCGGTGCCACTCCCCGCACTTGACAAGCAGCGGCGCCCCACGTCTTAAAGACGCCACACCAATTCTCCCGAGCAGCTCCATGAAAATCAACGGCAACGAAATCCGCCCCGGCAACGTGATCGAGCACAAAGGCGGGCTATGGGTCGCGGTGAAGACCCAACACGTGAAGCCGGGCAAAGGACCGGCCTATGCCCAGGTGGAGCTCAAGAATGCTATCGACGGCACCAAGCTCAACGAGCGCTTCCGGTCCTCTGAGACCGTCGAGCGCGTACGCCTCGAGCAGAAGGACTATCAGTTCCTTTATCGCGAGGGCGACATGCTGGTCTTTATGGATATGGACACCTACGAGCAGATCCAGGTCCGCCGCGAATTCTTGGAGGAACGCGCGGCCTTCCTGCAGGACGGCATGCAGGTGAGCGTCGAGAGCCACGAGGGCAGGCCCATCGGCATCTCCCTCCCCGACCAGGTCACCCTCGAAGTCGTCGATGCCGATCCCGTGGTGAAGGGCCAAACCGCCGCGTCCTCCTACAAGCCTGCCAAGCTCGAGAATGGTGTCCGCATACTCGTGCCGCCCTTCATCGCGGCGGGCGAGCGGGTGGTGGTCGATACCAACGAGCTCACCTATGTGAGGCGCGCCGAATAGCGCGAACGCTGACATACCGGCGAAAGCTGGATCCTGATTATGCGAGCCCACGCTTTTTTGCTTCACCGGATTCCGGTACGGCCATGCCCGCTTCCGCCCTGATGAACGTCATGCTCGGCGCCGCCCGCAAGGCCGGCCGCAGCCTCGCGCGCGATTTCGGCGAGGTCGAGCAGCTGCAAGTCTCGCTGAAGGGTCCGGCCAACTTCGTCACCGCCGCCGACACCCGCGCCGAGGAGATCCTGCACACCGAGCTTACCCGCGCGCGTCCGGGTTATGGATTGCTCATGGAAGAGCGCGGCGAAGTGCAAGGCGCCGACAGCACCCATCGCTGGATCGTCGATCCCCTCGATGGCACGACCAATTTCCTGCACGGCATTCCGCTCTTTGCTGTCTCGATCGCGCTGGAGCGTAACGGGGAGCTCGTAGCGGGCCTCATCTACAATCCGGCGAGTAATGAGACCTTCACTGCCGAGAACGGCAAGGGTGCCTTTCTCAACGACCGGCGCCTCCGGGTGGCAGCGAGGACCGAACTTGCCGACTGCGTGCTGGCGACCGGCATCCCGCATCGCGGCCGCCCAAGTCACGCACTCTTTCTGCGGGAACTCAGCGCCGTCATGGGCGTTACCGCCGGCGTCCGGCGCACGGGGGCCGCGGCGCTCGACCTTGCCTGGACCGCGGCGGGGCGATTCGACGGCTTCTGGGAGCAGGGCTTGCGCGCCTGGGACCTCGCCGCTGGCATCGTGATCCTGCGCGAGGCGGGCGGCTATGTGTCGGATGGGGAAGGCAGAGGACATATGCTGGACAAGGGGAGCGTGGTCGCCGGCAACGAGACTGTGCACCGCAAGCTATTGAAGTTGCTCAGGACGGCCGGCGCCGAGCGCGCGGAAGCCGCGACCACCACGCCATCATCCTGATGGGCGCCACTTCCGGCCGCCGCAAGTATGACGCTCCAAACAGCTTGGCGCGCCCTGAGGTTGCCGTTTTGCCTGCCATACTATTCGGCTAATCTCTGCACGCCGTCGGCACTGACTTTAAGAACGGACGTTGCATGGCAGCACCAACCTACCAAGCCAAGCTGACGCGCCCGCAGATCTTCCTCTGGCGCATGAGCCTCTTCCTCATCCTCGCCGTCCTGCTCGTGATCATCGTCGACGGCCAGACCCAGCAGCTCCGCAAGAGCTTCTTGGCCAATCCCGGCTTGAACGCGCTCATTATCGGCGTGCTGTTGGTCGGCATCGTCTATGCCTTCCGGCAGGTGCTGCGCCTCTATCCCGAAATTCGCTGGGTCAATAGCTTCCGCATCTCCGACCCGGGCCTCGCCGTCGATAAGCCTCCCGTGCTGCTCGCCCCCATGGCCACCATGCTGCGCGACCGCACCGGGCACCTTCAGCTCGCCACGGGCTCCATGCGGTCGCTCCTCGATTCGGTCGCATCCCGCCTCGATGAGGCGCGCGAAACGACACGTTATCTTGTCGGCCTGCTCGTGTTTCTCGGCCTGCTCGGCACGTTCTGGGGTCTGTTGCAGACCGTGGGCTCCGTGGGCAACACCATCAGCGCGCTGGACCCCAATGCGGGCGAGAGCACGATGCTGTTCGATCAGTTGAAGGAGGGGCTGGCGGGACCGCTGAAGGGCATGGGCACGGCCTTCTCCTGCTCGATGTTCGGTCTCTCCGGCTCGCTGATCCTGGGCTTTCTCGACCTCCAGGCGGGCCACGCCCAGAGCCGCTTCTACAACGAGCTCGAAGATTGGCTCTCGGGCATCACCGAGCTGCAATCGGCGGAAGGCACGGTGACTGCGGGCGTCCCCCCGCAGCTCCGATTCGCGCTGCTCGACATGCAGCGCTCGCTCTCCGACCTCTCTGAGAAAGTCGAGATGCGCGCGCTCGGCGACAACACGGGCGCTGCAGTAAAGGACCTGGCGCAAGGGGTGGAGAAGCTGATCAAGCAGATGCGTGCCGAGCAGAAGGTGGTGCGCGAATGGGCCGACGAGCAGGCCCAGCAGCAGCATGAGCTGGCGACGGTGCTGCGTCAGATCACCGAGAAGTCAAAGCCCCCAGTGCGCGAGGAGCGGAAATAGTCATGGCACTCGCGCGCGGGCGCCGACGGCTGAGCGAGGCGAATTATTGGCCTGGCTTCGTCGACATGCTCTCCACCCTCCTGCTGGTGGTCACGTTTCTCATGTCGCTATTCATGCTCACCAACTACTTCGCCACCCAGCAAGCGAGCGGCAAGGATACGCTCTTGTCGCGGCTCAACCGCCAGCTCTCCCAGCTCACTGAGCTGCTCGCGCTCGAGCGCTCGAAGAAGCAGTCGGTGGAGGACAGCCTCGCCGCACTGCAGGCCACGCTTATGGACAAGGAGAAGGAGAACCAGCACCTGACCGGACTGCTGGGCGAGCAGGGCGGCAAGACCGAGGGGGCGGAAGGCCGCGCCACCCAACTCGGCAGCGAGCTCGATCAGCAGAAGCAAATCACTACCGACGCGCTCGCCAAGGTCGAGATGCTGAACCAGCAGCTTGCAGCGCTGAGGCTCCAGCTCGCCTCCTTGCAGGAAGCGCTCGACGCTTCGGAAGTGAAAGACAAGGACAGCCAGGTCAAGATCGCCGAGCTCGGCCAGCGGCTGAACGTGGCGCTCGCCAAGAAGGTGCAGGAGCTTGCCCGCTACCGCTCCGACTTCTTCGGCAAGCTGAAGGAAGCGCTCGGCAACCGGCCCGACTTCCAGGTAGTGGGCGACCGCTTCATGTTCGCCTCCGACGTGCTGTTCGACTCGGGCTCCGCCGATCTAAAGCCCGAAGCCACCCCGCAGCTCGACAAGCTGGCCGACGCGCTGAAGCAGCTCGAGACCAAGATTCCCTCCGACATCGCCTGGGTCATGCGCGTGGACGGCCACACCGACATTCATCCGATCGCGACCCCGCAGTTTCGCTCCAACTGGGAGCTGTCGGCGGAGCGCGCGATCTCGGTGGTGCGCTATTTGATGGATCATGGCGTACCGGCGAACCGGCTGGTGGCGGCGGGCTTCGGCGAGTTCCAGCCCCTGGATGCGGGAACCACCGATGACGCGCTCGCCAAGAACCGCCGCATCGAGCTGAAGCTCACGGAGCGATAGGAGAGCGCGTTACTCCGCCGCGTCGGGCGCGAATTGCAGCTCCGCCAGACGCGCATAGATGCCGCCATGGGCAATCAGGGTTTGGTGCGTCCCCTCCTCCACCAGCCGTCCCTCGTCGAGCACGAGGATGCGGTCGGCGCGGGTGACGGTTGCGAGCCGGTGCGCGATGACGAGGGTAGTGCGCCCCTCCATGACCCGGTCCAGCGCTCGCTGCACCAGCGTCTCGCTCTCGGAATCGAGCGCGCTCGTTGCCTCGTCGAGCAGCAGGATCGGTGAGTTTCGCAATACGGCGCGCGCAATGGCGATGCGCTGACGCTGGCCCCCCGACAATGTCACGCCCCGCTCGCCGAGCATGGTGGCGTAGCCCGCGGGCAACGCCACGATGAAGTCATGCGCAAAGGCCGCGCGCGCCGCGGCTTCGATCTCCTGAGGAGTGGCTACGTCCGCGCCATAAGCGATATTGGCGGCGATCGTGTCGGCGAACAGCGCCGTCTCTTGCGGCACGATGGCAAAACGCGCGCGAAGCTCCCTGAGATCGACCTGGTTGACCGGCATGCCATCGACCTTCACGCTCCCGGAGTCCGGATCGTAGAAGCGCAGCAGCAGCGAGAAGATCGTCGTCTTGCCCGCGCCCGAAGGCCCGACCAGCGCCACGCGCTCGCCCCGCGCCACATGGAACGAGATTCTGTCGAGGGCGCTGAGCGTGGGCCGCAACGGATAAGAGAAGGACACGTCGTCGAAGTCGAGCTCGCCTCGCGGCGGCTTGGGCAACGGCCGCGGATGCGCGGGCGATTTGATCTGCGACTGCACGGCGAGCAGCTCGCCTAAGCGCTCCATGGCTCCCGCCACCTGGCTCACCTCGCCCCACACCTCGCTGAGCTCGCCGATGCCGGCCGCCGCAAGCAGGGCATACAGCACGAATTGGCTGAGTCGCCCGCCGGTGATGGTGCCGGAGAGCACGTCCTGGGCTCCGTACCACAGCACTCCCACGACGCTTGCGAAGACGAGGAAGATCGCAAGCGCGGTAAGCCCGGCGCGGGCCAGGTTGCGCGCCATGGCGGCGTCGAACGACCGCTCCACGGCAGCGCCGAAGCACGCCGTCGCGCCGCCCTCATGGGTGAAAGCCTGCAAGGTCCGCACCTGGCCCAAGGCTTCGCTCGCGTAAGCCGAGGCCTGGGCGAGACTGTCCTGCGCCTGACGCGAGCGTGCGCGCACCGCCCGTCCATAGGCCACGAGCGGCAGCACGATGATGGGGATGGCGATGAGCACCAGCAGCGACAGCCGCGGGCTCGTCACCGTCATCATCACAGCGGCACCTATCAAGAGAACGGCGTTGCGCAAGGCTTGACTGATCACCGTGCCAGCGGCGGCCTTGATCTGCGTCGTGTCGGCAGTGAGCCGCGACATCACCTCGCCGGAATGGGTGGCCTCGTAAAAGGCGGGGCTCAAGCCTGTGAGGTGCTTGAAGACATCGGTCCGGATGTCGGCCACCACCCGCTCGCCGAGCCAGTTCACCGAGTAGAAACGGGCGGCGGACGCGAGCGCCAATATGAGGCCGACGCCCACGAGGGTGAGGAAGTATTTGTCGACGAGGTCGGGCTCGATCCCGGTGAAGCCGAGATCGATCATGCGCCGCACCGCAAGCGGCACCGCCAAGGTGGCGCCGGCGGAGACGAGCAGCGCCAAGAGCGCCGCCGCCAGCATCACCTTGTAGCGCCCGAGATAGGGTTTGAGGCCGAGCAGCGGGCGCATCCGCGCGCGGCCCTCCCGCTCGGTGTCGGGCGAGCGGAGCGCGGGCGACGGCGGTTCCCGGTCCTGACCGTTAGACTTGGCTGTCACGAGCACTCGGGGTCCGAAGCTATCCTTGGCACCGGACAATGCGTCAGAGCTGGTCGGGGGCGCAAGGGTGGCGCCTGTACCTTTCCGGCGCGGCCTTGTGCGGCCGCTCAACTTCCGTTATAGGCTCGGGCCTTGCACGACATTTGATTTTCAAGGCACCTCGCATGAAGAAGTCCATCCATCCCGATTACCACCGCATCAAGGTGGTGATGACCGACGGCACCGAGTTCGACACCTATTCGACCTATGGGGCCGAGGGCGACACGTTAAAGCTCGACATCGACCCCAAGACCCATCCGGCCTGGACGGGCGGCAGCCACCATCTGCTCGATAGAGGTGGCCGGCTCACGCGCTTTAAGCGCAAATATGAGGGTTTTCTGAAAGAATAGGTGCCTATTCGGCGTCGGGACCAAAGGCCGCCCGCAAGCGCGAGAGCTGCAGCTTCAGCGGGTGATCGGCCTCTCCTGACATGGGCACCTGCTTCGAGCCCAGCATGCGGTCGAGCCGGCTCACCCGGTCCTGCAGCTTGATGCTCTGCTCGATTAGCTCCTTCAGCCGCGCCGGCAGCGCGCCCCACTCCTTACTCGGCTGATCGGCGCCCTTGACGGGAAGCTTGATCTTGCGCTGCTCCTCGGCGGCCTGCTCGGCCGTGAGCTCCCCCTCACTGACGGCGCGCCGGATCAAGAGCCAAGAGGCGAGCTGCATCAGCCGCGTGGTGAGCCGCATGCTTTCCGTGGCGTAGGCGAGCGAGTGGGGTGGGCGCAGCTTGCGGGCCTCTTTGCGCCCGTCGCCGTCGAGATAGGAGGCGGCGGCCTCCACCAGCGCCATGCCCTCGCGGAAGACGACCCTAAATTGATCCGATTGCGCAAACTTTGCACTGAAGGAGACCGTGACGCCGTCACGGTTCTCGCCTTTCGAAATCCCCACCATTACCCACTCCCGTCAACGCCGTGCCCTAGGAGCATACTATGCGAAGCCAGGACGCGTCGGCCCGCTTGCGTCCAACAATGTTAAGGCGCCGAATTAGGCAAAAAAAGAGCCGCCCAAAGGCGGCTCAGGAAGTTAACAGGGAGGCGTCAAACAGAGTGGACAAGCCACTCAGATCCAGAGGACTGGATAACTTTCAGGCTAGCGCAGAACTGCTAACAACGGGTTAAGACTAAGCCCCGGTTTACCTAAAGGAACCGTATCTTGCGGGGTGGCCCTTGGGCGCTCAGCGCTTGAAGACCGCGTCGGCCGCGCTTTTGGAGGACTGCTTGGCGGCGAGCGCCTGCTCGACCCGCGCGATCTCGGCTTGCAGCGTCTCGACGAGCGCCTTCAACTCGCCGACAGAGAGTTTGCTGAGGTCGGCCCCGATCTCATGTTTCGGAAGCTTTCGCGGTTCGAGGTCGTCAACGTCCATGGCGTAATCCTACCATCTCGCGCGATCCTGTCTAAGGTGGCCACGGCCGATGAAGTCGAAACGCGCAATTTGGAGACGTTGATGCTGCCCAAGACCATGACCGTCATTGAGATGCGCGGGACCGGCGCCCCGGAGGTACTCGTGCGTGCGGATCGGCCGGTCCCCGAGCCGGGAAAGGGAGAAATCCTGATCGCCGTCAAGGCCGCCGGCGTCAACCGGCCCGACGTGCTGCAACGCCAGGGCCTCTACCCCCCACCCAAGGGCGCATCGGACCTGCTCGGCATGGAGGTCGCAGGAACGGTCGCGGCGGTCGGCGAAGGCGCGACCCGTTTCAAGCTTGGCGATGAGGTCTGCGCGCTGACCAATGGCGGAGGCTACGCGCAATTCTGCCTGGTGCCGGAGGCCATGACGCTGCCCAAGCCCGCGGGCCTCTCTTTCGTCGCGGCCGCGGCGCTCCCCGAGACCGTGTTCACCGTATGGCACAACGTCTTCGAGCGCGCGGAACTGAGACCGGATCAATGGCTGCTCGTGCATGGCGGCGCGAGCGGCATCGGCACCACGGCCATCCAGTTGGGCCGGCTCTTTGGGGCCCATGTGATTGTGACGGTAGGAAGCGACGCCAAGGTCGCGGCCTGCTTGCAGCTGGGCGCGGATCGCGCCGTGAACTACCACAAGGAGGATTTCGTCGAGGCCGTGCGCGAAGCGACCGGCGGCCGCGGCGCCAATGTCATCCTCGACATGGTGGGCGGTCCCTATATTGAACGTAATTTGCACGCGGCGGCCGAGGAAGGCTCGATCGTGCAGATCGCCTTCCTGGAAGGCTCCAAGGTCGAGATCAACCTGATGCGGCTCATGATGCGTCGGCTCACCCTCACAGGCTCGACGCTGCGCGCCCAAAGCGTGGGGGCCAAGGGGCGCATGGCGCGCGCTATCGAGGAGCGTGTCTGGCCGCTCGTGGTGGAGGGGAAGTTCAAGCCCGTGATCGATTCGACCTTCCCGCTGAAGGACGCCGCCGCCGCCCACCGCCGCATCGACGCATCCGACCACATTGGCAAGATCATGTTGATCGCCGAATAGCGGGCATCTGGCCTCCTGGGAAGCATTTGCCTCCGGAAGCATCGCGCCCTATATAGAGCCCATTCCCCTTCATGTTCATCGCATTGGCTCTCGCCGGAAGGGGGCGAGAGACGGCCGCTGCATTCATAGGTATTTCATCATGGACCGAACCCCCTTAATGCCCAAGGCGACCGCCGTCTGGCTGGTCGACAACACCTCGCTCACTTTCGAGCAGATCGCCGGATTCTGCGGCCTGCACGTGTTGGAGGTGAAGGGCATCGCCGATGGCGACGTGGCCCATGGCATCAAGGGCATGGACCCGATCACGAGCGGACAGCTCACCCGCGACGAGATCCTCAAAGCGGAGCAGGACAGCTCCTTTCACTTGAGGCTCGCCGAACCCAAGGTCGAGGTGCCCGAGGTAAAGACGAAGCGCGGACCGCGCTATACTCCCGTATCGCGCCGCCAGGATCGGCCCAACGCCATCCTCTGGCTCCTGCGTAACCATCCCGAGCTCAAGGACTCCCAAGTGATGCGCCTCGTCGGCACGACCAAGCCGACCATCATCGCCATTCGCGAGCGCACCCACTGGAATTCGCCGAGCCTGCAAGCGCAGGATCCGGTGACTCTCAGCCTCTGCTCGCAGATCGACCTCGACGCCGAGGTCGCGAAGGCCGCGGGAAGACTGGCGCGCGAGCGGAAGGAGTCGGGCGTCGTCGAGCCGCCGCGCGGCGGCACGCTGATCCCGGCGGAGGAGAGCATAGCCGTCGAGGCACCTCCGCCCGAGCGCGAGGCGCCGTTGGCCACTGCCCTAGCTCAAGAAGCGCGTGAGGCTATGGCCGCCGATCACGAGGAGGAGGAGGAGGTCCCCGATGCCGAATCCGTCTTCGCCAAGCTGAAAGAGCTGAAGCGAGAGCCCGGGACCTGAGCCGCCGGTTCGACCGAGTCCCCTCGGGGGGCACCCGTTTGACCTAGATCAAAGCCAAGGGCCGTTTCGCGCCTAAAGCTTGCACCTTCGATCGGCTTTCCGAGGTGCAGCGATGTCAACGGGCGGACTGATTTTCCTCATCATGTTGGTGGTTGTCTTCGCGTTGTTCGCCGCGACCCTTGCCTATTATTCGCATCGCTGAGCCACGGGAACGTTGCACCCGGCGGCGGTCGATGAGGGGGTCTTCTCTGCCGCGCGCAAGGGGGAGTAGGGACGGGGCCTGAGAGCCTGATCGTCGCGTTCTCGGGCCTGATCTGTCGCTGATCGCGCGAGAGAGGAATTGATCGGAGGGCTTGAGCCCAGCTAGGGTGCAACAAGGAAATGCGCCCAAGTCTCGAGTTATGGCCAGCCCTTACGATACCGGCCTCGACAAGAACGCGGCCAACTATCAGCCGCTGACGCCGCTTGTCTTTCTCGCGCGCGCAGCTGGCGTGCATCCTCACCACACGGCCGTCATTCACGGCAGCCAGCGTTACAGCTATGCCGAGTTCTATAGCCGCTGCCGCCGCCTCGCCTCGGCACTGGCCGACCGCCGCATCGGCCAAGGCGACACGATCTCGGTCATGCTCGCCAACACGCCCGCCATGCTCGAGGCCCATTATGGGGTGCCGATGACGGGCGCCGTGCTCCACTGCATCAACACGCGCCTCGATGCGGGGGCAATCGCCTTCATGCTCGATCACGCCGACACGCGTGTGCTCATCACCGACACCGAGTTTGCCCCCGTGATGCGGGAGGCGCTGGCTATGGCCCGCACGAAGCCGGCGGTGATCGACTATCGCGACTTCGAATGCGGCGTGGAGGGCGAGCGTCTGGGCGAGCTCGATTATGAGGCATTCCTCGCTTCCGGCGATGCCGACTTCGCCTGGGCGATGCCGTCGGATGAGTGGAACGCCATCTCGCTCAACTATACGAGCGGCACGACGGGCAACCCTAAGGGCGTCGTCTACCACCACCGCGGCGCGCACCTCATGTGCTACGCCAACACGCTCGCCACCGGCATGGGTCAGCATCCAGTCTATCTCTGGACGCTGCCTATGTTTCATTGCAACGGCTGGTGCTTTCCCTGGTCGCTATCCCTGGTCGCCGGGACCCATGTCTGTCTCCGTCTCGTGCGCGCCAGAGCCATCTATGACGCCATCGCCGACCATCAGGTGACGCATCTCTCCGGTGCGCCTTTCGTCATGGCCTGCCTCCTCAATGCGGGCGACGAGGATCGGCGTCCCTTCGACCATCGGGTCGCCTTCAATCATGCCGCGGCACCCCCGCCCGGCGCTGTGCTCGCGCGGATGGACGCGGCCGGCTTCGAGCTCACCCATCTTTACGGGCTCACCGAGACCTATGGCCCCGCCACGCTGAACGAATGGCACGCCGCGTGGGATGAGCTCACCCCCGAGGAGCGGCTCGCCAAGCGCATCCGCCAAGGGGTGCGCTATCACGCGCTCGAGGACCTGACCGTGATGGACCCCGAAACCATGGCTGAGGTGCCGGCCGACGGCGAGACCCTCGGCGAGGTCATGTTCCGCGGCAACATCGTCATGAAGGGCTATCTGAACAATCGCGCGGCGACGGAAGCGGCCTTCTTAGGCGGCTGGTTCCATTCGGGCGACCTCGGCGTCATGCACGAGGACGGCTACATCCAGCTGAAGGACCGCTCCAAGGACATCATCATCTCGGGCGGCGAGAACATCTCCTCCATCGAGGTGGAGGACGTGCTCTACAAGCACCCGGCGGTGCAGGCCGCCGCCGTCGTCGCCAAAGCCGACGCCAAATGGGGCGAGACGCCGTGCGCCTTCATCGAGACGCGGCCCGGAGCGGTCGTGACCGCCGATGAGATCATCGCCTGGTGCAAGAAGAAGCTCGCCCGTTACAAATGCCCCCGCCATGTGGTCTTCACCGAGCTACCCAAGACCTCCACTGGCAAGATCCAGAAGTTCAGGCTGCGCGAGATGGCGAAGGAGGTGTGAGGTCATGCCGCTTATCCACATCGACCTGATCGAAGGCAGGAGTCACGCCGAGCTCAAGACTCTGCTCCATGCCGCGCACCGTGCCGTCATCGCGGCCTTCGGCGTGCCAATCCGCGATCGCTACCAGATCGTACAGCAGCATCCCCGCGCGCATATGATCGTCGAGGATACCGGGCTTGGGCTAAAGCGCAGCGACAAGGTGGTCGTGGTGCAGGTCACGACCCGGCCGCGCAAGAAGAAGCAGAAGGAAGCCTTCTATCGCCTGCTCTGCGAGGAGCTGGAGCAGGCTTGCGGCATCGCCCCCTCCGATGTCGTCGTCACCATGGTCGAGAACAGCGACGAGGACTGGTCCTTCGGCCACGGCCGCGCCCAGTTCCTCACCGGCGAGCTGTGAGTTCCGAATCTGGCTTTGCAACGGATCGGCGGCTCACGCAAATCCGGAGCCGGGGGGAATCAGCCATGGCGGTCGACGGCCAGTTCAAGCAGATTGCCGAATTCGTTGCGCTCGTCATTCAGGCCGGCGCCGTGCTCGTCGTCACTTTCGGCGCCGTGCAGGCGCTCGCGCTCGTGGCGGAAGCGATCTGGCAGGGCGAGGCGGACTCCCCACGCGGGCGCGAGATCTGGCTCAAATTCGCCACCTGGATCCTGCTCGCCCTTGAATTTGCGCTCGCCGCCGATCTGGTGCGCACGGCGGTCGCGCCCACCTGGGACGACATCGGCAAACTCGCCGTCATCGCCACCATCCGCACCATGCTCAACTACTTTTTGGCCAAGGACATCGCCTCCTTCGACCGGTCCAAGGACCGGGACGCCAAGCCCCGCCTCGCCAGGCGAAACTAAGGCGCCGAGCATCGCCCCTATTCGTTGGACGCCCACCCGATAGTATGGTTCAGTCCGATTGAGGGACTGCCGCGCTGTCGAACGACACTTGCGGCGGCGCAATGGTTTGCGCTTCGGGGGTTCTTCCACGCGAGTGACGCTTCCGGCGCCGGCTTGCGGCGACCCGCCTTCACTTTCCCCCGAACGTGCATACCCCCAATCGGGAGCCGACGCGTTTTGACCAAGGCAGCGATTCGGCGTTTTCAGCTCATCCTCATCAAGCCGTCGCATTACGACGTGAACGGCTACGTCGTGCAGTGGATGCGCTCGACCATGCCATCCAACTCGCTCGCTGCGGTCTATAGCCTGGCAAAAGGCGCAGCCGAGCAGCAGTTGCTTGGCACCGACGTCGCTATCGATGTCACGGCGATCGACGAGACCAACACGCGCGTGAAGCCGAAAGAGATTGCGCGGCGCCTCGCCCGCCATGGTGGGCTCGGCATGGTCGGGCTGATTGGCGTGCAGTCGAACGAGTTCCCGCGCGCGGTCGACATCGCGCGGACCCTACGCGAGGCGGGCGTTCAAGTGATGATCGGCGGCTTTCACGTCTCCGGCTGTCTCGCCATGCTGAACGAGACCCAGGCCGACATCAAAGTTGCCCAAGACCTCGGCATTTCCATCTACGCGGGGGAAGCCGAAGGCGGGCTCGACGAGGTCCTGCTGGACGCCGCCAAGGGCAAGCTCAAGCCCCTTTATGACCACATGAAGGAGCTGCCGAGCATCGGCGACATCGCCTCTCCCCCATTCCTGCCGCACGATTTCATCAAGCGGACGATCGGCAATGTGACGAGCTTCGATGCCGGCCGGGGCTGCCCCTTCCAATGTTCCTTCTGCACCATCATCAACGTGCAGGGGCGCAAGTCACGCTATCGCTCCCCCGACTCGATCGAACAGATCATTCGCATGAATTGGGCGCAGGGGATCAAGCGCTTCTTCATCACCGACGACAATTTCGCCCGCAACAGCGATTGGGAAGCGATCTACGATCGGATCATTCGCTTGCGCGAAGTGGACGGCATGGACGTCCGCTTCGTGATCCAGGTGGATACGCTTTGTCACAGGATCCCGAACTTCATCGAGAAATCGAAGCGCGCCGGCGTCACGCGCGTGTTCATCGGGCTTGAGAACATCAATCCCGCGAACTTGATTGCTGCCAAGAAGCGGCAGAACAAGATCACCGAGTACCGCAAGATGCTGCTCGGTTGGAAGGCCGTCGGCATCATGACCTTTGCCGGCTACATCCTCGGCTTCGAACACGACACGCCGGAGTCGATCCGGCACGACCTCGAGATCATCAAGCAAGAGCTGCCGCTCGATATGATCGAGTTCTTCGTGCTGACGCCGCTCCCCGGCTCCGAAGATCACAAGGTGCTGTTCGAGAAGGGGGTCTGGATGGACCCCGACCTGAACAAATACGACGTCGAGCACGTCGTCACCGGCCACCCCAAAATGACGAAGGAGGAGTGGAAGGGCGCCTATCGCTCGGCCTGGGACATCTTCTACACCGACGAGCACATGGAGACGATCCTGCGCCGGGCGTATGCCACTGGCATCAACATCGGCTCGCTGATGCAGGTGCTGATGTGGTTCTCGAGTGCGGTCCCGATCGAGAACCTGCACCCGCTGCAATGGGGGCTGATCCGCCGCAAGTTCCGGAAGGACCGCAGGGTCGGTCTCCCACTGGAATCCCGCAGGTCATTCTACGCCGGCTATATCGCCGACATGATCAGCCGAGCCTTCCAGCTGGCGCGGCGTTATCGGCGTCTGCAACGCATCGTTGCCAAGATCGAGGCTGACCCGAACGCCAAGTCCTATACGGATGCCGCGATGACGCCGGTAGTCGACGAGGACGCCGAGCATATGGGACTTTACACTCAGAACGAGGCGGCCCGCTCCGCGGTGGAGCGCGAGTTGCGGGTAGCGGGCCATCGCGGCAACGGCCACCACACCAACGGCAACGGGCACCAGGGCAATGGGCATGCTGCCGGCGACCACGACCACACCCGTGCGCGCGACGAGCGCCCGGACGCGGTCCTGCCCCTGGCTTAGGTCAAGCCGGCCTGGAACTGGCTAGGCCAGCCCTCGGCGCGTTGAGGGAGCTACCAGCCACCGCCAAGGGCCCGGCGCACAAAGTCGCCGAAGGCGCCGGGATGACGGTAACGCCGCTGCCAGCGCCAATCGTCCTGGCCGTCCCAATCATCGGCGTTGGCATTCTCGTCCGAGTTGCCATAGTCGCGCCGCTCACCCGGCGCGCCAATCGGTGCAAGGGCCCGCGCGTCCACCCAGCCAGTACCGCCGCTCGCCGCGTCCTGCACCTGCGTCCAGCCATGGTCCCGCGTCAGCACGCGAACTTGGCGCCCGGCGGGCAACGCATAGATCGAGGGCGCCTCCGCGGAGGGTTGCGAATGGACGTCCGCCGCGGCGGTCACGACTTGGGCCCACTCGGCCTGGCCTTGACCTTGGTTGGCGTCGGGCGTCGATGCCTGGCCTTGCTCTCCGCTGTCGGGAGCCGCCGCGTCATCGGATGGCTGCGGGCCCGAATCGGCCTGGGGCGGCGGCGCCAAATCACCATCGGACGCCTGATCCGCGTCCTCCCCAGCCGGGGCCGGTAATGCTGCGGTCTTCACCGGCTGCTGTGTCATGCTGTCGGGCGCCTGCAAGGCGACTTTTGCCTGATCCTGCGGGAGCTTAGAGGCTTCCGCCCCATTGGCGGTGCTGCTCGGTGCGCACTGCGCCTCCGGCGCTGCGGCCGTCCTCGTGGCCATCCCCTTGTCGGCGGCAATGTCCGTGGAACGGCTGCCCGCGCCCAAAATGGCGTTGGCAAAGAAGATCGTGCCGGCCAGATAGAGCACGCCCCCCACCAGCCAGAGCGAGAGCAGCATCTTGTTTTGCATGGGAATTCTCCAATTCCGCCGTTTTGATCGAACCGAGCGGGCGAAGGGCTCTTACCGTCCAATTAATCAGGAAAAGCCCAAAACAGAGCGTTAACCGGCGCGTATTCGCACGTCAAAATGGCAAGACCGTGAGCACCCGAGAGGCCAAATCCGCGCGGTCACGCGTTCCGTCCATCAATATCCACGATAGAAGCGGCGAAGATACGAGTCCGCAAGGCTCGGAGTGGGCTCGCGCGAGGCTGCCGCAGGTCGATCGTTTCGCGTATCGGAGCTTAACTGTGAGCTCCCGTCCTCGCCGAGAGCCCAACGCGGTGCCGCGCCGGGCGATGTACTAACCCTCAGCGGCGGGACCCGATCGCGAGCTTGTACCGGGGCGGGAGCGGCGAGTGGCGGAGGTTGCGGCTCGGAGGCCTCCTGTCTTTGCTCGTTGGGCACGGCAATCGACGCCACGTATTGCTCGTAAATCCAACCCCCCGGTCCGGCCGTGTCTTGCAGCTGAACCCAACCATTCCTGCAAGCAAGAATGCGGAGCTGCTTTCCGACCGGGAAGATGGAGATCACAGCAGCGTTCACGGAGGGCTCCGAATGCGCATAGGCGCCTGAGCGCTGGATCTCGGCCCAATCGTAATTTCGGATCTTACCGGAATGACAATCGACCAACGTGGGTCAAATGCCCTGCCCGTTACTGTCGGCAACGGGGAGCTCAAGGAGCTACTCGCGGCATTTGGACCGGTCGCCGTCCACACTTCCAAGCCCTAGTCGCGGCGCCTTGACCAGCGCCCGCCGCGCCGTGGGGCGCCCCTGCTATTGAGCTTGGATGCTTTGCAGATATTGGATGATGGCCTCGACGTCATGCGGGCCAAACACGAAGATGGGCATGTCAGGATGGCCCGAGACGATGCCCTCGGCAAGCGATTCGGCAAGGTCCTCGACCGGATATTTGCGCGACAACGTGCGGAAGGGAGGGGCCTCGGGATGCGTGCTGTCGCCCTCCTTGCCGATAGCGTGACAGCGCGAGCAATTCTCGCGCACCAGCACCTCACCTTTGCCGGCGAGGCCCTTGTCCGCCGCCGCCGCCGGCCTGACCGCAAGGAAAAGCAGTACCAGCACGGCGAGGAGCGCCACCGCGACCAGCAACCACTCCCTCCTCCAAATCGCGCGCGTCTGCATCGTCCTGATTTCTCCAAGCCCTAAAGCTGAGCGCGCGCCTTCTTCCGGCCCGCGTTGACTTGAGTCAAGGCTGGCGCCCTGGGATCAAGCTGGCCGCCACACACGACAAGGCCGCGAGGTGGCTTGCCACACCCACCCCACGGCCTCGCAAAACTCTCCGCGAATCAGGGCTCGATCACGAGCCAGTCCGCAACGCTAAGCGCTCGAATCGCTAATAACTCGGCGCGAGCTTGAGCCGCTCAATCTCATCCTTCAATCGTAATTTCTGACGCTTCAACTCCGCAATCTTGAGGTCGTCCGCTGTTGGCCGGGCCAGTTCCTCTTCGATCTTGCGATCTAATACGCGATGTCTCTCAGACAGCTCCACGAGGTGTGCGTCAAGCGCCATATCGGACCTCCATAGCAGTTGGTCTCGGGCCATCCATAGTGACAAATCGGCGACGTTTTGTCCAATCTGCGCGCGCAGGACGCGCCTAACATTCTGTTACCCTTTTTGACGCACCTATGCGGCCCGGCCTGCCCGCGAGCCCTTGCATGCACCCATATTCGCCGCAATACTCCGGCCGTCCCGGGAGGGCAGCGAGGAGCAGGGACGTCCCATGGAGAGCGAGGACATTCGCGAACTCCGGACAACGCTGCTCAAGCTCAAGCAGGAGCATCGCGATCTCGACAGCGCCATCAACGCGCTCGAGCTTTCGGGCCGCGCAGATCCGCTCCAGCTGAAGCGGTTGAAGAAGAAGAAGCTGTTCCTCAAGGACGAGATCGCGCGCATCGAGGACCAGCTGCTCCCCGACATCATCGCCTAGAGCTTGGACAGGCTCCGCCGCGCGCCAGCAGGCAAAGGCCTAAGATGCCGAACAGCAATTCCACGGCGAGATAGACGTCAAGCACCCTGCTCGGCGCGCCGTCGACGACGAGGCTAATCAGCCGG
This sequence comes from uncultured Alphaproteobacteria bacterium, assembly GCA_963741155.1. GTDB lineage: Bacteria > Pseudomonadota > Alphaproteobacteria > Rhizobiales > Methyloligellaceae > Methyloceanibacter. Next base: position 420,258 of record CAVUHA010000007.1, on the reverse strand, counting down.
CCGAGAGCGATCGAAAACATGAAGAAGACCGCCCAGATCACCGCCACGCGCTGCCAAGCCGGGTTGAACGCCGCGATACAGCAGAACGTGGTCATGCCGAGATAGAGGCACATCAGCGCCCGGAAGATCTGCGTCTGGTCGGTTCCCTCGACGGTGATGGTCATCAGCTTAGGGAGAACTGCTCCCGGGTCCACGCCGTAGCTCAGTGCGACCAGCACCAGGCCTAGACCGACGACCAGCAGATAGAGCCTCATCGTCCGTCCAGTTTCTCGCCTTGCCAAGGTTGGCGCAACCCTATAATCCCGCGCCTTCCGCAAAGTCTGGGACCTCCCCAAGAGCACGAGATGAGCGAGCCTAAGCCCAGCGTCGGCATCATCATGGGTAGCCGCTCGGACTGGCCGACGCTCAAGGCCGCCGCCCACGTGCTCGACGCGCTAAAGGTCACTTACGAGACCCGCGTCGTATCCGCCCACCGCACCCCGGAACGGCTTTTCAACTACGCACGCACCGCGCGCGGACGCGGGCTGAAGGTGATCATCGCTGGCGCTGGCGGCGCGGCCCACCTGCCCGGCATGACGGCGTCCATGACCGAGCTACCGGTGCTCGGCGTGCCCATCGAAAGCCTTGCGCTCAAAGGCCTCGACAGCCTGCTCTCCATCGCCCAGATGCCAGCGGGCGTGCCGGTGGGGACTCTCGCCATCGGCGAGGCGGGCGCCGCCAATGCCGGGCTGCTGGCCGCCCAGATCCTGGCGCTCAGTGATGCGCGGCTCGCGGCCCGCGTCGCGGCGTGGCGCGCGAACCAGACCGCTTCCGTGGCCGAGGCACCGGAGGATCATGCCTGACGCGCTGCCCCCTGGGTCGACGATCGGCATCATGGGCGGCGGTCAGCTCGGCCGCATGCTTGCCATGGCCGCAAGCCGGCTCGGCCTCAAGACCCACATCTATTCGGACGAGGGCAATCCGCCCGCCTTCGACGTAGCTGCGGTGCGCACCACGGGCCACTACACCGACGAGGGCGCCATCGAGGCCTTTGCACGCACTGTCGACGTGGTGACTTGCGAATTCGAGAACGTGCCGGCGGAGGCGTTGCAGGCCGCCGGGCGCGCCGCACCCGTCTATCCGCCGCCCTTCTCCTTTGCCGTGGCGCAGGACCGTCTCACCGAGAAGACCTTCTTGCGGGAGCTTGGAATTTCGGTCGCCCCCTTCGCACCCGTCGCGACGGCTTCCGAGCTCGAGTTTGCTCTCAAGCAGGTGAAGCTTCCGGCCATCTTGAAAACCCGGCGGCTCGGCTATGACGGTAAGGGACAGGCGCTGGTGCGCAGCGACGCGTACGCGCGCGATGCGCTCGCACAGCTCCAAGACGCGCCCGCTTTGCTGGAGGGCCTGGTCGCGTTCGCCCGCGAGCTGTCGGTGCTGGTGGTGCGCGGACTTGACGGCGAGAAGCACTATTACGACGTGGTGGAGAATGTGCACGAGCACGGCATCCTGGCGACCAGCCGCGTGCCGGCGCGCATTCCTGCCGGCGTCGCCTTCGAGGCAAGGACCATTGCCGGCAACGTCGCCGAAGCGCTCAAGCATGTGGGTGTGCTCGCGGTGGAGATGTTCCACTGCGATGGCGTCGCCCCTGCCCTCCTCGTCAATGAGTTCGCGCCGCGGGTGCACAATTCCGGCCACTGGACGCTCGACGCCTGCCTCACGAGCCAGTTCGAGAACCATGTGCGCGCGATTTGCGGCTGGCCGCTCGGAGAGACGGCGCGGCACAGCGATGCGCTGATGACCAACCTGATCGGCGGCGACGTCGAACGTTGGCGGGAGCTCGCGGCCGAAGAGGGGGTCGCCTTGCATCTCTACGGTAAACCGGAGGCGCGCGCGGGCCGCAAGATGGGCCACGCGACCCGCCTCTATCCGAAAAGCTGACGGTGATTGTCGGACCTGATGGCGAGGAGCAGGCATAACCTCCGTCTCGAACCATGAGGCTTACCCACTCTGGACAACCAACCGCCCTTCTGTTAGAGCAACTTCGGATGCGGGACCGGCCGGTTCCGGTCAGGGCTGGATTTAGCCCCTTCCGATCCTCTTAATCATTCAACGGCCAATTGGAGCTGATGCGGGTGCAAGTCGTCGTTCGCGATAACAATGTCGATCAGGCCCTTCGGGCGCTGAAGAAGAAGATGCAGCGCGAAGGTATCTTCCGCGAGATGAAGCTTCGCAACTATTACGAAAAGCCGTCGGAGAAGCGCGCGCGCGAGAAGGCCGAGGCCATCCGCCGCGCCCGCAAGCTCGCCCGCAAGAAGGCGCAGCGCGAAGGCCTCATTGCCGCGCCGAAGCCCCGCGTTCCACGCGGCGGCGGCCGCTAGCCGCGCGCGTATCTTCCTGAACTTTCCGATTTAAGCCGGCTCGCCGCGTGCCGCTGGGCGATTAGCCTTCGAGCGCCGCCTGCACTGGCACGTCATAATGCTGCGGGTGGCGGTCGTGCGGCTTGGCCGGAACGGGAACCTCTTCGAACGCCAGAATACGAGTCTCGCCGAGCTCGGCAAGATAGGCGTCGATCTTTTCCCAAGCTCCGCGGTCGTACAAGTCGTTGTGGTCGCCGCGGGGCAGGATGACGAGCCGTTTCGGGTTGCGCGCCTTGGTGTAGAGGTGACGGGCTTGCCCCACGGGGATAACCCGATCGCGCGCGCCATGCACGACGAGGAGCGGCACGCGCACCTCAGCGATATGATCGATGGTGCGATACTGGTCGACCATGATGTAGCGCAGCGGCAGGAAGCCCCAGGAGAGCATGCCCACATCGACCACCGAGGTGAAGGGCGCCTCGAGCACGAGCGCCTGCACTGGCCGCTGCAGCGAAAGCCGCGTCGCGACGGAGGTGCCGAGCGACTCGCCATAGGCCACGATGTCCTTGCGCGCCACGCCTAGGCTGAGCAGCCGGTCATAGGCAGCCACCGCGTCGGCGATGTTGTTTCTCTCGGTCGGCCAGCCGCCCGAGCCGCCATAGCGGCGATAGTTCAGAATGAACACGCCATAGCCGCATGCCTGGATGCGCGCGATCTTCTGCGCGCGCGTCGCCGCGCAGCCGCCATTGCCGGTAAAATAGAGAAGCGTCGGCTTGTTCCTCTTCGCCTGCGCGTACCAGGCGATCAAGTTGACGCCGTCGCGGGTCCGAATCGTGATCTCTTGGACGCCGGACAACCCTGCTTCCGCCGGTGTGAAGCGCCTGCGGTCCGGCATATAGACAAAGTATCGGTGCAGCAAGAATCCGCAGAAACAAATGAAGGCGTAGGCGCCAATGAGCGAAAGCAGAAGATCCACCATGTGGTTACCAATACCTTTCCAGAACCAACGAACCAAAGTCGAAACGTATGTAACCCATCAAGGTTGAAACGCTCGTGAATGATGCGTTCATGGGCTGCAGAACAGGCCTTTTTAAACTCGCATCATCAATCAGCCGCGACGGAGAGTCATTTTTCCTCAAGGGCATGTGTTGGGAGTTGGGCTTGCATGGCCCGTGCCATCGCACGTGGCCTGATCGTGGGGCTAGCCGCAATGGGGCTTCGCCTATCCCCAAGGCGATTAGATGGCGGCGATACGGTCAGAAAGAGACGCAAGCGGGCCGGATGATGACCGCCACCGACTGCCGAATGCTGTGCAACGTCCCGCCCAGTCTCACAGCGCCTTGGCGATACCCTCCGTCATCTTCTTGGCGTCGCCCAGCACCATCATGGTGTTGTCGCGATAGAAGAGCGGATTGTCGATGCCGGCGTAGCCGCTCGCCAGCGAGCGCTTGTTGAAGAGCACGGTGCCCGCCTTCCACACCTGCAATACCGGCATGCCGTAGATCGGCGAGGAGGGATCGTCCTCGGCAGCCGGATTGGTCACGTCATTGGCCCCGATCACATAGACCACGTCGGCTTGCGCGAATTCGCTGTTGATGTCCTCGAGCTCGAACACCTCGTCATACGGGACGTTGGCCTCGGCCAGCAGCACGTTCATATGGCCCGGCATGCGCCCCGCAACGGGGTGAATGGCGTATTTGACCTCGACGCCCGCCTTCTTTAGCCCGTCGGCCATCTCGCGCAGTGCATGCTGCGCCTGCGCCACCGCCATGCCGTAGCCCGGCACGATGATGACCTTGCTCGCATTCTTCAGCAGGAAGGCCGCGTCCTCGGCCGAGCCGAGCCTCACCGGCCTCTGCTCGGCGCCCGCAGCCGGCCCCGCGACCTCACCGCCGAAGCCACCTAGGATCACGCTGATGAAGGAGCGGTTCATGCCCTTGCACATGATGTAGGAGAGGATGGCACCTGACGAGCCGACCAGCGCGCCCGTGATGATCAGCGCTGTATTGCCGAGGGTGAAGCCGATGCCGGCCGCGGCCCATCCGGAATAGGAGTTGAGCATCGAGATGACGACCGGCATGTCGGCGCCGCCGATGGGGACGATAATGAGCACGCCGAGAAGAAACGAGAGCCCGGCGATCGCCCAGAAATAGGTCTCCGTCTGCTCGCGGCAGAACATCACCACGCAAGCGACGAGCGCGAGCGCAAGCCCGAAGTTGAGGACGTGGCGCCCGTGCAGGAGGATGGACTTGCCCGACATGCGCCCCGACAGCTTCAAGAAGGCGATGATGGAGCCGGTGAAGGTGACGGCGCCGATCGCCACCCCGAGCGACATCTCGATCAGGCTTGCCGTGTGGATAGCGCCGGGCGTGCCGATGCCAAAAGCCTGCGGCGCGTAGAAGGCGGCTGCGGCGACCAGCACCGCAGCGAGGCCGACCAGCGAATGGAAGGCCGCGACGAGCTCCGGCATCGCCGTCATGGGGATGCGGCGCGCGGTGACGGCGCCGATGCCGCCGCCGATCACCACGCCGCCCGCGATCATGGCCCAGGTGAGCGGTATGGCGGGCCTCGCCACTGCCAGCGTGGTAAGCACGGCGATGGCCATGCCGATCATGCCGAGATAATTGCCCCGGCGCGAGCTCTCGGGTGACGACAGGCCGCGCAGCGCGAGGATGAAAAGAACGCCGGCGATAAGATAGAGCAGCGCAACAAGATCGGAGTTCATGGTCTATCCCGCCGTCACTTCTTTTTCTTCTGATACATGGCGAGCATGCGCTGGGTAACGAGGAAGCCGCCGAAAATGTTGACGCAGGCCATGGTGAGCGCCACAAAGCCGAGCGCCTTCGCGGCCCAATGTTCGGACGAGCCGAGAGCGTCCGCCGCCTCCACCGATACGGCAAGCAGCGCGCCCACCACGATCACCGAAGAAATCGCATTGGTCACCGACATCAGCGGCGTATGCAGAGCAGGCGTCACGCTCCACACCACGTAATAGCCGACGAAGATCGCGAGCACGAAGATCGAGAAGCGCGAGACGAAATCATGTCCGCCCTCGGCGCTCGCGGCCGTCGCGGCGTCTTGCGCAGAGGCGCTGCCGACCAGGATAAACTCGGCCAGTATAGCAACGGCAAGCCCTAGCCAAAGAGTTGCGTGTCTCATTCCTTGCCTCGCTTGGTGCGCGCGCCGTTGCCGTTCTTCGTGGCGCTGTTCTTGGTGGCGGGGCCGGCCTTGGCCTTGGCGGAGTTTGCATCGGACTTAGCCGGGGCGCCCAGCCGCTCGGCAATCGCCTTGTTCACGATGCTCCCGTCGCGGGCGACTAAGGTGCCCTTGATGATGTCGTCGTCCCAATTGATGGCGAGCCCCTGCTTCTCCTTGTCGATCATGAGCTCGACGAAGGCGAATAGGTTGCGCGCGTAGAGGCTCGAAGCGTTCACCGGTACAGCGCCCGGGAGATTGAGCTTGCCCATGATGCGCACGCCCTTGTGCTCGACGATCCCGCCCGCCTTGGTAAGCTCGGCATTGCCGCCGCGCTCCGCCGCGAGATCGACGATGATGGAGCCCGGCCGCATGCTCTCGATCATGGCCTTGGAAATAAGCTTCGGCGCCGGACGGCCGGGTATCAGCGCCGTGGTGATGACGATGTCCTGATTTTTCACGTGCTCGGCCACGAGCGCGGCCTGCTTCTGCTTGTAGGCGTCGGACATCTCCTTGGCGTAGCCCGCCGCGGTCTCTGCCTGTTTGAACTCCTCGTCCTCCACGGCGATGAACTTGGCGCCGAGCGAGGCCACCTGTTCCTTGACGGCCGGGCGCACGTCGGTCGCCGTCACGATGGCGCCGAGCCGCCGCGCCGTGGCGATGGCCTGAAGACCTGCCACGCCCACGCCCATGACGAACACCCGCGCGGCGGGAACGGTGCCCGCCGCCGTCATCATCATCGGCAGTGCGCGCGCGAACGCCGCGGCCGCATCGACCACGGCCTTGTAGCCCGCGAGGTTCGCTTGGCTCGACAGCACGTCCATGCTCTGGGCGCGGCTGATGCGCGGCATGAGTTCCATGGCGAACAGCGAGACGCCGGTCTTGGCGAGCCCGGCGAGGCCGGGTACGTCGGAGAACGGATCGAGCATGCCGATAAGCACGGCGTCCTTCTGCATGGATTTGACCAGCGCCGGCGATGGCCGCCGCACCGTGAGCACTACATCGGCATCGCTGACCGCGTCGGCGTCGGAGCGGGCCAGACTCGCGCCGGCGGCGCTGTAATCGGCGTCCGAGAAATGCGAGCGCAAACCTGCGCCCGCGCGCACCTTGACCTTGGCGCCGAGCTTGATGAGCTTCTTCACGGTCTCGGGACTGAGCCCGATGCGGGACTCGTCCGCTTCCTCGGCCGGCACGCCAATCGCGATCATCGAGGCTCCGTCACGCGCTGAGCGCAAAGCGCACTCCAAGCGCCCGCGCGGGTCTTAAAAGTCGAATGGTGAGAGGCCGGCGGCCCGAATGCGGTCGTTAGGGGAGGGGTAAGCCGTTCAAACCACGAATATGGCCAAAAACGCCATGATGCCGGCGACGCCCACGATCAAACAGATCGTACCCTTGAGGAACAGTTTATAGGTCCGCTGATGCTCAGCGTAATCCATCGCCGGATGGCACTCGGACGGTTCGATGTGCATTCCACTCCCCTTCGGTCTTTCGCTGTGTTCCGGGCGAAATAGCACAAACCCTGGCACGGCGGCAATATTCGGACTGCGGCGCCTTAGCCCAGCCCCTAGGGCAGCGGCACGCCTGCGGCGGCGAAGGCTTCCCGCTGGCGCCCGGCGACGTCGGCAAGGTCGGCGCCCGCGATCATGTCCTCGAACAGGCGGTGGAAGTTGAGCTCGGCGCCGAGGTGCAGGAATACGCCCCCAAGCCCGATCGCTGCCCGATCCATGAACACGAATTCGCGCGGCACCCTGACCGGCCCTTTGTCGCGCAGGCCCTGATGCACGCGAAAGGCCTCGCGCCTGCCATACATGCCGGGGCTGACCTCGTCGGCGATGGTGCGGACGCGATCCTCGAGCATCGGGCCGTAGATGAATTGCGCCCAGATGTTCAGGATATCGATCAGCTCGTTGGAAAGCCCGCCGAAACCCCAGGTCTCATAGGCGTGCACCACGAGCGCGCGGTCGCCGGTAAGGAGTCCGCGATAGAGGTCGACCACTCCTTGCACGAATTTCGGCGCGAAGGTGCGCATGCAGCCATAGTCGAGCAGGTTGATGCCGGCGGCGCTTCCCTCCGCGTCCTCAAACACCGTGTAATTGCCAAGATGCGGGTCGCCGTGAATCACGCCATAGTGGCTGAACGGGTACCACCAAGCCCGGAACATGGCGCGCGCGATCCGGTTGCGCTGCTCGAGCGGGCGCTCCGTGTAGTCGAGCAGGCGCCGGCCCTCGAGCCAGGTCATGGTCAGCAGACGATTGGTTGAAAGCTCCGGCAGCACTTGCGGTACGCGGATCAGCGGATCAGCGCGGAAGATCGCCGCATAGAGCCGCATGTGCCGGGCTTCGAGTTCGTAATCGAGCTCCTCGCGCAAGCGCGCGGCAATCTCCTGCTTCATCTCCGATGTCTCGATCGCCGGCCGCATGCGGGCGTGGATGGAAAACAGCATGCCGAGCTGAATGAGGTCCGCTTCCACGGCGGACTGCATGTCCGGATATTGGAGCTTGGCGGCGAGCGGCCGCCCGTCAAGGGTGCCGGCTCTATGTACCTGCCCAAGCGAGGCCGAGGCCGCGGCCTCATGCTCGAAGCTTGCGAACTTGGCTTCCCAATCCGGTCCAAGCTCCGCCGCCATGCGTCGGCGTACGAAGGGCCAGCCCATGGGCGGAGCCTGGCTCTGCAGCTGGCCGAGCTCGGCGGCATATTCGGCAGGCAAGGCCTCTGGGATCGTGGCGAGCAGCTGCGCCACTTTCATGATCGGCCCCTTCAGGCCTCCGAGCGCCGCCGCGAGCGAAGCCGCGTCCTTGTCGCGCTCAGGATCGAGCCCGAGAAACTGGCGGCCGGCGATGCGCGCAGCCACGCCGCCCACATTGGCGCCCACGCGCCCATAGCGCTGCATGCGGGCGCTGAGGCGGTTGCGTTCTTTGTCGGAACTCATGCACTTGTCCTTGGGCGCGCGTCTCAGGAACGTCGGCGCGCACGCGAAGTTGCCAGGGGCCTGCGGCTCAGAAGGATGGCACGGCGAAAGTCCGCCCAAGCCGCCAAGCTTTGGTCCGAAAGCGTGGCTTATTTGCGAGGCTTGCGCAGGTCCGTGCGCATTTTCTTGCGCGCGCTCTCCAGCTTTTGCTCCAGTCGCGGAGTTGAACGCAGTTGAGGCCGGTGGCGCGGCGTCGCAAGCAAGAGCACGAGAATGAGGATGGGCGTGAGAAAGTCGGTGAGCATGATTGGCCCGGCATTGCCGGGGGCAAAATTGCCCTCCTCCACAATGTCCTGGATGTGGCCGAGGCCGGCGCCCACCAAAAAGCACGCGGCGGCAACGGCCGTCGCCGCCCGCGCCTGAAGACCGCTGAAGGCCGCATAGAACGAGGCCAGTGCCAGCCCGAGATTGGCGACGCCCACTTCATATTGGAATGGGCTCGGCGCCCAGCCGATCGCCGCCGCGGACTCTTCCGGCAGGAAGACGTGGCAGAAGAACGCCCAGAGCCCCTGCACGCCAAGCGGAAAGAAGAACAGATAGCGCAGGAGCTTGTCGATCACGACGGCGCGGGTGATGGGCCGGGGCGCCCACCAGATCGCGATGATCGCAAACAGCAGCGCCGCGCCGCAAACCAGGATCGGCACATACCAGACGATATTGGCGGCCGCCTCTCCCGGCGCGGGGGTCCAACCTTCAGCGTCCGGCATCCATCGCCTCCAGTTCGTCGATCAGGCTTTCGATGACGCCAAGCCCCATGGACCAGAAATGCGGCTCCGAGGCGTCGAGGCCGAAGGGCTTCAGCAACTCCTTGTGGTGCTTGGTGCCGCCCGCCGCGAGCATGTTGAGATAGCGATCGGCAAAGCCGGGCTCGGCCTTCTCATAGACTGCGTAGAGCGAGTTCACCAAACAATCGCCGAAGGCATAGGCATAAACGTAGAAGGGCGAATGCACGAAGTGGGGAACATAGGACCAGTAGGTCTCGTAGCCTGGCTTGAGCTCGATGGCGGGGCCGAGCGCCTCGCGCTGGACCTCGAGCCAAATCTGGCCCAAGCGCTCCGAAGTGAGCTCCCCCGCACGCCGTTCGGTGTGCACCTTGCGCTCGAAGCTGTAAAAGGCGATCTGGCGCACGACCGTGTTGATCATGTCCTCGGTCTTGGCCGCCAGCAGCGCTCTTCGCTCGCGCTGGCTCGGCGCCCGGCGCAGCAACTCGCGGAAGGTCAGCATTTCGCCGAACACGCTCGCCGTCTCGGCGAGGGTAAGCGGCGTCGGTGCCATCAGCGGGCCTTGGCAATTGGCGAGCACCTGATGCACGCCGTGGCCGAGCTCATGCGCGAGCGTCATCACGTCGCGCGGCTTCCCCTGAAAATTCAACAGAATGTAGGGATGCGCGCTCGGCACCGTGGGATGGGAGAAGGCGCCGGGCGACTTGCCCTCGCGCACCGGCGCGTCGATCCAGCGCTTGGCAAAAAACTCACCCGCAATGCCCGCCATGCGCGGCGAGAAATCGGCATAGGCCTTGAGCACCGTCTCTTGCGCCTCATCCCAGGCGATGACTTGGCTCGGCTCCTCGGGCAACGGTGCATTACGATCCCAATGGGCAAGCCGCTTCATGCCGAGCCACTTGGCTTTTAACGCGTAGTAACGGTGCGAAATGCGCGGATATGCTTCCCGCACGGCGGCGACCAGCGCGTCCACCACCTCCTTCTCAACCCGGTTGGCGAGATGGCGGGAATCCGCGACGTCGATGAAACCACGCCAGCGATCGGAGATTTCCTTGTCCTTGGCGAGCGTGTTGGTGATCAGCGTGAACAGGCGGGCATTGTCCTTGAACACCTTGCTCAACGCCTCAGCTGCCTGACGCCGCTCTTTTCCCTTCGGATCGAGCAAGCGATTGAGGGTGGGCTCGAGGCTGAGCTTCTCGCCACCCACGTCGAACCTGAGCGCTGTCATGGTCTCGGTGAAGAGCCGGTTCCAAGCGCCCCGTCCCGTGACGGCCTTCTCGTGGAACAGCTGCTCGAGCTTGTCGTCGAGCTGATAGGGCTTCTCGATGCGCAAATCCTCGAGCCATGGGCGGTAGTGGCCAAGCTCGGAATTGACTATGGCCGTGTCGAGCACGTCGTCGTCGATGCGATTGAGCTCGAGCGGGAAGAACAGCAGTTTGGAGCTAATAGTGGTGATGCGCTCCTGCATGTCGCCGAAGAATTTCTGCCGCACAGGGTCCGACGTGTTCGCCGCATAGAGCAGGCTCGCATACGAGATGATGCGGCCGAGAATATCGTTCAGGGCCTCGAACTCGCGCACGGCTTCGGCGAGCTGAGCGCCGCCCTTGCCGCCTCGCACGAGCTTGGCGAGCTTGCCGCAATAGCGCTCATGCATGGCCTCCGCCACCCGCTCCGAGGTCGCCAGGTCGGCCTTCAGCTCCGGCGCTTCCGAGCCCCCATAGAGATCGGCCAGATTCCATTCGGGCAACGGGCCGAGCTTGCGCTTGACCTTTGCCTTGGCGGTCGCTCGTTTGGCTTTGCCTTTGGCGGGAGCGAGGGCGGCGAACACGGGGTGCTCCGGCCAGTGGGTCAATCTCTGTGGCATCCAGGTCCGCCTTGCTTTCCTAGTGTGGGAAGGCCGCCAAGGCCCTGCAAGGGCCGAACAGGCCGCTCATAGGGGGATTTCGCACAACCCACAATGGCGACGTCACCAAAATCGAACCGAGATAAAGGGGATATTTACCGTTCCACTGCACAGTTTTGGCACAAGAGGGGCACTTCCGTCCTAGTCCAGGCCGAATGACAGCCCGCTCTTGCGTGCAAGTAACTGTAGCGAGTCCTGTGTCATGACTAAACGGGTCCTGGTCGTCGATGACGACCCCACTCAGCGTCGCATCCTCGAAGCGACCATCAAACGGTTCGGCTATGCCGTCGTCACGGCCGACAGCGGCGAGCAGGCGCTTGCCACGCTGAAGGCCGACGGAGCCGGCGATATCTGCCTCACTTTGCTCGATCTCGTCATGCCCGGAACTGATGGCATGGCCGTGCTTACCGCCATGCGCTCCCTGCCGAAGAAGCCCCCGGCCATCGTGCAGACAGCCCATGGCAGCATTGACGCGGCCATCGCCGCCATGCGGGCCGGCGCCGTCGATTTCGTGGTCAAGCCAGTGAGCCCCGAGCGCCTCGAAGTCTCCATCAAGAACGCTCTCAAGATCGAGGCGCTTGAAGGTGAGCTCACCCGCATGAAGGCCGCCGCCAAGGGCGAGCTGGGCTTCCGCGACCTCATCGTCGGCAGCGAGGCCATGACGCGCGTCATCGCGCTGGGCAAGCGGGCAGCGAGCTCGACCATCCCCGTCCTGATCGAGGGCGAGAGCGGCGTCGGCAAGGAGCTGGTCGCCCGCGCGATACAGGGCGAGAGCGACCGGAAGGCCAAGCCCTTCGTCACGGTCAATTGCGGTGCCCTCCCCGAGAACCTCGTCGAAAGCATCCTGTTCGGCCACGAGAAAGGCTCCTTCACGGGGGCTTCCGAGAAGCGCGCCGGCCGGTTCGCCGAGGCCGACGGAGGCACCCTCTTCCTCGACGAGATCGGCGAGCTGCCGCTCGACGCTCAGGTGAAGCTCCTTCGCGCCCTGCAAGATGGCGAGATCGATCCGGTAGGCGCCAAGCGCCCGGTCAAGGTCGACATCAGGCTCATCTCGGCCACCAATCAGAATCTGATCAACCTCGTCCGCGACGGCCGCTTCCGCGAAGACCTTTATTACCGACTGAACGTCTTCCCCATTTGGGTCCCCCCCTTGCGCGAGCGGCTCGAGGACGTGCCCGAGCTCGTCCGCCACTTCATTGCCCGCTTCGCCGCCGAAGAGGGCAAGCGCATCGACGGCATCGAGCCGGACGCGCTCTCCATGCTTCAGCGCTATACGTGGCCCGGCAACATCCGCCAGCTTGAGAATGCCGTCTTCCGCGCGGTGGTGCTTGCCGACGCCCCACAGCTCGGCGTGGACGAGTTCCCGCAGATCGCGGCCCATGTGGAGGGCTATGCGGTCACGGTCCCGCCGGCACCCGCGCCCAAGGAGAAGGCGCCCCGCATCGAGGGGCCCGTGATGCTCGGTCAGTCGAAGCACGACCCGGCCACCATTCACGTTCCCTCGGCCAACGGCCGCGACGCCGTCGGCATCGCCGCTTTGAGCGAGACGGGCGATATCCGCTCGCTGGAAGCCGTCGAGGCCGACATGATCAGGCTCGCCTTTGGACGCTATCGCGGCCGGATGACGGAAATCGCCAAACGGCTCGGCATCGGCCGCTCCACGCTCTACCGCAAGATGCGTGAGATTGGACTGGAAGCCCGGGTCAACTGACCGATCCATCAGTCTTTGGCAGGAAAGCCACACCGGGAGCAAAAGCGAAGACCTGGAAGCCTTAGGCCGCCGGCTTGTATGGTAAAGGTCGGGGCGCCACGTTAGGGTCCAGGCCCCGCCGAATCGGCCTGCGTTCGGCCAAAGGAGCAGACCAATGAGGCCAGTCTATCGTATTGCGTTAGCCTTGTTTTTCGCCGTGGCCAGCCTGCCGGCGGTGGCGGCCGAGCCCGATGCGCCTGCCGCGCTCATCACCCCGTGCGAGGCCATCCGCGTCGCGGTGCAGGAGCGCCTGTCGGCCAAGTTCACCAAGGCGACCGAGACGCAGAAGACTGAGCAAGGGGGGCTCGTCGAATACTACTCCGTGCCGGACCAGCACTTGCTCTGGGTCGACGAGAGCGGCCTGAACGAACGGGCCAAGGCGGTCATGGAGGAAATCAGCAGGGCCGACGAATACGGCCTCCGCGCCGCCGACTACGAGCTTCCGAAGGCCGAGGGCTTCAACGCCCATGACGGCTCGGCCACGAAGTGGCTCGCCGACGCCGAGGTCAAGATCAGCTTCGCCGTGCTCGGCTATGCGCGCGACGCGCGCGGCGGCAGGATCGACCCCTCACGGCTGACCGAGAATCTCGATCCCACGCTTGCCCTCCCCGACCCGCTGGAGGTGCTCGACTCGATCGCCATCCGCTCCGACCCCGCCGCATATCTGCGCAGCTTCCAGCCGGATCAGCAGCAGTTCGAAGCGTTGCGCCACATGCTGATCGAGCTCAGAGGCGGCAGCGACACCAAGAAGGACATCGTGCAGATTCCCGATGGTCCCGTGCTCAAGAAGGGCGTCGAGAATGAGCAGGTCGCGCTGCTCAGGAAGCGGCTTGAGGTCACGTCGGCCTCCGACGACGGCACGCCGGTCAACGAGAACCTGTTCGACGATTCCGTCGATGCTGCGGTCAAGGATTTCCAGAAGGCCCATGGCATGGCGCCCGATGGTCTGATCGGCGCAGGCACCAGGCGGATGCTGAACCAGCCGCAGGCGCACCGCGAAGCGGCGAGCCCCAGCAAGGTCCGGCTCATCCTGCTCAACATGGAGCGCTGGCGTTGGCTGCCGCACGATCTTGGGCCGTTCTACGTGAACGTCAACGTGCCCGAGTTCATGCTGAGGGTCGTCGACGACGGCAAGATCAGCCACACCGCGCGCGTCGTGGTGGGCAAGCCCGAGAAGCAGACGCCGATCTTCAGCCAGGACATGCAGGAGGTCGTCTTCAATCCCTACTGGAACGTGCCGAACTCCATCAAGACCGAGGAGATCAGGCCCTATTTGCGAGATGAAGGAGCCTGGTTGTTCGGCGGCGGCGGGTGGAACACGTCCATCCTCGAGCGCCACAATCTTCGCGTCAATATCGGAGGCCGTGAGGTCGATCCCGCGACCATCGATTGGGGCCGCGTCGACATCCGCACCCTGAACATCTATCAGCCGCCGGGACCCGACAACGTGCTCGGCAACGTCAAGTTCGTGTTTCCCAACAAGCACGACGTCTACATGCACGACACCCCGCAGCGGTTCCTCTTCGCCAAGGACGTGCGCGCCGAAAGCCATGGCTGCATGCGCGTGCAGAACCCCGATCAGCTGGCGGCGGTGCTGCTCAAGAAGGATCAGGGCTGGACGCAAGGCCGCGTCGCCGCGGCCATCGCCAATGGCTATGACCAGCACGTGAAGCTGGAACAGAGGATTCCCGTCTACGTCACCTATTTCACCGCGCGGGTAAACGATGACGGATCGCTGTCGACCTATAGTGACCTCTACGGCCACGATGCCCGCATGGCGGCCGCGCTTAGGCTCGGTGGACCAGCAGCGGCACCGGATCCCGTGCAAAGCGGGGGCAGACGAGAGGCGCTCGGGTTAAGTCCCGATTAGCGTTAACGTCTTCGCCTTTTTTCACCCGCATTTTCCCGAATACTGTTCCTTAACCGGGGGTAAGGCTAACTGCCCGGTAGCGGTACTTGGCCTGATAGGGGCCGAGAACCGATCGCCGGCGGGGCACGCCGGCCTTGAGGGAAAGGCTCGGACAGCGCGGCATGCAGCTAGGGGGGACTTTCGTGCGCCGCGCGGTGCTAGGCGCTGGCCTTGCGCTCTTGATCGCCGCAGCCGGGGCTTGGTCGGCCACCGCGCAGCGGGCGAGCGCGCTGGGCGAAACCCGCACCCTCTCCATGTTCAACATCCACACCCAAGAGTCGCTGACCGTCACCTTCAAGAAGGACGGGCACTACGACCAGGACGCGCTCAACCAGCTCAATCATTTCATGCGCGACTGGCGCCGCGACGAGAGCCGCGTCATGGATCCCGAGCTGATCGACCTGATCTGGACCTTGCATCAGCAGCTCGGCTCCAACGAGCCCGTGCATCTCATTTGCGGTTATCGCTCAGCCACCACCAATGAGTCCCTGCGCCGGCACGGGGGTGGCCAGGCCAAGAAAAGCCAGCACATCCTGGGCAAGGCCGCGGATCTCGTCTTCCCCGACGTGGCCGTGAAGACCTTACGCAACTCCGCGCTCGTGCAGGAATGGGGCGGCGTCGGCTACTACCCGACCTCCGGGGTCCCCTTCGTCCATGTGGACACCGGTCGCGTGCGCATGTGGCCGCGCATCCCGCGGCTTGAGCTCGCCTCGCTCTTCCCCAAGGGTCATACCCAATATCTGCCGCAGGACGGCAAGCCCATCACGCCCCACGACTATCAGCTCGCGCTCGCGCAAGGCCTGGTCCAGCGCAATAATATGATCGCTGCCGTCGTCCCCATGGCGAAGCCTACGCCGGAACCTTCAGCCGCCGAGACCCTGCCGCCTCAGCCGGTCCTCGCCTCCTATACGCCTGAGGCGCCGGTGGCAGCTCCGTCCGTGATCGCCAGCGCCGAGCCCGCGCGGCCGCCGCTCCCGACCAAGAAGCGCTTTTTATTCGCCAGTGCCGGTGGCGAATCTACGCCGGAGCCGGCGCAGCCTACACTCCAAGGGGGCAGCTTCCCACTTTATGAGAGCGCCGAGGTCGTGGGCGCGCCGGAGGTGGATGAAGACCACCCCGAGGAGCTGAGCTATGTTCCCTTCGAGATCGCGAACCTGATGACCGACAGCTCGGTCGCCTACAGCAAGAGCCTTGCTCCCCTCACCCACCCTGAGCAGACCAGCACGGGCTACCTGTTCGACGATATGTCCCGCCCCCTCGCGTTCAACTTCCGCGCGACTTCCGGCTATGAGGGATTGGCGGCAGCCCAGCGCTTCTCCGGTCACGCCGTGAGAAGCATTTATGCCGAGGCTGACGCGCCCGCACCCACGCGACTGGCACAGAGCACGCGCTAAGCGGCCAGTGCGATCGCTTGGCGTCAGGCCGCCTCAGCCTCAACCGCCATGCCGAGCGCGTGGAGATAGGTAACGAGCACCGCCTCCTCCTCCTTCCGCTTGTTCTCGTCCTGTTTGCGAATGCGGATCAAGGCTTTCAGCGCCTTGGTATCGAAGCCATTGGCCTTCGCCTCGGCATAGACCTCGCGGAGATCGGTGGCGAGCGCCGCCTTCTCCTCCTCCAGCCGCTCGATGCGGGCGACGATAGTGCGGAGCTGGTCTTTGGCTGATGTCTGGAGCACGGGCGACCTCGAATCGATTATGATGAACCGGGGCCGAGCTTAAGTGCGCTGCCTTGGCCGCGGCAAGACGGTGTGCGCGTTTATCCAGCTTATCCAGAGGGCTATCGAGGACCGAAGGTTCCGGGAAGCCCGACGCCCTCACTTTTTTCTGGCGCGCTTCGGCTCAGGCCGCGACGGTTCCGTCTGGAACTGCGCCTTCCATGCCTCGTAGGCCATGCCGTAGACGATCTCCCGCGCCGCGTCCTTACTAAGGGCGAGCCCCCGTGCGGCCGCTTCCTCCTGATACCAATTGGCGAGGCAGTTGCGGCAGAACCCCGCCAGCTCCATGAGCTCGATGTTCTGCACGTCGGTGCGCGCGCGCAGATGCGCGACGAGCCGCCTGAAGGCGGCGGCCTCGAGCTCGGTCCGGGTCTGCTTGTCCATGGCTGGCTCCCCTTTGTCCTTTGCCGCTGACACCCCGGGTGCATCAGGCGCCCGATCCGCGTGCGAGCCATAATGCTCAATCGAATGGAGCCGGCGCGCAAGGGTTGGCGAAGCGAGCACGCCGCGCAATACGCCTGCGAGCCTATCGGCCCAAGTGGCTTGTCCCTTGGCATCGAGGATCAGGTCCTGACGCAGCTCGACGAGCGCATGGGCAAGCCCGCGTGCGGTTCCGTGCAGATAAAGCGTGTCGCCTCGCAGCTTGCCCGAATAGGGCACGTTATCGCCAACGGCAATGTCGGGCAGCGCCCGCAAGCCTTCGAGCAGTGCCCGAGGGAGCCGATTGTCCTTGTCCCAGAGCACCGCGACCTCCCAGGGCCGGGGCACGCTCTTCCAGGCTTGGGTGAAACTATGCAGCGAGAGCAGAATCGGCGGCTTGCCCCCCGCGATGGCGGCATTGATCGCGCGCTCGATGGCACGGTGGTAAGGCGCATGGTAGCGGGCGATGCGTGCCTCGCGCTCGGTTGCATCGAGCGCGGCATTGCCGGGCACGACGATGCCGTCGGACAGCTGCATGATCAAGGTAGGATCGTCGATGCCCCGGTTGGGGTCGATCAGGAGCCGCGAGAAGCGGGTGAACAGCGCCGGAGCGCCGAGCGCGTGCGCAAGACATTCTGCCACCCCCGCGATGCCGATATCGTAGGCGATGTGACGACCGAGCGCTTCCGCGTCGAGCCCGAGCGTGCCATAAGCCGGGGGCACCGTGTTCTCGGCGTGGTCGCAAAGGATGAGGAGACCTGCCTGCGGATCTCCCTCGATGCGGCGATAGGACTGGGCTTCGGAGGCTTCCCCTCGCAGAGTATCGAGCCGGTGCTCCACGGACTACCTATCGTCTCCCTTCGAGCGCGTCTAAGACGCTGTCTTCTGGCTTGCCCGCCCCGTGGGCCGGCCGCAACAAAAAAGCGGAGCTACGGCCAAGGTTGCGACGCATTTACTTACGATCGTGGTGCGGGTTTTGGAGGCCGTGGAATGCCCCTATAATCGGCCCGCTGGTCAGACAATGGCAACTAATTCAGTGTTATCTTTGGAAATTCTTAACCCTAATTGCAAGGCGTCGACATCCTGATGCGTCCTCCGCTCAAGGCCCGGTCCGGGGCATCCAAGCCGCTTGCGGCTTTGCCCCTTGCGGCGCCCAATTCGCTGGCGGCTGCCCTGCTCGGGATCGCGATCCTTCTCGGCCTCGGCGCCTCGCCTGCGCGCGCCGACCTCAAGCTCTGCAACACCACGGCGAGCCGGGTGGGGATCGCCATCGGCTATAAGGACGTGGAGGGCTGGGCCACCGAAGGCTGGTGGAACGTGGCCTCCCATACCTGCGAGACCCTGCTCAAGGGCGTGCTCATCGCGCGCTTCTATTATATTCATGCCATCGATTACGACCGCGGCGGGGAATGGGGCGGCAGCTTGTATATGTGCACCGACGACAAGGCCTTCACCATCCGCGATGCCAAGGAATGCGTGAAACGCGGTTACAAGCGGACTGGATTTTTCGAGGTCGACACCGGCGAGGAGCGCGACTGGACCGTGCGCCTCACCGATCCCGAAGGCGAAGCGAAGAGTCAATGAGGCGCAATCGCCGGGTCAAGATCGTCGCCACCCTCGGTCCTGCCTCCACCAACGAAGACGTGATCCGCGCCATGTTCGAGGCGGGCGCTGACGTTTTCCGCATCAATATGAGCCACGCCACCCACGCGGACTTGCACGACGCTCACGCTATCGTCCGCAAGATCGAGACCGAGTTTTCACGCCCGATCGGCATCCTCATCGATCTCCAGGGCCCCAAGCTTCGCATTGGTAAATTCGATTCCGGCACCATCCGTCTCACTGAAGGGGACGTGTTGAGCTTCGTGCGCCGCGAGTCGGTCGGAGGACTGGGCCGTGTGCATCTGCCCCATCCAGAGATCTTCGAGGCGGTCAAGGCGGAGCATACGCTTCTGCTCGACGACGGCAAGTTCCGCTTGCGCGTCGTTGAGGCGAGCGACGTGCGGATCGACGCCGAAGTGCTGACGGGCGGGTTGCTCCCCAGCCGCAAAGGCATCAGCCTTCCAGACACGGTGCTTCCCTTGGGCGCCATGACCGACAAGGACCGCGCCGATCTCGAGCAAGCGCTTCAGCTTGGTGTCGCCTGGATCGCCCTCTCCTTCGTGCAGCGTGCGGACGACATCACCGAGGCCCGCAAGCTCGTGCGCGGCCGCGCCTCGATCATGGCCAAGATCGAGAAACCGGCGGCGCTCACGCAGCTGAAGGAGATCATCAATCTCGCCGACGGCATCATGGTTGCCCGCGGCGACCTCGGGGTGGAGATGCCGGTCGAGAAGGTGCCGGGGCTGCAGAAGCAGATCACGCGCGCGGCGCGCAATGCAGGCAAGCCCGTGGTCGTCGCCACCCAGATGCTGGAGTCGATGATCCTGTCGCCCGTGCCGACCCGCGCCGAGGTTTCGGACGTTGCCACCGCCGTGTTCGAAGGGGCGGACGCGGTGATGCTCTCGGCCGAATCGGCGATGGGAAAATTCCCCGTGGAGACCGTGGCGACCATGGACCGGGTCGCCATCGAGGTCGAGCGTGATCCACTCTACGAGGCCATCATTCACGCCCAACGCATTCAGGCTGAGGCGACCGGTGCCGACGCCATCTCGGCCGCCGCCCGCACCATCGCCGAGACGCTGAATCTCGCTGCCATCGTCTGCTACACGGCCTCGGGCGCGACCAGCCTCAGGGCGGCCCGCGAGCGCCCGCGCCAGCCGATCCTTGCGCTTACACCCGTGGTCGCCACCGGCCGCAAGCTTGCGGTGGTGTGGGGGCTGCATTGCGTGCTTACGGACGACCCGCGCGATCTCGACGACATGGTCGCCAAGGCGTGCCGCATCGCCTACGAGGAAGGTTTCGCCACTCCCGGCCAGCAGGTGATCATCTCGGCCGGCGTGCCGCTTGGGACGCCGGGCGCGACCAACATGCTGCGGGTCGCCTATGTCGGCGACGACGGGACCGAGGAGCTATAGCTTCTCCTCTTCACGCGGCGCGCCTCCTCTCGGGACACGAGCGAAGGCCTAGATGTCCTGGCCCTCGACGGAGCGGGAGAGCTCTTCGATCCTTTGCCGCGCGCTGTCGAGGAACGGATTGACCTGAAGCGCCTTGCGAAAGGCTTCGAGCGCGCCCTTCTTGTCCCCAAGCTCCTGCAACAACACGCCAAGGCCATTGAGCGCCTGGTAGTGCTGAGGATCGATGACGAGCGCGCGCTTCAAGTCCGCCAGCGCCGGCTGATAGTCGTTCTGCATAAAGTACAGCATCGCCCGCTGGTAGAAGCCTTCTGCGTTGTCCGGTGCGAGGTCGACCACCGCATCCAGCACCTGCCCCGCCAAGTCGAGATCGGATCCCTTGACGAAGCTGCCTGCGCGGCTAAGCAGGAGGTCGATGGTGTCGCTGCCCGAGCTGTGCCAGATCCGCTCGATGGTCTCAGTGACCGGCAAAGCGTCCGCGGCATTCTTCGCACGGCCCAGCTCGTCGTAGAGCTCGCCCAGCGCCTTGGCCCGCTGGCCGGGCTCGTCGAGATGCAGTTCCTCAAGCGACAGGTCCGGCTCCCCGTCTTGGGACGAAGCTCCATCCTCGCGCGATCCGGGCTCGCGTGCGGACTTGGATTCCGTGTTGCTCGACGGGCCCTGCTCATCCTCGGAAGGCGCAGCCTGCGACGGTTCGGACTGCGGCGGCTCGATAACCGGTGGCGGCTGCTCGCCATGTCCGCCGGCCCGCGCGGCATGGACGTCCGCGCCGAAGCAGCCCACGAGCGTGAGGGCAACGACCGTCGGCAAAGCCCGCGTCCAGCAGCGTCGCTTGATCATATCCAGATGCTATTTAGGACGGTGGCGCGCCGTCAAAGCAATTCCGCTCGATCAGGATCGCGCGAAAGGACAAGCCTAGCCCTGCCGCGCCTTGAAGCGGCGGTTGGTCTTGTTGATGACGTAGAGCCGTCCCCGCCGCCGCACGACGCGATTGTTGCGATGGCGCTTGCGCAGGGCCCGGAGCGAATTCTTGATCTTCATGGCAAGCATCCAGCGAGGTTGGAAAGGGGTCTTCAGGTCTTGCGAGCGTAAGCCGCCGCGAGCCCGGGCGGACCATAGGAAGGGCGACGCGGCCTGTCAACGACCGCACGCAGCCGAGGGAGGGGCAAAAAGCGGCGCGGCCAACCAGCCGTCGACCATCGCTGTGATTGAGACAAGTCCTTAGCTAGTCGAGCCGACATCGTTGGGAAAATTTAGAAAGCTCGTTGGCTCGACCCTCTTCTGGCAACACGGTCTCCGTCTTGTCGATCATGACGGTCACGGGCCCTTTACCGTCGAGGACGGCGATGACCGGCTTCACGGGGAACTTCTTGGCTTCGGCGAAGATGAATCCGTTCATCTCGTCGGTCGTCGTCTTGCCCTTAACCGAGGCTTTGGCGCCGTCGCGCATGAGGTCGATCGTGACAGTCTGATCGACCTTGGCGCCCTCGATGTCGACATAGACGGTCATCTCTGCTGTCTTATCAACGTTGCTGCAACTGAGCAGGAATACGAAGTCCTCCGTCGTCTCGGTCGAGCCAAGGACGAGTGAAGGGCCATCCTCGTTGTCGCTATAGCCCCACGCGTAACCCGCAAATGCCTCGGCGGCGATGGCAGTGGGGGCCCAGGCCAGCAGCCCCGCGACAACGGCAACGGCGGCGCGCTGACACAGCACCCACGTTGGCTTGCCAACGGCGCGCATGGAGCGCGTCTGTTCTGACTTCCTATCAGGTTCTGGTTCACGGGTTGGGCGCATGAGCCGCTCTAAGGGTGGGGTAATTCCTTCCGACCCAGGCTTTTTTGGATTTCCTTGTACATCGCTCCAAGCTTCATTTGGCCAGTCCCAACCGCGTTTTGGAGTGACTTGGCAATATTGATGGGAAGGAAATAAGCGACGCGCGCCTTCGCGTCGGCAAGATATAACTCGCCAGGCTTCGTATCGGGCTGATCATTCATGGCTTTGCCAATGGAAAGCACCACGGCGAGCAACCAGGGCTTCCTGGTCGCTTCGACCGAAAAGATCGGTTCGCTTGAAAGGACCACAAAGGAGAATGTGACATCGCTCGCGCCTGCTGGTCTGCACGCAGTCTTTGTATAATCCACAAGCAGGTTTACGTAGCCTTGGACCTCGGTACAAATTGCCTGCTCGTCCAGGATCGGCTGTGCGACCGGTGAGAGCGCGACAAAAGCGACAGAGAAGCAGATCCGGCCAAAACAGACCTTGAGTAATCCCATTGTTGGTGACCCCAACACCTGCAAAGGCGGTCCTAATCCGTTGCAAGCTAGTCGTCTGTACTGTGGCTCCTGATTGCGGCGCGGATTGAACAAGTCGTTCTGGCGGAGAAGCCAATTCTGGTCTCAGAAGGGCCGCGCCGGTCCGAGCGAGGCCACGAACAGGAGCGTTCCAAACAGGAGGATAAGGGTCGAGCCGCCAATGGCGCAGGTGGTCCACACCCCATTGACCCAGGCGCTGCTCGTGCCGCCGAGCTTGAGCGCGAGCTCACGCGAGCCAAGGGCGAGCGTGGCGAGCGCCGCCACGGTGATGGCGGTGCCGAGCGCCATGGCGAAGGTTGCTGCGACGCCGGCCCAGAACATCCCCTGCGTCACAGCGAAGACCAGCACGAGGATCGCGCCCGTGCAGGGCCGGATGCCGACGGAGAACACTACCGCCGCGATCTTGTGCCAGGTCATAGGTCCGGCGAGGGCCCGCGCATCGACGACATGATCGCAGACCTCGCCGTGCGCGTGGTGGTGCTGGGCGTGGTGGTCATGCCCGTGGTCATGATCGTCAGTGTTCATGCGCATGATCATGGGCGCCTTGACCATGGTGATGATGCTCATGGCCTGCATGCGCCGCAGCAACCCTCGAGGTGCGCGGTCCGCGCCACCGGCGCCGGAGGCCGACAAGCTGACGCGATAGCAACCAGAGGCCGACCAGCGCAATCAAGGCGTAGCTCACGCTTTCCAGCTGGTTCGACCAGGCATTGATCTCGAGCCCCGTCGCATGGAGCGCGAGAACCAGCACGCCCACAAGCGCTACGGCGGTCATCGCCTGCATCGCGGCGGCGATGAAGGAGATGATTACCCCCCGCCGCGCGGTTTCCTCATTGGCGACGACATAAGATGAGATGATCGTCTTGCCGTGGCCGGGGCCGATGGCATGGACAACACCGTAGGCGAAGCTGAGCGCGGCGAGCGTCACCGCGCCGGCGAACGCATTCTCGGTCTTGAGGCTCTTCACGCCGTCGGCAAGCTGACGCTGCATGGTCTGTTGCGTGTCGACCACCCAGCTGAACAGCGCGCCGAGCGGTCCTGGTGCATGAATGGGGGCTGCCGTCGGGGGAGCAAAGGGCGACGGCGCGCCGGTGGGCGCCTTGCTGCCGAACGCGCTGACCGGCGCCGGCGCTTGTGCCTGGACGTGACCCGGCGCGGAGACGACGAGAAGCAATAACGCGACGAGCAGGGCCGTACGCCCGGAGGTCCAAGCCCCTCGTCTCAGTGCTTGGCGCATGTGATGATCGCCGTCTGGGCGAATTGGGCGCCGAAATTGCTGTTCGGGCCGAGCTGACTGAAGAAGGCCTCGCTCAGCGCCTTGGCGTCCGCCTCAGTCTCGGGATCCGGCTGCTCGATCTTCGCGCTACAGCCGAGACCAGGAGTGCCCGCGATCTTCATCGGATTCTCCTTAGCGAAACCAAAGGCCACAAAGAAGGTGGGGTCGTACACGTCGACGATAACGTCCTTGTCTTTGGGGTCGATTGGCTCCGCGAGCGGCAGGGTGAAATGGAGAGTGAGCACGCTCTTATCATAGTCGAGCCAATAGTCCTCGGGCGGTTTGAGCGGCAAATTCTTATCGGATTTGTCAAAGTGCACGAAGGTGAAGTAGTCGAACTCGTGGAGCGAGGTGACATTGACCTCGGCGAGTGGCTTCAACTCCTCCTTGGAGAACACGCCGTCGCCATTGGTGTCGAGCCCCTGCACGGCCATGGCGGTATAGAACTCATCGAACGTCCAGGCGTGACGAATGCCGGTGATCCGATGATCCGGACCGAAAACGATCTCCGAGCGAACCGTCGCCCAGACATGCGGATGAGCCGCAGCGGGCGATGCGATAAGGAGCGCGATAGCTCCGCAAAAACTGCCAAATTTGCGATAGGTGCCCAGCGACACCTCCGAGTTTGTCGGAAGACAATCTGCAAAATACGAGCAAAACTGAGCGGGACCGGCCGCGTCGACCGAGGCATTTCGCCACGTTCAATGACCACGCCACTGCAGCGGTTCACACGCGGCGTCTTATTTTCCCCTTGCAGAAAGCGCCGCAGCTTGCTCGGCCGCCTTGGAGAGGTCGAGGCGCGAATAGACGCCGAAACCCGAGCCGTTGTCGAGAAAGCCACCACCAGGCCCCTCGGTCAGCGTCAGGATGGCATCGGCCTGAGCGAGGGTCAGGCTGGGGAAAGCCACGGTTAGCAGATAGCCCGCTTCCGGCGCCAGCTTGACCACATCTTCGGTACCTTCCGCGTTATTCGCGAAGACCGCCGGCAGGCGATAGGTCTGGGTCGCCTCGTAGAAGGCGCCGTTCTTCACGGGATCGGCAAAGCGGCTCTGGTCCTGCGCGGCGCAGTCGGCGATCTTGCCGCCGCAAGCCTTCTCTAGCGCGGCGGTCAGATCGGCGCGGGCGGCCGCGAGCGCCTCCCGGAAGTCGTCTATCTCCACGTCGCCCCGCTTCACGCCGACGTAGCCAGTCTTGTTGGCCAATAGCTGGGCGAGGTCGTATTCGGCAAGCGTCCGACCGCCCAGCACATCCATAGCGTAATGGGCCCCGAGCACGATGCGGTCGTTGCCGTATTCCGCGGCACGGGTAACCATCTGCTGATACCGCTCCGGCACAAGCAGCGCCAGCAGCAGCGACTCCATATAACCGTAGGTGGCGTGGCCGCTGGGATAAGCCGGGCTTGCCGTCAGATCCTGGAGAGGACCACGCAGATAAGCGATGTTAGTGGTCTCGACTCCGAAGAAGTTCTTCCCGCTGTATTCGGTCACGTGCGGCTCGGTCTGGAACAGCCGGGAATTGCCGAAGGGGTCGGCGTTTGGGCTGCCCGCCGGCAGGTTATAGGCCCTGCCAAAGGCGTCCGTGGCGCCGTTGACGTCGTTCAGGATCGCGGTGGCCTCCCCCGAGACCGGCACCTTCCCCTCAAGCGTTTCGTTGGCGAGGAAGTACTTGCCTGCGTTGGAATCGGCGTGCGAGGTCGCATTGGCGAAGCCGATAAGGCGGGCGACGGCCGGCGAGATGCTGGTGACGTCGTCCTTGCTCGTGTAACTGGTCGCCGTCTGATAGGCGTCACCGAGCGTGCTACCGAGCCCGTCGGCCAGCTGGTAGGCATTGACGTCGGTGATTAAGGCGTCGCGCAGCGCCTGCTGTTGCTGATCGGGGAAGGACAGCAGGAGCGGCTGATGGGCCGCTCCGCTCTGGATGTCGCTAGTAACGGTGAGGTTGCTCGCCAGCGCCGCCTTACCGGAATCGGTATTGCCGAGGGTAGTCAGCGAAACGAGGCCCTGCAGAGCGTTCATGTTGCTCACGCTCTGCGTCGCTGCGCCGTGCGCCGCGAGTCCCGCAGCGGCTACGAGACTGATTGTGCTGATGCCTTTGATCATTCGCACGCTAGGACCTGTCCGATTGATAACGTCGGCACAGTAGCAGCGGTTTGTAACAGCCCCCACCCGGCCGATGAGGTTATCGACCTCCCATTGATCGATGCGGAAAGGAGAGTAACGCGTCCTACAGCCTATGGGAGTCAGGGAGAAAAATCGGAACATCCGCCAAGGATTTGGCTTTCGTCCGTCCTGAGGCTCCCTAGGGGCGGCCCGAGGCATTTCGCCACGTTCGATCCCATCATGCCGATATGTTATATCGTCGCTGCGTGCAATGTTATACTATTATCGGAATGATAGCTGAACAC
Source organism: uncultured Alphaproteobacteria bacterium (assembly GCA_963741155.1). GTDB lineage: Bacteria > Pseudomonadota > Alphaproteobacteria > Rhizobiales > Methyloligellaceae > Methyloceanibacter. Next base: position 394,334 of record CAVUHA010000007.1, on the reverse strand, counting down.
CCAGGGTCTCCTTCAAAGGAGCTTTCTCGGAACCAAACCGAGGTCCTTTCGTGTCTGCGCTCGGCCGCAGAGCCACTGAGCGCCTACGCGATCCTCGACCGAGTACGGCCTTCCGGCATTGCCCATCCCCCAACCATCTATCGGGCTCTCAACGAGCTGATGCAGTTGGGCATGGTACATCGGCTCCAATCTCGGCCAGCGTACGTCGCTTGCGGTCACGGAGGGTGCAACGGCAAATTTGCCTTCGCGACCTGCCGTCATTGCCAGAAGGTTTTCGAAATTCCTCTGAGCAATGCGGATCATGCGGCGCTCGTAGCCCTTTCGCCTAAAGACATTTCGGTCGAGTACGTGACCCTCGAATTATCGGGGCTATGTCGAAGCTGCCACTCCACAGCCAGTTCTTCTCAGAAAGCCAGCGGGATACGGGCGTAACAGAGCGATCTCGGCAACAGCGCAAGGACCCGAAACCAAGGTATGCGCGAATGGAGTGGGCCTTCACCAGCACGCAGGGCGGAAATTACGTCCCCGGCCAAACCCCCTGATCTTGGCCTGCTATCCACGTTTTCGCCCTTCCGTAATTCAGTATTGGCGCGTCTCTGCGTCGTCCTGGTCACCGCGCTTCTGCTCTGGGCGGCAGTTTTATGGTCGCTGTCATGATACTGACCAGAGGCGCTGACGCCGCGATCACTTTTGACGACGTCACGCTCGGCTACGAGCGTCACCCCGCCGTCCATCACGTCACAGGTGTGGTGCCAAGGGGCGAGCTCCTGGCGCTGGTAGGACCGAACGGCGCGGGTAAGTCAACGCTTCTCAAGGGCATCATGGGCGAGCTCAAGCCTCTTGCCGGCAGCATTGACCTCCACGGCTTGTCTCAACGCCAAATCGCTTATCTGCCGCAGCAGATCGACATCGACCGAAGCTTCCCGACCTCGGTCTTCGATTGCGCCGCCATGGGTCTGTGGCGCGAAATTGGCGCATTCCGCGGGATCGACGCGAAACGAAAGACCGTCGTTTTCCAGGCGCTTGCTACCCTCGGTCTCCAAGACTTCGCTCTTCGCCCGATTGGCTCCCTCTCAGGAGGTCAGTTCCAGAGGATGCTGTTCGCCCGCCTCCTCCTGCAGGACGCTTCCCTCATTCTGCTCGATGAGCCGTTCCGCGCGATTGATGAAAAGACCATTGCTGATCTGATCGCGTTGATCGAGCGCTGGCACGCGCAAGGGCGCACGGTAATCGCTGCGCTCCATGATTTCCGGCAAGTCCGCGCCTCCTTTCCAGCGACGCTTATCATGGCCCGCGAAGTGGTGGCCTGGGGCGAAACGAAGAAGGTACTGACGGCAGAAAACCTCGCCAAATCGCGCCAGCTCACCGAGGCGTGGGACGAGGAGGCCACGGTCTGCGCGCGGGACGAGCAGGAACAAGAGCGAGAGACGGCATGATCCATCAGCTGATTGATCCCTTCCGCGAGTTCGCGTTCATGCGGCGTGCGTTGGTAGGATGTCTCGCGCTTTCCCTCGGCGGCCCGCCGATCGGCGTTTTCCTGGTCCTGCGGCGCATGAGCTTGATGGGCGATGCGATGAGCCACGCGATCCTGCCGGGCGCCGCCATCGGCTTTCTGATCGCTGGTCTGTCCCTCTTCGCCATGTCACTGGGTGGCTTTATCGCTGGAATCACGATTGCTGTCCTGGCGGGCGTCGTTTCGCGCTCAACGATGCTGCGCGAGGACGCAAGCCTCGCCGCCTTCTATCTTGTGTCACTTGCGCTCGGTGTGCTCATCGTCTCGATCCGGGGCAGCAGCATCGATCTCCTGCACGTCCTATTCGGGACCGTCCTTGCGCTTGACGACGCTGCGTTGATCCTCATTGCTGCGATCGCAACCCTCTCCATGACCATACTCGCGGTCATCTATCGCCCGCTTGTCGTCGAGTGCTTCGACCCGCAATTCCTGCGCTCGGTCAGTGCGGCAAGCTCCCCCACGCACCTGCTGTTTCTCGCCCTCGTGGTGCTAAATCTGATCGGCGGATTCCAGGCGCTGGGCACGTTGATGGCGGTTGGCATCATGCTCCTGCCCGCGATCAGCGCGCGCTTCTGGGCGCTAGATGTTTCGGGGCAGATTCTCGTCGCGGTGGTCTTGGCTTTTGGCGCAAGCCTAATAGGCCTGCTTGCCTCCTACTATGTGAACCTGCCTTCAGGTCCCGCCATCATTCTCACCAGCGGTGCGGGCTATCTCTTGTCGATATTGCTGGGACCCAAAGGCGGTGTCGTCTGGCAGCTCGTGCCGCGGCGGCATCTCGAAGCGTAACGTGTAGACAAAGGAGATCATCATGAACAGACGCGCATTTATTGCTTTTGCAGGATTGACCTTGGCTTGGCTTGGCGTGCCCTCCGACGCCGATGCTGCCGACAAACTTAGTGTCGCAGCCTCATTCAGCATTCTTGGCGACATGGTGAAGCAGGTTGGTGGCGATCGTGTGGATGTAATCACCTTCGTTGGTCCAAATGGCGACGCGCATGTCTATGAGCCCACCCCCGGCGACATCAAGGCACTCGCTGCCTCGAAGATCCTCTTCATTAATGGTCTCGGGCTCGAAGGTTGGATGACAAGGCTTGAGAACTCATCCGGCTTTAAGGGCACGGTGGTCGTTGCGACAAAGGGTGTTAACCCCCGGCAGATGATCGATGATGAAAAGAAAATCACCGATCCGCACGCCTGGCAGAACCTGGCCAACGGGAAGATCTACGTTGCCAATATTCGCGATGCTCTGATCGCCGCCGACCCCGAGGGCAAGACAACGTATGAGGCGAATGCCGGGAAATTCCTCGACGGGATCACACGGATGGATGCGCATGTGAAGGACACCATTGCCAAGCTGGCGCCTGATCGCCGCAAGATCATCACCACCCATGACGCCTTCGGCTATTTCGGCGCGGCCTATGGAATGCAGTTTATTGCGCCTGAGGGGGTGAGCACTGAGAGCGAGGCCTCCGCCAAGGACGTGGCCAAGATCATCCGCCAGATCAAGGCCGATAAGATTCCGGCCGTGTTCCTGGAAAATGTCACCGACTCCCGTCTGCTCGACCAGATCGCGAAGGAAACGGGCGCTAAAATTGGCGGCACACTCTATTCCGATGCGCTGTCTGAGCCGTCGGGGCCGGCCGGGACCTATCTCGACATGTTCCGCCACAATGTCGAAACGCTATCCGCTGCCTTGTCGTCGTAACCGTTACGAGACGCGGGGACTATCGCCGGCAAGCGACGGTCAGGTAAAGCGTGAGCGACTGGCGGATCTGGCCGCGAACCCTGGCCGCGTCATCGGCGCTCCGGCGGACCAGAACCTCGTCGACTTCTATGCCGAGGGCCGGATCACCTTCTCCGGCATGATTCCGCACCGGGCCGACGATTCCCTCGGCATCGGCTTCTCCTATACCGGCATCTCCAACCGGATGCACGGCTTCGACATCGACTCAGGTTTGCCCGTGGCGCAAAACTACGAGGCCGTGTTGGAGATCTGCTACACGATGCAGCTCAAGTCGGGCTGGACGCTGCAGCCGGACTTCCAATACTTCTGGCAGCCCGGCGCCAATGTGCCTGACGAGTCGGGCAACGGCACGGTCGAGAATGCAGCGGTGTTCGGGGCGCGCACGACGCTCAATTTTTAAAGAGTCTGGGTCTCCACTGCTACGGGGCATAGTTGGGATTGTGACTCGAAAAAACTCGCAAAGCGCTTCTGGGTCTAGATTCGGTAGCGCGTAAGGACGTACGCTACGATATGTCCATGACCGCTTGCAGCGACGAGTCCTTACGCATTGACCCTGGCGGCGGCGGCGAGATGCAAGGTCGTACAAGGGCCGCAGGCCTACTTTTTTCCATGATCCTGCATGGCCTGGCGCTGTTTTGGCTCCTCATCGTGGGGCCGTATGGCACTCAAGGTTCGCTAGGGGGCCTGCACATCGTGCCCGTCGAGGTGGAGCTGATTGGCGAGGGCACAACCCCGCCCACGCAGCAGCGCGCTACGGCCGTTCTCCAACAAGATGCCACTCAACGGCCGTCCGATCCGACACCCGACGGGACGGCTCCATTGACAGGACCGCCGCTCGCCGACGCGCTGGAAGCCAAACTCCAGGCCCTCGCAAAACTCCGCCAGCCAAACACCGACACGCCGAATGAAGTCAATGGCTCGGGCAGACCGGATAGGGTGGCAACTGCCGAAGATTTGGCATCAGGAGGAGCGGCCCTGCTCAGCGTGAAGGATTTTATCCGCGCCCAGGTCGAGCGCCGCTGGAATTTGGATTTGGCGACCCTGGGAGATCACCAGTTTTCCGTCCCGATCCACGTCGAAATCTCTAGCGGCGGCACGGTCATAAAGGCCGAGATCATGGACACCGCACGCTCTAATGACCCCGCCTATCGCGAGGTGGCAGTCAGCGCCCGCAACGCGGTGCTCTTGTCGTCTCCGCTCTCATTGCCGCCCGGCCATTACCAAGAGGTAATAGATATGGTTTTGTATCTGAACCCCAGAGACGCGTTGCGATAGAGGCTTCCTTCACGGAAGATCCCTGGCGACGCGAAACCCCGTGAGACTGGAATAGTCGTACTCCCCGCCTCCGGGCCCACTCCTGCTGCGCGCGGCCGAGCGTACGAAGATCGGCAGATTGTCCCAGGACCCGCCCCGAATGACGTAGTTGGTGCACTCTTTTTCGCTCCACACACTGCCGTCCTCCGGGGCGTGCGCGTAATTCGGGTGCCAGCAATCGGCGGTCCATTGCCAGGCATTGCCGAGCATCCCGTAGAGGCCAAAGGGATTGGGCGAAAAGGCGTCAACGTCAGTCAACAGTCGATTGTCCCATTTGCTGCCGCAGCCGTTGCAGTTGGCCTTGCCGACGCCGATGTCATTGCCCCACCAGCGCGCCGTCTTGGTTCCCGCGCGCGCCGCATACTCCCACTCCGCTTCCGTCGGCAGACGATAGGGGCCGGTCGCACGGTCAGGGTCCGGATGGGCGAGGCGGACCTTCTCGTTCAGCCACGCGATATATCTTTCCGCATCGCGCCAATCCAAGCAGACGGCAGGCCAACGCAGCGGCTCCCCGTAATATGGCGAATAGGCCCGCCCGCCCCCGGGAGAATGCCACTTCATATCCAAGATCGGATTGCAGGCTGCCGGCTGGTAGCCGGTCTCTCTCAGGAAGGTGATAAACTCCTTGCTCGTGACGTCGTATCTGCCCAGCGCAAACGCCTTGATGGCGACGGAGTGCTGCGGGCCCTCGGAGTCAAAGCGCCCACTCTCGGTTCGCGGGCTTCCCATGACAAAAGTCCCGGCCGGTATTCCGACCATTGTCGGGCACTCCGGACATTCCTGAAATTCGCGATCTTTATGGACCTGGGCGAGGCTTGCGCTGGACGCAAGCAGGGATAGCACCATGATAGCGAGCACTGGATGACATTGTCTCGGCACAGGATTGCCCGCTTAACGGTCACGGTTTGCCGCGCCGTCTGGTTCTCGGCGTCCTCCCAAGCAAAGAGACGATTGCAGAAGACAGGGATGGCGCTTGGTCAAAGGAAAATGACATTCGACAGCCGGGTGATCACGGCCGCGGTATCAAAGCTCTATCGTCTGCCGGGTTGCTGCTCTCACCCAGAGAGGGCGCCATCTGAAGGCCAGTCCCTGGCCCTATCTGAAGCGTCGTACCGGGTGCTAACTGGAGGGTCGTGCCGGACTCTGTAGGGAGGCTTGCCCCATCCTCATCAAGGCGCGCGGAGGGAAGCGGGGCGGGCAACGGCGTCCCGTCCGGATCGTCAAACCGCGTAGTGGCGTCCGGAACTGTGACCGCAGCCGTGTCCAGCTCGAAGGCCATCGTTCGGCCGGGCATAGCCGTCATAGCACCGGCCGCCAAGAGCGCGATTCTCATCAGGGCGAGGCTAAGTGCAAGATGTCGCATGTTGAAATCCCCCTCGTCTGATCGGACCATGACTTCGAGCTAAGCGCGTTCCTGGTTCCACCGGAGTTAGCCCGGCGATGTGTTTGTGTGCGTATCTGCCTATATAACTGGCAAAAAGACTGGTGGGCGGTACTGGGATCGAACCAGTGACCCCTGCGATGTCAACACAGTGCTCTACCGCTGAGCTAACCGCCCTCTCCGTAAGGCAACGACTTTATATCCGGTGAGACCCCGGCAAGGCAACACCGGCGCTCAGTGCCGGCCCTCAGTCGGCGAGCATCCGCTCCACCTCGTCCACGAGGTCGCGCAGATGGAAGGGCTTCGACAGTATCTTGGCATCCTTCGGCGCGTGGCTGTCAGGGTTCAGCGCCACGGCCGCAAAGCCCGTGATGAACATGATCTTCAGATCCGGGTCGAGTTCGCTTGCCTTGCGCGCAAGCTCGATGCCGTCCATCTCCGGCATCACGATGTCGGTGAGCAAGAGCGTGAAGGGCTCCTCCTTCAGACGCTCATAGGCCTCGAGCCCATTCCCGAATGACACAACGTCGTAACCGGCCTTGGCGAGCGCCTTGACCAGGAAGCGGCGCATGTCCTCATCGTCTTCGGCCAGGAGAATGCGCCGCAAACTGCGCTCTCTCGGATCATTCGCGGCCATACCCCACCCCCACGCGTCGATCGCGAGCTGTTCGCGATACACTACTTTGGTAAACGACCAATTGCGTTGGCCGCGGGTCCGGGCTCCGGCCCATCCCCCTGAAGCCCGATCATTACGTCTAATTTGCGAAGGCACAAGGCGGAAGCGCCTAGACAGGATCAACTCTCATTGGCAGAGTTTACAGGCGATTCTATCGCTAGGCCGGGACGTGCCGGCCGATCAGTGACCGCAGGATTCAGGATCACGGATGAACCGAAGCGAGGCGGAGGCGATCGAGGCCGAGCTTACGCCTCCCTTTGAAGTGGCACGGCCGACGGCCCTGAAGGCGCCATTCGTCTTCAATTCGCCCCATAGCGGCCGGGTCTATCCGCGCGCGTTCCTCTCAGCCTCGAGGCTCGATGCCCTTACGCTCAGGCGCTCCGAGGACGCCTATGTGGAGGAGCTGTTCGCCTTCGTGGCCGACATGGGCGCCCCCCTACTCTACGCACATTTCCCGCGCGCCTATCTCGACGTCAACCGCGAGCCCTACGAGCTCGATCCCGCTCTGTTCCGCGACGGCCTCCCCCATTACGCCAATACGCAATCGGTGCGGGTGGTGGGCGGGCTCGGCACCATTGCCCGGATCGTCTCGGAATCCGACGAGATCTACCGCGAGCCGCTCACCGTGGGTGCAGCACTCGAGCGCATCAATCGGCTCTATACGCCCTATCACGCGACCTTGCGCGCGCTCCTGCTTGAGGCGGAAGCGGCGTTCGGGCTTGCCGTGCTTATCGACTGCCACTCCATGCCGTCCAGCCCGATGGCCGACCAGGGCGGCGGGCGGCCGGATTTCGTACTCGGCGACCGCTACGGCGCCTCGTGCAACGCCGAGCTTACCCACTTGGCCGCCGCCCAACTCAAGGCTCTGGGCTACGCCGTCGCCCTCAACAAGCCCTACGCCGGAGGCTACATCACCGAGCATTATGGCCGGCCGCAACAGGGCCGCCACGCCCTCCAGGTCGAGGTCAACCGCGCACTTTATATGGACGAGACGACCTTCGAGCGATCGGCGGGATTTGACGGCCTCAAGCGCGATCTCGAGCGGATGGCGCGCGCCCTCGCCGCTTGGGTGGCCGGGTTTAAAATGCCGAGAGCCGCAGCCGAATAGTCACCAATCAGGGCTTGGAGGAGATAAAAAAAGGGCCGTCCGAAAGGAATCCGAACGGCCCAAGTCTAGGGAGGAAACGCCCAAGGAGGGCAGCGGCACAACAAGAGTGTCATGCCGCGTTGCAACAATATGTCATTGCGGCGCACAAAATGCAAGTTCCTGAGACGCTCTTTGCAGCAATTCGGGAGAAACTGATGCAATTGTGTCACGAGAGCTCCCTTGCCGCAGCCGGAACGCGCTACAAGAGAGTCGCTGATCCCTTGACTTAGAGCCAAAAAGCGCCACCACCGCCGAGGCAATGCCCGCCCCCGCCGACCCCGATTTTGAGGCCCTCCTTGCCTTGGCTCATGCCCTCGCCGACCAGGCAGGGGCGGTCATATTGCCGCATTTTCGGACAGATCTGCGCATTGATCATAAAGGCGGCACCGCCTTCGACCCCGTCACCTTGGCCGACCGGGCTGCCGAGGCCGCCCTAAGAGCCACCCTGGCCAAGATCTATCCGGATCACGGCATCATGGGCGAGGAGCTGGGCTCCCAGCACGCCGATGCCGAGTATTGCTGGGTGATCGACCCGATCGACGGCACTCGCGCTTTCATCTTAGGCCAGCCCCTGTGGGGCATCCTGATCGGGCTGCTGCATCAGGGCCGGCCGCTGCTAGGCCTGATGCACCAGCCCTTCACGGGGGAGCGCTTCTACAGCGGCGTACGCGATGCCTTCTTCCGCCGCGACGGTGGCGAGAGCCGCCTCAAGACGCGGGCGTGTTCATCCTTGAGTGAGGCGTTCCTGGTTTGCACCACCCCCGACATGTTCGAGGGCGAGGAGCGGCAACGCTTCGAGACGCTGAGCGGCGAGGTGCGCCTGCGACGCTTCGGCGGCGACTGCTACAATTATTGCTTGCTCGCCCTGGGGCAGATCGACCTCGTCGTCGAAGCGGGACTGAAAGCCTTCGACATCCTGCCCCTGATGCCGATCATCGAGCGGGCGGGCGGGGTCGTCACCACCTGGGATGGGGGCGATGCGAGGAGTGGCGGCCGTATCCTCGCCGCCGGCGACCCGCGCCTCCACGCCAAGGCGATGCAGGCGCTTAGGCGCTAGCTCGCCTTGCTCAAGGCAGCGCCCGGCACAAAGGCGTCGAACGCCGCCCAGAATTGCTGGCGGATCACGTCCCGCTCCTGAAGGATCTCGTGGCGTGCCCCGCGCAGCACGAGCTGCGCGCCGACCTTGAGCCGCGTGGCCATCTCTTCGATGGCGAGGCTGGAGACGATGCGATCGTCGCTCGCGGCGAGCATCAGCACCGGCACCCGCATGCCGGGTGGAAAGCTATCCTCGGCGATGTCCCTCATGGCGCCCAGCGCCGCCCGAAGCCAGGCGATGGTAGGTGGCCCGACCGCGAGCTTGGGCGCCGCATCGACAACCGATTGGTTGCGCAGAAAACGCTCGCGGTCGGAGGTGAGCAGGTTGCCCTCGAACACCTGACTGGCGAGATAGGCCTTCATGCCCCCCGGCACGGGAGTTCCACCAAAGCCGGTGAGCGACAAGGCCCAGACCAGCGCCGAAAGCGGTCCCGGCGATATTGGCAGCTCGGCGATCCGGAGCATCGGCGCGGTCATCACCATGCGCGAAAACCAGCACCCTCGCATCGTCCCCGCTCTGAACAGCACCGTCGCTGCCATGGAGTGGGCGAGGGCGAAGTAAGGCGGGGGACAATCCGGCAGAACGACCTCGCTCATGAAGCGAGCAAGATCGTCCTCGTAATCGGCAAAGCTTCTCACATAGCCCTTGAGCGGATCCCAGAGCAGCCGGCTCGATCCCCCCTGGCCGCGCCAGTCGAGCACCGCTACCGCGAAGCCCCGCCGGCGAAGCTCGCCCACCACCTCGAAATATTTCTCGATGAATTCACTGCGGCCCGGAAAGATGCAGACCGTGCCGCGCCGCTCGCGCAAGGACGAGGGCCAGCGGGCAAACCGGAGCTTGGCGCCTCTCTTGCCCTTGATGAAACCCGCCGACGCGCCGAGCGGGATGGGATTCTTGGGTGTAGTGATAAGATCCATGGGACGCCGCGCGAAACTTGGGCACCACGAACAGCGCCCGATGCGTTCTTATAGCAGCGGCGGCTCGTCCCGCCAGACACTTCCGCCGGCAAAATGCCGCGCGCAACAGCCCTCCCGATGACAGGGCAACCGAGGCGCCGGCCCGCTTCCTTTTGCGCGGTCAGAACAATATTTCGTGCTTGATCTTCAGCCACTTACGTTCTCTTGAAGGGCCCTCCGGCAATTCCCATATCGGTGTCGCGCAAGGCCCATTTGGATTGCGCATTCGATCCATGCCCGGCTCGACCAGAGCGGGCGCTTCAGATCATCGCTTCAAGGAGGATGTGCAGATGAGACATTTCGATCTTACTCCGCTTTACCGCACCACTGTCGGCTTCGACCGTCTCGGCTCGTTGCTCGACACCCTCGGCTCCCACGACAACGATGCGCCGAGCTACCCGCCCTACAATATCGAGCTCGTCGATGAGAACGCCTACCGCATCAGCATGGCGGTCGCGGGCTTCGGCGCGAACGACCTGAACATCGAGGCGAGGGAGAACACGCTCACCATTCACGGCGAAAAGCAGACCGAGAAGGAGGAGAGCACGTTCCTGCATCGCGGCATCGCCGCCCGCAGCTTCGAGCGCAGATTCCAGCTCGCCGACCACGTGCTGGTGAAGGGCGCCAGACTGGAGAACGGCCTGCTGCATGTCGATCTCGTGCGCGAGCTGCCCGAGGCCATGAAGCCCCGCACCATTCCGATCTCCACCAACAATGCCGAGACCAAGGGCGAGAAACCCAGGGTCATCGACAGCAAGGCAGCGTAACTTCGCCGCCTAGCCCGTCGTCGTCATAAAGTGGGGCGCTCCTTACCAGTGGGGCGCCCCTCTCACATCGCTCCGGCAGGGAGAGGCCAAGTCGGCTTCCGCCCCGGGCAGCCCTTCCCGAATCCCGCTTGTGCCCGTGCCGGAAATCTGTCATTTTCGGGGCGAATAGGACAGGCTTGCTGACCTTTGTGGCCGAGGCTTTCGCCGCGGCCTTAAGGCTGGGCGCTAGCCCATAAGGCCATTTGTCGTCCTCGGGCGTTTTGCTGAAGATGACGGCTGGTGTGGAGCGCCCCAGGTGGGACCTGAAGATCCGCATCGCCAGGCGGGTGCGGCGTGGCCGAGCTTGAAGCGTGATGACAGTAACGAGACAAAATTCGCGTGCTCAAGGCGCGGCTGGGCTGGGCCCGCCGCCCGCGCAAGGACTCTATGATCCGAGGAACGAGCACGACGCCTGCGGCGTGGGTTTCGTCGCCGATTTGAAAGGGCGCGCCAGCCACAAGATCGTCGAGGACGGTCTCAAGATTCTCGTCAATCTCACCCATCGCGGCGCGGCCGGTGCCGACCCGCTTGCGGGCGACGGTGCTGGCATCCTGGTGCAGATCCCGCACGACTTCCTGCACGTGACGTGCAAGTCCGTCGGCATCACGCTGCCCCCGCCTGGCCAATACGCCGTCGGCCACATGTTCATGCCGCGCAACGCCGCGCAGCGCATCTATTGCGAATTGGTGGTGCAACGCGCCGTGGAGGCCGAGGGGCTGAAGCTGCTCGGTTGGCGCGACGTGCCGACCGACAACTCCTGCCTCTCCGCCTCCGTCATCGAGACCGAGCCGGTGCATCGGCAGGTCTTCATCGGCCACGGTCCTGGCGTCGCCGACGATGCGGCGTTCGAGCGCAAGCTCTACATCCTGCGCAAGGTGATCTCCAACACCATCAACGGCGAGACCGGCGGTCACGACATCGGCTACTATACTGTGTCGCTGTCCTGCCGCACGCTCGTCTATAAAGGGATGTTCCTAGCCTATCAGCTCGGCGACTATTACCCCGACCTGCATCACCCGCGCTTCACCTCGGCGCTCGCGCTCGTGCATCAGCGCTTCTCGACCAACACCTTCCCGTCCTGGAAGCTCGCCCACCCCTACCGCATGGTGGCCCACAATGGCGAGATCAACACACTGCGCGGCAATCTGAACTGGATGGCGGCGCGGCAGGCGAGCGTGTCCTCGCCACTGTTCGGCAAGAACATCGGCAAGCTCTGGCCGATTTCCTATGAGGGCCAGTCCGACACCGCCTGTTTCGACAACGCGCTCGAGTTCCTGGTGCAGGGTGGCTACAGCCTGACGCACGCGGCGATGATGCTGATCCCCGAGGCCTGGGCGGGCAATCCGCTGATGGATGCCAAGCGGCGCGCCTTCTACGAATATCACGCCTGCCTGATGGAGCCGTGGGACGGCCCCGCGGCCATGGCCTTCACCGACGGGCGCCAAATCGGCGCCACGCTCGACCGCAATGGCTTGCGCCCCGCGCGCTATTTCGTCACCGATGACGACCTTGTCGTCATGGCGTCGGAGACCGGCGTGCTCCCCGTGCCGGAGGAGCACATCGTGCAGAAATGGCGGCTGCAGCCCGGCAAGATGCTGCTCATCGATCTCGAAAAGGGACGCATCGTCTCTGACGACGAGATCAAGGCGGAGCTCGCGAGCGCGCATCCCTATCAGCAATGGCTCGACCGCACGCAGATCCGCGTGCATGAGCTGCCGGGCACTCCCGAAATTGCACCACGCACCAATGTGAGCCTGCTCGACCGGCAACAGGCCTTCGGCTACACGCAGGAAAGCGTCAAGTTCCTGATGGCACCCATGGCCGAAGCGGGGCAGGAAGCGGTCGGCTCCATGGGCACCGACACGCCCCTCTCGGCCCTTTCCAACCGGCCGAAGCTGCTGCACACCTATTTCAAGCAGAACTTCGCGCAAGTGACCAATCCCCCGATCGACCCGATCCGCGAGGAGCTGGTCATGTCGCTGGTCACTTTCATCGGGCCACGGCCAAACCTGCTCGATCTCGAAGGCACCTCCAAGCAAAAGCGGCTCGAAGCCGCGCATCCGATCCTCACCAACGAGAACCTGGAGCGCATCCGCTCGATCGGTGACGTCGCCGACAACCAGTTCCGTACCGTCACCCTCGACATCACCTACGGCGCCGACCATGGCGCCGCCGGGATGAGCGCGGGTCTCGAAAAGCTTTGCAAGCGCGCGGAGGCCGCTGTGCGCGGCGGCGACACCATCATCATCCTGTCCGACCGGGCGACCGGCCCCGACCAGGTGCCGATCCCCTCGTTGCTCGCCACCAGCGCCGTGCATCATCATTTGATCCGCCGGGGCCTGCGCACGTCGGTCGGCCTCGTGGTCGAGACCGGCGAGGCGCACGAGGTGCATCAATTCGCAACGCTTGCGGGCTACGGCGCCGAAGCCATCAATCCCTATCTCGCCTTTGAGACTATCGAGGCCATGCTCCCCGACATCGACGAGGAGCTCACCCACGAGGAGGCGGTGAAGCGCTATATCAAGGCAACCGACAAGGGCATTCTCAAGGTGATGTCGAAGATGGGCATCTCCACCTATCAGTCCTATTGCGGCGCGCAGATCTTCGACGCCGTGGGCTTGCGAACCGACTTCGTCGCCAAATATTTCACCGGCACCAACACGCAGGTCGAGGGCGTCGGGCTCGAGGAGATCGCGCGCGAGACCGTGGAGCGCCATCGGCTCGCCTTCTCCGACGCGCCGGTCCTGCGCGATGCGCTAGAGGTCGGCGGCGAATATGCCTACCGCGTGCGCGGCGAGGCGCATATGTGGCGCCCCAACGTCGTGGCCGACCTGCAACATGCAGTGCGCGGCTCGCTGCCGGAGAAGTACCGTTCTTACGCCAAGCAGATCAACCAGCAGACCGAGCAGCTGTTGACGCTGCGCGGCATGTTCCGCATCAAGACCGCGGCGGAGATGAGCAGGAAGCCCGTGCCGCTGGAGGAGGTCGAGCCCGCCAAGGAGATCGTCAAGCGCTTCGCCACTGGCGCCATGTCCTTCGGCTCCATCAGCCGCGAAGCCCATACGACGCTCGCCATCGCCATGAACCGCATCGGCGGCAAGTCGAACACGGGCGAAGGCGGCGAGGAGTCCGATCGCTACAAGCCGCTCCCCAACGGCGATTCCATGCGCTCCAAGATCAAGCAGGTGGCGTCAGGCCGCTTCGGGGTGACGACCGAATATCTGGTCAACGCCGACATGATGCAGATCAAGATGGCGCAAGGGGCCAAGCCCGGCGAGGGCGGGCAGTTGCCCGGCCACAAGGTCGATGCCATCATCGCCAAGGTTCGCCACTCCACCCCCGGCGTCGGCCTGATCTCGCCGCCGCCGCATCACGACATCTATTCGATCGAGGACCTGAAACAGCTGATCTTCGACCTGAAGAACGTGAACCCGCAAGGCGCCGTCTCGGTAAAGCTCGTCTCCGAGGTGGGCGTCGGCACGGTGGCGGCAGGCGTCGCCAAGGCCATGTCCGACCATGTCACCATTGCCGGCTTCGAGGGCGGCACCGGCGCTTCGCCCTTGACCTCGATCAAGCATGCGGGCTCGCCTTGGGAGATCGGCCTTGCCGAGACCCAGCAGACGCTCGTGCTCAACCGCCTGCGCGGCCGTATCGCCGTCCAGGTCGATGGTGGCGTGCGCACCGGCCGCGATGTGATCGTGGGTGCGCTGCTTGGCGCCGACGAGTTCGGCTTCGCCACCGCGCCGCTGATCGCGGCCGGCTGCATCTACATGCGCAAGTGCCATCTCAACACCTGCCCGGTCGGCGTCGCCACCCAGGACCCGGTCTTGCGCGCTCGCTTCCAAGGCAAGCCCGAGCACGTCATCAACTTCTTCTTCTTCGTGGCGGAGGAGGTGCGCGAATATATGGCGGCGCTCGGCTTCCGGACGTTTGCCGAGATGATCGGCCAGACCGAATGGCTCGATAAGAGCCAAGCCATCGACCATTGGAAGGCGAAGGGGCTCGACTTCAGCCGCCTCTTCCACAAGCCGGACGTGCCGGCGGACGTGGCAACCCATAACTCCGAACGGCAGGATCACCGGCTCGAGCAGGTGCTCGACGTCAAGCTTATCGACCTCTGCCGTCAGGCGATCGACGAGAAGAAGCCAGTCAAGCTCGATCTGCCCATCAGGAACACCGACCGCACCACGGGCGCCATGCTGTCAGGTGTCATCGCGCGCGCTCATGGCCATCCGGGCCTGCCCGAGGACACTATCTGGGTGAGCTTCAAGGGTTCGGCCGGCCAGAGCTTCGGCGCCTGGCTCGCCCATGGCGTTACGTTGGACCTCGAAGGCGAGGCCAACGACTATGTGGGCAAGGGACTTTCCGGTGGACGCCTCGTCGTGCGGCCGCCGAAGAACAGCGGCATCGTGCCCGAGCAGTCCATCATCGTCGGCAACACGGTGCTGTATGGTGCCATCGCCGGCGAATGCTATTTCCGCGGCATTGCCGGCGAGCGCTTCGCCGTGCGCAACTCCGGCGCCATCGCCGTGGTCGAGGGCACTGGCGACCACGGCTGCGAATACATGACCGGCGGCGTGGTGGTGGTGATCGGCCCCACTGGCCGCAATTTCGCCGCCGGCATGTCGGGCGGCATCGCCTACGTGCTCGACGAGGAGGGTGATTTCGAGCGCCGCTGCAATCTCGCCATGGTGAACCTCGAGCCCGTCCCGAGCGAGAACAGCGTCATGGAGCAGAACCGCCATCAGGCGGGCGACCTGGAAAGCCATGGTCTCGTCGACGTCACCGACATGACGCGCTTCGACGCGGAGCGGCTTCACCAGCTGATCGAGAACCACCTCCACTATACGGGCTCGGCGCGCGCCCGCGCAATCCTCGATGATTGGGCGGCCTATCTGCCGAAATTCGTCAAGGTGATGCCGGTCGAGTATCGCCGCGCACTGGAAGAGATGGCGCGCCAGCAGGTGCTCGACAGGACCGGCTTGGGCGAGATCGAGATCGGGCTGCGCGCCAACGGCAAATAATTTTAATCGAGGCGACCTATGCTGCCGAGGCGCCCGGGAGCCTTGAGGCTGACCGCGCTCTCCGACAGAGCGCTTGACGCCATCGGGCTGGTAGCGAAACCTTGAGGGGTGACGGTCGCTGGCGTGGTTGGCGACCAACCGTGGAGCGAATAGAGCTGAGCATGGGCAAGATCACGGGCTTTCTCGAGATCGACCGCGAGGACCGGAGCTACGAGCCGGTGGCGGACCGCATCCGCCATTACCGCGAGTTTCTCCTGCCCGTCAGCGAGGCCGAGATCGTTCGCCAGGCCGCCCGCTGCATGGATTGCGGCATTCCCTTTTGTCACACCGGCTGCCCGGTGAACAACCAGATCCCGGACTGGAACGACCTCGTCTATCATTCCGATTGGGAGGTGGCCGCGGAGAACCTGCATTCGACCAACAACTTCCCCGAGGTCACGGGCCGCATCTGCCCCGCCCCATGCGAGGCCGCCTGCACGCTCAACATCATAGACGTGCCTGTCAGCATCAAGTCCATCGAATGCACTATTGCCGACAAGGCCTTCGAGCAGGGCTGGGTCAGGCCGAGGCCGCCGGAATCCAAGACCGGCAAGCGCGTCGCCGTCATCGGCTCAGGGCCTGCGGGGCTTGCAGCGGCACAGCAGCTTGCCCGCGCCGGCCACGATGTGCATGTCTATGAGAAGCACGCCCAGCCCGGAGGGCTGCTCCGCTACGGGATCCCTGACTTCAAGATGGAGAAATACATCGTCGAGCGGCGCGTGGAGCAGATGCGGGCCGAAGGCGTAACCTTCCACTGCAACGTCCATGTCGGCCGCGACATCACCGCGGCGAAGCTCGAGCGCGGTCACGATGCCGTGCTGCTCGCCGGCGGCGCTGAGTACCCTCGCGACCTGCCAGTACCCGGCCGCGAGTTCGCCGGCGTGCACTTCGCCATGAACTATCTGCCGCAGCAGAACCGCCGCATCTCCGGCGAGCCCTTGGGCGACGTGGAGCCGATCCTCGCCACCGGCAAGCAAGTGGTGGTCATCGGCGGCGGCGATACGGGCTCCGACTGCATCGGCACCGCGTTCCGCCAAGGTGCGGTGTCGGTGGCGCAGCTCGAGATCATGCCCATGCCGCCCGACAAGGAAAACAAGGCGCTGACCTGGCCCCACTGGCCCCTCAAGCTGCGCACCTCATCGAGCCAGGCGGAAGGCGCGCAACGCGATTTCAGCGTGGCGACGACGCGGTTCCTGGGCGCCGATGGCAACGTCACCCAGCTCGAATGTATACACCTTGACGGCCAGATGAAGCCGGTCCCCGGCACCGAATTCACGCTGCCGGCGGACTTGGTCCTGCTCGCCATGGGCTTTCTGCATCCCGTGCAGGAGGGCATGGTGAAGGCGCTGGGCCTCGACCTCGACCAACACGGCAACGTCAAGGCGAACGAGCTCGACTACCGGACGTCGAGGGCCAAGGTGTTCGCGGCCGGCGACATGCGCCGCGGCCAGTCGCTCGTGGTCTGGGCGATCCGCGAAGGCCGCCAGGCGGCGCATGCCATCGACAAGTTCCTGATGGGCACAACCGACCTGCCGCGCTGATACCGACTTCGCGATCAGCGGACGCCGGAAGCGGAGTGCTCGAAGCGCGGGCGTACGCCATCAGCCCCATCGTCGAGCCCGTGCTTGGCGGTCCGTGGCAGGGCTCCCGTATAGCGGTCGGACGGCTCGTCTGCCGTGGAGGTCTCGCCCTTGAGCTCGATGGTGCGAGCGCCCACGGGAGCAGCCCAAAAAGCGCTCGCCAAATCGGTCCAGCGCGCCTCGCGCAAGCCAGTCACAAAACCGCGCACGTGTTCCTCCACGTTCTTGGCGCCCGCGCGCTGCATGGCGCCATCCCAGGCTTCCGACACGGCCAACAGGGGACGGCCAAACTGACTTTCCGCCCAATCGCCGGCATAGAGCCGCAAGCCCTCGGAATTGAAGATTGCGAGGATGGCCGCCGCCACCACAAGCGCGCCGAGCATCGTGGCCCTGGCGCCCCGCGTTTCGGCGCAGCCGTCCTCGGCCTTCCGCCGCTTTGACGGAGAACGCTTCCGCCGCCCGGCCACCTTGGAGGTGGGGGCAGTGAAATGCTTCTTACGAAACTCCAACGCAAACGACATTAACACACCTTACGCAACGCGCGCTCAGAAGTGGAAGTAGATGAACGGCGCCACTCCCTCAGGCGCCACCGCAAAGATCAAGAGGATACCGAAGCCTAGCACGGCCCCGAGCGTCGGCGCACCGGCATGTTCGAGCCGGGCGCTGATCCGCTGCACGAAATCTTCCGATATGAAATGCGCCGCGAGCGACGCGGTCACGAGCGCGATCAGGAACGGCGTCGCCCGCTCGATCGGCCCCGACCAGTCCGCGAGCCCCCGAAGATAGGCCATCACCAGCTCGAGCGACTCGGCGCGGAAGAAGATCCAGGCAAGGCAGACGATGTTGAAGGTGACGAAAACGGCGAGTGCTTTGCCGAAAGCCTGGCCGCCGGAGGCGCCCACCGCGAGCACGCGCCCCATGGGACCATAGCCGTAGCCCACCAATGCGAGCGCCGGCGCCGGCTGTGGCTTGAACGCAAGCAGCATCCGCTCCATCACCAGCGCTGTCCCGTGGATCGCGCCCCAGATGATGAAGGTCCAGGCCGCGCCGTGCCACAACCCGCCCAAGAGCATGGTGATGGCCAAATTGCGGTAGGTCTTGGCGGTGCCTTGGTAGCTGCCGCCAAGCGGCTTGTAGAGATAGTCGCGCAGCCAGCTCGACAGCGAGATGTGCCACCGCCGCCAGAACTCGCGCAAGGAGGCCGAGCGATAGGGCTGCGCAAAGTTCGGCTTGAAGTGGTAGCCGAGCAGCCCGGCGACCCCGATGGCGATGTCGCTGTAGCCCGAGAAGTCGCAATAGATCTGCACCGCATAGCCATACAGGCCGAGCAACAGGTCGGGACCGGAGAAGGCGGAAGGATCGAAGAAAACCCCGTCGACGAGCTCGTTGGCCAGATAGTTGGCGATCACCATTTTCTTGAACAGGCCGATCAGGATCAGCATGATGCCGTTCGCCACCATGGAGCGTTCGAGCCTGGGCTCGGTCTTGAGCTGCGGCAGGAAATCGGACGCCCGCACGATCGGGCCGGCGACGAGCTGCGGGAAGAAGGAGATGTAGAGAAAAACGTCGAGCGGCGATTCCTCCGCCGGGATCTTGCCGCGATAGACGTCGACCACATAGGAAATGCCGTGGAAGGTGAAGAAGGAGATGCCGATGGGAAGGATGATCTCCAGGAACGGCAGGTCGCGCTCGAGCCCGACGCGGGTAAGCAGGTCCGACAGCGACTCCATGAAGAAGCCGTAGTATTTGAAGAAGCCGAGAATGCCGAGATTGAGCGCGATGGCGGCGACGACGATCTGGCGACGCCACTTGTCGCTCACGGTGATGGCGAGCAGGCGTCCCGCGGCATAGTTGATGAGCGAGCTCGTCGCGAGCAGCGCCGTGAAGCGCCAGTCCCAGAATCCATAGAAGACGTAGCTGACCGCGACCAGGAAGGCCTTGCGCGTTTGCGGCCAGGTGCTCAGCTCCCAGGCGATCGCGAAGACGATGAGAAAGAAGATGCCGAAGCTAAGGGTTGGGAAGAGCATGTTGCCGGTCCTGCCTCACGGTGCCGGCACGGGGGGCCCGGCCACCCGCTCGGGCGTGGCCGGGTCGTCGTCGGTAACGCTGTCAGGGCCGCCGCTGCCGGCCGCCTGTTCACGATAGCGCTCATAGCCTTTGATCAGTGCAGCATAGATGGCTTGGCCAACGCGCCTTGAGCCCTCATCGCTCAAATGCACGTGGTCAGGCATCGCAAGGGGGGGCGCCGCCCTCGCCCATCGGTCGATGCTGCATAGCCCCCCCATGACCGACGACAGGTCCCAATAGGTGGCGTTGTAGCGGTCCGCGATGCGCGCGAGGAGCGAGCGCACGACGGCGAGTTTGGGCGGCTCGTGCCAGCGGGCGAGGTGCGGATCCTCCATCGCCAGCATTGCGTCATAGTCGGACTGCTCGCTGGCGCTGAGCGGCCGGCACGGGGCCGCAGCCCGGGCATTGCCTTTGACAAAGCCGGGCAGCCGCGTCCCGTCCAATGGGCCAAGGATAAGCAACGCGGCGTCCGGCGCCGCGGCTTTCACGAGCTCGACAAGGCGGACATATTCCTTCTCGTAGGCGTCGAGGTCGAGACCGTCGATGAAGCCCTCATTGGTGCCGTAGCCCAACACCACGAGCTTTGGCGCCAGCTCTCCGATGTCGCTTGCAGAAAGCGCGCGGTCGAAGCGGCGCGTCGTAAGCGCCGACGCTGACGGGATGCCGAGATTGACGTAGCGGACGCCGCGCCCACCGGAGCCGGCCGAAAGTCCAAGCACCGTCACCGTTCCATCGCCCTTGACCGCAACCTCAAGCGAGGCGGCTTTCACCGGCAGCCTCACGCGCAACACCGAGCGCGTGACCGCCCCGGTCGCCACCTCCTCGCTCCTGTCTCCGGCGCTGATTACCGCGTGGCCCCCGCCAGGGCCAGCCAGCAGAGACACCTCCGGTACCGTGAACGGCCCGGTCGTGCTGGCAAGCTTGAGCACGGCATCCGCGCCTGAGCCGGTGAGGCTCACGCCGGTAATGCCATATGCTCCATCCTCGTTCAGACTGTTGGCGGCCGTCCATTTGCCGGTCTTCTCGAAGCTGAAGCCCGGTGCCTTGTAATAGGGGAAGGGGAAGCCAGGCATCATCAGCCCGCGTCCCGCATCACCGAAACGGGCCTGCAAGAGGCGGCGCACCTCGCCCGTAATGCGGTCCGAGGCGATATGACTGTCGCCGAGATGCAAGATCGTGACCGGCGCCGCCGCAGCCCCGCTTTCGACTTTGACGAGCGCCCCGTAGAGCGGCGCGAGCTTGCTGGCATGCGGGGTGACGTGCGCGGTCTCGCGCACACCCTGAACGCTGGCCGTCTCGACGGCCTCGCTTGCCGGTGCATTGAGAGTCGCGCCCCGTTCTGGCGCCGCAGATACCTCCGAGCCTTGCGCCGGGGCGATCGACGGCGTTGCGGGGCTTTGCGAAAATTCGGGGAGACCGAGGGCGACGACCGCGATAGCGACGATCAGCGCGAGGGCACCACAAGCTGCCCACCAGCGCATGCGCCACGCGCCAGCGTCGGCCTTCGAGCGTGTCCCCCCGCCACGCGTCATGAGCGCTATACCCCGCTACCTAAGCGCCCTACTCCTTAGCCACGCGGCCAGGTGAAATCGTCGGCTCTGCCCGCCTTGGGCTTGAGCTGCTCGCCCTTGATGAGAACTTTGTAATATGGCCGCTGCGTGAGCGGCAGCCTCGGCTTCGATGAGGTCACGGACAGGTCGTTGACGGCGGAGATCGAGGCGAGCGCGGTCAAGCCACCGCTCAAATCGCTCGCAATCATCTCGCTTTCCGGCATCGAGGCTGCCGCACCTTGCTGCATCATGGTCTGTGCCACCTGCAGCGTCGTGTCGGAAATCACCGGACGAAGGACGCTAACCTCGCCGACCTGGCTCTGCTGCATTTGCGTTGCAGGTGTCTCGCCGTTTTGCGCCGGCGCGGCAGCGACCAAAGGTTGGGCTCCGCTCGCCTGGTCCGGAGCTGACTCAAGAGCGGCCGGCGGCTTGGCCGGAGTCACCATGTGGCCTGTCACCTTGGCCTGCTCGTCCTCGGCGCCGGCGAGCGGGATGTTCCGTTCGAGCTTGGCGAGGCTCAGGTCGTGGCGAAGCTCCTTCTCGACGAAATGCGCAAGCTTGAGATAGCCGCGCATGGTGAAGTGGACGCCGTCATCGGCCCTGAGCCGCTTGACCTGGCCCGACATGTCCGGCCCATAGGCGCTGTAGCGCCCCGCCTCGTCGGTGAACCCGCTCCACGTATCGATGAACTTGGCGCCGTTGATAAAGGACTTCTCGCGGAAGATTTCGTTCATGACTTCCGCGTCCGTGCTCTGATCTGGGCTGCGCATCACCGGCAAGCCCACCCAATAGACCGCGAGCCCGGCCGCACGGAGCTTCTTGATGAACGTCTCTACCCGTTGGCCATAGGCCTCACGCCAGCCGTCGGTGCCGGGCTTCAGCCAGTCCTTGCCGTTGCGGATCGCCTGGTCGTCATTGGCGCCGAACATGACCACCGCGATCTGGTAGGTCTCGGTCTTGAGCATATCGGCAACGGCGCTGTTCCAGTCGTAGTAGTCGGTGCGCACGAAGCCGGTCGACACCTTCGACCGCTTCACGAACTCGAGGTTGTTGTCCTCCTCGAAGGCGCGATAGAGGCCGGACCAGAGTCCGTCGCCCAAGGAATCACCGAGCACGACGATGCGATAGCGGTCGCCGCCGGGAAAGGGGTTGAGGTAGCTGCGTTGGAACTCGTTGGCGCTCTGCGCCGCGGCCGGAGAGGGCGCGAGACCGGCGAGCACGAGCGAGAGGATGAAGGCGGCTAGTGCGAACATCGAGAGGTGCAAGCAAGGCGCATTCCAGCGCCGATAAAGACGAGACACGTTACGAGACATGATCTTCCGGGCCTTTTGAAGGCCCTCCCCCAATTTTCCCTGCTTTGGGACATTGCCAGTGGCCCGCGGCCGAACGGCCCAGCCTCCTTTCAATCCGTGTCCGAATAATCGCCGTTTCGCTCGTCAGGTATCGCTGTGGTGGACGGACATCGTGATCGGATCACCACCCTGACTATACAGCCTACCCGTCTTTCCGCAAAAGCTGCAAAATCGTGAGACTTGGGAAGCCGTCGACCGGCAGGCCCTTGGCCCGCTGATAGGCTTTGACCGCCTCCAGCGTTGCCGGCCCGATGACACCGTCGGCATCGCCGGTGAGCAGGCCTTTGCCCACGAGCAGCCGCTGCAGCTCCATGCGCTGATCGAGCGCGAGATGGTTCTCGTCGGTCGGCCAGGGATGCACGAAGGGTCCAGCCCCTCGGAGGCGGTCGGAAAGATGCCCGACGGCAAGGGCATAGGACGTGGCCGTGTTGTAATGGAGGATCGAGCGGAAGTTGTTCAGCACAAGGAAGGCGGGGCCGCTCGCCCCCGCCGGAGTAAATAGGGTGGCCTTGTCGGAAAGCCTGGGATAGGAGGCACCGCCCACCCGCACGATGCCGAGCTTTTGCCAGTCGCCGAGGGACTTGACGGTCTTCTCGCTGACGCTTCCGACCTTGAAGCCCTTGGGGACCTCGACCTCATAGCCCCAGCTCTCCCCCGGGCGCCAATTCGAGACCTTGAGATAGCTCGCGGTCGATGCGAGCGCGTCTGGAACGTCGCCCCAGATGTCGCGCTTGCCGTCCCCATCATAGTCGACGGCGTAGCTTTGATAGGTGGTGGGAATGAATTGGGTGTGTCCCATGGCGCCAGCCCAGGAGCCGTTCATCAGTTCAAGCGTAATGTCGCCGTGCTGCAAAATCTTCAGCGCCGTGATGAGCTGCGGCTTCGCGAATTTGGCCTTGGTTCCGGAATAAATCAGCGTAGCCAGCGAGCGGATGACGTTCTTGTCGCCGGGCTGCGTGCCGTAGTTCGATTCCACGCCCCAGATGGCGACGACGATATGCCGGTCGACGCCGTAGCGCGCCTCGATGGCGTCGAGCAGTGCCTTGTTCTCCGCGAGCTTCTGCTTGCCCATCTCGATGCGTTTGTCGGAAACGACCCGGTCCATATATTCGCCGATGGGCTTCACATATTCGGGCTGAAAGTTGGCCTGCTCGATCACCTCTGGATCGGGAGTGACACCGGCAAACGCCCGGTCATAGGTCGCGCGCGTGATGCCGGCGGCCTTCGCCGCAGGCCAGAAGCTTTCAACCCACTGGGCGAAGCTTTGCGCCGCCGCAGCGCCCGACGAAACGCCGGCGATGGGCGCTACCGCCAGAAACGCAAGTAAAGCCAATGTGTTGGTCGCAGGGACGATTCGCATGGGCGGAACTTAGCAAGCCGGTCGGGCAAAACCTAGCCGGCTGAGACGCGGCGGGTGCGGACTATTGCGCCACGGCGCTCGCACCCTTGAGCACGGCATCGATCACCGCGCTGTTCGGATAGCAGGTGAGCGGCAGGCCAAGCTTCTTCTCGGTGAGCCCGATAGCCTGGCGCGTCTTGAAGCCGGCGAGCCCATCTACCTTGCCCACATCATAGCCTCGCGCCACCAGCGCCTCCTGGAAGCGTTGCATGCGGTCCTGCGTGAAGCGCTCCACCGGCTGCCAGGTGCCCACAAATTTCGCCGGCACACCGGCCGCGATCATGTCGGCGACGTGGCCCACGAAAATCGCGTAGACGTCGGAGTTGTTGTAGAGCTTCAACACCGCGAAATTATTGGTGGCGAGGAAAGCGGGACCTTTAAGTCCGGCAGGCAGCACGACGAAGGTGGAATCGGCGAGAGCCGCTTGCGGAAATCCCCCCGCATCCGTGCCGACCGGCGCCACGCCGAGCTTCACCCATTCCGCCACCGGCCGCGCCTGGTCGGGTCCTTGCAGGGTGCAATCGAAGCCTTTTGGCAGGCGCACTTCGTAGCCCCAGGGCTTGGCGCCGTCCCAGCCTTGCGTGTGCAGGGAATTGCCGGTGGAGGCGAGCGAATTGGCGATCGAGCCCCAGATGTCCCGCTTGCCGTCGCCGTCGAAATCCACCGCATAGTTCTCGAAATCCGTGGGCATGAACTGGGTGTAGCCCATGGCGCCGGCCCATGAGCTTTTCATCTGCGCCCGCGTCGCATGGCCCTCGCCAAGAATTTTCAGCGCCACGATCAGCTGCTTGCGGAACTCCTCGGGCCGCCGACCCATGAAGCCTTGGGTGGCGATGGCCGCCAGCGCATCATAGGGCGCATCGATCTTGCCGAAGCCCGTCTCCCGCCCCCAGATGGCGACGACGACGCTCGCCGGCACGCCATAACGCTTCTCGATCTCGGCGAGCTGGGGGCGCCATTCAGCGGTCTTGGCGCGGCCTTGGGAGGCCAGACCCGTCAGCGTGCCATCCTTGAAGTAGCCTTCCGGCGCGTCGAACTCCGGCTGATGCTGCGGCTGCACGGCTTCCTTCAGGGCTGGCGGCAGCGGCGGTCCGCCGGGGGCCGCCGGATCCGGCAGCACGAGATGCGGCAAGGACCAGTTGAGCTTGAGCGCCTTGAGATTGGCGTCGAACGTCGCCCGCGACACACTAGCCGCTTGCGCGTCAGGCCAGAGCGCCGTGAGCCATACGGAGAAGCGCGCCTCGACGGCGCGCCTATAAGCGGCGACATCGTCACCGGCCTGCGCCTCGACGGCCGACGCTGGCGCGGCGACGAACAGCGGAAGCAGAGCCGCCACCGTCCAGACCAAGACTGCAATGCCGCCCGAGCATGCGATGCGCATGCACCGTCCTCCGCGTGCTCACGATTCGTCGATCGAGCGTGATTGTGGGGAGCGGATGCGGCGCTGAAAAGGCAAAAACATCGGCTGGCGTGCGCCTCGACCTAGGAAGCCGCCAGCCGCCGGTTTTCCATCAGGCGCCGCTTCCAGGCGAGCGTATGGGCGACGATGGTATCCAGGTCGTCGAGGCGCGGGCTCCAGCCGAGCACCTCGCCGATCCGGTCGGCGTCGTTGCGCTTCAGCAATCGCCGCACGAGCGCCTGATCGCCAACATCGCCGACGATCAGCGCCGCGCCGTCCGGCGCCGCCCATTGGAACCCGGTGAAGAGGTTGTCCAGCACGAGCACGTCTTCGCCCGCGTCGAGCAGCTAGAGCACCATGTGGCTGCCGATATACCCGGCCCCACCCGTGACCAAGACGCTCATGAATTGACCTTCCGCATGCGGCAGTTGCAATTCGCCGCGTGTTATCGGAAACAAGTTAGGGACTCCTGACTACGAGCCCGCGAATCCCACCTACGCGCTCCGTTACGGTTAACGAGGACTTGCATGGCCGCTCCTGTCCGCAAGGCGGTGTTCCCGGTTGCGGGTCTTGGCACCCGCTTCCTGCCCGCCACCAAGGCGATGCCCAAGGAGATGCTGACGGTGGTCGACCGGCCGCTGATCCAGCACGTGGTCGACGAGGCGATGGCCGCCGGTATCGAGCACTTCATCTTCGTCACCGGCCGCAACAAGGGGTTGATTGAGGATCATTTCGACAAGCAGATTGAGCTTGAGCAGACGCTCGCCGCCCGCGGTAAGCAGGCCGAGATCGATCAGCTTGAACGCGGCCTGCCCGGCCCCGGCCAGACGAGCTTCACCCGCCAGCAGGAACCGCTCGGCCTCGGTCATGCGGTTTGGTGCGCGCGCGAGCTTGTGGGCGACGAGCCGTTTGCGCTGTTGCTTCCCGACGTGCTTGTGCAGAACCAGGGCAAGGGCTGCCTTGCTCAGATGCTCGACGTCTATGCGCACCACGGCGGCAACATCCTCGCCGTCGAGCCCGTGCCGGAGGCCGAGCTCAAGAACTACGGCGTGGTGAGCATTGGCAAGGGCAACGGGCGCGTCTTTCCCATCGACGGCATGGTCGAGAAGCCGAAGCCAGGAACCGCGCCTTCCGACCTCACCATTCTCGGCCGCTACATCCTGCAACCGGAGATCTTTGACCTTCTGTCAGCGCAGGAAACCGGTGCCGGCGGCGAGATCCAGCTCACCGACGCCATGCGCAAGCTCATGCAGTGGCAACCCTTCCATGCGCTAAAATATGAAGGGCGCAGCTTCGACTGCGGCTCGAAGCTCGGTTTTCTCACCGCCAATATCGCTTATGCGCTCGAGCGCCCGGACTTGGGCGAAGCTTTGACCGCGGAGATCAAGAAGCTGATCTGAGCTCCCCGGGTTTCCCATCAGCGTCTGAGCTTCACGCCGAGCCGCACCTCGTCCTCGTCGAAGTCGCTTGCCGCGTCCGTGCTGATGAAGGCTGTATGCTCGTAGCGCCCGTAAACCGACAGCACCGGAATGAAATAATATTCGGTGGTGAAGCCACCCTTGATTCGCTGATCGATCTCCGGATCGCCGACAAAGTCGGCGACCTCGTAGGAGCCATAAGCGCCGAGCACAAGATAGCGCCAGAAGGCACGCTGCAGCGACTGCTGCGCAGCGTGCCGACTGCCTCGGTGCAATATCTGATGTCCAGGAAGGGCACCGGGCCAACAAGAGTCGGATCGGTCACGTCGTCGTAATTGTAGTCGGCCAGCGTGCCGCTAAGCTTGAGCGTAAGGCGGTTGAAGGTGTGGTCCGCCGATGCCGTAACATTCTGCTCATGCAACGTGGTCTGGGCGCCGGCAATGTCGGTGAGGCTGATCGCGCCCCACCGGACCGTTGATCTCGCAAGCCTAGGAGGAATAGAGTTAACGAGGCGTTTAGCCCCGTTCCGAAACGGCGCAAGTTCGCGCCCTTCCACGCGCCCTTTTTGTGCTAAAGCGAAGCCAGCAAGCTAGGGGGAGCACGTTCATGCCAGTCGGCCTGAAGCGGGATCGTTACCCGGAGCGCAGCGCGAGCGAGGCGGTGGCGTCGGCGACGCGCACGGTGCAGCTCGAGGCCGAGGGCTTAGGTGCACTTGAGGCGGCATTACGCGGGGAGCTGGCCGAGAGCTTCGCCATTGCCGTGGCCGCCATCCGCGCCTGCCGCGGCCGGGTGATCGTCACTGGCATGGGCAAGAGCGGCCATGTCGGGCTGAAGGTCGCGGCCACCCTTTCCTCCACCGGAACACCCGCCTATTTCGTGCATCCTAGCGAGGCGAGCCACGGCGACCTCGGCATGATCACGCCGCAAGACGTCATCCTTGCTTTCTCCTGGTCGGGCGAAACGGTCGAGCTCGGCAATATCGTCTCTTATTCGCGCCGCTTCGCCGTGCCCTTGATCGCGGTGACCTCGAACGCGGACTCCACACTGGCCGGCGCCGCCGAAGTGGTGCTGGCACTGCCGCAAACCAAGGAAGCCTGCCCGCATGGGCTGGCGCCGACTACGAGCACGGTGATGCAGCTCGCGCTCGGCGATTGCCTCGCCATCGCGCTGCTGGAGAGCAAAGGTTTCACCGCGCGCGACTTCAAGACGCTGCATCCGGGCGGCCAGCTCGGCGCGCACCTCAAATTCGTGGGCGATCTGATGCATAAGGGTGATCGCCTGCCGCTCGTGGCCCCCGAAATGGTCATGGCCGAAGCCATCGTCGTCATGACCGAGAAAGCGCTGGGCTGTCTGGGGGTGGTCGATGACGAGGGCAGGCTCGCCGGGATCATCACCGACGGCGACTTGCGCCGGCATATGGGCGACGGCCTGCTGTCCTTGCGCTCCGGAGACATCATGACGCCCGGACCCAAGACCGCCAACTCGGATCTGCTTGCCAGCGCGGCGCTCGAGCTCATCAACGCCTCGAGCATCACCGCCCTCTTCGTCGTCGAGGATGGCCGACCCGTGGGCATCCTCCACATCCACGATCTGCTGCGCGCCGGCGTCGCCTAGGGGCAACGTTGGCGTCAACGCAAAGCTTCGATGTGCTCGTCGTCGGCGGCGGCATCCACGGCGCCGCAGTCGCCCGCGACGCCGCCGGCCGGGGCCTCAAGGTCATGCTCGCCGAGAAGAGCGACTACGCGTCGGCCACCTCCTCTGCCTCGTCCAAGCTCATCCACGGGGGCTTGCGCTACCTGGAGCAACTTGAGCTCAAGCTCGTGCGCGAGTCGCTCATCGAGCGCGGCCAACTCCTCAAGACCGCGCCCCACCTCGTGGCGCCGCTCCGCTTTCTCGTACCGCTATATCGTTCGCAGAAGCGCTCGGGCCTCAAGGTAGAAGCGGGGCTGAAGCTCTATGACCTGTTGTCCTTCGGTCATGGCCTGCCGCCGAGCGGCAAACTCGGACCGAGCGAGATCGCCATGCTCCCGCGGCTCCGCCAGGAGGGCCTCGGCTCGATCCTCCACTACGACGATTGCCAAGCCGACGATGCGCGGCTCACCCTTGCCGTGTTGCTCGACGCGCGCGCCCGCGGCGCCGACATCAAGAACCGCCGTGGCGTAGTTGCCATCGAGCCGCTCGCCAACGGCTACGGGGTTGAGCTCGACGAGCAAGGCACCAACCGCCGCGTGGAGGCGCACTATGTGGTGAATGCCAGCGGCCCCTGGGTCGCCTCTGTCGATGCGCTCACCACCTCGCATCCGCCATCGCGGCCTTTGCGGCTCGTGCGCGGCAGCCATATCGTGCTTCCCAACCCCGCGCCGGCTCAAGCCGACGCCTACACGCTGCAAGACTCCGAGGACCGCGTGATCTTTGTCCTGCCGTGGCTCGAGCAGCGCTTTCTCATTGTCGGCACCACCGATGTCCCCCATGCGGGCGACCCAGGCACTGCCGTCTGCTCCGCAGCGGAACGGACCTACCTCCTCGATGCCTATAACCGCACCTTCGCTAGTCCAGGACCGGCAACCGCCGCCGACGTGGTCTTTACCTGGTCGGGCGTCCGCGCCCTCGCCGACGACGCTGCGGCAGCACCCTCCCGCGTCAGCCGCAGCCCGGCCCTCGCGCAAGTTCCCAACGGCACGGGCGGCATGATCACCCTTTATGGCG
The DNA here is from genome assembly GCA_963741155.1 of uncultured Alphaproteobacteria bacterium. Taxonomy (GTDB): domain Bacteria; phylum Pseudomonadota; class Alphaproteobacteria; order Rhizobiales; family Methyloligellaceae; genus Methyloceanibacter. The sequence continues at coordinate 365,167 of CAVUHA010000007.1, read as the reverse complement.
GCAAGCTTACAACCCACCGCGCCTTCGCCGAGGAGGTGCTCGACGCACTTGGCGGCCTTGGCGCCCGCATCGGACCGTCCTGGACCAAGGACGTGCCGCTTCATGGCGGCACACTCAGCCGCGAGGCACTCACCGCCCGCGCCGAACGCGGACCCGCCTCAGTGCCCACCGCCGTCCGCCACCGCTGGGCCTTCACCTATGGCGACCAGATCGAGGCGCTCTACGGCCGGATCGCGCGGGACGCAGGCCAGGCCGAGACGATCGCTCCCGGCGTGACGCATGCCGAGCTTGAGCATGCGGTCGAGACGGAGGACGCCATGACGGCGGAGGACTTCCTCCTCCGCCGCACCAAGCTTCACCTCACCCTCGACCAGGGCAGTCGAAACGCCGTTGCGGCCTGGTTCAAGCCGAAGTGACTCCGGTACTTTCGCAGTCTTAAGAATATACCGAGAACGTCTACTACTTAGAGTAGTACAGACGCCACGGAGCCGGTATGTCTCAGTACACGGCTCACAATAGCAAATGGTACCTGGCGACGCTCTCCGGATTCAACTGGTTCGCAACGAATCCAATGGTTGCCAACCGGCTGCGTAGCGCCGGCTTCACGCAAGTGTATGTCGAGGGTTCAGGCGGAAGGCGTCTAGCGGTGGCCTATTGGGCTGATGAAAACACAACCGCAGAAAGACCGATCGAGATCGTCGACATCGTTGAAAAGAACAACCGGCCCCAAATACCCATTTAGCCAGCGGCAGCATGGGCTGCCAGTTCCGGGACAGTTGCCTTCAGGCGGCGCCGGCGCGGCCAACCTTCAGCACGGTGCCGTTGGCGCCGATCACCTTAACCTGCGTGCCCTTCGGCAGATCGGGCCCTTCCACACGCCAGATGGTGTCGCCGATATGCACGCTGCCACGCCCATTATGGATCGCGTCGACCAGCGCGAAAGTCTGGCCGATATGCTGGGTCGCCCGCTCGTTCAGCAGCGGCCGCTCGCTCGCAAATGGATGCTGGCGCAAATATTTTAGCGCCACCAATACCGCCGCCAATGACAGCAGGCAGAACCAGATGAGTTGCCATTGCCAGCTGATATCGAAACTGAAGGCAAGCACGCCGGTGAGCGCGGCGGCAAACCCGAACCACATGAGAAAGATGCCGGGCGCCAGCATCTCGAGCACGAGCAAGGTCGCGGCGAGGATCATCCAGTTCCAGGGACCGAGCGAGGCCAAGATGCTCATGACATAAGTCCCTTACACCGAAGGCACCGAGCCACCCGCACGGGCTCTGGCGGCCGGGGCGGGCGGCGGGGCGGCATTGCCGCCCCCATCGCCAAAAGCCTCGCGCGCGATTTCGGCCACGCCCGCAACGGCGCCAATCACCGAGGTCGCCTCGATCGGCAGGATCAGCACCTTCTGGTTCTTGGCCTCGGCCAGTGCCTTCAGCGCGCCGACATAATTGTTGGCGACGAAATAATTGATGGCCTGAATGTTTCCCTTGGCGATCGCCTCGCTTACCACCTGCGTCGCCTTGGCCTCCGCCTCGGCCGAACGCTCACGCGCCTCGGCGTCGCGATAGGCGGCCTCGCGGCGCCCCTCTGCCGCCAGGATCTGTGCCTGCTTGGAGCCCTCCGCCGTGAGGATCGCCGCCTGCCGCTCGCCCTCGGCCACGAGAATTGCGGCGCGCTTGTCGCGCTCGGCCTTCATTTGCCGCGCCATGGAGTCGACGAGGTCGCGCGGCGGCTCGATATCCTTGATCTCGATGCGGGTGACCTTGACACCCCAATTATGGGTCGCGTCGTCCACCACCTTGAGCAAGCGGTGATTGATTTCGTCGCGCTGAGATAGGAGTTCGTCCAAATCCATGGAGCCCATCACCGTGCGGATATTGGTCATGGTGAGGTTGAGAATGGCGTTTTCGAGATGCGTGACCTCGTAGCTGGCTTGCGCCGCGTCGAGCACTTGGAAAAAGGCGATGCCGTCCACCTTCACCATAGCATTGTCCTTGGTGATGACCTCCTGGCTCGGCACCTCCACCACCTGCTCCATCACATTGAGCTTCCGCCCGATGCGATCGATGAACGGGATGATGAAGGTAAGGCCAGGCCGGAGCGTCTTTGTATAGCGGCCGAAGCGCTCGACCGTGTAGTTCCACCCTTGGGGAACAACTTTGACGCCCGCCGCGACGACGGAGATGAAGAGGACGAGCAGGAAAATGACGAAGACATTGAAGCCGAGCATTGGCACCTCCTAGTGGTGTCTTCAAAGCGGCGCTATCCTCGCGGCAGCCGATAGATGGGAGCGGCGATGAGCGAATTTAAGGGCTCTCATTCCTTGTCCTTCGGGAACAGTCCTACGATTTGCGCGGCCGCATCGCTCGCCGCCGCATCGGCGGCGCCGCCCCATTTGCGGTCAAGGGAGCCCTTGCGCACCTCGTTCGTCTGCCTCACGACGCCGAGCTGCGTGCCGTCGGGGCTAAGAACGACCCAGACGATGCGAACACTTTCCTTGCCGCCGGACGCGGCCGCAACGCGCACACTGCCCTGAATCTCGTAGACATTGGCTTGAAACGCGGTGGCGGGCTTAAGACCCACCGCAGCGAGACGCCGCGTTAGGGCGGCGGCCAGCGCTTGCTCCCCATCCCCCGGCGCGCCGACGACGGTGACATAGGCCAACGGAGCCTCGGCCTTGGCCGGTGCTGCGTTCTCGGCGGCGGGCGCCCCCGGCGCCAATGCGAGCGACGCAATGCAACAGCAGATGACGACGATCGTTGCGCGGCGCATTGCCTTGGGGGATGGAGAGGGGTAAGAAGCTGACGCCCGCACCCTTAGCATGACTTCTTGGCGCACCTAAGCTCGGCGAGCTTGCGGTCGATGGCACCCCGCCCACTCTCCCGTGGCAATGGAGACGTTCTGGCTAAAGGTGCCGCGCACGATGCTGAGCACCACGAGCGCCGGCGCGACCGACTGGACGCAACAAGCCTCTGGTCGTTCTGCGCCTTCTCGCGCTCCAGCGCGGCAATCTGCCGGTCGATGTGCCCGCGGTTCGGCCTAACTAACCGCCTCGATGTCGTGCATGGCCATAGGTGTGGCGCATCCCGTCACGACAAGGCTTGCACCCAACAGCAGCAGCCTGAACCCCCGCATGATCGCCCGCCCCCCCAACGGCGACAATCATAGCGCGTTAGAGCCAGCCCTCAAGCTCGCGCCGGATCAGGTGCACGAGCACACGAATGCCAGCGTCGGAATCGTTGAGGCAGGGGATGAAGCTGAACTTCTCGCCGCCATGCTCACGGAAAATCTCGCCATTCTCGGCCGCAATCTCCTCTAGCGTCTCCAGGCAGTCGGCGACGAAGCCTGGTGTGACGATGGCCAGCCGCTTCATGCCCTCCTTCGCGAGCGCCTCGACGGTCTTGTCGGTATAGGGTCGCAACCATTCAGCGCGGCCAAAACGCGACTGAAAGGTCATGCGAAGCTCTACCCCATCCGGCCGCAGCGCCTCGGCCAACTGCGCGGTGGTCGCCGCGCATTGACGCTGATACGGATCGCCCTTGTCGATATAGGCCTTGGGCACCCCATGGAAGGAGGCGAGTACCACCTCCGGCTGCCAATCGAGACCGGCGAGATGGGACCTGATGGAGCCCGCGAGCGCCTCGATATAGACGGGGTCTTCGGGATAGGACGGAACGGTGCGCAGCGCGGGCTGGTAGCGCAAGGCCTTCAAAACGTCGAAAGCCTTGTCGTTGACGGTCGCCGTCGACGCCGCCGAATATTGCGGATAGAGCGGGAAGATAAGCAGCCGGTCGCACCCGCGGCCCGCGAGTGCCTCGACGCGCGAGACGATGCTCGGATTGCCGTAGCGCATGGCCCAGTCGACGATGACCTCAACGTGGAAGGCGAATGCGTCGGCGACCTTGGCGCTCTGTGCCCGGGTGATGGTGCGGAGGGGGAACTCGTTCAACTCCTCGTTCCAGATCGATCGATACTTGCGGCCGCTGCGGGAGGGCCTGATGGTCAGCACGACACCGTTCAGAATAGGCCACCACAAAAGGCGGTTGGTCTCGATCACACGGCGGTCGGAGAGAAACTCCCTGAGGTAGCGCCGCATCGGCCAATAGGAGGTGTCGTCGGGCGTGCCGAGATTGACCAGGAGTACGCCGACCTTGCCGCTGCGCCCGCCATCCGGCCGTGGCTCTGGCGGCTCTGTATATCGCGGCGCAGGGTCTCGGACCCCGGGCCCGTCATTCATTCAGGAGTACTCCGATCATGGCAATGCTTAGATAGAGCATCCGCCCGCGCGCGCCTAGCCTGGGTGGGAGGGTTTCAATGGCCTAGACTTGGCAGCCTCTCGCCGTCCTCGCCTTCCTCGCGTGCGTGAACGAGCGCCATGGTTAAGAGATAGGCAAGAAAATCGCGGCCTTCGCGCTCGGCGATGGCGATGAGCGTTTCCAGCGCCAGCTCGACGCCGTCCTGACCCCCACCGAGCGCAAGCCGCCGCTCGGTGATGATGATGTCCTCATCGCTCATTGGGACTATTCATCTTGGAATCAGCTCAGGACCCCGCCTTATTCTGTCATGTAACCTGTCACGGATGTTTGACATTGGCCTGTAGCGATTTGACCTCGCCGTGGTCCTACTCCGTGACCATGCCAAACGTGACGCAACTCGTCGATTTCGTGGTGATGCGCTTCGCGTGGCGCATCCAATGCGCCGTGGGGAGTGCGTGGCGCCCGATTTCCGTGGGGTTCACGCATCGGCAGCCGGAAAACCTGGCCGAGTATGAGCGGCTGCTCGGGCCGCGCATCGCTTTCAACCAGCCAACGAACAGCTTCGGCCTCACGGCCGCCACGCTCGCGCTGCCGCTTCCCGGGGCCGATGCCCAGCTGTTCGAGCTCGTCACGCGCATCTGCGAGGAGCAGATCGAGCAGCAATGCGCTGTCGCCGACCACCCGCTGCTCGATTTGCGCGAGGCGATCGCCCGCTGCCTGGAGCGGGGCGCAACGAGCCCCCGCTCGGTCGCCGTTGAGGCCGGAATGTCGGTCAGCGCCCTCAACCGTCGTCTCAAGGCCGAAGGCACCTCCTTCCAGCGGCTGCTTGACGATACCCGCCGCTGCATCGCCCAGCGCTACCTGTTCGAGAGCTCGCTGAAGCTCACCGATATCGCCGCGCGCGTGGGCTATTCAGAGCTCAGCGCCTTCAGCCGCGCGGCTCGCCGCTGGTTCGGCGCCTCTCCGCGCGCCTTTCGCCGCGGAACGCCTAACCTGGACGCCGCTGCTTGAGCATCGCCTCGGCATCTGCCAGGATTTGCGCGTGATCGAAGGCCAGGGTGACGCGGAGCCAGTCCTTGACCCATTCGGCGCTCGCCGCATCCGACCCGGCCCGCGGCGGGACCGTGCTTGGCAAGACCGTCGCGTAGGCGACGCTGACTACGTGGCCGCGCGGATCGCGCTTAGGGTCCGAATAGACGCCGACCAGAATGAGATCGTCCACTTCGATGCCGACCTCCTCGCGCACTTCGCGCCGGCAGGCACTTTCCACCGTCTCGCCCATCTCGACGAATCCGCCAGGCAGCGCGTGGCTCTCGGCAAACGGCTCATGCTTGCGGCGGATGAGAAGCACGCGCCCGGGCGGATCGAAGATCACGCAATCCGTCGTCAGCTGAGGAGTCTTCGGCAATGCCATGGCGCCGCCCTTCTCCGAACCGACGGCAAGAGGCAAAGGCGCCGCGCCTACTCCTGCGAAAGCCGCCGCGACTCTTTTAGCGCCATGCCGAGCAGATAGGCGAGAAAGTCGAACCCTTTTGGCCGTGCAAGCCTGACCAAAGGTCCGAGCTGATCGGCGATGCGTTGCGCGGTCTGGTTGGGATCCTTCCCGGCCCCGAATGGACCTAGTCGCCTGGATCAGACATCCGCTCCCCCTGCCCAACATTCCTGGTCAGCGGAACCGGCGGACCCGCGCCACGCACGCAAGTACCTTCATCCAACTACATGATCCGTATAACAACCTTTTCTAGCACAGGGCGCCGGGGCATGGCCAATCGATTTTGCAAGCTCTGGTAAGGCCGTCGGGCGACAGTCCTGACAGGAAGCGTGAAGGGGAGCGAGCGGCCTAGCCCTTGGGCTGCGGCACGATGCGCAGGTAGGGCTTCAGCGCCTTCCATCCTTCCGGATATTTCTTGCGCGCATCTTCGTCGGAGACGGAGGGGACGATGATCACGTCCTCGCCGCTCTTCCAGTTCACCGGCGTGGCCACCTGATGCTTGGCGGTAAGCTGCAGCGAATCGATCACGCGCAGAATCTCGTCGAAATTGCGCCCGGTGCTGGCAGGGTAGTTGATCGACAGCTTGATCTTCTTGTCCGGGCCGATGATGAAGGCCGAGCGCACCGTCAGCGTGTCGCTCGCGTTCGGATGGATCATGCCGTAGAGATTGGCAATCTTGCGATCGGCGTCCGCGATCATCGGAAAGTTGGGCGCCGTGCCTTGCGTCTCCTCGATGTCCTTTGACCAGCGCTTGTGCGCATCGAGCGGATCGACGCTCAGTCCGATGACCTTCACGCCGCGCTTGTCGAACTGGGGCTTCAGTTTTGCCGTATAGCCGAGCTCGGTGGTGCAGACCGGCGTGAAGTCCTTGGGGTGGGAGAACAGCACGCCCCAGGAATTGCCGAGCCACTCATGGAAGCGGATATGGCCTTCTGTCGTGTCCGCCTCGAAATCGGGGGCGATATCGCCAAGTTGAAGTGCCATGAACTTCTCCATCATTGAGGGAGGCGCCGATCGCCTCGCCCGCCGCTGTTCAACCAAGATTTAGGATGCTTTCCTCGTTAGCGCCAATCACCGGCGACAGAAAGAAATACTTTTCTGGAGACAGGCGCCGGCGAAGCATGGGCGCCCGCTTTCGCGGTCCTAGCGCCATGGGCCACCGCGGTCGCTCTAGAAGGGCCGCGCTGGCCCGAGCGAGGCCACAAACAGGAGCGTTCCAAACAGGAGGATAAGGGTCGAGCCGCCAATGGCGCAGTCTCTAAGAGTAACTTTCCCACGTGACGATGACCCGAGTGCCGACCCGCACACGCTGATAGAGGTCGATGACGTCCTCGTTGAACATGCGGACGCAGCCATGGGAGACCTCTTGTCCCACCGCCACGGCGCGTCGGTGCCATGGATGCGGTAGGTCGTGTTGCCGAGATACATGGCTCGGACCCCAAGCGGGTTGAGCGGATGGCCACGCGGCACATAGGCGGGCAGCGTCGGGTTCTCGCGCCGCATGTCGGGCGTCGGCGTCCAGACCGGGTTGATTCGCTTTTCGGTAATGGTGGTCACGCCCGACCAGCGTGCCTCGCCCATGGGCGCGCCGATCGGATAGCGGATCGCGTGGCTATTGGGGAGGACATATGAGGTGACGGTCGCTAAAGCTCACCAGGATCGTGCCGGGATCGAGCTTCGGCGTAAATACCACGAGTTCCCTGCCGCTCGTGGCCTGGGTTGGGCTTGAGGAGAAGAAGTCGAAGAAGCCGGCGGAAGCCTGGCTGGGCAGCATGGCCAGAAGCGGCTGCCGCCGCGGCAGTGCCGCGGGTGAAGCTGACGATACGCATGACATCCCCCGTTGCTATGTCGGGCCATCATGGGATGTCTTGGTTACCGGACTCCAAACGCGGCAGAGACCCATTGCCATTGCCAAGCCGTCGCCTTGACTTATCCCCGACTCAGGACTAGAACAAAACAGGAACGAGTGTGGGAGTTAGTCGCGTGCGTAACGACGGTCCAGGCGGCGCAGAAGGGTGGCTCGTTCCGCCGGCTGGCGTTGAGAGAGCAGGCGGGGCCAATGGCCCGATCGAGCGTTTGCGCGCCCGCATTCGCGCACTTGAGCGGGTTCCCGTGTCCCTGGCCTTTCCCCCCGCACCGGGCACGCCCGGCCCCGCCTGCTCATCCTCTCCCTGGCAGGCGGAGGATCGGGATGCCATTGGGGCACCCCATCCCTTGACGATTGTCCCGGACTTAGCTCTCCGGAAGGGTGACGAAGGGAGGAAGCAAAGAGAGCCGCCCCTCGGCAAGCTCAAGCGAAGCGGTCTGCACGAGATCAAACCTGCCGCCTACCGCGATGCCCCGGCGGCCCTAGCCTTCGCCTTTGCCGCCATCAGCTGGAACCTCGTGCCGCAGAATGCAGCCCCAGGGCTCGTGCTGTGGTGTCTGACGGAGCGCGCCGCGCGCGAATGGGGGCGCCCTTACGCTCCCGGGCTCATGGGGCTCGGCCTCGACCCTGCCCTCTTTCTCATCGTCGAGGCCCGCCATGCGCAGGACGCCGCCTGGGCGCTGGAAGAAGGGCTGAAGAGCCGGGCGCTTGTAGCCGCTCTCGGCCAGATCGAGATGAAGGCACCCCTCATGGCCCGCCGTCTCGACCTCGCCGCCAAAGCCGGGCACACGCCTTGCCTGCTCCTTTCCGACCATCAAGGGACGGGACTTCCTGGAACAGGCTTGCCTGGAACGCTCACCCGCTGGCGCGTCGAAGCAGCAGCAAGTCGCCCCGCAAGCCTCGATGCGGGCGCGCTGAGCGCACCCTGTTGGCACCTCACCCTGGAGCGCTGCGGGGGGATGGTACCTGCGCAAAGCTGGACCGTGGAGTGGCATGATGCGTCGTATGATTTCTGTTTGGCTCCCCCATTGGTCGATCGAGCGGCTGAAGCGGGAGCGGGAGGCGTCCCGAGGCACGCCCGTACCGGATAAGTCCGCACCGGACGATAGACCCTTCGCGCTGGTCGGTCACGAAGCCCGCGGGCTCCTGCTCACCGCCGTCAACGCGCAGAGCCATGACGAGGGCTTAAGCCCCGGCATGGGGCTCGCCAATGCCCGCGCCATTTGCCCGCACCTCCTCACTGTTCCAGCCGATCCTGCCAAGGACGCGCGCGCGCTCATCGCGCTCGCCCGCTGGTCCGGTCGCTATAGCCCCATCCTCAATGTGGAGGATTCGGACGGGCTCTGGCTCGACGTGACCGGCATCCCCCATCTCTTTGGCGGCGAGAACGCGCTGCTCGCCCACATGGCGATGCGGCTCGAGGCGTTTGGCTTCAACGCACGGATTGCCATCGCCGAGACGTTGGGCGCGGCTCATGCACTCGCCCGCTTCGCACGCGCGCCCCAAACCACCGTCCCCTCGGGCAAGACCAAAGCAGCGCTCGCTCTCCTTCCGGTCGAGGCCTTGCGCCTTGCGACTTCTGTCGCGGGCCTGCTCAAGCGGCTGGGCTTGAAACGCATCGGCCAACTCTACGACCTGCCGCGCTCGAGCTTGCAGCGGCGGTTCCACTCAAGGGAAGCCGCCGAGGCGGTGCTGCTCCGCCTCGATCAGGCCCTTGGGCAGCAGGAGGAGCCGGGCACACCCCTTCTCCCCGCGCCCCATTATGTCGCCAGGCTCGCCTTTCCCGAGCCCCTCATCACCGCGGATGGCATAGCCTCAGCGCTTGCTCATCTCGCCACCACGCTGTGCGAGAAGCTTGCGCTTGCGCGCGTCGGCGCCAAGCGCGTCAGGCTCACGCTCCATCGCAGCGACGGCTCCGCGGCCGAGGTCGAAGCTGGTTTCAGCGCGTCCTGCCGCGATCCCCGGCACCTGCTCTCTCTATTGCAGGACAAGGCCGCCAACCTGGATGCAGGCTTCGGCATCGACCTGATGCTGCTCAAGGTGCTTCTCACCCAGGCGCTGCCGCTCGGTCAGGTCACGCTCGTTGAAGCGCCGGAGAAAGCAAGCGCCGAGCCTTTGATCGACCGCCTAGCCAATCGTTTGCAAGCGGGTGCAGTGCACCGGCTCTTTCCCAGGCAAAGTCATATTCCCGAGCGGGCGCAAGAGGAGTGCTCTGCCTTTGCCGACGCCCCCTCCTGGCCTGCGCCGGTCGTCGCCAAACCGCTGCGGCCGACGCTATTGCTCTCGCAACCAGACCCCGTCACCGTGCTGTCCGAGGTCCCGGAAGGGCCGCCCGCGCGCTTCACCTGGCGGCGCGTGACCCGTCGCGTGGTGAAGGCGGAGGGGCCTGAGCGCATCGCGCCCGAATGGTGGCGAGAGCTGCTTGACCATAGCAAGTCGGCAAGCGCCAGACCGCGCGACTATTACCGCATCGAGGACGAGGACGGGCGCCGCTACTGGGTGTTCCGCGAAGGCCTTTATCAGGAGAGCGCTGAGGCGACGCCCGTCTGGTATCTGCACGGGGTCTTTGGATGACCTGCTACGCGGAGCTCGACGTCACCACCAATTTCTCCTTCCTGCGCGGCGGTTCCCATCCCGAGGAGCTGGTGGCGACAGCACGCGCGCTCGAGCTCAAAGCCATCGCCGTCACCGATCACAACAGCCTTGCCGGCGTGGTTCGTGCCCATCTCGCCGCCAAGGAGGTAGGGATCAAATTCATCGTCGGCGCGCGCCTCGACCTTAAAGACGCCCCGAGCCTGCTTGTCTATCCAACCGACCGCGCAGCCTATGGCAGACTCTGCCGCCTGCTCACGCTGGGTAAACGCCGCGCCGAGAAAGGGCAATGCACACTTTACCTTGAGGACGTGGCGGCCCATGCCGAGGGCCTCATCTGCATCGCGCTGCCCCCCGATGGAGAGAGGACAGCGCTGGATTTTGCACCTCAACTCCGGCGCATCAGGGACGCGCTACCTGCGGGTCTCTACCTCGCCGCACAGCACGCTTATCGCGGCGGCGACCGTGCCCGCATCGCGGCCCTGGCCGAAATCGCTGCCGAAGCGGGAACGCCGCTCGTCGCCACCAACGCCGTGCTTTATCACGCGCCCCACCGTCGTCCCTTGCAGGACGTGCTCACCTGCACCCGCGAAAAGTGCACCATTCACACGGCGGGCTTTCATCTCGAAGCCAATGCCGAGCGGCATTTGAAGCCGCCGAAAGAAATGGCGCGCCTCTTCGCCGGCCACGAAGACGCCGTTGCCCGCAGCGTCGAGATCGCCGACGCGTGCCGTTTCTCCCTCGATGGGCTGAAATACGAATATCCCGACGAGCCGGTGCCGCACGGTAAGACGCCGCAATCCCATCTCGAGGACCTGACTTGGGAGGGCTCCCGCTGGCGCTTCCCCAGCGGTATCCCAACCCGCGTGCGCGAGACGCTCGATAAGGAGCTCGCGCTGATCGCCGAGCTCGACTACGCCCCCTATTTTCTCACCTTGCACGATATCGTGCAGTACGCCCGCTCGAGAAGCATCCTCTGCCAGGGGCGGGGCTCCGCCGCCAACTCGGCCGTCTGCTACTGCCTCGCCATCACCAATGTTGACCCCACCGAGATCGACCTCCTGTTCGAGCGCTTTGTCTCGCCCGAGCGGAAGGAGCCGCCGGACATCGACGTCGACTTCGAGCATGAGCGGCGCGAGGAGGTGATCCAATATATCTATGCCCGCTATGGCCGCGACCGCGCCAGCCTCGCCGCCACCGTAATCTCCTATCGCGGCCGCTCGGCGGTGCGCGAGGTGGGCAAGGCGCTCGGGCTTAGCGAGGACACCGTGGCGGCGCTCGCCACCACTATCTGGGGCTTGAGCAATTCCAGCCTGCCTGAAGAATACGTCCGCCAGACCGGCCTTGATCCTTCCGACCCGCTGCTCGCCCGTTGCCTCGAACTCACCAAGGAACTGATCGGTTTCCCGCGCCACCTCTCCCAGCATGTAGGTGGCTTCGTGCTGACGCGGGGACCCTTGTCGGAGGTGGTCCCCATCGGCAACGCCGCCATGGAGGACCGCACCGTCATCGAGTGGGACAAGGACGATCTCGACGCGCTCGGTCTGCTTAAAGTGGATGTGCTCGGCCTTGGCATGCTCACCTGCATCCGCAAGGGCTTCGCGCTGATCAAGGCGCATTACGGCAGGGAGGTCACCCTCGGAACCGTGCCGCGCGACGATCCTGCCGTCTACGACATGCTGTGCAAGGCGGACTCCATCGGCGTGTTCCAGGTGGAGAGCCGGGCGCAGATGAACATGTTGCCCCGGCTCCGCCCCCGCAAATTCTACGACCTCGTCATCGAGGTCGCCATCGTGCGCCCCGGCCCCATCCAGGGCGACATGGTGCACCCTTATTTGCGCCGCCGCGCCGGCATCGAGCCCATCGACTTCCCCTCGCCCCATCCAGACCACGGGCCCGCCGACGAGCTCCGCCAGGTGCTCGGCAAGACCATGGGCGTGCCGCTGTTCCAGGAGCAGGCCATGCGGCTCGCCATGGTAGCGGCGAAATTCTCCAGCCCAGAGGCGAACGAGCTCCGCCGCGCCATGGCCACTTTCCGCCGGCGCGGCACCATCGACCGCCTGCACGAGAAAATGGTCTCGCGCATGGTGGCGCGCGGCTATCCGGCCGAGTTTGCCGAGCGCTGCTTCAACCAGATCAAGGGCTTTGGCGAATACGGCTTCCCTGAGAGCCACGCCGCGAGCTTTGCCCATCTCGTCTATGTCTCGGCCTGGCTCAAATGCCATTACCCCGCTTCCTTCGCTGCCGCGCTGCTCAACTCCCAGCCCATGGGTTTCTATGCGCCGGCGCAGATCGTACGCTGCGCCCGCGAGCATGAAGTCGAAGCGCGCGAGGCCGATATCAATCACAGCCTGTGGGACTGCACACTGGAACCCGCGAAGGCTGGGGACTTCGCTCTGCGCCTAGGGCTTCGCCAGATCGACGGCCTGCGCGAGGAAGATGTAAACCGCATCGTTGAGGTGCGGGACTCTCCCTTTAACGACGTGCGCGATTTGTGGCGGCGGAGCGGGATCGGCCGCACGAGCCTGGAGAAGCTGGCGGCGGCGGACGCCTTCCGCTCCCTTGGCCTCGACCGCCGTCAGGCCCTGTGGGAGGTGCGGGGGCTTCCCAAGGAGGTGCCCTTGCATCTGTTCGACCACGCCCACGCCGCCGAGATAGGTGCCGAGGCAGAAGTCGCGCTTCCCGTCATGCCACTCTCCGAGCATGTGGTGAACGACTACCGCACGCTACGCCTGTCCCTCAAGGCCCATCCCATGAGCTTCCTGCGCGCCCGCGTCGCGGCAGCCCGCATCTCCTCTTGCGCCGACCTCCGGGCTTCGCGCGACGGCGCGCGGACGAGCGTCGCCGGCGTCGTGCTGGTGCGCCAGCGCCCAGGCTCGGCGCAAGGCGTCATGTTCATGACCATCGAGGATGAGACGGGCGTCGCCAATTCGGTGATCTGGCCCAAGGTGCTGGAGCGGGAACGCAAGGTGGTGATAGGCGCGCGCCTCGTCGTGGTGCATGGCTGCGTTCAGCGCCACGAGGATATCATCCATGTGGTGGCCGAGCGGCTGGAGGATCGGAGCGACTGGCTGACGCTGCTCACCGAGGATGCCGAGGCCTTGAGCCTGCCGGTCGCTCATGCCGACGCGGCGAGGCGCCCCGAGCCCGGATCCTGGCACCCCTCCCGCGACGAAGCTCATGAGAGCGAAGCACGCGAACGCCCCCATCCCCGATGCCCCAGAAGCCATCCGCGCGCCGAGCGTATCATCCCGAAATCGCGCGACTTCCATTAGTCGCAATACGCCATCGGGAGTGGCCAGCTACCGCAAAAGGGCTATGCTGCCGCCCATGATGCCTTGCCGCGCACGCTTGCTGCTCAGCGCCTCGCTCGCCTTCCTGCTCCTGTTTGGCGTTCCTGCGGGCCTGCTTGCCCTCGAACTGCCGGAAGCCGGGACCGGCTTCACGTCGAAGCCCCTCGCCAAAGCCCAGAAATACATGGTAGTGGCGGCGAACCCCCTCGCCGCCGAGGCGGGCCTTTCCATATTGCGCGCCGGCGGCAGCGCAGTGGACGCGGCCATCGCCACGCAAATGGTGCTCAATCTCGTCGAGCCGCAATCCTCCGGTATTGGCGGCGGCGCCTTCATCCTCACCTGGGATGCCAAGACCAAGACGCTCGAGAGCATCGACGGGCGCGAGACGGCACCCGGCGCAGTCACGCCCGATCTGTTCCTGGACGCCAATGGTAGTCCACTGCCTCGCGACGCCGCCATGGCGAGCAGCCGCGCTGTCGGCACACCGGGCGTGCTCTCGGCACTCGCCCTCGTACACGCCAACTATGGCAGGCTTGCCTGGGCCCAATTGTTCCAGCCGGCCATCACCCTCGCCCGCGAAGGCTTTTCCGTCTCCCCCCGGCTTGCCAAGCTGCTTGCCGAAACGCGGCCCGAGAGCTTCGCGCCGCAAGCCCGCGCCTATTTCTACGGTGCGGACGACCGCCCCTGGCCGGTGGGGACCAAACTCACCAATCCGGCACTGGCCGACACCTTCGAGCTCATCGCCCGCGGCGGCCCGGATGCCTTTTACGCGGGCGATATCGCCCGCGACATTGCCATCGCCGTCGAGAGCGATCCGCGCGGGCCGGGTAAGCTCTCGGAGGCTGACCTTGCCGCCTATCGCGCCAAGCAGCGGGAGCCGGTATGCATGGCATACCGCGCCTATGAGGTCTGCGGCGCCGGACCACCGTCGTCCGGCGGCGTCACGGTGGGGCAAGTGCTCGCCTTGCTCGCGCCGTTCAATCTTGGTTCGGCGCCGCTCGCTGCAGCCACCGCTCATCTGATCGCCGAGGCCGAGCAACTCGCCTTCGCCGACCGCGACCGCTATCTGGCCGACGGCGACTTCGTGAATGTTCCCGTGCAAGGTCTGCTGGACCGGGATTATCTGGCCGCGCGACGGGCGCTGATCAATCCGACCCACTCGCTCGATCACGTCGCCCCCGGAACACCGCCCAACACCCGCCAAGGCGCCTTCGGCCACGATGCCACAACCGAGAACGCCGGCACGAGCCAGATCTCGATCGTCGATGGTGATGGCAACGCGATCGCCATGACCACCACCATCGAGCAGTCCTTTGGCGCGCGCCTAATGGTGCGCGGCTTCCTGCTCAATAACGAGCTCACCGATTTTTCCTTCCGGCCCAATGACGCCGAAGGTCGCCCCATCGCCAACGCCGTCGAGCCCGGCAAGCGCCCGCGCAGCTCCATGGATCCCACCATGGTGTTCGCAAGTGGACGGCGGATCAGCTACCTGCTGGGCTCTCCCGGCGGGACCGCCATCATCTTCTTCAATGTGAAGGCGCTCCTGGCTCTGATCGATTGGCACCTCGACCCGCAAGCCGCGAGCGCACTCGTCAATTTCGGCAGCGCCGGCGATACCTTCGTACTCGAGCCGGGTGCCTCCTGGGACAGCCTCGCCCAATCCATGCAGGCCCTCGGTCACGAGGTCGAACGCTCGGAGCTCACGAGCGGCATGAACATCATCGCGGTGACGCCTGAGGGGCTCGAAGGCGGCTCGGACCCACGCCGGGAAGGCGTGGCGCTTGGCGATTGACCGAGGCGCGCCCGACCCATGGCCGGCAGCAAGCAATCGATCGCCGTCCGCGGCGCCGGCGTCGCCGGGCTTTGGCAGGCGCTGACGCTCGCGCGCGCGGGCCACGCTGTCACGCTCTATGAGCGCTCCTCCGCGCCCTTCGCGCAAGCCTGCAGTCCCTATGCCGGCGCCATGCTCGCGCCCCGGTGCGAGGAGGAAAGCGCGGGGAGCCTGATCCGCGAGCTCGGGCTTCGCGGCATCGCTCTTTGGCGCAAGACGTATCCGGGCACCATCGCCAATGGCAGTCTCGTCGTGGCGCTGCCGCGCGACCGCGCGTTGCTCGACCGCTTCGCGCGCATGACGGCCGGCTTCGAGCGCCTCGGTGCGACTGAGCTTGGCGCTCTTGAGCCTGATCTCGGTCCGCGCTTTTCCACCGCGCTCTATTACCCGGACGAGGCCCACGTGCCGCCGGTAGCGGCGCTTGCCTATCTGCTCGACCAGGCGCTCGGCGCCGGCGTTACTTTGCGTCTCGGCGAAGCAGGCCCGCCCAAGGACGCCGACATCGTCGTCGACTGCCGTGGACTCGCCGCGCGGGAGGAACTCCGAACGCTACGCGGCGTGCGCGGCGAGCGGATCGTGGTGCGGAGCCGCGAGGTGGCGCTCGCGCGACCGGTGCGGCTGTTGCACCCACGCTTTCCCCTCTACGTCGTGCCCTGGGACGAAGGCCGCTATATGATCGGGGCGACGGTAATCGAAAGCGAGGAGGCAGGACCCATCACCTTGCGCTCGGCGCTCGAGCTTCTGAACGCGGCCTATGCGCTCGACCCGGCGTTTGGCGAAGCCGAGATTCTCGCGTTTGGTGCCGCCGCGCGGCCCGCCTTCCCGGACAATCGTCCTAGGATTATCGCGGGAGCGCGCTATATCTATGTCAACGGCCTCTACCGGCATGGCTTTCTGCTCGCGCCCGTCATGGCCGAGCTCGTTGCGTCCTGCATCGCGACGGGCGCGCAAGACCCGGAGGTGTTCGTTGCAGATCCTTCTTAACGGTGAGCGGATTGTCACTCGGGCGCGCGATCTTGACGAGCTTTGCGCAAGCCTGGGCTTTGCTGGCGCGCGGATTGCCACCGCCATCAATGGCAACTTCGTCGCCGCCGGCCGGCGCGCTAAGACCAAGCTCACGCCGGCCGACGCCATCGAGATCGTGGCGCCAAGGCAGGGCGGCTGATGCTTACTCTCTATGACGCGCGCTTCGCGTCCCGCCTTCTGCTCGGCACGGCGCAATATCCCTCCCCCGACACACTCAAGCGGGCGGTGGAAGCCGCGCGCGCCGAGATCGTCACCGTCTCGGTTAGAAGAGAGTCGGCGCGGGCGCGCACGGGCCAAGGCTTCTGGCAGTTGATCGAGCAACTCGGGTGTCGCGTGCTGCCCAACACCGCCGGCTGCCGCACGGCGAAGGAGGCGGTTTCGACGGCGAGGATGGCGCGCGAGCTGTTCGGTACGCCCTGGATCAAGCTCGAGGTCATCGCCAATGACGACACTCTGCAGCCCGACCTGTTCAGTCTCGTCGAGGCGGCCAACATCTTATGCGCCGAGGGCTTCGAGGTGCTGCCTTATACCACCGAAGATCTGAGCGCCGCCGAGCGGCTCGTGGCGGCGGGCTGCACCGTACTGATGCCCTGGGCCGCACCCATTGGCTCAGCCCGGGGGTTGATCAACAAGACCGGCTTGAAGACGCTACGCGCCTATTTCCCCGGCGTAACGTTGATCGTTGACGCCGGGATCGGCGCGCCCTCCCACGCGGCGGAAGTCATGGAGCTCGGCTACGACGCCGTGCTCTTGAATACCGCCGTGGCCAAGGCCGGCGATCCCGTCACGATGGCGCAAGCCTTCGCCCGCGCCATCGAGGCGGGCAGGTTCGCTTTCGAGGCGGGCTTGATCGAGCCGTCCGACATGGCGACCCCATCGACGCCCGTCGCCGGCACGCCCTTCAAGATCGATAGCGTCTCTTGACCGCCCTCGACCTTCGCCAGGCTTGCTCTTGATCAGACTTGACCCGTTCTGCCCGATTGTTCCCGATACCGCTTGGCTTGCCCGGCTCGTTAGCCAAGGCGTACGGCTAATCCAGCTTCGCATCAAGGACGCCGATGCTGCTTGCATCGCTGTGCAGATCGCCGAAGCAGTGGAGCTCTGTCGAGCGCAGAACTGCCAGCTCGTCATCAACGACTATTGGCGCGAAGCCATCGCAGCGGGCGCGAACTTCGTGCATCTCGGCCAGGACGATTTGGCTCAGGCCGATCTTGCCGCCATCAAGCGAGCCGGACTCAGACTTGGGATCAGCACCCATAGCCCCGAAGAGCTGACGACGGCACTCCGGGCGCTGCCCGACTATGTGGCCTTGGGTCCCATCTATGCGACGAAGCTGAAACCCATGCCATGGGCACCGCAGGGTCTCGCCCCCCTCGCGGAATGGCGATCGCAGATCGACGGCCCCCTGGTCGCCATCGGTGGCGTCACTTTGGAGCGTGCCGCCGAAGTATTTGCGGCGGGCGCCGACTCGATCGCCGTCGTCACCGACATTGTCACAAACCCGGATCCGGAGGCGCGGACGCGCGAATGGCTCGCCGCGACCGCGTACCGCCGGAGCTTGTCCACAGGATTTCCACAGAGCTAAATTGACGGATTCGGCCTTGACCCCAGACCGTTGCCCCGGAATCATTCCGGCTGGCTGAGGTCCGCGAGGCCAGGGGGCGACATGAGCTACAGTCTTGATCCGGCGATCCCGATGAGCCAGGCGGTACGCCGTGTCGCATTCGCCGAGCTTGACCTGGCCAATGCCGCGCTATCCACAACCCCCGATCGCCACAGCGGCGTGCACAGCGCCCGTAAGTGCCTGAAAAGGCTCCGTTCGCTCCTGCTCTTGGTGCGTCCGGGGGTACCGGAGCCCATGATCGGCAATTTGAGCGAGCGCCTCGCCGCCATTGCCCGGGAACTCGCGCCGGCTCGGGACGCCAACGCTCTCCTCGATGCCATCGACAAGCTTGAGCAGGACGAGGAAACCTTCGCCGCCGCTAGCCCCATTCGCTCGCTCCGCCGCTGGCTGGAGAAGCGGCGCGAGATCGCCGAGCGGACTCTCGAGTCGAGCGCCGCTTCCGAGGCGATACGGGGCTTGCGCGAGCTCAGGCCCGCCCTTGGCGGCCTTGCCATCCATCCGGACGAATTCACCCCACTCGCCAAGGGCCTGCGGCACTCCTATCGCGCCACGCGCCGGTCCTTCCGCCACGCCTTTGCCACCGGCAACGACGATGACTTCCATGAGTGGCGGAAAGGCGTGCAGCATCACTGGCGGCAGATGCAGTTGCTCGGCTCCTGTACGGCTTCCGAGCTGTCCGGGCGCGCCGAGGCCGCGCGCGCACTATCGCAACTGCTCGGCGACGACCACGACATCGCCCTGTTGCGGCGGCTCGTCTCCACCCCCACCATGGTGTTCGGCAGCTCCGACGACACTGCCGCGTTTCTGAAGCGCTGCCGCAAGCGGCACAAGTCGCTGCGGCAGGAGGCTAGAACGCGCGCCGGCCGACTATTCGCCGAACGGTCGCGGCCCTTCGCGGAGCGGGTCGAATCCGCATGGCTCGCCGCCCGTCGCGAACCCGAGATCACGGCTGAGATACGCCCGGACAATGTCGTGCCCTTCGGCGATCTCAAGGCAGGCCGGTCAAGTTGAGGCGCGCGCTTGTGCGCGGGTCAAATCCCGCGCGGCTCCCGCCAAGCCTGGAACATCAGCACGGTCCAGAGCGAAGCGTGCCAATCCCGTTGGCCCGCTAGATGCTCGCGCCAGCGGTCCCTGATCAGGACTGGGTCGAGCAGCCCCCCTTCGCTAAGGCGCCGCTCCGACAAGAGGTCCTCGGCCCAATTCCGCAACGGCCCCCTGAGCCAGCTGCCGATCGGCACGGCAAAGCCCGCTTTCGGCCGTTCCACCAGATGCTTCGGCACGTGCCGGTAGAGCACCTGGCGCAGCAACCACTTGCCTTGGCCCCGGCGCAGCTTGAAGCGTGACGGCAGCCGCCAGGAGAACTCGACGAGACGATGGTCGAGGATGGGCACGCGCACCTCGAGCGCGACCGCCATGCTGGCGCGATCGACTTTTGTGAGGATGTCGTCGGGGAGATAAGTGAGCGTATCGAGATATTGCATACGCGCCAGCGCGTCGGGCAGAGCCCGCGCGATGCCCGAGTCGAAGATGGCGCCTTTCGCCTCCACGGCGTCCCGCACGACCGTTTCGGGCTCATCCCAGGCGCTCACCAGGCTGCGATAGCTCCCCTCCGGCCCCTTTTCGAGCATCAGCGCCACCTTCTGCATCTTGTCGCCGGCCATTCCCGGACGCTTTCGGGCAGGAATGAGGTGGAACAAGCGATCCCAGACGGCGGGGCCGGCGACGCCCAAGCCGCGTCCCAACATCCGCCCAACGCCTCTCGGCACGTTGCCCAAGGCACGCGCGAACCGGTGCCGCGTATAGCCCGCGAACAGCTCATCACCGCCGTCGCCGGACAGCGCCACGGTGACGTGCTCGCGCGTCAGCTTCGACAAGAGATAGGTTGGCACTTGCGAGGAATCGGCAAAGGGCTCGTCATAGATCCGCGGCAAGTCCGGGATGACACCGAGCGCCTCCACCGGGCTCACATAGAGCTCAGTGTGCTCAGTGCCGAGCGCCGCGGCCACCGCGCGCGCATGCGGTGCCTCGTCGTAACCCGTCTGGTGAAACCCAATCGAATAGGTGCGCACGGCGGCATTGCTCTTGACCCGCATCATTGCCGCGATGGTGGAGGAGTCGATGCCGCCCGACAGAAACGCCCCGAGCGGCACGTCGGAGACGAGGCGCCGTCCGACCGCGTCGCCAAGCAGGTCTTCAAGCGCATCGCACGCATCGCCGTCGCTCAGCTCGAGCGGCGCTGCCTGTCCACGTTCCACCGCGGCTTCGAGGCTCCAGAAGGCGGATGTCTCCACGGCGCCTTCTGCATCGACGGTCGCCACATGGCCGGGCGCGAGCTTGTGGATGCCGCGATAGATCGAATGCGGCGTCGGTACATAGGTAAGTCTGAGATAGGCGGCAAGCGCATCGCGATCGAGCGTGGGACTCCAGCCAGGCAGCGCCTCGAACGCCTTCAGCTCGGAGGCGAAGACGAGGCGCCGATTCTGCCGTCCCCAGTAAAGCGGTTTGATGCCGAGCCGGTCGCGCACAAGGTATAAGCGACGCTCCCGCCGGTCCCATAGCGCGAATGCAAACATGCCGATGAGGCGCTCAACCGTGGCGCCGACACCCCATTCGGCGCAGCCCTCGACGATGACCTCGGTATCGGAATGCCCCCGGAAACGCCTCCCCGCGCGCTCGAGGTCTGCCCGCAGATCGACAGCATTAAAGACCTCGCCGTTATAGGTGAGCACGCAGCGGCCGCAAGCCGAGCGCATCGGCTGCGCGCCGGCGGGAGAAAGGTCGATGATAGCAAGCCGGGTGTGCCCGAAGGCGATGCCGGTCTCGGCGTCGGCGAACACGCCGCGGTCGTCCGGCCCACGATGAGCGAGCTTCGTCGCCATGGCTCCGGCGAGCGCCTCAAGCTCCTGGCTGCCGGAGCGGCGCTCAAGATCGAGAAAGCCCGCGATACCGCACATGACTAGAGACTCACCTGCATCCCATCATAAGCGATTTCCCATCCGGCCTCTCGCACCGCGGCCCGCTCCGGGCTGCCCTCGCGCAAGGCAGGATTGGAATTATTGATGTGGATGAAGATCTTACGCTTTACGCCGAGCGCGGCAAAGGACGCGACCGTGCCCCCCTCCCCCGACATGTTCATATGCCCAATGCGGTCGCCGGTTTTATTGAGCAGGCCTTGTTTGATCATCTCGTCGTTGGTGTAGAGGGTGCCGTCGAAAAAGAGGAGCGGGGCGTGGGACAGCCGCGAGCGCAAAGCCGCATCGAGCTTGGCACAGCCGGGCACGTAGAAGAAGTAATGCCCCGTGGCCGCCTCCGTCACTTTGAGCCCCACGGTGTCGCCTTCCTGGGTGCCGAAACCCTGGCCGGCCCTGGCATCCTCGAGATAGAGCGGGATCTTCCCCGGCACGGGAAAGGCCTCGACCTCGATCCCGACCGGGCCCGTTGGGCCTTCCACCGCGAAGGGCCGCCCAAGCGGCATGACGATGCGGCGCACCAGCGTGGGATCGAGCACGTCAAAAATACTGTTGCCGGCAAGCACGGCGAGCACCCGCGCGCTGCCGTAAACATTGAAGGGCTGACCTTCGCGCAAAGTGAGGAGCCCCGCGACGGCGTCGACGTCGCCATTGGTCAGGATCACGGCTTTGATCGGACTATTGCGGGGACCGCCGTCGGGGGCCGGATGCAGCTCCGGCGTATCGTTGATCTGCTGGCGCAAGTCGGGACTCGCGTTGAGCAGGACGAAATCGCGGCCATTGGCACTGACGGCGACGGAAGCCTGGGTGCGGGGTTTGAGCGCCGCCACGCCCTTGCGCACGTCAGCCGAATTCCGGCCGTTGCAATTCCATTGCGGGAGGCCGCCGCCCGCCGCCGAACCGAGGACCTTGATCAGCATGATAGGACGTGAATGGCGGGAGGAGGTCGTCTTGGTCAAGGTAAAAACGTGGCCAGACGCCGCCGATCCGGTCGGCCTGAAGTCAAGCGGCGGCTCATGACCCCGTTATGCTGCGGTAGCTTCCCTGGCAAGCTCAGAACTCAAGTGAACCCTGGAACTTCAACGCCGCGTCGGAAGTCGCATCGGTCAGGCCGAATTGGAGTCCAATATTCATTGTGAACTCCGATATTGCGGGTTTGCCCGCTTTCTTGTCATCGCCGCCGGCTTTGCCCTCGTCGTCATCGCCCCCTTTGCTGTCGTCATCACCACCAAAGGTGATGAACAGCGTCGGGCCGATGCTGTGGTTCTGGCTGTTGAACGAGCCGGGGTTGGCCATATCCTCGATCTCGCCGAACGCCTCCACGCCAACGCCCCAGCGCGAATTGAGAGCATATTGGCCTCGCCATCCATATTGGAAGCCGAGGCCCTCCGTATCCGCGAACCGACCGACCTGCCGCGTGAAGAGTGGATTGAGAGTCAGCAACAAGGGCCCTTTGGCCAGCTCCACAATGGGTCCGAAGCCATATTCGTTCGGGTTGCCGTCCACGACGTTGCCATTGTTGAGCGCCTTTTCATAACCTCCCTGAAGGGCGAGCCCGATGCCGTCGCCCTTGCGCCGGACCAGTGAGAGCTCGGTCTCGATCTCGATCGAATTGAAATTCAAATCCTCGCCGAGCGGCTGCTCTAGACCGCCGGTTATCTGCACGAGCCACCAGTCGGTGATTGCCATGTCCATTTCGAGCTCGTGGCTCTGACGCAGATCGTTGGCGTTCTCGTTGTCTTCGGTGACCTTTGGGATGCCCCAGTGATAGGCGCCGCGATATTCAAGCTCGATGCCCTGTTCGAACGTCGCCTCTTGGATCTGGAACTCGGCCAAGGCCGGCTTCGCCGTCCCCAAGCTCAAGCCTGCCGTCGTTATGGCCGAGACGACTGCCATGAATGGCAGGTGTGGGATTCTGCGCGCAATGTTTAGAGCGTGTCGCAAGAGCCAACCCCCCAGAAGAGCTCTGCTGCCTTTGATTCGCACAAGCTTAGCAAGCTCACGCGTATATGCATCCACTATCCTTGCGCGCCATGATCTGCGCCTGACGCAGACATTAATGGGATATGACGTGCAGATGAAAAAACCATTACGTGTGCTTGAGGACACCGCCAAGCCTTAACAAAAACCGGTATAGAGTAAGCAGTTATCGTGTCGCGGAGCCAGGTTGTCTTCGCCGGCACTCCCTTGGGCCACCTGCGGCGAGCCCAGGCCCATGAGGCTTTCGATGCGCTACCGGACCAAGCTCCTGATCGCGGCGGCCCTGCTGCTCACCCTGTCGCTCTCCGCGGCAGCCCTTGCCTTCTGGGGCGTCTTGCAATCCCACAATCACCTCGCGCGCTCGCGCATTGCCCATCAGGAGCTTGAGCGCCAGTTGCAGCTTTCCCGCCACAGTCAGCAACTGTTCAAGGCCTGGACCGACACGCTATTGACCGGCATCTCCGATCGGCCTCTTGGGGCAGCCTACCTGCACAAGATGATCGAATCCGATCTCTCCCAATTGCAGCAGCTCACCGAGGCCGAGATCGCGATGGTGGGCCCGGAGGAGCGCAAGGACGAAGCCGCAGAGCTTGAGCGGCTCAACACCATCAAAGCCGAGTTTCAGCACACCTTGGATCAGCTTGGCGAGGTCGAGCAGTTGCGCAGCCGTGGCCGGCCCGACATTGCGTGGCAGAGGCTGATTGAACTGCTGAAAGGTGGGATCGATCAGAAGCTGAACGGGCTGATCGAGGTGGCCGTGGCCGACGAGACGGCCGAGGTCGACCGGATCGATGCCGACGCGGCGCGGCTGTTGACCCGACTCGAGGAGGTGAGCCAAGTGCATGCCATCATCGCCATTCTCGCCACGCTCGCCCTCGTGATCCTGCTGCTGCACCGATTGCGCGCGCCCCTTGCCGAACTTGCACGCGGCACCCGTGCTCTTGCCGAGGGCGATCTATCCCATCGCATTGCCATTTCCGGACGCGACGAGTTCGCCGACTTAGGGCAAAGCTTCAATCGCATGGCCGACGACCTTCAATCTCACCAGAAGGCGTTACAGAGCGCCCACGCCAATCTCGAGACCGTGGTAGCCGAGCGCACCGAGGAGCTTCGCCAAGCCAATCAGACATTGCGCAAGATCGACGAGACCCGGCGCAGCTTCTTCGCCGATATCAGTCACGAGCTGCGCACCCCCCTCACCATTATTCGCGGCGAGGGCGAGATCGCGCTGCGCGGCAAGAACAAACGTCTGCTGGAATATAAGCACTCGATCGCGCGCATCGTGGAGCAGGCCAAGCACCTCTCGGTGCTCGTCAACGACCTCCTGTTCATCGCGCGCCAGGGTGCGGGCGCGGCCAAGCTCAACCTGCAGAGCATCGATCTTGGCAATCTTCTGGAAAAGGTCTGCGGCGACGCCAAGGTGATCGCCCATGCCAAGGCCGTCAATGTCAGCTATAGCAACGGCAATGGCCACGAGCTTGTCCGAGGCGATCCGACGCGGCTCAGGCAGCTCTTCCTCGTTCTCCTCGACAACGCTGTCCGCTACTCGAAGGTCAAAGGCGAGGTAAAAGTCGATATCGGAAGCGCCGGCGGCGAGGTCGCCGTGCATGTTTCCGATCGCGGCATCGGCATTCCCCCCGAGGAGATCGAGGGGATTTTCGAGCGCTTCCGGCGCGGTGGTAACGCGGCGGAGCTGAATGAGGAAGGCCTCGGCTTGGGGCTACCCGTCGCCAAGGCCATCGTCGAGGCGCATAAGGGAAGGATCGAAATGGTAAGCCGCTTGGGTGAAGGTACGACGGTCACCGTTGCGTTTCCCGCCGCTGCCGCCGGAGACCTAGCGTGAACGTGCTTCTGGTGGAGGACGAGCCGCGGGTCGCCGACTTCATCGACCGCGGGCTCAGGGCGGAGAATCACGGGGTCACCGTGGCCCCGTCTGGCACCGAAGGGATCGATCTCGCCAAGACCGGCGAGTTCGACGTCATCGTGCTCGATCTGATGCTTCCCGACATGCATGGCTACGATGTTTGCCAGCGCCTGCGACTGGATGGCGATCACACGCCCATCCTGATGCTGACCGCCATGGACACGCTGGAGGACAAAATCAAGGGCCTGAAGATCGGCGCGGACGACTATCTCGCCAAGCCCTTTGATTTCGACGAGCTCTTGGCGCGTATCGAGGCGCTTCATCGGCGCTCGCACGGTTTTGCGCCGAGTTCGCACCTCTTGCAGGTCGCCGACCTCGTTCTCGACCGGGAGCTGCTTGAGGTGCGGCGTGGCTCCGACACGATCAAGCTCACGGCCAAGGAGCTTGCTATTCTCGAGCTGCTCATGAGCGCGCCGGGACGCGTGTTCTCGCGCACCCGCATCCTCAATCAAGTGTGGGGCTATAGCGAGGACCCCCTCACCAATGTGGTCGACGTCTATATCGCCCGGCTTCGGCGCAAGATCGACACGCCCGGGCGCGAGCCACTGTTCGAGACCGTACGGGGCCACGGCTATCGTCTCAAGCCCCCGGCCTAGCCATGCAAGAAATTAGCGAGCGATTTGCCGTTCCCGAGAGGCATATCGGGATGCCCGGTGGACATCTTGCGTCCCGCGGAGGGATGAGCAAGTATGCGCCGCCACTCTCGCGGTCGACGCGCCATATCCCCTCGGGTCTCGCCGCTGGCGAGCCATGGCAGCGTGTGCCGGTTTCTAGGGCAGCAGTGCTGCCTATGCTCGGCGTGGCGAGCCCGTTATGTCTAGAACTGAAGCAAGAACCTCACGGAAGGAGCGTCCATTGCGTCTAGGTCTGTTGGCTCTCGTGATTTGCGCTATCGCCGGCTCGACTGCGCACGCCGCCGAAAAGGTCAAGATCGGCGTCCTCAAATTCGGCACCGTGAGCTGGGTCCTCGATACCATCCAGCGCAATGGCCTCGATAAAGCCGAGGGCATCGAGCTCGACGTGGTGCCGCTTGCCAGCACGCAAGCCACCACCGTGGGCTTGCAGGGTGGCTCGGTCGACATCATCGCCACCGATTGGCTCTGGGTGTCCATTGAGCGGAGCGGCGGCGCCGATTTCACCTTCACGCCCTTCTCGACAGCGCTGGGCTCGATCATGGTGCCCGCGAATTCACCCATCAAGACCCTGTCCGATCTCAAGGACAAGAAGATCGGCGTGGCCGGTGGCCCCATCGACAAGAGTTGGCTGCTCATGGTGGCCTATGCGCTGCGCACCGCCAATCTCGACTTGCGCACCGAGACGACGCAGGAGTTTGGCGCCCCGCCCCTCCTGACCGAGCGCGCCAAGCAGGGCGCGATCGATGCCGTGCTCGATTTCTGGCCTTATGCGGCGCGGCTCGAGGCGCAGGGCTTCAAACAGCTGATTGACGTCGAGGACGTGGTGCCGGAGCTTGGCGCCAAGGGCGAGGTCGCCATGGTTGGCTACGTCTTTAGCGAGAGCTGGGCCAAGGAGCATCAGGCGGCCGTCGAGGGCTTCTTGCGCGCCGCCGCCAAGGCCGATGAGCTGCTCGCGACCTCCAACGAGGCGTGGGAACAGCTGAGGCCGTTGATGCAGACAGAGGACCAGGCCACCTTCGAGGCGTTGCGCCGCCGTTACCGGGAAGGCATTCCCGAGCGCTCTACCGCCGAGAACGAGGCCGACGCCAAGGTGCTCTACCAATTCATGCGTGAGTACGGGGGTGAGAAGCTGGTGGGACCTGCGTCCGAGCTCGCCCCTGGCACCTTCTGGAAGGGCGGCAAGAATTGAGCGTCATTTCGGCCCGTTCCGAGCCTCTAACGGTGGCCCGCTCCCTCCGCGGCCCCATGGTCTCGATCCTCTCGGTTTTGGGCTTCCTGCTGGTGTGGTTCATCGCCGCGGAGATCGCCCAAAGCCGGCTGTTGCCAGGCCCCATGGCGGTACTGCGCTACATGGTTGGCGAGACCTTGCACGGGGATATGCTGGCGGAGCTCGGCATCACGCTCTGGCGCGTGATCGCCTCCTTCGTCGTGGCCATGGCGATCGGCAGCGTCATCGGCCTTGCCATGGGCCAGTCGCCGGCGCTCAACCGGGCGCTCGATCCTTGGCTGATCGTGTTTCTCAATTTGCCGGCCCTCGTCATCATCATCCTGGCTTATGTCTGGTTCGGACTGAACGAGGCGGCGGCGATCGGTGCCGTGGCCCTGAACAAAATTCCCAATGCCATCGTCACCCTGCGCGAGGGCGCCCGCTCTCTCGACCCTGGGCTCGAGGAGATGGCCCGCGCCTACCGGCTGTCTTACTGGTCCAAGTTGCGCAACGTCACCTTGCCGCAGTTGCAGCCTTATTTCGCCGCGGCCTCCCGCTCCGGCATTTCGCTGATCTGGAAGATCGTGCTGGTGGTCGAGCTCCTCGGGCGACCGAATGGCGTCGGCTTCGAGTTGCATCTCAATTTTCAGCTTTTCAATGTGACGGCGATCCTCGGCTATACGCTAGCCTTCGTCGCGGTCATGCTCGTGATCGAATACTTGCTGGTGCAGCCCGTTGAACGACACACGACCCGCTGGCGCAATAAGCCGGTTTGAAATTCGCATCGAGGACAAGACGCATATCGGCGCCGACGGCACGTTGGTCCCGGCTATCCGCGACTTGGTCATCAATGTGGAGCCTGAAAGCATGACGGTGCTGATGGGCCCGTCCGGCTGCGGCAAGACCACGTTGTTGCGCATCATTGCGCGCCTCGACGACCACTTCGTGGGCGAGATCGACATTCCGGAGGATGCGCGAATTGGGCTCATGTTCCAGGAGCCTCGGCTTCTGCCATGGCGCACCGTGCGCCAGAACATCGAGCTCGTCACTCCGCCCGGCTTCTCCGAGGCCGATCTTGAGTGGCTCGCCTCGGCGGTCGGCATCGCCGACATGCTTCCGCGCTATCCGCAGGAGCTTTCGCTCGGAATGGCAAGGCGCGTAGCGCTGGCCCGGGCCTTCGCCACCCGGCCGGACCTGTTGCTGCTGGATGAGCCTTTCGTATCGCTCGATGAGCGCACCGCCGATCGCTTGCGGCACCTACTGCTCGAGGTCTGGCGGGCGCGGCCGACCACGGCGATCCTCGTCACCCACAATCCACGCGAGGCCATCATGCTCGCCGACCGGCTCGTGCTCTTGGCGCCGCGGCCCACCCACGTCGTCGCGAGCGTGCCCATCACCATACCGCAGGCCAAACGGGATTCGGCCACGGTGGAGAAGATCTACGCCGATCTTCTCAAGCGCTACCCCGCCAATTTCGCCATCGGCTGATCAATGCAAGCTTCTCTCCCATTTGGAGAAGGTAGCTTGCACCGCACACTGGTCCAATCGACGGAGAGTGAGGCAGTCTTCTTTTGACGGGCACTTTTGCCGCCTAGTATAGTCAAAGAATTGGATTTTGGATCCCTAATCAACGTACCTAATATCCGCGCGTGAAACCCTAAACAACATCGAGTAAGGAATGGCCCGCCGGCTGACGGGGAGAGAGAATGAAACGCATGCCGAGAGCCGAACGCTGGATGATGCTCTGCGCGATTCCGCTCATTGCGATCTTAATCGCGGCGCGTCAGCTATATCTCCACACGACCGAGGACCTATCAACTTGGAAGGGAGGCGGCATGGGCATGTTTGCTGCCGCCGACAACACACTCACGCGCTTTGCGAAGGTCTACCTGCTACTTCCGGATGGTCAGCGCCAGCCTCTGCTGCGGCTCACGCAACAACAGGAAAAACTCAAGCAACAAGCTCTCTTGTTTCCCTCCGCACGCAACCTGCGCTCTCTGTCCGACTCTATCAAAGCGACCACTTGGTGGGCCAGCACCGATAGGGTACCACTCAACGTTTTCGACGAGAATGGGCAGAAAGCCGAAGGCGGCAACGCTCGTTATTACGATCTATTCCCAGCTCACGCGCGAACCGCTGCGGAGCCGCTCAATTGGGGCGTAGAGATCGAATATTGGAAGGGGACTTATGATCCAACGACCGGCGATTTTGCAGCGAGTCTTGCGCAAACATTCACCTTCAAGGACTAAGCGATGACGAGCGCTACAGAAGTGCTTGCGCCGAGCAGTCTGTCTTCGCGCCTAGGCCACAAGCTCGCACAAATTCGGGCGGCCGATTCGGTTCCTTACCTCACATTGTTTCTCGCCGCCGTCTTTGGTTTCCCGTCATGGCTGTTCCAGCTCGCAGTGGATCTTGCACTGCTCGTTGCTCTGTTGGCACCGTCCACGGTCCTGAGGCCATATTTCTGGGGGCTTCTAGCATTGGCAGCGACAATCACGCTCGTACAAGAGCGGGACCTCGCCGACAACCACAAATATTTGCTTTGCTATTGGCTGTGGGTCATGTGCATCGCCCACATTCCAAGCGACCGCGAGCTCCGCGACCGTATTATTCGATTCAACGCCCGCTTTTTCTTGATCTTCATTTTCATCGGAGCGGGAGTACAAAAGTTCTTATCCGTCACGTACATGTCGGGCGGGATGTTCGAGATGGAGCTGCTGCTAGACGAACGCTTCCTTGCCTTTGCCCATCTCGTGGGCATCGATCATACGCTGGGAGAGGAAAGCCTGCGACGCTTGCTCCTACTCCAAAACTCCTACGTGCAGGTCATCGATAATCACATCAAGCTTTCGACAGATGACCACGTTCATTACGTGGCCAAACTCATAACGTTGTACGATTTCTACGTGCAGGTCACGATCGGTGCACTCCTACTGTTTTGCCGCCGGAACACTGACATCGCGGCGCACCTCCTGCTCCTGTTCTTCATTTTTACCACATACATACCGGCGCCGGTTTTTGGCTTTGGCGTCACCTTATCGGTGCTCGGCTTCGCGCTGGCCAAGGAGCGCTTCCAGCTCATAAGCGCCGCCTATCTCCTCTCACTCGTCGCGGTACTCATCTATCAGATGCCGTGGCGCGACTGGGTATTGGGAACATGAATCTCGAACACGAACTGGCCAAGGATAGTCGGATTGCAATCGTCTACGACGGTGATTGCCCGCTTTGCAGCACTTACGTAACCATGACTCGCCTCCAGAAAGCAGTGGGAACCCCGACGCTTCTAAACGCGCGCGAGCGTCCCGATCTCGCCAAGGCCCTGACGGAGCAGGGCGCTAGTCTCGATACTGGCCTCGCGGTGTACTATGAGGGCCGGATTTACACGGGCGGTGAAGCAATGCACGTGCTCGCATTTCTTACCACGCCCGTCGGCTTTGCCAACCGACTCACCGCCGCACTGTTGAGGCGGCGAAGCTTTGCGCTTCGCATATATCCCTTCCTCCGCGCGGGCCGGAATCTGCTGCTGAAGATCAGAAACCGATCGCAACTTGAAACGACCGCATGAGACCGCAGCGGGTGAGCCCGAAGGCAGGGGCAGCGGCGAAGGGTGCTCTAAGCCGGGGCGGCGGCGCCCGCCTTCCGCTGCTGGATGCCGAAGGACGGATCATAGGCCCAGACCGAAAGGCCGAGGAACACCACGAGGCACCCGACCACCACGCCAAGCGCCTCCCAGTTGATCTCGAGATAAAAGGCGAAGCGGATCAGCTCGACCGCATAGGTAAACGGATTGAACACGCAGATGTAGTAGAGCCAGAGGCTCCCTTCTTTCATCTTCCATAGAGGATAGAGCGCCGACGAAGCGAAGAACATCGGGAAGATGACGAAGTTCATCACGCCCGCGAAGTTCTCGAGCTGCTTGATCGTCGAGGAGAGCAGCATGCCGATCGCCCCGAACATCATGCCCGAAAGCATAAGCGCCGGCACTGCCGCGACGTAGCCCCACGGCGGTAGCTCCACGCCACAGAAATAAGCCGCCAGCAAAAAGGTGTAGACCTGCAGAAGCGAGACCGCGACGCCGGCGAAGAGGCGCGACAGTAGGAGGAACCAGCGCGGCAGGGGCGTGGTCAGCAGCACGCGCATGGATCCCATCTCGCGGTCGTACACCATGGACAGCGAGCTCTGCATGCCGTTGAACAGCTGGATCATCGCCAGCAGACCCGGCGTGATGTAGACGTCGTAGGTGATATAGGTCTGATAGGGCGGAATGATCGAGATACCGAGCGCAGCGCGGAAGCCAGCGGCGAAAATAATTAACCAAATCAATGGCCTAACCAAGGCCGCGAAAAACCGTTCGCGCTGCAACAGGAAGCGCAGCAGCTCCCGCCACACGATGCCATTGAAGGCGCGGCCATAGTGCAGCAAATTCACGCGGCGACATCCTCTTCGGTTTCGCCGCCGATCAAGAGCCGGAAGGCCCCGCCGAGATCCTTGGCCCCGGTTTCCGCCACCACGTCTTTGGTCTCGCCCCGCGCCACGATCTTCCCACGACTGAGCACGAGCAGGTCGTCATCCGGCTCGATCTCGTCGAACAAATGGGTGGCCCACAGCACGCCGATATTGTCGGTCCGCGCGAGCTTATGGATGTGATGGACGATTGCCGAACGCGTCGGCACATCGAGGCCGATGGTGGGCTCGTCGAGCAGTAGCAGCTTCGGGCTATGCAGGAGGGAACGGGCAATCTCCACCCGTCGGCGGTGGCCGCCATTCAGCGCGCGCACACGTTCGTCGATGCGCTCCTCCATGTCCAGAGCTCTGAGCGCGCGCCGCATGCGCTCATCGGCGTCCTTCCGCTTCAGGCCGCGAAGCGCCGCAAAATAGCGCAGGTTCTGCTTGACCGTAAGGTCAAGGTCGAGGGTCGGCTGCTGGAATACCACGCCGAGCGGCTCGAGCGCCTTGGCGCCCAATTCCGAGGCCGAGCGCCCCGCAATCTCGATGCGTCCGGTAGGTGCATCGAAGAGCCGCGTGATCAGCGAAAAAAGCGTTGTCTTGCCGGCCCCGTTGGGCCCGAGCAGCGCCGTCACCCGGCCAGGCCAAACTTCGAAGCTCACATCGTCCAGAGCCTGTTTCGCTCCATACCAATAGGAGACGTGCTCGACGGACAAGACCGGTACGCACGACGGGCCATTCTTTTCAATTTCTTTCTGCACTGGATCTCTTGGCAATCAGCAGTCGCGGGCACTGCCCCGCGATGCGTTGCTTCTTTACCTCAAGAGATAGCTCCCGAAGCGAGCTTCCACAACCCCTTAGCCGCCGATCGATTGGTTGCACCCGGGGTCAGTAGAACCTTCGCCGTGGTTTATCATCCCTCGCCAGAGGAACGATCATGACCCAGCCGCAAAAAAGAAGCCGCCCCGAAGGGCGGCTTCCGTTCCGATTGCTCGATTGGTTGGTCTAGAAGAAGATCACGCCACCGAGCATGAAGATGTCCAGATCCTGGTAGCTCTGATTAATCTTCTTGCCAAAGGTGTTGGTATTGCAAGCCTGCTCTTCGGGTGAGTTTGGAGCACACCCATTGCTGACTGCATCGAGGTTGAGCTCAAGGTGCTGCCAGTTGAACCAGACATGCATGGCCGCAGAGTCGATCTCCTGCATCACACCGAGACCCCAACGGTTGACTTCCGACCCGGTGACGAAGGCACCCTGTGTCTCGTTCGTCCCGTCCTTGTTAAACTTGCCGGTCGGAAGGTTCACTTGGCAGAAGGTGGTGCTGTTGAAAAGCTGGTTCTTATCGCTGCCGATTCCGCCCGGAGTACCGCAGATCCCATTGTACATATCGTGGTACTGGCCAGCTTCGCCCCAGAGCACGGTGGCACCGAGCGGCGTCCAAGTCCGCTTGATACCGGCCTTCGCGAACCAAACGTCGGTCTGGTTGGCATTGGAGTTGCTACCGATGGCAGTGCCATGACTGTCAAACGGATGACTGAAGTTGAGCTCCTTCCATTGCGTGCCGTTGTTGTCCTCTTCCTGCCACAGGCCATAGGCCCACAGACCGGAGGGAACGTGCATGATCGAGGCGCCGACCTGCCACACATCCGCATCGCGGCGGAAGTCCTGGAACGGTGCGCCACCACCACCTTGCAGAACCAAGCCGCCGCAAGAGCCGCTGCCGGTGCAGCCCTCGTCGGTGATGTTGCTGAAGCCAAAGGCAGCCGCGAACTTGATGCTGTTCCAATCGGCGGCGTATTTCACCGCAATGTCTTTCACCTTATCCTCGTAGACACCGCCCGAAACGCTGAAGCCGCTGAAGGTCGGGCTGTCGTAACGGACACCGTTCTCAGGATAGCCGTTGCAGTCCGCCCCGATGCCGCCACCCGCCGATAGGCAGTTCACGACCGAGCCCCAGGTGAAGTCGTTGGACAGGTCGTTCGAGTTCTTAGCGCCTTTGGGCCGGATGAAGAAGGCCTGCCCATCGAACAGCACCGCGTTCGACTCGATGATCGTGCCCGAGAGGTCAGGCAGCAGCGCCACGTTGTCCGTGGCCTGGGACAGCTGGCCCCAGTTCACCGTGCCCCATCTGTCGCTCTTGATCCACATATAGGAGAGCAGCGCGCTGGTGTTGCCCAGAATGTCCAGGCTCGCGCCGTTGGCCGAGTTCTCGTTAAACTGATTGTCGTCGCCAACCGCGTTGCCGCCGCGCACCTCGACCGTCAGGTTGTAACCGCCGGTCCAGCCGGGAGCGATCGTCGCTTGGCCTGAAATGGTAAAGTGGCTCGACAGCGTCGTGTGCTTGTCACCCACATAGAAGTTGTTCTCGTGGCCGTCGTCCCAAAAAGCCCCGTATTTGACGACCCAACCCGATAGGGTCACCGAGACCTTCTTGTTGCCCTTGCGAACCGTCGTCGCCTCAAGCTCGGCGACCCGCTCCTCGAGATCGGCGCAGCAGTCGCCACCAAGATCCGCAGCTTTGGCGGGGTGAGCGCTCATGGCGAAACCGCCGAGCGTCATGCCAAGTGCGGCTGCGATGGCAATGCGGCTGGATGTTTTTGTCAGTCCCCCAAACATGTCCATCTCCACCTTCCCTGATAAATTGCCTAATCCAAACTCTCGGTCTTTTGTCGCCTCTCGGCCCGCTCCGGTAGACAGCCCTGTGTCGCTATACGGACTCTTCCCCCGAAAGAGAGTTCTGGATTTGCTTATACGCGTTCCGATTGGAAGGTAAATTGCTAACGAAGCAGGCGGTGACGTTTTTAACTTCTTGTGACATTTCCGCAACGAGAAGCTCGGGGTCCAAGTGCCTCCAATCCGGGCGGAAAAGTTCCGCATTATCAAAAAGTTGCCTGACGCTACCGACGGCAGTCGCGGGCGACTTTAGCAACCGCTCCGATCCGCCCGGACGGCGGCAAGCTCCCCCGCTCTAGAGAGGGTTTGCCCAATCTCTGCACAATCTTCGCGCATTCCGGCGGCCAGCCCTACTCGGCCGAATCGGCATACGAATCGACACCCAAATCAGGCCGCTTGCCGCTCTAGCTCGAGCTTCCATTGGCCCTGTGCGGCTAGCCCGTTCATCTGGGCGCGGTGGGCAAAGGCCGCCTGCGCCGCCGCCACGTTCTCAGGCTTGCCCGACCAGGCCTTTTGCGGCGCGGCCTGCAAGGCGCGGCTGAAGGAGAAGCTGAGCGGCCACGGCAGATTGCCCAGCTGGTTCATGGCGTTGAGGCGCGCGGTCGCGTCGAGGTCAGACTGTCCTCCGGAGAGAAAAGCAATCCCGGGAACCGCCGCCGGCACGCACTCCTTGAGCACCCGGAGGGTCTTCTCGGCCACCTCCTCGACCGAAGGCTGGGAGGCGCATTTCTTTCCGGCCACCACCATATTGGGCTTAAGCACAGTGCCTTCGAGCTTGACCCGCGCATGGTAGAGCTCCTCATAGACGTGCTTCAGCACGAACTCGGTAACGGCCATGCAGCGGTACACATCGTGGTCGCCATCCATGAGCACCTCGGGCTCAACGATGGGCACGAGATCCTCGTCCTGGCATAGCGCGGCATAGCGGGCGAGCGCGTGGGCGTTGGCGCGTACACAAGTGTAGCTCGGGATCGAACCACCGATCTCGATCACCGCCCGCCACTTGCAGAACTTGGCCCCGAGCCCCCGATATTCAACGAGCCGCTCCCGCAAGCCGTCGAGGCCCTCGGTCACCACCTCGCCCTCGCAGAACGGCAACGGCTTGATGCCCTTGTCGACCTTGATGCCAGGCAACGCGCCGGCCTGCTCGATGATCTTGACGAGCGGCGTGCCATCCTTCGCGGCCTGGCGGATGGTCTCGTCGAACAAGATGACGCCGGAGATATTGCTGGCCATGGCCTTGGAGCGGAACAAGATCTCCCGATAGTCCCGCCGGTTGGCTTCCGTCGATTCGACGCCGATTACCTCGAAGCGCTTCTTGACGGTGCCGGCCAATTCGTCGGCCGCCAAAATGCCTCTTCCGGGCGCAACCATGGCGCGCGCCACCCTGTTCAGCTCAACGAGGTTCATCGCATCCTCCGTTTCGAAGCAAGAGATTGAGCAAAATTGCGGGCTATTTCCAGAAGGATTTTACGAGGGCGAAGCGATCATGGGCCGCTTGCGCCTCCTTGAGCAGCCCCGCGGCCTTGCCGTGCGCCGAGGTTAAGAGCTGGGCGGCTTCGTCGCTGAGGTCGTGAGCGTCCGCGGCAAGCGCCTCGCGGGCGGCGAGGTCGTTGAGGGCGCCGAGCGCATCCTGCAGCGCCTTCAGCGCCGCCAGGGCCTCCTGCCGGCGGCTCTTCGCCTGGCGCCCGGGGAAGAGGGCGGCGAAGAACTCGATCGTGTAGCGCAGGGCTTTCGCCCGGATCCGGAGCTTGTGTCGCTGCGGCGGGCTCATTTCCTTCAATGGCTTGTCCTGCTTGCGAATCTGTTTGCGCAGGCGGGCGAGCAGATGGGCCGCGTGCTCGCTGACCGGACGCTCGCGCAAGGAACCAAGCTCGGGGTCCACCCTCCACGGCCCGACCTCGATCCATTCGGCCACGTCCAACAGGAGGCCGCGGAAGCGGTCGGACCGCACGCTGCCGGCCGCGCTCGCATAGGCTTTGGTCCGCCGCTCCATGAACGCGCGCTCTGTGTCGGCAAGACTTTCCACCCGTCCCCTGCCCGTGCCGAGGGGCTGCAATACGTCGGCGACGAAG
This sequence comes from uncultured Alphaproteobacteria bacterium, assembly GCA_963741155.1. Taxonomy (GTDB): domain Bacteria; phylum Pseudomonadota; class Alphaproteobacteria; order Rhizobiales; family Methyloligellaceae; genus Methyloceanibacter. Next base: position 329,276 of record CAVUHA010000007.1, on the reverse strand, counting down.
ACGTCGAGATCCCGCGCGGGCCCGAGCGCATTCGTCACCCATTTCAGCTCTGATTTGATCTTCTCCTGATCGGCGCCAGCTGCAAGCTGCGCGAACGCCCCGATGGCCGCACGCAGGCGTCGGAGCCCGATTCGCATCTGGTGCAGAGCCTCGGCATTGCCCGCGCACATGGCGGGCTCATTGGCGATGATCTGCCGCAGGCAGTTTTGTGCGATGACGCGGAAAGCCTGCGCGGACGTCATGTCGCGAGAGAGCCTGACGGGAGCGGCCTTGGCCTCGCCGTTGGAGTCGGGCTCGATGAGCGCGTAGCCCCGTTCCGCCTTGGTCTTGAGGTCGAGCCTGAGCGGCACCGACACCGCCAACTCACGCGCGAGACGGAACAGCTCGGCCGGGTGCCCTCGCTTCAGCTCGAGCTCCATTTCAAGGATCGGCGCCCGGCATGAGTCGGCCTCGACCTCGCCCCGGTCGAGCGCGAGCTCAATTTCCGAGCCATTCCGGTCGAGGTGATAGACGGTCCGCTCGATCGAGGTCTTGAACAACGGCTGCAAGCGCTCGCGAACGCGCGAATCCATGAGCGGCGCAAGACCGGTTGCCTCGGCCGCACCAAGATCGGGGTGGGAGCCCACGACCCGGTGCTCCCATTCGGGGCGGTCGAAAAGCGTGGGGCCGGCAACCTTGATGGTCTGCAAGCGATCCTCATCAGTGTCGCGCAGGCGCAAAGCCACGCCCGCGTCGCGCAAGGCGAAGTCCTCGGTGTCGAAATAGACCGAGATCAGCCTGCGCGTCTCCGGGAGCCTACCGGCGAGCAATGGATGGGCCCCGATTTTGCCCACATCGGCGGAATCGAGCTTGAATTTGAGCTCTCGCTCCCGAGCCGTATCTTTTCCCGCGTCCGCCAATGGCCGTTACCCTACGCGCCTAAGACTCCATTCTACTCCGTAGAGAGCGAGCGCAGGGCTTTGAAAGTGGCGGTCTTGCGACGCTGACATTGCGCCAGATCAGTCATCGAACTGTCAAAGAGCGCAGCGCCAGGAGCGCGTCATCCGATTCGACCGCGGTGGCTAGAGGCCGGACGGCCCCGCGGCGGGATCGGCTGCCGAGGGCTCGTTCGGCGATGCGCGGGTCGGCGATGCAGTGCCTGGCGATACCTTGCCGGGCGAGGCGGCGCTCGCCTTTCCGACCATCTCCGACGCCCAGAGCACCAGCGTGGTGATACTCTTGCCGAAGGCCTCGTTCAGCGCAGCGGCAGCGACGGGAGGGTCGAGGCGCGCGGCGGGCGCACTCGCCTCGAAGGTCCGAGCCGCGACTATCTTGCCGTCGGGCCCGAGCACTTTGGCCACGAATTCGATCTGGGCCTCCGGCGCGGACGAGGTGGCGATCACGAAGCGCCGAATGTCGATGAGAAGCTGGTAGTCGGCATTGAACCCGTCGCGCGGCCGGCTAACCGAGCCGCCGTAGCCCGCATTCTCGAAGCTCTGCACGACCTTTTCCTGGAACAGGACCGGCAGATTGTCGCTCCATTGCGCATTCGCCAATGGAATGGTCTCGCCCGGAGCCGACGCGACGGTGATCTTGTCGCTGTTGAAGGCGAGCAACGCGGTGGGCTCTGGGATCACGAGCTGCCAATGCGGGGCCTCAGCGAGAGCAGGGAATGCAGTGGGCGCGGCAAGGTCATAGATAGGCAACAGGGCCTTTGGGGTAGCGCCGCCCGTCATGCGCTCGATCCCCGCCAAGATCCCGTCGATGCGGTCGGAATTGCGGCCGAGCACCTTGCCGAAAGTGTCGAGGTTGCCGATGAAGTCCGTTAACGGCTTGGCGTTGTCCCCGAGGAGACTGTCGAGACGGCGGAGCACCTGGCGCGCGAGCTGGCTCCAGTCCTCCCCGGCAGTGGGCGGCGCGATCAGGAGTGGTGGCTCGCCGTCGCTCGCGGCAAGGGCAGGCGCGTCGGGGCTGCCGCCTTTCAGCGCCACTACGGCGCCACCAGTCAGTCCCTGGGATTCGACGTTGACCTCGGTATCGGCGCGGATAGGCGTGCCGCGATCCACCGCGACCGTGGCGGTGACCTGCCCAGGCTCGGCCGGATCAAGCGCAAGGCCGGTGACCTCGCCAACCTTGATCCCGTCGAACAAGACCGCGGATCCCACCAGCAAGCCCGACACCGAGCTTTGGAAGCGGATGCGATAGGTCTCCCGCGCGCCGAACCCGCCGGCATTCTCCAGCCAATAGACGAAGGCGAAGCTCGCCACGAGCACCGCGAGCATGAACAGTCCAATCAGCGCGTAACGGGCTCGTGTTTCCATCTTTCGGATCGCCTCTCTTAAGCGCCAACCCGCCGCTCGGCGAGACCTGCCCCGCGCTTGCCTTGGAAATAGGTCTTAACCCAGGGATGCTCGCTTTCAAGCATGGCCGAGATCGGGCCGACGGCCACCACCTTGCCATCGGCCAGCACCGCCACGCGGTCGCAGACGGTATATAGGCTTTCCAGATCGTGGGTCACCATGAAGACAGTGAGACCCAGCGTCCGTTGCAGCGTCTGAATCAGCGCGTCGAAATCTCCCGCCGCGATTGGGTCGAGTCCGGAGGTAGGCTCGTCCAGGAACACGATCTCGGGGTCGAGCGCGAGCGCACGCGCGAGCGCGGCGCGCTTGGTCATGCCGCCCGAAAGCTCGGCCGGGAATTTGTCGGCGTCCTCGCGCGTGAGGCCAACCATTGCGAGCTTGGCCAGCGCCATCTCGTCGAGCAACCTCGGCGACAGCGCGAGATTTTCGCGCATGGGGAATTGCACGTTCTGGCGGACGGTGAGCGAAGAGAACAGCGCGCCCTGCTGGAACAGGATGCCCCACCGGCGCTCGATTGCGCGGCGTTCGCTCTCGTCGGCGCGGTCGAGGTCAAGTCCCAGCACCTCAATCGTGCCGGAGCGCTTCGGCAAGAGACCGATGATGGTGCGCAACAGCACGGTCTTGCCGCTGCCCGAGGCCCCGACCACCCCCAGGATTTCGCCGGCCTTGGTGTCGAGCGAAAGATGGTCGAGCACGATCTGGTCGCCGAAGCCGACCACGAGATCGCGCACAGAGATGACCGGCTGTTGCTTGGACAAGATCACATCCCGATCGAGGCGAAGAAGATGGCGAACAGGCCGTCGAGCACGATGACGAGGAAGATCGACTTCACCACCGATGCCGTCGTCTTTAAGCCCAGCGACTCGGCGCTGCCCTTGACTTGCAGCCCTTCCGCGCACGCCACCACCCCGATCACGAGTCCCATGAACGGCGCCTTGATGATGCCGACCTTGAAGTGGGTCACCGAGATCGCGTCGGTGAGCCGGGCGATGAAGATGTCGGGACTCATGCCGCCGTAGAGCCACGCCACCACGCTCCCGCCGTAAAGTGCGGCCATCGAGCCGATAAAGGTGAGCACCGGCACGGCGATGATGAGCACGAGCACGCGCGGCAGGATCAGCACCTCGACCGGATCGAAGCCCATTGTCCTCAGCGCATCGATCTCCTCGCGCATCATCATCGAACCGAGCTCAGCGGTGTAGGAGCTTCCCGAGCGGCCGGCGACCATGATGGCGACGATCAAGACGCCGATCTCGCGCAAGACCAGGATGCCGACGAGATCAACGGCGTAGAGCTCGGCGCCGAACTTGCGGAAATGAAAGATGCCCTGCTGCTCGATGATGCCGCCGATGAGGAAGGTGATGAGCAGGATGATCGGTACGGCCTGCCAACCGACGCGATCGAGCTGATGCACGGCGGAGGTAAACCTAAAATCCTGCGGGCGCCGCATCACGCGGACGGCGGCGACGCCAAGGGCGCCGAGCATGTCGGCAAAATCGAGCAGGTCGCGTCCGGCACCGACGGCCGCCCGGCCCACGCTTGCGAGCCCCGTGACGAGCCTGTTGCTCTTCAGCGCCTGGGGCGCAGGCTCGAGGTTCACCCGGTCCATCGCGGCGAGCAAGCCGCGGTCGTGCTCGGGCAGGCCTGTGATCAAGGTCTTGCGCCCAGCCGAGGCCCACTCGCGCATCAGGCGCTCGAGCATCCATGCCCCGAAGGTGTCGAACTTTCGCACCCCGGCCATGTCGATTGCAATGCTGCGGGCGCTCGCCGTCTCCACGGCGAGGCGACCCGCGGCCTGCTCTAATTCGCCTGCATGGGAGGCGGTCCAAGAGCCGCCGGCAGCGAGCTCCAGCCGCTCGCCCTCAAGCTTGCCCGTCAATAGTGCAACGCCCATCACCTAGCTCCTTCCGCCATCAGCAGAGGCCATGCTTGAGGCATAGCCACTGCATCACCTCGAAGGCAAGGGCGAGGCATGGTTAGCGGCCGACGCGGAGCCCGAGATGCCCAAATGCCGAGCGGTCGGCTAGCTTCGCCCAAGCGTGATATTGACGCTGCGGAGCGCGACCCCTTGCGTCGAGATCGACACGCTTTGGCGCGATGCGGTGTAGGCGACTTGCATGGTGCCGTTGACGGCGCCGCTGATCTGCAGGTTGATCTTGTCGCCCGCGGCGCTCCCCGAGGCACTGCCTACCGCATTGTAGGTGCGCTCTTCCCAGCTCCCGGTGATACGGCCGCCGCTACTGCTCAACTTGCTGCGAATCTCGATCTTGTTGGTGTCGCTCGAGCAGCGGATGACCATGCCGAGCTGCGTTCCGCCGCCGGTATAGTAGGCGTTGCACTTGACGCGCTGCGTCGTGCCATCCTGCAGCCGATACTCGCCGCTCCCTCCCCATGAGCCCAACAGCGTCGAGAACGGGTTCCCCGCATCGGCCGAGAGCTGGCTGCTGGCCACCGGTAATGCCAGCACGGCCAAGCCAATGAGCACACTCAGCCGCAGAAGTCTGAAGCGGAAAGTCATGCAGCTATTCCTCTATGACAAGGTTTGACGCCCTAAAAAAGAGCCCAAATGTTTATACACGCTGACGACCGTCATGATGACAGTCGCCCCCATCATCCCAATGGTGATGGAGGGGCGACACTGCAAGGCCTGGGCGTCGCTGTGTCATGGTCGCGAGCAAGCTTAAGCCCGCATAAACGCAAAAAGGGCCTGCTCGAAGCAGACCCCCTTTTTCGTGTCGTCGTTGGTTGCGGGGACAGGATTTGAACCTGTGACCTTCAGGTTATGAGCCTGACGAGCTACCGGACTGCTCCACCCCGCGCCACTTCAACGTCTTCAAAAAGCAATTATGACGCATTCGCGTCAGTCCGCTCACGAAGGCGGGAACCTATAGCAGGTTCGAAGGAAATGTGAAGCGCCAGCGGCCGCTGGGCGGTCCCTTGGCGCCACTGCCCGCATATAAGCACTAAATCGGGGTTTGTGAACCAGCGCGTTTTGCCCCTGCGGGGCTCTGTGCGAGGGCCTCCGGCCAGCCGAGCCACCGCTGCGTGCGGAGCCCGCGCAAGCGATACCCGCCATCCGGTGTCCGCTCGAACAGCCACCGGCGCGCGGCAAAGCGACCGCGCACCCAATAGGGAAAGATGCCGCCGAAGATCGCCCCCAACACCGCGTCGGTGAAATAATGCACGCCGATCAGCACCCGGCTCGCCGCGACCCAGGCAGCGGCCGTGTAGAGATAGACGCGCGCGCGCGGCCACAGAATGGCGATCACGGTGGCCAGTGCAAAGATATTCGTGGCATGGCCCGAGGGAAATGATGCGTAGTCGGGCGCAAAGGCAAACAGCTTGAAGTTGAGGGGGCCGCCCGTAGCGAACAGTTGCGGCCGCGCCCGTCCGATGATGTTCTTGGCCAAAGTGGTGATGAGCCCGGCGCCGGCCACGCTCACAAACACGAAGCCGATGGTGCTCGCGATCAGGCCATGGGCTGCTGCATTCCTTAGCCCCTGATGCGTGCGCCGCAAGACGAGCGCGAGCGCGACCGCAGCACCCGTGGGAATCAGCATCCAGTTCGACCTGCCGACATTGGTGAAGGCCTTAAAGAAGTTCCGCGCCTCGGGCGCCGACGTCTTCAACACATTCGCCCGCTCGAGTATGAAGGGATCGATCAGAAGGAATCCGACGGCGACGCAAGAGAGCGCGAGCACCACCTGCTCCATGACGCTCAACTCTTGCAGACGGAATGCCATCGTCTTACCGGCAAAGGCGGTTCATACGACTTCAGCCGCGCCATTGGCCCGCTTGCCGAGCCAGATGAAATAGATGTTGCGCGCATAGATCACGAGCCCGGCCGCCTGGCCCAAGATGAAGACGGGATCCATGCGGTAAATGGCATAGGCCAAAAGCAGCACGCCCCCGAACACGCTGAAATACCAGAACGTCTCCGGCACGATGCTCGCCCGCGCCTTCTCCGACGCCAGCCACTGCACGACGAAGCGCATGGAGAACATGAACTGCGCGATGAAACCGATAGTGATCCAGATCAGCTCGGTCGTCGGCGTGGTCGCCCACCAATTGGTTAGGCCCGCGAGGTTCATTTCTGTTCCACCTCTTCGACCAGCCCCTGAGAGCCGCTCGCGAGGCGACTTTCCTTGCGCCCCGCATGTTTCGCCACACCGGTCGCACTTGCGCCCGGAAGCGACTCCACCACCGGCGCGATCAGCGTCCGCCGGCGCAGCCAACTCACACCGACAAGGTCGTATAGCCCGATCAGGGCCCGCCCGACATTGGTGTATTTCGACGCGCCCTGGAGCCTCGGCCGATCGTTCACCGGCGCATAGACGATTTCATGGCCATAAGTGAGGAAAAAGGCCGGTAAGTAACGGTGCATGCTGGTGAAATATGGGAGTGCCAAATAGGCCTCGCGCCGGTAGACCTTCAGTCCGCAACCCGTATCCGGGCAGCCGTCGGCCAGTACCCAATCGCGGATCCAGTTGGCGAAGCGCGAGGCCGCTTTGCGTGAGCCCTTGGTCTTGCGGCCCTCCCGCAAGCCGGCAACCATGGCGGGCTCTTTCCCTTGCGCGCCAAGCTTGACGAAGAGCCGCATGATGTCGTTGGGGTCGTTCTGGCCATCCCCGTCCATGGTCGCAATCACGGCCGCGCTGGCGGCCATGACGCCGGTGCGCAGTGCGGCACTTTGGCCTGCGCGCCGTCCATGGCGGAGATAGCGCAAGGAGGGACGGGAAGTGAGCAGCGCCTTCACCTCAGCACCGGTCCCATCGTCGCTCGCGTCGTCGACGACGATCACCTCGTACAGCGAGGGCTCCGGCACCACCGCATAAGTTTCCTCGACCAGCCTGCCGATATTGCCCTCCTCGTTGTAAGCCGGAATCACGACGGAGATACGCATGGCCAAACTCTTGAAAGGGCGGCAAAAGGTGCTGGCGGCAAGACCCATGAGTATCAAGCTTTCACTGCACCGCACAACACTGTAAACGGGCGCCAAACCCCTTAAGCCCCAGCCCTGCCCGTGCCCGCTGCCAAAGCCACAGAGACCGCCCCGTCGGCCTGGACGCGTGCGTCGCGCGAGCCCGACTATCGGGTCTGGCTCATCATCAGTCTCGGCGCCCTGCTTGTCCTGCGGCTGCTCGCGGTGGTCCTGGCCAAGACGGATCTCTTCTTCGATGAGGCACAGTATTGGGCCTGGTCGCGCGACCTCGCCTTTGGCTATTTCTCCAAACCGCCGCTCATTGCCTGGATCATCCGGAGCGCCACCTCGGTCTGCGGCAACAGTGAATGGTGCGTGCGAGCCCCCGCCCCCATTCTCTATGCGGTTACTGCCGCCTTCGTGTTTCTCGCGGCCCGCGCCCTCTATGACGACCGTATCGGTTTCTGGTCTGCCATTGTGTTCGCCACGCTGCCCGGCGTGGCGTTCTCCTCGGGCCTGATTTCCACCGACGTGCCGTTGCTCGCCTGCTGGAGCATCGCGCTCTTTGGCTGGATCAGGCTCGTCCAGAGCCGTCACATGGCCGACGCGATCCTGATGGGTGCGGCCCTCGGGCTCGGGCTGCTCACCAAATACGCCGCCATCTATTTTCTGCTCTGCGCGGGCCTCGATGCCTGGCGCGACAAAGAGGCAAGGTCGGCGCTGCGCGAGGGCCGCGGGCTCGCAGCGGGTACCATCGCGCTTGCCGTCGTCGCGCCGAACCTGCTTTGGAACGCGGCGCACGGCTTTGCCACCTTCTCCCACACCGCCGCCAATGCGCATTGGCGCGGGGCGCCGATCCATGTCGGCGCGGCGGTGGATTTCCTGGGCGCCCAGTTCGGCACCTTCGGACCCATTCTGTTTGCCGCGTTCATCGTCATCGCTTGGGCAGCGTTCCGCCGCGGATGCGAGCAGCCCGAATGCAGGTTGCTCGCCTTCTCGCTTCCAATGCTGATGCTGATCACGATGCAGGCGCTCTTCTCCCGCGCGCTCGCCAACTGGGCCGCGGTGGCCTACCCGGCGGCCACGATCTTGGTAGCCGTGGTCTTGTTGTGCGCGCGTCCACGCCTGTTCCGCATCTCGCTCGGCCTGCATCTCGTCGCCGCCCTCGTCATTGCGCTGGCGCCTGTGTTCGCCCCAAACCTCGCCAAGCTCGGACAACCGACGTCCAATCCGCTCGTGCGCGTGTTGGGGTGGCGCGAGGTGGCCACCGCCGCGCAAGAGACGGCGGACATGCAAGGAGCAAAGGCGATCCTCACCGACGACCGTGAAGCGACCGCCGAGTTCCTCTATTATCTCCGCAACACGTCACTGCCAGTCGTGGTGTGGCCGCGCGGGCCGACGCCCCTCGATCATTTCGAGATGACGCGGCCCTACACATCGAGCACACCTCAGCCGCTGCTTTACGTGACGCTGCGGCAAGCGCCAAAGTCGATCACGGAGCACTTCAGCACAGCGACCATGGTCGGGCAGGACAGCTTCCCCACCGTCGCGCCCGCGCGCATGGCGCGCTTCTACCTTTTGGCCGAGCCGCGACAGTGATGGCAATAACCGACCCCGAGCAGAACGTTGCAGACAGCCGCATCAGGCTTGCGCTTGCGGCGGCCGCTTCCGTCGCGGGAGTGCTCGCCGCCCTCATATTCGTGGGCTGGCCGAGTATCGATTTGGCGGTGAGCCGCCTGTTCTATCTCGGGCCTCGCCGATTTTGGCTGATCGGCTCAGGGTTCGGCGACGATCTCCGCTCGCTGTTTACCGCGCTGACCTGGGCCGCGAGTCTTGCCGCGGCGGCGGGCATCGTGCTTGCGATTGCAACGCGGCGACATCTCCTCGGGCTTGGACTTCCGCAATGGCTCTTCCTCGCAGCCGTGCTTGCGGTCGGGCCCGGGCTTATTGCCAATACGATGCTGAAGGACAATTGGGGCCGGCCTCGCCCGACGCAAATCGTCGAGTTCGGCGGGTCCCAGCCATTCACGCCAGTGCTCGAGCGCTCGGGTCAATGCGACCGCAACTGCTCCTTCGTGAGCGGCGAAGCCGCCTCGATCTTCGCGCTGGGCTTTGCCGCCGCCCTACTGGCACGCCGCCGGCGAGCGACGCTCATGGGCGTTGCGGTCCTCGCCGGCAGTCTCATCGGCTTCATCCGCATCGGCGAAGGCGGACATTTCCTGAGCGACATCGTGTTCGCCGGTGTCTTCATGGGATTGGTGGTCGCACTCCTTCACTGGATCGTTTTCGGGCTCTCGCGCGGGCGGCTTGGCGATGAGGGGCGGTGGCACGACATGGCGGTGGCCGGAGCGCATCGCCTACGCGCGAGCGGAGCCCGCCTCGGTGCCGCCGCTGCGGACTGGACACGCCGGCAGTATCGGAGGGAACGGGACTGACCGAAGGATCGAGCGGCGAGGGAGTCTTGGCGCGGGCGCCTAATCTTTGTCCGGGGCGCCGGTGATGACCGGCACGGCGATCTCCAGGGGCGCGGCCTTGGCAAATTCGAGCGTCAGCATCACTTGGTCGCCCGCCTGAAGCGGCTCCTCCAGCCCGATCAGCATCAGATGCGCCCCTCCCGGCTGCAGCGTGAGCGAGCCGCCTGCGGGGATCGGAAGGCCGTCCTCCACCTTGCGCATCTGCATCACGCCATCGGGTGTCGCGGTCGTCTGATGCACCTCCACGACCTTGACCTTCGGTGACCGCACGCCTTTCAGCACATCGTCGGTGGCACCGTCATTGGCGATGGTCATATACGCAGCGGTGATCGTGCTCTGACCGACGGAGGGCCGGGCCCATGCGTCGGTCACTTGGATACCGAGCTGCTCCACCGCCCACACCGTTAGCCCGACGAAGATCAACGCCGCCAGCGTAAGCAGGAGCGCAATGCCGATCTCGACCATGCGCAACTTGTTGAGCCCGAAGGGACCGGGCTCCGCCCGAGCTGCCCTCGCGAAACCAGCCCGTTGCCGCAAATTGCTTGGACGATTCATGCGCCATTGTGTAGGCCGCGGCGGCATGGCTGTCTTGTGCCTTGATGTCGCGCGCGCGCGGAAATGTCTCGCGACGTTATGACCCGCAACTGGCCACGGTCAGGAGCGCGCAAGCTCTCGCCGCAGGGGCTTGCCAGCCGCGTTGCGGGGAATACTTTCGATGACCCGGATTTGTCGGGGCCCCCGCATACCGAGCAACTGTCGGCAATGATCCAACAAATGCGAGGTATCACGATTCTGGGCCTGCTCTGAAAGCACGACCGCCGCGACCGGGATCTCGCCGTGGATCTGCGACTTGATCGCGTAGGCGACCGCTTCCAGAACGTCCGGGTGGCTTTCGAGCGCGTCCTCGATGGCCCCCGGGAAAATATTTATGCCGTTGAGAATCATTACGTCGTCGACCCGGTCGTGATAGATGAGCGGCCCGCCTTCCGTGCGCGACAGCAAGTCGCCTGGATAGAACCAACCGTCCCGGAAGTTTGTAGACGCGCTAGGTTCGGAAACATAGCCGCTGGTCATGGTCGCTTTGCGGATGCGGATTCTCCCGACCTCCCCAGGCCCCAGGACCTCGCCGTTCGGACCGACAATCTCCACCGTTACATCCGCCGCCGGAGAACCGACCCCCTCCGGAAACATCTCGTGTTGATCGGGAGGGGCCAGCGAAATCATTCCAGCCTCGCTGGTCGCATAGAGCACCCAGAGATTATCCGTCAGCAAGGCCTTGACTTTTTTTCGAAGCTGACCGGGAACCCTCGAGCCGCCAGCCAATATCCCCGTGAATGACGGCAGCTTGCCGCGACCATGAGCCGTCGCATGGACGAGCGATGCAAGTTTGTACGTGCCCATATGGATGATCGAGACCCGGGCGCGTTCACATAGCGATCCAAGGCTCAGAAAATTGACGTCGCGCGCGAACACGCACGTATTGCCTGCAAGCAAAGAGCAGATGCGATGCAGACGATGGGCGTCGAATTCTATCGAGCCTGTGCGCAACGCCCGTCGCTCCTTGGTATCCTTGGCATACCGTCCGGCAATCATGAGCAAACGTTCCAAGGTCATCCCAAAAGTCTTGGGGACGTTGGTCGAGCCCGACGTGCTTTGGTACACACCGATTGAGTCAAGCGAACGCTCCCGAAGGACGCTATTCGCCGTGATACCCGGCGCCTTGGCTATCGCCTTCGGATCGCGGAACGGCGGCACGAGCGTTCTTAGGCCCTCCATCCAGTCCTCGGGCGTCTCGACGACGAGCTGCGTGACGCCGCCCTTGCGTGCCAGCGCCCGTTTGGTCGAGCCGCGCTCATGCGAGCCGAGGCTCATTTGTGGTGTGTCCAGACACAACAGCGCCATGGCGCAGACGAGGTGCCCGATCTCGTCAGGAATGCAGATCCCCGTGACCTCGCCGGGCGTCAAACCATGATGCAGCAGCCAGCCCACAAATGCGGTGACGCGCTCGAGGAGCTCGCCATAGGTGACCGCTGCGTTGTTGCTGACGAGGGCGTCCGTGTCTGCCTGACGGTGGGCGTGCTCTTGCAGGGCGGCGTATGGCGAAAAGTGCTGCATGAGAGCGGGGTCGCGACGCCTTCAATCCGGTAAGTGTGTCAAGCAAGCATCTCGTCGATGAATTCGGCGAACTGGCCGCGCTTCATCAGCTTGCCAATGACATTGTGTGTGTCGATACCCGCTACCGGGCGCAGTCGTCCCCCGAAGAGGTCCAACAACGCGAGCGCCGACTGATGGTCTGGAGCGGAGTCCATGCCGTAGACGAAACAAAGGTCAGCTCCATTCGGCGCGGGTTGGTCCCCAATTGTTGGAGACGGAAGCGCCTTCGGCGGACAGCCGCTGAGGGATATCCCGCGCTCGGCACCCATGAGGACGGCCGCCCATATGGCGGCAAAGCCGCCCGCGCTCGTGCCCAAGGTTATCACCCGCCGGTATTGCATCGAAGAGAGCGCGGTTTGGAGGTATTCGACGAGGCCGCGAAAGTCATTCGATACGCCTTCCAATCCAAGCAGGTACGAACCGCGGGAGCACTTTTTCAACACCACGACGTCCCACGAGCGAGAATCCACGAACTGCAGGAATACGGATACCGGCATTGACAGGCGCCGCGCGTTGCTGCTGAAAGCCACGAGCAGGCCCTTGTCACATACGGCACGTTCCGGGTTCTGATACAGAATCACATGTCGCGAAAATGTGCGGCGCACGTAGCCTTGCGGCGCGTCAAACAGCTCCGGGATCCAAAGTCGGAATTTCTTCAGCCACGAGCCGGTTGCTTCGGGACTCTTGGATGAACTCGCGAGCTTCGCGATCTCTGCAACCTCGAGTGGCGTGCAGATATTCTCCAGTCCGATGTGCAGACGATTGAACGCGTTTTGGGTTTGGCAGCCCGACGCCAGTTTGAGGTAGTCGAAGTCGCTGTCGGGCTCAATGTTGTAGACGATAAACTCCTTCGGCCGTCGCTTGCTCAGCGCTTTCTGTAGATAATGGAACATCTTCAGGCTCTCGCGCGAAGCCACTCTTCGATCTGGTAAACGTAACGCATTCCCTCAATGTCGACCGGCGTCAATTCCAGTCCGGATTGGAGTTCAACCGAGATGCAGAACTCCATCCAAGCCAGGCTGTCGAACTTGAGCTGATCGGTCGTCAGCTCGCGGTTTCCCTCGGCAATAGCTTCGGCGAGGAGAGGCGCCGGTGGAACTCCGTGCCTGCCCGCGCGGACGGCAGCGATCAAGACCTCACGAACCTTGTCAGCCATGATCTAACGTCGAGCCCGCGCCGAGGTCTGCACTCTAGCCCGCAGCCATATTGCCCCAATATGCGCGAATCGTGCCGAGGATTTCCTCGCCGAGCTCCGTCAGTTGCGCGTGACTCGCCAAAACGTCTAGGGAAATTCGTGCCGCGTCGCCGTTGAACTGCCGGCGTTCTCGGGCTTGCTCGGTCTCCTCTGCGCTTAGACATTTGCTTTCAAGGAGGCGGGACATAGCCTGATGCACCCGTGTTGCTACAAAGCAGGCATGAAAAATCCCATCGATCGGCCGTGCGTCCGAGCGGAGAGGAGACGCGTATCGCGCCTGGCCGCTGTTTCGGGTCAAAGCGCCGTCCGCCGCCAATCCGAACAGCAAGACGTGGCTGCTCTCATGCACAAGCAGGTCCACCATGGAGAGGGCACTTCGTCTGAGGTCGGCATTGATCAACGTGGCGCCCCAGAGGAAGAACGTCGACGCTCCATTGAAGTTGGCACCGGGCTCGAGACTTGCTGGTGCGCCGAGCACGATCATCCGAAGCAGCCGTCGAACCTCGTCGCGCCCGATCGGGTCGGCCCGCCGCAGGACATCGAAGCCTCGCTCTATGTCCTGCTTGCAGAGGGCAAAGGCTGCAGCGTCGGGAGCCCGGGGCCTGAAGGGGCGTTTGCGATCGGTATCGAGCAGGAGCTGAAAATGGTCCCACCAAGAGTCCGACAAGGCGGAGTCTCTAAGAACCATCACGCCTTCTTCGGCAGGAAGCGCCGCGGCTTGAAACACGGCATCGAAGACCTGTGCTACGTCGCCGCGGGGGTCCTTGGAAAGTTCGGCGACGAGCTCGGAGTAGAGGCAAAACACCCATGGAGAGACCGGGGCGGCCCTGAGCCTTCCTTCCAGTCTGACCAGAGCGGCTTGTCGGCCCGCATCGAGAGAAGCCAGTCCCCCAAGATAGTTCAAAGAGTCGGCCAGCCGGATGCGCAGTGCCCGGTCGATGCCATCGACCCTGGCAGCAGAGGGAACGAGACTCCATCGAGGAGCTTCGTCGGAAGCAGGGCCTGCGGATATCGTCGAAAGGGACGCCAACTCAACCTCCAAGCACGCGAACTAAGGATCGCCGACCGCAGCAAATTGGGGCTCGCACCAACAAGTGCCACCCAAGCTTACCAGCGGTCGAAAGCCGCTTGTCAGTTCATCGCCTCAACCCCGACTTTCGCCCCAAGCTTAGCGTCGATCGTCTCATCCTGAAAATCAACGCCGCCCGAAAGCTGATCGCACACCGCAGCAAACCCCAATAGCTTTGCGTAATCGATCCCGTCAGTCTTTTTCATGATCAATCCCCCATTTTTACTGAGGTATAGCTTAGCCAACTGTTGGCCCCGTCACAACCGACATTAGCCGCGCTGCACAACGCGAGCATGATCCGGAAAAGTGGGATCTCGAAAAAATCACGCTAAAACAACACCCCAGGTGCGGCCGAGCCCGTCGAGGAAGTCTTACGGCGTAACGGCGCTGCGCTGCTGTGCGATCACCGCGTTCTGTGGGTCGTCGGCTTGGTCCGCCTCGGGGGAATCGCGGCCATAGATGTCAGGCCTGAATTGCACCATGCCGTTCTCAGTGGCGAAGGCGGTAAGATAGACGAAGTGCACGGGCACCGGCCGGTTCAGCTTTACGTCGAGCCGCTCCCCTCGGTCAACTTGCGCTTGAACCTTGGCAGGGTCCCAGCCGTTTTGCTCGCTGAGCAGCCAAGCCACGAGATCGAGCACCTTCTCGACGCGCACGCAGCCCGAGCTGAACGCCCGCACAGATTGGCTGAACAGCTGTTTGAGTGGCGTGTCGTGCATGTAGACGCTATATCTGTTCGGCATGTTGATGCGCACGACGCCGAGCGCATTGAAGGTCCCCGGCTCCTGACGGAACTTGTAGTTCTCGACCTGGGGCGAATTCCAATCCACCGTCTCGGGATTGAGCGGCTCCGCCTTCCATCCCGCTCTGACGGTGAAATGCTCCGTGGCGAAGTAACTCGGATCCTTGCGGATCTTCGGAATGAGATCCTGCTGGGCGACGATATCGGGCACGCTCCAGGTGGGATAGAAATTGACCTCGACGATCGCCGCCGACACGGCCGGCGTGGCCCGGGCAGGCTTGCCCGTGATCACGTTGCTGGAAAACGTCAAATTTCCCTTCTCGACTCCCTGCAGCATGAAGGCCGGCACATTGACGAGCACGTAGCGGGACGCCTGGTTGATCTTCATCAGGCCCTGGACGCGGGCAAGATTGGTCTTGAGCTGCTGCAGCCGCTCGGACGCCGACACGTTGAGCGCGGCCAGCGTGCGCGAATCGACGAAGCCGCTGACGCGCTGCCCGTTGCGGATCTGGAAGCGCGCGAGCCCCTCCAGAAATTCGTTGTCGAAGCTCGGGTTGCGGCCCGAGTCGCGCGGAAGATCGCCCTCGATCATCAGATGTTGCCGGATCGTGGCAATCTCCGGTGCGGTATCGCCCGGCCTCAACGTCACCTTGTCTCCGATCGCAGGCCAGCCACCGGCCTGAACAATGCCCTGGTATTTATCGATCGCCTGTTGCAGAGCCGCAATGCTCGCCTGGCTCACAAACGGGACCGACATTTGATAGTCGGCAGCGTAGCGCTGATAGAGCTCGTTCCGCACCTGCTCGCGATGTGCTCTTTCCTCGGGGCCGACGGGCCCGCTGTCGGTAAAGCTGTTGTAGGGGTTGAGGGGATCGGCACGGCTGGCCTGCGTCAGCACCGACGTCGCAAGGCCCGCGATAACGATAAGAAGGCAAGCCTTCACGGCGCACGCCGGCAGAAGCCTCCGCCTCCAAATAACCATGTCGAGCAGCATGCAGCAGCCAGCTTTCCCTGGTCCCTCGCAGAGCTCCGTGCCTCTGCACTATCTTGCTGGCGCCATGGTAACGCGAGGCGAGGGCAAATGGAAAGCGGGAGGTGGGGGCCTCAGGCCGCTTTGCCAGGGCCTGCGAAGTCTCATTGCGGCGGACGATTCTTTACTGCTGAGCGCGTTCCAACAAGGCGAGCAGGCGGTCGATGAGCGGAGCCTCCCCCGGCTGGATCTTCTTCCGCGCCTTGGCCACGCTGAACCAATCCGCCAGGTCCACCTCCGGGAAGGACTGCACGCGACCGCTCTTGGGTGGCCACTCCATCTCGAACAGATTGGAGCTGAGCGTGTCCGTCTCGAAATCGCCCTCCACCGCCCATGCCGTGATCACCTTCCCGCTGAGCTGCGCAAGCTCGCCGAGCTCGAGAAAGGCGCGCGCGCCCGCGGCTTGCGGAGCGCTGCCGAGCTCTTCCTTGAATTCGCGGATGGCGCAGATGAGCGGCTCCTCGTCGGGTTCATATTCGCCCTTAGGGATTGACCAGGCACCTTGATCCTTGCTTGCCCAGAACGGACCGCCCGGATGCACGAGCAGAAGGCGGAGGTCGGAACCCGAGCCGCGATACATCAAGATGCCGGCGCTGCACTTTGCCATGGACGGCCGAGCCTAGACGCAAAAAAGCCGCCGCGGAATGAACCGGCGGCAGCTTTGATAAAACCAACTCGTGATAGAGGGGAAATTAAAGATCTCGATGCAGGGCTTTCACCCTAACTTTCCGACCGCCCTTGGCAAGCCTGGCGATGACCTACTCTCCCACGTCTTAAGACGCAGTACCATCGGCGCTGGAGCCTTTCACGGCCGAGTTCGGGATGGGATCGGGTGTGGGCGCTCCGCCAAAATCACCAGGCCAGCAAAGGGCGGCGAAAGAAATCTGGTCTTAGGTTTTGAAGTGCCAGATAGGCACTGACAATGAAAGCAATCAAGCCAATCGAGCGATTAGTACTGGTTAGCTTCGTGCATTGCTGCACTTCCACACCCAGCCTATCAACGTGGTGGTCTTCCACGGCTCTCAAGGGAGAACTAGTTTCGAGGTGGGTTTCCCGCTTAGATGCTTTCAGCGGTTATCCCGTCCGTACTTAGCTACCCTGCTATGCCGCTGGCGCGACAACAGGTCCACCAGAGGTACGTCCATCCCGGTCCTCTCGTACTAGGGACAGATCCTCTCAATTCTCCGACACCTACGGCAGATAGGGACCGAACTGTCTCACGACGTTCTAAACCCAGCTCACGTACCACTTTAATCGGCGAACAGCCGAACCCTTGGGACCTGCTCCAGCCCCAGGATGTGATGAGCCGACATCGAGGTGCCAAACGATGCCGTCGATATGGACTCTTGGGCATCATCAGCCTGTTATCCCCGGAGTACCTTTTATCCGTTGAGCGATGGCCCTTCCACGCGGGACCACCGGATCACTAAGGCCGACTTTCGTCTCTGCTCAACTCGTCAGTCTCGCAGTCAGGCAGGCTTATGCCTTTGCACTCGACAGCTGATTTCCGACCAGCTTGAGCCCACCTTCGCGCGCCTCCGTTACTTTTTGGGAGGCGACCGCCCCAGTCAAACTACCCACCATGCACTGTCCCGGACCCGGATGACGGGCCGCGGTTAGATATCCATGATCACAAGGGTGGTATTTCAAGGCTGACTCCCCGAGAGCTGGCGCCCCCGGATCAAAGTCTCCCACCTATCCTACACATGCCACCACGAATACCAGTGCAAAGCTATAGTAAAGGTTCACGGGGTCTTTCCGTCTAACCGCAGGAACCCCGCATCTTCACGGGGAATTCAATTTCACTGAGTTTGCGTTGGAGACAGTGGGGAAGTCGTTACGCCATTCGTGCAGGTCGGAACTTACCCGACAAGGAATTTCGCTACCTTAGGACCGTTATAGTTACGGCCGCCGTTTACCGGGGCTTCGATTCAGAGCTTGCACCCCTCCTCTTAACCTTCCGGCACCGGGCAGGCGTCAGACCCTATACGTCGCCTTGCGGCTTCGCAGAGCCCTGTGTTTTTAATAAACAGTCGCCACCCCCTGGCTTGTGCCCCCCACATCCGGTTGCCCGGAAATGGGGCCCCCTTCTCCCGAAGTTACGGGGGTAATTTGCCGAGTTCCTTCAACGCAGTTCTCTCAAGCGCCTTGGTATGCTCTACCAGTCCACCTGTGTCGGTTTGGGGTACGGTCAAAATGTGGGGGCTATTTCCTGGAACCCCTTCACTGCCAGATCAATCCAATAAGATCTGACAACTTTTGGGATTCGTCACACACCCACTGGCTGAGGAATATTAACCTCATTCCCATCGACTACGGCTTTCGCCCTCGCCTTAGGAGCCGGCTAACCCTGCGCTGATTAGCATTGCGCAGGAACCCTTGGACTTTCGGCGGGAGTGTCTCTCACACTCCTTATCGTTACTCATGTCAGCATTCTCACTTCCGATACCTCCAGGCCACCTCACGGTGACCCTTCACAGGCTTACGGAACGCTCCGCTACCGCGCACACTTGCGTGTGCACCCGCAGCTTCGGTGTATGGCTTAAGCCCCGATACATTGTCGGCGCAAGAATCCTTATTTAGACCAGTGAGCTGTTACGCTTTCTTTAAAGGATGGCTGCTTCTAAGCCAACCTCCTGGTTGTTTTGGGATTCTCACATCCTTTCACACTTAGCCATAACTTGGGGACCTTAGCTGGCGGTCAGGGCTGTTTCCCTTTTCACGACGGACCTTAGCACCCGCCGTGTGTCTGCCGGATAGTACGTCTCGGTATTCGGAGTTTGGTTAGGTTTGGTAAGCCGTTGAGGCCCCCTAGCCCATCCAGTGCTCTACCCCCGAGAGTATTCGTCCGACGCTCTACCTAAATAGATTTCGCGGAGAACCAGCTATTTCCAGGTTTGATTGGCCTTTCACCCCTAGGCACAAGTCATCCCCCGTCTTTTCAACGACGGTGGGTTCGGCCCTCCAGTGAGTGTTACCTCACCTTCAGCCTGCTCATGCCTAGATCACCTGGTTTCGGGTCTAATCCGCCGAACTATATCGCCCTATTCAGACTCGCTTTCGCTGCGCCTACACCTATCGGCTTAAGCTTGCTCGGCAGACTAACTCGCTGACCCATTATACAAAAGGTACGCCGTCACCCGCTCGCCATTGGCGAGCCGCCTAAAGTCGGAAAATCCACGAAATCAGAACTGCAAAAAGATGGAGCCCGAGCCCGCAGGCTCATGCTCTCTCTTGTCTTAAGGTTCTGACTTGTGACTTCAGGACTTCGGGCCGCTCGCCAAAGGTGAGCGGGCTCCGACTGTTTGTAGGCATCCGGTTTCAGGTCTCTTTCACTCCCCTCGTTGGGGTG
>CAVUHA010000007.1:0-305000 GCA_963741155.1 uncultured Alphaproteobacteria bacterium | reverse complement strand
TGCGCAACCCCGTCAAGGGCGGCCGCTACACCTCAGGCTTCGGCCCACGCATCCATCCATTGCTCGGCATCGCGCGCATGCATACCGGCGTCGATTGGGCGGCACCCCCAGGTACGCCGATCCTTGCCGCAGGTGACGGCACCGTCGAGGCCGTGGGCCAACAGGGCGGCTATGGCAACTATATCCGCATCCGCCACGCCAACGGCTTCTCGACCGGGTATGGCCACCTGTCGCGCTATGCCGACGGGCTCGAGCCCGGCATCAACGTGAAGCAAGGCCAGGTGATCGGCTATGTCGGCTCGACCGGCCTCTCCACGGGCCCGCATTGCCACTACGAGATCCTGGTCAACAACCAGTTCGTCAATCCCATGACCATCCAGGTGCCGCGCGGCCTGCAGCTCACCGGCCGCCAGCTCGCCGAGTTCCAGAAAGAGCGCAGGCGCGTAGACGCCCTGATGCAGATGGACCCCGTGACCACCCGCGTCGCCAACGCCCAGTAGCCGCCCCGCCTTCCGTCCGCTCTCCTTTCCTTCCTTCAGCGCAAGTACGCGCCGGATTTTCTCGTGGAGTACGAGGATGGCCGAAAGGCGATTATCGAAGTGAAGGATCCTAGCCGTATGGATTCGCCGGATATCTTGAAATCTGGTGCAAACAGCGCAGGATGGAGTACGTCATGATGACGATAGGCTGATCCCTCGCCGGTGGCTGACTGCTACTCGCGGGCTGCCTATCCCTAAGCCGCCTGCTTGATGGCCTGGCCGTTGATGACGAGCCCGTCCTTGTTGGCGGTGACCTTCACCGTCTGGCCGTCATGCACCTTGCCCTCGAGCAGCATCTCGGCCAGCGGGTCTTGCACATATTTCTGGATCGCCCGCTTGAGCGGCCGCGCACCGTAAGCCGGGTCGTAGCCCTTCTGTCCCAGCCAGTCCTTCGCCTTGTCGTCAAGTTGCAACGTGATCTTGCGGTCGGCGAGCAGCTTGGCGAGCCGCTGCATCTGGATATCGACGATGCGGGTCATTTGGTCGCGCTGCAAGCGATGGAACAGGATGATCTCGTCGACGCGGTTCAGGAATTCTGGGCGGAAATGAGCGCGCACCACCGCCATCACCTGCTCGCGCACGGCGTCGCTATCCTCGCCCTCCGGCTGGTTGACGAGATATTCCGAGCCGAGATTGGAGGTCATGATGATGAGCGTGTTGCGGAAATCGACGGTGCGGCCCTGGCCGTCGGTGAGCCTTCCGTCATCCAGCACCTGCAACAGCACGTTGAACACGTCGGGATGCGCCTTCTCGATCTCGTCGAACAGGATCACCTGATAGGGCCTGCGCCGCACGGCCTCGGTGAGCGCGCCGCCCTCTTCATAGCCGACATAGCCAGGAGGGGCGCCGATCAGCCGGGCAACCGAGTGTTTCTCCATATATTCCGACATGTCGATGCGGATCATGGCGTGCTCGTCGTCGAACAGGAACTCGGCGAGCGCGCGTGAGAGCTCGGTCTTGCCGACGCCGGTGGGCCCTAAGAACATGAACGAGCCGATCGGCCGGTTGGGGTCCTGGAGGCCTGCACGCGCGCGTCGCACTGCCGTCGCGACCGCATGCACCGCCTCGTCCTGACCCACCACCCGCTTGATGATCTGCGTCTCCATTTGCAAGAGCTTCTCGCGCTCGCCTTCCAGCATCTTGTCCACGGGAATGCCGGTCCAGCGCGACACGACCTGCGCGATCATGTCGGCCGTCACCACCTCATGGGCGAGCGCGCCGCCGACGCTCTCGGCCTCCTCGACTTGTTTGAGTTTGGCTTCGAGATCGGGAACGACGCCATAAGCGAGCTCGCCCGCGCGCGCGAGATCGCCGCGCCGTTGCGCCTGCTCGAGCTCGAGGCGCGCCTGCTCCAGCTGCTCTTTCAGCTTCTGCGCGCCGGCCAGCTTTTCCTTCTCTTGGCTCCAGCGCTGGGCGAGCGTCGAGGCCTCTTCCTCCAGATTACCAAGCTCCTTCTCGAGAGCCTCCAGCCGGTCCTTGGAGGCCCGGTCGGTCTCCTTCTTCAACGCCTCGCGCTCGATCTTGAGCTGCATGATGCGCCGGTCGAGCTCGTCGAGCTCCTCGGGCTTGGAGTCGACCTGCATGCGTAAGCGCGAAGCCGCCTCGTCGACGAGGTCGATCGCCTTGTCGGGCAGGAACCGGTCGGCGATGTAGCGGTTCGACAGCATAGCGGCGGAGACCAGCGCAGCGTCGGCGATGCGCACGCCGTGATGCAGCTCGTACTTCTCCTTCAGCCCGCGCAAGATCGAGATCGTATCCTCGACCGTCGGCTCCGCCACGAAGATCGGCTGGAAGCGCCGCGCCAGCGCCGCGTCCTTTTCCACATGCTTGCGATATTCGTCGAGTGTGGTGGCGCCGACGCAGTGCAGCTCGCCTCTGGCCAATGCCGGCTTGAGCAGGTTGGACGCATCCATGGCCCCCTCGGCCTTGCCCGCACCGACCAGCGTGTGCATCTCGTCGATGAAGAGGATGATCTGGCCTTGGCTGGCCTCGATCTCCGACAGCACCGACTTCAACCGCTCCTCGAACTCGCCGCGATATTTGGCGCCGGCGATCAGCGAGCCCATGTCGAGCGCCAGCACCTTCTTGTCCTTGAGGCTCTCGGGTACGTCGCCCTTGACGATGCGGTAGGCCAACCCCTCGACGATCGCCGTCTTACCGACGCCAGGCTCGCCGATCAGCACCGGGTTGTTCTTGGTCCGCCGCGACAGCACCTGGATCGTACGCCGGATCTCCTCGTCGCGGCCAATGACCGGATCGAGCTGCCCCTTGGCCGCGGCCTCGGTGAAGTCGCGCGTATAGCGCTTGAGCGCGTCGTAGGCCTGCTCGGCTGAAGCGGAGTCCGCGGTGCGGCCCTTGCGCAGATCGTTGATCGCCGCGTTGAGGCTCTGGGGCGTTACGCCCGCATCGGCGAGAATGCGCGAGGCCTCCCCCTCGCGTGTCATGGCGAGGGCCTGCAGCACCCGCTCCACGGTGACGAAGCTGTCGCCGGCCTTGGTAGCCATCTGCTCGGCCTGGTCGAGCACGCGCCCGAGCGCGGCCGCCATATGCGGCTGCGACGCGCCGCCGCCGCTCACCTTGGGCAGCTTGGCAAGCGCCGCCTCGTCGCGCTCCAGCGCCTCCTTGGGCCTGCCCCCGGCCCGGGCGATCAGACCGCTTACGAGACCCTCCGGATCGTCGAGCAGCACCTTCAAGAGGTGCTCCGGCGTGATCTGCGGGTTGCCTTCGCGCAGCGCCAATGTCTGTGCCGATTGCACAAAACCCTTGAGCCGATCGGAGAATTTCTCGAAGTCCATGGATGCTCCCCTCTAGGGCCGTCTTCATCAAGCGGCGGGCGGAACGACAGTCGACAATCCGCGTGGGACACGCGCCTATCCAATACGCGCGCCCTCCTTAATGGAGATATAGCGCCGCGACCCGCCCACAAAAAGAAGATTGGGATGGCATTGACCACCGTCGGTCGCCCTCGAGCCAAGGCCTCAGGCTTACCGGATGACCGCCTTCGCCGGCATGACAGCGACGAGCGTTCAGCTCACGGTGTCGGTGCTCTCATCCGCCTGCTGCGGATCGGCCTGATCGTTGCCGTTGCCATCGCGCGCCGGCGCCTCGCCCCCATTGGGACCACGGTGCTGCCCATACTCGCGCCGCCCGCGACCGAGCACCTCGTTCACGCCAGACATGGCGTCGGGGCTATCCATGTCGGAGCCGCCCTCGTCGAGCGAATCGGAGCCGTCGGCATTCCAGCGCGGCCGGAATCCGCCGCCATTGGCGCCCTCGCCCACCTGGCCGCCCTGGGATCCAAACTGAGACTGGGCTGCCATGATGATACGGTTATAGTGCTCGGCGTGCTGAAAATAGCTTTCGGCGCCGACCAGGTCACCCGAAGAGAGCGCGTCCCGCGCGAGCGACATGTACTTCTCGGCGATATGCGCCGCGGTCCCGCGGATTTTCACATCGGGGCCGTTCGATTCGTAGCTCCGTGCCAATGGATTTTGGGGCTTGCGGCCACCACGGCCGCGACCCCGGCGATTCTGCTGTCCTTGCCTCATAGGCTTGTTCTTACCTTGATAGGCGGCAACCGCCGCGACCTTCTTGCTGCTCAGTCTTCTTCTCTGCTCAAATCCGGACCGGATGTCTCTGACGCCATCGATGCGGGTTACTTCGCCGCGGCACCAGAGCCGTTCCGCTAAAGCACTTAGGCTCATCTCCGGCGCTAAGACCGTCAATCCTCGCCAGCGCCAGTCAACCTCAAGATAGATGGGCGGTTGAGCGTCTCCTGAACGTCCCGAGAGGCACGCCGCCCTTCAATCGAGATCAAGAGGTATCCGCTCTGTTGCCGTCTGCAACCGGCCCCGCGCCTTGTTCGCGTCGATGACCGAGATGTTCCTTCCGCTGAAGCGAACTTATCCCGAACACCGTTATTTTCCAAGCTCATTTTTTGCCTTGCGACCAATTGGACGAGGGGCGTCCCCGCCTCAGGCACAGGCCAAAACAACGCGTGGCCGCCCCGCGAGGTCGTGCCATAGGCCGGCCTTTGCGTCGACGGCGAGCCCCGCCGCGCGCAAGAGGGCGATCACCGCATCCGCCTGGGTGGGGCCGATCTCCAGCAAGATCGCGCCGCCGGGTCGGAGCACCTCGCCCGCCCGTGCGGCGATGCGCCGATAGGCCTTAAGCCCGTCCGCGCCGCCGTCCAGCGCCACCAACGGGTCATGGCGCCTCACCTCGCGGGACAATTGGCCGATCTCTGCCGTCGTCAGATAAGGCGGATTGGCAACCACCAGATCGAAATGCCCGGCGACGGCGTCGAGCCAATCGCCTGCGACAAAGCGGGCGCGCGCTTCCAACCAAAGGTGCCGCGCGTTGGCGCGGGCAAGCAAGAGGGCCGCCGCGCTTACATCGGTGCCGACGCCGGTGGCCCTTTCCAGCTCCGCCAGCAGGGTGAGCAGAAGGCACCCCGTGCCGGTGCCAAGATCGAGCAGGCGCAACTTCCGCCCCCGGCCACCCTTGCGCGCCAGGAAAGCGAGTGCCGCCTCGACCAGCGTCTCGGTGTCGGGCCGGGGGTCGAGTGTGTGGCGACCGACCAAGAAGGACCGGCCATAGAATTCGCGCCGGCCCAAGATGCGCGACACCGGCTCGCCGTCAAGGCGCCGCTCGATCAGCCGGCCATACAGCGCCTGCTCGGCCGGCAGCAGCGCGCGCTCCGGTTCGGCCACGTAGGCCTCCTGATTGATCCTGGCGGCATGACATAGAAGCAGACGCGCATCGAGCTCTGGGCTTCCGATCCCCGCCTCCCGCAAGAGGCGTGCCGCCGCGACAAACGACTGGCGCATCGTCGAAGCGGCCTCTTGCAGCGCGGCCTCACCCATGGCCCTGTTCCTGCATGGCAGCAAGCTGGCTCGTCTGATGCTCGGTGATGAGAGCGTCGATCAGCTCATCGAGCGGCGCCTCGCCCTGCAGCACCAGATAGAGCTGGTGCGTCGTCAGCCCGATCCGGTGGTCGGTAACGCGGCCTTGCGGAAAGTTGTAGGTGCGGATGCGCTCGGAGCGGTCGCCGGTGCCGATCTGGCTGCGGCGATCCTGGGCCCGCTCGGCATCGAGTTTGGCTCGCTCCATCTCGTAGATGCGGGCGCGTAGCACCTTCATCCCTTTGGCCTTGTTCTTGTGCTGCGATTTTTCGTCCTGCTGGCTGACCACGATGCCGGTCGGCAGATGTGTGATCCTGACCGCGCTGTCGGTGGTGTTGACCGACTGACCGCCAGGGCCGCTCGCGCGGAACACGTCGATGCGCAGGTCCTTGTCCTCGATCTTGACGTCGACCTCCTCCGCCTCTGGCAGCACGGCGACCGTCGCCGCGGAAGTGTGGACGCGGCCTTGCGCTTCGGTCTCCGGCACCCGCTGCACGCGATGCACCCCGGACTCGAATTTCAGGCGCGCGAACACGCCCTTGCCGGTGATGTTGGCGATGATCTCCTTATAGCCGCCAGTCGCGGACTCGCTCGCCGACAGGATGTTGACCTTCCAGCCCCGCTTTTCGGCATACCGCTGATACATGCGGAACAGTTCGCCGGCAAACAGCGCGGCCTCATCGCCGCCGGTGCCGGCGCGAACCTCGAGGATCGCGCTTTTGTCGTCTGCAACATCCTTGGGCAACAACTGAGCTTTTAGCTGACGCTCCAACTCCTCGAGTTTTGGTGAAAGCGCCGCGAGCTCCTCCTCGGCAAGGGCAACCATCTCCTTGTCCGAGGCCGGATCGTCGAGCAGCTGCTGCAAGTCGTCCCGCTCGCGCGTGGCTTTGCGCAGCGCGTTGATGGTTGCCACGATCGGATCAAGCTCGGCGAACTCGCGCGACAAGCGCACGAAGCTCTCCTGATCGGCGCCCGAGGCGAGCGTCCCCTGCACGGACTGCCAGCGGGCCACGAGCTTGTCGAGCTTCTCGGCGGGAATCGTCGTCATGGTCTTGGGGTACGGGAGTTCAAAGACCGTTGGGGCTCGGTAGCCGGTCGGCCTTGCGGTTGCGCGGGTCGTCGGGATCCAGAGGCTTGTCGGGGGCGGCCTTCGAGCCTGTGTGCGAGGGCGCCTGGCCGAACAGGCTCGGCTTACCGAGCAGCATCCATAGGCCGAACCCCATTCCAAAGACAAGCAGGGCGGTGACGCCCCATTTCAGCAGAGCCGGCCTCGGACGTTTCGCCGCCGCCGCCGGTGCTATGGGTTGGGGTTGGGGTTGGGGCTGGGGCTGGGGCTGTGGCGGCTGCGGCTGTGGCGCTCGCATCTGCGGGGGTCGCATCTGTGGCGCTTGCGCCTGTGGCGCTTGGGTTTGTGGTGGCCGAGGTTGCGCTCGGCGGTCTGCCATTATAACTTGCCCCGGTGGCCTGGGAGCGACATTCGGGCGCGGCGGCTGTGCGTACGGGGCTGGCCGTGGCGCCATGGGAGGCCGGCCGCCCATGGGGAAATCCGGCGCGTCGGCCTCGGGGGGCATCATGAACGGCACCTCGGGCATGGGCTTCGGCCTAAGCTCGACGATGCCCGCCTCGACCTGCGCATAGATGCGCCGTAAGAGCGGGCGAACGTCGAGATTGAGCAACAGCCCATAGTTGTTGACCACCCGGCAGGTCTCGGCCCAGGGCGGCAGGGCATAGAGCGCCCCCTGCTCGAGCGCCTGCACGACCTCTAGGCGCGTCGACAGCCTTGCGGCGAGGTCACTTTCCGTGAGGTTGCTCGCGGCTCGGAAGTCTCGAAACAGCTCCGCCACCTCAGCGTCATAGCCGGCTGGCATTTCTTTGATCCCGTGAATATGCAGGCGCCCTCCGGCAGAAGCGTCCGGAGACTGGCGTGTGGGTGCTCGCCCGGTCGGCATGGCGAGGCCGATTCCATGTCCTGCCAAACTTGGCACACACAAGCCCATCGAAGGGCGCTTTGCAAGCCCAAGCAACGCTTTCGGAAGGGCCGCATGGCTGCCGGCCGATCATATCTGGACGCCCTTTTCGGTGGCAAATTGCCTCAGTTCCTCGCGCAGCGACGTGGCTTTGGAGTCGAGCAGCTCGTCCAGCCGGGTCCGCAACGCACCCACATCGAGCGACAGAATCATGGCCTTCACCGGGCCGACCGACGCGGGCGCCATGGAGATTGCGCGGAATCCAAGCCCAAGCACGGCCATGGCTTCCAGCGGCCGGCCCGCCATCTCGCCGCAAAGGGTGAGCGGAACCGCATGCCTTTCGGCTCCCTCGACGATGACGCGGAGCGCCTTCAGTGCCGCGGGGTTGAGCGAATCGAATCGGTCCGCCACCCGCGAGTTGCCGCGGTCCGCAGCGAACAGGAACTGCAAGAGATCATTGCTGCCCACCGAAGCGAAATCAGCCAGCGGCAACAGGCAATCCAGCTGCCACAGCAACGCGGGCACCTCGATCATCGTTCCGATCAGCAATCTTTTGGGTTCGGTGCGGCCGTGCTTGGCGAGCAGCTGGCGCTCCCGCTCGATCAGACCCTTCGCTGCGACGAGCTCGCTCACATCGGCGATCATCGGCAACATGATGCGAAGCTCTCGACCCGCGGCCGCCCTGAGCAGGGCGCGGATTTGCGTGCGGAACAGCGCCGGACGGTCGAGCGACATGCGAATGGCGCGCCAGCCGAGCGCGGGGTTCTCCTCCTGGCTTATGCGGATGTTTGGAAGCACCTTGTCACCGCCGACGTCGAGCGAGCGGAACACCACGGGACGCTCTCCCGCGGCATCGAGGATCGCCTTATAGAGTCGCGTCTGTTGGTCCAGCCGCGGGAATGTCGATGAGATCATGAATTGCAGCTCGGTGCGAAACAGACCGATACCGTCCGCACCGGACTGATCGAGATGCGGCAGGTCGAACAGAAGTCCGGCATTCATGTGCAATGACACGCGCTGCCCGTCGAGCGTGACGGCCGGTACGTTGCGGAACGCGGCGTACTGAGCCTGGCGGCGAGCCCGGAAGCGGACTTTGTCGGCATAGGCTGCCACCACCTCCTGGGTGGGACGGACATGCAGCTCGCCGGTCTCCGCATCGACGATCACCGCGTCGCCCGGCTCCACTGCCTCGAGCACACCCTTCGCTTGGCTCAACGCCGCCAAGCCGAGCGCGCGGGCAACGATGGCGACGTGGCTCGCCGTGCCGCCTTCCTCAAGCACGAGCCCTCGCAAGCGTTGCCGGTCATAGTCGAGCAGCTCGGCGGGGCCCATGGTGCGAGCGATGAGTATCGTGTCCTGGGGAAGGTTTCCCGCCGCCGCGGTCGTTCCCACGCCACCGGCGAGCAAGCGCAACAGTCGGTTGGACAGGTCGTCGATATCGTGCAGCCGTTCGCGCCAATAGGGATCGGTCTGGCGCAGCATGCGGGCGCGCGTATCATTGCGCACGCGCTCCACGGCGGCTTCCGCCGTCAAACCCGTCGCCAATGCCTCGTCGAGCCGCCGCTTCCAGCCGTGATCGTGCGCGAACATGCGGAAGGTTTCGAGCACCTCGCGATGCTCGCCGGCGCGGGCCAGATCGCCCCGCTCGAGCATGTCGTCGATCACACCGGTGAGTTCCTCGATGCCTTGCGTGAGCCGGCGCCGCTCGAGCTCTACATCCTCGGCGATCAGCTTGGTAATGACGATGCGGGGCTCATGCAGCACCGCATGGCCGAGCGCCACGCCCTCGGAAAGGGGCACACCCTTGATCTGCGCCGAGGCCTCCCGGCGAATATCGGGGGCGGCCTCGTCGGCCACGCCAAGCCCTCCCGAGGCGATCATCTCGGCCAGCACCATGGCGGTGGTTTGCAGCGCCTCCACCTCCTCGTCGCTGTAGGTGCGGTGGGTGCGGTTCTGTACCGTAAGCACGCCGATGGCGTGGCCGCCGCGCAGGATCGGCACGCCGAGGAAGGAGTGGTAGATCTCCTCGCCGGTCTCCGGACGAAACGCGAAAGCCGGGTGCGTCTGCGCGTCGGCGAACTGCATGGCCTCGGCCTGCTCGGCAATCAGGCCGACGAGGCCTTCGCCCCGCTTCAGATGCGTGTTGTGCACGGCCTCCGGGTTCAACCCCTCCGTCGCGAACAGCTCGAGCGAGGCATCGCGGCGGCGCAAGTAGAGCGAGCAGACCTCGGCCACCATGTTCGAGGCGATCAGCACCACGACCTTGTCGAGGCGCGCTTGCGAGCTCTCGCGCTCCGCCATCACCTCGCGCAGGCGGCGGAGCAATTGTCGAGGCGCGCCAACAGTCGTGGCCATAGTCCAAGTCCTCGCCGGCCGAACTAGCGGCAGACCAAGCTTCTAAACGAGGCAAGCTTCCAAAAGCTTCAGGCTAGCCGCTTTAATGCCCGTTAGCGGCCGTCCAAGCCGAACAGGGAATGCAAGGTCCGCACCGCAAGCTCGGCGTAGGCCGCATCGATCAATACGCTGATTTTGATCTCGGACGTTGAGATCGCCTCGATATTGATGCCTTTTTCGGCAAGCGCGCTGAACATTTGCGCGGCAACGCCAGCATGGCTACGCATGCCGACGCCGATGGCGGACACCTTGGCGATGTCGGTCGAGCCGCGCAAGTCGAAATAGCCGATCGAGTCCTTGGCCGTTTTCAAGACATCGAGCGTCCGGTCGAAGTCGGCGCTCTGCACCGTGAAGGTGAGGTCAGTATACCGGCCGTCCTCGGAGACGTTCTGCACGATCATGTCGACATTGATATTGGCCGCGGCGAGCGGTCCGAACACCTGTGCCGCCACGCCGGGCTTGTCCGCCACCTTGAGCAGCGTGACCTTGGCCTCGTCCCGCGCATAGGCGATCCCGCTGACGACATTTTGCTCCATGATCTCATCCTCATGGCAAACCAGTGTGCCCGGAACCCAGTCCGGTCCCCCGTTGCCCTCCAAGTCAGGCGGGTCGAAACTCGAGCGCACCAGTATCCGGACCCCCTTCTGCATGGCAAGCTCGACCGAGCGGGTCTGCAGCACCTTGGCCCCCTGCGAGGCCATTTCCAACATCTCTTCATAGGAGATTCTGTCAAGCCGGTGGGCGCGCGGCACCACGCGCGGGTCGGTGGTATAGACGCCGTCCACGTCGGTATAGATGTCGCAGCGGTCGGCATTGAGCGCCGCGGCGAGCGCCACCGCGCTCGTGTCCGAACCGCCGCGGCCCAGGGTGCTGATGCGGTTCTCCGGGGCGAGCCCCTGGAAGCCCGCGACCACGGCGACCTCGCCGTCCAAGAGCCGCGCCCTCAGCGCCTCGACTTCGACGCCTTTGATGCGGGCGGCGCGATGGGCGCCGTCGGTGACCATGGGGATCTGCCAGCCCTGCCAGGAGCGGGCGCGCACGCCTTGCGCCTGTAGCACGATGGCCAGGAGCCCTGACGTCACCTGCTCGCCCGAGGCGACCACGGCGTCATATTCGCGGGCGTCATAGTCCCCGCTGTTCCCGCCGCGGGTCGAGCGCCAGGCCTCCTCGACAAAGGCGACGAGCGCATTGGTTTGACCGGCCATGGCCGAGACCACGACGGCGCAAGCGTGGCCCGCGTCCACCTCGCGCTGTACATGGGCTGCCACGTTGCGGATCCGGTCCACATCGGCGACCGACGTGCCGCCGAACTTCAACACCAACAGGGCCACTTGCCCCTCCCGGCGGGCGCCTCGGACCCCGAGGTCGCCGCGCACATGCCAAAAGGATGGCCGGCCCTGCTCCGAGCCGGCCCCACACTCGGCCCTTCATAACTGACTGGCGCCTTGGCCCGCAACCGGGCTTCGCGTTGCGGGACGCGTCCTTGAGGCTAGCCTCCTTGACAGGGCGGCGGCGGCGCGGCCTTTGATCGCCCATGGAGGAGGCCTCAAAAACAACGCTCGACCGCGAGGAGGTCGCCCGCTTTGTCCGACTGGCGGACGCATGGTGGGACGCCAACGGCCCCTTCCGGCCGCTGCATCGCATCACGCCGCTTCGGCTCACCTATCTCCGCGACCGGCTGTGCCAGGCCTTCGCCCGCGACCCTAAGGCGGCATCGAGCCTGTCCGGACTCGCCATCCTCGACATCGGCTGCGGCGGCGGTCTCGTCGCCGAGCCCCTGGCCCGCCTCGGCGCACGCGTGACGGGCATTGACCCGGCGGCTGAGAACATCGCGGCGGCGCGGGCCCATGCTCAAGGAGCCGTCGTCGATGTGACATATAAAGTCGCGGCCGCCGAGGAGGTCGCCGGAGAGGGCGCACAATTCGATGCGGTGCTGCTACTCGAGGTGATCGAGCACGTGCCGGACGTGCCCGCCTTCCTCGCGTGCGTCGCGCCGCTGGTGAGGCCCGGCGGCGTCCTCATCCTGTCGACGCTGAACCGCACGCTGAAGGCTTATGCGCTCGCTATCCTCGGCGCGGAGTTCATCCTGCGCTGGCTGCCAGTGGGCACCCATCAATGGGAGCGCTTCGTGAAACCCGAGGAACTGGCAAGCGCGCTGCGCAGCGCCGGCCTCACCCTCACCGACACCACGGGGTTGATCTACGATCCCTTCGCCGACGAATGGCGCTTGAGCCCCGACACCGACGTTAACTACTTCCTCACCGCGGCGCGGCGCCAGGTGGGAGACATCGGCAGATCAGGAATTGACGACGGAAGTGTCAGGAGATCGCAGGGGCCTCGGCCTCGGTCACCTCGTCCGTAACGACCTTGAAACCTGCGAGCAAGTGCGGACCATACGAGGTAGTGATCGCCACGTCCGTTGCGTCGCGTCCGCGCGCAATCAGGATGCGGCCAATACGCGGCTCATTGTGGCGAGCGTCGAACGTATACCAGCGGTCGCCGATATAGGCCTCGAACCAGGCACTGAAATCCATGGGCGCGGGGTCGGGAGGCACGCCGATGTCGCCGAGATAGCCGGTGCAATAGCGGGCCGGAACGTTCATGCAGCGGCAGAGCGTCACGGCGAGATGGGCGAAGTCGCGGCACACGCCCTTTCCCTCCGCGAAGGTATCGAACGCCGTCCTGGTCGCGTTTGCATGCGGGTAGCCGAACGTGACGTGATCGTGCACGAAATCGACGATGGCCTGGACCAGCGTCCAGCCTTGCGGAATCTTCCCGAAGGTTGACCAAGCAAAATTCGACAAGCGATCGGTCTCGCAATAGCGGCTGCCGAGAAGATAGACCAGTGTCTCCACCGGCAGCGTCTCGAGGGGGCGTTGCGTGGCATCCGGCGCGACCTCGTCCTTCCAGCCACTGTCTTGCACATGGAAATCGGCGGAGATCGTCAGCCGGCCGGCCGGCGCCCGGATCACGTGGCAAATATTGCCGAAGCCGTCGCAATATTTCTTCGTCGGGACGAGAGGATCGAGCAGCATCCGATCCGATGTAAGCAAAGCAGGCCGCCGGCTCGGGTGGACGCTCAAGGTGAGGATCATTGGCGTCGGCTGCAGGCAATCGTAGGAGATTTCATAGCCCGCATGAATTTTCATCGTCATCCCCCGGCCTTCGCAGCGGAGACTTCGCCGGTGGCACCGGCCATATCCATATTCCCACGCCGGCAGACGCCTGACGGCGCGTCATCTTGCTCCGCTTTACCTGTGATCTTTATCGCAACTCTCATGCCAAGATAGATCCGTTTCCAGCGCCCTTCCTGACACAAAGCTGAAACCCCCTCAAACTTATGGACGCGCTGTATGCTGAAATGAACCCATGCGGCGTTAAGACACGAGGATCGCTAGGATGATTTTCCGGCAACTGTTCGATAGCGTCTCGAGCACCTACACCTATCTACTTGCCAGCCGTCATGGCGGCGAGGCGCTAATTATCGATCCGGTCCTGGAGCGGGTGGATCGCTACATTCAACTCCTCAGAGAGCTGGACGTGCGGCTCGTCAAGGCCATCGATACCCACCTGCATGCCGACCACGTCACTGGTCTCGATGCGCTGCGCGAGCGTACGCAGTGCATCACCGTCATGGGCGAGCAGAGCAAGGCGGACGTCGTCTCGATCCGCGTCGACGATGGAGATCGCGTCGATATCGAGGGGGTGAGTCTGGAAGTTTCCTATACTCCCGGTCACACCGACGATTCCTACAGCTTCATCCTGCCCGATCGCGTTTTCACCGGCGACACGTTGCTCATTCGCGGCACCGGGCGCACGGACTTTCAGAACGGCGACCCGCGCGCCCAATACGAGTCGATCTTCGGGCGCCTGTTGAAGCTGCCCGACGAGACGCTGGTCTATCCCGCCCATGATTATAAGGGCGACACGGTCAGCACCATTGGCGAGGAACGAAGCTTCAATCCGCGGCTGCAGGTCAAGTCCCTCGACGAATATGTGGAGCTCATGAACAATCTGCGTCTGCCCAATCCCAAGATGATGGACGTCGCCGTCCCCACAAATATGCGAATCGGCCTCGCCCAAGGGGTCGTGGCAGATCGGGGCTGGGCGTTGAGCGCCGACGACGTGCGCGCCATGCTCAACGAGCCGGACGTCGCGCTGATCGACCTGCGCGAGGAGCAGGAGCGCAAGAAGCATGGCGTCATTCCCACCTCGCTGCACGTTCCCTATCCCAGTATGCAAGCGAGCCTCAGGACTGATGGCCTGCTGCGGCGGTTGGCAGAGGCCGATGGGCAGCGCCTCGTGTTCTACTGCGCTTATGGCGAGCGATCCGCCATGGCGGTGCAGGCGGCGCAGGCAGCCGGGGTCGTCACCGCGCGCCATCTCCATGGCGGCATGCAGGCCTGGAAACAGGCCGGTGGACCGGTGATCGGCTAGTTGTGATCCTCGGGCAGCTGCGGCAAGGGGCAGACGGGGATGCCGTCATCCGCGAGTTCGCGCGCCTCATCGGCCGTCGCCTCGCCATAAATGCTGCGCGCGGGCGTCTCGCCGAAATGCATCTTGCGCGCCTCCTCCGCGAAGTCCGGTCCCACATCATCGGCATGGGCTTTCAGCTGCGCGCGCAGCTCCCGCAGCAAGGCGTAAGTCTGCCTTCGATGCCTGGCATCGGGCGGCGATGGCTGGGGCGCCGAAGGCGCGGGCGACGCCTCCGCCTTCGGTGCGGGAACGCCCTTCGCGAGGTTCGGCGCCATAGGGGCCTTGCTCACCGCATGGCTGCCGCAAGCGGGGCAGACGATAGCCTGGGCCTCCGCCTGCTCGTCATAAGAGCCAGACGAGCCGAACCAGGCGTCGAAGCCGTGACCCTGGTCGCAGGCAAGGGCATAGCGGATCATGACGCCTCCCTCCGGGCTGACTTGCCCCGCGCGTCTCCACTCACGTCCACGACCTCCATCTCGAATGCACGCCCATGTTGCAGCGAGGGAATACGCGCGCGCGCCTCGGCGCTCTGCTCCAGATCAATGTCGGCGAAGATTACCCCCGGGTCTTCCCCCATTTCCGCGAGCACTTCGCCCCAGGGCGAGACGATGATGCTATGGCCATAGGTGCTGCGGCCATTCTCGTGCAGGCCGCCTTGCGCGGCGGCGAGCACGAAGGCGCCGGTCTCGATGGCCCGGGCGCGGACGAGCACACGCCAATGCGCCTCGCCGGTCCGCCTGGTGAAGGCGGAGGGGATGGCAATAAACGAAGCGCCCCCGGTCGCCAGCGCCCGATAGAGCGCCGGAAAGCGGAGGTCGTAGCAGATGCTCAAGCCGAGCCGCCCGAAGGGCAGGTCGGCGAGCACCGCATTGGTGCCCGGGCGGTAATAGGTCGACTCGCGATAGCTCTCGCCGCCCGCAAGATCCACGTCGAACAAGTGCAGCTTGTCGTAGCGCGCGGCGATCTCGCCATCCTTTGTGATGAGATAGGAGCGGTTGGCGACGCGGTTGGGGGCGAGCTTCATGGCCAGCGAGCCCACATGCAGGACGATACCCAGCTCACCAGCGAGCGCACGCAGACGGCGAAGCGGAGCGCTCTCTTCCTCGCTATCGATCGCGGCAAGCAAAAGCTCAGGATCGAGCTCCATGATGGCGGTGTTCTCGGGCGTCTGCACATAGTCGGCTCCGCCCGCGGCGGCTTGGCGGATCAACGCCTCAGCCCTTTGCATATTGGGCGCGACGTTGCGGCCCGAGCGAAGCTGCACCAGGGCCGTGCGGAAGGTCTTGGGCGTCACCATCACGGCTCCAGCACGCGCGCGACCGCCTCGAGCACCTCGGCCACAGGTGCCTCGCCCTCGGGTTCGCGCTCGAGCCAGGGATCGAGCTTGCCGGCGCGGTCGAGATCGGCAAGCTCCTCATAGCCGCCCACATGGGTGCCGTTGATGAAGATCTGCGGCACGGTCAGCCTGCCGCCCGCCCGCGCCACCATCTCCTCGCGGCGCCCCGGCTCCTCGGCCACATCAATCTCGGCGAAGTCGACGCCCTTGGCAAACAGGAGCCGTTTGGCGGCACGGCAAAAGCCGCAATATTGGGTGCCGTAGAGAACAATGCGCGTCATGCCGATTTGTTCTGGGTTCGAGGGTCGCACCCTATGATAGGCGGGCGGTTAAATTGATGGCTCCCGCGCGGGATTACAAGACCATGTCCGCGGCGTCGGCCATGGCCCCGGTGGTGATGACGTCGTCGATAACGACGATCCGCTTGCCGCGCACGCCTTTGGCGCGCGAGTTCGCCACCTTGAAGGCGCCGGCGCCATTGCGCCGCCGCTGCGTTGCCATGAGTCCCACCTGGCTCGCCGTCCGCTTGACCCGCTGCAGCGGGGAACAATCCACCTTGTGCCCGGTGATCGCGGCGAGGGCGTGCGCCAACATGGCCGATTGGTTGAAGCGTCGCGACCATAGCCGCAAGCGGTAGAGGGGCACGGGCACAATGAGGGCGGCGTCAACCAGCAGCTCGGCGTCGGCGGCGGCCAACCAGCGTGCAAACAGTGGCAGACCCGCGTGGCGATCCCGATATTTGAACCTCTGGATAAGGTCGCGCATGGTGGAGGAATAGCGCGCCGCGGCCCGCCCGCGGTCGTAGACTGGCGGCTCGGCGATCGCCGCAGCCGAGAGGGCCGGCTCACCTGCGGCGGTGGCGCCGGTGTCATAGGGCAGAGGTATGCCGAGACGGGCGCAAATGGGTGGTGCGATGAAGTCGATACGTGCCCAGCACGTGCCGCATAAGAGCCCGTGGCTTTCGATCCGCGTCAGGCAGACGATGCAGACCGGCGGCAGGAAGAGATCGGCAATTGCGCCGAACACTGCCCCCAGGGCCCGAAGCGGCCGCGCCTTGAGGCGGCTCCCGGCCGCCTTCACCCAAGGGGCCGTCGAGCGGCCGTCAAGTTCGCCTTCACTGATCGACATGACAGGCATGATAGGCCGCAAGACCAGTGCCGAGGAAGGGTTGACACCGAGATGCCATGGCTGACAACGACCTATTCGACCGCCCATTGCTGCGCCAGCGCCGCGCCCGCTTTGCGCGCGAGCTGGCCGAACATAGTTTCCTGCTCGCCCATGTGGCGACGGAGATCGCCGAGCGCATAGCGGCGATCTTGCGCGACTTTCCCCTGGCGCTCGACCTCGGCGCCCATTTCGGGCCCGTGGGACGCAAGGTGGCGGAACTCGCGACGGTGGGCGAGATGATCTACGCCGAGAGCACGCCCGCACTCGCCGCGCTTTGCCCAAGGCCCGCCGTCGTCTGCGACGAGGAGCTGCTGCCGTTCAAAGAGCCCTCGTTCAACCTCGTAGTGTCGGGCTTGTCTCTGCACCGCGTCAATGACCTTCCCGGCGCCCTTGTCCAGATCCGCAGGGCGCTCTGTCCCGACGGCCTGTTCATCGGCGCCCTCTTGGGAGCGAATTCGCTGCGGGAGCTTCGCCACGCGCTGCTCGAGGCCGAGGCGCAAGAGGAAGGCGGTGCCAGCCCCCACATCGCCCCCTTCGGCGATGTCCGGGAGTATGGCGCGCTTCTGCAGCGCGCGGGCTTTGCGCTCCCCGTAGCCGATAGCGAGACGCTAACGGTGACCTATGCGAGCCCCCGCGCGCTGATGCGCGAGCTTCGGGCCATGGGCGGCGGCAACGTGCTGTCGGCGCGGCGAAAGGCACCGCTGCCGCGCCGCACGCTCGAACGCGCCGAAGCCATCTATCGGGAGCGTCATGGCACGCCAGGCGGCAAGGTCGGCGCCACCTTCGAGATCATCTATCTCAGCGGCTGGGCCCCCCATGCGAGCCAGCAGCAGCCGCTCAGGCCGGGCACGGCCACCGCGCGCCTCGCCGACGCGCTTCACACGAAGGAGCACACGGCGGGCGACAAGACCGCCTTTCCCGCAGGTTCCCGGCCGAACCGAAATCGAAATTAGGGGAAGGCAGCGACGACCTTGAGGTAGAGCGCCTGCACGCCCCCGCCCAACTCGCCCACTGCCGCGACGATGGCGATGGCGATGAAGGTGAGGATGGCATATTCGATGGCCGATGAGCCGCCGTCAGCGACGAGAAAGCGCCGAGCGGTCATGGCCAGACGACACAGCGCCGGCGTGGCACCGAGATCAGACTTCGGCTCGCCCTGGCTCATCCCTGATCCTCTTTCCATGCCCAAACCTTGCAGTAAATTGCTAAGGTTTCCTTTAGCGGCTCGTCGGCCGGCGGCATGGGGTAGGCGGCCAGGGCGTCCGGTCGCACCCAGGCAAGCGCCTGGCCCTCTTGCGCCACGGCCTCGCCCTGCCAACACCGGCATTGGTAGAGCGGCATGAGCAGGTGGAAGTCGGCATAGGCATGGCTGGCAAAGGTGAAAGGACGGAGGTCCGCCGCTTCGATCCTGATGCCGAGCTCCTCGTGCAGCTCGCGGACGAGCGCGCTCTCCGGCGACTCCAAGGGCTCTACCTTGCCGCCGGGAAACTCCCAGAGGCCCGCGAGCGACCGGCCCTCCGGCCGCCGCGCGATGAGCACGCGTTCCTCCGCATCGATCAGTGCGCAAGCCGCGACGAGAACGATTGGCGGGCGCGTCCTCATGCTCACACCCGGCTGGCCGCAGGGCGGCGTTCATCGCCATCACGAGCGATAGTCGGCATTGATGGCGATATAGCCTTGCGTCAGGTCGCAGGTCCAGATCGTAGCCACGCCGGCGCCCACACCGACATCGGCATGGATGGCGATCTCAGGCCT
Organism: uncultured Alphaproteobacteria bacterium; assembly: GCA_963741155.1. Taxonomy (GTDB): domain Bacteria; phylum Pseudomonadota; class Alphaproteobacteria; order Rhizobiales; family Methyloligellaceae; genus Methyloceanibacter. Next base: position 286,462 of record CAVUHA010000007.1, on the reverse strand, counting down.
CTTCATATAGGCGGCGCCCTCCGCCTCCCGATAGCTTGGGGCCACCTCGCCATCCTTGGCGACCAGAATCTCACCGAGCCAGATGGCAAGCTGGTCGCGGTTAGCCGCCTCGCCCGCCTTGCCGATCGCCATGACGATGCGTCCCCAATTCGGGTCTTCGCCGGCGATCGCCGTCTTCACCAGCGGCGAATTGGCGATCGACCGCGCGATCTGGCGCGCGGCGAGGTCATTCTCTGCCCCCGTTACCCGCACCGCCACGAATTTGGTCAAGCCTTCGCCGTCCTTGACGATCTGCAAGGCGAGATCCCGCATCACGGCGGCGAGGGCCAGACGGAAGCCCGCCAGTCGTGGATCACCGGTGAGCCCGATGTGCGGTGCGCCGCGCGCCGCGGCGGCACCGGTGGCGAAGACGAGCAGCGTGTCGCTGGTCGAGGTGTCGCCGTCGATGGTAATGGCGTTGAAGGTCTCCTCGACAGCGGGATCGAGACAAGCGCGAAGCGCGGCCGGCTCGATAGCAGCGTCGGTGAAGAGGAACGCGAGCATGGTTGCCATGTCCGGCGCGATCATGCCGGCGCCTTTGGCAATCCCATTGATGTGGACGCGGACGCCGCCGATCTCGGCCTCGCGGGTTGCGAGCTTCGGATAGGTGTCGGTGGTCATGATGGCACAGGCGGCTTGCTCGAACCCGTCCGGCGCGGCGCGCTTGGCGAGATCGCCTAACAGGCCCGTGAACTTGCCCACATCGAGCGGCTCGCCGATGACGCCCGTCGAAGCAAGATAGATATCGGCCTCGAGGCACTCCGCGGCCCTAGCCGCCGCCTCGGCGGTCCGCTTGACCGCTTCCCTTCCGCGCCGCCCGGTAAAGGCATTGGCATTGCCTGAATTGACTACGAGCGCGCGGGCAAGCCCGTGGGTAAGGCGCGCCCGGCACCACTCGACGGGTGCCGACGCGGTCTTGGATTGCGTGAGCACGCCGGCCACCGTGGTACCCGGGTCGAAGAGCACAAACAGCAAGTCAGTACGGTTGGGATAACGGATCCCCGCCGCGCAAGCGGCAAAGCGAACTCCCTTGATTGCGGGGAGGCGCGCAAGCTCCCTCGGCGCGAAGGGCGAGATCGTAGCCACGGCAGGCCCCTCACCCCCCAACTAAGCCAAACGGCTAGTGATTGTCTTCGGCATCCCCGGACGGCTCGTCGCCGGGCTCAGGCAGGGCTTCACCTCTGACCGCGGCGTCCTGCATCGCCTTCTTGATGTCCGGATCGACGATGTCGATCTTGGCCGCGTCATGCAGCTCGCGCACCGTCTGCTGCGCCTTCTGCTGCACAAGCTGGGCGGTGATGGTGTCCTTGACCTCATCGAAGGTAGGCAGCGGCTTTTCGCGCTTCTCCTCGACCTTGATGATGTGCCAGCCGAACTGAGTCTGCACTGGTTCGGAGATTTGCCCCACCTCGAGCGCGAAGGCCGCGTCCTCGAAGGGCTTCAACATCTGGCCCCGGCCGAAGAAGCCAAGGTCACCGCCTTCGGCGCTCGGATCCTTCGACACCTCCTTGGCGACGGTGGCGAAGTCCTCGCCCTTCTTCAACCGCTCGGCGACGGCCTTTGCATCGGCCTCGGAGGTGACCAGGATATGGCGTGCGTGGATTTCTTCCTCCGGCTTCAGGCCCTTGATCTTCTCGTCGTAGATGGCCTTGGCGGCGGCTTCGGAAACACCATCGCGGACATTCTTGTCGTAATACGCATCACGCAGCGCGCGCCGCCCATGATATTTGAGCCGGCCTGGGAAGCTCGGCGCCGTGGCCAGGCTATCCTTCTCGGCCGCCTCGGCCAGGAGCTCGTTCTCGATTACGAATTGCAGGAGCATGCGGCGCCGGTCGGCGGCCGGATACTGCGAAAGTTGGGCACCCACTTCGGAGGAAGCGAAGTCGAGATCGGACTGCTTGATGTCGGTGCCATTCACGGTGGCGACGACAACGTCGTCAGCAGCGGCGGCGGGAAGAGAGGGACAAGCAACTAAGGCTGCAAGCAGCAGCAAGGCTGACCAAGTTTTCACGGATTGAGATCCTCATCTTCTGCCGGCCTATTCTGCCCTCGGAAGGACACGGCGGGCGGGTTCGATCGCTGCCCCGGCGGCCTTCATAGACTTTGAGCCGGGGGTTGCCAAGCGGCGAATGAGGCACTTCTGAGAACCGTGTAAGCCCCGACCCCGCGCGTCGATGCCGCCAATTTCGTCGCTTCGTCTCCCCAATTTTATTGACTCATTGAGCTTATTTCCATATATCTCGACATATGGAAGCATCGGACGCTGTTGGCGCCTTGAGCGCGCTGGCTCAGGAGAGCCGCCTCAAGATCTTCCGCCTGCTGGTAAGCTGCGGAACCGAGGGCATGGCCGCAGGAGCCATCGCCGAGGCCTTGCAAGTGCCCCACAACACCTTGTCCTCGCATCTCGGGCTGCTCGCCCGGGCGAAGCTCGTGACCGCGCGGAAAGAGGGCCGCTCGGTCATCTACACGGTCGATCTTGCAGGCACGCGCAAGCTTCTGTCCTTCCTGGTGGAGGATTGCTGCCGCGGTCAGCCCCAGCTCTGCGGGCCTCTGATCGCGTCCACGCTGCCAGAGTGTTGCGAGGCGTAAGGCAAGGAGGGTCAGTCAATGCAGGTCGTGAGCCGCAATCAGCCTCTGAACGTTTTGTTTCTCTGCACCGGAAACTCGGCCCGCTCGATCATCGCGGAGTGTGTGCTCAACCGCTTAGGCGCTGGCAAGTTCAAGGCCTACAGCGCCGGCAACCAACCCAAGGGCCAGGTACATCCCTTGGCGCTCAGCATCCTGCGCCAGGGCCATTTCGACGTCTCGCAATTGCGCTCGAAGTCCTGGGAGGAATTCGCTAAAGCCGACGCGCCCAATCTCGACTTCGTCTTCACCGTTTGTGACAACGCGGCCAAGGAAGTCTGCCCCATCTGGCCGGGCCAGCCAATGACCGCCCATTGGGGCCTTCCCGACCCGGTGCAAGCCGAGGGCAGTGAAGCCGAACGCCACCTCGCCTTTGCCGACGCTCTGCGGATGCTGAGCAATCGCATCGGCATCTTCGTCAGCCTTCCCTTCGACAGACTGAGCAAGCTGTCGCTGCAAGCCAAGCTCGACGATATCGGAAAGGCGTCGGCGTCAGTTGCAACCGAGCCGGCCTAGGCCATGCGCCGTGCGCGTCGCCCCGTTCGAATGGAGCCGAGACGATCGGATCGCCGAAATTAGGCACCAGCCGTCGCGGTCCGTCGCGTTGACAAGCCCCAGGGCTCCTCTTATGTCTCACGCGAAGATGATTTCCCCGGCGTTTTTTCGACGCTTTCTGCGGTCTTGATGGTGCCGGCGTGGGCAGGCGTGTGAGCGATCCCAACCGCCGCGGTGAGAGCGAACGTGCCCCCTACTTCAGGCCAGCATCCGGTGGCGGCGACGCCTTCCCATCAAGCGCGTGCAACAAGAGGCTAGGCTCATGCTTTCCTTCGGCGCCCTCGCCGGCAAGGTCTTCGGCACCTCGAACGAGCGCAAGCTCAAGAAATACAACCAAGTTCCGGCCATCAATGTGCTCGAGGCCGAGGTGGCGGCGCTGTCCGACGCGGATCTGCGCGCTCGCACCGAGGCCTTCCGCGCCCGCGTCAAAGCCGGCACCCCGCTCGACGACCTGATCCCCGAGGCTTTTGCCACGGTGCGCGAGGCGGCCAAGCGCACCCTTGGCCAGCGCCATTTCGACGTCCAGCTCATCGGCGGCATGGTGCTGCATGAGGGGCGCATCGCCGAGATGAAGACGGGTGAAGGCAAGACGCTGGTGGCCACGCTTCCCGTCTATCTCAATGCGCTCGCCGGCCGCGGCGTGCACGTGGTCACCGTCAACGACTATCTGGCCAAGCGCGACGCTGCTTGGATGGGCGCCATCTACGAATTCTTGGGGCTGACCGTCGGCTGCATCGTGCATGACCTCAGGGACGAGGATCGCCGAGCCCAATATGCATGCGATGTGACCTACGGCACCAATAACGAGTTCGGCTTCGACTATCTCCGCGACAACATGAAGTACTCGACCGCCGAGATGGTCCAGCGCGGACACTACTTCGCCATCGTGGACGAGGTGGATTCGATCTTGATCGACGAGGCACGCACCCCGCTCATCATCTCGGGCCCCTTGGACGACCGCTCCGACCTTTACGCATCCATCGACACCTTCATTCCACAGCTTGTGCCCGCCGATTTCGAGCTCGACGAGAAGACCCGAGTGGTGACGCTGACCGAGGCCGGCAACGAGCATGTCGAGCAGATCTTGACCGCGGCCGACATGCTCAAGGGCGAGTCCCTCTACGACATCGAGAACGTCACCGTCGTCCACCACCTCCAACAAGCGCTGCGCGCGCATACTCTGTTCCAGCGCGACCGCGACTACATCGTCAAGAACGACGAGGTCATCATCATCGACGAGTTCACCGGCCGCATGATGCAGGGTCGCCGCTATTCGGAAGGTCTACACCAAGCGCTCGAGGCCAAGGAACATGTGAGCATCCAGCCGGAAAATCAGACGCTCGCCTCGATCACTTTCCAGAACTACTTCCGCATGTATGAGAAGCTCGCCGGCATGACCGGAACCGCCGTCACCGAGGCCGACGAGTTCATGGACATCTATGGCCTCGACGTGGTCGAGGTGCCCACCAACATGGACATGATCCGCGAGGACGAGGACGATGAGGTCTACCGAACCGCGCAAGAGAAGTACCGCGCCATCATCGCGCTGATCAAGGAAGCGAGCAAGAACGGCCAGCCCCTGCTGGTGGGCACCACCTCGATCGAGAAATCGGAGCTGCTGGCGGAGCTGCTGAAGAAAGACAAGGTCCCCCATCAGGTGCTCAACGCCCGCTATCACGAGCAAGAGGCGCACATCATTGCCCAAGCCGGCGTCCCCGGGGCGGTGACTATCGCCACCAACATGGCCGGCCGGGGCACCGACATTCAGCTCGGCGGCAATCCCGACATGCTCCTCGAAGACTGGCTTAATGACGAGATCACCAAGAGAAATGAGCCCAGCGAGGCGGCCATCGCCGCCAAGCGCGAGAAGATCAAGGCGGAGGTCGCCGAGAAAAAGCGCAAGGCGCTCCAGGCGGGCGGTCTTTATGTCATCGGCACCGAGCGCCATGAGAGCCGCCGCATCGACAACCAGCTGCGCGGCCGCTCGGGCCGGCAGGGCGACCCCGGGCGGTCCCGCTTCTTCCTGTCGCTCGAGGACGACCTGATGCGCATTTTCGGCTCCCAGCGCATGGACGGCATGCTGCAAGCGCTGGGGCTGAAAGAGGACGAAGCCATCGTCCATCCTTGGATCAACAAGGCGTTAGAGAAGGCGCAAGCCAAGGTCGAGGCGCGCAACTTCGATATCCGCAAGAACCTGCTCAAATACGACAACGTGATGAGCGACCAGCGCAAAGCCATCTTCGAGCAGCGCCGCGAGTTGATGACCGATACCGATATCGGCGAGACCATCGCCGACATGCGTCACCACGTGATCGGCGATTTGATCGCCAATCACGTCCCGGAGAAGTCCTACGCCGAGCAGTGGGACGTTGCCGGCCTGCGCGAGGCGGTGATGGGCATCTACGATGTCGACCTGCCCCTCGCCGATTGGGCCAAGGAGGACGGCATCGGCGAGGAGGAGTTGCACGATCGGCTGCTCAAGGCCACCGACGAGCGGGCCGCCAAGAAGGCCACTGACCTCGGCCCCGACATCATGCGCCAGATCGAAAAGGCCGTGCTCTTGCAGACCTTGGACCATCTCTGGCGCGAACACCTCGTTACGCTCGAGCACCTCCGCCAGGTCATCGGCCTGCGCGGCTACGGCCAGCGCGACCCCTTGAACGAATATAAGAGCGAGAGCTTCACCCTGTTCGAGCACATGCTCGCAAAGCTCCGCGAAGCCGTGACCGGCCAGCTCATGCATGTGCAGCTCGCGCGGCCGGAGGACGTGCCGCCACTCGACGCGGCCGAGCTTCCGCCTATGGATGCCCATCACGTCGATCCCTTGACCGGGGAGGACGAGTTCGCGCTTGAAGCCGCCAATGCGGGAGGCAATGGACGCGGTGGCACCAAACTGGCGCGCGCTCGCAAAGCCCCGGGATCGAACCCCGCCGATCCCTCTACGTGGGGCAAGGTGCAACGCAACGCGCTCTGCCCCTGCGGCTCGGGCAAGAAGTACAAACACTGCCACGGCGCATTCGGCTAAGCCTGCCGCGCTCTCACCCCTGGTCGGCGAACGCTGATGGGCAGCGGCTCTCCACCGGCCTCCCCACCGTCTCGGCGGTCCCGCTCTCGACCACGTAGTGCCCGCGGCAGACGCTCACTACCGGCGGGATCTGGTCCCTCTCGAACGCGTCGTAACCGGACTTAAGATCCGTCCAGAAGCCGCTCCAGTGGCCCGTCTTCCTCGCTGCAAGATTTACCTCGCTCATGCGGAAGGGAAAGACATGCACGGGCACGCGCGGCTCCCCGCCATCAAGGGACGCCGTCACGATCCGCCACAACTCGTCGATGACGGGATTGGTCATGGCATAGCAGCCGATCGAAGCGCAGCCCCCATGAATCATGAGGAAGGTGCCGGTGCGCCCTTGCGCCTTGTCGAAGGTGTTGGGGAAGCCGAGGTTGAAGGCGCGGTGCCAACGGCTGTTCGGATTGAGCTGCTCCTTGTCCACCGTATAGAAACCTTCGGGCGCCTGGCCGTCGCCGCTGTGAAGCTTCGGTCCGAGCCGTCCGGACCAGAGGCAGATGGGATAGGTCGCAAACCGGACGAAACGTCCGTCCTTTTCGAGCCAGAGCTCGAGCTCTGATTCGAGCTTGAAGATGCGGATGAAAGCCGGCGCGCCGAGGCGCACGCCCTGCGCCTCAAGCCTCGCATCGAGCCCCGGCAAATCGGGCGTGCCCGGCAGGGGGAACCCTAAGTCGTGCAGCGCCTGGTTCTCGTACCGCGTGGCGTTGATGCGCAGCCGGTCGCGCAGCCCCTGCCCCTCCGGCGTGAACAGGTAGAGAAGGGTGCCGCCGAGTGCCAAGACGATCAAAAGCGCGAGACCTCGCCACAGCATGGCGCATGATGCGGGAAAGCGAACGCAGATGCCAGAATTCGAATTTTCAGATTCGGGCTATTGCCCGGACGGCGTCGCCGGGCCGAGGGTGAAGGCCTGAGAGGAGGGCTTTGCCTGGCCGAAGGCAAGACCGAGCACGCTGCCGAGGGGCTTGGTCATGGACGCCTGCTGCGCGCCTGATCCAAGTCCCGCATCCGCCGCGCGCCCGGGCTTGGTGTCGGTCTGCCACGTGCTGCTGCCGGGCTTGGTCGACGCCTGCTGTAGCACGGGCCCGCGCGGCAGCGCCTGCACGGGCAGACGCTCATAGGCGGGACATTCTTCTACGGGATCTGGCCTGACCGCGTGATCGACGAAAGAGGCATTGATCAGATAGCGGCGCCCGCACACATCGACCTTCGGCGGCTCGTGGGTCACCTCGAAATAGTCGTAGCCCTCTTTCAGGTTCCGCCAGAAGCCATACCACTGGTCGCTCGTGTGCTTGGACATGTTGGCCGCAGTCATGCGGAACGGATAGGCCTGCAGCTGAAATGACTTCTGCCCGCCGGCCAGCGCCTCGCGGGCGAGGATATAGATTTCCTCGATCACGCCGTCGGTCATGGCGTAGCAGCCAGCGGACTTGCAGTCTCCATGCACCATGATGTCGGCGCCGGTGCGCCCATAGGCGCGGTCATAGGCGTTGGGGAAGCCCACATTGAAAGCCAAGTGGTACTTGCTCTTCGGGTTCATCTGGTCCTCGGAGACGAGATAGAACCCTTCCGGAGCCTGGCGGTCGCCTTGGTTGACCTTGGGCCCAAGGCCGCCGGAATAGTCGCAGATGGGATAGGTCTTGAAGAGGTAGAAGCGGCCATCGTCCTTGGCCTTCCACACTTCGAGCTCCGACTCGGCCTTGAAGATGCGGATGAGGATCGGCGACTGCTCTTGCATGCCCTTCTCGGCGAGCAGCGCTTGCGTCTGCGGCGAAAGGGGCTTGAGGTAGGAGGGCGTGAACGCGCCGCAGCCGCCAAGCACGATGACCGAGGTCAACGCGCTCGCCGCCATCACGGCGTTCATCCACTTCAAACGAAGCATACGCAGCGCCCCTTGCGCACGCGGCCAACATCGAACTTGGGAGGTTAAAATGGGGTTAGCAGAACGGTCCCCCCGCGCCAGCCCCGACTCCCCCGATTACAAGCTATTATACCCCTAGCCGACCCTGAACTGAACTCAAAACTCAAAAAATGGCGATTTTTTGGGCACGGCAAGCGAGCAGGGCTTTTGGCTGTTAGGGGTAACCGTGGGGTCGTCTTCTCCCTTAGGTAGTGGAGAGGAATAGCACTCTTTTCTGGCTTCGATATGACAAGTGTGCCCGACCTGTACCCGACCCAGCCGACACCTCTAGGTGACCATTATCCTACAGGTGTTGCGGGGTCCTCGCGGAGGTGACTGACTACCCGGCCCCTTCTGGCTGGTGTAGGCGTATGATCGGTACATGGGCGTCTCGGGCTTTAGAAAGACGGCGTGGCTGGCCCTGCTGCTTGCCGGCTGCGTTACCCAGCAAGACCGCGTGCACCAGGTGGCGGTCGTACCGCAGAACGTCGATGCGCAAGATGACGCGACCTGCCGCAGTTACGGCGATATGCCGGGCAGCGATGCTTACGCCAAATGCCGACTTCAGTTGACCCAGGGTCGCCAATCCGCTGCCGCCAAGCCGCCGCCGAGCATGCCGCCTTCAGCCGGGGGCAAGTCGCGGGGCGCGGTGCCACCGCAACCGGTGTTGGGGGAACGACTTGCGTTGCTACGCCGGTCGGAGCAACCGTTGTGACTGAGTGTAAGTGACAGCGCACGCTCTCGATCCGGTGAGAGCCAAAATAAAGAGCGCCGACCCGAAGGCCAGCGCTCCTTTGGCAACCACTGCTTCGGAGAGTCGGCTATTTCAGTGGCGGATGCGCCATCGGTTGCATGGCTACAGCCTGCTGATGGTGAAAACAGCCACCCAGACCAACCGTGGCCGTGATGATGATCGCAAGGGCCATTAAGACACGCATATCAAGCCCCCCAATTTCTTGCCTATTTCTAGAGTGACCCTAGCACGCCCGGACTTGGTATCCGTGACACTTTGGCCACGCGAGCTTGAAATAGCGCGGGGGCCGATGAAGCAGACATTCCCGTTGGGCGACAAATTGACACCTGCTTTTCCAGGATTGAAGCCCCAAGTCACAAACCTAGTCTTGGTGTTCGAGTGAGTTTGGAGGCCGATGTGACCGAGATAACGCTCCCCCGCATTGGTCCCAGCCTTGGCTTTCAGGTGCTGCGTTTGTGGTTTAGCGGTGTAGACAAACGGATCGAGGCGCTTCAAGGCTTCCTGCGCAATCACCCGTTGGTGGCAGAGCGGACCAAGTTCGCCGCATGGCTGTTGGCCGTGACCGCGATCAGCTTTTGCTGGTTTGTCGGAGTGTATTTGCCGGCCTAATAAGAAACAGGCCCTCAGCCGAAGCCCGACGCCGACTATCTGCCCCCTTCTGGAAATTCCAAATCCGAGTGGTCAGCCACGCCGAGTAGCGCCGGCAGCTTGGCGATGTTACTCGTGATTTGGCTGCTCACCCCTCGTTGAATCACTTGCGACAGGGTGACCGGGGCAAGCCTTCCATCCTTCAGTGCGCTGATGCGATCGCCGGACAGAAGTTCCACCAGGGTTGCGTGAACACCAGGGCGGGCGTGCTCAGTGTCGGGGAAGTAGCCCTCCTGTACGGCGAAATTGCTCAAATCGTCGCTTGAAGTCGGGCCGGTCTCAGCAAGCTTGCGAGTAAGGAAATCGCTAAGTGAGTGACGCGGGAGCGCCATCGGTCGTGGGCCATTAGGCGTGCGCTGACGCGCTGACTCCATCGGTCGCGGATCATTCCATATCCGCTGTTGCTCCGACTGGATTGGCCGAGGACCATCCGGCATATGCGAATGATCAGGCTGCATCGGCCGAGGATCAGGCATTCGCTGGTGTTCAGCCGCGATGAGTACTCCGAGCGCGGCAAGCTCGGCTTTGAGTGGCGTCACACGCCCATCACACTCGCTTCGCAGCCGCTGGACTGCTTTCTCGCATTGGGCAACGGTCCGGGTGATGTCCTCCTGGATGCGTTTGGCACGCTCTTGAAGGTCGCTATGAATATCGCGCATGGTCTCCCCCTGTATTGCCGCGCTTGTGACTTCGGCAATCGAAGCAGCCTGCTGTGTCGATCTCAGGGCATGGTATTGCAGCCTCGGCCGATCCACCGGAAATCCTCTCCACGGTCCATGGCGGCGGGAAGCGGCGCTCGGTCATTTGGGCTTCCGAACAGCAATTTTGATTTCGGATATATCACTCAGCTTACCCGGCCCATGGCCATAAATTTCTCCCGCCGGTCCTTGCGGATGTCCCGGGCCGACTTGCCGTCGAAGGTCCCCAAGGCTTCCGCGATTCGCTCGCCGGTCACCCGCACCACCTCCGCCCCGTCCCGATGCGCCCCCCCCACCGGTTCCGGAATGATCCCATCGATGATACCGAGTTTGAGCAGGTCCTGGGCCGTGATCTTCATATTGGTGGCGGCATCGACGGCGCGGCTGGAATCCCGCCACAGGATCGAGGCGGCGGCCTCGGGCGACGCCACCGTGTAGATTGAGTGCTCGAGCATGTAGATCCGGTTGGCGGTGGCGATGGCCACGGCCCCGCCCGATCCCCCCTCGCCGATGATCACCGTCACGATCGGCACGCCCAAACTCAAGCAACAGTCGGTGCTCCTGGCGATAGCCTCAGCCTGGCCCCGCTCCTCGGCGCCGATGCCGGGATAGGCCCCCGCCGTGTCGACGAGGCTGATCACGGGAAGCGAGAAACGGTCGGCCAGCTCCATGAGCCGCACCGCCTTGCGGTAGCCTTCCGGCCTTGCCATGCCGAAATTGTGCCGAATGCGTCCCTCCGTGTCGGAGCCCTTCTCATGGCCGATAACCATCACCGAGCGGCCGGCGACCCGCCCGATGCCCCCAATGATCGCGTGGTCCTCGGCGAAATAGCGATCGCCGGCGAGTGGCGTGAAGTCCTGCGCCAGCCCGTCCAGATAATGGCGCAGATGCGGACGCTCAGGGTGGCGGGCGACTTGCGTCTTCTGCCAGGGGGTGAGTTCCGCATAGGTCTCCTCGAGCGCCTCCCTGGCCTTGGCCTCGAGCTTGGCGAGTTCCTCATCGATGGAGACGGAATGCTGCTCGGCGGCGAGCGCCTTGAGTTGGGCGACCCTGCTTTCGAGCTCAGCAATCGGCTTTTCGAAATCGAGATAGGTGCGCATGCGAACGTGACGGCGCTCTAGACCCGGTGTTTCGGCAAAACCTTGGCAAAATAAGGCGGCCGCTCGTGCTTGTTAAGTGGCCTTGGGGCGAAATCCTATCAACCTGTGCGGCAGGAACCCATAAGAAACGACTTATGCCGGCCACCTACCTTCGCTTCGGCAAATGCATATGTGCCAGGGGATGGTGCTGCTCGACCAGGCGTTTCAGCCGTTCCTCGAGGACATGGGTGTAGATCTGGGTGGTGGAGATGTCGGCGTGGCCCAGGAGTTGCTGCACCGTGCGCAAATCCGCGCCCCGCTCAAGCAGGTGGCTGGCGAAAGCGTGCCGGAGCACGTGAGGTGACACCCGGGCGGGCTCAATATCGGATGCAATGGCGAGCGCCTTCAACTCCTGGCCGAAGCGTTGCCGTGTCAGAGCGCCGTTCGTCGACGGGAACAGCCATTGTGAGGGCGCCCTCCCATTGGCTTCATCTTCCTCGACGGCGGCCAGATGCGTTTTCAGGGCTTCCCGCGAGGCGTCGTTGAGCGGGACGAGGCGCTCGCGCCCGCCTTTGCCCTTGATGGTCAGCACGCGATCGTCCGTGGCGAGCACCCGGCACGACAGTCCGAGCAACTCCGAGACGCGCAAGCCCGTGGCATAAAGCGTCTCGAGCAACGCGTGCAGGCGGAGCGCACGCCGCCGGCCCGCGCCCTCGTCCGCGTCCTCGACGCCGCGTGCCGCCGTCGCGAGCAGTGTCTCGACCTCGGCCAGCGACAGGATCTTCGGCAGTGGACGGCCGAGCTTCGGGCTGTCGATAGCCGAGCAGGGATCGTCCTCGCGCATGCCCTCGCCCAGCAGAAAGCGGAAGAACTGACGTATCGCCGAGAGCTTCCGCGCCCGCGAGGTGGGCGCAAGTCCCCTGTGCTTGAGCTTAGCCAAGAAGTCGCGCACGGAATCCGCCGATGCGTTGATCGCGGTTCGGCGCTCCGAGGCGAGGAAGGCTAGGAACTCGGCCAAGTCGCGCCGATAGGCCTCGATCGTGTGGGTGGCGGCGCCGCGCTCAGCCATGAGCATGTCAAGAAAGAGCGCAAGCTCCGAAGCGCGCGTTCCGTCACCTGGCTCATTGCGGCCGACCACGTTCAAGCCTTCCCATGCGTCGGCCAATGGGCATAGAGCGCCTCAAAGCCGAGTCGTCTAGCTTCCTGGTCGAGGCCGACCCGTTTCAGCGCGCGCACCGCATCGCCGAGCGCGATCAGATTGGCACCGGCCGGTCCCGTGGATCCAAGCGCCGACGCGACCAAAAGCACCGTGCGTCCAACGTCGCCCGCGTCCGCAGCCTCCTTCAGCGCGCTGAGCTCTCCCGTCGCGGGAAGATAGCCGTCGCTCGGCTGCGGGATCTTGCTCGTTGCGTCCCAGAGCGGAATGGGCACGTCATAGTCGAGCGCGTCGAGCACGGTGACCAGGCGATGTAGCAGAGCTGGCGGCAGGCCGCCCTCCAGCGCGTTGTCGACACCGTCAAGCGCCTCCTCGGCGCGGGCACCAAAAGGATTGCTTGCGGCGAGCAGGAGCTGCCATCCCCGCAGCGGGGCGCCGCCGGCATCGACCCAGGCCCAGGCAGTTTGGTCGTCACCCGCCAGCGCCGCCACCCGCACGCCCGTCTCGGCGAAACCCGCTGCTTGCGGATCTTGAACGAGCTCGGCGCCGGCTTGCACCAAGACCTGCCCGAGAGGGATCTCGATCCCGGCATCGCGGCCGCTCGCAAGCAGCGCGTTGATCGACTGCCCTCGAATCTTGGCCGAGGGAGCGGCCTCGAGCGCCGCAAAGAGTCGCGCGCGGAGCACCGGCGCCGATTGCACCTGTTTGCCGAGCTTGGCAGCTGCGTCGCGATAGACGTCCGCGAGTGCCGCGCCATCGATGATGTTGAGGGCCGCCGCGCGCTCGGCGGCGGCGAGCTTGAGTTCCGCCGGTGCCTGCGGGTCATGGGCCAGGCGGAAGAGGAGCTCAGGGCTCGCCTTGGCCGCGAGATCAGGACCAAGCCCCTTCTCGTCGAGCGCCAGGAAAACATAGTCGAGCACATCCACGGTCTTGGGGGGGGGCGGAGCCCTCGTCGCCGTCTTGGTCAGCCGGTCGATCACGGCCAAGGCGAGCGGCGCCTCGACCCCGCTGTCGCGGGCGAGCTGGAGCGCGAGCGCCGCGCCCCGCGCGTCCCCCTTCACCGCGTCGCAATAAGCCGGGACCAGGAAGGTAGCGCGCTTTGCCTCCGCGTCCGCCCGAGCTGTCTCGGGCGCAGGCCCTAGCTTGAGAGCGCAAGCCTCATCATCGCGCCCCGCCGCAAGCAAAGCCACCGCATAACGGGCGGCAGCGCCGGGCTCCTCTGCCTGCGCGGCCCCACTCAATAGCCTGACCACCTCCTCGACGCGACCCGCACGCTCGAGCGCCCCGACCCGGATGGCAATTTCAGCCCCGCCACTTTCCGCTCCCGCCGCGAGCGCGCTTCCAATCAGGGTCGCCAATGTCGGTGAGGGCGACGGCAGCGGGGCCGCGGCTAAGAGTTGTTGCAGGACCTGCGGCTGAAGCTCGCGCCAGAGATCGCCAGGCAAGGGGCTGCCGGGCTGCTCGAAACCTGGGCTGGAGGCGGGAGGCATCTCGCCGTGCGAGGCTGGCGCGATTTGCTGCGCGCCGGGCACGCGCTGCTCGGTGGCACCTGCGCCAGGTAGCGGCGCAAGCTCACGGCGCTCGACTTGGGCCTGGGCTGGTGCTGCCGACAGTGCCAGGGGCGCCAGCATCAGGCCCAGGGGCAGCAGTAGGGCCAGGGGCACCCGCATTGGCGCCAGCGGCCGGAAGTGCAGCCGCTTCTTCGCGCACTTTAACGTTGCGCAAGGCTTTAGAGATTTCCTTGGGCTCTGGCTGGAAATACTCGGCGAGCACATAGAGGCTTCCAGCGACGACACCCGCAATGACCCCTAAAACCACAAGGAACCGAAACAGTGTCGGCATCGAGGCGCTCTTTTTCCGGTGACGTCTCTGCTAGTCCCCGTGACGGCTCTGCTTGGCGAACGCGGCGTCATTATGGCCCGAACGCCTGGCGCCTCCAACCTCGCCTATCATGGACGATTCGAAAGGCCGTTGTCAGCATTGGAAAGTTATGGAACCGTGCGCCTTAATTGGGCCGGAGCGCCCGGCTCGCCCAACTCAAGTTAACTGGAATCTCCGACTGGCTGAGCGCAAGAAAGACCTGGAGCCTGAGCGGCTGGCAGAGATCCGCGAGGCTCTCGGGCCGAGGAGCATCGCGCTGATCGGGCTGATGGGCGCGGGCAAGACGGCGGTGGGCCGGCGGCTCGCGAACCGGCTCGACCTTGCCTTCACTGACGTCGATGACGAGATCGAGCTTGCCGCCGCCAAGAGCATCAGCGAGATCTTCGCCGAGCATGGCGAGGCCTACTTCCGCCAGGGCGAGCGCAGAGTGATCGCACGCCTGCTCGAAGGCGGTCCGCAAGTGCTCGCCACCGGCGGCGGTGCTTACATGAATGCCGAGACGCGGGCAAATATCAAAAAGCGCGGCATCTCGATCTGGCTCAAGGCCGAGCTACCCGTGCTGCTCCACCGCGTGCGCCGGCGCGACCATAGACCCTTGCTCGCGGGCGACGATCCCGAGAAGGTCATGCGCGCGTTGATGCAAGAGCGCTATCCCGTCTATGCCGAGGCCGACATCACCGTGGTAAGCCGGGACGTTCCCCATGAGATGATCGTGAACGAGGTGGTCGAGGCTCTGTCGTACAAGCTTGGCTGCCCGGCGCGGCCCGCGGCAACCGCAGGCCGCCATAAGAGGAGATGATGCAAGCAAGTACTGCCGCGGCGGACGACCGGAACGAGCCAACGATCAGAGTGGGGCTCGGCGGACGGAGCTATGACATCGTCATCGGCGAAGGCCTCACCGCCGAAGCCGGCAATCGGATCGCGCACGTACTGCCCGGCGCGCGCTGCGCCGTGGTGAGCGACGGCAATGTAGCCGCGCTGCATCTGCCGGCGCTCAAGGCGAGCCTCGCGCAGCAGGGACTTCTCCTTGGCGAAGTCGTGGTAGCGCCCGGCGAAGCGAGCAAGAGCTTTCCCGTCTTGGCCGGCCTTTGCGAGCGCCTGCTCGACCTTGGCGTCGAGCGCGGCGACGCGGTGATCGCCTTCGGCGGCGGCGTGGTGGGCGACCTTGCCGGCTTCGCCGCGAGCATCTTGCGCCGCGGCGTCCGCCTCGTGCAGATGCCGACGAGCCTGCTCGCGCAGGTGGACTCCTCGGTCGGCGGCAAGACCGGCATCGACGTGCCCCAAGGCAAGAACTTGATCGGCGCCATTCATCAGCCGAGCCTGGTGCTGGCGGACACCGCATTGCTCGCGACCCTGCCGTCCCGGGAGTTTCGCGCCGGCTACGCTGAGGTGGCGAAATACGGCCTCATCGGTGACGTCGCCTTCGTCTCCTGGCTCGAAGCGAACTGGCCGGACGTCTTCTCAGGCCAAGGCGATGCCCGCATGCGCGCCATCGCCACCAGCTGCCGCACCAAGGTGGCGGTGGTGGAAGCGGACGAGCGCGAGGAAACTGGTGCCCGCGCCTTGCTCAATCTCGGCCACACCTTCGGCCACGCGCTTGAGGCCTTTGCCGGCTATTCCGACCGGCTGCTGCACGGCGAAGCGATCGCCATCGGCATGCGTCTTGCCTTTGACTTTTCCGCCGAGCTTGGCCTTTGCGATGCCGGCGTTGCCGCCCGCGTCGAGAAACATCTCGCAGCGGTCGGATTGCCGACCAAGATCGCGGCGATTCCGGGCAAGGCGCCGACGCCCACGGCGTTGCTGAAGCTCATGGCCCAGGACAAGAAGGTCAAAGGCGGCAGGCTGGCTTTCGTGCTGGTTCGCGGCGTGGGCCAAGCCTTTCTGGACCGCGACGTGCCGATGGACCGCCTGATCGACTTTCTCACACGGGAATGCGGGCGAGCCTCAAAAGCGCTCTAGCGCTCCTCCGGCGCGAGCGCCGTGATGGCAAGCGCGTGCACCGGGCCTGCCAACTCCTCGGCCAGGGCAGCGTTGACCATCCGGTGACGCTCTAACCGCGATTTGCCGGCAAAGGCGGGGGTCACCACCAGCACGCTGAAATGGCTCTGACCCGTGCCGGGCGAGGAGCCGTGGCCGGCGTGGCGGTGCGAATCGTTCACCACTTGAAGCTCGGTCGGAGCGAAAGCCTCCCGTAACTTCTCCTTGATCATGTCCTCAACGTGCATTCCTGGGCCGCTGTAGGTAGTCATGCAATCGAAACCGCAACCGATCACAATAGCCGCTTTTTGCGCTAACGACCATGCTTGCGGCGCTCGCAAGCGCTTCCCATAATGAGATGATGAAGCTGGACTCGAAATTTTTTGACCGACTGCGCGTCAAGCCCGACATCGACCGTCTCTTGCGCGACGCCTGCCCCGCTTGCGAGTGGCGGGGCTGCACGGAGCCCGGCCTCTACCCGGCACCCAAGGGCCGCGGCCGCGAAGGCGAGTACCACCGCTTCTGCCTCGACCATGTGCGCGAATACAACAAGTCCTACAATTATTTTGCTGGCATGCCCGACGACGATGTGATCAAGCACCAGAAGGCCGACACCACCGGGCACCGCCCGACCTGGTTCATCGGCGTCAATTCCTGGGCGCGCGGCCGGGCGGCGAAATATGGCGGCCGGCGGACCGGCTTTGCCCATCGCTTCGGCACCCAAGACCCCCTCGGCCTGTTCGGCGGGGCGAATGGCAGCCACGCCAATGGCACGGGCGAGCCGGCCCGTCCCATTCGGCGGGCCGAGCGCAAATGCCTGCACCAACTCAATCTTCACGACAGCGCCACCAAGGCCGAGATCAAAACGCGGTTCAAGGACTTGGTTAAGCGCCACCACCCCGACCGCAACGGCGGCGACCGACGGTCCGAGGACAAGTTGCGCGAAGTGATCCAAGCCTATAACTATCTGCGGCAGGCGGGGCTTGCGTAGAGTCGCTGTGGCAGGCCCCCGAATGAGGGGCGCGCTTGAGGCGAGCCCAAACGACGCGACCAACAGGCTCATCAGTCCATGACCCTTGACGCTTCCCGCAGCGGCGCCGGATTGCCGGACATGACGGTATCCGTGCGCCAGGTTTTCGGCATCGACACCGATCTTGAGGTGCCGGCCTATTCGCGCCCCGACGAGCACGTGCCCGACGTCGATCCGGACTATCTCTTCAACAAGGATGTGACGCTCGCCATCCTCGCGGGCTTCAAGCACAACCGCCGGGTGATGATCCAGGGCTATCACGGCACCGGCAAGTCGACCCATATCGAGCAGACGGCGGCGCGGCTGAACTGGCCCTGCATGCGCATCAATCTCGACAGCCATGTGAGCCGCATCGACCTCGTGGGCAAGGACGCCATCGTCATCCGCGACGGCATGCAGGTGACCGAGTTCCGCGAGGGCATCCTCCCTTACGCCCTGCAAACCAATACGGCGCTCTGTTTCGATGAATATGACGCCGGCCGTCCCGACGTGATGTTCGTCATCCAGCGGGTGCTCGAGGTCTCGGGCAAGCTCACTTTGCTCGACCAGTCGAAGGTCATCAGGCCGCACCCGGCCTTCCGCCTGTTCTCGACCACCAACACCATCGGGCTCGGCGACACGAGCGGGCTCTATCATGGCACCCAGCAGATCAATCAGGGTCAAATGGACCGCTGGTCCATCGTCGCCACCCTCAACTATCTGCCCCACGACGACGAAGTGAACATCGTGCTCGCCAAAGCCAAAGTCTGGAATACGGAGGCCGGGCGGAAGGTCGTGAGCAACATGGTCCGCGTGGCCGAGCTCACGCGCAATGCCTTCATGAACGGCGACCTGTCGACGGTGATGAGCCCGCGCACGGTCATCATCTGGGCGGAGAACGCCGAGATCTTCGGCGACATTGGGCTCGCCTTTGCGCTAAGCTTCTTGAACAAATGCGACGAGCTCGAGCGTGGCCTAATCGCCGAATTCTACCAGCGCTCCTTCGGCGAGGACTTGCCGCAGTCTACGGCAAACGTAGCCTTGAGCTGACCATGGGGCTGAGCAGACGCAAAGAAGCCCCGCTCGATCCATTCAAGCGCGCGGTCGCGTTCGCCACCCGCTCAATCGCCCGCGATAGCAGCGTCGAGGTGGTGTTCACCAGCGAGCCGCCGGGTCTCTTCGGCAAGACGGCGCGCGTCCCTGAGCCGTCGCGCATCCCGACCCGCACCGAGATTGCGGTAATCCGGGGGCATGCCGACGCCGCCGCTCTCTCCGTCGCCTGTCACGATCCAAAGTTGCACGCCTCGCTCGCGCCGTCGGGCGGCGAGGCGCGCGCCGTATTCGAGGCGATCGAGCAAGCCCGGGTGGAGGCGATCGGCACCAAGCGCATGCAAGGCGTCGCGGCCAATCTCACCGCCCGCATGGAGCAACGCTACGAGCGCAGCCACCTCGGCGAGGCGACGGACCGGTCCGAGGCCCCGATCGAGGACGCGCTCGCGCTCTTGGTTCGGGAGCGGCTGACCGGCCAGGCGCCGCCGTCCAAGGCGCGGGCCATCGTCAATCTGTGGCGCCCTCACGTCGAGCAGCACGCGCGCCGCGTGCTCGACCGCATGCCGGACCTTGTCGTTGATCAGCAGGCCTTCGGCCGGCTCGCGCGTGACCTCTTGGCCGCCCTCAACCTTGCCGACCAGCTGGACGCCGGCGAGACGACCGCCGAGGGCAAGGACGGCGAGTCCGACCCCAACACCGCCAACTCCGAGGATAGCGACGCAGAATGCGACGCGCGCGCCGAACGCGCCGCCGACCGCCAAGCCGACCAGGACGCCTCCTCCGAGGACGTCAAGGACGATCAGGAGTCCGCCTCAACCGACCGCCGCGACCGCGAGACAGATGCGCGTGACATGCCGCGCCGCCCCGAGGCGTGGCGCCCCAACCTCTCCGTGCTCGAGAACCCCGAGGCCTTCGGCTACAAGGTCTTCACACGCGCCTATGACGAGATCGTCAATGCCGAGGAGCTGTGCGGCACCGCCGAGCTGGAGCGCTTGCGCGCCTTCCTCGACAAGCAGCTGCTCACCTTGCATGGGGCGGTGGCGCGGCTGGCCAATCGCCTACAGCGCCGACTGCTGGCCCAACAGAATCGCGGCTGGGACTTCGATCTCGACGAAGGCATGATCGATGCCGCGCGGCTGGCCCGCGTCATCGTCGATCCTATGCATCCCCTTACCTTTAAGCAGGAGCGGGAGACGACGTTTCGCGACACCGTGGTCACGTTGCTGCTCGACAATTCGGGATCCATGCGCGGGCGTCCGATCATGGTCGCGGCCTGCTGCGCCGACATTCTCGCCCGCACGCTGGAGCGCTGCGGCGTCAAGGTGGAAATCCTAGGCTTCACCACGCGCGCCTGGAAAGGCGGCCACGCCCGCGAGGCTTGGCTGAACTCAGGCAAACCCGCGCTGCCCGGCCGACTCAATGACCTGCGCCACATCATCTACAAATCGGCCGACGCCCCGTGGCGCCGCTCGCGCCGCAATCTCGGGCTAATGATGCGCGAGGGCCTGCTCAAGGAGAACATCGACGGCGAGTCACTCGCATGGGCACATCAGCGCCTGCTCGCCCGTCCCGAGCAGCGGCGCATCCTGATGATGATCTCCGACGGCGCGCCGGTCGACGACTCAACCCTCTCGGTCAACTCGGGCTCTTATCTCGAGCGCCATTTGCGCCAGGTCATCGAGGAGATCGAGACCCACTCCTCCGTGCAGCTGCTCGCCATCGGCATCGGCCACGACGTGACTCGCTACTACCGCCGCGCCGTCACCTTGACCGACGCCGAGGAGCTTGCCGGCGTCATGACCGACAAGCTCGCCGAGCTGTTCGACGAGGACCTCGCCTGGCGGCATCTCTACCGCGCGGCGCCGGCGGCGGCACGCGCACAACGTCGCCAGCTCCACTAGGCGTGGCCCCCTCCCGTGCTGGTCAGACCGCGACCACCCCGAGCACAAGACATTCGGCAAGCTCATCTTCAGAGGCGGGCTCAGCCTGTTTGCCAAATCCACTGCCTTCGGCGGCTATTCAGCGCTCGCCGTCGATCCGTCCGGCAAGACTCTGCTGGCCGTTTCCGATGCCGGAAGCTGGCTCCGGGCCACCGTCGACTTGCAAGCCGCTGCTTGCCGATGTCGAGCGCGACTCGGAAGGCATGGCGCTCATTGAAGGCACTCCCAAGAAAGGAACCGCCTACATTTCCTTTGAGCGCCACCACAGCATCGATCGTTATCCGATCATGAATAGCGGGCTTGAAGCGCTCGCCCTTATCCCCACCGACAAGCTGAAGGGCACGCTGGTCGCCTTTGCAGAGAACCTGACGGACAAGAACGGTAATCTTCAGGGCTGGCTGATCGGCGGCCCGACACCCGGCCCCATCGCGCTGAAGCGCATCGGCGGCTTCAACATCACCGACGCCGCACCTTTACCCGAAGGCGGCATCGTCGTGCTGGAGCGCCGCTTCCGCTACAGTGAAGGCGTGAAGATGCGCATCCGCCGCATCGCCGAGGCCGAGCTGAAGCGCGGAAGCCTGATAGAGGGCGAGACCCTGCTGGAGGCCGAAGACAATTTGAATATCGACAATATGGAGGGCATCGCCGCGCACCGCGCTGCCTCGGGCGAGACCATCCTGACACTCATCTCGGACGATAATTTCAGCCTGGTGCAGCGGACGCTGCTCATGCAGTTCGCCTTGCCGAGGCCGGCGCGGCCCTTGCCGGGCCGTGCGCGCCTTAGGACGACACAGCCTGCGGCGCGCTTTGTGTCTTGGCGATCTCGCGCTTCAGCCGCTTTGCCTTCAAGGAGAGATCGTCCTCCCGCGCCTTGACGAGAAAGGCATCGAGGCCTCCCCGGTGCTCGACCGACCGCAAGGCGGCCGCGCTTATAGTGAGCCGCACGCGCTTCTTCAAAGCATCACTCTGCAGCGTGACATTGCAAAGGTTGGGCAGAAACCGGCGCTTGGTCCTGCGCTTGGCGTGGCTCACATTGTTGCCGGTGAGCACCGCTTTGCCGGTCAGCTCGCAACGACGGGCCATCGCTTCTAAAATCCTTCTGGCAGAATGCGCGGAAGCCAGTCCTGCATGCTCAATCCTCGAAAATAAGGCAGGCAGCGGGCTAGCGGGGCGAGATATACGGGGCTGGCCACCGCGGGTCAAGCGACCCGCACTACCCAACCTCAGAATTGACGAATTCACCGAATAGCCCGAGAGTCGGCAATGCGGGGGAACATCAGAGCCTCACGCGAGGTTTTAGAGCGATGCGGGCAGCGCGACACAGCTTGAGCCTTGCGACCGTTGCCGCTCTCACCTTGGGGCTGAGCGGCAGCTTTGAGGGCGAGCGCGCCCAGGCTGAGGACGCTGCCGCCACCGCGAGCCGGATTGTCGTCGTCTATCGCGTCGACCTTGCCGGTTTCAACCTCGGTGATTTTCGCCTCACCACGACCTTCCACGGGCCCGCTTACGAGATGCGGGGCGAAGGCCGGTTCTCGGTCCTGGATGGGCTGATCCTTGACTGGCGGGGCACGACGGCAAGCGCGGGCAATTTGACGACCGCGGGGCCAAAGCCCGCGATGTATGCCTTGAACTACGTCGGCGGCGATGACAACGGACAGATCCGCATGACCTTTGACGGCGGCGCCGTTACAGAGGTCTCCCAGGTCCCGCATAAGCGACCCAACCCCCACGTGATTCCGGTCACCAAGGAACAGCTCGAAGGTGTGCTTGACCCCATGAGCGCGGCCTTTCTCTATACGCGCTCCGACAACCCCAACGGCGATCTGAAGGTCTGCAACCAGACCATTCCCGTCTTTGACGGCGAGCAGCGTTTCGACCTCGTGCTCACGCCGAAACAGACGGTGCGCGTGACGAAGAATGGCTCCGGGGGTTATTCGGGGCCAGCGGCCATTTGCCGAGTGAAGTTCATTCCCCTCGGCGGTTATCGGCCCGATAATCCCGGCATCAGGCTGATGTCGGAGACGAACGACATCGAGGTCTGGTTGGTCCCCCTGTCGGGCACCGCCATGTATGTGCCCTACCGCATTGTGCTGCCGACACTTGTGGGCTATGGCTCGGCGCTCGCGACCTCGTTCGAGGTGAAGGGGCCGAGCCGCGCCAGTCTTGATCCTTAGCCGCAGTCCTTGGCGCTTTGCTTTTGAGGGCTGGGTTCTTTTTCGGAGCCTCGGCCGCGCCAGAGGTTAATAGCGAGGGCTCCAATCCCAACATGTAGTAGTGAACAGACGACGAAAATTAACCCCGCCCTGATTCGTCTATGCTCTGTTCCCGATACCTTCCTCCGGGCTCCTGAAACCTCACCGAAGGCGCCCCTCAACCGCACGCACGGATAGGCAAAGCGCCGAAAGCAAGCCCGTGATCCGTTCGCAGAACGAAATCCGAATGGGCCGAGTCAGCGATTCGGACGAGATTCGTTCCCTGCTCGTTCCAACCCGGCTCGGCTGGTCCCGGGAGACGTAGAGGACATGCCGATGAGCCGTTCCTTCAGACCGAATCCCACAGGCTCAAAGGGCTACGGCGTCACGGCCGTGCTTGGCCCCACCAATACCGGCAAGACCCATCTCGCCATCGAGCGGATGCTGGCGCATGAGATGGGTATCATCGGGCTCCCCCTTCGCCTGCTCGCGCGTGAGGTCTATGACAAGATCATAGCCCGCATCGGACCTTCGGCCGTGGCCCTCGTCACGGGCGAAGAGAAGATCAAGCCGCCCTCCCCGCGCTTCTATGTCTGCACCGTGGAGGCGATGCCGCTCGAGCTCGAGGCTGATTTCGTGGCCATTGACGAGATCCAGCTCGCTGCCGACGGCGAGCGCGGGCACGTCTTCACCGACCGGCTGTTCCACGCAAGGGGCTTGAGCGAGACGCTGCTGCTCGGCGCCGCGACCATGCGCGACGCGATCCGCGATCTCTTGCCCGGCGCCAATCTCGTTTCGCGGCCGCGCCTCTCCAAGCTCGCTTACGCCGGCGATAAGAAGATCACGCGGCTCCCCCGGCGTTCGGCGATCGTGGGTTTCTCCGCCAACGAAGTCTATGCCATCGCCGAGCTCGTGCGCCGCCAGCGGGGAGGCGCCGCCGTGGTGCTGGGCGCTTTGAGCCCCCGCACGCGCAATGCGCAAGTCGACTTGTATCAGAATGGCGACGTCGACTTCCTGGTGGCGACCGACGCCATCGGCATGGGCCTCAATCTCGACCTCGACCACGTGGCCTTCGCGGGCTTGCGCAAATTCGACGGGCAGGCGCATCGCAATCTGACACCGGCCGAGCTCGGCCAGATTGCGGGCCGCGCCGGCCGGCATATGAATGACGGCACTTTCGGTGTGACCGGCCAGGTCGCCCCTTTCGAGCCCGAGCTTGTCGAACGGCTCGAGAACCATAGCTTCGACCAGGTCGGGGTGCTGCAATGGCGCAATCGCACCCTCGATTTCGCCTCGATCGAAAGACTGAAGGACAGCCTGCGTGAGACGCCCGACCATCCGCGGCTCGTTCGCGCCCGCATGGTGGACGACGTGATCGCGCTCGGGAATGTCAGCCACGACACCGGCGTACGCGACATGGCGCGCGGCCCGGCTGCCGTGCGGCTGCTCTGGGACATGTGCCAGATCCCCGACTACCGCAAGATCTCGGCGGCGAGCCATGCCGAGCTCGTCGCCACCCTCTACCGCTTCGTCATCGGCGAAGAAGGCCATATCCCGGCCGACTGGTTCGCAACCCAGGTCGCGCTTGCCGACCGCACCGACGGCGACCTCGACACCCTCTCCAATCGCCTGGCCCAAATCCGCACCTGGACCTTCGTCTCCAACCGGGCGGAATGGCTCGCCGATCCGGGGCATTGGCAAGGCCGCACCCGCGCCATCGAGGACACCCTGTCGGACGCCCTGCACGAGCGGCTGACGCGGCGCTTCGTCGACCGGCGGACGAGCGTGCTGATGCGGCGCTTACGCGATAAGGAGGAGATCTTGGCTGAGATCACGCCAGACGGTCAGATCCTGGTCGAGGATCACTATGTCGGCCGCCTCGACGGCTTCCGCTATACGCCCGACACCCCGAGCGACGGCCTCCATGGCAGGGCGGCGCGCCACGCTGCCGCCAAGTTCCTCGGCCGCGAGCTTGCCGAACGCGCCGATGCCCTTGTTGCCGCCTCTGACGATGCCATTGTGCTGACACCCAACGGCCGCTTCCTGTGGGCCGGAAGCGAGGTCGCCCGGCTCGAGCGCGGCGAGAGCGCGCTCAAGCCCAGGATTTACCTTTACGCCGATGAGCACCTCGGTCCGGCCGAGCGCGACCGCGTGCTGAAGCGGCTCCAAGCCTGGTTCGATGCCCATCTTGGCGCCCGGATCAAGCCGCTGGTCGCGCTGAGCGAAGCCCCAGATCTCACCGGCCTCGCCCGCGGGTTCGCCTTCCGGCTGGCGGAGAATCTCGGCGTGCTTCGCCGCGATGCCATAGCCCACGAGATCAAGGCACTCGATCAGAGCGCCCGCGCCCAGCTCCGCGGCTATGGCGTCCGCTTTGGTGCCTTCAATATCTACCTCCCGGCGCTGCTCAAGCCCGCCTCTGCCGATCTGCTCCTGCTGCTCTGGGCGCTCTATGCGGGGCGCGATCACGGCATCGACAGCGACACCATGCCGGCGCGGCCGCAACAGGGACTCACCTCCGTCGAGGCCGACCGGCGCGTCGTCGAGGCCTTTTGGCATGCGGCGGGATTTCAGCTGGTGGGCACACGCGCCGTGCGCATCGACATGCTGGAGAGGCTGTCGGACCTGATCCGCACCCGATTGACGTGGCGCTCCACACAAGAAGGCGCGGCACCCCCGCCCGGCGCCACGGGCGATGGCCGTTTCCGCGTGGTGCCGGAGTTGATGTCCGTGGTCGGCTGCTCGGGTGAGGATTTTGCCTCGATCTTAATGGCGCTCGGCTTCCGGCGCTCATGTCAGAAGGTCGCGGCCGCTTCGCACGAGACGCCGCAGGCGCCATCGGGCGCTGAGGCAGCCGGCCGGTCCACCGTACTTGTCCCATCGCCAAGCGATCCCGCACCTCTTGCGGTCGCCTATGACGAAGTATGGCGTCCGGGCAAGGGGAAGAACACGCCCCGCGGAGGCAGGGAACACGTCAAAGACGGCCGTCCGCGTGAGGGACGGAAGTCCGGCCGGCCTCCCCGCAAGGAACCGTCCGCCGACAAGGTCCAGCGCGAGCGACCGGTGCCCAACGAGCATTCGCCGTTCGCCGCGCTCAAGGATCTCCGCCGGAGCCTCGTCGCACGGCGCCAGGAGGGCTAAGCGCTCAGCATGGAGCGGCAGCGGCTCGACCAATGGCTTTGGTGCGCGCGTGCTAAACGAGCAATTCAACCCAAAGATACCCGCCTCAGTGGAACCTGATTTATGGCTGGCGCCGCGAGCCGCTGCGGCAGCAGCAAACCGCGAAAATGGGCGCCCACCCTGGGCTGATCGGCGCCTTGTGCGGACGGCGCGATTGGGTTAGGCAATGGCCCCTTGTCGGCCGCGTCCGAGGGACTCATTAGAGGGCACTACGCCGGGCCGGCTAGCCCGACAAGCCAAGTGGGGTCGATGACTTACGTCGTCACGGAAGTTTGCATCAAGTGCAAGTACATGGATTGTGTCGAGGTGTGCCCCGTGGACTGCTTCTACGAGGGCGAGAACATGCTCGTCATTCATCCCGACGAATGCATCGATTGCGGCGTCTGCGAGCCGGAATGCCCTGTTGACGCCATCAAGCCCGATACGGAGCCGACGCTCGATCGTTGGCTCGACCTCAATCGGCAGTATTCGGAGACTTGGCCGAACATCACCACTAAGAAACCCGCACCCCCGGATGCCGACGCCTTTGTCAGCGAACCCGACAAATTCGCCAAATATTTCTCGCCGGCGCCCGGCGAGGGCGACTAGCAGCCTAGGTGACCGAAGGTATTAACCTTACGGTCAAAATGACGCATATTGCGGCGCAAAAAGGATCGCCCTGCGGCACGGGGTGGCTTCCGGATTCACTAAGATTATGTTATAGTGATGTCGAAATGGCGCAGACCGCCACCGCGTGAGCATTCGGAGAGGCGTCCCTCGTTTGGGCGCGCTTTTTTTTCCGTAAAGGGGGGAAGTCGCGCGATCAGGCCACTGATCGACGTCTTCTCTTGTGCCCACCGCAACGCCGTCGACGACACTGCCAGGTGACCCACCTGACGGGGTAAGTCGTTGAAAGTCAAGGCGAAGCGAGGGACACGCTCACGCCACGAGCGGCATTTTGCGCGGCTAATTTGGCAAAGTGAGGCGAGAGTAATGCCCGAGAAGAAGAAACCCCAGCAAAGACACGGCTTTCGCACCAGCGAATATATCGTCTATCCGTCGCATGGCGTGGGCCGCATCGTGAGCATCGAGGAGCAGGAGATCGCCGGCGCGACGCTCGAGCTCTTTGTCATCAACTTTGAGAAAGACAAGATGACGCTGCGTGTGCCTACTGCCAAGCTCGCCACTGTCGGCATGCGCAAGCTTTCCGAGGACAAGATCGTTCGGAAGGCGCTGGGCACGCTAAAGGGTAAGGCGCGCGTCAAGCGGACCATGTGGTCTCGCCGGGCGCAGGAATACGAGGCCAAGATCAATTCCGGCGACCTCGTGTCGATCGCCGAGGTGGTGCGCGACCTGTACCGCTCGGAAGCGCAGCCCGAGCAGTCCTATTCGGAGCGCCAACTCTACGAGGCGGCTCTCGACCGCATGGCGCGCGAAATCGCCGCGGTGGAACGCATGGACGAGGAAAGCGCCGTCGCCAAGATCGACGACGTGCTTTCCAAGACCGCCCGTCACGCCAAAATGACGGCCGAGGCCGAAGCACGCGGCCGCGCCGCCTAACCGATCAGAAAATGGCTCCCTCTCCCTTAGGGGGAGGGAGCAGACCAACTTTCCATTCTAAAGCGCGACGCCCGACGGCTCTGGCTTGGGCGCTGACTCCGGACCTGAGGCCGGCGGCACGAGCTCGATCTGCTCGGGATGGGTCGCGTGAATCATCGGGCCCTTCCGCCACTCGATCCAGCCCCGCACCCGCATACGCATCCCGGCCAGCACTGGGCCAAGGTCCAGTCGTACGGCCTCGACTTTGGGCCACGGGTGCTCGCCCCGCCATCCAAGCGGAGGAGCGGGGGTCTTGGCCCCAATCAGCCGCACAACGGAGCCATCGGTCAGCGCCAACGTCTCGCCGTCGATGACTTGCGCGACGGTGCCCTTCTGGGCCTCCGACAATGTGCATGCGAGGCCCGGCTGAGACACGCCGAATGAAACAGCGATCGCCGCAAGCAAGCAGCGGGCGTTCTCGCACTCGACCGGCTCGCTCCACGCTGCCACCCCACCCGGAGCTGCTCAAGCCTAGCGAAGTCTAATGCGAGGCCGCCGCTGTCCATAGATCCCAAATTCCCTTGCCGGCAAAAATCGATCGCCTAATCGCCGCCAAGGGCGCCTTCGATCTGTTCGCGCAGAAGCTCAAGTCTCAGCCATTCTTCTTCCGCTGCCTTGAGTGCGGCCTGAGCGGCTTGGAGCGCCGAAGCGGCAGCGGTGAAGCCGGCTTGGTCGCGGGCATAGAGATCCGGGTCGGACAGAACCGTCTCCAGCCGGCGGATTTCGGCATTGAGCGCCTCGATACGGCCGGGCGATGTTTTCAAGGCATGCTGGTCGGTAAAGGTGAGGCGCCTCTTCGGTTCGGACTTGCGTCTGCCAAGCAGCGGCGGACGTATCGCATCGGCCGCAGGCTTCTCGTCAAGACGCGCGCCGACCCCAAACCCGCGCTGCGCCACCATGTCTGAATATCCGCCGGCATATTCAATCCATTTCGCGTCGCCCTCATAGGCGATCACCGAGGTCACGACGCGGTCGAGGAAATCGCGGTCGTGGCTGACGAGGAGGAGCGTGCCGGGATAGGCGGCCAGCATCTCCTGCAGAAGGTCGAGCGTCTCCAAATCGAGATCATTGGTCGGCTCGTCGAGCACCAGGAGATTGGAGGGGCGAGCGAGCGCGCGTGCCAGCATCAACCTGCCGCGCTCGCCACCCGACAGCGCCTTCACGGGCGTGCGTACCTGCTCTGGCTTGAACAGGAAATCCTTCATATAGCCGAAGACATGGCGCGCCTCGCCGCCGATGATGACGCTGTCGCCGCGCCCCCCTGTCAAGGTGCGCGCCAAACTCTCCTCGAGATCGAGGCCTTCGCGCCCCTGGTCGAGCGTGGCGATCTCTAAATTGGTACCGAGGCGGATCTTGCCCGCGTCCGGCGCCAGCACGCCCGTGAGAAGATTGATGAGTGTCGTCTTGCCCGCGCCATTGGGTCCAACGATGCCGATGCGATCGCCGCGTCCAATTTTGATGTTGAGATCGCGCACGATCGGCCGGCCGCCAAAGCTCTTGCTCAGACCTCTGGCCTCGATCACCGACTTGCCGGACTGTCCGGCATCCTGCGCGGACAGCTTCACCGCGCCCGGCGCCGCGTCCGTTCGCGCGGCCCTTCGCGCGGTGCGAAGCTCCTGCAAGGCTCGTAGACGCGCTTGGTTGCGCTTGCGCCGCCCGCTGACGCCGTAGCGCAGCCAGTGTCCCTCCTGCACGATGCGACGGTCGAGCTTGTGCCGTTCAAGCTCCTCCTCTTCCAGGATGGTGTCACGCCAGGCTTCGAAATCCGCGAAGCCGGACTCGAGCCGGCGTGTCGTGCCGCGATCGAGCCACACCGTGGCTTGCGCCAGCGTCTCCAGAAATCGCCGGTCATGGCTGATCAGCACCATGGCCGAGCGCACTGCCTTGAGCGTCGCCTCCAACCCGTCGATCGCCACCACGTCGAGATGGTTGGTCGGTTCATCCAGCAGCAGGATATCGGGCTCCGGCGCGAGCACACGCGCCAGTGCCGCGCGACGACTTTCGCCCCCGGAGAGTCGCGCCAGTTCCTCCTCGCCGGTGAGGCCGAGGGTCTCAAGCAGATAGCGCGCGCGGTGACGGTCATCGCCCGGCGCAAGCCCCGCTTCGACAAAGGCGGCCGTCGTGGCGAAGCCGGAGAGATCAGGCGCCTGCGGCAAATAGCGGATCGTCACGGAGGGCTGGACGAAGCGGCTGCCGCTGTCAGGCTCGACCTGACCTGCGGCGATCTTCAGCAGCGTCGACTTGCCGGAGCCGTTGCGGCCCACCAGACAAAGACGTTCGCCAGGACCGATCGAGAGCGTGGCACCGGCAAGCAGAGGCGAGCTGCCAAAGGTGAGCCAGATGTCCTGCAACAGGAGGAGGGGCGGCGGCGCCATGCTCAGAGTTGCAACGCGCGGCGCGTGATCAATTCGCATATTTCGGGCATTCGTGTCATGTCCGCTGCGTCGCGCAAAACTTCACCTTACGGGCGGTTTTGCCGCCGCTTGTCCCCTGCCCAGCCCACGGGCGCGGCCACTCTTTATGCTTTATCCCGGGCGCCGGTGGCACTACGTATCGTCTCGGCAACCCATCGCCAAGACCGTGCCTTTGGGTTTAGAGCCTGCCTAAGCGAAAGTGCGGGCCGGTCAACCCATTCGTTGGAAATAGGACCCCGTAGCTCAGTAGGATAGAGCATCAGATTCCTAATCTGAGGGTCAGCGGTTCGAATCCGCTCGGGGTCACCAATAACTTCAAGTACTTGGTATGATTCATATAAGGCTCTGCGGGCTCCGAATTCCGTTGGGGTCACAGCCGGGGTCACAATTTCCGAATGCGGGCGTCCACTCTGACGGAGTGGACGCCCGCGACTGTCGGTGCGTTGGAGAGCGACTACTCCGAGCACTCTTTCATGCTAGCCATGGCCTTGTGGGCCTCGGCTTCCGTCGCATAGGTGCCCATCACTTTCATCCCTGAGCCGGGCTGGCTGTGCATCATCGAGCATTTGTGGCTGGCGGGATCGAAGGCCACGTAGAATTGCTCGGCGAGAGCCGGAGCGGCGAAGCTGACGACGAGGGCGGCTGCAATCAGATATTTCTGCATGGGGTATTCTCCAGAGGTGGGCGGCCAAAGGTCCGAACGCCTTCGCCCAAAAGGTCGTGACGGCTCGTGCTGGATGTTGGGGCAGTCGCACATCAGAAGACTCTTGAGCGGGGCAAACTCCTGTCTCCGAAGCAATGGTCGGAGAGCCGGGGTTCCTGTGCCGGTTGGCCGATCAGCCGGCTCGGAACGTCGTCACGCTAGCGAGGTGCGTCGCCCGTTCCCAATACCTTCTGGCTATGGATTCGCTGCTCTGAATACTCCGTTCCCAGATCAGCGAGTGGGTCAGAAGGCGGGCGCGAAACAGTCAGGGGGTGCAGTCCTTTGACCAAGGGTCGACCGATAGGCGACGGCTATCGGATCAATTGACCAACGGTATTTCCATAAAGCCAAGCAAGCGGCTTTGATCGGGCTACGCTCGATGGAGATGCTGCTAGCGCAACCAATAATCACAATCCCCAATACCCAGTCGCGGGGCCGCATGATATCGAGTAAAAATTGACGCGTCCTTCACGCAAAAGCTGCCGTGCGGAGCTTGTAGATGACGTCGAAATCGCTTGCCGAGGCCCTCGAAGAGGCATTCATCCAGTCCCGGGACATGGATGCCTCCCTGGCAGAACGCCTCCAGGCCTTCGCCGATGCGGTGAGGAAGCTTGGGCCGCATTTTCAGGACGCCGTGGATCAACTGGTGTCGAGGCTCAAGACGCATGACGTGGGCGAGAGCTCCCCGGGAGTTGGGGAGCCGATGCCGCCTTTCGTTCTCCCCGATGAGGATGGTCACCTCGTGACCTTGGAAGAGCTTCTGAAGAAAGGCCCGCTGGCCGTCACCTTTCATCGCGGCCATTGGTGTCCTTATTGCCGCATCAACACGCGGGCCCTTGCCGAAGCGCAAGGAGAGATAGTCGCCGAGGGTGGGCAGATTGCAGCCATAATGCCGGACCAGCAGCGCTATGCTTCAGAGCTGAAAGCAGAGTCGGACGCGCCATTTCCGATTCTGAGCGACATCGACAATGGCTATGCGATGTCCCTCAATCTCGCCTTTTGGGTCGGCGCCGAAATGCAAGCCCTCATGACCAAAGCGGGTTGGGACATTTCACGATGGCAAGGCAGCGACACTTGGCTGCTACCGATTCCGGCCACCTTCGTCATCGGCACGGATGGGGAGGTCAAGGCTCGTTTTGTCGATCCGGATTATCGCAAGCGACCGGCGGTCGAGGATTTGATCGCTGCCCTAAGAGACGCCCGCTAAAGTTGAGCGTGGAGCGGAGCGTCGCTCGAGGTCATGAATCTCGTCCAGTCGCAGGCGCGTAGCATCTTCATCATTGCAGAGGCCACCGCCGTCCGCTGCCGACCTGCAACACCATAGATGTAGACGGTGCGGTGTAAATCGAGCCCTTCCACCGCGATCCGTTTCAAACTAAGGGGGCCCGAAGCGCTGCGCGGCATGAGAGCCGCGCCCATGCCAGCTTCAACCAATGCAATCAGGTCACCTTCTTCGCCCGCCTCATGGAAGCGGTCGACCTCGAAGCCTTGGCTACGCAGGACCTCAAGAAGCTGTGGCGTGGTCTCGCAATAGGTCCGGACTACCAACCGTTCGTGCCGGAGATCGTCAAGAGGGATGGCGGAGCGCGCCGCAAGAGGGTGTGAGCTATTGACGACGAGCAGAATGTCTTCAGCGAACAGCGGCCAACTGTCGAGGCGGTCCCATTCCTCGCCGATCGCAGCGCCAATGCCGAGCTCGGCCTCACCGCGCTTGAGGAACTCGATCACCTCGGCTGCTGTGCCTCGCAGCAATTTCAACTCCAGACCGTGGAAGATTTTTCCGAGCTCGATAACGTGGGGCATGACCAGCGACTGATCAATCGTCCGCGAAATTGCAAGGCGGAGTGAGCCGACCTGTCCGCTCTTGATGGCAGAGGCCAGCGATTGCGCACTCACCGCGCTGTCGTAACATTGTCTGAGCAGCGGCAGCATGCGCTGACCGAGCTCCGTGAGTTGAGCATGCGGCCGCTCGCGGCGGAATAGATCGCCGCCGAGTTCGCCTTCGAGCTGCCGGACGGCCCGCGTGAGCGACGGCTGTGCGACGTGGCACTCCTCGGCGGCCCGCGTAAAATTGAGCGTCCGGGCCACCGCAAGGAAGTAGCGGACCTGATGCATCTCCATGCAGACCGGCCCTGCTTCCCTAGGTTGACCTCGAACAAGGACAAACTATCAGCGAACAGAAACGTGTAGGGATCACTTCAGCTTCACTTCCCCGAGACGTGGCGCCGCTCAAGATCAGGATCATCCCTCGCGCACGTTCCATTGGATTCTGGCAACTGGCGCCTCTCGACGCTTGTACGATTGATACAACCTTCCCGTCGAGACGGTAGAAAGGAGCTGCCTACTTTTTAGGCAGTCGCAGTCTTGGATGGGGCGCCTCGGCTCGATACGGCTGGTTTGCTGCAACCCTGCGATAGCGACTGCGATAGCGCTCCCCTATGGAGTCCTTAGCTAAAGGGCATTTCCCGAGGCACCCCTTGCACGCGCATGATCGCGCTCGAACGAAGTCCCGCGCTAAGCGCTGGAAGCAAGGAGGCCTCAGGCCATGAACATCGCAATGACCGAACGCAGTTCGTCGGTCGCGCACTCGCTCAAGCACAAGACCTCGCTGATAACTGGATCGACGAGTGGCATCGGCCTCGGCATTGCCCGGGCACTCGCCGCCGTTGGGTCGTCCATCATCCTGAACGGCTTCGGCAAGCCCGAAGAGATCGCCGCCACGAAAAAGGCGATCGCCTCGGACTTCGGCGTCAAGGTCGACTATTCCGGCGCCGACATGTCGAACCCCGCCTCGATCGCCGAGATGATGGAGACAACGCTGGCGAGCTTCGGCAGCGTGGACGTGCTCGTGAACAACGCAGGCATTCAGCACGTGGCGCCCTTGCAAGATTTCCCTCCGGCGAAATGGGACGCGATTATCGCCATCAACTTGAGTTCGGCTTTCCATACGACGCGGCTCGCGCTCCCCATGATGCTCGCCAACAAATGGGGCCGCATTATCAACATCGCCTCCGCGCACGGGCTCGTGGGCTCACCCTTCAAATCGGCCTACGTCGCCGCGAAGCACGGCGTGCTCGGACTGACCAAGGTGACGGCGCTCGAAACGGCGGAACAGGGCATCACGTGCAACGCCATCTGCCCGGGCTATGTGTACACGCCCCTCGTGGAGGCGCAGATCGAAGGCCAAGCCCAAGCGCACGGCATCCCGCGCGAGCAGGTGATCCGCGAGGTGCTGCTCGTCCAACAGCCGAATAAGCGCTTTGCCTCGGTTGAAGAGCTTGGCGCCCTTTCCGTCTTCCTCGCCTCGGACGCCGCGGCCTCGATCACCGGAGCGGCGATCCCCGTCGACGGCGGTTGGACCGCGCATTAGACGCGCTACGGCAAGCGCATCAGAGTCGAACCGGAGGAAACCAAATGACAAAAAACAAGACTCTCACGCCGCTGGAGGCCGCCAACAAGATCCGCCATGACAATGACGGCCGCGTCGTGTTGGTCCTCCAGGGTGGCGGCGCTCTTGGCGCATATCAATGCGGCGTCTACCAAGCCCTGCATGAGGCCGGCATCGAGCCGGATTGGATCATTGGCACCTCGATCGGCGCCATCAATGCGGCTCTCATTGCCGGCAACAAGGTCGAGGATCGCCTTTCGAAGCTCCAGGAATTCTGGCGGCAAGTGGAGTACAGCACGTTCTGGGGCGCGTTTCCGGCCTGGACGGGCGTTGCCGACGCGCTCTCCTCGTGGACGACGCTGACCAAAGGCATTCCCGGCTTCTTTGAGACCAATCCGCGCGCCTTTCTCGGTGCCCATGTACCCCTTGGCACCGACAATGCCGGCTATTATTCGACCGAGCCCCTGAGAAAGACGCTGGAGAAGCTGGTCGACTTCTCCCTCGTCAGTGAAGGTCATCCTAGGCTTACGGTGGGTGCTGCCAATGTGCGCACGAGTATGATGCGCTATTTCGACTCCCATGACATGGAGCTCGCGCCGAGCCACATCATGGCCTCCGGCGCTCTCCCCCCGGCCTTTCCGGCGGTGCGCATTGACGGCGACCTTTACTGGGACGGCGGCATTCTCTCCAATACCCCAACGGAGCGGATCTTCGACGACCACCCACGCCGAAACTCCCTCATCTTTGCCGTCCATCTATGGAACCCGACCGGGCCTGAGCCCGAGACCATCTGGGAGATCCTGAACCGCACCAAGGACATTCAATATTCAAGCCGGATCGCGAGCCACATCGTGCGTCAGCGCGAGACCCACAAGCTGCGCCATGTCATCACGAAGTTGCTCGACTTTGTGCCCGACCACGTGAAACGCGACCCGCTCGTACAGGAGCTTGCCGGTTACCGCTGCGACACGCGCATGCACGTTGTGCGGCTGCTCAACCCCCGTCTCGACAATGAAAGCCACACCAAGGATATCGACTTTAGTCCGGCAGGCATCCGCGCCCGCTGGGAGGCGGGCTACGCCAACACCAACCGCGCGCTCACGGAGCAGGCATGGCTCGGCGAATTCGGTCCCCTCGATGGCGTGGTTTTGCACCAGCCCGCACTGGACGCGGACCCTGCGGCGGATCAGCAGCCGGGCGAGCCCGAGGCGCCCTTACCTCACAAGCTCGCCGCCGAGTAAACCACCACGCGAACCCGGGGAGAGGCGGCCATGAGTGTCTGCGGCGAGGCGTCGGTGATCCAACTCCTTGTGGCGGCGCTGGCGTATCTGCTCGCAGTCCTGTGGCTCGACGTCTATTGGGTCCGGGTTCCAGGAGCGCTGCACGATGACGCTGGCGCCGGAACGCTGACCAAGCAAGAAACTGGCTCAACGCTTTCGTTGCCCTTGGCGCGGCCGGGGCTGGGCTTTTGCTGCTGGTTTGGACGGCAAGCTGCACCGGGACCTGACCCCGCGGGTCCCCGCGGCCCCTAGAGCATGCTCTTGATGTCGGCGGAGAAGCTCGGATAGGAGAACACGAAGTTCCGGATCTGGCTTGCCGTGATGCCATGAGCCATAGCGAGCCCGAAGATGTTGATCAACTCCTCGCCCGAATGCCCGACCATATGCGCTCCCAAAATGCGGTCGCTGTCCGCATCGACAATGATCTTGGCCCACGCGCGGCTCTCCGCATAGGTCCTAGTGGAGAACCAGTATTCCATGTCGCTCACTTGCACCCTCGTGTTGACCCCCTTCTCTTTTGCCGCCGCCTCGGTGAGGCCCACGCTCGCAAGCGCGGGCACCGTATAGACGCAAGTGGGGATGCTCGCATAGTCGGGTTTTTGGGAAGGCCCCTCGACGATGTTGCGGCCGACGATGAGGCCCTCATAAGCCGCGATCGGCGAGAGCTGCGGCGAGGCGAGCACATCGCCGCAGGCATAGACGGCGGGATTGGAGGTAGAACGTAAGAATGCATCCACGCTGATGCGGCCTCGGTCGTGAGCGACCTGCCCCCCGTCGAGATCGATGTGGTCCACATTCGCGACGCGGCCGGCGCCGTTCACCACCCGGTGGGAGACGACTGCATGCTCCTTGCCGCCTGCCTTGAAAATGGTACGCAAGCCGCCATTGGTCTTCTCCACGCGCTTGACGCTCACGCCCGTATGCATGTCGATGCCGAGGCGCTCGCTTTCCTGCCGCACCTGCTCGACCGCATCAGCATCCATGGCGGGCAGTAGGCGCGGCAACACCTCGAGGATGGTGACCTTCGCCCCGGCCCGTGCATAGACGTGGCTAAACTCGAGTGCGATGACGCCGCCGCCGACGAACAGCACGCTCTTCGGCCGCGCTCGCTCGCTCAACACCTCGTCGGAGGTAATCATGAGCTCGGCACCCGCGATCGGGAGCGGCCTGGGGGTCGAGCCGGTAGCGATGACGATGTGCTTGGCCTCGATGGCGCGGCCATCCACCGCTAACCGGTTCGGACCGAGGAACTTGACGTGGCCGCGCAGCACCTCCACCCCCCTCTCTTCCATCGTCTCGGCAAGGGACTCGGGAATCCCGCTGATCAGCTCCTTCTCGCGGTCGATCAGCGCGGGCCAGCCAAGGCTGGGCTTGCTTACGGTGATGCAATGGACGTGTGCCTGCTCGATCTCGTGCAGCGCATGCGCGGCGGCAACCAGCACCTTCTTCGGCGTGCAACCGCGATTGGGGCAGGTGCCGCCGAGGTCCCGCTCCTCCACGAGCCCCACCTTCAGCCCCGCCGCGCGCGTGGGCACCGTGACGCTCATGCCGGCGTTCCCGCCGCCCATGATCAGAACGTCGTAGCTGTCCCGGGTCATCGCAAGAGACCTTGTGCTCTAGTGCTTGGACGCGTGCAGCAGATGCTCGGGCGCCACAGGTGTCTCGAGGAAGAACGCGAGGACCGCGGCCACCGCGAGGGAGACGCCAATGCCGGCGACGCAAGCCGGCCAACCGAAGCCGTCGAAGATCTGACCGAGAATAGCGGCACC
Organism: uncultured Alphaproteobacteria bacterium; assembly: GCA_963741155.1. GTDB lineage: Bacteria > Pseudomonadota > Alphaproteobacteria > Rhizobiales > Methyloligellaceae > Methyloceanibacter. The sequence continues at coordinate 249,586 of CAVUHA010000007.1, read as the reverse complement.
CGCCAGGCCGCCGAAGAAATAGCACGCGAGATAGAGCCCACTTGCCGACCCCCGGTCCGACGCAGCCGCCCGGCTGACAAAGCCTGTGGCGGTCGCCTGCGCGAAGAACGTGCCGACACCGACCAGCACCATGCCGGCGAGCACCGCGGGCAGACTGGGCAGCACCAGGAGCGGAAGGCCGAAAGCCGCGATGCCCAGGGCGCCCCAGAAGGTCGCCCGCGTTCCAAATCGCTTCACCGCCCGTCCGGCGAGCGGGGTCGTCACGATCGAGGGGAGAAACACGAAATAGACGAGGCCGAGCGTCATCGCGCCCACGCCGAGAGGTTCCTGCACCAGTACGAAGTTCACATAGGTGAAGGTGCCGATGAAGGCGAACAGGATGCAGAAGCCGATGGCAAAGCTTGCCCGCAGACCGGGATTCTTCAGATGCATGATCCAAGCGGCAAAATGAGAGCGCATGCCGGGCCCGGTCTCCTGCATACGAGGGGTTCTTTCCACGGTGAAATAGACGAGAAGCGCGCCCAACAAGTTCAGGACCGCGAAGAAGTAGAAATTGGCCGCAAGGCCGAAATGGTCGGCGACAGCAGCCGAGATCAGCCGCCCGATCAGATTGCTCGAGACGTTGCCGGTGATATAGGCGGCAAACGCGCTCGCTGAATCGGCTGCGCTGTAATGCTCGCCGAGATAAGCGAGCGTCAACGTAAAGGCCGATGCCATGCAAAGCCCTTGCAAGACGCGCAAAGCCGCGAACACCGCGAGGTTGGGCGCGAAGGCGAGCAGAGTGGTGGGAATCGCCAGCAGCACCAGGCTCACCAGGATACCGCGCCTACGGTCGATGCTGCTGCTAAAATAGCCGACGGCGAGACCCGAGATCAGCATCCCGAAGGTGCTCGCATTGGAAGCGAGTCCCATAGCACCCGGCGTCACGCCAAAATGCTTGGTGAGCGACGGCAGGATCGCTTGCGTCGCGAAGAGATCGACGAGGCTCAAGAATGCCGTCATAGCGATGACGAGGGAGCGAAGGAAGACGGCGGTAGAGTGTTCGGAGACGACGTCTTTCCGCGTAGCATCGAGCGCTTGGCTGATCTGCGGCATCGCCGTCTTTCCTTATGTCCCCTGTCTCTGGAGGTCTGGCGAGACGCCCCGCCAGGGAGACGCGGCGTTACATGTTATGGTCGTTCTTGTCCTTCAGCAGATCGGCTGACAGCAGCACCACCGTCTTGTCGCCGAGATTCTTCCACCAATGGGAAACCTCCGGCGTCTCAGCGACCACGTCGCCCGCCTTGTGCACGATGGGCGCCGCGCAGTTCGATGCATATTCGACGATGTCGCCCTCGACGATGTAGATGATCGCCGGCCGATCCGCGTGGCTGTGCCAGGGTACGATGCCGCCCGGCTCGACGACGAGCTTGCGCATGCGGAACAGGCGATCGTTGATGTTGAAGGGCGCCTTGGCCACGTCGATGGAAGCGATAACCGTATCGGTCACGCCCACCGGCTTGAAGTCTACTGGCTTGCGGGCATCGGTCTTCTTCTGATCGGCGGGGCATTCGCCAGCAAATGCGGTAGAGACGGTTACGGTCGAGCCAAAGACAAGACCGGCAACGAGAAGGCTGCGGCTGAGCAGGCCTTTGCTGGTGAAGTGAGACATCTCCGTTAACTCCCTTTTGGCTGAAGCGTCGGCCGAAAGGAACGGCCGCAGTGACAGTAGGGAGCATCGGCCGAAGCGGCGCCCAACGGAAATGCCGGTTGGCTTTGAACTCGATAGCCGAACGCTATTAGAGGCTCCGGATGTACGGACTTGATAGCCAACAGGTATTGGTCAAACGGGGGCTGCAGCGCCTACCTATCACTCGTTCGAGCGGACCCATGGCCAGTCGGTCGAACGCAAGCTCAACAGGCCAACAACCGATTAGTCAGGAGAATCCCATGAAGAAGCTCGTCCTCGCCGTCGCTTTGGTTGTCGCTTTCGCCGCGCCGGCCATGGCTCAGAATTTCGCCAACCCCTACGCCACCACCTACGTCGGGCGCTAGGAAGTCGTGGTCCAGTGTGGCCACACTTTCCCTCCCCCTTCCGGGCGCCTCCTACTGAGGAGGCGCCCGCATTCCTTTCAGCGACGCCCGCCCTCCAAAGTTTCGATTCCCGAAGTGTCGAACCTGGAAAGCTCGTTCGAGGCCCAAAAAAGCTAATTCTGGCCACAGTTCACATGAGGGTACCGAGGACTGAAAGGAGCATTGCGACCCCTTTCATGGGGCGCAACCCATGACCGACTCGAAATCGCTCGAACAGGCGCTCTCGGAGGCGTTCCACAAGGCGGATGCGCTCGCCGCGCCGCTCGAGGAACGTTTGCGCTTATATCTCGCCAAATCGCGCCAGCTGCTGCCCGAACTTGAGGCGACCTACGATCAGCTCGTCGAGCGTATCGGAGCTAACCGAGCCGAGGAGAAGGTACCCGCCGTTGGCGAAGCGATGCCAGAGTTCTGCATGACCGACAGCGAAGGCCATATCGTCGATCTTGCCTCGATGCTAGCGACCGGTCCCCTTGTCATCAGCTTCAATCGCGGACCGTGGTGCGACTATTGCGGGCTTGAGCTGCGTTCGCTCGCCCGCGCCTATCCAGATATTGTCGCGGCAGGTGGCGAAGTGATTTCTATCGTGCCCGAGATCGCGAAATACGCGCGGGTGCTGCGGGCGACTCGCGATTTGCCCTTCAGGGTGTTGACCGATCTCGATCTTGCCTACGCCATGAGCCTCGGACTCGTGTTCTGGGTCGGCGAGAAGGTCAAGCAGATGTATCTTGGGTTTGGGATCGACCTAACGCAGTTTCAGGGTAATGGTGGCTGGTTCTTGCCGATCCCCGCAACCCTAGTGGTAGGCACGAATGGAAGCGTTAAGGCTCGATTTGTAGATCCGGATTTCCGCCATCGCATGCCGACCGAAGAAATCATGCGGGCGGTCAAGGAAGATAAGGGAACGTGAGCGACATGCTCGAAAATTCCTGGCGGGGTCGGTGAGTGCCAAAATGTCCGCATCTCGACCCAGTCCAACCCGCACGTTTGACCTGAGTCAAAGTGCGGTCCGCTCAACGCGACCATTCTTCCGCCAAAGTGCGCGAGCCTCTTTTTGCCAAGGCACAGCATCTCGACGGGAGTTTTCCGCAATGAAAATCAGTCACAGCATGCTTGCAGCCGCAGGTCTTCTCGCCCTCAGTTGCGTCTCGGCATTGGCTCAGCAGATCACAGGTGTCCCGGGCTCGCCCAGCGCCACCACCACGATCGACGGAAAACAGCTTCCGCCGCCCGATCCGAAATTCGGCGGGGTGATCAAGGAGAGAGCCTCGGAGTCGACGCCTCCCGAGGGCCTCGATGTTCTGATCGCGCCCAGTGAACTGGGTCCGCTTGTGGCCAGCCGCCTTAGGCATCCAGGACGCGCCGGTTAAACATCCAGAGCGCGAAGGCGCTCGCCAACATCACCACCCCGCCGAGCAGCACCGACAACGGCGTGGCGCCGAGGCGTTCGAACCATTGGGTGTAGAAATGAATGCCGGCGAAGAGGGCGACGAGGTTGACCAGCCAGCGCCGGTTGACCTGCACGGCCCAGATCCCGGCGCCGAGCAAGACCACTGCCCAGAGGATGCTGAATACCGTGGCCGGGATTACAGTCTTGGTCATGTCCAACGATGCGTCCTTGGCATTCATCGAGCGCAGCAGCATCAGCGGATCGCCCCATAGCGAGCCGATCCAGAAGCCGAAATTGATCAGCAGCAGCGAGGTGCGCGCGGCGGTGATCGCGAGGCGCTCATAGTCGGCCGGCAGGCGCTGCGAGGCCTGATAGGCGATCAGCGCCAGCACGGAAAATAGCACAACGGTCAGCGTCGGCTCGAAAATCGCCAGCGAATAAAGGGCGTGACTGTAACCGGTGCGCGCACCGAGGCAGGCGGAAGCCGCCAGCACCGCCAGCGCCATCAAAAGACTCGAGCGCGCGGCGATGGCCGCGAGCGCGAAGGCACCCGTGACGATAAGCATGGACGCAAGCGAGCCGGCCCCGTAGGCGATCACGCCGCCGCCGAACATCAGCGCGCCAATGACAAGGCAAATCTGCCCGAGCAGGATCCATTGCTGCACGCGGTTGAGCACGATCGCGCACCCTGCGGCCAAAAGTGCGAGCCCTAAGCTCACCGCAGTCAGCGGTGTGGGCACCAGCGCCACCGCGCCGGCCGCGATGGCGATTACGCCGAACCCGATCAAGATGTTTATGCCGAGCGAGCCGGTATCGTGGGCAGCGAGCGCCGTGAGCTTGTCGGCCTCCTCGCGCGTGAGCTTGCCTTCTTCGACGAGCTTGGAAATGTCCAGCGTGATCTTCATCGCGCACCCCCGACGCTGGATCCCCGATGGCGCGACGATATCACGAACTCAGGCGTCATGTCCGCTTCTGGCACAAAGCAGACATGCGCAATGCGCTGATTAATGTCCGTTTTAGGGGGTAAAGCAGACATAAAACGGTGCTGTGAAGAGAGTCCGCTTTTGACCCATAGCCGACAAAGTTGCCGCAAGCCATAAGTGAAAGTGGGCGACCATCAGGCCACCCACTCAAGCGCAAACCTAAGTATGTGCATGTGCCAACCCCATCGCGGACGTCATCGACCCGCGATGCGTGAACTCTCAGTGTCGACTATTTGGGTACACCCACAAACAGAGCGCCGGTCAATGTGCCATCTGCACCGATAAGCGGTGCGTAGTCGGCTTGGTAGTTTTGACCAAAAACCGTCGCTGGCCCGGTGTAGGAGTGTTTTTCGGTCAAGGCTTTGTAGGCCGGGCTTTCATGGTCAAGTTTTGTACCGACCGCCGATTGTCCTCCTTGCATCAAGGTCGTTTCGGTCCGAACAAAGTCTTTGCCGTCATAAGAAAAGATACTCGCTTCGAGTTTGGTTGCCGCCCATGAGGCGCTGCTGACAAGCAACGTGGGCAACACCAGGCTCAGGATCAGGAACAATCTTCTCATTGCAAGCTCCCTAAGTTAGATGGTTCGCAGACGAGCAGTTTCGCTCACGGCCTAGGAGTAGGGCCGCTGGCGTCCAGCTGTATTGATACAGGTCAAGGGCCTGCGCCGGACTCTGCAAAATGGGTTGATCCTACGTTCGGCGTAGGTCCGTTTCTGGCACAAAGCAGACATGCTCAATGCTCTGACGAATGTCCGCTTTCGGGGGCAAAGCGGACAGTGGCCAACCGCTGCTTACCAATCTCGATCTATGAGTACACGATCTAGGATACCTGGGAGGAGCCTTCCGCCTGCCAGCGAGCTCTTCCCAGGCAGGCCCGAGTCGGAGGAGCCTCGGTCTGGTCCCAGGTATCCTAGGAGGCCAAGGCCTGCCAGCGGCCTCCTCCCAGGCTGGCCCGAGTCGCTATGGATAGCGCGAGAGGACCTTCCTCAGTGCCTTCTGTATGATCCGGTTCGGCACTTGGTGCTTGTCCTCGAAGCTCCAGACCTCGCCGAAGATGCGGTCGGTGAGCTCCTCCTCGAAGGCAAGCTCCATCTCCATGAACGTCGATAGCTCGATGGGCTCGCTATCGTGATCCGTAACGGTCATAGTTATGGTCATAGTCGTAGTCCTTCTGCCCTCGGCAGTCCCCCGGGCGAGCAAAAGCCCCGGTCCCATCCCCTGGTGGCCGGGGCCTTTTTCATGCTGCCCTCAAACGGGCGTTATCCCACTAGCCTTGTACTTAGTAGGCGCATCAAAGCCTCGCATCATCCTCCAGCGACAAGCGCCGCGATCCAATGAACGGGATAATGTGATGCCAGCCACGCGCGCACCCAAGACCAAACGGTGAGGAGGAGACTATGAAGAGCTTTTGGTCGATGATCAGTGGTCTGCTCACTGTGGCGATGCTTGCTTTTTGCCCAGCGCAAGCTGCCGAGGTCGGTTGCCAATTGATCAAAGCCACTCACAGCGCCCGATCGAAGGAAAAAGCTGTCGAGACTTCACAGGCGCTTGCGCTCCAGAGTGCCTACGCACTACAGCGCGCACGGGGTTGGAGCCACATTACTCTATCGGCTTACCCGGTGCAGGGGGATCCATTCTGGAAGGCCGTTCGGCCCAATGGTGTTCCGCCGAAGGCCAAACTGCAGCCCGACATAGTCACCGCTCAATTCTATACGACCTGCTTTACCGGCGTGGTGGTGCCTTACGTCTGCACAACGGGTTCAAGCGTCTGCGGCCAATAGCGGGGCGTGTGCTTCTTCCGCTTTCTTCCATGTTGCTGCTGGGGCCGCCTGGGCGGGGCACTATAGCTGCGTCCTCGGCTGGGCGTGGCCGTAAGGCCCTGCTCAGTCCAATGCTCACATGTCCGCTTTGGGTCATCAGCGGACATAGCGGCAAGTCATCGCGATGTCCGCTTTACCTCCAAGAGCTGACATGCTCAGCGTCGGTATCAATGTCTGCAAAGTGCCACAAGCGGACGTTTGGGCAGCCAAATGTCGGCGTTGACGTTCTCCTCTACAGAGCGTCTCCGTCGATACACATCTAATACCCAGCGCGACATGTACTAAAAAATTAACTCCCTGGGTCCAAATCCCGGGCGGAGGAGTGTACATGGTAGGAGTGCCGCGTGCTGAGGGGCAGCAGGTCTGGTGGGATCCCAGAGTACGTAGCTTACGTAGCCTATTTGGCCTTGATCCCAGCAAGCCTCGTTGGCCGCAAATCATCTCACTCGTCTGGCAGTTCGGCATCATCTTTGGCGGTCCGCTCCTTGGGCTCGTTACAATTAATCATTACCCATTTTTGAGTCAGGACCGCACGCTTTACATCGGTGGGCTTGGCTCCATCGTATTCTGGTTTTTGGCCAGCTTTGTAATTCCTCATTGGAGCGACTTTCCCCGCGGCACGCCAGCGATCACCAAATTGCAGTTTCGCGCTGGTTTAGGTCTTTGCATGACTGGCCTGCTGCTTGGGGTATTCGGCATTGCCAACGGCTACGGAACTCCACTTGTCAGCCGAGACGTTCCAGTGGTTGCGAAGCGTCAAACACTTCAGCGTGATGCTTCTAGGCGTACCTATTACCTGGCGATACGAGCTTGGCCGGACTCGCGCACAGTGGTGGAGCTTGGTGCCCCCCGCGCAGTTTATGATCAGTTAGATGTCCCAATTGCTGCGTTTGAAACTCCGCAGCAAGTGCTCGACGCGATGGCGGACGCAGGATACGTAAAACTCACCGTGGGCGAGGGCCGGTTCGGATTGGAATGGCTGAAGCAGATCGACCTACCCTGAGCGGAATCGACTGGACAAGACAATGACAGCGGCTGGCGATGCCCCGATGCCAAGAGTATACAGTCGGGCGCATATGTCAGCTTAGCACGCCACCCGTTCAGGCAGGCGCGTTCGTCCCAGTCTTACTGGTGATCGCGGTTTTCACGCTTTTGTATCTTGGATTAGCTCTTATACGCCTCTCATGGACCTAGGTCGTTTGGGATGTCCGCTTAGGGTCATTAGCCGACATAACGGCCCGTTCGCGTCATGTCCGCTTTACCTCCGATAGCGGACATTCGTCAGTGCAGGTCGGATGTCCGAAAAGTGCCAATAGCCGACGTCAAGCTGATGACATGTGCAGCTTCATCTAGCTATGCTCGGCTTCGAGGCACACACACATATGAAAACTTGTCCAGACTGCAATGGCGATGGTGTCGTTGACAAAGATACGGACGATGAACGTCAATGCCCGACGTGCGGTGGCCTTGGTTTTGTACCTGATGACGACGATCATGAAGAAGTAATAAAAACATCGCGCGGTTTGCCCCACGCGTGACCAAACGTCGGAGGGAAACTCAAACCATGAAAGGCATTTTGTGCGTATCTCTATTCATCCTGCTGACGCCGATCGCTCATGCCGCCTCAGTGCCGGGCGACAGCACCCACGGGAAGCGCTTGTATGACGCTAACTGCATGGGATGCCACGATACCAGCGTTCTCACGCGCAAGGACCGAGTCGTTCAGTCTTTTGATGCGTTGAAGAAGCAGTTGGCCAGCTGCACTCATATGGCAAAAAGAGAATTCTCCGCGAGCGAAACGCAGGACCTCCTCAAGTACTTGAACGATCAGTTTTATCATTTCCGCTAGAGCGGCGGCTTGAGCCCGCAAGGGTCCCCGGAAGCCTTTACCCTGTGCTCCGCACACAGCGAGGCAAAAACGCCACCCAGCGAGGCCACCACCCGTTTTGCGCCTATGCCGGGCAGCGAGATTGGTTGTTTAGTGATTATGACTTCCGCTTTTAGGAGTAGATCGGACATCGCATCTGAAAGCGCGAATGTCCGCTAAGTGAAGGAACGGAAAGAACATAATGAGGAAGAGCGGATCTCAAAAAGAAAAGTCTCCATCTCAAATGATTGACGAGAGGATCAGGGAGCTGGGCGACTGGCGGGGCAAGCTGCTCTCCCGGCTCCGCGCATTGCTCAAGCAAGCCGATTCCGAGATGGTGGAGGAGTGGAAGTGGAGAGGGGTTCCGGTGTGGTCGCACGCCGGAATGATCTGCACCGGTGAGACGTACAAGAATGTCGTGAAGATGACCTTCGCCAAGGGCGCCTCGTTGGAGGACCCTTCAGACCTCTTCAACTCCAGCCTCGAAGGCAACACCAGGCGTGCCATCGATTTCCATGAGGGCGACAAGATTGATGAAAAGGCGTTGAAGGCGCTCATTCGCGCCGCCGTGGCGCTGAACACGTCGGTGCGCGCTACCGCTCGCCCCGTCCGCTCTCAGAAGAGACCAAAGAGCGCTTGAGGTCGGCGAGGCACTGCCTGCCGATTAGAATGTCCGCTTAGGGTCATTAGCCGACATTACAGCCCGTTCGCGTCATGTCCGCTTGACCCCCGATAGCGGACGTTGGACGGCGCATCCAAGTCCGCATTTGGCTGCCCGGTTATGAGTACACGCCCTAGTAGGCATGTCGCCAAAGACGTCGGCTTTACGTCTACAAGCGGACCCACACCTGAGCCCATACGGTTGGCACTGCGGTCGCGGGCATGCAAGGCGCTACGCGGGGCAAACCGCGTCTCGTGCACAGAGATCAGCTGAACGCTTTCAGGTCTATAGCGCCCTTGGAACCGCCGAAAAAGCACAGCAACACACCCCCCAAAAGTTCACCGGTGAACTTTTTTTAGGGCGAGATGCTGGCCTCTAACTGCCCCGCCCAAAGTGAACCAATTGTTAGACACTTTGCTAGACACACGAGCTACAACTCATTGATTATATTATCGTGTCTCAGATTCCTAATCTGAGGGTCAGCGGTTCGAATCCGCTCGGGGTCGCCATAATTCTCAACGGTTTGCGGGTGCTGACGGGTCAGGCAGTTTTGCAAAACAGCTACAGAAACGGCTACAGACGACTGAGTGACGGAGGTAGATCCTTTCGATAGATCCTACAGGCGGTATAGGAGTCATCGTCAGCGCAGCGATGACGGCCACGCGGCTCGCGTTCAAGTCCGCTTTGGAGCACTTTGCGGACTAGGTCAGAGGTCCCGCCATGTCCGCTAAGTGCCATAAGCGGACATCTGCGTGCGGCATAGTTACATCGTATCGGCGCGGCGGCCTCGACTTTCCTTGATGGGGGAGATCCCTGCTACTATTGGTGTGTGGCGGGGGCCGGAATGGTGATCGTCTTGACCTTGCGTGCTCCCGGCCACGCAGGCGGCGGTTGCGGTTCCGACACAGGGCCCGATGGGTTTGATGGCGAAGCGCCTTCACCGTCCGGGTACTGTGAAGACGGATGGAATGAATTCGAGTATCGCGTCTGCCCCGGCTGAGAGTTAAGTGGTGCCAAGTCAGCCGTGGATGCTTGCCAAGGGCGGGAACAGCCTCCTCCAACGACAGAAAGCGCCAACGCTGCGGTGATGGCGGCTTTTGCACGCATGAACGCACCCCGGTCCTATTCCCAGAATGCACCAAGACATACAGCGACGGCGCTTTCGGAGCGGTTAAGGCCCCGCCTTTGAGATTTTGAGGAGTTGAAGCCGGGGGCGCGATTGCCGCATAGCAGTCCTCATCCAGCATTGCTTGGAAGGACCGTTATACGCTCAGTATTCGCGCATGGACGTACCAACACCCTCTGAAACATCGGAGTCTCCTATTCGTCCAGCACCGCGGCTTCGACTAGAACGGCGGATTATAGGGCGGTAGTGCGACAACGCCCACTATGCCGTCTATGTCGTTTGTGCCAAAGTCACGGAATTGCCCTCTCGAAATCTTCGTCCCAGGGCATAAGCTCTCCGAAAAGTGCTCAGTAGACAATCATCCCAACTCGCCGATTCCCCAGCGATTGCCGGATCGCTCACAATTGCAGATGTGTTCGAGGACAACACGGCGCCAGCAAGCAACAGGCCAGCCGATCCCCACGTTGCCGTTGCCGCCCGGAGAACCTGCACGCACATCGATACCCGCACCGTATGACGCAGAGACACAAGCAGCGATCATTGCAGCGAACAGGCGCGAGCATGAGGCGTGGTACTCAAAGAGCGCAGCGCCCGGCTTCGAATGTTGCCCGCGTGCCGAACCGGCTTCAATAGCCGCCAACGACAAGGCGCGTGAGTTGGGGTGGTTTGTGTGAGCTACCGATGACGACGCGCCGAAACATTAACTCAAGGGATGGTCCGTGCTGCCCCCTTACCTTTTCGAGCACGGCGCCTCAACAACGAACCCTCCAGGATTTTTGCATCCTCAGCTAATTCGCCCGCACGTCTCGCCTTCTCTAGATACTCTCGGCGTTTTTCATGCGTCAGTCTCGGGTCCGCAGCCGCCTTCTCATAGGCTTCGGCCATCTCTGAGTGTCTCTGCGAGCCTAGAACACGCTCATCCCTAAACCTCATTCGCTTTCGCATTGCCGATGCCGTCGGAAAGTGCCTGAGACACAAGAGGAAGAAGCCCCGCTTGGGGGCGAGGCTTCTTCAGGTTCCTTTGGGGGGACGGAACCGGTGACGAGCGAGGGATCAGCACCGTCACCGGACAAAATTAGTGCGGCGCGATCACATTGATTAGGGCGCCTTTGAGGTTTTCCACACAATCCACAGCCTCTCCGACAGCACTCTCTTGGCTTGTCTTGAGGTGACCCGGTGTAGACCCCGCCGCGCGTCGGACTAGTATGGCTCTGGAGGAGCTTCTGGGCACTGCCCTTAAAGGAGCAAGTAACGCATGCCGGCAACGTGGAAACGGACCGAGCGTGCAGGGGATACGAGTCGCTCGCTCTCAAACATTAGCGAAGACCTGGTAATAACCGGGAATGTGACCTCGAGGGGCGAGATTCATCTGGATGGTCAGATTCACGGCGATATCCAGTGCGCTTCACTAGTTCTCGGCGAGAGTTCGCAGCTAGAAGGTAGCGTTGTCGCCGAGGACGTGGTGATCCGCGGGCGCCTTAAAGGGTCGGTGCGAGCGTTTCGGGTGACACTGCAATCCAAGTGCCATGTCGAAGGCGACCTCATCCATCAGAGTCTCGCCATTGAGCAGGGCGCTTTGTTTGAAGGCAAGTCGCGGCGCGCCGATGATCCCCTGTCGCTCAGCCCCGCGACTTCCGAAGCAGGACTTGCAGCTAGGCCACAATTGGTCGGCTAACGTTGCGAAGAATACCGAAACAACCGGTGCAAGTTCAGGCGGCTGCCTGAGCAAGAGGCTTGCGCGACCCATGGGGTAATTAAAGCGCGGGAATAGCCAGGAGCCGAGGCAGGTTACGATCGTAGCCGCCGTATTGCTTGCAGTAGGTCACCAAGTCATAGCGGCCAGGATTAAGCTTTCGCGCAATCGCATGGGCGGCTGACTGATCTTCCTCGTTGCCGTCAACCAAAATGCTGCCAACGCGGGCGTCGCAGCTTAAGCGCCGCAGCCAACTGTTCTAGCCACCGCCGGACGATACTCATGCAGCCCCTCTAGCCGTGACAATTCCCGTTACGCGTCCTTATTGGTCTGAATAGTTGAAGCCAATAGCCCCAAAACGCATCGGCTTCGTAGGACGAACCACCGGTCAAGGAATTGCCCGGAACCTCTGCCGGCCACTCGCTCAGGGACCGTCCATAGTTCGAAAGCCCAGCGTGATTTCGCTCGGACGATCATGGACGACGGGTGCGTCCGCATTGGCGGTTTGAGATACGGCCGTGTTAGCCCGCATTAATCCCGCTGTGTTGAGGCTTCGGTTTGGTATCGCGGGCTTTTTGGTGGGCAACGGGACTGAGTTTGACGGCGCTTCTGGCGCAGCGTTGGGAACCGAGGCCGATGCGTCCGAAGGCTCGAGACTATCAATGCTGAGCACTCTAACCGTGTGCACAACGATACCCCCTTCCAACTCCGCCTGGTTGGTGGATTCGAATGGGGTTATAGCATTCGCTGCAGTTGGGTCGGGTTTGGGTTGCGACGGTTCGATGGAAACGGGAGGAGGTTCATTGGAAGCGGAATTTCGTATCGTCGGCTGTGTGTCTGTAGCGAAGGACTTATGGAAAGCAATCCCCAACGCTCCCACCAAAATTACAGCAGCCAGCAAGCCCGCCAGATTCCGAGGCTGTTTGGCGCGACCGAGAAATGTCTCTAAGTCAACCCGGCCGCTGTGCCGGTGGGTACTCCACGATAACGAGGATGCCTTGGCACAAATTTGCTTCGGTCGATCCTTTTGCAAAATGGAAGGGGGTAAAGGAGGCGTAGTTAGGTCACCCATCAAAGACCGGACAGTTCTCCAACCCTCAAACCCTGGCCTCCAAAGCAAATCGCTGGCCTGCAAGTGTCCAAGCTCTGCGAGCATGAGCAGCTCTCGGTCAGAGAGTAGACAAGGACGTTCGTCTCCGCGCGATATCTGCCAGATGGGCTTAAGATGGGCTTGAGACATGCTCCCTACCCCATTGAAGATGCCGGTTCAGACTAACATCGATTTCGTCGCGGGAAATGATGGCCGGCCCTGCGGCCTCGAATCGGCTCGGCACGGTGCTCAAAGGTCACAGTTAAGGTGGAGCAGAGGCTGAAAAGGAGGCCTGGCCGCGGATTTTATCCACAAGTTTTTCAGGACAATAGTGATTCACCGATCCCGGAGATGAAAAGCACCACGCCCTAAAGTCGCGACAGCTCATCCTGGCCTCCTCACCAGCCGATGTAGCCAGCTAATCCAATCGGGAATGGTATAGGGACTAAAGAAGTGCACCGCCCAAAGGGCGATGGTCACCACTGCCAGCCCGAATAGGACACGTCCGATAACTTCACCTCGCGAATTGGGTAAACATGCAGCATCAAATTCGGACTGCGTTGGCGAAGAGCGTGTCACCCCATTCATATAGAGGCCGCCTGAAATCCGACTGGGTGTGGATGGCGCCGCCTTTGCGCTCGCTCCACTTTCTTCCGTAAGTATCGAACGGAAAATGCTGAATATAGTAGTCGCAGGTCTCCTCCCAATGGTCGACCGACAGCGACTTGCCGTAGTGCTGGCAGTAGAGGGCTGTCCGCACCCGTTCTATTCCACCCGGCTCTCGTGCGTGCTGCTCTGCGAAGAAGATCTCCGGGCGGTTGCGCCAAAGCATCAGAATGTCCCTTTGCTCGGGGCCAAAGAAGCGACGAAAGTCTAGCAGCTCGCGATCGGATCGATAGGGTTCAAGATCGTCCGGGGTCATGTAGGCGTCGAAAAGCCTAATCCGCACGGCGTCGCAACCATCCGCGCGTAACCCTCCCACGAAGCCACGCAAGTCGCCGGTCACGCGTTCATCCGGATCAAAGCAAAACATCCAGTCGAACTGCATCTGAGTGCGTGCGATCTGCAGCAAGAGGCCGCGATGTCTGCCCTCGGCAAGCCGGCGCGCCTTGATGTCCTCTTCCCATGATCCATTTGCTACGATCAGGGCGACTTTCGGATGGCTGCGAAGAATTTCCACCGTCCTATCCGTGCTCGCGTCGTCATACGCAACAATCGCATCGACGTGCTTGCCGAGGTAGTCGAGGGAGTCGCGCAAGATGAGGGACTCATTGCGCAGCCGCGTGATCCCGACCACGAGATGCTTGTGACCGAGCAATCCTTCATGGCCTAGGATGAGCCGCTCAGATTCGCGAAGTTGCCAATCGATTGCGCCGGTTGTGATCACCGCAGGCGTCCTGATTGTGGAATTCGGCGCCGAGAATGATCCAGCAGCGGAATGATGGCAAGGCCTACCGAGAAGCGCATCGAGCACCTTACATCTGAGTATCATCGGCTATGGACCGATGCTGATTCTCGACAATTCTGGTTCCTATCCAATACGTTCGTACCTGTTGAAGCGAAGCGAGCGGATCATATTCCCATTCCGCCTCATCGCTGTTTCGCTCTCTATGAACAATTTTATGTCCGGTTGTTTTCCAAGCTCATGAATAATTTTGAACGGAAATGGTCGCTGCAGCCACTGACGTATGTCTACGCCGACAATCCATTCACCAAACACGAGAAGACGTACGCGACTCTTTCACCGACCGAGCAATTCCGTGTAGGCCAATTCCATTTTCATCCTGATCATCCAGAGACGACGTGTCATATCCATTCGGTCATGCTGGTCGCACCAAAGCTGGTCGATCGCTTCAAAGCCGTAGCACCTGACCTGGAGAATCTTTTTCAGAGTCTAGGACCAGCCAACCGCACACTGCATGCCGTTCCATTGCAGTCACCCAACGAGCTTCGCGATGTGATGTTTTACTCGTCGAAGCTCCTCAAGTGGCCACCCATGAGTCTGCAAGATATCGATCTATATACCGTTCTGCCCAAAGCGAAGAGCGAGCCCATTTATGTGAGGTCGGATTGGGAACGTGAGCTTGAAGAAGCGCTAAAAGAAGCGAAGGAGAAGCGTGCGCTTTGGTCAGCTAAGAGCCGCCGCGACCTGTATAAATACATAGAAGGAGACAACGTTGATCAGATTGAAACGAAATGACAAACCCGTACTGCTCAACCTTCCTATTCAGGTGCTTGAAGAGGTGGACTTGGCCGTAAGAGAGCAAGGAGTGAGCCGCTCGCACTTTCTACGTCAAGCCGTCGATCGCAACTTGCGACACTATCAAGACGTCGAGCGCGCAATTTTCGCTCGCATCTACCACCTGGGCATGAGCTAGGACTCGCAAACCAGACAGGGAAACTTGCATCATTCCATGTCCGCTTTGCCCCCTAAAGCGGACATACAGACTAGCGGGCCCAACGTCCGCTTAGTGCCAGAAGCAGACATAAAGACTTTAACGAGTCGCAAGCCCCATCCTAGGCGGTCTCGTGCTCATCAATGGACCTGAACTCGCGCCGTGCGGGGCTGCCCCATGACGTTAAACCGAGCTTTCTGCTCGTCACTTAGGGAGGCGTAGAACGTGTTCAAAGCTGGGCTCACGATATGGACAGCTTGGATCATCGCGTTGAGCCGCTTTGTAATGGCGTCAGTCCGATCTGCGGGATTTTGTGGTGTTTCCTTCGGACAGGATTTTTCAAGCTCGGTCGCGGCCTTTGATGAAGCCGCGCTTAGTTGATCCAATGCCGTTTTCTGCTGCGCGTTAGGCTTCAGGTTCTCTTCGATCTCCTGCACCGGCAGCTGAGTGAAATTCGCCGACTGTTCGCTGCACAAATTTGAGAGTTCATTTGTGGATGACTCTTTTGCGGTACCTCCGCCGATTTTTTCGAATTGCTGCTTCTGCTCGTCAGATAGCGAGTTGTAGAAGGCCTGGAGCGGCCCGCGTACGATCTGTACTGCCTGCACCATGGTATTTAGTCTCTTCTCCAGAGCGTCGAGCCGACCAACGGGGGTGAGCGGCGCCTCAGTCGAACATGACGTCTTGAGCACGTCCGCAGCTCTTGAGGAGGCAGCCTTCAACTCACCAAGGGCGGCGACCTGATCACCCACTGGGTGAATCGCACGCTCGATCTGATCGACCGGCAGATCCGTTACCCCTGGCGCCAGCCCGGTGCAGGCCCGAGGCTCCATGGGGCTAGTTGGAGGCACTGCTACGGCGTGGGCGTGGCGGGCGGGATAGGCGTAACCACCATAGCCATAGACGTCATACGGTCGATACCCAGAGGATGCATAGCCTCCATACCGGCCGGGCCAGAAGATGCTGTCCAGAATGAAGTCGGGTCCGTAGAACCAGAATGGGTTGTAAGCTGCGTAGGGCCAAAAGATATAGCTGAGCACGTCACCGTATAAGTAAGGCCAGCCCCAACCCCGGCCCCAGCGGTTCCAGTTGTGCCCCCAGCGGTTCCAGGCGACGTGATTACCGAACGCATTGCGCCCATGCCTAAGATTGTGGGCGCCGTGATGGCCGTGACCTCCATGATGACCGTGCCCTCCGTGATGGCCGTGCCCTCCGTGATGCCCGTGCCCTCCGTGGCCGTGCCCTCCGTGATGGCCGCGCCCTCCGTGATGCCCGTGCCCTCCGTGATGACCGTGCCCTCCGTGGTGACCATGCCCTCCGTGATGGCCATGCCCTCCGTGATGGCCGTGCCCTCCGTGGCCGTGCCCTCCGTGTCCCCCGTGGCCACCACCATGTCCGCCGCCGTGCCCTGCTAATGCGGCTGACCCTAACACCACAGGAAAGGCTACGAGAAAGACGCAGGCAAACAGACGAATTACAGTGCTTTTCATTTTTTTATGCCCGGATGGGGCTAAGTGCGTCGGCGAAGCTAAAACGCATTGCTCAGGCCAATGTTCCGTTTGAGACGGGAACTGGGCCTCGCCGTTGGATTTGCAGGTGCAACGTTTGCCGCGCCCCAAAGACCAAGGCCGACTGCGAGAAGTCCCACATGAAGTGGGACGACACGGCAAAGACCTGCTCGAAAGGATCGAGCTACTAAAAGACCACTCCACTGCGTTTGAGGGGCGTCGGCTTCGGTCGGCGCCCTAATGCTTGCTGGCGCCGCTCGTCTTGCTGCCGGTTGCCGTGGTTACTGGTGTCTTCGGCGGTGGCGGACGCTCTTGCTGCGGAAATTGCATTTGTGGGTCCCGTGCTCAACGGGCAACACTCGAAGCATTTTCGTGGAAGCATGGAACAAGGCTAGGACGCGAGTGTAGTACTATGAGTGGGGCGTGTGCCCCGCTAAATAGGGAGGGTCGGATGAAAACAACAACCAAACTGTCGCTGGTCGCGATCTTCGCGGTCGGCCTCTTGGCCACCATGGGAATTGGGGCAGCGCAGGCCGCGAAGCCTCAACACCCGGCTACGGCGTGCCCTGCCCAGCCAGGCGATCTTGACGCGCTTTTCTGTGCACCGGCACCCACGGCACCACCTCATCATCCGCACGGTAAGAAGTAGGTCGGGCACGAGAACTACGCGCCGGCGTACCGACTTATCTCTTTCTCTTTTTGTTGGATTGGATCATGCGCGCAGCCCGCTCCTTGGCGGGCTGTATATCGCGCGTGAGTATTCGCTTGTGCCGCTCTTTGAGTAGCGCGGCTCCATCTTTATCGGACAAGCCCCTCTCATGTATTTCCACGAGTGTTTTGGCTATGGCGATTTGGCGCGCGTCCTCCCGCCACTCCTTTTCTTGGAGACGCTCCTCAGCCTTTAATTTTGTGTCTATGAGCGGCAGGGCTTGTCGCATCATGCGGTAGCCAATGTGCCCCAGCAGAAGAGAGGCAACCTGTTTTGGGGTAGCGTCCAGAGGAATAACAATGTGCAGCCCCAGCTTACCTACGTGGCGGGCCATCTCCACTCTCCCTTTCGGCTGCGTAATGCTTTGCAATGTCTGCCGGCCACGGCCCGCCACCATCATGCGGTCGGGCGTAGTCGGGCTGCACTGACTTAGACTACCGCTTATTGTATGCTTGTTGAGACTGGCAAGCGCATCGCCAGCAACATCGCCAAGCTGCCAGCTCTACTCGGCGGAACCGGGAGTGCTTTAAAGCGCCCCTAAATTGTGACCGAGGAATTGCATTTGAGTGTGTCTTGCACGCACCCATAAATTGAGCGGGAAAGACTATAATTCCTGAGCGTGTGTAAAGCGCGGGCCCGGGTTCAATCGACCATTGGCTCGGCTGTGGGGTGGCCATTATCCCCATCGCGGCTGTCTTGGGGCGCTGGATTGTTTGAGGCGTTCGGGTTAGCAAACTTGCGGGTATCTCCCGGCGCTAATGAAAGGGGGCCGCAATGTCTGACTTTCAGATTGCGCTTTGCGCTCTCGGTCTCTTCATCTTTCTAGCGTTGTGCTTGCGTTTCTTGGAGCAATTTACGGAGAAGCGCATAGCGCAAGAGGTGGCGGACCAATTGAGCGATGCTTTGGGCAAACGCGAGGAAGCGGAGGAGGCAAAAAAGCGGCGTGACGCGCGTAAGGACTGGACACCCCAAGGCCCGTCGAGAGGCGGCCTCTCGGGGCTTAACAGTCGGAGATGACCATGACTGAGCGCCGCTTCCCGTATCTTGTGGCGCCTTCGGTTCTAATCCTTTTCCTCGCCAGTTACGGAGACTGCATCGCTAAGTCGGCCTCAAGTAAATGCGTCTCTCACACGGATCAGGCGTCCTGTGAAGCGGACGCCTGCAGGTGGGTGGCGAAGAAGTCGCAGTGCAAGACTGCCAAGGCTGGCGAAGCTCCCGCGAAGGCCAGTCCTAATTCTCCCATAAAGGCCGCTCCTGAACCCTGGAAGGCCGAGACCCATATTCCCTTTAGTGATTGTTCAGTGCATAGGAGCGAGAGCTACTGCGAGAACGATACCACCAACAAATGTCATTGGGGCGATAAGAGTGCGCAGTGCCTTGGGCCCGGGAAAAAAGACAAGCCCCCCGCCCGTGCTCACCAAGGATGAAGCTCAACGTATCAGCGATTCATCGCTAGCTAGAATCTCTCGTGTGACCTCCAGGAGAAGCACCCGTAGCTCGTCGTCAATAAGCTCCGCGAGTTCTCCCTGCGGCCTGATTGCCTCGAGCTTCAGAAGGCGTCGCACCATGGCAATATTGGTCATGAAGCCTCCGGCATCTTGCTCATGTCCTAACTAATCTCAACAGCGCCATGGCGAAGTCGCGCTGCGTCGGTTTCCAAACAGCGCATGACTGCCTGCCTGATCCATTCTGACTGGATTGTGAAGGTTGCGTTGAGCTGCCGCTGCGATGGCTTCGCGTGACCCGCGTGGGGCTTTCACGCGAAGATCCTCAGGGAAGATTCCGCGACCATCTTCAATGACGGGTCGATATGCCTCGTGCTGCACGTCGTTGCGTCCGACCATTTTGCTAGTTTGAGATACGCGATGAGAGACAGAATTAGTAGGTCGGTTCTGCCGTTTCTGCCGCGTCGATTCTGAGGCTGTACTATCCACTTGCCGGCAAACAGACCAACTGGCCAGGCCGCTCAAGGCGAGGAGCCACCACATGCCGGCCTTATTTTGGGTGGTATGGCGGAGTAGAGCGCCTGCGAGCCCGTGAACGCCACATGATTGGGTAGCTCAGAACGGGTTCAACACGCCTCCACTATAAATGGCCGTTAGATACTTCCGAAGGAAGGCTCGAAAGAGCGGAACCAAGAGGACGCTCGCCATGACCAGCAAGACCCTTCACAATTCCCTAGTAGCCCTCGCAGCGTTCGCCATCGCCGCCACGTTCGTCAGCGCCTCGAGCTTCGCCGCCGAATTTACTGTCCACCACGGAATGAGATACCGGGCAATCCTCGTCCTCAAGTCGGTCGAGCAATTGGCAAACAACGCGCTGATCGCACAAAAATTTCGCGACCTGGGCTTTTCCGGAGTGCGCGTTTCGGGTGAAGGAGCAACTCGTCGAGTCGAAGGGGTCTGGCCGGGTAAGGATACCAGCGCTAACATGCCTCCTCAAATCGTAGTGGTTGCCCAATTGTGAAAAGCGCTTTCGGCAGGCGACGAATTGTCGTGCGCCCAGCGCCTGGCGCAAAGTGTAGCTGTGCTTTTGCGTGATAGGCCGGGTCCCGAATTGAGGTTGGCAGTGAAATTAAAATATGCCGCCGCGCATCAAAAAATGGCCGACGCAAAAGATCTATGCGAAGCCTTTGATCGCGCCGCACTTGGCCACCCGACTGAGGTTGTCTTTAATGCAGCGGTGGTCCTGCTGGCCAACGTGATCGCGCATCAGTCAGAGACCTTCTCCGAGGCTGAAGATGCTACCGACAAATTAGGCGTGATGGTGTGCAGGATGGCGCACGCGCTAATGAGGCACGAGGCCAACCAATAGGCGCCCGCCGCATCGCCAGCAACATCGCTAAGCTGCCGACCCTCCTCGGCGCTAACGAAGGATGAGGCAATGACGCAGTTCTACGTGACCACGGAAGCCGACGTTCGACGATGCAAGGAATCACTAGACGCCGGCACGTCCGTCAGGGTTGCCGGGAGGGCAGCGGACGGCAAAACCACAATGTTTGAAGGGGTCGTCCAATCCGTCGAGGCGGACGTCAAGCGGGACCCCGATAAGCGCTGGCGCGTGACATTGCGGGACTGATCGCATGTAGTTCACGATTGCCGGGCTGCCAGCCCTGGCTCGACGTGCGAAGCCATCGTGCCGATCTCTGCACGCGGCTGGGCCCTGGCGCGATCCGTCGTGTGACTAGGCAGTATAAGGACCGCACCACGCGGCAGACGGGTCCATCTAAGGACAAGCCCCGGTCAAGGGCTTTGACCGGGGCTTCCAACCAGCGGGGTACTCACAAGGGTACTCATACACCCCCAATGGCTAATTCGGGCTACTGCGCTGAAACAAAGCCTACGGTTGCCAATCCAAGTATTGCTAGGATAGTACTATAGAGCAAAACATGTGGAAATGGATTGTCCGAATAAAAACGTCCAACTGAATTCGTCATTTAAGGCTCCTCGTTTAGCTATTGACCTAATAACTATATGAATAATATGTCTGAATTAAGTGTTGCAAAAATTACCTGGGCGGCCCTGCGACAAATTAGTTCGTATCTTGCTTTCTGATTGAGAAATACCAATATCATATTGGTAGTTTGAATGATGATCGTTCAAAGCTGAGCGGTGCTAAGAAAGGCGGTCCTGCTTAAAGGCGTCGCTAGATGCCGACGATCAAAAGGATTTTCTTTTGAGCTCCAACAGCACACCGCCATGACCACGTTTCAAGTCAGATTTTACATCAAGGGAATGCCTGACAAGGACCTGCAAACGGTTGAGGCAGCGACCGCGCTGGATGCGGCAGAAAAGACTTATGGCGGTCCTATGACTGCTATCCACCGCCAGCAGGTACACCGCCGCGCCCTGGTGCAGAGCAAGCGCAACAAGCGGATCTTCTTCTACGCGCCCGTGTAAGCGCAACAAGACCGGTTCACCGCACGGGCATCGGGTTCGGCCGGCGGTTTTGGTGGGACAGCGTACGAGCACGGCACCTTGGCCCCTGGACATCGAACCGTATCGAATTTGAGCCCAGCGTCCTCATCGAGTAGCGACAATTCCGGGTGCCGCTGATCGAACTCCCTCAGGGCTAACTTCGAGAATTCGGCAAAGCTGCCACCCCTTGCCTAGTCTTTGCTGGCGACCCCGAGCGTGGGATCCCACCCTGCGCAGCCTGTCATGGCCCTGGCGGCCACAAGCTCGGAGCTCCAGCGCTGCAAGGCCAGCACGCCGCTTACATCGAGCGCCAACTCGCAGCTTTCGCGCAAGGCATGCGGCGCAACGATATCAACGAGCAGATGCGCATAATTGCAGCACAGCTGGCACCCGTCGAGATGCACGCGCTCGCCGTCTATTACGGTGCGCGGCCCGCCGTCAGGGTTTCGCAACCGCCTGAATAGGATCACAATGAATTTAAGACTCTAATAGAGAGCGTCGGATTCGGCCGGCGTCCTTTTTGCTGTAGATTTATGGAACAGGAGGCTAGCCCACACTAATCTCGTTTTCGGCCCCATTCCCAGCGACTCAAGGACAGCCCATGCGCGTCTCGATTTGCCCCTTCGTAATGGCTTTGAGCATTGCGCTCATGGCGGCACATAGCTTCGCCGCATTGAGCCAAAAGGTTTTTGCCCAGGAAGCCGCCTTGCCCGAGGAGGGTTCGAAACAGGACGCGCTCACCGATAAACAGATCGACGCCTTCCTCGCCGCGCAGAAGGATGTCGAGGCGATCGTCACCAAGTCGCCCGAGGGAGACCAACCGGATCCCAAGGTGATGGAGCAGCTCGAAGCTGTGGCCAAGAAATACGGTTTCGCCAACTATGCCGAATACGATGATGTAGCCGCGAACATCAGTCTGGTAATGAGCGGAATTGATCCAGATACCAAAAAATATGTTGGCGCAGAAGCCGTTATCAAAAAGGAGATCGCCTCGGTAGTGGGCGACAAGTCCTTGCGGCCGGACGACAAGCAGGTACAGCTCGAGCAATTGCGGGCGGAACTGAAATCACCCGCCGAGCAGGTAAAAAACCCAGCCAATATCGAGCTTGTGACGAAAAATTACGACAAGCTCACGGCCGCCATGCCGCAAAACTAATAGCCGAGGCTGGCGGCCTGGACAGGCGGGTCGCGCACTCTCACCTCTGTAGCGCCCTTGGGTCGCGGTGATCAGTGTCAGGAGCGCAAACCAGGTTCCAAGCGAACACGTAGGTTTGTGCAAAGCGGCCCGGGACTGCCGCATATTTGGATCCGCCTTCATAGTAGTATCTGGTCCGGGGAGCGATATCGAAGGCACCACGCGTTTGAAGTTGACGCCCCACCTACGATCTTACGACGTTTTTTGGCTCATTCCTTGCCCTGAACCACCCCTGTGCGAATTTTGAGTTCTTGCGCGCAAAGCTGCCTGCACCGGTCGGCGCTCCCCTCTGAAGCAATTGACCCGCCCCTTCCCCCTGCGAAGTAAGTTGCCCCTAGGCGCCCAAATCTGGACTCTTTTCATAAGTAATCGGCCCGACAAGGCACGTCGCTCGCCTTACATGGGCTCAATGGTTTCCACTAAGACGAGAGCGCGCTGAGGCGGCGTCTCGTTCAGTTCGAGATAGTGGAGGCCACCGATGAGAGACTACTCGCCAGAGCCGCACGCCTTCATGGAGGTCAACGCCAAGACCTACGAGGCACTCAAGCGGGCCCACGCGAAAGCGACCCGCGCTGGGGCCGAGGAATTCAGGTTTAAGGGTCAACCCCTCCAAACCCGCTGGGCTCTCTGTCTGCTCCAATACATGGCGATGAGACTAAATTGACGGGTAATCCTGCACGCGTCTTTGCCAAGCGTGCGGACTAATGCAAGCGAAGCTTGCACCACCGCGTGAATTCTCTGCGATGTCTGAATTCTTGCGGGAACGCTCCTTTAGCCGCCATACGGCACTCGCTACGAGTCAGTCCCCCACCTGATCGGTATTGAGCCACGGGGTGCCCGCGCCTGTAGACCGAACAAAGTCCTATACACTCCATGTAAGCGTAAATGTCTCCGTACCGGTACAACTGGACGATACATAAATTGATACAGCTCTCTATGTCCTTTACCACCATCGCGTCTGCCGGGTCAGCAAAACAAGAGCAAAAAACGATGACCGATGTGATCACACCGCAAATGCTGATCCAAAACCGATGCATAGTTAACCTCGCCGAGGCCGCTCCACACTTTTTAGGCCGAGTTTCTCCAGATAACCAAGGGCGTGAATGATAGCACCGATGTGATGCCATGGCAGCGCGCAAATCGATCTGTATCAATGGTAAAGCCGTCCATCCATTGAACACCGAGTTGATCACAAAAATCTGGAATGTGACTATTTGCTCGCATTCTTCCGGGTCTGGATGCCCGATGTGGGCAGTGAGACGCTGACCGGGTATCTCCCCGGTGTGTCCGCCGCGTATCGGTTTGCATCGACCGAGAGGGCATCCTGTCGGGCCGCTTTGCGGGCCGAAATGAGCCGTTACAAAAATCCCTTATCTGAGAAATGCGCAGGCCACGATCGAGGCGCGTACTAGGCCGCAGTAGCAATTGGAGGTCCCGTTGTGATGCTAGTTGATCCTAACACGTACCGTCTGGCTGCGCTCCGTTGTTCCGAGCATGCCAGAGCGGCCATCACGACTAGCTCTCAGGACTTCTTTCTCGAGCTGGCACAATCTTGGAACAGGTTGACCGCTGGGTGAAACCAGGAGCAGCGACGTTGGTCGAAGCCCAGGTGATCGGGGGGGCGTCTCATTCCTTCAGACCGAGCACTGGGCGTTAAGTCGGTTTTTGCCTATGCTGCTAGCGGCTCGCGCGGACTGGCACCGAACCATCAAGGCTTATAGAGCGTCTGCTCGCCTGGGTCGAAAAGCTCTGGCACGGCGGCGACGCCGCCTCGGGTTGGGCGCTCTTTTTAGATGTATCCCGCCTCGTGTTCGCGTCGTTTACATCGACTTGGGGCTGCACAAGAACGCCAAACAGCTGCGACTTGTGGCCGACTGGTTTCAGAGGTGCTGCAAGCTTCGTCTGTATGGTTTCGAAGCGCATCCGTATTATCTTAAGTGCGCGCGTGAAGCGGTCGCAGGCATCCCCGGCACGTCGCTGTTGAACGCTGCAGTCGTGGGCCTGGAACATGGGCTGGTCGTGACGCTGCACCTCAATGGCAATGATGGAACCGGAGACAGCCTGATCCGTCAAAGCGGTAATCAGGCTATCGAAGTTCCGGCTGTCCGACTGTCTGATTTCCTCTCCCGGGAGGGCGTCGACCCGAGGCGAGACGTCACGATCCTTCGCATGAACATTGAAGGTGCCGAGGCCTATGTTCTCGAGGACCTCCTTGCCGTCGGGCTAATCTCATCCGTGGATGGATACTACGGCGCCTGGGACGACCCTCACAAAATAGGGGGGGAAATAGCGACACGCTTCGACGAGGCCATGGAGTTGGGCGGCGTCGAGAACTTTCGATTCAACGACAAGGACTGCCAGTCCACGCTCCGCCTTGCAATCATCCACTATGATTTGACCACCTCGATCCTGGCGGGGGCACGGGCAAAACCGGCGTGAAGCTGCGGCGGCGTGGGGATTTGCCATTAGCGGCTGATTACTTCGCGAATTACCTAAACGAGCTGCCGCATGGCAGCTGGCGTTGGCCGAACCGACGGGAGCGGGCAAGCACGGCACGAGCGCGTTTGTGATCTCAGCCGGGGGGCTGATCGAAGACGCCGAGCATGCTTTGGTTCAAACTGTGCGCTCCCTCGTATACAGCTACGGCTAGGGACGATCGAGGGGGGTGGGGGCCCATCGAAAAAGGGCGGATCAACCCCATGCTCTTAGATATGCAGCGCGCTAAACGCTGTGGAGCGAAGACCCGACGAAACACCGAATGCAGATCACCTGCGATGCCCAACGGCAGGTGTCGCATGCGCGGTGGTAAATCACCAGGTGCTCCCGAGGGCAACCGCAATTACTGGAAGCACGGGCACTACTCGGCAGAGAGCACAAAGTTGCGACGCTATGTGCAGGCGTTGGCGCGGCTTGTTGCTAAGACGTTGGAGTGATGTGGCTGGTAGAAGAGCCAGCTCGGGAGTTCCCATGAGATTGGTGAACAACGGTTGTCAATGTCTGCGTTGGCCCCAAAAGCGGAAGCTCTAACGTAATCGCGGAATGTCCGCTAAGTGCCAAAAGCAGACCTAAAACGGATTCCTTCCTTGGATCAACTAACGCGGGTACGTCGGAAACCCTGCACAAAATTCGGCGAGAGCTGATGCCGAAGCATCAGGACTCGGGCTATTGCCATCGCCGTCATCATTTCGTTCTCGGTCGCACCAGAGTTTTTATCTGCCATGGCCAACAGCTTGCGAACCTTATCCAAGGCTTGCTCTTTGCTCACGGGTGCCCTCATGTGTTTGTTGTCTCACGACAGCCTGCCACGCCCCGTTTAATGAAACCCTTTCTTCCGGGTGTTTTTGAATGCAAGGCCGCCAGGCAAGCCCCAATGCCGGGGGCCCAGCTCCGCGGGACCGAGGTTGACTTGGCCGGTCATTTTCCATTCAATCCGCTGTGCTGTCGGATAACTCAAAAGAAGCCCAGATTCCAAGCCTTTCCAAGGTGACTGAGACCATCGGCCAGCTGGGTGAGGAATTGGCATTCGTGTCCCCCAACCAGGACGCCGGACTTCTGCCCATAAACAGATTCGTGATGGATCTGGAGGAACTCCCGGAACGGGAATTGCCGCTTTCAGTGACCACCGGTCTGAAGGTGGCGCGCGCGTGGTTGGACCAGGCATTGGACGGTCCCGGTAAGTTCACCGAAGAGTCCATCCGCAACTTCAACGGGTGGCATACATGGATGACTTCGGTCCTACTGGCTTGGGAACGGGGAACGGCCATGCCTGCATGGCCTGATGGGTGGGATACGGACCACCCTACGACAGCTGAAGCGGAGACGACCAATACCGCCACCACGCCTTCGCCTTCGGGCGGCGAAGAGTCATCTATTCACCTCAACCTTGCCGAGGATCTGGAGTTCCTGCGCGAGTTTCACGGCGAGTCCGTGGAGTTGCTTCAAGACATTGAGCAAGGAATCCTCGTGTTGGAGGACAACCCTGCCGATCCAGCGACTGTTGATTCGATTTTTCGCGCCTTTCATACCTTTAAGGGCGGCGCGGGCTTCCTGCATCTCGAATCGCTTCGCGACCTTGCGCATGATCTAGAATCCCTGCTCGAGGCCGTGCGACGCTCGGAGTTGCGTGTCACCTCGGAGATCATCAACCTGATCCTCGCCGGAGCCGATGCACTAAAACACTTCACGCGGGAGATTGGCGCGCAGATTCAGGGTGTAAATCCCGGTGCGCCGATCCTTGTCCCAACGCAGCGGATTATTGGGCGCGTGCAGTCTGTCCTTCGCGGCGAACCGCCGCCGGCAGCCGCGGCCCCGGACATCGGCGCTCACCTTGAGCGTCACCAGGCGCCTGAAGTGTTGTCGCCTCCAATGCCGGAATTGTCTGATCCGGCGGCCGCGCCGAAGCTCCGTTCGACCTCGGCAGGCATGTCTCGGGAGTCGGTCGTGACCCCATCAAGCGGATTCGTCAAGCTTGATACAGCAAAGCTCGACAACCTTGTTGATATCGTGGGTGAGCTCGTCATCGCCCAATCAATGGTGGTCCAAAATCCCGACGTCCAGAAGATCCACAGCCTGCAATTGGTGCGCTGCCTGCGCCAGCTAAGTCGGATAACAACGGAACTGCAACGCAACGCCATGTCGCTTCGCATGGTCCCGATTCGCGCGATGTTCCATAAGATGAACCGCCTTGTGCGCGATCTCGCCTCGCAACAGCAGAAGCAGGTGCAGCTTGTGCTCGAGGGTGAGGAAACGGAGCTAGATCGCAACATCGTTGAAAAGCTGGGCGATCCCCTTGTTCACATGATCCGCAATTCGGTCGACCACGGCCTCGAATGTCCCGCCGACCGCATTGCGAATGACAAGCCGGATTTTGGGACCATCCGCCTTTCGGCTTCCCACCAACGGGGCGGCATCGTCATCCGGATCCAGGACGATGGCAGAGGCCTCGACCGGGGGCGCATTCTCGCAAAGGCTGTAGAACGGGGGCTGGTGAACGACAACGCTAGCTTGACCGAGTCGGAGATTTTCGCGTTGATTTTCCTACCAGGATTTTCGACGGCCGAGAAAGTTACAGGTTTGTCCGGACGCGGCGTCGGCATGGACGTCGTGCGACGCAACATTGAGAATCTGCGCGGCAAGATCGAGGTCCAATCCGTACCTGGCCAAGGCACCACCTTCACCATTCTGCTGCCGCTGACCCTCGCCATCATCGATGGTTTGCTGGTTGGAGTGGGGGGCGACCGGTACATCATCCCCACTCTCTCCATCCGCGAGTCCTTTAGGCCCCGACCCGGCATGGTGTCCGCCGTGCATGAGCAGGGCGAGGTGGTCAGCGTGAGGGGACGCCAGACCCCAGTGCTTCGCCTGGCCCGCTACCTCGGGACGACTTCCAGGGTGATTAATCCCGAGGACGGAATCATTGTCGTTGTCGAATCTGGCGATTCTGCGCGCGGCTTGCTCGTCGATGAACTCATCGGCAAACAAGAGGTGGTGATCAAAAGCCTCGGTGGGGTTTTCGAACAGCAGAATCTGCTGGCTGGCGGCGCGGTGCTCGGCGATGGCTGGGTTGGCCTCATCCTGGACGTCGACACGCTCGTCAGAATGCCATACCTACCGCCTGCGCCGCCCGCAGCCACCACACTCTCATGAACCAGAAATCATCGTCTCAGGTTGAGCCGGCCGCGAAGGCGGGACGCTATTTGACGTTCACCCTTGGCGAGGAATCTTACGGGCTTCCGGTGCTCAACGTTCGGGAGATTATTCGCCTATGTCCGATCACACCTGTGCCCCGGATGCCAGCGCATGTAAAAGGTGTGATCAACCTCCGCGGCACGGTCATCGCCGTTTTTGATCTGCGGGCCAAATTCCAGCTCGCCACGACGAGCTACGGCGAACGGACTTGCATCATCGTCGTTCAGGTTGCGGCGCCCTCCGGCGGAAACACCTTGATGGGCGCTATTGTAGACGCCGTGGAGGAAGTGGTGCAATTGACTGCAGCCGAAATCGAGGCGACGCCGGATTTCGGGGGGGCGCCTGACACGCAATACATCCTGGGCTTGGCCACCATTCAGGGCGGCGTCAAAACCCTACTCAACATCGAAAAGATTTTTCTGGAGGATCGCTCCCTCTCCCTGCCTCCGATGCCAAAACCGAAACCATCAACCCAACCCGAGTAGCGTGAACATGAACAACTGGACCATCTCGCGCCGGATCATCGCCGGCTTTATCACCATGCTGCTGATCACCGTCGCACTTGGGCTGTTCGCCCTGTGGCGACTGACAGGCCTTGCGCAGAACATCGCGGATATTGGCCGACAACAGCCTCCCCAGCGTAGTGTTGCTGGGGGAGATTGCCAACCTGTCGCGGGACAACCTAATTTCCCTGTTGCAGATCGGCGGGGACAGATCGGCCGAGCGAAGCACGCAACTCGAGCAGAAAATCGCTGCCAACTCGGCGCGCAGGGGACGAGTTGATCAAGACTTACGAAGGCACCTGATCTCGATGACGAAGACCGCCGGCTCTTTGAGGAATCAAGCGCACCGCAAGATTATGACCACATCCCGTAATCGCGCCCTGGAATTGCTCCGCGAGAACAAGGTCGAGGAGGCTCGGAAACTGCAGCAAGAGGTCGTCATCCCCGACTATGAAAAATATCTCAAGGCGCTCGACCCAATGTTGAATATAACAAGAAGTCTGGCAAGGCCGCCGCTGACGCCGGTAAAACTCCGCGGCTTTCAGCGTCCGCCTGATCGAGGTTGCCCTCGGCCTCACCTTCCTTCTAGGTGCCCTGCTGGCAGGGATGATCATCCGCTCGACCAACCGTGCCCTTAGCAACATCACGGCCAACCTCGACCGTGGCGCCGTCCAGACGGCCTCAGCCGCTCGGCAGGTATCGATGGCGAGCCAGACCCTTGCTTCCGGGGCCGGTGAACAGGCGTCCTCCGTGGAGGAAACCAGCACTTCGCTGGAGGAAATGTCCAGCATGATCCGCACGACCGCTGAGAATGCCGAAAAGGCCAAAGGCTTGGCTTCTGAGGCCCGCACCGTGGCTGAGACCGGTTCCAGAACGATGTCCGAGATGACCGATGCGATGGCTGCGATCAACTCTTCCAGCGCGGAGGTCGCCAAGATCGTAAAGAACATCGACGAGATCGCCTTCCAGACCAACATTCTTGCCCTGAATGCGGCGGTGGAGGCGGCGCGGGCGGGTGAGGCTGGCGCGGGCTTCGCGGTGGTTGCCGATGAGGTTCGCTCGCTGGCCCAGCGCAGCGCGGCTGCCGCGAAGGAAACTGCCGACAAAATCGAAGTAGCGATAGCCAACAGTCGAAAAGGTTCCCAGTGCACCGCCAAAGTCGAGGAATTGCTCACGCAGATCGCCGAGAAGGTGACTTCCACCGACTCGCTGGTCGCTGACATCGCTACTGCCGCTCGCGAGCAGGCCCAGGGTATTGAACAAATCAACGTCGCCATCGCCCAGTTGGACAAGATCTCCCAAAGCAATTCCGCCAGCGCGGAGGAGAGCGCTAGCGCCGCGGAGGAGCTCGATGCGCAGGCGGAGACCCTGAAGGATCAGGTGGTGAAACTTCGCCAGCTCGTCGGTGGCGAGCCGGTCGCCGCGAGCGCGTCTCCGACCTCCTCCGCGCGTCTCCTCCCGAAGATGACTCCCGCCCTCACCGGCATCAACCGCCGCGCCATCCCGATGCCGGGTGATCGGGCGGCGATGGCTGAATCGGACGATGACAACTTCCGAAACTTCTGAGTCCAGCTCTCCGGGCACGCGACAACTGAATGGACGATTTTTGTGACAATGCCTTTTTCCGGCAAGGCGTACCGGATTCTCATCGACTTGGTTTACGAGCACAGCCGCATCCGACTGGGCGCTGACAAGCAAGCGCTGCTGGCGAACCGGCTGCAGAAACGTCTCCGCGTTCTGGGCTTGGAGTCGTATGATGACTATTGCGCCGTTCTCCAGTCCCCGCAGGGCTCGGAGGAAATCGAGCAACTGGTGGATCTAATCTCCACCAACCACACGAAATTCTTCCGCGAGCCCGATCACTTCTCCTTTCTCGCCAGCCGGGTTGTGCCTGCATTGATACCCGGGTTGGTCGCCTCGCGGTCACCGCTCCGGCTGTGGTCCGCGGCCGCCTCGTCCGGCGAAGAGCCTTATACGATGGCAATCGTCGTTGCCGAACGGTTGCGCGCTCATCCCTCACTCGAGTGGCAGATCACTGCCTCGGATATCTCCAGGCGCATGCTCACCCAGGCTCAACAGGGCATTTACCAGATGGATTCCGTCCAACCAGTGCCGCCGGAGCTGTTGAAGCGCTATTTTCAAAAAGGGATCGGCGCCCGAGCCGGGACCTGCCGAATAAAGCCCGAGCTCCAGAAGCGCGTGCGCTTCGAGCGGATCAATCTCTTCCAGGCGGAGTATCCCGTGTTTCCAAAACAGCACGTGATCTTCTGCCGCAATGTAATGATCTATTTCGACCTGCCCTCCCGTGCAACCGCCGTACAGCGGCTCGCCCGGCATTTGTCCCCGGGTGGTTACTTGGTCGTCGGACACTCGGAAAGCCTGCTCGGCATCCACCACGGTTTGAAACCGGTTAAGCAGGGTATCTACCAACGGCCATGAACACCCGCGACGCCCACTAGATGAAAATCGTTGCGCGCAAAATCCGTGTGCTCGTCGTGGACGACTCCGCCCTAGCGCGCCGCGCCATCAGCGACGCGCTCGCTCGTGATCCCGAGATCGAGGTTGTCGGCGCCGCCAGCGACCCTTATGTGGCGCGAGACGAGATCCTCGCACTCCGGCCGGACGTTATCACGCTCGACTTGGAGATGCCGCGCATGGACGGGCTCACCTTCCTTAAAATTTTACAGGAACATTATCCGGTGCCGGTCGTCGTTGTGAGTTCATTGACTCCGTCCGGGTCTGCCAAGGCGCTTGAGGCACTGGAGGCCGGCGCTTTGGACGTTTTGGCCAAGCCCGATGGCAGCGGAACCCTCGGGCAGCTTGCGCACCAGCTGGCTTATCATGTGAAGGCAGCGGCGCACTCTCGCCGACAATCTCGGCGCCCCAAGGCGGCCGCCGAGGCGGCCGTACCCGTCGCACCGCCGATCCGTCCGGGCGAGTTCTCGTCCCGACGGGTCATCCTGATTGGGGCGTCCACGGGTGGCGTCGAGGCGTTGCGCTTCCTGCTGCCACGCCTACCCGATGGCTTGCCGCCAATCGTGGTGGTGCAGCATATCCCGGCGAATTTTTCCCGCGCCCTGGCCAATCACCTGGATGATTTGTGCCCGTTCCAGGTTCGCGAGGCCGTGGATGGCGAGGAGCTACGAAGTGGCGTATGCCTCGTGGCGCCCGGCGACTTTCATTTGGCGCTGGGGGCCAGGGGACGCGG
Organism: uncultured Alphaproteobacteria bacterium; assembly: GCA_963741155.1. GTDB lineage: Bacteria > Pseudomonadota > Alphaproteobacteria > Rhizobiales > Methyloligellaceae > Methyloceanibacter. The sequence continues at coordinate 217,763 of CAVUHA010000007.1, read as the reverse complement.
CTATCGCGTCCGGTTGACTCAGTCGCCACCCGTGCACCACTGCCGACCCTCGGTGGACATATTGTTTCGTTCCGCGGCGGAGCATGCCGGGGATCAGGCGGTTGCGGCCCTGCTCACAGGGATGGGCGTCGACGGTGCCCGCGGTCTCCGGTTACTTCGCGCAGCCGGGGCGCGCACTCTCGCCGAGGACGAAGAAAGTTGCGTGGTTTTCGGAATGCCCCAGGCGGCGATTAAGCTAGGGGCCGCGGAGGACGTCGTACCTCTCCCGCGCATGCCCCGAGCCATTCTCCAGGCTCTCACCCAAACTTGCCGCAAATGATCCATGAAGCACTCCCCGACCTCGGTCCAATCGCCGCTCGCGCCATCACGGAGGTGCTCGCCACCCAACTCAATCTTCCTACGAGGGAATCAGCATCGGTTGAATGGCCAATCGCCGGTCAGCCCGAACAAAGTCTCATCGGCTCGGTGAAACTAACGGGAAGCCGGGTATCCGGCGATGTGCACGTCCAGCTGCCTGACGGGTTCGTCGCCAAGGTGACGGGCCTGCTGTTGGGGCGAACCGCCGCCGATGCTGAGGAAGCCGCGGACATAACCGGCGAGCTGTGTAATATGCTCGCCGGGCGCGTTGCCGCGGACCTCGCCGCTGCGGGTTACTCCAGTATCTTGAGCACCCCCAAGGTTTCGCGCGGCCGCCGCCTGGAACCCGAGATTGCTCCGGGAGCGCAGACATGCCGGAGCGACTGGATCTCTGAGGGACATTTGCTCACAGTCATGTTGCAGATCATCTTTAGGTCGAGATGAGCCCGAAAATTCTGAGTGTAGATGACAGCAAGACAGTTCGGGCGCTTTTGGCCCGGCTGCTGCGCCCCTACGCGTGCGAATTGTGCGAGGCCGCCAATGGGGAAGAAGGTCTGGCGGTGGCCGCAAGGGAAAGGCCTGACCTAATTTTCCTAGACTACAACATGCCTGTGATGGACGGAGTTACCATGCTCCGGCGATTGCGGGACGACACCGAGCTGAGGCGGACTCCGGTGATCATGCTCACGGCTGAATCAGGCGTGGAAAACATCGCCACCGTAGCTCGCCTGGGGGTTCGCGACTACATCATAAAGCCCTTCAATAAGGACCTCCTATTGGCCAAGATGGCCCGCGTTGTCTCCTTGGTACCGCGCCCCACTCATAAACGGCGCGAAAGAAAGCCGAACAGAAAATCAGAAGGCGCTGGGGAAGCCCAGGGTCCGGTAAGCACAGAGAGCCCAAAGCCCGAGACGGAACTTGCCGAGGAAGCACGCTTCGCGCCACCGACAGCTACGTTGCAGCGGGCCTCCGTGCTGGTGGTAGATGACAGCCGCACCATGCGCCTCAGCCTGATCCGTGCACTGAACGACCTCGGCTTCGACAACATCAAGGAGGCCAAGAACGGTCGGCAGGCTCTCGAGCTCGTACTCATGGAGAAGTTCGACCTGATGCTGCTCGACATGGAGATGCCGGAGATGAATGGAATGGAGGTGCTTCTGGCGCTAAAGAGGAACCCAGAACTCGGCGGGCTGCCGGTCATCGTAATCTCTGGCGCCGACCAGATCGAAAACGCGGTCAGATGCATCGAGGCCGGGGCGGAGGACTACCTGCCAAAGCCATTCAATCCAACCCTGCTGCGCGCGCGCGCGACCTCTTCCATCGAGAAGAAGCGGCTCCGCGACTTGGATCGCGTCCGCTTGACGCAATTGCAGACGGAGAAAGATAGAACGGAAGCAGCGAACAAGCTCGTTATGGAGAAGAACCAGATCCTCGAAAATCTGTCCTCCAAACTGTCGAAATATCTCTCGCCGCAGATTTATCAGTCAATTTTTAGAGGAGAGCAAAATGTCGAAATCTCCTCAAAACGAAAGAAGCTCACGATCTGTTTCTCCGACATCGCCGGCTTCACCGAAACGACAGACAATCTCGAATCTGAGGAGCTGACGAACGTTCTCAATCATTACCTCACCGAGATGTCCGTAATTGCGCTTCAGCACGGCGCGACCGTCGATAAGTTTATCGGTGATGCAATGCTACTGTTCTTCGGCGATCCAGAATCGAGGGGCGTCGCTGAAGACGCCAAAGCCTGCGTCCTAATGGCGATCGCCATGCAGCGCCGCATGCGCGAGCTAGAGCAGGAATGGCGAAACCGCGGACTATTGCGGCCATTCCGAATCCGCATGGGGATCACTACCGGTTTCTGTACGGTGGGGAATTTTGGAAGCCGCGACCGGATGGATTACACCATTATTGGCAACGAAGTGAACCTAGCGGCGCGGCTCCAATCCGCAACCGAGCCGGGGAGCATCCTGCTGTCCCACGAAACCAATGCCCTCGTGCAGGGTCTGGTCATGACTGAGGAACAACCTCCGATCACGGTGAAGGGATTTCCGAAGCCGATTTCGGGCTACAAGCTCGTCGACACCTATGACGACCTTGTCAAGTCGGGAAGGGTAGTTCTGGAGGAGCGTGACGGCTTGCACCTCCTGGTCGACCTGACAAAGCAGGATCGGTTTGACGTTATCGATATCCTTGAGGATGTCCTCACGCAATTGAAGCGACCAAAGGGGAGAGGCAATAAGGCATCGGTATCGGGGCGCCGCCGCAAGAAAGGCGACACGGCCACCTGATCCCGAGTCCCTTTGGCCTCCTCAACGATCCGTTTGCGATAAATGAGGATGGAGGATATCGCGCCACAGATGGACCCCGAAAGCCCCACCAACAGCCACGCCCGGTTGCGGCTAACCGTAGCGAGGGCGACACGCGCCCCGGTTTTCCTTCGACCACAAAGATGTCGAACGAGGGTGGCGTCCGCTTTGTGTCATTAGCGGACGTTACAGGGCCCGGTCGCGTTGTCCGCTTCGTGCCACAAGCAGACATTCCCGTCTTTTGGTAGCGAACAAATGCCATGCGGAGGTGTAGGATCGATGGGGTTGTTGGTCATGATACGGAGGTTTGCAAATGAGTGACGTTTTAAGGTCTTCAATTGCTGGTACGTCAGGCATAAGGCGACTGAGTTTTGCAAGACTGATATTTGCTGTAGCGGCGAGCGTGTTCATGATGCCGTTCGGCATTGGGAACTCAGCGGAAGCTCAGTCACAGCAACCGAACATCATCTTCATAATGGGCGATGACATCGGCTGGAGCAACATCGGCGCGTACAACCAGGGTATCATGGCAGGCCGAACGCCCAATCTAGACCGGCTAGCATCAGAAGGCATGCGGTTCACCGATTATTACGCCGAAGCGAGCTGCACTGCCGGTCGCGCGAACTTCATCACCGGGGAATTACCGATCCGCACGGGCTTAACCACCGTCGGTCAGGCTGGCGCTAAATTGGGCATGCCCGACGAGGCACCGACCATCGCCACCGTGCTCAAGTCCATGGGCTATGCCACTGGCCAGTTCGGCAAGAACCATCTGGGCGACCTGAACCAGTTCCTGCCAACGGTGCACGGCTTCGATGAGTTCTTCGGATATCTCTATCACTTGGACGCGATGGAGGATCCCTGCCATCCCAACTATCCACCTGCAGCGAAGGATACAGTGGGTCCACGGCACATGCTCCACACATGGGCAACAAACGTGGATGACGCCACGGAGCAACCGCGCTGGGGCAAGATCGGGAAACAGAAAATCGAGGATGCAGGTGAGCTGTGCCCAGAGCGTATGAAAACTGTCGACGATGAAATCCTCGATAACGCGATGAAGTTTATCGATAAGGCGAAGAGCGACGGCAAGCCGTTCTTTCTCTGGCTAAATCCGACGCGCATGCACGTCGTCACGCATCTCTCGGAGAAATACGAGAGTCGGCGCACACCTGAGAATGGCTGGTCCGTACAGGAAGCTGGGATGTCGCAGCTTGACGATATCGTCGGGTCTATCATGCAAAAAGTGAAGGACATGGGCGCGGACGATAACACCATCGTCGTCTTCTCCACCGACAACGGTGCAGAAAACTTCACCTGGCCAGACGGCGGCCAGACGCCGTTCGCCGGCGGAAAGGGTACAGCATTAGAAGGTGGATTCAGGGTGCCTGCGATCATTCGTTGGCCCGGTAAAGTGCCGGCCGGCAAGGTAGAGAACGCAATTGTCTCCGGGCTTGACTGGTTTCCAACCTTTGTTGCGGCGGCTGGCGATCCAAACATCGTCGACGAACTCAAGCAGGGCAAGCAGTTCGGGGATCGGACGTACAAGGTGCACCTTGACGGCTATGACCAGACAGACCTCCTCAGTGGCAAGGGTCCATCGAAGCGGCACGAGATCTTCTACTTAACCGAGAGCACGCTAAGCGCGGTCCGCATCGATGACTTCAAGTACCGCTTTACCAACCAGCCAAACGGATGGCTTGGCGCTACCGACAAGGTCGATTGGCCCATCCTCGTCAATCTCCGTCTGGATCCCTATGAGCGTACGGGAATGCCTGACGGAAAGAGTGGGTCGCTCGCCTACTACAACTGGTTCGCGTATGAGTTCTGGCGTTTTGTATTTGTGCAACAGGAGGTGGCCAAAGCAGCGCAGAGCATCGTCGAGTTCCCGCCGATGCAGAAGGGTGCCAGCTTCAACATGGAGGCGGTTAAGGCGCAAATCCAAGCGGCAATAGCCGCACAGACGGGCAAATAAGATCGACAAGCCGCGCTGTTCGTCGCCGACTCGAACGGCGCGGCTTCTTGCTAGAACAGTGTTCTACTTGGCTAACGACGCCTCACGCGAGGGACATCGTTACCCATGCGATGAGCACCTTCCCTGCCATTGAATTTGAACGGCATTCGATCTGCATAGGCTTCGAGGATGGGCGTCCCCTGGTCCTCACCGATGTCAAGTGTTTCATCAACTGGGGGGGCAGCTTGTGTCGCGTACCAGGTCCTTCCATTCTGAAATGGGAAGGGCCAGATTGTAGAGCCGCTCACCCGTAGCGAGCAGTATGGCTACCAGCTTGAGCGTCCCGTCTATTCTGGTGAATAAGGGGCCTCCGGAGCTTGCAGGGTGAGTGTCGCAGTCAACGAGCCAGAGTGGCTTCTCGAGGTCGGCCCGCAGCAGGTGGCAGTCGAAATGAGCGGTAAGCGCAAACCGGTGATCAGCAGGGTAGGCAGCGTGCACAAGCCGGAGCCCGGGCTCCGCCGCCATACCTTCGGCCAAAGGCACCGGATCGACAGCTAGCTTGTCGTTCAGCACGATCGCGACCGCGTCGGTAAAGAACGCGCGTAGCGGCACGTTTGTTGGCATTGTTGGGAGAATCTTCTCAGGCGGGATGAATTCATAGTTCCTTGGAAAATGTAGGCACTTGGCCGTTGAATGCCCGTTATTCTCTGAGCCTCGAACACCGGCAAGAAAATGGATGTCGTGCAACGGCCATGGTGCCTCGCGCCACGGGTCCATGACGCAGTGAGCTGCCGTCAGGACAATGTCAGGTGCCACTAAAGTTCCCGTGCATTGGCCGTACATTCTGTAGCCGCCAATATTGACTTGGCCTATTGCATCCCAGGGTGGTCCTTGCTCGAGCACGGGCACGCGGTCATCCTCGCCAATGATTCCCGGGTGCAATTCTTGGCTTGATGCTGGCTGACCGACAGCCATCAATACAAAGCAGGCCGCCCATGGGAGCAAGGATTGATTCATCAGCGCGGCAAAAGCGGCACAAATTGAGACTTTGCGCGTTCTCATTCGTTGCTCCTCTAGCAACTATCTGACACAGCAAATCTCGCGGGGATTGTAGCCGCCTTGATGGTGATCAACCCTTACAGCTCCAGCGAAAGTGTCGCACGTCGGCTCATGCATAATGAACAGCGCCATGAAGCCGAAATTTATGTGCAGCTGCTCGTGACAGTGAAAGAGCGTGCGGCCTGGATTGTCGGCGACGAAATCGAACTCGAGCTCCGTGCCGCGCTTGCCGAGGCGGGGCCGTCTTTATACCGTGGAATAGATTCTCTCGCCCCGTTCACCGCACCGGATTCATTAGCTCTCACGCGATCCTTGGCGGACTTCATCACCACTACGTCCGGGCTTAGGTTTTCGGTACACACAGCGGTTCGCTGCAGACTATGCTAATATGCGAGTGTTCGGGCGGGCGTCGCAGGAGGTACCACTTGGTAGGAGGAGGGACCCGTAACATCAGGCGCGAGAGCCTGGGTCTGCCGGTTCCTTTCGAACCGCCGGAAGGCGATCTCGAAACGGCGATCGCGGAAATCTTCGCCAACGTTTTCGGCATCGATCAGGTCGGCGCTAACGATGAATTCTTTGATCTCGGTGGCGATTCCCTGCTCGCGGAAGTCCTCAGGATGAGGATAGCCGAACATACGAGTCACGAGATACCGCTCTCTTCCTTCCTCGAAAACGACTCGCCTCGTCGGATCGCGGCATTCCTCACCACGGGGATGTTGTAGGCGAGTCCTCGCGGTGCGTGGCGGCGATGTTTATCCAGTGCCTACAGGACAATCCGGTTGCGTCTCCCCGCTGGCACCCGGGGCGTTCTGCAAGAGATCGCCTATCGCGCTGTCAGGATTCCGAGAAGCCGTATCGATGAATTCACAAAGGCGCCCAACAAATCCTTGCGCGGCTATGGGTTCGTAGAGGCCTGCATCAAAGTTCGCATGGCATAACTGAACGCCGGGATGCTTGACTACGGAGATGCAGAAGTTTGAGGGCGTCGGGCCGGTCCCGCCTATCCTCGAAAGGGTCACGTCGGCAAAATGCAGGTCCGGGGTCGCTGTGCCCATGGCGAAAGCCAATCGCGCTTCAGGAATTGCAACACCTAAATCCCGCAACACGTTGCGGAGCTCGCAATCAGGTATTTCGCTATGTTCCTGCGCTTGCTTAACCTGCAATCCTATGTCTGCAACGAAGGCGCGGAACGACTTTGTCGGATCGCATTGGAAACGAAGTGACACCGGATTAGAAAAGTCGCCAAGCATGCCCAAGAAAGCCCCATGGCGAAGGCGCCCCGTCATTGTCGTGGTGATCACGATGTCAGTTTCTCTAGTTTCACGCGCGAGCAGGGCGGCAAGTGCCGTAAGCCAGACCACATAGAGGGTTGTGGCCTCTGACCGACACAGCCGGGTCAGGTGCCGCTCTACCTCTTTGTCAATGGGCAGCGATATTAAGCCGTCTGCGGGATCGACATCGGACACGGGCACCGGTCGTTTGAAGGGAAGCTCAAGCGGATTTGGATTGCCGAGGAAGGCTTCCTTCCACCAGCCAATTGTCTGGCGATAGAGTCGCCCTCCGCGGTGCCAGACCTTGCGCTGCCACGAGGAGTAATCGGCATATTGCAACGGTTCGAACGCAGGAAGCGGCGGCGGCTTGCCTTCTTTTCCGGCCTCGTAAAGCAGCGCGAGCTCGCTGTGGAACAAGCGGATCGCCCATTGGTCCCATAGCAGGTGGTGGTGGGTCCGCAGTAGCCAGTGCTCGTCTTTGTTGACACGCAGAAGTAAGAAGCGTGTCAGTGGTCCCCGATCCAAGCCAGAGATCTTCGCCTTCTCCTCCATCGCGATACGCTCCGCCGCCTCTCTCGGTTTGACTCCAGAAGTGAGCTCGATAAGCCGCAGTTGAACGGTCTCTGGCGGATCAATGATCTGGAGGACTCGCCTTCCATCCACGGCGGCGAACCTGCTGCGCAAAATCTCGTGACGCCTCACGGCGTAGCTCAGGCAGTCACGCAGGAGCTCAGGGTTCAGCGGCCCGGTGATGCGGCTGTAGTCGCACACCAAATAGCGCGCATTATCCTCGGGCGTCCGACAACGCTGCCATACCTCCTCTACTTTCATTGACACGGGCAACGACTTATCGCGTGGCACACGCGCGATCTGGGGACTCTTTTCGATCAGGTCCCTAAACCTGGCGAATGATAGCCGAAGCAGCCGTTTGACAGGTGCTGGCAACACGCGCCGAAGCATGCCTTCACCTACCCAAGGCAAACGAGCGTCGCGCTTGCGTGCGCTGCTTGAAAGTAAGCTTCATGACGGCTGCGCCTCGAGGATCGAAATCGCAGATTTGGTCGGTATCAGGCGCGGAGGCGCGAATCCGGACGCGGCGAGCAGCTCGCCGAACTCCGCCTCCGTCCGTTCTCGTGCGGAACCGAACATGGCCATCATTTGAATGTCGAGGAGGTACGTCATCGGCCTGCCGATTGCTGGATCAGGCTCGAAAATTTGCTCCCCGATCAGCAACCGGGCGTCGGCATGCATTGCCGCCCGAATGACGCGCAGGATGCGGGAACAATCCTCGTCGGGCCAATCGTGCAGAACGCCAATCAAAAGATAGAGGTCTGCCCCGGTGGGCACCCGGTCAAAAAAACTTCCTCCCTGCACCGCGATGCGCCCCTCGCAGTGTGCCGACGGGGGACGTGCCGCCACTACATCGGCGCGGTCGAAGACGATGCCGCGCGGGGTCGGGTAGTGAGTGAGTATTTTTCGCAGCGCCTCGCCATTGCCACCTCCGACGTCGGCAATTAGCTGGGCGCCGGAGAAGTCATACGCGGTGGCAATCGCATCGTGGCGGTCGTCCGGGAACTGCGCCATGAAGGCATCGTAGAGGCGGGCCTCGTCGGGGTGCTCGCGCAGATAATCGAAGCGCTTAGCGTTCCACGCCACCTGGTGGGGAACTTGGCCCAAAAGGGCGGCATCCAACGCGCCCCAAGCCTTCCAGGAGCCCGGCGCGGCGAAGAAACGGGCCGCGTAGTGCAAGCTGTTCGGTGCCTCCTTGCGCAGGCGTAAGGATTGAGGTGAATGGGCCACGATACCATCCGCAGTAACCCGAAGAATCCCAAACGCAGCAAGAGCGCGCAGGATGCGAAGGAGCGGTGTCGGATGGACTTTGCACATCGCGGCCAAGTCGCCGATGGCGCAGCCACCTTCAACAGGCAGCTTATCGGCGATTTCAAGATCGGCCGCGAGACGGATCATCCGCGAGATCTGGAATCCCCGTATAAGGAAGTCGAGCGATGGGCGATTCTCTTTGAGGTAGGTCGCCGTCATGACCGCTCCCACAAGCTAGACGGCAGCTTCGAGGCGTTCGCGTAGCTTCGCGCGAGAGACATTGCCATTGGAGGTGCGCGGCAATTCCGTCACGAACACAAATCGACGTGGCCGCTTGTCCGGACTGAGTCGTACGCGGCAATGGGCAACCAGAGCGGCCTCAGTTAAATCGCCTGCAGCCACTATGATGGCCGCAATCTCCTCGCCTTCGCGGGATTGCGCGAAGCCTACCACGAAAGCTTCCTTCACCCCGGGATGTTCGGCAAGCACCGCTTCGACCTCAGCTGGATGCACGTTAACGCCGCCGCGGATGATGAGGTCGGAGGTGCGCCCTAAGAGACGCAGAAAGCCCTCGCCGTCGAGAGCCCCGATATCACCCGGATAAGCCCAGCCGTCCTTGAACTTCTCTCCTAACGCGCGCGTCCTTCCCCCATAAATTCCGCGCGACATGCTTGGCGAGCGCAAGCGTATCGTGCCCGCCTCGCCCAACGGTAACACCCTGTCATTGTCGTCCACGATCTGCAGGACCACGAATGGCAATACGCGACCGACCGTATCAGGATGCGATTCGAGATCGGAGCCGAAAAGCGCGCTTATGCGACCGCAGATACTGGAGCCATACCCTTCGGTGAAATTGCCACACAAAAACGTCTTGGCCCTAAGCTTTTCCTCTGGAAACATAGGAGCCCCGAAACAGTATAGGGCATCCAGCGCTTCGAAGAGCGGAGAGGCTCGCTCGCCCGCGATCTCGAGCATGCTACGAATGATCGTCGGAACGGCGCAGACGGATGTCGCTTTTGTAGCGAGAATGGCTTCCGTCAATTCTTGAGCGGAGAAGAGCATCGGATGAAAGCAAACGGCTGAACCCTTGAGCAGCGCGCCAAAGGTATGATTGCGCGAGCCCGCGAACCACAGAGGTAAGGGGTTCAGCAATGAGGTTCCAAATTTTTGAGAAAGATCGAAAATGGCTTGCAACAGTACCTGCTCGTGGTCGAGTACGATTCCGATCGGCCGCTCTGTCGTGCCCGAGGTCAGCGATATGACCGCAGCGACCACCTCCTGGGAACTCGTCCAAAGCCTGCTCCGGTCGTGTCGAGCGATGGCGTCAGCCCAGGACGAGTCGATGAGGATGGAATCGTAGTCCGCCAGCGTTTGACGATCTTGCAAAATCGCAGCCATGTCGAATTCGTCGGCAAGCAGAGCCCGCTCCGCGCCGCTCGTCCTGAAGTCGATGGCAACGGCCGTCGCGCGCACCATCCAAATCGCCAGCATCAACACGACTGTCTCGGCGGCATCGCGAAGGCAGACACCGACCCTTGCTCTGCTGCCGATACCGCGTAAGTGCAATTCTCGAGCTGATTGCGAAGCCCGCGCGACGAGCTCGCCATAGGATAAGATAAGTTGCGACGATATGATTGCCCGGCGATCCGGCCATCGGTTCGCGAGACCGACAAAGATATCCGCTAGATTGACCGAGCTCACGAACTCACCCCCTAATTGGGGCTTGGTAGCAAAAACGCATATTGCCGGCCAGATGCTTTTTCCGAGTTGAATCGAGTTGCCCTTTAGGGTCGGCGCGCCGTGACAAAAGTCATCGCCTGCATCAGCGCATTATGCTCAAATGATCGGGAGGCGTCTCGCGGGCACGGACCGAATACGCATTGTGACGGGGGGGTATTATGGATACCGAGACCTCTGAGCCATCGACATCGACTTCAAGATGTGAAGTAAGCGACGAGCGTCGAGAGCTATTGCATCTGATCCCTCGTCGCAGCGAGCTCGAGAATCTAGTGCTGGAATCGGCAGGCTACGCTTGGCTGCCAGTCGGGGCTCTCACCGCCTTTCTTAGCGCGGCACTAAAATTTGCCCAGAAGGTGTTTGACGAAAGGCCATTTGAGGTATCGCCCGACTCACGCACCTTCAGAGGGGCCGACCTGCTCGCCGGGGCAAGATACGAAGATGCGCCGGCATTTTTCGAACTTGCACTTTCGGACGAGATCCTGCAAATCGCCGCCGACTATATGGGCGAAATCCCGGTATTGATGAAGCCCAGGCTCTGGTTGACGAAGCCGCAACTGCCGGGCACCGAGTTCGGCGGCACGCAATTGTTTCATCGAGGCCGGCCGGATGCGCCCCACATTCGGCGTCAGGCCAAGTTTCTCTTCACGATGAACGAGGTTGATGATGAAAGCGGCCCGTTCACCTTCCTGCCGGCGGATGTCTCCGAGAGGATCCTACCGGGTTACCGCTTGGGGGAGCGCGTCAGCGACGCGGAGACGTACCGTCACGTATGCTCGACCGAGGCGATGAGGCTTATTGGACCGGCGGGAACCGGTCTCATGGTCGATACGATGCGGTGTTTCCATTTTGGCCGGCGTGCCTCTTCCAAAGACCGGCTAATGCTCATGATCCAATTCATGAGACACGCCGACGCACCTGAAGAAGACCGCGTCGAGAGGAGCACTGCTTTCTTGGATAAGTTTGGCAACGATGCGGTCCGGAAACTGGTGATGCCCGCGTGGTGATTTAAACACGCCGATCCGCGCGCCACGACTCAACAGCGGGCTCGGAAGGAGTCTTCATCACTTCCGCCGCCCCATACACTGTCTGTGGGCGCGTGAAGAATTCAAGGTCGAAAGCGCCGTGCTCAGGCACGCCGATGCCGGAGGCTTTCCATCCGCCGAAGGGTACGTCCACGGCGGCATCGGCGGTAGACTGATTGACCTTGAGTATCCCGCCCTCGGCCTCGGCGAGAAATCGTCGCGCGATCTCGGTTGAGGTAGTGAAAATGGACGCGGCAAGCCCTTGGCGGACGCCGTTGCAGGCGTGTATGGCGTCGTTGAAATCCGTTGCGGTTTGCACCACGAGAACGGGCCCGAAGGTTTCCTCTTGTACGATCTCCGCCGTTCGGTCGTCACAGCAGATAACCGTGGGCGGATAGAACCGATCGGCAAAATCCGGCACGCGAGGCTCAATCGCGCCGAGCGGCAAGAGCGGCGACCCGAATTGGTTGGTTGCACGCTTGACGGCGCCAGCCACACGATGCCGGTGTGAGACGCTGACCATCGGTCCGATATCGGTATCGGGCGCCAGCGGATCGCCCCATCTTAGATGCGCGCTCGCGTCGAGCAGCCTTTGTAGGAACGCGTCATGGCACGACGCGTGCACGATCGCGCGGCGGTTGGCCGTGCAACGCTGCCCGGCCATGTTAAAAGCGCCGCCCGCCACAAGCCGCGCCGCCTCGCACAAATCTGCGTCCGGCCAAACGATCGCTGAGTTGTTGCCACCGAGCTCGGCCTGCAACGGAAGCCGGCGACGGGCGCAGATCTCTTGAACGCCAAAGCCTGAAAGCGAGGAGCCGGTAAACGTCACAGCCCCAATTTCCGCCGCCTCCAGCAACGCCTTGGCCTCTTGGTGGCCGCCCTCCACGAGGCTTACGAGTGCCTCCGGCCAACCTGCCTCGGCGAAACATTGGAAAAGGGTGCGCGAGATGGCGGACGCTTCCGGCGCGGGCTTCCACACCACGGCGTTGCCGTACAGGGCCGCCGACGCGATCTTGCCGAGTGGGATGTAAATTGGATTGTTCCATGGCGTGATTGCAGCCACCATTCCGTGTGGTCGCCGCCTTACCACGCAGTCCGCACCGGTCTCGGCGGGGCCAAGCTCCCCGCGACGTGCGACATTTTCCAACATCTCGACGCTGCGTTCCACCTCGCTCCGGCCGAAGCGCATGGGCTTGCCAATCTCCCGCGCCATCAGTGTTGCAAGAGCTTCGGCTTTCGCCGCGAGCAGGCGGGCCAGGCGACGGAGTAGTTCGGCGCGGGTGTTTGTTGATGTCTCGCGCCAGGCCTCGGCAAAGGCGCGTACCGCGCCAGTCGCGGAGGCGCCGGAGTCTGAGGGCGACCGCACCTCCCTCTTTGTCGCGTTGTGTTCTCTTTCAGTGAAGGGGAAAGCACAAGCGAGCCTGGCAACAAGCTCCGCAGCAGGTTGAAACGTAGCCCCACGCGCCTCGAGGTAACGGCTGGTGATGGCTGCATGCACCGGATCGTCGCTCGCGATCGCGTCGTTTGCGACCCAGACGGAGAAGTTGGCCTGCAGTGCGTCGAGCGCCAACTGCCTGACGCAGGCGTGGGTTTTGACTCCTGTGAGGATGATCGTGTCGACGTTGCGTTCGCGCAGTACGGCAGTAAAGAGCGGCAACGCGAACGCGCTGAAGCCCGTCTTGTGGATAATCAACTCGCCGTCGATGGGCGCGAGCACCGCTGCCGGCGCGTGGCCGGGCGTGCCCTCCTCACACTGCCAGAGATTGGCGGCCTTCCAGTGCGGCATACGGTTATCGGGATTGCGCCCGACAGTGGTCCAGACATGGGCGACGGGGAGGCGCGAAGCACGACAATATTGCAGGAGGATTTCCGCCTCATGCACAACGGCTCCCGCGGCAGGCTCTAGATGGGGAGAAGCGAGGTAGTCGTTCTGTAGGTCGACTAGGACAAGCAAAGGCCGCATCCGTGGCTCTACTCCGCGGCTGCCGCCGGCAAGCGCGCTTCCAGAATTGCGACGGCCTGTTCGGCCACACGCGCACCCATTTCGGAGGTGCCTACGACGCGTGATCCCGGAACGGCCACGTCTTGCGTGCGCCAGCCCTCTTTCCACGCCCACTGGATGGCCGCCTCGATGCTCGAGGCCTCACGGTCAAGTGCAAAACTCTCGCGCAGCATCATGGCCAAGCTAAGAATCTGTCCCACGGGATTAGCGTGGTCTGTGCCAGCAAGGTCGCGCGCGGCACCGTGGTTCGTCTGGTATACGGCGCCCCCTGTCCCGCTGTAATTCCCCGAGTAGGAAATCCCGCGGGAGCCAATCAGGATAGCGCCAAGATCTGCAAGAACGTCCCCGAACAGATTGGGTGCGGCGATAACGTCGAACTCGCACGCCTCTTTCACGAGCCGATAGGCCATGAGGTCTATATCGACCATTCTTAAGCGGACACCATGCGCCGCTGCAGCGTCCTCGGCACAGGCAAGCCAAAGTTTGCTGATCGAGGGCAGGCCGGACTCCTTCCAGACGACGGTCAACTCGCCGCGGCGCTGCTTGGCAAGCCACGCCGAGGCATGCAGGAAGCGCCCGACCTGCGCCTCTGTGTAAGTGAAGTGATGGCGCACGCTTCGACCGCGGGAAGGGCAAGCGTCTTCCTCCCAGCCGCCTTGGTACACGCCGCCCGAGCCCTCGCGCGTGAGAAGAATGTCCAAGTCCCGCACCGCCTCAGGCTTGAGGCACGAGGTATCGGTCACGCCATTCGCAATCCTCAGGGGACTGATCTTCAGGAAGAGATCGAACCGCTTCCGGAGGTCATAGACAAAGCGTCCACTGATGGCGCCGCTCAGAATGGCGCCGCGGGAAGCGAATACGGACTGACAGAACTCGATGAGGTCTTCCGGCAGCGTTGTGTCGGAGCAAAGGGGTGAGTCACTGTGACGACTGCCATCGCAAATCTTCAACGGAATGCCCGAGCGAGAGGTCACGGCGGTCAGGACGCCAAGCGCAGCGGCGACGACCTCGGGCCCGATCCCCTCTCCCGGCAAAACGCCAATCACCAGCGGCTCGCCCGGTGGTGGTGAGAAAGTTGGGCCGGGAAGCCCGAGACACTCGATCCAGCGCCGGGCCTTGCATGCTGAAGCGCAGCGGGAGGGAATCGTGGGCATGGAAACAGTGTTCCCCCAGAGCTGTGGCCTGCGCTTATCCCCGGACGTAAACAAGAATCTCCCCCTCGACCCTGGAGCAAAGCGACTGGACCATCGCTGACTCCCGCTTGTGCCCATGGAAGATAAAGACCCGTCCGTCAGGAGAAAGCAAGGCTGCGCGGCTTTTCCCATTCGGCCGAACCACTCTTCCCCTCCCGGCCGAGTGCATGCCCATGTTTGAGAGATTTACGGCCAAAGAAAGGGCAAGAGTGCTCCGGTGGTGGGGGCGCCGCTAGATTGACTAGACCAATTGTTAGACACTTCATTAGACAACCGCCTCTAAGTCATTGATTAAAAGTATGCACGTCCGATTCCTAACCTGAGGGTCAGCGGTTCGAATCCGCTCGGAGTCGCCACAACAGGTCCATGATCCTGAACGTTTTTTTCTGGTGATCATCTGGATCACAGCCGGCCTCTGCGTAAACAGCGGGGTACGCAATCGAGCGAGCCCAAGGGGGAACGCTGAGGACCGGCCAAACGGCTTGGGGGATGTTTGGCAAGGCTTGGTCAATGTCCGCTTTGGAGCACTTTGCGGACTCAGGTCAGAGGTCGCGATATGTCCGATAAGTGCCATTAGGCGACATTAGCTTGGCCATTATTGCTAGGGGCGGACAAAAAGCCCCGGCGCAGAAGAGCGCCGGTAGGGCTGAGAGGTTAGGACCACCGCGCAACCTCAAAGCTGGAACACGCGCAGCTCCAACGCGGAAGTCATCGACCCGCGATGCGTCAACTCTCAATGTCGACTATTTCGGTACACCCACAAACAGAGCGCCGGTCAATTTGCCATCTGCACCGATAAGCGGTGCGTAGTCGGCTTGGTAGTTTTGACCAAAAACCGTCGCTGGCCCGGTGTAGGAGTGTTTTTCGGCCAAGGCTTTGTAGGCCGGGCTCTCATGGTCAAGTTTTGTACCGACCGCCGATTGTCCTCCTTGCATCAAGGTCGTTTCGGTCCGAACGAAGTCTTTGCCGTCATAAGAAAAGATACTCGCTTCGAGTTTGGTTGCCGCCGATGAGGCACTGCTGACAAACGCTGTGACGGGCAACAACAGGCTCAGGATCAGGAATGCTCTTCTCATATTTCTCATCACATATCTCCTTGGGGCTGGCCAATTCTTCGCTGGCTGTGAAGCCGCAATTCTGGACCGTGGGATATCTGTGTGCTGGGGGGGTGTGCACGTAATCGGCACAGTAATCTTTACCGCCAGCGCCTTGCTTCCGGCGTGCCAGTGGCCTGAACTATCTGCTCAATTTTTAGCCATGGCAAGCTATCACGCGCGGACCACATCGGCTATCTGGTGAGATCGCCTGGTATCAACTTAAACATGCCCGTCTGAGCATGTCCGTTCAGGGTCAGAAGCTGACGTTGATGCGGTTGGTGCGGATGTCCGCTTAGTGCCAAGAGCGGACATGCACCCGCATCATCGGTGCCTTCAAGGTGCTTGGTAGATCGTCTTGCCTTCCTTGATGGTCTCGACGACCTTGATATCCTTTATCGCCATCGGCTCTCGACCTTTAGGGAGCTCTTGTCGAGGATGACGAGGTCAGCGAGCTTGCGCCGCGCGAAGTAAGTGGACCGATGCAGCACGGAGATCAACCGCCGAAAAAAGCACAGCAACGCACCTCGAAAGTTCACCGGTGAACTTTTTCGGCCATCAGGGCAGACGCGCCTCGCGCGGCTCGACCGGCAGGGTCGCGAAATAGACGGCGACGGCATCGATCTGCTCATCGGTCAGCTGCGCCGCGATCGGCGCCATGATCGCCGCGCCAGCGGTCGAAGGGCCATGCCCCATTCTTCGCAGGCGCAGTTGGCGGGCCATATAGGCCGCGTGCTGACCGGCGAGAAGTGGATAGGTTGCGCCGGGATTGCCGTGACACGCCGCGCAGGCCGGAATGCCATGCTCTAGCGCTCCTTCGAGCGCAAGCTTCCGTCCAAGCTCGATCGAGGCTTGATCCGAATCGGTCGGCTGCTCACGCGGTGGGGGTAAGCCGGCATAATACGCCGCCAGCTGGCGCATATCCTCCTCGCGCAGATCGGCGGCCAGCGGCTGCATGATACCGCTCCGCCGCTTGCCTTCGGCATAGGCCTTCAAGGCATTCATAATAAAGTCGGCAGACTGCCCGTGCAGCACCGGCACGAGATTGCTCAGCGGCAATTGTCCCTCCGACCCATGGCAGCGGGCGCAGGCGCTGACCGCCTTGGGGTTTGAGTCGGCCGTCGCCAACTCGCTCCCGCTCCGCTCCGGCACGCGCACAGTGCCGAGCGCGAGATCGCGATAGGTTTCCGCATCGAGGGTCGGCAGCTTTCGCAGAAAGGCCACGACAGCCCAGATCTCGTCTTCGCGTTCGATCGCGACCCAGCCGGGCATGCCGGTATATTTGAAGCCGTGCTTGACGATCCAGAACAGCTCGCGCTCCTTCCACGGCCGCATCGCAACCGCGAGATCCGGCGGCGACGGCAGCATATGCTTGGCGATTGGGTTGGAAGGTATCCCGGGCGCGCCGTGGCAGAAGGCGCAGCCTCTATGAAAATGTGCGGCGCCAAGCCTGATAAGATCGGGGTTGTCGAGCTGAGGCGCTTCAATCGACATGGCGTGTCTTGCGACGGCATGGCGCATGCCGAACTCGAGGAAGCTCTGAACGAACGCCCAATGACCCTGGCTAGCGGCGATATCGGAAACACCCGACCAGGCGACGCCGATGGCGCCGAGGAAGAAGACCATCCCGCCTCCTGCCAACAGCGCGGCGCCGATGACCGCGAGGCGGCTCAACGCAAACCACCGAGACGAATTTGAAACGGCGGAGAGGGTCTTTTTTTGCGTGGAGCGGGTCATGGCGAGCAACCTCGAGATGCGAACATGGCTCGATCAGCTGGGCACCGGCGCATTCTAAGCGTATGAGGATCATGCACGACCGCTCGGCTTGACGCTGTGGCATTTGCCACACACCCCCATTTGAGGGATTGTCCGAATCTGAGTTGGATTTTTCAAGAAGCGGTTAGTCGGCGTTGGTCAGCGCCTTTGGCGACACATGAAAAAATATAGAAACGAGTTGTAGACGTTGGCTGTAGCTAACCGTTACGCCTCAGCCATACGCGGGAAACGATGGCGGACTAAGATACTGACATGAACGATAAGGAGAAGGTTCATGTTCAGTAAAACCTCCATCTCTCTCGCCGTCGCCTCGCTCGCGATCGGCTTCGCCAACTTCATTCCACCGACACATGACGGAGAGCAGACGACTTTGACCTACGCGAACTACTCAGCCTGCTACGAGGATCCGTCTGGTTCGGAATGCCAAAAGGTCCAGGCGGGATCCCAACAGAGTGATCGCGGCGCTGGAATGCACAACCGCCGAGGCGGATATTGATGTCTCGCCGCAGCTCGGCGGCGGAGGCGCTGGTCCTCGGTAGGTCGATGGTCAGTAAAATGACCAATGATCCCAAGGAATGCCGAGCAAATGCCCGGCTATGCCTAAGGCGGGCCCAAAAGGCCGCGAGGTCGGACACACAACAACTTTTCCTCGATCTCGCAGCATCATGGAACAGGATAGCTGCCGAACTCGAGGCCGCCGAGGGCTTTACCAGCCTGGCTCAAGGATTGAACGGCGTAACGCCGCGAGCTCGATCCGCAATATAATGACCGTCATGCCTACGCATGACCGGTTCGGCACCGACTTCGCCAGTCATGTGCAGACCTATCGAGGTTTTGTCTTCGGGCTTTGGGCTGTCACCCTTTCGGCCCTCGGCGTCGTTGCACTGATCGCCTACCTCTTCGCATAGCCAAAGGGGGCGTCGGCCACTGAGGCCGACGCCCCGCGTCACCGACAACTGGCCCCGCTGCCCGCTTGAGCACTGCGACCTCCTCCGCACAGTCCATGCCTTGCACCTTGTATGTGTGGCCGGTGAGGAAGGGGAGTTGAGCGCGGCGTAATAGAGGAAGCAGTTTTCGGTAGAAGGCTAGCGCTACCACACCAGGCAATGCAGGCAGCCTCGCCCGCGTCTGTACTCCTGGGCAACGCCGAAGCGTGATTCATGGTTCCGTCGAAAAACAAGGCTGCCGCTGTGAGCAGTGCTCGGAAGATAGGCGCCCGCATAGAAAATCAACTAGAGCCGGCCTTGAAAATTATTAATCCACACTTTTCGTGCTGGCGACCATGGACGGGTCTTTGATCCAACCGCCTTGGCAGCCGTCCTTGAATTCGTCCTCTGAAATTTTTCACACGCGCGGCCTCGGTCCAAAATTCCGCCAGTGATTTACACCGCCCTCCCTGGCAGTGGTTCGTTTACCGACCCAGCAAGTTTCATTGCTCGCCCCAACTCTTCTTTAGCGGCCGCGATGAGAGGCTCTCTGAAAAATAAGGGAGCGCGTCATGCGAGTATCGAAGGCCATAAATGTGTTTTGCTCTCTGCTGGTGCTGTCGTCGGTCGTCGCCGTCCTGTTCGTGGCCGGTTGCGGGTTCAGAATTTCCGCATCGGACTTTCCGGTGTTGAAGCTTTCGAATGAACCCACAAGCTCTCAGCCGGAAGAGCGTCGCTAACGGTTCGTGAACCTTAGCCTTGCGACAGGAGATCGAGCGGGAAGTCTCCGATCTCTCTGGATCGGCTCCCGGTATCCGTCTCGCCTACGTTGCCGGGGCCGCTCCACCTTCTTAAGCGGCGCTTCGTTCGCACGGACGACCGGAAGGACAAGCCTAGCTAAGCGCTCCACTTCCAGCTGGCGCGCCTATCCTACTCGCCGCAGCGGCGCGCCAAGCGCCTTTACCTCGTCAGGCTGCAAGTGCGCCACTCGCCCGGTCCGGACTTCAAGCCAGTGGCCACATGAGCGGCAACCACGCCACATTCGGCCCCGAGCCTGAACAAGCGCGAGGGGACGACGGCAATGCTCGCAGTTGAAAGTTCGTGGCGATGGCGGCTCTTGGCGGTCCATATCGAAGGCATAACGCCCGATTGTGGCAATTCGCCCATTTTGAACGTGCAAATCGAAGCTCCTCACGTAGGCCAGAAGGTCGCAGATACCGACGCGCAAACCACCGGCCGAGATAAACCAGAAGAATCGCGCCCGCGAGGCCGATGGCCAACAGGATCACTTTAAACCGCCGCGTCGCCATCTCACACAATCCACCCCAGCTCGCGCGCTTTGTCGTTGGCGAGCTTCCAGGCTTGAGTGAGGAACTCCGCTGATGTCAGCACCGCGTTGGGATCATGGGGAGCATCTTGGCGGCAAGATAGGACCCCTGCGGTGACCTGTAATACGTCACCGAATAGATCGAGCCGGGCAGCGTAACGACAATCTCGCCGCCCCGGACTTCGACCTGAAGCTCGTAGTTATGCTGCATCCGCCGATACTAGCGCAAAAAGCTCGGGCGAGATTGGGGCGCACCCAGCGTGCCCGGCAGCGTGACGATGATGTTGTCGCCCTGCACTTCGACATGAAGGTCGGGGTTATCCGTCATCCCCCGATACTAGCGCAAACGCGCTGGCGCGCTGTGAAGTGCGCTCGCCTTTTAATGAAGCGGGACGTAGCGTTCCTTTTGCTGGGCTTGTAATACCGCCGGCAGAGGGCCATGTGTCTGCCACTGGCACGCCAAATAGGGCGCTGACGGTAAAGACTACCGTGCCAACTCCGTGCACGCCCCCTTTTCCAATTCTCAGCAGTCGGTTGCCCTAAGGGTATGAGGTCTGCCGCGCATAAAGCGCCGCAAGGGGTCTCGACCTAGGGTCATGCCTTCGAGCCTTGCAAAGAAACCTGTAACTCAAGAGGCATCATCATGACTGCGACCTTCAACCCTCAAACTGCCGCCGAGCAAGCCCGCAAGAATTATAGAGATACGACGACCCAACTCGGTCAGCTGGGTCTCGACACCGCTGTCCCCGAGGCAGTGCGAGCCATGGCTGAAAAGTCGGTGGCTCAGACCCGCGAATTCTACGATCGTTCCAAGAACGCTCTCGACGCCTCAATCGCAACGTTTGAGAAGACCTTCGACGCTGCAGGCCAAGGAGCCACTGCGTTCAATCGCAAGATCATCGATATCGCCCAACGAAATGTGAATTCCGGGTTCGATCTGGCGAAGAGCTTGGCGGGCGCTAAAAACCTTTCTGAGATAGCAGAATTGCAGGCAGGCTATTGGCGCAAGATGTTCGCCACGCTTACGTCCCAAGCCGAAGAAGTACGCGCGCTATCGACAAAGGTGACGGCCGCTGCGACTGAGCCTATGAAGGCGCATGTAACAAACGGGATGGAAGATCTGCGAAAGGCGCACTGAACGGCTTGGCATACGGGATACGCAAGTGGACGTCCCTCTCGTCACTTGCGCGGCCACAGACAAGGAGTTCTCGACGGCCTTCAGGTCGAGGAGAAGAGCGTGACCTTCTCGACCTCGAAGTCGCGCCCATTGCCCTTCTGATAGGCTCGGTCAATGTCTCGTCGCAGCCTCTCCGAAGATTCGAAGGTTGGAGGATAACGATGACTGAACGCGCCAAGTTCACCTTCACGGTGAAGGAGCATTCTAGTGGAATTTCCTGGATCGCGGCCGAGCAACTATCTGGGGAGATGGCAAGCATAAATGGACTAATCGGCTTCGATCTGGTGCCAGGGACAACGCTGGATCAGGCAACGGAAATTGCAAAGTACCTTCGGCAGCACATTCGCGGATTAAGCCTCACGCACTGATCTGGCGTCTTAGAACAACGAATTTGAGGATCGGGAGTCCGCCCGGCCCGAGCCGATGCGTCAGGCCGCGTCAGAATATCCAGCCTCGAAATATTTAGGCTCATCGAGCTCAATCTGCTCTAGGGCGTTGAGCAGGGCGAGGGCGCCCACAATCTCAGCGGCCAACCTGGTGCAGGACTCCGCGAGAGCGGCGAAGTGCTCCCTGTCCTCGGGTATCTCGGCGGCGCTCGCTAGATATGCGTACAGCTGCGCTTGCTCGTGGCATTCTCTGGGGTTGTTGGGTAACGTCACCATGTCCGGCTCCGCTCGCAACAGGGTAAGCCAAGAACGCGGCGCCATGCCGGCTGGTTCCCATCGGCGGGAAACGACCAAATAAGGCAAGGGCCCCGGCGGCTATAAGGCATGGGAGACGCCCGCCAGCCGCTCCTATCTCGCGCCTCCTCCAGCCACGTTCCGCGCCAACCCTTCACTGTGCTCCCCCATAGCGGCGATGCGACTTGCGGCCGCGTCCGCCTGCCGCACAATCTCAGGCACCGACGTGATCTCCCAAAGCGACCCCTGGCATAGCGGTCCCAGGGCGAACAGCCCGGGTGTCACGGCATGACCTCTCCCGACGACCTGCCCGTCGGGCTTTACGGCGACACCGAGGGCGTGCGCATCGGGGCGCACGAGGCCCTGGCTTAGCAAGCTCTTGATGAGGGATGAGCCAAGATCGGGTTTATGGCCGGTGCAATCGAAAGCAAGGTCCGTTTCCATGACCTCTGCCCCTGCTGATCCGGACCTCCTCAACGTCACCCTAAAGCCTTCGCTCGAGCGATCGACCGCCGATACGCGGCCGCGCAAGAGAAGGGCCCGACCAGCATCGAATTCAGAGCGGATTCGCCCATGCACCTCTAGGGGTAGGCGGTGGCGATGGGCGTCCCAGAAGGGCCGCACGTGGCGTAGGAAGCGCGCCTGCTCCTCGACAGCCAGCCCCTGCCAGATGTCCTGCAACGGCGAACGCAAGCCGTTCAAGATGGCTTGCCACGGCGTGCCGTGTGCCTCGGCCGCATCGCAGGCGATGCGCACCGCGGTCGTGAGCACCGACATGCGCTTGAAGCGGGGCAATCCAATCTCCTGTGGCACAACACCTTTGGGTGCGTGCGGCCGGGGCAATTGTCCGTGCGGAGAGATGACGGTTGCGGTGCCCTGGAAGCCGTCCCGGCGCGCCTGCAACAGTACGTCGACCATGGTTAGGCCGGACCCGATCAGCACCATGGATTTCGCCTTCGCCAGCTGCTCGCTCGCCAAGTCGCCGAAGGGCGCGAGCGCTCCCGTGCCGACTAGCCCCTCAACGCCATAGGCCGTGGCGAGGACGACGATATCCGCGCTCACCGGTCCGGCACGATCGAAATGGATTCGGAACCGGTCTTGGCCGGCGAAGCAGGCCGTCGCGACACCCTTGACGACTCTGAGCTCGACCTCCTTTCTGCGTTCCACCATCTCGAAGAACCGCTGCCGCACATATTCGCCGAAGAGTTGGCGGGGCAGAAAAGTGTGAGCGAGGCCGTCATGCAGGCCGGCGTGGTTCTCGCCCTGATCGAGCTGGTGAAAGACCCAATTCAGGAAGTCGCCCGGCTGACCGAAACGGATCGAGAGATCCCGGGTGCGCACATTGAGGAGGTGCAAGGGGTGATGGCCACCAAAGGCAACGCCCCGTCCAAGCGCCGCGCTCGGTTCCACCACGATGAGCCGAAACGGCCCCCCCACGCGCTCCAGGCACGCGATCGCCGCAGCGATGCCCGTGAAGCCGCCGCCGATTACGCAGATGCTTCGTTGTCCGTCACGCATGGCCCCCTCGAATCAGCCTTTCGTCCCAGCTGGCAAAAAGGGGGCCGCCTCGCGGGCGGCCCAGGGTTTGGGGTGCCGACTGTGGGGGCTAGGACAAGGCCCCTAAAAGTAGATACGGGCGCCCGTATAGAAGACGTCGAAGTCGTCCAGCGGCGCCGCGACGTGCTTCAGATCCTGATCGACCAGACTGACGTTCGGGGTCAGATGCTGGTAGACCGCGTAAAGATGCATACCGGATTTTTCTAATTCTTGATCGAGAGCGAGAGACCAGCGATTGACGTCGGCGCCCGTGATTTCAACCGGGACGTCAACGTTGGCGAACGTGCCGACGCCGAGATACCGGTCAGCGGGGATATGGCCAAAGTTGCTTCCAGCCGCGCCATTGGGGCCCCCAAGGCTGACCGCGCCGAGGCCGTTACGGATATCGGAGTAGCCGCCCCAGAAAGACGTTTCCCCGAAGCTGTCGAGCCCGAACCAGGGCATCTTGCGCTGGATGCCGCCCTCAACATCCCATCCGCTCATCCCTGGATCACTGGTGTGGGTAAAGACGCCCGCATGCTGCGTGTTGGTGTCATTGGTGTCCGAGAAGCTGAAGGCAGTGAAAGCAAATAACCCGGTCGGCTTATGCTTGATGGAGGCCGAGCCTGCCCAATCCTGCACATCGCGCTGGAAGTTGGTGAACCTGCCGAGGTCCCCTGGAACGGGGCTTGGCCCGTCCGCAAGCCCGCCGCCGCCGGTCTCAAAGCGTTCGTCGCGGACATCCGAATAGCCCACGCCGGCGCCCACTTCGAAGGCCTCACCCCATTCCTTTTTGTAGCGCAAGGCGGCGCCCCACTCCCTGTCCGTGAAATAACCCACTGAGGCGCTGAAGCCTTCCCAATTGGGTGTCCAATAGGCAACGCCGTTCTTGCGTGTCGAGCAGACGAAAGCGTTGCTGGAGTCGTAGCAGTGCGAGATGTCCTGCCACCTGAGTTTTTGCGATTTGTTTGCCGAACTTGCGTTTGGCCCGAAGCCGGAGAGGCCCTCGGCATTATTGAAGCCGGTCGACCGCAGGTAAAAGCCCTGCATCATCCGGTTGTCGGAGTGCATGGTGTCTTCGAGGTCCGAGACGTTCGTGTCCTTGGTGATGTTGTAGATGGGCGTGGCGGTCAGACCCAGGCGCACCTCGCCCAACTTCTTGTTGTTCACATACACGAAATCATGACGAACGTTGAAGGCCCCAAGGGGGTCGTTGGCGTTGTTGTCGTCGAACTGGTTGAGCTTCTGAGACGTCGCTTGCGTCATCTCGATCTCGAGCCGGTAGCCAGCGGTCCAATCGCCGCTGATTTTGGCCGAGCCCTTGAGGCCAAAGCGCGACGATTCGTAGTTGTTGTCGACCGTGTAAGTATTCTTCTCGGCCCCATCATCCCAAAACATCACGTCCTTGTTGATCTGCCCGTATAGGGTCACCGAGACCTTCTTGTTGCCCTTGCGGACGGTGGTGGCCTCCAGCTCGGCGACGCGCTCTTCCAGGTCGGCGCAGCAATCACCTCCAAGATCGGCGGCTTTGGCGGGCGCGTGACTTATCACGCCCACGAGAGCGACCGCCCCCGCGACGCTCAGCAGCCGATTTCTCAGATTGTCCAGTCCCCCAACCATATCCCTCTCCAACTTGTTCTCGTTAACTCGCCAAACTCTACCAACGTAGTCGTGAATAGCAATATGCGGCGTTTGCTTTGTTGCTCATAGGCGTAGAAACCGGTTCCCCATTCCAGGGATTCCGCGGATTGAAGCAGTCTAAAAGGCCCAAATTAGCCTTTTTTTCCGGACAGTGGGACTTTTGTGCAACAGTCATTGCAAGGCAAGTTGGATCGCCAGAATCGCGATAACGCTTGAGCTCACGACAAGCGGGAAGCCGAGGCGCGCGAAATCACCGAAGCGGTAATTGCCGATGCTCATCACCAGAGCATTGTTGTGATGGCCGAACGGCGTGAGGAAATCGAGGGATACGCCCACGGCGACGGCGACGAGGAAGGGCTCTGGGCCAAGCCCCGCGGTCTTTGCAACGGCCGCCGCGATGGGGGCCAGCGCCACTGTCGCGGACACGTTGTTGACAAAGGGTGTGATTGCGACCGCCGGGAGGAGCACCG
This sequence comes from uncultured Alphaproteobacteria bacterium, assembly GCA_963741155.1. Lineage (GTDB taxonomy): Bacteria > Pseudomonadota > Alphaproteobacteria > Rhizobiales > Methyloligellaceae > Methyloceanibacter. The sequence goes on along the minus strand of CAVUHA010000007.1, from coordinate 192,408 downwards.
CGGCAATCAACACGACGGTATTCGACGAGCCGAACAGCTGGAGCACGTGCTGAGCAATGAGATCGGCCAAGCCTGTGTTCGCGATCGCGTCACCTAATGGGATCATTGCCGCGAGCATGATGAGAATTGGCCAATTGAGCTCGGCCACCGCCTTGCGGAGATCCAAGGCACCGATGACGGCGAGGAAGAGAACCGCACCCCCAAACGTGATTTCCGGGGGAACGAGGTTTGTAGCCGCGAGCGCAATCGCCGCGACGAATGCAGCCAGGGCGGCCCACCCTTGCCACTCGGCTGGCGCGTAGCTCTTGGGCGACAGCGCAAGGCAGTCCACCTCGGCAAGTGCGGATTCGATGGCATCGGGTTCGCCATGGAGAAGAAGGATATCTCCCACCCGGACCTGAAGATCGGCTAAGCGCCCTTCGATCCGCTGCAAACGCGTAGCCAGAGCGACGATCTTGATCCCTCTGGAGGTGAACGCTTCGATCGTGCGCGCCGTTGAGCCGATGATCACGCTTTGCGGCAGAACCACGGCTTCGACCCAAGCGTTGGTACCCTCCGGCTCGGCCGGAAGGGCGAACTCGGTATCCCGCAGGCGATTGGCCTCGGAGATGATTTCGGCGCTCGCCTCGATGAGGAGCACGTCCCCCGGGCGCACCTCCTGATGGCGGCGGCTGCCAAAGACGTGGCGGTCCTCGCGCAGATGAGCGTAAATCGTGCCGCCGAGTTGCGCTTCGACGGCGGCCACTGATTTGCTGGCCAGCGGCGAAGCGGGAGTGACACGAAGCTCGGTGAAGAACGTGCGAGGCTTGCCCGTCGCCTGCGAAATCTGCTGCAGACCTTTGCCCGCCAGCAGCCGTGGCGCCGCCAGGGTCAGCCAGAGGACGCCCGCGCAGGTGATCGGAACGCCAACCCAGGCAAGATCGAAGAACCCGAACGGCTGGCCAGTCGCTTGCGCCTGATAGTTGGAAGCAACGAGGTTGGCGGGCGTCCCGATGAGCGAGCACGTGCCGCCCAGCAGCGTGGCGAAAGAGAGCGGCATCAGGACTTTTCCGGGTTCCGTGCCGGTTGACCTGCAAAGGGAGAGCGAAACGGGAATCCAAAGGGCCAAGGCGCCAATATTGTTCATGAACACCGAGGTCAGCGCCCCGAGGCTGCACACCAGCGCGAGCACCGACCGATCCGAGCGGGCGAAGCGCGCGAGCCCCCTTGTCACCATGTCCATGAGATGCGAGCGGGTGAGCACGCGGGTCAGGATAAGGATTTCCGCCACCGTGATGACCGCCGGATTGGCGAAGCCGCTGAAGGTCTGGGAAAGCGGGACGAGGCCAAGCAAGAGTCCCGCGGCAAGACCCCCGAGCGCGACGAGCTCGATGCGAAACCTGTCGGCGGCGAAGACGACCAAAAGCCCCAACAACAACGCCAAAGTCGCGAGCTCAGGGAACGTCATTCGATGCCGCCCCTTTCTGCTCTGACGGCGAAGGCTGTCATGGCAAGCCGCAAGAGCGCAATTTTCGGCCTTTGGCCGTCAGGGATAGAGACGCCAGCGACGAGGAAGCACCGCGATCGGGCCCCGCACGTTTTGGCGGAAATCCGCCGGCAGCTCGATTTCGATGCGATCGCGACGTCCGCCGATCTCGATATCGACGCGGCGAGCACCGCCATGGCGGCGAAGCACCGCTACCACACCCGGTATGGCGCCGGGCGCAGCGTCGACCACCTCGACGTCGTGGGGCCGGAAGAACAGTCGCGCCGGACCGTTCGGCGTGTCCCCGGCGGCGAGGTCAAGCGGGCGCTCGTCGAGCCATACCTTGCCTTGCTCGACCCTCACGGGCAGCACGCTCGACTCCCCGATGAAGGAGAACACGAACGGCGAATTGGGCTCGTCATAGATCACGTCGGGAGTGCCGATCTGCTCGATCCTGCCCTCGCTCATCACCACCACCCGATCGGCGAGCTCCAACGCTTCCTCCTGATCGTGGGTGACGAACACGGTGGTATGCCCCGTCTGGTCGTGAATCTCCCGCAGCCAGCGGCGCAGGTCTTTGCGCACCTTGGCATCAAGCGCGCCGAAGGGCTCGTCGAGCAGCAGCACGCGGGGCTCGATGGCAAGCGCTCGCGCAAAGGCCACGCGCTGGCGTTGCCCTCCGGAGAGCTGCGAAGGGTAGCGCTTCTCAAGCCCCGAGAGCTGCACGAGGTCGAGCAGCTCAAGCACGCGCTTCCTGATCTCCTTGCGGCTCGGACGCCGCGAGCGCGGCCGCACGCGCAAGCCGAAGCCGATATTGTCGAGCACGGTCATATGCCGGAACAACGCGTAGTTCTGGAACACGAGTCCCACATTGCGCTCCTGCACGCTGAGCTTCAGCGCGTCCTCACCGTCGAACAGCACGCGGCCAGAAAGTGGCACGTCAAGGCCGGCCAAGATCCTGAGAAGCGTCGTCTTGCCGGAGCCGGAAGGCCCGAGCAGCGCCACGAGCTCGCCGGGCTCGATGTCGAGGGAGACGCCGTGCAGCGCCGGCGTCACACCGAAGGTCCTGACGACATTCTCGACAGTCACCTGCATGGGCCGATCCCACCGCGTCGTGGACGAGAGCGGCCAGGTGCCGCCGGCCAAGGAGTTCACCTCATTTGCTACCCGGGCGTCCACGGTTTTCTCCTAGTGACGGCGCGAAGCGGCGATCTGGTCGGCGTAGCGCCATTCCAGGCCAATCTTGATGACAAGCGTGATGAGAGCGAGCAGCGCAAGTAGCGAGGCGACCGCGAAGGCGGCGGCGAAATTATACTCGTTGTAGAGAATCTCCACATGCAGTGGCATGGTGTTGGTCTTGCCGCGGATATGGCCGGACACCACCGACACCGCACCGAACTCGCCCATGGCGCGGGCGTTGCACAGGATGACGCCATAGAGAAGCGCCCAACGGATGTTCGGCAGCGTCACGTTCAGGAAAGTCTTCCATCCGCTCGCCCCAAGCGACAGCGCCGCTTCCTCTTCCTGCGTCCCTTGCTCCTGCATCAGCGGCACGAGCTCGCGCGCCACGAAGGGAAAGGTGACGAAGATGCTGGCGAGCACGATGCCGGGCAGCGCGAAAACAATCTGAATGCCCTCGCTTTGCAGATAGGGGCCGAAATAGCCCATGGCGCCGAACAGCAGCACGTAGATCAGTCCCGAGATCACCGGGGACACCGAGAACGGTAGGTCGATCAGCGAGTTTAGGACGCTTTTGCCCTTGAATTCGAACTTAGCGATGGTCCAGGAGGCCGCGAGCCCGAACACGACATTGGCCGGGACCGCGATTGCCGCCACGAGCAGCGTAAGCCTGATGGCCGATAGCGCGTCCGGCTCGATAATGGCGGCGACATAGTGAGCGAGCCCGGCCCGGAAGGCCTCCACGAACACCGCTGCCAGCGGCAGCAACAGGAACAGCGCGAGAAAGCCCACCGTGACCGCGATCAATGCGATCCGTGTCGGCACCCCTTCCGTCGTTACGGCTTCGCCGCGGGGACTGGGAGCAAGGAGCGGCGCGATGGAAACGTCGGTCACTGTCCGAACCTCCGCCGCTGCCAAGCTTGCACCAGGTGAACGAAAAACAGAATGGAGAAGGAGATCATCAGCATCGCCGTGCCGATGGCGGAAGCCTGCGCGTAGCCGAACTCCTCGAGTCTGATGATGATTAGAAGCGGCGCGATCTCCGAAACGAACGGGATGTTACCGGCGATAAAGATGACCGATCCGTACTCGCCGACCGCACGGGCGAGAGCAAGCGCAAAGCCAGTAAGGATCGCCGGCATGAGCGTCGGCAGCATGACCATGAACACGGTCTGACGCCTATTGGCGCCAAGGGTGGCGGAAGCCTCCTCGATCTCGCGGTCGAACTCCTCTAGCACCGGTTGCACCGTGCGCACCACGAAGGGAAGCCCGATAAAGATGAGGGCAATGGCAATGCCGGTGGGCGTATAAGCGACCTTGATGCCAAGAGGATCGAGCCAGCTGCCGATCCAGCCATTCGGCGCATACAATGCCGTCAACGCAATGCCTGCCACAGCAGTCGGAAGCGCGAAAGGAAGATCGACAAAGGCGTCCAGCAAGCGGCGCCCGGGGAAGCGATACCGAACCAGCACCCACGCGATGATCGCGCCGAACACCGCGTTGACGGTTGCAGCGAAGAAGGACGTAAAAAAGCTCACGCGCAGCGCGGCAAGCGTGCGTGGAGCGGTGACGATATCCCAAAACCCCGCAAACCCGAGCGTCGTCGACTTGAGAACCAGAGCGCCGAGGGGAATGAGAACGATCAGTCCGAGATAAGTCAAAGTGAAGCCGAGCGCCAACCCAAACCCCGGGATGACGCTCGGCCGTTTCAGCCCAAGGCCGTGGCTTGCGGCCATGAGGCAGCTCAGTTCGTCGACTGCGCGGAGGGTTTGTAGACCTGATCGAAGATGCCGCCGTCGTCAAAGTGCTTCGGCTGCGCCTTCGCCCAACCGCCGAACAAGGGTTCGTCGATCGATACCAGCTTCACCTTGGAGAAGCGGGCGAGATCCTTCGCGTCCGCATCCTCGGGCTTCGCCGGACGATAGTAGTTCTTGGCGATGAGCTTCTGCGCTTCCGGGGTGTAGAGGAAGTTCAGATAGGCTTCCGCCACTTTCCGCGTGCCTTTGGCATCGACATTGGCGTCGACCACCGCAACCGGCGGCTCGGCCTTGATGGAGAGCGACGGCACGACGATCTCGAACTTGTCGGCGCCAAGCTCATCGAGGGCGAGGAACGCCTCGTTCTCCCAGGCGAGCAGAACGTCGCCGAGGCCGCGCTGGGCAAACGTCGTGGTGGAACCACGGGCTCCGGAATCAAGCACCGGTACGTGGGAGTACAGGTTCTTGATGAACTCCTTGTCCTTGCCCTCGTCGTGGCCGTATTTCTGGTCGGCATAGGCCCACGCCGCGAGATAGTTCCAGCGCGCGCCGCCGGAGGTCTTCGGATTTGGCGTGATCACCTGAATGCCGGGCTTGATGAGGTCATCCCAGTCCTTGATGCCCTTGGGATTGCCCTTGCGCACCAGGAAGACGATGGTCGAGGTATAAGGCGAACTGTTGTTGGCCAGGCGCGAACGCCAGCCTTCCTTGATCTTGCCGCCGTTCTTGACGATGGCGTCAATATCAGCTTCGAGCGCAAGCGTCACGACGTCCGCCTGTAGGCCATCGATGACCGCGCGGGCCTGCTTGCCCGAGCCGCCATGGGACTGCTCGATGGTGACGTTCTCGCCGGTCTTGGCCTTCCAATCCTTCACGAAGGCCTCGTTGACGGCCTTGTATAGCTCGCGCGTCGGATCGTAGGAGACGTTGAGAATGGTGGTGTCGGCGAGCACCGCGCCCGCTGCGAAGAGTGTGAAAATCAGGGCCGCGCCGGCGGCAAGGGTGCTGCGAAGTCTCGACATAACTGCGATCTCCTCTGTTGAAGACCATTAACTCTATCTAATCGGTAGAGATTATCAAGCTAACCCCATGCCATAGTTTGCAGACAGGACGGGGGCGCCGTTGCTCTGAAACGACCAGAGCGGGAAAATTGTTTCGGGAAATGCCGGGAAAGTGCCCAGGAGGGAAAATTATTTCCAGCAGCGCCGACCCTCTCAGCGGGGTATCAGGCGCGCGCCTTCGCCGACGGTCTTTTTGCCCCCGGCTTGGCTGCATCAGCCGCCGGCACTTCTTCGAAGAGCGCATCGGCAATGGTCGTACGATCGAGGACATCCCTCGCGGAATCGGCCACTTTGGCGAAGACACGCCTGATTTCGCAAGCCGTCTCAGTTTGACAGTCGGCACAGCGCCGATAGGCAATCCGGCTAAGGCATGGGAGGGGAGCGATTGGTCCGTCAACGATTCTGAGGACCCGCCCAAAGGTGATCTGATCCGGCGGCATGAGCAGTCCGTAGCCGCCGAGCCTACCCCTGCGACTGGCCACAATACCGTGGTGTTTCAAGTCCAGAAGGATCTGTTCCAGGAACTTTCGCGGGATGTGCTGCTGATCCGCGATCTCGGCAATCATCATCGAATCGTCGGCGCGGGCGAGCGCCACGAGCGCCCGGAGCGCATATCTTGCCTTCTGTGAGATCATTGATCTGGGTAAGGAGACGATAATACCCAACTTACCTAATGGGATAAAACGTCTAAAGCAAGGCCTTCAAGAGACATTCCCCAATCTCAAGCCCCGAATCCTGTCCCGCCGGAACAGGATGGCCTACAATGCGCCCCTCGCCAAACCGGACCCATGGACATTGGACGACTGAGTAGGATGATGTTTCGCATGCCAAGAAAGCGAGACTTAACGCACGGTCGCGCCGCAGCTGTTTTCCGCCCGGCAACGGTTGCGCTCGCAACCGCATTTTTGCTCGCACATCCCAACGGGGGCGCGCTCGCCGACCAGAAAGTGTGCCGGTCGCTCGAGGAGCGCTACGAACAGATCGAAAAGGGCGCCACGTCGATTGAGACCAACGCCATGCTCTTTTCCGCCGCCGATAAAGGCTGCGAGGCCCTGGCGCGGCGCCTCTTGGACGCGGGAGCATCCCTTGACGCCCGCGATCGCCTGGGCACGCGCCCCTTGGGTCATGCGGCCGTCGCCGGAGAGACCGAGCTCGTTACGCTTTTCCTCGACCGGGGCGCACCCATCAACGCGCAGAGCCTGGACGGCTCGACGGCGCTATTTCAAGCCGCCGAGTCGGGGCGCCCGGCCATTGTCCGGCAATTGGTGGAGCGCGGCGCCAATGTGAGCCTGCCGGGACGCAAGGGGGTAATGCCGCTGTCCGCGGCCACCTATATGGGTAGCGAACCCGTGGTTGAGCTCTTGATCGAGAAGGGAGCCGACCCAAAAGCGATCGACGAAACGCAGAAGGCTGCGATCGTCTACGCCGCAGGCCGCGGCTTCCCCGGGATCACGCGCCTGCTCCTCGATCACGGCGTTGACGTAAATACGCGCTACGGCAACGATCTGACCGCGCTCATGTGGGCGGCCGGCTATACCGACGAGGCGGGTGTCGATGACGTGGCGAAGGTCATAACCTTGCTCATCGAGCGCGGTGCGCGGCTCGACGACCAGGACAATCGCGGCCGAACCGCGCTGATGACCGCAGCCGAGCTTGGCCACACGGGCGCTGCCGAGCTGCTCATCAGCCACGGCGCAAATCGAACCCTTCAGGACAAGGACGGTAAGACGGCGGGCGACCTTGCCCGCAACGAGACGCTGCGCGCGGAGCTCGCCGCACCGTGAAAACCGACTACTTGTCGCCGAGATATTGGTCGATCTGAAGGCCCGCAAGATATTCGGCGAGCGCAGCCAACTCCTCCGGTGAAGCCGCCTTCATCAGGTCCGACATGCTCGGATTGTTGCCACGGGCACCGCTGCGAAAGTCCGTCATCGTCTTGATGAGATAGTCATGCTGCTGGCCGGCGAGACGCGCTATAGAGCCGTCGCCCTGAAAATGGTCGAGATGGCAGCCCGTGCACCCTATGGAAGTGTTTGCTTGTAGCGCTTTGGTGGTGGCCTCTTGGGGCGCCGGCGGCTGTTGTAGATTGGGCCATTTGAGCTTCGAAAAATAGCTGGCGAGCGGCAGCAAATCCTCCCGCGCGAGCGTTGCGGCGACCGGCGACATCAGGTCGTTCTTGCGCGCCCCGGCTTTGAAATCGCGAAGTTGAAGGAAGAGGTAGCCCGCGTTCTGGCCCCAGATCACCGGCGTCGTCTTCAACTGAGGAATGCCCGCCTCGCCATGGCAGGCTGTACACACCTTCGCCTTCTCCTCGATAGGGTCCGCAGCGAAGGCGCCCGTACTCATGACCATGAGCGCCACAAGCAGAGCGCCGCGCTTGGCGCTCGCAGGGCCAGGAAGGTGTAGCACCGCCTCGATCTCCGTCTGTTCGGCATAATCTCTAACATAAAAAGGACGGGGCTTTGGACCCCGTCCTTCAATTCCTATGCGCGTTTTTTGTTGCCCTTGAGGGGCAGCGAAGCGATCAATCGACCGTAAAGGCGATGATGTTGTTGCCTCGCTTGAAGTCGATCTGGGTGTTACCACCCGCACCGACCACGATGTACTGCTTGCCATCGACGGTGTAGGAGGCCGGTGGCGCATTAACGCCGGCACCGGCGAAGAACGACCACAGAACCTTGCCGCTCTTGGCGTCATAGGCCCGGAACCAGCCGTCGCCTTCACCCGTGAACATGAGACCGCCGGCGGTCGTCAGCGCGCCACCCATCATCGGTAGCGGCGTCTTTACCTGCCATGCGATCTTGCCGGTGTTGTAGTCGACGGCGGTGACGTTGCCGAACGACGCCTCGGTCGCGATCACCTTGAACGCGCCGCCGAGCCAGAGCTTGCCGCCCGGATAGGGCGAGCTCTCGACCTGGTAGGTCATCGGCTGGTGCAGGTTGACCGCGTAGGCTATCCCAAGCTCGGGATTGACCGCCATTGGCGACCATTCGACGCCGCCATTGGCGCCCGGCAGCATGCGCGCACCCTCAGCGGTCGGCAATGTGTACATGCCATCTTGCGACACCATCGGCTCGGAGAAGCGAATGAGGCTGCAATCCTTGCGGTCGTTGACGTAGACGTGCCCGGTCTTGCCGCCGTGAATGACGGCCGGCACCACTTTGCCGTCCTTGTCCTTGGCATCGACCAGGACCGTCGGGCTCGTGTCGTCGAGATCCCAGACGTCATGGGGGATGTACTGGAAGTGGCAGACATATTTGCCGGTGTCGAGATCGACCGATACGAGCGACTCCGTATAGAGGTTGTCGCCGGGCCGGATCGCGCCGTCGAGGTCAGGTGAAGGGTTACCGACCACGAAGTAGACGCGCTTGGTTTTGAGATCGACGGACGGGTTCTGCCACACACCGCCGCCGACCGTCTTGTACGGATCGCCGGTTTTGGCCAACTGTGCCTTCTCGGCCTCGATATCGCGATGCAGGTCTTTGCCCGCGGCGTCCTTGGTGGCCCACACGCCGACCGAGTTCTCGGGGGCGGTGTCGAAATTCCACACGAGCTTGCCAGTCTTGGCGTCATAGGCCTTGACGAAGCCGCGGATGCCGTACTCGCCACCATTCGTGCCGATCAGGATCTTGCCGTCAACGGCCGTCGGCGCCATCGTCTCGCTGTAGCCGAGCGTGGGATCGGCGATCTCGGTCTGCCACACGACACTGCCCGTCTTGGCATCAAGCGCGACCAGCTTGGCATCGAGCGTCGCCAGATAAACCTTGTCGTCATAGACGGCCACGCCGCGGTTGTTGGGGCCGCAGCAATAGGTCGTGACCGGACCCATGGCGTGCTTGTAGTGCCAATACTCCTCGCCGGTCTTGGCGTTGAGCGCGTAGACGTGATCGAACGACGTGGTGACGTACATGACGCCGTTGACGACGATCGGCGTCGTCTCTTGGGACTCCTTCACCTCCGTCTGGAAGATCCAGGCGGGGTGGAGCTTGCCAACGTTGGACGCATTGATCTGCTTGCCCGGGAAATACCGGGTCTGGTCGTAATTGCCGTTGGTCTGCAGGAAGTTGTTCTCGTCCTTAGCCGCGGCGTTGAGCTGCTCCTGGGTTACGGGAGCGGCGGGGGCCGCTTTGGTCTGAGCCTGCGCCAAGCTCAAGCCAGCTACGCTCAACACCAGCGCGCCAGCCAGCGCGCCAGTCGTTTTCCAACTCAACATGTGATCCTCCCTTACGTGGTCCCGCTTCGACCGAGTTTCCGGCCGCTCCAGTCGGTTTTCCACGGCTCAAAGACTGCTCGCGACCTTGCAGATTGTCAACAAACCAACTGCCGGTTGGGGCGGGCTGGATGCAACCAGGTAATGAAATTGCCACGTTGAGCACGCCTCGTTTCTGGCTTGCCGGCGGCCAAGCGAGTACATTCCGGCCGAAGCTCGCGAAGCTCATGGGCGCGCTCGTTTCGGCGTACAAGGTCCCGTTCTCGGCATGAAGTGTCACACGCGTAAGCCGTTGTTAGAACTGCGGCCTTTTCCTCCCAAGCGCATCAGCCTATTTACGCGCCACTGCAGCGTTCACCTCCTGTTGGCGCTGTCCGCCGTTCTCGTCTTGCTTGCCCAGCAACAGCCCGTGTCGGCGCAGGCTTCGCCGCACCAGGGGGAATCATCGATCGCTGCGCCGGTGCCGGCTCAAGCTCCTGCCAACGCCGGGATTCCACCCGCGACCCCCGGCGCCACGGCGAACACCCTGACCCAAGTGCCGATCGGCTACCTCAAGCAGGAGGTGAAGCAGCCGATTCCGCTCTCACGGCTACATGTCGAGCCGGAGGACTACGGCATCGCCGGCGCGGAAATGGCCATGCAGGACAACAACACCACGGGCCGTTTCACCAACCAACAATTCACCCTCGACGTCGAGCGCGTGCCGATCGGGGGCGATGCGGTCGCCGTGCTGCAACAACTGGTGGATAGCGGCCACCACTTCGTCATCGTCGATGCGCCTGCCGAAACGCTTCTGCGCCTGTCGGACTCCGTCAAAGGCAAGGACGTGTTGCTGTTCAACGTCCGCGCCGAGGACGAAGAGCTGCGGCAGGAGGACTGCCGCGCCAACGTCCTGCACACCGCGCCCGACCGCTACATGCTGGCCGATGCCCTGGCCCAATACCTCGTCTGGAAAAGGTGGCAACGCTGGCTCATCGTGAAGGGCGTCTTCCCCGAGGACCTGGCCTATCTCGACGCCATTCGCAGGGCGGCCAAGCGCTTCGGCGGCACCATCGTCGAGGAGCGCGAATACAAAGACTCCCCGGGCGCCCGCCGCTCAGACACGGGCGAGCAACAAATTCAGCAGCAAATGCCAACCCTCACCCAAGGCGCGCCTGCTTACGATGTGGTGGTTGTCGCCGACGAGAAGGAGGTGTTCGGACCCTACCTGCCTTTCCGCACCTGGGACCCCCGGCCGGTCGCGGGCACCACCGGTCTCGTCGCCGTGAGCTGGCACCCAGCCCATGAGCAATGGGGCGCCACGCAGATGCAAAATCGTTTTCAGCGCTTTGCCAAGCGCTTCATGTGGCCGGTGGACTACCAGGCCTGGATCGCCGCCCGCGCCATCGGCGAGGGAGCGACGCGCGCCCGCTCGGGCGATCTCACCCCGGTGAACGAATATATTCGCGGCAAGGACTTCAATCTCGCGGCGTTCAAAGGGCAGAAGGTGACCTTCCGCAACTGGGATGGACAGCTGCGGCAGCCGATCATCATTGCCGGCCCCGATTTGCCGGTGTCGATTTCACCACAGCCAGGCTTCCTCCATCAAAACGCTGAGGTAGATACGCTTGGGCTCGACGAGCCGGAGAGCAAATGCAAGTTCAAATGATATCGAAGGCACTCGCCCCAGCACGGAGTAAGACGAAAGGCAAGCCGAATGCAAAACGCGCATAACCTCTTTGGCGCTGTTGCCGTGATAAGCAGTTTGGTCTGCCTCGCGGAGAGGGCGGACGCATACACGGTCTACGTTTCCAATGAGAAGGACAACTCGATCAGCGTCATCGACAGTGCCAGCCTCGAGGTCAAGCAGACCATCCCGGTAGGGCAGCGTCCGCGCGGCATCATGCTCACCCGGGACGGCAAGCAGCTCCTCATTTGTGCAAGCGACGACGACACCATTCAGATCCTGGACCTCGCCACCAACAAGATCGTCGGCAACCTGCCGTCAGGACCCGATCCTGAGCAGCTCAACATGCATCCCTCCGGCAGCCCGGTCTACGTTGCCAACGAGGACGATGCCCTGATGACGGCGATCGACCTCAACGAGCGAAAGGTGGTGGCCGAGGTGCCGGTCGGCGTCGAGCCGGAGGGCGTTGGGATCAGTCCCGACGGCAAGACATTGATCGCCACCTCCGAGACCTCGAACATGGCCCATTTCATCGACACCGGCAGCTACGAGATCATCGACAACGTGCTGGTCGGGTCGCGCCCGCGCTATGCCGAGTTTACCGCCGACGGGTCACAACTATGGGTGACGTCCGAGGTGGCGGGCACCGTTTCCGTCATCGATCCGAAGACGCGGGCGATCATCAAGACGATCGGTTTCGAGATTCCCGGCGTGCAGCCGGAGAACATGCAGCCCGTCGGCGTCCGCATCCTGAAAGACGGTTCGAAGGCCTTCGTGGCCTTGGGGCCGGCCAATCACATCGCGGTCATCGATGCGAAGAAGCTGGAAGTAGAGCGATATCTTCTCGTTGGCCAGCGGGTCTGGCAGCTTGCCTTCACGCCCGACGAGAAGCTGCTGTTCGCGACCAATGGCAACAGCAATGACGTCTCAGTCATCGACGTGCCCAGTCTAACGGTGGCGAAGTCGATGCCTGTTGGCAGCGCGCCTTGGGGCGTGGCGGTCTCCCAACACTGAAGGCGACCCTTGAAATGCCTACCGTATTAGCGCGTCGGCATGGGCTTTTCGCCCCGATAGTCGTAAAAGCCGCGCTTCGCCTTGCGGCCAAGCCAGCCGGCCTCGACATATTTCACCAAGAGCGGACAGGGGCGGTACTTGGAATCCGCGAGACCCTCATATAGCACCTGCATGATCGACAGGCAGGTATCCAGCCCGATGAAATCGGCCAGTTGCAACGGACCCATGGGATGGTGGGCGCCGAGGCGCATCGCCGTGTCGATGGCATCGACCGAGCCCACACCCTCATAGAGCGTGTAGACCGCCTCGTTGATCATCGGCAGCAGGATGCGGTTGACCATGAAGGCCGGGAAGTCTTCCGACACGGCCGTAGTCTTGCCGAGGCTCTCCACGAAGTCCTTGGTGCGGCCGAAGGTGACATCCTCGGTGGCAATGCCGCGGATCATCTCCACCAGCTCCATTACCGGTACCGGATTCATAAAGTGCAAGCCGATGAAGTGCTCGGGCCGGTCGGTGGAGGCGGCAAGCCGGGTAATCGAGATCGAGGAGGTGTTGGTGGCGACGATGGCGTCAGGCTTGAGGTAGGGACACAAGGCCACGAAGATCTTGCGCTTGACCGTCTCATCCTCGGTGGCGGCCTCGATCACGAGATCGGCATCGGCGAAGCCAGCAAAGGTCTCGGCAAAACTGATGCGCGCCAAGGCTTTCCCACGCTCATCCTCGCTGATCTTGCCGGACGCGATCTGGCGCGACAGGTTCTTGTCGATGGTCTGGATCGCCGCCTCGACCCGCTCTTTGGCGAGGTCGTTGATCGCGACGTCATAGCCCGACAGCGCCACCACATGGGCGATGCCACCGCCCATCTGCCCCGCGCCGATGATGCCGATCTTGCGAATGGGCTTCACCTCAGGGGCTCTGGGAGAGCTTGGTTCGGCGAGGATGTCCCCCGCGCCATGCACCATGTCGTCCATCGTCATTCCTCATCAATCTTCTGGTCTTTCAGTAACCGGCCTTTTTCAGCTCGGCCTCAAGCTCCGGCAACACCGTGAACAGGTCGCCGACCAGGCCATAGTCGGCCACCTGGAAAATCGGCGCGTCGGCATCCTTGTTGATGGCAACGATCACCTTGGAATCCTTCATACCGGCAAGGTGTTGAATCGCGCCCGAGATGCCGACCGCGATGTAGAGCTCCGGTGCCACCACTTTCCCCGTCTGGCCGACCTGATGGTCGTTCGGCATGTAGCCTGCATCCACCGCCGCGCGGCTCGCGCCCACCGCCGCGCCGAGACGGTCCGCCAGCGGCTCGATCAGGCTCTTGAAATTGTCGCCGGACTGCATGCCCCGCCCGCCGGACACCACGATGCGTGCGGCGGTCAGCTCCGGCCGCTCGCTCTCGCTGATGGCGCTTGTCTCGAAGGTTGCAAGGCCAAGCGGCGCCGGCACTGCGATGCTCTCGATCCCTGCCGCGCCGCCCTCGCCCGCGGCCGAAAAGGCGGTGGTACGGACGGTGCCGACGATGGTCTTGTCGGTCGCTTGCACCGTCTCCAGCGCATTGCCGGCATAGACCGGGCGCACGAAGGTATCTCGGGCCTTCACCTCGACGATGTCGGAGACCTGGGCCACGTCGAGCAGCGCCGCCACACGGGGCAGCACATTCTTGCCCATGGTCGTCGCCGGAGCCAGCAGAACATCGTAGTTCTGCATTAGGGGTAGGATCAGGCTCGCAACTTCTTCAGCTAGACGGTTGGCGAGATGCGGTGCCTCGGCCAAGAGGACCTTGCGGACCCCCCGCAGCTTGCCCGCCTCGTCCGCAACGCCGCGACAGGTGTGGCCCGCGACTAAAATATCCACCTCGCCGCCAAACTTTGCGGCGGCGCTAAGCGCCTTAGCGGTCGCGGGCGCGAGGATCTTATTGTCGTGCTCCGCCAGCAGCAGGATCGCCATCTACAGCACCCCTGCTTCGTTTTTCAATTTCTCGACCAGGATCGCGACGCTATCGACTCTGATCCCGGCCTCGCGGCCCTTGGGCTCGGCGATGCCAAGGACCTTAAGCCGAGGCGCGATATCGACGCCAAGCGCTTCCGGCGTGGTCTCGTCGATCGTCTTCTTCTTCGCCTTCATGATGTTGGGCAGCGACGCATAGCGCGGCTCATTGAGGCGGAGGTCGGTGGTGACCACGGCGGGACGCGAAAGCAGCAGCGTCTCAAGCCCGCCATCCACCTCGCGCACGACCCTGATCTTGCTGCCGTTGAGCTCGAGCTTGGAGGCGAAGGTCCCCTGCGGCCAGCCGAGCAGGCCCGCCAGCATCTGACCCGATTGATTGCAGTCGTCGTCGATGGCCTGTTTGCCCATGATGACGAGGTCGGGGCTTTCACTCTCCACCACGCGCTTGAGAATTTTGGCGACGGCAAGCGGCTCGACCGTGGACTCGGTCTTCACCAGGATGGCGCGGTCGGCCCCCATGGCAAGCGCGGTACGCAATGTATCTGCTGCCTTGGTGCTGCCGATCGACACGGCAATGACCTCTTGCGCCTCGCCCCGCTCCTTGATGCGGACGGCCTCCTCGACGGCGATTTCGTCGAACGGATTCATCGACATCTTGACGTTAGCAAGGTCGACCCCGCTGCCATCGGACCTGACGCGGACCTTGACATTGAAATCGACCACCCGCTTTACGGGAACGAGAATTTTCATGCGGCTGTGCTTCCCCGCACGCTTCACTGGTTCCCAAAGCGCACGCTATCTCGCAACTGCGAAATGGCCGGGACGGTACTTCCGGCAACGCCGCAAGTCAATGGTTGCCAGGGATTTTGGGAGCTTTCAGGCCCCTCCCCGGGTCCGGTCGAACAGCGGTACACCGCGCCGCCGCATAAACAGGATCAGCACCGCGCCGGCCACCAATCCCCCAATATGGGCCCACCAGGCGACGTTCTCTTCGCTGTCCACCAGGAGATTGACGAACTGCGCCGCGATCCAAAAGCCGAGCGCCCAATAGGCGGTGAGCTTGATCGGGATGCGCCAGAGTGCGAGCACCCAGATCTTCACATTGGGGTGCAGAATTACATAGGCTGAGATGATCCCGGCCACCGCCCCGCTTGCCCCGATCAGCGGCAGGTCGGAATTGGGCGCCATCCAGGAATGCAGCAGGCCGGCGAAGATTCCGCACATCAGATAGAACATGATGAAGCGGAGATGGCCCATGGAGTCCTCGACATTGTCGCCGAAGACCCAGAGGAACAGCATGTTGCCGAGGAGATGAATCCAGCTCCCGTGCATGAACATGTAGGTGACGAGGGTAAGGCGCTCCGGAAACGGAAACGCGCCTGGGGCGAGGCCCGACGCATCGGCGAGGCTCGATCCCATCAGCTTGGCGGGGATGACGGCGAAGGCTGCGGTATTCTCATCGTCGAGGGGAATGACCCAGCCGCTCAGGAAGATCACATAGATGGCGACGTTGAGCACGATCAACGCCACCGTCACATATTGGTAGTTGATCCTTTTCAGCGGATTAGTGTCGTGGAGGGGAACGAACACGGATACGCTGCCTTGGCTACCGGTTCTGGCCCTTGACCCACAAAACGTCGCTCTTGCCCTTGTCGTTGGCGAAGCGGGCTGCGACGAACAGGAAGTCCGACAGCCGGTTGATGTAGCGCAGCGCTTCCGGCCCGACCGGCTCGCCCTCCCTGGCGGCGAGCTCGACCATCAAGCGCTCGGCCCGGCGCGAGACGGTACGGGCAAGGTGCAGAAAGCTCGAGGCCTCCGACCCTCCCGGCAAGACGAACGAGCGTAAGGGCTCAAGCTCGCGATTGAGCGCGTCGATCTCCGCCTCGAGGCGCTCGACCTGGGTGTCGGTCACCGCCAGACGCCCGCGCGCATCTTTGGTCTCGGCGGGGAAGCAGACATCGGCGCCGAGATCGAACAGATCGTTCTGGATGCGGGCGAGCATGTCGTCCAAACCCGGATCGGAGCCCTTTGTATGCAGGCGGGCAAGCCCAATGGTGGCATTGGCCTCGTCGAGCGTACCGTAGGCCTCGACGCGCAGGTCGTATTTCGCCACCCGCCGCCCGGAACCAAGCGCGGTGGTGCCGTCGTCGCCGGTCCGCGTGTAGATCTTGTTGAGGACCACCATGGTCGGACCTTACCCGCCGGGGCCCCGCGGATCTCGCCATCCCAAGCGGTAGCCTAGCTGGGCGCCAAGGGCGGTCAAGCCATTCGTTGCATGGAAGCGTGGCGCGCCGGCTAGTACTTGCCGGACAGATAAATGGCAGCCATGACCAGGCAAAGGGCAATGAACTGCAACACCACCCGCCAGCGCATCAGCGTTTGGCTGTGGTTAGGATTGCCCCCGCGCAGCATATTCCACAGCCCGAGCAGCAGGACGGTGGCGACCGCCGCAAGCGCAATCGGAATGGCATAGCCAAGCGACTGTTCCATTACCCTTCCCTTCCATCCCCTTGAACGCTTGAAAAAGAAGTCTAGTTGCGCGCGGCGATCACGTCGAGGACGCGCGTGGGCAGGATGCGGCGCAACAATCCCACCGCATAAGTGGGAAAAGTCACGTAATAGCGAGGCTTAGGCGACCGGCTTTCAAGCGCCTGCACGAGTTTGGCGGCGACGGCTTCGGGCCCGAGCTTGAAGGTTTGCTTGCCACCCTCCTCCATGCGCGCGATGCGAATGCGATAAATGTCGCGATGGGGCGAGCCCTCGATGTCGATATTGCGCCGATACGCTTCGATCGCGTGCTCGACGAAACGGGATGCGATCGGTCCAGGCTCGATCAAGACCACGTGCAGACCGGTGCCGCCAAGCTCGAGGCGGAGCGTGTCGGCTAGCGCCTCGACCGCGAATTTGGAGGCGCAATAGGCACCCCGATAGGGCGCGGCGATGAGCCCGAGCACCGAGGAGCAGAATACGATACGGCCATGGCCTTGCGCGCGCATCGACGGGATGAGGCGACAGGTGAGGTCATGCCAGCCGAACACATTGGCTTCGAACTGAGCGCGCAATACGTTGGGCGTGACATCCTCGACCGCACCCGGCTGGCCATAGGCACCATTGTTGAACAGCGCCGTGAGCGTGCCACCGGTCGCCTCGAGCACATGCTCGGCTGCCGCTGCGATCGATGCGGGTTCGGCATAGTCGAGATAAAGGCTTTCGACGCCGTCCTGCTCTTTGAGCCGCGCGACATCTTCGGGCTTGCGCGCCGCGGCAAACACGCGCCAGCCGCGCGCCTTCAATGTTCGCGCCGCGCAAAGCCCAATGCCCGACGAGCAGCCGGTGATGAGGATGGACCGCTCGCTCATAGGGTCAAAATGAATGGCGTTGAATTGACGGCTAATTCTTGTCTTCGTCGCTTCCTTCCGGCGGCAGGGCTTTCTGCTTGATGCCTTTCAGGCCGGCGAAGAAGATGTCGCTGATCGTCTTTTTGGCGTCGTCGTCGCTTGCGCCATTGGCATCGAAAGTAGCGTCCCAATGGATCGTCGTGCGATCCGGCCTCTTCTCGTCCTCCTCGACCCAGAGCTTGGCCTTGTAGTTCTTCACCGGCAGCGGGCCCTCGACGATCTCGTAGCTGTAGCTGGTGTCATCGGATGCGGTGAGCTTCTCCTTGATCGTGCCGCCGTCCTTCAGCGTGAGCGTGCGAAAGGTGACCTCGCCCTCTTTCGTTTCCTGGCAATCGGCCACGACGGGATGCCAGTCCTTGATGGAGCAGAACTCTCCGGCGATCGCCCAGACCGTCGGCGGCTGCCCGGGGGCGGCGATCTTCTTGTTGACGTCGAGGGCAAGAGCCGAGCCGCTTCCGATCACAAGTACGGCCATCGGGGCAAAGAGCAGTCTCAGCATACGCATGGGCTTCCTCCACTCACAAAAAATTCTCTCAACAACCCTCACCCCTCCAAGAGCCGCCTGGCGATGACATTGGCCTGGATCTCCGCCGCACCCTCGAAGATCGACAAGATGCGAGCGTCACACAGCACTCGGCTTACCGGATATTCCAGCGCAAAGCCGTTGCCGCCATGGATCTGCAGCGCGTTGTCGGCCGCGGCCCACGCCACCCGGGCGGCGAGCAGCTTGGCCATGCCGGCTTCGAGATCGCAGCGGCGCCCGGCGTCCTTCTCCCGAGCCGCGAAATAGGTGAGCTGGCGCACTAGCAGGATTTCCGCGGCCATCATGGCGAGCTTGTCGGCCACGCGCGGAAAGCTGATGATCGGCTTGCCGAACTGCATCCGTTCGGTGCCGTAGCGCAAGCCGAGATCGAGCGCGCACTGGGCAACGCCGATGGCCCGCGCCGCCGTCTGGATGCGCGCCGCCTCGAAGGTCTGCATCAGCTGCTTGAAGCCTTGCCCCTCGACGCCACCGAGCAAGTTGGCGGCGGGAACGGCAAAGTTATCGAAGGAAATGTCGTATTCCTTCATGCCGCGATAGCCGAGCACCTCGATCTCGCCCCCGGTCATGCCCTCCGTGGGGAAGGGGTCGGCGTCGGTACCACGCGGCTTCGGCGCGAGAAACATGGACAGCCCGCGATAGCCCTTCTCGTTCGGATCGGTGCGCGCGAGCACGGTCATGAGATCGGCACGGGCGGCATGGGTGATCCAGGTCTTCTGTCCGGTGATGCGCCAGACATCGCCATCGCGCTTGGCGCGCGTAGTGATGGAGGCGAGGTCGGAGCCCGTATTTGGCTCCGTGAACACCGCCGTGGGCAGCACCTCGCCGCTGGCAATCTTCGGCAGCCATTCCTGCTTCTGCTCGACCGTACCGGCATTGAGGATGAGTTCGGCCGCGATCTCGGACCGCGTGCCGAGCGAGCCCACGCCGATATAGCCGCGCGACAGCTCCTCGGAGACGACGCACATCGCCTCCTTGCCGAGCCCGAGCCCGGCATGGTCCTCTGGGATGGTCAACCCAAACACGCCGAGCGCGCTCATTTCGGCAATGAGCGCAAGCGGCACATATTCGTCCTTCAGATGCCACTCTTGCGCATGCGGAATGACCTCAGCTTCGGCGAAGCGGCGCATCTCCTCGCGCATCGCTTCCAGCGTTTCGTCGAGACCGGCATCGCCGAAGGTGGCCGTGCCCTGACTGCTTCGGATCAGCTCCACCGCGCGGGCCCGCGTTGCGGGCGTGGTGCCCGCGATCAGCGCGCGCGCAGCTGGGGTGAGGAATGCCTCTTGGTCCTTCTCCGTCACCCCAAGCTCGTGCAGCCGCACGAACTCGCCCTGGCTCATCATCACTCCGCCATGCAGTTGCGCCAGATATTCCGCGGCGCCGATCTGGGCGAGCAACGCCTCCAGCTCGCCGAAGCGGCCCTCGCCGTCCATGCGGCGGGCATAATGCGCGATCTCGCGGATCGCCTCGACGTAAGTGGCAACCCAGGCGAGTCCATGGGCGGCGCGCTGCTCGCGCTCCATCGCCGCCCCATCGAGCTTGCCGCCGGACGATACCTTGGCGGCGACGGCTGCGCTCGCGCACTCGCGCAACGTGCCAGCGGCCTCGGCCGCGGAGTCCAGCAGCGCGATGAGATCGGGCAGGCCCCCCGACTTGGGTTGGGCCATGGTCTCGGCGGCGATGGTCACGGGTCCAGGGGTCCTTTCAAGCGGAGCATGACTGTGCCCACGGAACCGTGGGCAGGCGCGAAAGTCAAACCTGAAGTCACCCGAAAAGGCCGCCTAAGACGCCCGGAACCCGCGCCGCCGATCCCGGCGAAAGTGGAAGCGGAGTGCGCCCTAGCCGCCGTGCATTTGGCGGCTCGCCTCGATCACGTCCTCGAAGGTGCGCAAGCCCGTGCAGGGCGCGCTCACCAGCACGGCCATGTTGCCCGGACGATGCTCGTTCTTCCACATGCGCATATGCGCCTTGGGGATCTGCTCCCAGGGGAAGACCTCCGACATGCACGGATCGATGCGCCGCTCCACCACGAGCCGGTTGGCTTGGCTCGCTTGCAACAGATGGGCGAAATGGGAGCCCTGGATGCGCTTCTGATGCATCCACACATAGCGCGCATCCATGGTGAGGTTGTAGCCGGTGGTGCCGGCACAAAACACGACCATGCCGCCGCGCTTCACTACGAGCGTCGAGACCGGGAAGGTCGCCTCGCCCGGATGCTCGAACACGAGGTCCACATTGACGCCCTTGCCAGTGATATCCCAGATGGCCTTGCCGAAGTTGCGCGCTTCCTTCAGCCAGACGTCGTATTCCGGCGTGCCGACCTGAGGCAGCGGGCCCCAACATTTAAAGTTGTTGCGGTTGATCACGCCCTTGGCGCCGAGCGACATGACGAAGTCGCGCTTGTCGTTGTCCGACACGACACCGATGGCGTTGGCGCCGGCAGTGGCGCAGAGCTGCACCGCCATGGAGCCGAGACCCCCGGAACCGCCCCAGACCAGCACATTGTGGCCGGGCTTCAGCGTGTGCGGCCGGTGACCGAACAGCATGCGGTACGAGGTGGCCAGCGTCAGCGTGTAACAGGCGGCCTCCTCCCAGGTGAGGTGCTTCGGCCGTTCCAGGAGCTGCCGGTCCTGCACGCGGGCGAATTGGGCGAAGGAGCCGTCGGGGGTCTCGTAGCCCCAGATGCGCTGTGACGGCGAGAACATCGGATCGCCGCCATTGCATTCCTCGTCATCGCCGTCGTCCTGATTGCAATGGATGACGACCTCGTCGCCGACCTTCCAGCGCTTCACCTTGGAGCCGACTGCCCAGACGATGCCGGACGCGTCGGAGCCCGCGATGTGATAGGGGTTCTTGTGGACGTCGAGCGTGGACAGCGGCTTGCCGAGCGCGGCCCACACGCCGTTGTAATTGACGCCGGCGGCCATCACCAGCACGAGGGCCTCATGGGAGTCGAGCTCCCAGGTGGGGAGCACCTCGACCTGCATGGCCTCGTCGGGCGAACCATGACGCTCCTTGCGGATGGCCCAGGCATACATGTTCTTCGGCACATGGCCGAGCGGCGGAATCTCGCCGATCTCGTACAGGTCCTTGAGCGTGCCCCGCGCCGGAGACACTGCCGCTACCGACATCTCATTCATCCGTTCGCCCCCCAGTCGACTTTAACAGCTGTTTTTGCATTGCGGTAGTTTTCCGCTATCCATCTCGCGACTGCAACATATTTGCGCGCCGCAGGCTTAACGCTTAGAGCCGCGGTTCGAGCCGCGAGCTCGGCCCAAAGTCGCCCCATGGACGCCAAAGTCAGCCCGCCGGGAGGGACCGTTAGCAAAAACAGTGGCCTATGCCCAGGGCCGAATCGGGTCCCCCTAAGCCTGCTTCGCCGTCGGCTGCGGCGCTTGGCGACGGCATCCCGCATAAGGGTGTTGGGCTAGCTTGACAACTCGGTGCCGGGCCGGCACGTGCCCCGCGGAGTTGCAACCAGCCTCGCGGCCGTGCTTCATTGCACTGCGAACCCTGAGGCCGGACCTACGAATGGCACGAGGCAAGTCCAAGCGCGACAAGCCCTGGATGTTCCGCACCTATGCGGGGCATTCGACGGCGCGTGCCTCCAACGAGCTCTACCGGAAGAACCTGGCCAAGGGCCAGACCGGCCTCTCCGTCGCCTTCGACCTCCCCACCCAGACCGGCTACGACCCTGACGATCCGCTGGCCCGCGGCGAGGTGGGAAAAGTGGGCGTGCCGATCTCTCATCTCGGCGACATGCGCGCCCTGTTCGAGGGCATCCCGCTCGCCGAGATGAACACCTCCATGACTATCAACGCGACGGCCGCCTGGCTGCTCGCGCTCTATGTCGCGCTCGCCGACGAGCAGGGCGCCGACCGAACGAAGCTCACCGGCACGGTGCAGAACGACATCCTGAAGGAGTATCTCTCGCGCGGCACTTACGTGTTTCCGCCTGAGCCGTCGCTCAGGCTGATCAAGGACGTGATCGTCTACACGTCGCGCGAGATGCCGAAATGGAACCCGACCAATATCTGCTCCTATCATCTGCAAGAGGCAGGCGCGACGCCCACTCAGGAGCTAGCCTTCGCGCTCGCCACCGCCGAGGCCGTGCTCGATGCTGTCAAAAATTCCGGCGAGGTCGCCGACGCGGAGTTTCCGCAGCTCGTGGGGCGCATGAGCTTCTTCGTCAATGCCGGCGTCCGCTTCATCACAGAGATGTGCAAGATGCGGGCCTTCGTCGATCTTTGGGATGAGATCGCGGAGAAGCGCTATGGCGTGACCGATCCCACGCTGCGGCGCTTCCGCTACGGCGTGCAGGTCAACTCGCTGGGGCTCACCGAGCAGCAGCCGGAGAACAACGTCTACCGCATCCTGCTTTCCATGCTTGCCGTGGTCGCCTCGAAGAAGGCGCGCGCCCGCGCGGTGCAGCTCCCCGCCTGGAACGAGGCGCTTGGCCTGCCGCGGCCGTGGGACCAGCAATGGTCGCTCCGCTTGCAGCAGATCGTGGCCTACGAGACCGACCTGCTCGACTATGACGACATCTTCGACGGCTCCGAGGTTATCGAGCGCAAGGTGGAGGAGCTGAAGGGGGAGGCGCGTGCCGAGCTCGGCCGCATCCAGGCCATGGGCGGCGCCGTTGCGGCGATCGACTATATGAAGCATGCGCTGATCGAGGCCAACGCGGCGCGCGTCGCGGCCATCGAGCAGGGCGAGCAGGTGCTGGTGGGCGTCAACGCCTATACCGAAACGGAATCCTCGCCGCTTGAGGACGGAGAGGCGGGCATCCTTACCGTGCCCGAAACCGTCGAGATCGAGCAAGTGGCGGCGCTACAGGCCTGGCGGCAGCGCCGCGACGACAAGGCCGTCCGCCAGGCGCTGATCGCGCTGAAAGAGGCCGCGGCCGAGGGCCGCAATATCATGGAGCCGTCCATCGCGGCGGCCAAGGCCGGCGTTACTACCGGCGAATGGGGCCAGGTACTACGCGAGGTGTTCGGCGAGTACCGCGCGCCCACCGGCATCGGCGAGTCCCGTCACACCGACATCGCGCGGCTCGAAGAGGTGCGCCACCTCGTCGATGCGGTCTCCGACAAGCTCGGGCGCCGGCTGACCTTCGTGGTCGGCAAGCCCGGCCTCGACGGCCATTCCAACGGTGCCGAGCAGATCGCCGTGCGCGCCAAGGATTGCGGCATGGAGGTCATCTACGACGGCATCAGGCTCACTCCCGCTCAGATCGTCGAGCAGGCGCGTGCGGCCAACGCCCATGTCCTCGGGCTCTCCATCCTCTCGGGCTCCCATGTGGCCTTGGTTCGCGACGTTGCCCAGCGCATGCGCGAAGCGGGACTGGGCGAGGTTCCCATCGTGGTGGGCGGAATCATCCCCGCTGATGACGTGAACGTGCTGAAGCAATGCGGTGCGGCGGCGATCTACACGCCCAAGGATTTCCAGCTCAACGACATCATGGTGGGCATAGTGAAGCTCGTCGACCGCAAGGCTGCCGAGCTCAAGCAGCAAGAGCGTGCGGCCCTGGGCGTTCCCAGCCTTGCGCGCGAGCGCGTCTCTTCGTGAAGCTATTCGCCGGCGTGCCCGCGGGGTGAGTGACGTAACGGAAGCAATGGACGATCTCTATGCGCGCGCAGCCGTGATCGGCCCCTCGCCGCCCTCATCGACCGCGAGAAACGGCGCAAGCGCCGCATAGAGCTCGCGCCCGCGGATCGGCTTGGACACGCAAGCGTCCATGCCGGCGGCAAGATAGTCTTCGCGGTCGCCCTTTTTAGTGTGCGCCGTCAGCGCCACGATCGGCACCTCCGCCGAAGGACCCTGCAACTTGCGGATGCGCTTCGTGGTCTCGATACCGTCCAGCTCCGGCATCATGATGTCCATAAGCACGAGGTCGTAGGTTTTGGAAGCGAGGCACATAATGGCGGCGGCGCCGCTGTCCGCAATCTCGTGGCTCAAGCCGAACTCGTCGAGATAGGCGCCGATCAGCATGCGGTTTACCGCGTTGTCCTCGACGACTAGGATTTCACCGGAGAGCACGCCCGCGGGCTGCGCCTCCTTGTCCTCCTTGCCAGCTGATGCCTCCGTCTCGACGCGCAAGGCGGGGAAGCTGACCCAGAACAGGCTGCCTTGGCCCGTGACGCTCTCACAGCCGATCTGGCCCTCCATGAGCTTGACGAGACGCCGCGCGATGGAAAGACCTAGGCCCCTGCCGCCATATCGGCTGAGGATAGCGCGGTCGACCTGAACGTATGGCTGGAACAAGCGCTCCTGCTCCGCCTTGCTAAGTCCGATCCCGGTATCGGTGACATCGAAACGGAGCGAGAGCGTGCCGCCCGCCTCGCGCGCGCTCGCGCGCAAGCGCACCGAGCCTTCGGATGTGAACTTCAGCGCGTTGTCGATGAGATTATCCAGGATTTGGCGGATGCGGGCCGCATCGCCCTTAATCCGACGCGGGCAGCTTGCCCCGATGTCGACACCGCTCGCCAGCCCCTTCTCGCTCGCCCGTGCCTGCAGCCCGGCGGCAATGCCTTGGACCAGGTCGTGCAGATCGAAAGGTGCGAGGTCGAGCTCGCAGTGGCCGGCCTCGAGCTTGGAAAAGTCGAGAACATCGTTGAGCACCGCGAGCAGGCTCTTCGCCGACTGCTGCAACGTCTCCCCATAGCGGCGTTGCGTGTTGTCGAGCGGGCTTGCGAGCAGAAGCTCGGTCATGGAGACGATCGCGCCCATGGGGGTCCGCAGCTCATGACTTGCAAGCGCTAGGAGTTCGGACTTGGCCTTCTCCGCTGCCTCCGCCAGTTGTCGTGCCTGGCGCTCCGCCTGCAGGGCATCGACAAGGCTTTGGATCTGCGCAAAGAGATCGTCCGGCCGAAAATCCTCGGTACGCATGACTGGCGGCGCCCCCTTAGGTCCAAACATGCCTGACAGGGTGTCAGAGACCGCTTAAGACTCGCCTAAAGAGGCAGGAATTCCGCGGCACGGAGCCATGCGCCACATCAGCACTAAACGGGACATCAGCGCAGGCGTGGCCGCGCTCAAGGGGACCTGCGCCCACATGGCGCGCCTGCATGGCGCGACCGGCGACCCGCCGCTCCGCCGCCATGCTTCGGGCTTTGCAGGGCTGGCGCGCGTAGTCTCTGGTCAACAACTCTCGATTGCGAGCGCTGCGGCTATTTGGCGACGGCTGGAGGCGCGGATTGAGCTTTTCGAGCCCGCGGCCTACCTCGCCGTGCCGGACGAGGAGCTGCGGGATGCGGGCCTTTCCCGGGCGAAGATCGCCACCCTGCGCGGCGTGGCCGAGGCACTGCAGGACGGCAGCCTGGACCTCGACGCCCTGGCCGAGGCCCCGGACGACATCGTGCATGCCGAGTTGACCGCGCTCAAGGGCATCGGCCCCTGGACGGCCGACATTTACCTCATGTTCTGCCTCGGACGTGCCGATGCCTGGTCGCCGGGCGATCTTGCGCTGCAACTTGCGGTCAAGGACGCGCTGCGGCTCGACGCGCGGCCTGGGCTCGCCGAGATGGTGAAGATCGCCGAAGCGTGGCGTCCCTGGCGCGGCGTCGCCGCTCGCCTGCTTTGGTCGTATTACGCCCTGCGCAAGGCCAATGCCGCGGCCGTGCGGAAATGAGTAACACCTAACCACTCATGGCGTACAAAGCCGCATGATCGTCTGCTCCTGCACCATGATCACCGCAAAGGACATCGCCGAAGCGGTGTCGGCCATCCGCACTGGCGATCCTTTCGTGGTGCTGACGCCCGGTACCATCTACCGCCAGCTCGGCAAGCGCCCGTCCTGCGGCGGCTGTCTGCCGCTCATCACTAGGCTGATGGTCGCCTCTGACGAGGAGGGGCCGAGCACCATGCCGCAAGCGCCTCCCCAGCCACACACGGAGGAGTCCTAGCGGCGGACGCAGGAACAGGCCATGATCGTAGCAAAGCTTCACAGGAGGGCAGGATGAAAGGCAATCCGCGGGTCATCGAGTATTTGAACAAGGCGCTGACGCATGAGCTTACCGCCGTCAACCAATACTGGCTGCATTACCGCCTGCTCGAGGATTGGGGCTTCACCCGGCTTGCCCTGAAGGAACGCAAGGAATCCATCGAGGAGATGCAGCACGCCGACAAGCTCGTCATCCGCATCATCTTCCTCGAGGGCTTTCCCAATCTGCAGCACATCGATCCCCTGATGATCGGGCAGAACATCAAGGAGGTGCTCGAATGCGACCTGAAGGCCGAGTACAGCGCCCGCGCGCTGTACATGGAGGCGCGCGCCGCCTGCCGCAAGGAAGAGGACTATGTGAGCATGGACCTGTTCGAGGAGCTGCTTGGCGACGAGGAGGGGCACATAAACTATCTCGAATCTCAGCTCCGACTGCTGCAGGAGGTTGGTATCCAGAACTACGGTCAGCTCAACGCCCATTCCGCCGACAAGATCCCCGAGGAGGGCGCTTGAGCCCGACGCGGATGCAGACAGCGAGTGCCCATGGCCTCGCGTCTTGACGGCCCGCGTCTCGCGCCCGCCTCGGGCGGTCAAGCGAGGCAGCTCGTCGTGTTCCTGCACGGCTATGGCGCCGACGGCAACGACCTCATCGGCCTTGGCCGCGAATGGGCCCGCGTGCTCCCCAACGCGGCCTTCGTCTCGCCCAACGCACCGGAAGCCTGCGGCATGGCGCCCACGGGGCGGCAATGGTTCAACCTCACCATGCGCGATCCGGGCGAGATCGGCCGCGGGGTGGCGCAGGCCACTCCCACTCTAAACGCCTTCCTTGACGCCGAGCTCGAGCGCCTGCGCCTCCCGTCGCGCTCGCTCGCGCTGGTCGGCTTCAGCCAAGGCACCATGCTGGCGCTCGCGGTGGGCCTCACGCGCAACCCGGCACCGGCAGCAATCGTCGGCTATTCCGGAGCCCTGGCCGGCGTCGAGTCCAGACTGCAACCAGGCAATGGCCCGGCGGTCCTGCTCGTGCATGGCGACATGGACGAGGTGATTCCAGTGGACGCCATGATGATCGCGCGGGAGCAGCTGGCGGTCGCAGGTCTCCCCGTGGAATGGCACGTGGCGCCAGGCGTCGGCCACGGCATCGATGGCGAAGGCCTCAGGCTCGGCGGCGCGTTTCTGAAACAGGCCTTTACCTTTCCCGCTTAGGCCGCTCAATCTACCGCATCTTGGGTGCTTCACAGAGCTGACACGTCCCTATAGTATGCCGCCCGCAAGGAGGACTGGGCCCGAGTGCGACGGGCAAGAGCGAGGGATTTGCTGTCTTGAACGTCGCAACCGCATCCGCCCAGCTTGGGACATTTCCCGCGCTCGTGCTGAACGCCGATTACCGGCCTCTCTCCTATTATCCGCTCTCGCTCTGGGGCTGGCAGGACGCTGTCAAGGCCGTGTTCCTCGACCGCGTCAACATCGTTTCCGAATATGACCGCGCGGTCCGCTCTCCCTCCTTCGAGATGAAGCTGCCGAGCGTGGTCTCGCTCAAGAACTATGTGCGCCCGGCGCTCTATCCCGCCTTCACGCGATTCAACGTGTTCCTCCGCGACCGCTTCTCCTGCCAATATTGCCGTGACGAGGA
Source organism: uncultured Alphaproteobacteria bacterium (assembly GCA_963741155.1). Classification (GTDB taxonomy): domain Bacteria; phylum Pseudomonadota; class Alphaproteobacteria; order Rhizobiales; family Methyloligellaceae; genus Methyloceanibacter. Next base: position 164,601 of record CAVUHA010000007.1, on the reverse strand, counting down.
AGACCTCACCTTCGATCACCTCGTACCGCGCTCCCGCGGCGGCCTGACGCGCTGGGACAATGTCGTCACCGCCTGCGCCCCTTGCAATTTGCAGAAGGGCGGCAAGCTCCCTGCCGAAGCCAAGATGTGGCCGGCGCAGAAGCCCTATCGCCCGACGGTGTTCGAGCTCCACCGCAACGGGCGCCTGTTCCCGCCCAACTATCTGCATGAGAGCTGGCTCGATTATCTCTACTGGGATACCGAGCTCGAGCCGTAGCCTCGCTTCAGCGCTTCTGCGCCGCGCCCCAGGCGGCAATCAACGCGAGCAAGCCTGAGACCACCGCATTCCATCCGGCGAAGGACAGCCCCAGCAGCCGCCACGCCGCCTGGTCGCAGGCGATGATTTTCGCGTTGTTGAGTTGTGCCGCGAGCCCACCTTCGCCCCATTCGATGGTCGAGCCGCCTGAGCACTCGGTGGGCCCGGCCCACCACTTCCATTCGACGCCCGAGTGATAAACGCCGAGCGCCGCATTGGCCACAAAGGCGAGCGCTACAAGCAAGAGAACGACCCGGGCTGCGCCATTGGACTCACGCCTCGCCGCGAAAAACGCAACCGCCGCCGCGGGCACGGCAAAATAATAGGCGTAGCGTTCCTCCAAGCAGAGATGGCAAGGCAGATAGCCGCCGAGACTCTCAAAGGCATGCGCGGTCAGGATCGTCGCCGCCGCGATGGCAAAGACGACGGCGCCCACCAGCATGAGCCGTCCCGCCAGTTTATCTGCCGACATCGCCATCTCAGAACGCATATCGGGCAATGAGGAAGCCGCCGATCACCGCCGCCACGAACCCCGTGGTGACGAGAGTGAGGCGCTTCTCGATGAAATCGCGGATCGGCTCGCCGTAGATGCGCAACAGCTCCGCCTCGAGGAAAAAGCGCAAGCCGCGGGTGATGATGGACAGCACCACAAAGGAGACGAGGCTGTAGCCGGCAAAGCCCGAAGCGATGGTCACGATCTTGTAGGGGATCGGAGTCATGCCCTTGATCAGGATGATCCAGGCGCCCCATTTCGCGTAAGCGTCGCGGAACGCCTCGAAGCTGTCGCCATAGCCGTAAGCCGAGATCAGCCATGCCCCCAGCGTGTCGTAGAGCAGCGCGCCGATGGCATAGCCGAGCAGCCCGCCCAGCACCGACGCCACGGTGCAGACGAGCGCATAAAGTCGCGCGCGGCTGCGGTCCGCCAGCACCATAGGCACGAGCACGATGTCCGGCGGCACCGGGAAGAACGAGCTCTCCGCAAAAGACACCGCCGCCAGCACCCAGAGAGCATGGCGGCTACCCGAGAGCGCGATCACCTTGTCGTAGAGCTGCTTGATCATATCGCTTGCTTAAAGGCGGCATGCGCCCTTGTCCATCGGCTCCCGGCCGAGGCTTTGGGCCGCGCCGCCCGTTGACCCGGCGGTTGGCTTAGACCATGTTCCGCGCCGTGCCCCAGTGGCGGAATGGTAGACGCGGCAAACTCAAAATCTGTTGCCTGCAAGGGCGTGCTGGTTCGAGTCCGGCCTGGGGCACCACTCTTCATCTTCAGTCACGCGGAAGCGCCCCGACTTCCTCTGCGCTACGCGGCGGCCGGCGCCGCTCGTGGAACCACGCGCGGTACTCCGCCATCTTCGTGCGCTGCGCCGACGACGCATGCCGCTTACATGCCGACGCCTCCTCGCTCTTATCGGGCGCGCCCCATCGCAGCTCGACGCAGTCGTTCGGGTTGTACGCCATCTCGAGATCCGACGCCCGGTCGAGCACATCTTTGAGCGCGAGCGTCCATGCGGAACCGTCGCTGCGCGTGTAAGAAAACTTCCGTGCCGAAAGCTCCGACGCGAGCATGCTCTCCAATTCGGCCTTCACGTCCGCAACGCTCTTTCCGTCCGGCATCGCGTACCGCTCCGGGCGCCGCGCTACGTGATTCGGAAACCCGCGCACCACATCCATCGCGATCAACAGCCGCAAATCGCGCGACGGCGTCGCGAAATCCTCCCACGCGCCGGATGTCTCGAAGATCGCCGCGCCGTCCGGCATGTCCGCATCGGGGCCTCCGCCGTTCTGGAACTTTCGCCCATTTTCAACCGAGGTCACCCGCGTCTTTACTTGCTCTTCGAGTGAGGTGATCACCTCCTTTATCGCGCGCAAAGGCTCCAGCGGCGCCGGCGACATCACGTCATCCATTCTATCGTAAAAGTCTTCGACCCCGAGCCGCGACTGATCGAGCGAATAATCGTCGTATTGCGGATTTTTCGCGATTTCGTCGTTGGTCAGCCGCCGCAGGGCCCCGTTCTCGCGCACAATCGGCCGGAAGCGCTTGAACCCGGGGCTCCCGAGAGCGGGATCCTGCGCGAATAGGAAATTGCCGCGCCAAAAACGCTTCCGCGCGACGGTCCCGTCGGGTTGCGCGTCGACGGCGAGGAGGACGCCCGCCGCGCCGTCCGACTGCGGCACGCGCCGCGCCAGCACTAACATGTGCCCGTACGGATCGGCGTACACGGTGCCCGGGCGCAGCGTCTCCTGCTTCAGCGGTATGGGATAATAATCGGTGTTGTCGTCGCTCGCCGGCGTTCGCCCGTTTCCGGACTGAACGCCGTCGGCGACGGTCCTCCCCAAATAAAATCCGAACCCCGGCACAAGCCCTTGCGGCCTCGGCGGAACCCTCGCCGCGGGAGGCGCAATTGGCTCGTTGAACATCCCGAACAGGCCGCCGCCAGATGCGGTTTTTTGTTCGGGCGGGGCGGGGGGAGGTTCCTCTTTCTGAATATTCCACCACTGCGGGCATCTCGGCGGCTCGCCGCCGCCGCCGCGCGTGCACTTCGAGTACCCGAACGGCAGCCCCATCTTGAACGCGAAATACGCGCGCAAAAAATACGGAAGGTCGGCGCAGTCGGGGCGAATGATGAGCCCCTTCTCGTCTTCGCCGAGACCCAAATGGTTGAACAGGAAATTGCGCTGCCGATCGCGCAGCACTTCATGCAGCGCCGGCCACGACGGTTCCGCGTCGAGCGGTGCATCGAAGAGCTTCTCGATCCATGCGGAATACAAGTTTTCCGTCCCGCGATTCCATGTGTCGCGCAAGGGCCAGACACTCCCCGACCTCGCGCGCGGCGCCGCCGGCTGGGCACGGCGCACGGCGATTTCGCGCGTGATCATGCGGCACTCCGCCGGCGCGCCGTCGCGCACGAGCGTCGCATGCCACGTTCCCACGGCCGACGACGCAACCTCGGCGAACCAGGAATACGGCGGACCGCCGTGCCGCTCACGCGATTTGGCTGCGACGCTTCCATCGGGCGCAATCAGCGAAAGCTCGCCCTCGAGCGGCTCCTCCGCGGCGAAAACGACGCGCAAAGGCGCGCCCTTCCAGGGCGCGATCGGCGAGAACAAGACCGCAACCTCCGCCGCGTCTGCGCAGCTGCCGGCTGGAACTTGGGCCTGTGAGACGGCTGCTGAGGACAGAGAGACGAAAAATGCACCTGCGATCAGCAGCCATGCTGTCACAGCAGCAGCAAACTGGCGTACGAGAAACAATTGAGCCCCTTCCCCTCCTTGACCGCAACTAAACAATATTGTGAAACCTTTGGCTGAATCACGGAAAAATCAATCGCCAGCGAATTCGACGGTGACATCAGCCGCTGTAGTCGCCTGTTGTGCGGTTCTCGCGCCAACCGAGTTCGCGCAGTCACTGCACCAAAGCCGCAGTCCGTTCGCTATCTCGGAGGACGTGCCTGCTGCTAAATGCCCGCGACTAATCCGCGACCAGGCATCCAAAAACCTGAGAAATCTGCCGCATCTGTCCAAACTCAAAATCTGTTGCCTGCAAGGGCGTGCTGGTTCGAGTCCGGTCTGGGGCACCATCCGCTCCAACTAAGCGATTCTGGATACAACCACTGAGCCAGGGCGCCGCAGCATTCGTCCAAGGCGGCTAAACCGGCGGCAATGTCCGCTCTAGGGGGAAGAGCGGACCAGTTAGACTCGGAGTGGGCCCTTCTGCATTTGACCCAAGCGGGACGGCTGCAGCGGGCGGCATGAGCCCGAACCATTTGTTCTGGATAGTGCACACTGGACCTAAGTAGGTGTACGACACGGTCCTGGTGCTGCTCGTGTAAGGGCTTGGGTCTGATTAAGGACCACCGTAACCGGTTATTGAAGGTGCCGTGTTACAGCCTTCATCTCCTGTTATGCCGCCTTCTTTACAGCTCGGGTGCTCCTCATGCGTCTCCTCCCCACAATGTCGCTCCTCGCCTTGGTCATCGCCCTTTTTGTCAGTTGCGCGGCGAGCGCGCAGGCCGAACCCCAAGGCGCCCCCCGACCCAATTCCACAGGCGCTAATCAAGCGGGCGCACAGCCGGAAGCTAACCCTACGGGCGCGCAGCCGGAGCCCCGTGCTGCAGGCGACCAGCCTGCGCCGCAAGACGCGCAGGGCGAGTCTCAACCTGGGCAGAGCAAGCCCGGCTCGTCGAGCCAAGAACCCGCGTCCAAGGTCCTCATCACCATCGACAAGTCGAAACAGCAAATGACCGTCTGGGTTGACGGAATCCAGCAATATGAATGGGCGGTCTCAACTGGTCGATCAGGATATTCAACGCCTTCAGGAACCTATACTCCCACTTCTATGAACGAAATCTGGTACAGCAAGCAGTGGGACAACTCCCCCATGCCACATTCTATTTTCTTCATGAAAGATGGTCATGCCATCCATGGCACCCATGAGGTGAAGACTCTCGGCAAACCCGTCTCGCATGGCTGCGTGCGCATTTCGCCGGCGAATGCGGCCATTCTCTACGACCTGGTCAAGGAGAAGGGCATGACGAATACCCAAGTCGTCCTCACCGGCACCACGCCGGGCGGCGAGGCGAAAGTGGCTTCCGACCCAGACTATCCACGCGATTGGGGCAATGCTCCGTGGTTTGGGCCGGGACAGGACTACACCCCACCGCGGCGACGAGGCTTTTTTGGCCGGTGGTTCCAGCCGTATAACGGTCCTCAGGGCTATTACCGGCGCGGCTATTAAGTCCTTGTTGCAGATTGCCGTCTGCGCCTTTGTCTTACTGCTGCCGATGACCGTACATCGGTGGGCCGCTTGCACCAGAAAGCACAATGATCGTGTGGGAAGGTCGACTGACCCACCGCTTGCTAAATCATAGAGTTAGTTGATTCGGGGCACCCCGGCCTGGGCACCACCGAACTGAAGGCGATGCGCCGTGATCTTCAGGCCTTCGGCGTGCCGGAGCGGCTTGGGGACGCCTTTTGCAGAGCGGGAATTACACTCCGGCAGGCTTCGAGCGCCGAGTTGTGTGCGTTGGCTTTTTCATTCGCCTTCTGCAGAGCGACGCCGCAATCGTCAATTTGCTGAGTACACGCTCTCGCCTGTTCGGGCCGAGCCAGCGCGGTACACTTATCGTAGCTGCCGCATTTGTCCGCCACATCGAAAGTCGGCCAGAGGGAGTAGTCCTGGTCGGGAAGGCAGACCACGGTCGACGGGGCCTTCACCCAACCGCCCTGGCAGCCATCCTTGAACTCGTCCTCTGAAATCTTTCCGTCCTGGTTCTCGTCAACAACGCCGGTGTCCACCACGAAGGGCGCGGCCGCGTCTTTCGAGAGAGCCTCGCCGTGCGGAGACGCCCTTCTCCACACGACTTGGCAATTGGCGTAGTCCAAGGAAGGCCCCGGCCGGTCGACGCTCTGCGTCAGCGCTGCAGACTGCAAGGAGCAGGCAGACAGCATCGCGCAGCCAATCCAAATGATGGCCTTTCGCATCGCGCCTTTGCAGCTCAAGCGTGTCATGCCGGGCCGGCTCGGCTAGCTTTTAAGATAACCCTTGCTGCGCATGCAGTTATCGAGTGCGGACTTTGCCGACGAGTAGCCGAATATGACCCCTGCCTGGCTTCGAACGCGTGTCGCGGTGACCTGGCAGTCGGCGAGGTCTCTTTGGTACGCTTCTGGATCGGCCGAAGGTTCGGCCTTTCCCGAGGCGTCAAGCTTGACAAATTGAGAGCTCGAGCACCCGGCCAACAATGCACAAAGAACGGCTATGGCTTCCTTGCGCATGCCCCATTTTCCGACTTCGCCAACGAACGCGGGCAGCACCAGGCCCCAATCGGCCATTGCGCGAAACGGCTGCCGCCAGCATAAATCCAGCGGGACAGTGTTCTAATTGGGGCTTATCGGGTGCGCCACTCTGCCGCTGGGCGCTCTGAATCCCCTGGCCTGTTCGGGACAACCAAAGAGTTGAGCGGTGCCAAAGGCAAAGGATCTCAAATCCAGTCGGCCGCGCCGCTTGGCGGCGGCCGTCCTCGTTGCGCTGCCGGTGGCTATTTTCGCCTCAAGTCGAGCCTGGAGCGAGCCTGCGGCGACCGGAGACCCGCCCAAACCCGTGACGGATGCGGTCACGGCGACGCCTTTGCCGGACAGTCCCGCCGCGGTCGTCGTCGGCGCCTACATCAACGACATCCAGCAGCTTAACTTCAAGACCAACAACTACGCCGTCGATCTCTACGTCTGGTTTCGCTGGAAGTCGCCCGATATCGATCCCAGCAAGACAATGGAGTTCATGAACCGCTACGCGTCGGACGATAACCTGCGCGAGGAGCTCTACGACAAGCCGCAGGCGATGCCCGACGGCAGCCTGCATGCCATCATCCGCTACCAGGGCCGGTTCACGACCAAGTTCCAGCTCGAGACTTATCCATTCGACACGCAATTCCTAACGGTGGTGATGGAGGACACCGTCTCGGGCGCCGACAAGCAAGTTTACCTGCCCGACCCCGAGGGCGGCGTCACGGTGGACCCGGAGATCACGCTGCCGGGCTTCAAGGTCGGCAAGCCTCAGATGCGCGTCGCGTCCAACACCTATCCGACCAATTTCGGCGATCTCGCGGAGCCGGAGGCAACGCCGTATTCACGGTTGACGCTGTCGCTTCCGGTGACGCGGCCGGTCCTGGCAATGTCGATCAAAACGCTCGTGCCGATTGCGCTGATCGTCGTGTGTGCCGCGCTCATCTTCTTCGTGCGTCCGCGTTACGTCGAAGGACGTATCGGACTTGGCATCACCGCGTTGCTGACGCTCGTCGCGCTCTAGCTCACCTCGAGCGCTGCCCTTCCCGACGTGGACTATCTGATGATGCTCGACAAGGTCTACCTCCTCGCCTACGTCTTCATCATCGCCTCCCTCGCCCGCGTTGTCGCGACCTCATGGCGCGGTGCCGATCCCGATGCCGAGGGCGAGCTTCCGCACGCCGACCGGATGTGGGTCGCGGTCCTCGTGACGGTCTATCTTGCGGCCAACGTGGCCGTCGCCTGGTCGGTTCTGCGCATGGCCTAGCCGCGCGCCACCGATCCGCTGCCGAGCTTCATCATGCGGGCGAACGGATGGTCGCTCAGCTCGCAGACGCCCAAGACCTTCACACCCGCGTCCGCCACGGCGTGATCGTTCTCGACCGCGCTCCCGCTCACGCCGACGGCACCAAGCAGCTCGCCGTCCCCATCGATGATCGGAAGTCCTCCGGGAAAGGTGATCAGGCCCTGGTTGGAATGCTCGATGCCGTAGAGCGGCTTGCCTGGCTGCGACAGCTGGCCGAGCTGGCCCGTGGGCATGGTGAAGAAGCACGCGGTTTTCGCCTTCTTGATGGCGATGTCGATGCTCCCGACCCACGCATCGTCCATGCGCAGAAACGCCTTCAGGTTGGCGCCGGAATCGACCACGGCGATGCACATCTTCGTATTCAGCTCTATGGCCTTCTTGCGCATGGCCGCGATGGCCTTCTCGGCTTGCTCCAAATTGACGTGCATGGTTCACCTCTCCTGTTGGATAGGACGCTATCTCAAGAACGATACAGCGGCCGCATATTGGAAGAGCGTCGGAATTGGCGTCACCAGACTAGCAGGGTCAATCGGAGCGCGCTTCCCCGTTGAAGGCGAGTCATCAAGCCTGCGCGGCGCGAAGCTTAAAGCCACGCCGTTGGTGATATTTGCGCGACAGCTCATCCCACTCGATCGTGAGCGAACCACCGGTGGTCGCGTGCTGAATGTCCCAATTGCTCATAAGGTCCATACAGGCATGATCCATATAGTCCAGCTCATCGATATGCACATGCACGTGCGAGCTGGGGTTCAATTTTTCAAGCTCGGCGGCCAGCAAGGGAAGTCGTATCAGCGTTGCCGCGCCGCTGAGGTAAAGATCCACGCGGTTTTTCGCAGGCGTCTCTTCCTTGCGCACCACGAGATGCGAGAAGACGTAGAGCAGCTTCAGGAGCGACAACCCGAGGCCTAAAAGCACGCCGGTCAAGAGGTTGGTCCCTACGATGGTGACGACGGTGACGGCGTAGATGAACACCTCACTTTTGCCAAACTTGAGCAAGGCCGGGACCATCTTCGGGTAAGCGAGCTTGTAGCCGGTGTAGACGAGCACTGCCGCCAGGACCGATACCGGGATATAGAGCAACGTGAACGGGAGGACACTTGCGAACAGCAGCAGCCAAACGCCATGCATGATGGCGGAAGCCCGTGTCACCGCACCTGCGTGCACGTTGGCGCTGGATCGCACGATGACACCGGTCATCGGCAGCACGCCCAGCATTCCGCAAATCACATTCCCCACGCCCTGTGCGGCAAGCTCCCGGTCATATTTCGTGCGTGGGCCACGATGCATCTGATCCACGGCGGTCGCGCACAGCAACGTCTCGGCACTGGCGATGAAGGCGATCGAAATGGCCCCGATCAGGATCTGCGGCTCCACAATGCGCATGAGCTTTTCGGTCGTAGGGAACACCGTCACAGACCAGATGTTGTTGGGAACCTCGACGTAGTGAATCTCGCTAAGCTTGAATAGAGCCGCCGCAAGCGTCCCAACCAGCACGCCGACCAGCGGCGCGGGCACGATGCGCCAGCTTTTCGGTGTCAGCGAGCCCCACAGAACGATCGACACGATGGTCAGAAGGCCGACCTCGCCCGCCGTCAAATGGGAATCGCCGGCGCCTATGGCGGCAATCAATGCGCCGGGAATCCCAAGGAGATTTTGGATACCGGTACCAATGGGCTTTTGGTCCAGCATGACGTGAAACTGCGAGGCCAGAATCAACACGCCGATACCCGCGAGCATCCCCTGGATCACCGCCGGCGACACCGCGCGAAACCATTGGCCGAGCTTGAACGCCCCGGCAGTGAACTGCAAGAGACCGGCAAACAGCACGATGACGCCGAGCATCTCCGCGCCCTGCTGTTGCACCAGCTGCAGCACCAGCACGCTCAGGCCGGCAGCGGGACCGCTCACCTGCAAAGGCGAGCCGGCCAGAAAGCCGACGACGATGCCGCCGATGATTCCCGTAATGATTCCCGTCGTGGGCGGCATGCCGGAGGCAATCGAGATACCCATGCAGAGCGGCAGAGCTACAAAAAAAACGACGACCGAAGCCAAGAGATCTCGGCCATAGGTGGACTTCGGGTCAATGACCGGCACGCTGGTAGAGCTCATATTGGTCGGTTCCCAGATTGGCGTTGGGGGCACACCAAAGCGGAGCTATCCGAGGATGGCAAGTACCTTCAGCGGCGCAGGCACACGCAAATGCGCGGTCGAAGCACCAAGACATCGATGACATGACGTGTGGGCAAGCCGTTTGCAGTCTTCTTTGTTACACCCGCACCAAGTACAGTGTAGTGGCGAGAGGACGAAGGGACGGTCGAGTTGGAAATTCGCATCACCAAGGATGGCCCGTATCTCATCTCGGGCAATTTGCCCTTGGCTCAGGTCACCATTGGAGCCAATGCGGAAAGCGAGTCAGTGCGTTGGGAATGGGGCCGAAAATATCCGGACCAGGCACAATATGCGCTCTGCCGCTGCGGCGGCAGCGCCCGCAAACCCTATTGCGACGGGACGCACGCAAAGATCGGCTTCGAAGGCACCGAGACGGCCAGCCGCAAGACCTATCGCGAACAAGCCAAGGTGATGGTCGGTCCGACCCTGTCTTTGACAGACGCCGAGAGCCTTTGCGCTTTCGCGCGCTTCTGCGACCCAAACGGCCAGGTCTGGACGCTCGTCATGGAGACGGATCACGCGGAGGCAAGGAAGAATTTCGTCCGCCAGACCGGCGACTGCCCATCAGGTCGCTTGGTGGCCTGGGATAACGCGACCGGAGAGCCGATTGAGCCGCACTATGAACGCTCCATTGGCGTCATCGAGGATCCGGTCGAGGCCTGCTCCGGACCATTGTGGGTCCGCGGTGGCGTTCCCGTAGTCGGCAGCGACGGCGTTGCCTATGAGGTCCGCAACCGCGTGACCCTGTGCCGGTGCGGTGCGTCGAAGAACAAGCCCTTCTGCGACGGCTCGCATGCGGCGATCAAGTTCGAGGATGGCATCTAGCCGTCGGTGAAGGCCTTCCGCCTCTTATTGTTTAGCCGCCCGCGGGCGCCGCTTGAGCGGATAGGCGCTGCTCTCGTAGAGCTTACGGATGCCGACGCCGTCAAAACGCTCCTCGTCCACTTCGAGATAGGCGCCCAACAGCAGGTCCGGCGGCAGCTCCTCCACGGCAAAGCGGATGGCTTCCGCGGCGGAGTTGAATCGCTTGTAACCGACCGGTCCGCGCGTGGCGCTCCGACGCCTCGGGGGAAAGAGCTCCGCCCGCGCCCGATAATCGACTCTCGCCATTGCTCTTCACCTCTCTACTCACTCATGCGACGCTAAATTGTGCATGCCCAAAGGCCGACTGCAACTGAATGATAGGGCTGATGCTCGCGGCTTCGGCAAATTTCCTTGCGGCTCTGCCCTTGATATTGCGACGGCCCCGCTCGCGCGGGGCCGTCACTTTGTCATGCAGTGCGCGTCAGACGCGGCAAAGCCTAGAGACTAGGAAAGCTCGACTTTCGCAGCCTGCTTTCCGCGTCCGCGCGTGTCGTCCTCGATCTCGAAGGAGACCTTGTCACCCTCGTTGAGGCTCGAGATGCCGGAGCTTTCGAGCGCAGAGGCGTGGACGAAGACGTCCTTGTCGCCGCCTTCCGGGGCGATGAAGCCGAAGCCGCGCGTATGGTTGAAGAATTTAACTGTGCCGTTAAGGCGCATAGGGAGGTCCTTTTCCCGTTTGGTTCTGAATAACCGGGCCGCGGGCCCTTGAGGGGCCACCCAGCGTCTTGAGATTTCGGGAAAGAGACGTCGTGCTCGTACTCGGCGCGTCGAAAATCTTGCCGTCGGTCTAAGTCCGCGCCCATTATGGGCGTGCCGATGGCTCTAATATGGGGCCGGGCGCCGCCTTGCACAAGCTCAATCGCTGGATTGGCTTGGGGTGGTTAGGTAGGTGTGCGTGAGCTCCGCTGCACAGGGAACGCCATCGAACGGACAGCCATACTCGCCGGAGGGTCACCCACGCACCTGCAAAGCGTGCGCTCTTTCCCACCGCGCGTCGAGTCATTTACTTCCCGCTTGGCGGTGAGGCACAGTGACGAGCCGACTTGGCAGCCCGACTATTTCCGCCGATCCACTTCGGCTTGGCTGACCTCGCCCGCCTGGATCAAGGCCTGCACGCATCCCTTGGACAAGCCTCGGCCGGCGCGGTTCATGCAGTCTCGCAGAGCCTGAGTTTCGAGCCCATACTCGCCGCAGAACTTCTTGTAGTCCTCGCGGCACTCCTGCCGTTCGAGTGGGCTGATAGGCGCTGCCTGCGCCATGCAGGCAAAACAGATGATCGAGACGGAAGCTATAAGCAGTCTGGCGCGATAGGTCTTCATCGAAGGATCCCCCCCCAACAATCGGACAAGCGCAACAGAGATTAAACCGATTCCCGCGGGACGCGCGCGGCGATCCAAAAAAGAAAATGCTTGCTGGCTTTTGCGCAACAGCAAGGGGCTGTGGTCCCTTGATTGTCATCGCCGGCTTGATCCGGCGATCCAGAACCACCGACGTCAATGACCTAGCAATGCAGGCGGGTGCTGGATGACCGTTTACGCGGGCATCACAACGTGCAGAGTGAGCAGAGGTGTCTTGTCGCGCGGCCTACGGGGCCTTCGCCGCCCGCCTCCGCCGCACCTGCTCCCGGATCGGCTCGCCGGCATTGGCGACGAGGTCGGCCGACAGCGCATGCAGCTCCTGGGCTTGGCTCGCGAGCACGCCGATGCGCTCTTCCCAATAAGTCATCTGCAACCGCATCGCGGCCAGGGGCGTCTTGGCGCCGGCCAGGCGCGTGGCGAATTCGAGGCCCGAATTCACATTCGCCTGCGCGATGTCGAGGAGCTTGCAGTGGACCGCGACGGTCCCTTTCCCTGCCGCCTTGAGCGACTTGCCGATCGTCTCCACCGCGCCATCGAAGCCAGGTTTCGTGGGGCCGGAGACGCCTTGGCGCGGCACGCTCGCTTTTTCGAGCGCGGGCCGGTCCGACGACGCCCGCTCCGGCAGGGTGTCGAACGCGGGGGTGGCCGTGGCTTCAACGGCGGCGATCTTCTTTTTTTCTTTCTTGTCATGGGCCTTTCGCTTCTTGTCTCCGTGCGACTTGGACATGGATTCTTCCCCTTTGAGCCGGCAGCTCTAGCGGACAGGATGGTCTCTCGTCCGGTGCTGAGGGCAGTTTGGGCGCAGAGGCGCGCTGGTGCAACTGAACTCCGGCAGCGCGGCCATTTTGCGGCGCCTGGCGCCGCGGCCTAGCGGCCGCGCGCGGTCATTTCTTCTTGCCGAGCTCGCGCCAGCTCTTCTCTTTCATATCGACGCCGTAATGCGCCGCTGCCTTCTTGATATTGGCGAAGGCAAGCTCGCGATCGGCATCGGAGACGCCCTCGACCTGGTCGAACCGGGCGAGCGCGTTGCGCACATGGCTGGCGTCGGTCAGGGGCTCTTTTTGCTGCTTCGGAAACGCATAGGCACTCTCGGGTAGGTTGCTCCGCGTGGTGAGATCGCCATGTTCGGTATGGGGTTTCCAACTGGCTTGCATGATGCTTCTCCTTTCAACACAATAAACGCGTGAAGCACGCCTTTGGTTTACTTGCCTTTCCTCCGCGTTGCCGGGCGGGTGAGGTCCGGGACGTCCTCGCCGAGCGCGGTGGCAAGGTCGATCTGATGGTCCTGCTCCTGCACTAAGATCTCCCTAATCTGCTCGGCCATGGCGAACTCGCCAAGCGCCTCGCATTGCCTGACCCGCTCGCGGTAATTGCGAATGGTTACGTTTTCGTTTTCCAGATCGAACTTCAGCATGTCGCGCGGCTTGTCCGACACCTTCACCGGCTTCGCGGTGACGGTCGGCATCTCGCCGAGATAGTCGATCTGGCGCGAGATGGTGAGCGCGTGCTGCAGCTCTTGATGGGCGTGCTGCTCGAGCTGGTCGGCAATGTTCATGTATTCGGCGCCCTTGAGGACCTGCGAATAGACGACATAGGCGATGATCGCCTGATATTCGCGACTGAGGTCCTCGTTCAGAAGTTGCGCCAATGCTTTTCGGGAAATCGCCTCTTCAGCCATCGCATGCCTCCTCTCGATTGAACGAATTCACGCCTCACATCCCCATGGCCTTAGCCTTGTTGAGCAGCGCCTCGGCCTGGCGAATTGAGGCGATGTCGATCAGGCGGCCGTCCAGCGACACCGCGCCTTTGCCTTCCTTCGCCGCCTGCTTCATGGCCTCGACGATGCGCTTGGCCTTGGTCACCTCGGCTTCTGAGGGCGTGAACACCCGGTTGGCGAGCTCGACTTGGGAGGGATGGATCGCCCATTTGCCCTCGAAGCCCAGCACCGCAGCGCGCTTGGCGGCGGCGAGATAGCCGTCCGGATCGGAGAAATCGCCGAACGGCCCGTCGATAGGACGAAGTCCATAAGCGCGGCAGGCCACCATCATGCGCGATAGCGCGTAGTGCCAAGGGTCGTTCCAATAATAGGCGCGGTTGCCTTGCGCATCCTTGTCGGAGAGGATGCCGTAGTCTGGGTGGGGAGCGCCGATGCCCATGGTGCGCGCCCGCGTGGAAGCCGCGTAGTCGGCGACGCCGAAGCTCATGGCTTCCACCCGCTTCGAGGATTGCGCGATCGCCTCGACATTGGCCATGCCTAGCGCCGTCTCGATCAGGAGCTCGAAGCCGATCTTCTTCTCGCGCTTTTTGTATTGCTCGATCTGCGTCACCAGCATGTCGATGGCGTAGACGTCCTGCGGCACGCCGGTCTTGGGGATGAGGATCATGTCGAGGCGCGGGCAGTTTTCGACCACGTCCACCACGTCGCGGTAGGCGTAATGGGTGTCGAGACCGTTGATGCGGATCATCATGGTCTTTGAGCCCCAATCGAGATCGTTGAGCCCCTGAATGATGTTCTTGCGCGCCTGCTCCTTGTCGTCCGGAGCCACGGCGTCCTCGAGGTCGAGGAAGATGATGTCGGCGGCGCCCTTCGCCGCCTTTTCGAACAGCGAGGGGTTGGAGCCCGGCACGGCGAGCTCGGAACGGTGAAGACGCGGGGTCGCCTGCTGGATCAGCGTAAAGCTCATGACTTAGTTTTCCTTTCCCTTTGAAGTTAGCCCGTGGCGCCAAGGCCCGCGGCAATGCAGTTGATGGAGAGAAGGAGCGCCGATTTGTACGCCTCCCTCTCGGCTTCGTTGGATGCGCCCCGGAACCGGCGCAACAGCTCGACCTGCTCGCGGGAGACCGCGTTGATAGTCGGCAAACGGTCTTTCAGCGCCCCGCGGCTCTGCGGGAAGCGCATCGCGATCTCCGCATCGCCGCTGACCCGGAGCACCATCTCCGTCGTGAGCCGGTACTCCGCCTCGATCATGGCGAAGATCGTCTCGCGCACGGCCGGATCGGCGACAAGCCCGGCATAGTCGCGCGCAATGGGGAGATCCACCAGCAGCAGCGCCTTCTCCACCTCGTCCATGATGAGACGGAATAGACGTGAATCGGCGAACATGCGGCGCAGCAGCGCTTCGCCCTTCTCGCCCCGCACCTCGAGCATGCTGTTGAGAGCGCTGCCCACCCCATACCAGCCCGTGATCATGTGCCGGTTCTGCGCCCAGGCGAACACCCAAGGGATGGCGCGCAGGTCGGTCAAGGATCGGGCGCCGAAGCGCCGCGCCGGCCGCGACCCAATATTGAGCAGCGAAATCTCCTCAAGCGGGCTCGCCGCCTGGAAATAGGCGACAAGGTCGGGATGGCCGATGAGCCCGGTATAGGCGGCACGGGACGAGCCGGAGAGCGCCTCCATGGCGTCATCGAACTCGGCCCGCGGCACCAGCGCCTCCTCGCGCTCGGACTTCAGCGCGTGCTCGAACACGCTCGCGGCCAACAGCTCCATCTGATAGGCGGCGGTACCCTTGTTGGCATATTTGGAGGAGACCACCTCGCCCTGCTCGGTGACGCGGAAGCGGCCGCGGATCGAGCCCGCCGGCTGCGCCGCGATCGCGCGGCCCGTCGGCGCGCCCCCACGGCTCACCGAGCCGCCGCGTCCATGGAAGAAGGCGATGTTCACGCCCGCCTCATTGCCGAGCTTGGTGAGCTTCGACTGCGCCTTGAACAGCTCCCAGTTGGAGGCGACGAAGCCGCCGTCCTTGTTGGAATCGGAGTAGCCGATCATCACCTCCTGCACGCCGCCCTGCCAATGGGCGCTGCGCCGCACGAGTGGGATGTTCAGCAGCTCGCGCATAATGGCGGGGGCCGCACGGAGATCGGCGATGGTCTCGAACAGGGGAACGATCGGCAGCGGGCAAATCTCCTTGCCGGTCGCGTCGAGAAACACGCCCCCCTCCTTGGCGAGCAGATAGGCGCCGAGCACGTCGTCCACCGAGCGCGTCATGCTGAGGATGAACGATCCGAACGCTTCCCGATCCAGTCCGCGCCGCAGTTCTGCCACCTGCTTGAACATGTCGATGGTCTCCAGGGCCTCGGTCGGCAAGCGCTCCGTCACCCGCCCGGCGGTGAGCGGCCTCGCCAGCTCCCGGAGCAGCCAGCTTCGCCATTCGGGCGTATTGGGCTGCGGCGGTTCGCCCTCGCCGTCCCCGGCCGTGGCCCACCACAGCGCCTGCAACGCCGCGGTGGTGCGGGTCGTGTTCTCGCGCAGGTCGAGCCGCACGGTGCAGAAGCGAAAGATCTGGGCGGCGAAGCGCACCGGGCGGACTAGGTCGGTGGCGACCGCCGCCAGATTGGCCGCTTCGAGCCCGGTCTCGAGCGCGCGCAGATCCTCGACCAGCTCATCTGCATTGGCGTATGCCGGAGCGTCCGCAGCCGGCTCCTTTCCCTCGACGCGCGCGATGGTGCGGTCGAGCTTGCGCAACATGCAGGTTAGATATTGCCGGTAGGCCTCGCCGGGATTGCGCGCCGCGATGACAGCGCCCTCGCCGCTCGCCGCAAGCTCGCGATCGAGCGCCGCGCGGAAGCGTTCCGGTACCGGCACGGCGCGCTCCGTGATCGACAAGAGCCGCGCGAGCTCCGTCACGCGCGCTCGGTAGCGGCGCAAGACGGCCAGCGCATTCTCGCGCAGCGCCCAGCGCGTTACGTCCGTGGTGACGAACGGGTTGCCGTCCCGATCGCCGCCGATCCAAGAGCCAAACTGGAAAAAGGCCGGCACGTCGAAACGCTCGCCAGGATAGTAGTGTCCGAGTGTGGCTTCGAGCCCGACCAGCATCTTGGGCGCCATCTCGAACAGCGTCTCGTCGAAGAAGTAGAGGCCGCGCGAGACCTCGTGCTGCACCGGCGGCTTCTCCAGATGCAGCTCGCCGGTCATCCAGATGAGCTCGATCTGGTCGCGCAAGGCATCGAGCCACGCGCCACGCTCCCGCTCAGTCCAGCGCGAAACCTCGAGCTCACGTAGCAGGCGATAGATCTGACGGTATTTCTCCAGCACCGTGACTCGCTTCGACTCGGTGGGATGGGCCGTGATCACCGGCCGGATGCGCAAAGACGCGAGCAGGCCGCGAATCTCGTCCGCGCCAATTCCACTGCTCGACGCCTCGGCCAGCACATTGGCGAAGGTGCCGCGCAGGTCTTCCCGATCCCGCGCCCGCTCGATCTGCCGGCGGCGGCGCATGGCGGCGTTCTGATCCGCGATCAAGAGGAGCTGAAACCAGATGCCCTGCGCCTGCAGCGCCCGGGCCATAAGCTCGGGCGTGAAGTGGAAGATCTGCGCGCTGCCGCGGAGCACGGGCTCAAGCTCAGGCTGATGCAGCCGGACGACATCAAGCAGGAGGCCGAATAGGATGTCGGCCGCCTCCTTAGCGGACGTGCCGGTGAGAAGAGGCGGCGCCGGAGGATGGTCGGCCGCGCTCTCCGGCTGCTGGACGTCGTCTTTCATGGAAAGCCCGAGCACTCCTTGGCGGCAGGCCGATCAGCTCCGCACCATCAAGGCCTTTGCCGTACGCCGCAAGCGCTAGGATTCCGCCTGGCAAAAGCGCCTGAGCGGCAGCCTCGCCGAGGCGGCAGCGACCGGACCGAGTGACGGCCCGCGGGCTGCGTGCCTCATCACGCGGAAATCCGCCGCTCGGATCGGCCTGAAAGAACGCCCGCCATGGTCGAGCCGAACTCGCTCGGGTTCGGCGCCACGGTAAGACCGCAAGAGCGCATGATCTCGGCTTTCTCTGCCGCGCTGTCGCCGGCGGCGGATATGATCGCACCGGCATGGCCCATGCGCCGGCCCTTGGGGGCGGTGAGCCCGGCCACGAAGCCAACCACGGGTTTCGACATGTTTTCCTTGATCCAGGCCGAGGCCTCCGCCTCTTGCGGACCGCCGATCTCGCCGATCATCAGCACCGCTTCGGTCTCGGGATCCTCCTCGAACAGCTGCAAATGATCGAGGAACGAGCTGCCGTTGATCGGATCGCCGCCGATGCCGACTGATGTCGAGATGCCGATGCCAACGGCCTTCAGTTGCGAGGCGGCTTCGTATCCGAGCGTGCCGGAGCGCGAGATCACGCCAACCGTGCCGCGCAAATAGATATGTCCCGGCATGATCCCGAGCATGGACTTGCCCGGGCTGATGATGCCCGCGCAATTCGGCCCCACCAGCACCGGACGCTGAGCCTTCGGATAGCGCCGCATGTAGCGCTTCACCCGCATCATGTCTTGCGCCGGAATGCCGTCGGTGATGGAGCAGATGAGCCTGATGCCCGCGTCGGCGGCCTCCATGATGGCGTCGGCGCAGAAGGCGGGAGCGACGAAGGTGATGCTGGTCGTGGCACCGGTTACCTTCACGGCCTCCTTCACGGTGTTGAAGACCGGGAGCCCGTTGTGCTTGGCGCCGCCTTTGCCCGGCGTGACGCCGCCCACGACATTGGAGCCATAGGCGACCATCTCCTTGGTGTGGAAGGTGCCTTTGTCACCGGTCATGCCCTGGACCAGGATAGGCGTTTTTTCGTCGATAAGGATGCTCATGGAACGTCTCCTGGTTGTCCTTATGCCATTGCTGCCGCACGCATCGGTGCGTCTTCGCAGGCCGCCACAGCTTTGTCCGCCGCCTCGGCTAGGGTCTCTGCCGTGATCAGCTTCAACCCACTCTCAGCGAGAATCTTCCGGCCCTCTTCCACATTGGTACCGGCGAGGCGAACCACCAGTGGCACCTTGACGTCGACGGTCTGACAGGCCTGCACCACGCCTTTGGCGACCCAGTCGCAGCGATTGATGCCAGCGAAGATGTTGACCAGCACCGCCCGCACCTTGACGTCCGACAGTACTAGCTTGAGCGCCGTGGCAATGCGTTCGGGCGAGGCACCCCCGCCCACGTCGAGGAAGTTCGCCGGGCTTCCACCCGCGTGCTTGATCATGTCCATGGTCGCCATGGCAAGGCCTGCGCCGTTGACGATGCAGCCGATCTCGCCGTCGAGCCCGATATAGTTGAGATTGTGCTCGGCGGCTTGGGCCTCGCGCGGGTCCTGCTGCGAGGGATCGTGCATGTCCGCCACAGTGTGGCGGCGGAACAGCGCGTTATCGTCGAACGACATCTTGGCATCCAGCGCCAGCACCCGGTCGTCCTTGGCAACCACGAGCGGGTTGATCTCGAGCATGGTCGCGTCGCAGTCCCGGAATGCGCGGTAGGCATTCATGATCGTTGAGACGGCGCTCTGCGCCTGCTTGATGTTGAGCCCGAGCTGAAAGGCAAGTTCACGCGCCTGAAACGCCTGCAAGCCCACCGCCGGCTCGACGAGTACCTGAAGGATTTCTTCCGGCTCGGTCCTGGCGATCTCCTCGATCTCCATGCCGCCGCGCTGTGAGGTGATCACCCGGATGCGCTCGGCCTTACGATCGAGCACGTAGCCAAGATAGAGCTCGCGCTCGAACGGCTCGGCCACCTCGATATAGACCCGCTGCACCGGCTTTCCTTCGGGCCCGGTCTGGATGGTGACGAGGCGCTTGCCGAGCAGGTCCTGCGCCGCGGCGCGGACCTCGTGATACGTCTTGCACAGCTTGATGCCGCCTGCCTTGCCGCGAGCACCGGCATGGATCTGCGCCTTGACGGCCCAACTCCATCCACCGAGCTCAGTCGCGGCGTACACCGCCTGATCGGGGCTGAAGGCCACCGCGCCCTTCGGCACAGGCACGCCGAATCGGGCAAGCAGCTCCTTCGCTTGGTACTCGTGAACGTCCACCTTGGCATCCTCCTCTTCGTCTTCTTAGCCTGGCCTTGTTTGGCGAGCGATTGCTCGATCGGCCGTTAGCTCAGCTTTCCCTTTACTATCTCATATGCCTTCTCGGTCAATGTCTCGGCCCCGGACAAGAGCCGCTCCAGCTCGGCGAGCTTGGCCTGAGCGAAGTCCTTATCGGTAATCATTTTTGTGTTGGTGTAAACATTCAAGGCGGCACTTCGCAGTGCAGCATAAGCGGCGAGCACTGCAACACCGGCATCGCTGATGACGTTGAGGTTGCCTTTCTCGGCCGCTTTCGCGCCAAGCTCGATCACCGCGCGGGCCGCGCGGGCGCATTTCAAGGGCACCTCCGTCGCCTGTTTGAGCGCGGCCTGGATCGCCTCGGCGCGCTTGGCCTTCTCCGCGTCGGTCTCTTTCGCCATGCCAAAGGCGCCCATGACCTGATCGAAGGCCTTCACATCGTCCTGCACCATGCCGATCAGTGCGCGCCGGAGCTCCTCGGACTTTGCCAGCACGCCCTTCATCTCGTCCTCGACCTCGGCGTATTTCTTTTTACCGATAGTCAGATTGCACACCATGCTGACCAGCGCCGCCCCCTTGGCGCCCATGATCGCCGCGGCGCTGCCGCCCCCCGGCGTGGCGCTTTGGCCCGCCAGGTCGTCGAGAAACTTCTCGATCGTGCTGTCGGTGATCGCCGCCATCACGCCACCGCCTTCGCCAGAGCATAAATCTCCTCCGCGTCGAGCACCTGTTCGGAGCTCTCGAAAAGTTGGCCGATGCAGCCGCGATGCAGCTTCAATTTCAGCCCGCCAATGCCGAGCGCGCCGAAGGCAAGCTTGCCCGACCGCTCCTTGCCCTTGTCGGTGGTCTCGATGCCTTCGATGCCGAGCGGCGGCTGCGCGTTGACGTCGGCCAGCAGCTCGATATTCGGGTTCCCCTCCCACGCCGATGCGGGCAAGAGGTGCACGCCGATGGCGCCCGCAGCAAACACAATGTTGGCGTCCTTGACGTCCGTCGCACGGGCAGCGTCGTCGGCGCCGACGACCCCTCGCACCTTCACCCCGAACCGGGACTCGATGGCGCGGGCCGCGTTCTCTGCCCGTTGCTGCGAGCGCGAGGTGAGGGTCACATCGGCACCCTCCTCGGCAAGAAACGTCGCCACGCGCATACCGACCGGCCCCGTGCCGGCAAGCACGACAGCCTTCTTGCCCTTGAGCGGCTTTGCCTTGGCCAGCAACGCCACGCCAGCGGCGGCCGTGGTGTTGGAGCCGTTCGGATCGAGCATGACCGACACACGGAAGGGGCCAAAGAATTTCTTCTTCACAGCCTTGAGCAGCGCCTCGCCCTTGGCCATGTCGCCGCCGCCGATGAAGATGGCCGTCTTCTGCTTCTCCTTGCCGCCGCGCGTGAAGATCGTGCCGTCCACAAGGGCGCCGACATTGTCGGGCGTGACATTGGCATAGCCCGTCACGCGATCGGCGCCGCCGTCATAGCCCACCACGGTGTCGAACACGCTCGGGTATAGGTCGGTGTCGAACAGGAAAAGCAGCTTCTTCATCTCATGGCCCTCCCGGCCTTTATTCCTGAACGACGTTCTGCGGCTTGCCCGCGACGAACGCTTCGATATTGTCGATGAGTTGATCGGCCAAGATCTGCATGGCCTCCTGGCTCGCCCAGGCGACATGCGGCGTCAAAATAAAATTTGGCAGTCTGAGGTCGAGCAGCACGTTGCCGTCCTTGGGCGGCTCCTTGGTGAGCACGTCGAAGCCGGCTCCCCCGATGGTACCGCTCTTGAGCGCGTCGGCCAGCGCCTGCTCATCCACGAGACCGCCGCGCGCGGTGTTGATGAGGATGGCCGAAGACTTCATCATCTTGAATTCCTTCGCCCCGATCATATTGCGCGTTTCGGGTGTGAGCGGGGTATGCAGCGTGATGACGTCGCTCTCCCGGTAGATCGTCTCCAAATCGACGAGCCCGGATTGCGGAAAGACATCATAGGGCAGCACGCGCATGCCCAGGCCCTCGGCGATGCGGCCCACGGATTTTCCGAGCGCGCCGTAGCCGATGACGCCGAGCGTCGAGCCCGCGATGTCGCGGATCGGATAGTCGAAGAAGCAGAACTGGCTCGCTTTGTTCCATTTGCCGGCGCGCACGTCCTCCACATAGGCGAGCAAGTTGCGCCGGAGCGCGAAGATCATCGCGAAGACGTGCTCGGGCACCGTGTTGAAGGCGTAGTTGCGGATATTGACGACGGTGATGCCGTTCGCCTTGCAATAGGCCTTGTCGACGATATCTGTGCCGGTGGCGGCCACCGCGATCAGCTTCAGCTTTGGGAGCTGCTTCAAGGTGTCCGCCCGCATCGGCACCTTGTTGATGATGGCGATGCTGGCGTCCTTGAGCCGGTCGAGGATCTCCTCTGGGGTCCAGGTCGACTCGTATTCCTTATAGCTGTGGGGGAAGTTCGGCTCGCGCACTTTGGCGTCAACCGATTCTCGATCGAGGAACACGATCGCGTGCTGCACTGACCTACCCCACCCCAACCTTCCGCCGCTCCACGCGGAAACGCCTCACCTAAACCACCGGCGCCCGAGCGAGGCACCGGCAGCTGCGAACGACAGCCTAAAGAGCGAAATGGCCCCCAATCCGCCGTTAGGCCGCGCCCTACTCGGCGGCGACCTTTTTCTCCTTGGCCTGCGCGGCACCCCGGAAGTGCGCCTGCGCCGCGGCCACGCCGCTGCCGAGCGCGATATCGATGCCCACATCGCGCATGGCCATTTCCGCGCCCGAAATGGCGCCGAGCAGCATCAGCTCGTTCAGATCGCCCAAATGTCCGATGCGGAACAGCTTGCCGGCAACCTGCGAGAGGCCCGCGCCCAGCGCCAAATTATAGCGGCGATAGGCGACGTCGATGACGTCGGCGCCGTTGAATCCCGGTGGCACCATGATCGCGGTCACCGTATCGGAATACCATTTCGGCTCCTTGGCGCAGAGCTTGAGGCCCCACGCCGCCACCGCCGCCCGCGCACCGCCGGCCAGGTGGTGATGACGCGCAAAGACGTTCTCGAGGCCTTCCTCGGCGAGGATGTCAAGCGCCTCGCGCAGGCCGTAAAGCATCGGCAGCGACGGCGTATAGGGGAAATAGCCCGTGGCGTTCGCCTTGATGTGGTCGGTGAAATCGAAATAGCAGCGCTTGCAGTTGCCGTCCTGCATCGCCGCGAGTGCCTTCTTGCTCGCGCAGACGATGCCGAGGCCCGCCGGCAGCATGAGGCCCTTCTGCGAGCCGGTGATGGCGAGATCGACGCCCCACTCGTCCATGCGGAAGTCGAGGCTGCCAATCGAGCTCACCCCGTCCACATAGAGCAGCGCCGGATGCTTGGCCGCATCGATGGCGCGCCGCACGGCTGCCACGTCGCTGGTCACGCCGGTGGCGGTCTCGTTGTGCACCACCATGACGCCTTTGATCTCGTGATTCTTGTCAGCTCGGAGCGCCTCCTCGATGCGCTCAGGGCTGGCGCCGGTGCCCCACTCCTCCTCCTGCACGATGACCTCGAGCCCATGCCGCCTGGCGAGATCGATCCACAGATGACTGAATTGGCCGAAGCGCGACGCGAGCAGCTTGTCGCCGGGAGCGCGCGTATTAGTGAGCGCGGCCTCCCAGGCGCCGGTGCCGCTCGACGGGAAGATGAACGCCTGTCCGTCCTTGGTCTTGAAGACCTTCTTCAGGTCCTCAAACAGGGGTAAGGTCAGCTTCGGAAAGTCGGAGGACCGATGGTCCTCCATGGCGACCTGCATCGCCCGCAAGACCCGGTCCGGGACATTGGTCGGTCCCGGCACAAAAAGAAAATTACGTCCCGGCTTTCTTGCACTCGCCATCGTTTCCTCCACTGAATTCCTTGGCTTCTTTAGCTGGGCTTGCGCCCCCAAGCTCCCGCGCAACAGGTGGTAAAGGCCGCGTGAGCGCCTGGCAACCCATTTCCCGACCTAGAATAAACCCGTGATCCGACCGTCCGTACCAAGCTCGATATTGTTGGCGGCGGGGACCTTGGGCAGCCCGGGCATGGTCATGATGTCCCCGCAGATCACGACGACGAACTCCGCCCCCGCCGATAGCCGCACCTCGCGGATCGGGATGGTGTGCCCCGATGGCGCGCCCTTGGCGTCGGGATTGGTCGAGAAACTGTATTGGGTCTTGGCCACGCAGATCGGGAAACGCCCGAAGCCTTCTTTCTCGAGCTCGGCGAAGCGGTCGCGCACACTCTTGTCGGCGCTGATGTCGGCGGCACCGTAGATCTCTTGCGCGATGGTGCGCGCCTTCTCGATCAGGGGCATGTCGTCAGGATAAAGCGGGTGGAAGTCGCTCGGCTTCGTTTCGATCGTACGCACAACGGTGCGGGCGAGCTCGGCGGCTCCGGCCCCGCCTTGGGCCCAGTGATCGGCCAGCACGCATTCGACGCCGAGCGCGGTGCAGAGACGCCTGAGCAGCGCCACCTCGGCCTCGGTATCGGTGCTGAAACGGTTGATCGACACGATGACCGGCACGTCGTAGCGCCTCAGGTTCTGCACGTGCCGCTCGAGATTGGCGAAGCCCCTCTCCAGCGCCTGCAAATTCTCCTTTTTTAGATCGTCCTTGGCCACGCCGCCATGCATTTTCAGCGCCCGGATGGTCGCCACCAGCACGACGCAGTCGGGCTTGAGCCCCGCCTTGCGGCACTTGATGTCGAAGAATTTCTCAGCGCCGAGATCGGCGCCGAAGCCGGCCTCGGTGACGACATAGTCGCCGAGCTTGAGCGCGGCCTTGGTGGCAATCACCGAGTTGCAGCCATGCGCGATATTGGCGAAGGGACCGCCATGGATGAAGGCCGGGTTGTTCTCCAGCGTCTGCACGAGGTTGGGCGCCAGCGCGTCCTTGAGCAGCGCGGCCATCGAGCCGGCCGCCGACAAATCCCTCGCCGTGACCGGCTTCTTGTCGCGCGTCTGCCCGATCTGGATCTGGCCCAGCCGCCGCTGCAAATCGGCCAAGTCGGAGGCGAGGCAGAAGATGGCCATGACCTCCGAGGCGACCGTAATATCGAATCCTGCCTCACGCGGGAAGCCGTTCGCGGCGCCGCCCAACGAGGTCACGATCTCCCGCAGCGCCCGGTCGTTCATGTCCACGGCGCGGCGCCAGGTGATGCGGCGGGTATCGATGTCGAGCTTGTTGCCCCAATAGACGTGGTTGTCGATCAGTGCCGCCAGCAGATTGTTGGCGGCGCCAATGGCATGGAAATCGCCGGTGAAGTGGAGGTTGATGTCCTCCATGGGCACGACCTGCGCATAGCCGCCCCCGGCCGCGCCGCCCTTGACCCCGAAGCAGGGGCCAAGGCTCGGCTCTCGGACGCAGATCACGGTCTTCTTGCCGATCAGACTGAGCGCGTCGCCCAGGCCCACGGTGGTGGTGGTCTTGCCCTCGCCCGCGGGGGTCGGCGTGATCGCCGTGACCAGGATCAGCTTGCCGTCCGGTAGGTTGCCCAAAGACGCCAGATAATCGAGCGAAACCTTCGCCTTGTAGTGGCCGTAGGGCAGCACGTGCTCGGCCGGGATGCCGAGCCGGTCGGCCGCCACCTCGATGATCGGCCGCATCTTCGCGGCTTGGCTGATCTCGATGTCGGATTTCGGCTTCTGGTGCTGCTCGTCGGGATGCCTGCCCGGTTTTTCGGCACCCTTACGCGGCTGGACTGACATAAGCGATTGGCCCCCGACACTTATAAGCAACGGCGTCATGCAATAGGAATGGGCACCGTAATTCATTCGCTTGCCTTCTTGCAATCGTCTGTGCAGGTTCTCCGGCCCGAGGGAGCTCTCAAAGATGACACCTGCAGATCTGCTCAAAGCCATGTTCAGCGCTGCCGTGGACGCGGCCGCGCCCGACACTTGCGTCGCACCCCATTTGCCCGAGCGGCCGAAGGGCCGAACCATTGTGATCGGCGCCGGCAAGGCTTCAGGCGCCATGGCCAAGGCGGTGGAGGACCATTGGCAGGGTCCGCTCGAAGGGCTCGTGGTCACCCGCTATGGCCATAAGCTTCCCACCACCAGGATCGAGGTCATCGAAGCGGGTCACCCGGTGCCCGACAGCGCCGGACGCGAGGCCGCCGCGCGCATTCTCAAGATGGTGCAGGGCCTCGGCGCCGACGACCTCGTGCTATGCCTCATCTCGGGCGGCGGCTCGGCGCTGCTCGCGCTACCGGCGGCAGGCGTGAGCCTTGCGGATAAGCAGGCGGTGAACAAGGCGTTGCTCAAGAGCGGCGCCACCATTGGCGAGATGAACGCCGTGCGCAAACACCTCTCCGCCATTAAGGGCGGCCGGCTTGCCCTTGCCGCCTCACCCGCAAGAGTGGTCGCGCTCATGATCTCCGACGTGCCGGGCGACGATCCTTCCGTGATTGCCTCGGGCCCCACGGTGGTCGATCCGACCAGCAACGCCGAGGCGCTCGCCATTCTAGGAAAATATGGCATCGCTGCGCCGCCCGCCGTGGTCACGCGCCTAAAAAGTGAGAGTGATGAGACGCCGAAGCCCGGCGACCCCCGCCTGGCGAAGGTCGAGAACATCATGATCGCGACGCCGCAGGCCTCGCTGGAGGCGGCGGCTTCGGTCGCGCGCAAAGCCGGCGTCACGCCCGTCATCCTCGGCAACGCCATCGAGGGCGAGTCCCGCGACGTCGCATTGGTGCATGCCGGTATCGCGCGCCAATGCGCGGACTATGGGCAGCCGGCCATGCCGCCTTGCGTGCTGCTCTCTGGCGGCGAGACCACGATTACTTTGAAGGGCAACGGCAAAGGCGGCCGCAACACCGAATTCCTGCTCGCCCTCGCCATCGCGCTGGAAGGCAAGCCCGGCATCAACGCCCTCGCCGCCGACACCGACGGCATCGACGGGTCGGAGAACAATGCGGGCGCGCTGATATCGCCGGATACGCTCGCCCGCGCGGCGGCGGCCGGCCTCGACGCCAAGGCCATGCTCGCCGACAACGATCCCTACGGCTTCTTCGTCGCCCTAGGCGACCTGCTCGTCACCGGCCCGACGCTTACCAATGTCAACGATTTCCGCGCCGTGCTGATCGAGCGGGATTGATCGCGGCTACGCGCTTATCCCCAGCCCCAACTCCACCCCCATGAAGGGCAGCCGCGAGGTGGGCAGTTGGATTCCTGTCATCTGAGGCGGTTAGCTTCAGCCATCACATTTGGGAGGGTGAGATGACACGCATCCATGCACACAGGGCCTGCTCTTGGTGGAGGGCAAGGCCCTTGGCTCATCGATCATCGTTCTGGCCGTTGCCCATCGCCACGACCGCCCGGGCCGCGGATCCCCGAGTGTCCGTCCCAACCACTCTCCCTTGACGTCCCTGAGCCACCAAGTGTCGAGCTCAGGGAGCTGCCGAACTTTGGCGAGTGAAGCGCCAGGCCGTGAACTACAAATGCTTCGGTCAATACGACAAGGACGTCACCGCCATGCTCAGCGGTGCCAGGGAATATGTCGAGAGCTACGTCCAGCTCGTGGCCAGCAAGGAGACGAACCTCGCCATCGTGCTCGATATCGATGAGACGGCCCTCTTCAACTGGCCCGTCATCCGCGGCGATGATTTTGCCTTATCAAAAAGGGAGACTGCGGCGACCTCTCGAAAGAGGAATTCTGTGGCTGGGTCGCATGGCAAGCAAGAGCGGAGGACAAGCCCATCGAGCCGACGCTTGAGCTCTTTAATGCCTCCAAGGCGAAGGGAGTCACGGTCTTCTTCATTACCGGTCGCTGCGCGATCGGAACCACGCGCGCCACGACAGAAGCCAATCTGAAGGCCGCAGAGTATGTGGGCTGGGAGGACAAGGAATTGATCATGCGCCCCGAAGAATGTCCCCATCCCGATACCGTCGCCGTATTCAAAGCGGCGGAGCGCGCCAAGATCGAGAAGGAGGGCTACACCATCATCGCCAATGTCGGCGACCAGTGGAGTCGACCTAGCCGGTGGACATGCCACGATGGATTTCAAAGTGCCGAACCCGTTCTACTTTATTCCTTGAGCCGCAGCGTCCTCGCTCGCGCCGAAATGGAGCCCGCCGCGCGCGAACGCGAGCTTCGCCTCCATCCGTCGCGGGTGCGGCGGCATTTCGCAGTTGCGAATTGGGTTGAGGGCGCTACTCTTGCGGCCTGACGTGCAGTGGGCGCCAAGCCCGATTCGATCCGCTGGTCCCAGGCGCGTTCTCGCGGCGTCGCGCGATGTGGGTTGGCGATTGGAAGGCCGACCTCGACTTTCGCGCCTTGGAACAGCCGGAATTGGAAGCTTATCAGGTGGGGCGTTGACGCTCCTTACCAAGGCGTCTGCGGATTTTGGGGCAGTTGCCGCAAGCCGGACGTCCAAAGGCGGCAGGGGCGGCATGAGGGAGCAAGACGAATGCTGAGACGCATGGGCCTCGGTCTTCTCGCCGGAGCCGTTCTATTGGCGCCGGCGGTGGCCACCGCGGGCCCGGCCCTCGTCTTCGAGCCCTACAACGGCACCGTATTCTATTCCGAAGATCCCGACGCACCTTGGTTCCCAGCCTCGCTCACCAAGTTGATGACGGCCTACCTCACCTTCCAGGCGTTAAGGGCCGGAACGATCAAACCCGACGACAAGCTCATTTGTACGCAGGAGGCCGCGGCGCAGGCCCCGAGCAAGCTCTGGCTGCCCGTGGGAGGCGAGCTCACCGTCGACCTCGGATTGAAGGTTCTCATCGTCAAATCCGCCAACGACGTGGCGGTCATGCTCGCCGAGAAGGTCGGCGGCAGCCAGGAAGGCTTCGTCGCGCAGATGAACCAGGCGGCGCAACGCCTCGGCATGACCCGCACGACGTTCGTCAACGTCAATGGCCTGCCCGACGATCGCCAGGTGACGACGGCACGCGACCTCGCCAAGCTCTCCCGCGCCATCATCGTGGAGTTTCCCGAATACGCCAGCCTCTTCGCCTTGCCGCAAGTGCAGGTCGGCAACAAGCTGATCCATACCCACAATGGCATGCTCGTCGATTTCGAAGGCGCCGACGGCATGAAGACTGGCTTCATCTGCGACTCCGGCTTCAATATCGTGGCGAGCGCCACCCGCGATGGCCGCAAGCTGGTGGCGGTGGTGCTGGGTGAAATCACCCCCGCCTCGCGCCGCGACCGCGCCTCCAACCTCCTGGAGAACGGCTTCAAGCGCTACTTCTGGAAATCGCTGTTCGGAATCAGCATTGACGGGCTCGCGGTGCAGGCATCCTTGAACGACTCTCCAACGCATTTGCACGACAACGTCTGCGGCGTAGGGAGGCCCAAGCGGGGCGGGCGCCGGTCAATAACCGTCCACAAATCCAAGAGACTGCATGGCCTCAATGCCGCTCAGGCAAACTGACCTCTGAGCGCATTTTTCCGTTGCCGCCCAACACCCGCATACGACCACCCGCCTCGGCCCTCCTCGTCTCGCTAATCGTTCTTTCCGCCCTGGCCCCGGCGCGTGCGGCGGAGCCGCCTGAGAATGTCTTGGACGCGGTGGCCGACGCGGAGCGGCAATGTCGGGTCCTGGACGGCAAGCCCAATAGCGACGCCGTGCTCAGCGTGCTGGACGTGAACGGCGACGGCGGCGAGGACTGGATCGCCGACTACGCCAAGTTCACCTGCGAGGGCGACATCAATCCCATGTGCGACGAGGACGGCTGCACGCTGCAGATCTACCTTTGGGACGGAAGCGTGGCCTGGAACCTCGCCTTTGAGGAGAGCGTGCAGCTTTACCGATTCGGCAAGATTGACGGCAAGCCCGTGCTGTTCGTCACCTTCCCCGGCGACGCGTGCGGTAAGTCCCGCGCACAGAGCTGCACCATTCCCTATCGCCTCGAGCGGAAAGCCATCGTGCCGCTTCGCTAGCGCGCATCAAAAGGACGCGCCCGGCTCCTTGAGGAAGGCCTCCTCGTCTTCCGTGGAGAGACGTCCGAGCACGGCGTTGCGGTGGGGGAAGCGGCCGAAGCGATCGATCACCGCTTGGTGGCGCAGGGCGTAGTCGAGCGCACTCGGATTTCCGAGCGCGGTGAACAGCTCGACCGAGCGCGCCTGGTCGGCGCTGTTCTCGGCGTGCTGAAACGGCAAGTAAAGGAACCAGCGCTTGGTCACCGGGAGCTTGGCGTCGACCCCTTCGGCGATGGCCCGCTTGGCGATCGCGAGCGCCGCGGCATCGGTGACAAACGAATGCTCGGCGCCGCGAAACATATTGCGCGGGAACTGGTCGAGCACGAGGACGGAAGCGAGCACGCCATGGGGCTCGCTCAGCCACGCCGCCGGCACACCCAATTTCAGCTCATCATACAGAGCACCGAAGCGCTCCTTGATGGTGGCGTCGAGCTTGACGTCCTTGCGGAACCAGTTCCGGGGTCCAAGCTCATCGAACCAGAAGGCGATCACCTCGTCGATGCTCTGGGCGCTCATCGCGGGGACCCCGGCTCGTGGCGCTAAAGGCTCGGCGGCGAAGGAGACGCCCCCGCCGCGTCCCCCGTCTCGGGCGTCACCTTGGGCCCGGCGATGGCCGCCTTGATCAGGGCCAGCGCCTCGGGCGAGTCCCAGTCCGCGGGACCGACGAGGCGGCCGATCTCGTATCCTTCGCGGTTGATGAGGAGCGTTGTCGGCATGCCGACCGCTTTCAGCGCGCTGAACAGCTTGCTCGAAGGGTCGGTGTAGAGCGCAAGATGGGTGACGCCGGTCTCCTGCAAGAAGGTCTTCGCCTTCTCGGTCCCGCCCTTGTCGATATTCACCGCCACCACCTCGAAGTCGCTGCCGCCGAGCGCCGCCTCGAGCTTGTCGAGCGTCGGCATCTCTTCCCGGCAGGGATGGCACCACGTCGCCCAGATGTTGAGCAGCACCACCTCGCCCCGCCAGTCGCTGAAGGGTTTTGTCGCGCCATCGGCTTGGGCGACGCTGATCTCAGGCAGCTCCTGCGGCTTCGACCGCACCAGAAAGGCCGCCATGGCGCCCTTGTTCAGGCTGCCGAGCGGCCCTGCCTGCGATGCGGACTGGGGCGGCGCGGCAGCGTCGCTCGCGGCAGAATCGGGGGTGGAAATCGGCAAGCGGCCATTGCCAGCGGGGCCGAAACTCACATATACCGTGCCGAACCCGGCAATCGCGGCGAGCACGGCCGCGACGAAGTATGTGGTGGCCGGCGGCGCGTCGCGGTCGCGTCTGTTCGTCTTGCTCACGACCTCCTCACCACGGTCTTCTCGCCTTTAGGCCCTAAGCTCATGACCAACACCATGTGGGGTGGCCGTTTCGCTTCTAGCCCCGCCGCCATCATGGAGGAGATAAACGCCTCCATCGACTTCGACAAGCGCCTATGGCGCCAAGACATTCTCGCCTCCAAGGCGCATGTCGCCATGCTTGGCGCGACCGGCATTCTTAACCAGGCAGAAGCGGCCAAGATCGCACGCGGGCTGGACAAGATCGCGGCCGAAATCGAGAAAGGCGACTTCACCTTCTCGCCCAAGCTTGAGGATATCCACCTCAACATCGAGAGCCGCCTCACCGAGCTGATCGGACCTGTCGCCGGCAAGCTGCATACGGCGCGCTCGCGCAACGACCAGGTGGCGACCGATTTCCGCCTTTATGTCCGGGACGAGATCGACGCGATCGATCGGCTGCTCGCGCGCCTGCAACTGGCGCTGGCGAACCAGGCGCTCGACCACGCCGCTTCGGTCATGCCGGGCTTCACCCATCTGCAAACCGCCCAGCCCATCACGTTCGGCCATCATTGTCTCGCCTATGTCGAGATGCTGGCCCGCGACCGAGGCCGCTTCGAGGATGCGCGCGGGCGTCTCAACGAATGTCCGCTCGGCGCTGCTGCGTTAGCCGGCACGAGCTTCCCCATCGACCGCGACGCGACCGCCGAGGCTCTGGGCTTCGCGCGGCCCTCCGCCAATTCGCTCGACGCCGTCTCCGACCGCGATTTCGCGCTGGAGGTCTTGGCGGCCGCGTGCATCGCCGCCATGCATCTGTCTCGGCTCGCCGAGGAGATGGTGCTGTGGACCTCGCCGCAATTCGGCTTCGCGCGACTGAGCGACAAGTTCACCACCGGCTCTTCGATCATGCCGCAGAAGCGGAACCCCGATGCGGCCGAGCTGATTCGCGCCAAACTGGGCCGCGTGGCCGGCGCCTTCCAGGCCCTGCTCATGGTGATGAAGGGATTGCCGCTTGCCTATGCCAAGGACATGCAGGAGGACAAACAGCCCGTCTTCGACGCGCTCGACGCGCTCAAGCTCGGGCTCGCCGCCATGACCGGCATCGTGCAGGACCTTGCGCCTGACACCGCCGCCATGGCCGAGGCCGCAGGCCGCGGCCATGCTACCGCCACCGACCTCGCCGATTGGCTGGTGCGCGCCCTTGGCCTCCCCTTCCGGGAGGCACACCACCTGACCGGCCGGATCGTGGCCCTCGCCGAATCAAAGGGCTGCACCTTGGCCGAACTCCCATTGGCAGACCTCAAATCGAGCGATCCGCGCCTGACCAAAGCCGTTTTTTCCGTGCTGGACACCGAAAGCTCGGTCAAAAGCCGGACAAGTTATGGTGGTACGGCCCCTAACAATGTGCGCGGCCAGGCCAAACGCTGGATAAAGCGTTTGGAGAAGGACGGCCTGTCGCGATAAAAGGTGAGTCAAGGGGCCGCCGCAAAAGGCCCCGGGACCAGGGGCACGACCATGGGAAGCGCGTTGCGCATCCTTTTGACTTTGGCATTGATCATGGCTGTGGGGCTCAGCGCCTGCGGGCGCCGTGGCTCGCTCGACCGGCCGAAGCCCGCGACCCCGGAGATCAAGGGCGATCCCTCCACCAAGATGTCTCGTGTCCCCGACCGGCACCTTTGGATTGACCATCTGCTCCAATAGGGCTTCCGTCTTTTCATGCATCATTTCGCCTACCGGCGAGGCGTCGGCGACGCAAGCGTCCTGCACGCCGAGGACGTGAATCTGGCCGACCTCGCCCGGGCCGTCGGCACGCCCTTCTATTGCTATTCGACCGCGACGTTCGAGCGCCACTACCGCGTCTTCGCCGACGCCTTCGCCGGCACCGACGCGCTCGTCTGCTATTCGGTCAAGGCCAATTCCAACCTCGCCGTGCTCGCCACCCTCGCCGGTCAGGGCGCCGGCATGGACGTGGTCTCCGAAGGCGAGCTCCGCCGCGCCCTTGCGGTCAAGGTAGCCCCCGAGAAGATCGTGTTCTCGGGCGTGGGGAAGACGCGGCCCGAGATGGCGTTTGCGCTCGACCAGGGCATCTTCGCCTTCAACGTAGAGTCGGAGCCCGAGTTGCGCGCGCTGAGCGAGACCGCACGGGAGCGGGGCAAGACCGCGCGCATTGCGCTGCGCGTCAACCCCGATGTGGACGCCAAGACCCACCACAAGATCGCGACCGGAAAGGCCGAGAACAAGTTCGGCGTCCCTTTCGCCGACGCGATTGCGCTTTACCGGCTTGCCGCCGAGCTTCCCAATATCGAGGCGCGCGGTGTGCACATGCACATCGGCAGCCAGATCACCGACTTGAGTCCCTTCCGCAACGCGTTCGCGCTGCTGACCGAGCTCGTGGGCCAGCTTCGCATCGCGGGGTTAGCTATCGACTTCGTCAATCTGGGCGGCGGCCTTGGCGTGCCGTACCGCAGCGACGCGCCGGCCCCACCGCTGCCGTTGGACTATGCCAAGCTCGTGCGCGAGGCCGTCGGGGATTTGGGCACGAGGCTCCTGTTCGAGCCGGGCCGCATGATCGCCGGCAACGCAGGCATTCTCGTCTCCCGCGTGCTGTACGTGAAGCACAGCGGCTCGAAGACTTTCGCCATCGTCGACGCCGCCATGAACGATCTGATGCGCCCCACCCTGTACGAGGCCTATCACGAGATTTGGCCGGTGACGGAGCCCGTCCCCGGCATGCCCAATGTCTTGACTGACGTGGTAGGTCCGGTCTGCGAGACCGGCGATTACTTGGCCCTTGAAAGAACCCTGCCAGAATTCCACGCCGGCGATCTCGTTGCCGTGATGACGGCCGGAGCCTATGGGGCGGTCTTGGCTTCGGAATATAACAGCCGGCCCTTGGTGCCTGAGGTGCTGGTGAGGGGAAGCCGCTTTTGCGTCACGCGGCCAAGGCCGGGCTACGACGCCATGCTGAGAGCCGAGACGCTCCCCGACTGGCTCTGAAGCGAGAAACGGGGTCGCGCACCTCCGGGCCTCCCTTTCGCCCGCTTCCATACCCAAGTTACCTGCGTAGGCCCCAGTTATGCTAAAGCTTTGCCAATGATGCGATCCCTTTTCAGCGCGAAGCGGGCCGAACCAGAAGCTGCGGAAGACAACGCGCTCGCGCGCCGTTACGAGCGACGCGTGACTTTGAGCCGGCTTGCGCTTTTCACCGAGCGCGTCTGGGAGGCCCTGCTCTGGCCCTTCCTCGTCATTGGCGCCTTTCTCGTCGTGTCACTGTTCGACCTGTGGAGCGTGGCGCCGCCGCTGGTCCATCGCGTCCTGCTCGTCGCCTTCGTCCTCGCGCTGCTTCTGTCCTTGCTCCCGCTGATCCGCCTGCCTTTGCCCTCCCGGGCCGAGGCGCTGCGGCGCCTGGAGCGCACCGCCGATATCAAGCACCGGCCTGCGTCATCCTATGAGGATCGGCTAGGCACCGCGCCGCAAGGCGAGACGGCGTTGCTGTGGGCGGCGCACCGCGCACGCCTCGCCCGCCTCGTGGCGAAGCTCAAGCCTGCTTGGCCCGAGCCCCGCACCGACCGCAAGGATCCTTATGCGATCCGCGCAGGCCTCCTCATCCTCCTTGCCGTCGCCGTGCTTGCCGCCGGCGGTGACAGCTTCGAGCGGCTGCGCGCGGCCTTCGTGCCCGCGCCGCGCACCGCCACCGCATTGCTCAAACTCGACGCCTGGGTGACGCCGCCGGTCTACACGGGCGTCGCGCCGATCGTGCTCGCCGACGGCAGCGAGCCTGTGGGATCGGGCGCGGAGACGTTCCGCGCGCTGTCCGTGCCGGAGCGGAGCGAACTGATCGTGCGCGCCCATTCACCCCAAGGCGAGAGCGTGACGCTCGTCGCCGGCAAGGATGATGGGTCGGCGCCGGAGCCGGTCACGCCCAAGACGACCAACAGCCAGGGTCTCATCGAGTTCAACGTTCCCTTGATCGCGCCCGGCACGGCCGATGTGAAGATCGCCGGCAACACGGTTGCGCAATGGCGCTTCGAGCTCATCAAGGACGAGCCTCCGCACATCAGCCTCATGGGCGACCCGACGGCCACGCCCCGCGGCGCGCTCGGACTAACGTTCCGCGCCGACGACGATCACGGCGTGGCGAGCGCCGAG
Source organism: uncultured Alphaproteobacteria bacterium (assembly GCA_963741155.1). Classification (GTDB taxonomy): domain Bacteria; phylum Pseudomonadota; class Alphaproteobacteria; order Rhizobiales; family Methyloligellaceae; genus Methyloceanibacter. The sequence goes on along the minus strand of CAVUHA010000007.1, from coordinate 129,723 downwards.
GCAAAGTTTGCTCTGGCGGACGGCGAGGACGCCGGTGTCGCGGCGCCCGCCGATCAGTCCGGCGCCGAGCCCGATCCGCTGCACGAGCCGCCGGTAATGCCGCTGCCCTTGCCGCATGCCAATGGCAAGCAGATCGACGGCCGGGCGAGCCAGGACCTCACCGCCCATCCTTGGGCCGGTCTCAAGGTGCGCATGACGCTCGTCGCTCGCGACCAGGCCGGGCAGACGGGGGAAAGTCAGCCTTACGAGCTCGTGCTGCCCGAGCGCAAATTCACCAAGCCGCTCGCCAGGGCGGTGATCGAGCAGCGCAAGAAACTCGTGCGCGATCCCGATGCCGCCGATGGCGTCGCCCGCGCGCTCGATGCACTCACGCTTGGCGGCGAGCGAGTGATCCAGGACTCCCGCGTCTATCTCTCGCTACGCAACGCCTATTGGCGACTGCAGAACGACCGGTCGCGGCAAGCTATCGCGAGCATTGTCAGCCAGCTTTGGGAGGTGGCGCTCAGGATCGAGGACGGCGACCTCCCCGACGCCGAGCGCGCCGTTAAGTCCGCGCAGGACCAGCTGATGCAGGCGCTCAAGGAGAACGCTCCGCCCGAGGAGCTCGAGCGCCTCATGAACGAGCTGCGCAGCGCCTTGTCGAAATATCTGCAGGCCATGGCTGAGCAAGCGCAGGACAAGGGCAACATGCCCCCTGGCGAAAGCAAGGACGGCGACCAGCTCGTCTCCCAGCAGGATCTCGACAAGATGCTGAACAACATCGAGAAGCTGGCCAAGTCGGGCTCCAAGGAGCTCGCCGAGAACATGCTGAACGAGCTTAAGGACATTCTCGACCGGCTGCAGACCGGCAACTTCGCCGACAATGCGAAGCAGCAGCGCGCCAGCCGGATGATGAAGGACCTGAGCGACGTCATCGCCAAGCAGCAGAAGCTGCTCGACGACACCTATGCCGCCCAGCGCCAACAAGGCGGCCGCGAGGGCGATCAGTTCGAGGTGAGCCCCCCCGGCCAACCGACCATGGAGTGGGGCCCAGGCATGCAAATGGCCCCTTTCGGACCGCCCGAGGATGAAGCTGGGCAGGACAGCGGGGGCGGTCAAAATGGCCAAAACGACAATGGTCAGCAGCGTCAGGCCCAGCATGGCCAGAAAGGCCACAGCCAGAAGCCCGGGCAGTATGGCGCGCTCGGCGATCGCCAGGGCGACTTGCGCGAGAGGCTGCAAAGCCTGATTGACCGCCTGCGCATCGAGGGCGCGAAGACGCCTGACCAGCTCGACGACGCGGGTGAGGCCATGGACGACGCCAAGAACGCCATCGGCGAGGAGAATCTCGACCGCGCCGGCCAGCAGCAAGGGGTCGCTCTCGACCGCTTGCGTAAGGGCGCCCAGTCCATGGCCGAGCAGATGGACAATGGCAAGGAGCCAGGCGGCAAAGGCCAGAGCAGCAATGAGGGCCGCGATCCTATGGGCCGGCCCGACAATCGCGGGACACGCCCCGACCTCGGTCTCTCGGTGAAGGTGCCGGACGAGATCGACATCCAGCGGGCGCGCGAGGTGCTGGACGAGCTGCGCCGGCGTCTCGGCGAGCCGTCGCGTCCCGCCGTCGAGCTCGATTATCTGGAGCGCCTGGTCAAACCCTACTAGCGACCGCCCCGATGAACGGCAGCTCGCGGTGGCGGTTACCGAGATCCATGCCGTAGCCAACGACATAAACCGATGCACACACAAAGCCGCTGAAGTCGGGCACGATCGGCACCGCGCGCGGGACCTCCTTGTCGATCAGCACGCAAGTGAGCACCTTGCGCGCGCCCCGCTCCAACAGGAGCGCCTTGGCGAAGGCAAGCGTACGGCCGGAATCGAGGATGTCATCGATCAGCACCACGTCGCGGCCCGCCACGTCGCTGCCCACGTCGCGCAACACCTGGACCTCACCTTGCGAAACGATGCCCGTGCCGTAGCTGGCCAGCGAGATGAAATCGATCTCGGGCGTAAGCCCCGCGTGGTGGAGCGCGCGGACGAGATCGGCGGCGAAGATGAAGCTGCCTTTGAGCACGGCGACGATGAGCAGATCGTCGAGCCCGGCCTTGGCGATGGCGCCGGCAAGCGCCTCGACGCGCTGCGCGATTGTCTCGGTGCTGAACAGTGGTGTGATCGCGGGCCGGGCGTCCGAAGCCCCCACGGCCCCGTCACTCCGCCTTGGTGAAATGGACCTTGACGCTGCGGACCGTCTCCGGCGGTGAGGGAATATCGGCCACGAAGGGCGTGTGCTCGCCCGCGGCAAGCTGTTCGCCTTGCGCCTTGGTCGTCAATTGCGAAAGCTCTTTCCCGGCCGAGTCGTGGAGCGCGATCACCACGGCCGGCACATCGACGCTGCCCGACGTGACATTGACGATTTCGCCCTCGACCCTGAGCGCCGCTTGACCGCCGTCGGTGTTCCACGAGTAGTGCACGCCCTCGAAGGCGAGGCCACGCAAGTTCACCGGCATTCCCGCTGCGGCATAGAGGCGGGCGGCGCCCGGCAACATCGACACCACGCTTCGCGGCGCAAGTAGGAAAAACCCGGCCAAGATAGCGACAAGGAGCGCGAGCAAGCCCCAACCCTTGGTCGCGAACGAACGCGGTTTGCTCTCTTCCTCGCCGAGAGAAGCGTTGGCCGGTTCGGCGCCCATCGCGGCGTCGCTCATGGAGCCAAACGTAAACTCCTCAAAAGCCGGCACCGGGCTCTCGGTCGCGATGGCCGGAAAACTGTCGCCGGGTCCATTCAGGCGCGGCGCCGGCGCGTCGACGTCAAAATCGATGATGTCGGCCTCGAAATCGCTGCCGATATCGAATTCGGCGTCCCGCACCATGGGCTCGGCCGGCCGCTCGGGGAGGCCGGGCTCTGGCTCGGGTGCTTGCGCGGCCGGCGCCATTGGCGGCACCGACAGTGCCGGCGGTTCGTGCGCCGGCCGCATGATTCCGGCGAAGCCGCGAAAGGCGGGATTGACAGCGGCGGGCGCGGCGCGTGCCTCGGACTGGGAGGCCTGGGGAGCTTGCGGGGCGGGCGCCATTTGCGGAGGCAAGGGGGGCTGCGGCGCGCTCAGGGCTTGCTGGACCGGCTCCTGCACAGGACCGACCGCAGTTGCTTGCCAGACATGGTTGCACTTGCTGCAACGGACCTTGCGCCCTTCCGGGGGCAGCACCGCCGCGATTTCATAGCGCGTCTGGCACGCCGGGCAGATAATGAGTGTCGACATCATGAACCGAAAATGGCGAGGCCCCAGGCTTCTCGCGGATGGCCCCACGCGATTGCCCAATTCCATTGATACCGGACAGCGACTTCAGCATAAAGACCCGATTTCGCGGGACACTCCTAAGAGGCTTGAGGAAAACGGGTGATTCGCTTTGACAATGTCGGGCTCCGCTACGGCACCGGCCCGGAAATCTTGCGCGACGTCACCTTTCACGTGCTTCCGGGGTCCTTTCACTTCCTGACCGGACCCTCGGGCGCCGGCAAGACGTCGCTCTTGAGGCTCCTGTTCATGTCGCTCAGACCGAGCCGCGGCTTGATCTTCCTGTTCGGGGAAAACGTCTTCGACCTCTCCTCCGGCGAGCGCGCGGGGCTCAGAAGGCGTATCGGCATCGTGTTTCAGGACTTCAGGCTGCTCGACCATCTCACCACCTGGGAGAACGTGGCGCTGCCCTTGCGCGTCATGGGCCGGAAGGAGTCCGATTACCGCGAGGATGTCACCGATCTCCTGCGTTGGGTCGGGCTCGGCGACCGCATCCACGCTTACCCCGAGATCCTGTCCGGCGGCGAGAAGCAAAGGGCCGCCATCGCCCGCGCCGTGATCGGCAAGCCCGAACTCTTGCTTGCCGACGAGCCCACGGGCAATGTCGATCCCGGCATCGCCGACCGTTTGCTGCGTCTGTTCGTGGAGCTGAACCGGCTCGGCACCTCGGTGATCATCGCCACCCACGACTACGGCCTGATGGACCAGCTCGACGCGCCGCGTCTCGTCCTCCAAAACGGCCATCTGCAGCTCCTCTGAGGCGCGCCCATGAGCCTCCTTACCGACATCCGCGACTATCCTTGGCAAGGCCTCCTCGCCGGGCTCCTGCCCGCACGCTTCCAGACCAAGACGGCGCAGATCGTGCCGCAAGCCTCGATCGCCGGCAACGCGCTCACCGTGGTGATCGCCATCATGTCCTTCCTCGCCTGCCTCACGGCCGGCGCCGTCTACATGGTCAATCAATCGGCGAAGGCCTGGGTCAACGACATCACGAGCGAGATCACCATCGAGCTCGATCCTCTCAACACCGCCGACATCGAGAAGAAGGTGACGCTTGTCTCCCTGTTCCTCGCCAAGCAGAAGGGCATCACCCATGTGCGCCCGCTGACCGCCGAGGACTCGGCGAAACTGCTCGAGCCGTGGCTTGGACATAGCGAGGCCCTGTCGGCCCTGCCTATTCCGCGCCTGATCGCGGTGGAGATCGACCGTTCCAATCCTCCCGACATCCCCCTCATCCAGGAGGCGCTGACGCAGAACTTCGAGGGAGTGACCCTCGACGATCATCGCCGCTGGCAGGCAGAAATCCGCACGCTGACCCGGTCGGCGGCGCTCGGCGGTCTTGCGGTGTTGGCGCTCGTGGCCGCCGCCACCGTGGCGGTGATCGTCTCGGCGACCCGCAGCGCCATGGCCTCCAACCGCGAGGTCATCGAGGTGCTGCATTTCGTCGGCGCCAATGAGCGCTTCATCAGCCAAGAGTTCGAGCGCCATTTCCTGGGGCTCGGCGTCCGCGCCGCTTTGGTCGGCGCCGTAGCCGCGGCCATAGCCTTTCTGGTGCTGCCGCTCGTCATGCACATGATCGGCGGCGGCGGCGTCACCGCAGCCGAGATGCAAAGGCTGGTGGGCTCGGGCGAGCTCGACCTGCCGGGCTACCTGCTCTGCGTGCTCGTGGTCGTCGTGGTGGCTTCGCTGTGCATGGTGACCTCGCGGCTCGGGGTGATCCGCGTGCTCAAATCCTACGCCTGAGCGCCCCGATGCGGGCTGCCAAGGGAGGCTCATGCCGTATCACGCCGGGTCAATTCTGGCCTATTCTGGCGCGGGAAGCTCGAGAGTCTCGGAGTGAGTAGTGTCTGACGAGGACGACGATTCGCCTAGCCCGCTGCGCCTTTTCATCATCGGACTGAGGCTCCTCTTCGATGCGCTCATGCTCGTGGTTGTACTGGGATTGATCGGCTTCATCGTCTTCGTCACCGGGCTCGAGCGCGATCAGCGCGACCCCGAGCGCACCGCTGACGGCATCACCGTCCTGACCGGAGGACGCTCCCGCATCGACGAGGCGATGCGGCTGCTCGCGCACGGCAAGGCAAAGCGCGTGCTCATCACCGGCGTCAACCGCGCCACGACGAAAGAGGAGCTGAAGGACCTCGCGAGCCAAGGCGACCAGCTGTTCGATCACAACGTCGATATCGATCGAGAAGCCCGCAACACCATCGACAACGCCAGCGAGACGAGCGAGTGGGTGGCGCAGCATCGCTATAGCTCGGTGATCGTGGTCACCTCGAACTATCATATGCCACGCGCGCTGGCCGAGCTGGGCCGGGCGATGCCGGGAGTGACGCTCCTGCCCTACTCGGTCGTCGACCCCAATGTGCGTCTGGAGCGATGGTGGACCTATCCCGGCACCACCAAGCTTCTGCTCTCCGAATATCTGAAATATCTCCCGGCGCTGGGACGCCTCGGTGCCACTCAGCTCATGCGGCGGATCCTCACCGGCGGCAACACGGTCGCCAGCGAAGACGCGCCGGAGCCGTGAGCGGCATGGCGCGCTCGCTGCTGTTCAACGCCATCTTCTATGTGAGCACGGCCCTGTTCGTCGTGCTGGGCAGTCCTTTGCTGCTCGGCCCAAGGCGCTGGGCCATGGCCGCCCTTGCATTCCATGCGCGCACCGAGCTGTGGCTGCTTGCGCGGATCGTGGGCCTGAAGTTCGAGCTGCGCGGCAGCGAGAAACTCCCCAACGGTGCCTGTCTCGTCGCCTCCAAGCATCAATCGGCCTGGGAGACCTTCGCGCTGATCCCGCTTTTCCGCGATCCGGCGCTGCTGATGAAGCGGGAGCTGTTCTGGATTCCCTTCCATGGCTGGTTCTCGACGAAGTTCGAGATGATCCCGGTCGACCGCGACAAGGGCGCCACGGCGCTCCGCCGCATGCTGCGCGAGGCAAAGAGGCGCGCCGACGCGGGGCGCGAAATCATCATCTTCCCCGAGGGCACGCGCCGGGCACCGGGCGCGCCCCCCGACTACAAGACCGGCGTGTTCCTCCTCTACGAGGCGCTTCAGCTGCCATGCCTGCCGGTCGCGCTCAATTCCGGACTATTCTGGCCCCGCCGCAGCCTGATGCGGCGGCCGGGCACCGTCGTCGTCGAATTCCTCGACCCCATTCCGCCCGGCCTCCCGCGGCGAGAATTCCTGCGCCGGCTCGAGGCCGCGATCGAAGGCTCCACCGACCGTCTGCTCGCCGAGGCGGGCAGCAAAAATCTTAACGCCGCGCTTGCCCGTTAACCTATTGTTAACCCTTAAAAACTTGACGCCAAGCGAACGTGTGTTCTATCTTTGTTCCACGATTCGTGGCGGCCTTGTCTTGAATCCGTCATTAGTCAACCCATTTTGAGGGGCAGTTACGGGATTAGAGCGGACCCAGGAAGATGTGGATGCGACAGGTAGAAGCAAGCGACACGGCCTCTTGGGGGCCAGCAGACGAGCCGGCGCTCGTTTGCGCGGAGGCGCGCTTCGCCCAAGCCTTCCACTATTGGCGGGGCGCCTCGGCACGCCGGTATTTGCACAGCGTCTATACGCTGATCGGCTGCCCGGCCCTGCCGCAAGCCAACTATATCCTGGTTCGCCGCCATGACGACGGCACGCGGACGCCGCTCGCTTTTGGCCAGGCCAAGGACGAGGCCACCTCGCTCAATCTCGCCCATCTGCGCCATCAAGGGGCAAGGCTGGGCGCCAACGAGGTGCATATCCACCTCCTCGCCGAGACGGCCGAGGAGCGGGCTGCCGTGGAGGCCGACCTGACCGCGGCCCATCCGCGCCGGCTTGCCGCCGCCTAGGTTTCCGTCAGCCGCACCGCCAACGCCATCAACTCTGCATCGCGGATTCCGGCCTCCTCCAGGTGCCGGACCGTGTTCAGCACATAGTCGACATTGGCGCCCGAGCGGCCGACCGCCGGCCGCACCAAGCGTGTCTGCGCCTCGGTCGAGAGCCGGCCGGCGTATTGCGGATGCCGGCGGTCGACGAGATAGCAAAGCGCCGAGCGCTCCCGGCCTGAGCCATCAAGCAGACTGACGGGCCGAAACGCTTCCAGATAGACGTCCGTTACCTGCTCTCGCTCGCGCAAATAGGCGAGCGTCGCATCTTCATGCGCGGGGTCTACCCGGAAGGCGACGCCGCGACAGGCGCCGCCCTCGTCAAGCCCAAGCACAAGTCCCGGCTGCTCGAGCGTACCGCGATGATGGAAGGAATAGACGCAAAGCGAGCGGTGCACGCCGATCAGCGCCGCAGGCGTCCGCTCCGCGAAGGCAAAGCCCGGCCGCCACATCAGGGAGCCATAGCCGAACACCCAGAGCTCACCCATTCCGGCCCGCTTCCCTCTAGTCGTCGTGGCCGTGCGGGCGGCCGAAATCGGCCGCTTGCGTATCCTGGCCCGCCTCGACGACGCCGCGGCGAATGGCGCGGGTGCGGGTGAAAAGCTCAAGCAGCGCGTCGCCCTCGTCCCAGCGAATCATGCGCTGGAGCGCAGCGAGATCCTCCGAGAAGCGGCCGAGCATCTCCAGCACCGCCTCCTTGTTGTTGAGGAACACGTCGCGCCACATGACCGGGTCGGACGCGGCGATGCGGGTGAAGTCGCGGAAGCCACCGGCGGAGAACTTGATCACCTCGGACTGCGTCACCTCCTCCACATCGGCGGCGGTGCCCACGATATTGAACGCAATGAGATGCGGGATGTGGCTCGTGATGGCGAGCACGATGTCGTGATGCTCGGGCGTCATGGTCTCGACCTGCGAGCCAAGTGCGCGCCACAGCGCCGACACCTTCGCCACCGCCTCTTCGGTCGACCGCTCGCATGGGGTGAGGATGCACCAGCGGCCCTCGAATAGCTCGGCAAAGCCCGCTTCCGGGCCCGAATACTCGGTGCCCGCGATGGGGTGGCCCGGCACGAAGGAAGCCTGCGCCGGAAGCACGGCAAGCACCTTTTGGATCACCGCGGCCTTTACCGAGCCCACTTCGGTGACGATGGCGCCGTCCTTGAGGTGCGGCGCGACAGCCTCGACCGCCGCGGCCGTGGCCCCCACGGGCACGGCAACGACGACGAGATCGGCGCCTGTCGCCACGGCTTGCGGTGTCGCCGCGACGGCATCACAAAAATCGAGCTTGGACGCGCGTGCGCGAACGTCCTCGGAAATGTCGTAGCCGACGATCCGGCGCGCGAGCCCGCGGGCGTTCGCCCCACGGGCGACCGACGAGCCGATCAGCCCGAGCCCGATGACCGCGATGGTGTCGAACAAGGGCGAGCTCATGAGGTCCGGTCCGCACCCATGAAGGCGGCAAGCGCCTCCAACACAGCGCGGTTGTCCTCCTCCGTGCCGATGGTCAAGCGCAAGGACGCTGGAAAGCCGTACTCCGCCACCCGCCGCAGTATGATGCGGCGCTCATGCAGGAAGGCGTCAGCGTCCGCCGCCGACTTGCCGTTGCCGCTCGGGAAATGAAGCAGCAGGAAGTTCGCCGCACTTGGCGTCACCTCGATCCCGAGTTGGGCAATCGCGTCGGCCATACGCCGGAGCCAAACCTCGTTATGCGCGGCCGCCCGCTGCACCTCGGCCTGATCCTGAAGCGCCGCGATACCCGCGGCGATGGCCGGACCTGAGACGTTGAACGGCCCGCGGATGCGGTTGAGCGCGTCGGCAACCTCTTGCGGGCAATAAGCCCAGCCGATCCTGAGCGAGGCCAGTCCATAGATCTTGGAGAAGGTGCGCGTCATCACCGTGTTGTGTGTGGTGGCGACGAGCTCGATGCCCGCCTCATAGTCGTTGGCGCGCACATATTCGGCATAGGCCGCGTCGAGCACGAGCAGCACATGCTCGGGCAGCCCGGTGCGCAGGCGCTTCACCTCGTCGAAGCTGAGATAGGTGCCGGTGGGGTTGTTGGGATTAGCGATAAACACTATGCGCGTCGCTGGCGTCACGCGCGCCAGGATCGCATCCACATCGGCGGTCAGCTCCGTCTCCGGCGCAACCACGGGGGTCGCCCCCCGCGCGAGGATGACAATGCGGTACACGAGGAAGCCGTGCTCGCTGTAGATCGCCTCGTCGCCGGGGCCGAGATAGGCCGCCGCCAACAGGTTCAGCAGCTCGTCGGAGCCCGCGCCGCAGACGATGCGCTTGGCATCGAGCCCATAGGCCTTGGCGATGGCATCACGCAAGTTCCGTGCCGAGCCGTCGGGATAGCGCGAGAGCGAGCTCGCGGCGGCGAGATAGGCCTCGACCGCTTTGGGCGACGGCCCGAACGGCGTCTCGTTCGACGACAGCTTGATGACCGGGCGCGCGCCTTCGAGCGTGCTCTTGCCCGGGACATAGGGCGCGATGTCGAGAACACCTGGACGCGGGCGCGGCCCGGATTTGGCCGTCATTATCAGGCTCCTGGAAACATGCGCGCGCGAGGCCGGACGAGGGCTCACACGCGCCGGGCCTCTCATAGGACCTTTACTTTACCTGAGGCAAAGAAAAGATTGACTTTCGACAACAAGCTCCTAGCTAACGCCGAACCTATGGTTTGGCCTTATGCGGGTGTTACCGAGCTAAAGCGGAGCGGCTAACGAGAATGAGCGAGACCCCTACGGCGCAAGCCTTCTCCGATCTTTCCGTGCGGCTGGCACAAGTCGAGAACCCCGAAAGCGCCATCGTGCATTTCGGCGCCGATGCTCCGCTCCCGCTCGATTGTGGCGTGGCACTTGCGCCCTTCTCCATCGCCTATCAGACCTACGGCACCCTCAATGCCGACAAGTCGAACCTCGTGCTCGTCTGTCACGCGCTGACCGGCGACCAGCACGTCGCCAACGTCCATCCCGTCACCGGCAAGCCCGGCTGGTGGGAGACCATGGTCGGGCCCGGCAAGCCGATCGACACCGACTGCTACTTCGTGCTCTGCCCCAACGTCATCGGCGGCTGCATGGGCTCGACCGGCCCGAGTTCCATCAACCCGGCGACGGGCCACGCCTACGGACCGGATTTTCCCGTCATCACCATCGCCGACATGGTGCGGGCGCAGGCGCGCCTGCTCGACCAACTCGGCATTCCCGACGTGCTCTGCGTGTTCGGCGGCTCCATGGGGGGCATGCAGGTGCTGGAATGGGCGGCGAGCTACAAGGACCGCGTGTTCGCGGCCGTACCGATCGCCTGCTCCGCGCGCCACTCCTCCCAGAACATTGCCTTCCACGAGGTGGGCCGCCAGGCGGTGATGGCCGATCCCGACTGGTGCCAGGGCCGCTATCTCGAACAGGCTAAGAACCCGCGCAAAGGTCTGGCGGTGGCGCGCATGGCCGCGCACATCACCTATCTCTCCGACGAGGTGCTGCACAGCAAGTTCGGCCGCAATTTGCAGGATCGCGACAAGGTGACCTTCGGCTTCGATGCGGACTTCCAGGTGGAAAGCTATCTCCGCCACCAGGGCCTGAGCTTTGTCGACCGCTTCGACGCCAACTCCTATCTCTACATCACCCGCGCCATGGATTATTTCGATCTCGCCGCGGACCACGGCGGCGTGCTCGCCAACGCATTTGCCGGCACGCCCACGCGCTTCTGCCTCGTCTCCTTCACCAGCGACTGGCTGTTCCCCACCGAGGAGAGCCGGGAGATCGTGCACGCCCTGAACGCGGTTGCCGCCAATGTCAGCTTCGTCGAGATCAAGACCGACAAGGGCCACGACGCCTTCCTGCTCCACGAGCCCGAGCTGTTCGACACCATCCGCGGGTTCCTGAACGCAGCAGCGCTGAGGCGCGGCATCGCGCCCGCGGGGAGCAAGCCGCGGCCATGAACATCACCGTGCCGGCTCCGTCGGTCCGCCCCACCGACACCACGCGCGTCGATCTGCTGCTCATCGCCGAGATGGTCAAGCGCGGCGCCCGTGTGCTCGATATCGGCTGCGGCGACGGCACGCTGTTGCGCATCCTGAGCCAGCAGCGGGGCGTCGATGGCCGCGGCATCGAGCTCAGCCAAGCGGGCGTGAACTCCTGCGTGGCGCAGGGGCTCTCGGTGATTCAGGGCGACGCCGACACGGACCTCCTCTACTACCCCGACCTCGCCTTCGATTACGCCATTCTGAGCCAAACCATCCAGGCGACCTACTCCCCGCGCCACGTGCTGGAGCAGCTCTTGCGCATCGGCAAGCACGTCATCGTCTCCTTCCCCAATTTCGGTCATTGGCGCGTGCGCGCCGAGCTGCTGTTTGCGGGCTCCATGCCGCGCACCCACAATCTTCCCGACAGCTGGTACACCACGCCCAACATCCACCTTTGCACCATCAAGGACTTCGTCGCGCTCTGCCGCGACATTGGTGCCAAGATCGAGCGCGCCGTGGCGGTCAACGCGTCGGGCACCAAGCTCGGCGTGTCCATGCCGCTCTTTATGCAGAACCTGTTCGGCGAGCAGGCGGTGTTCCTGCTGTCGCGTTAGCCTGTCTTGGCGTCACGCCCGCCGGCATCGGCACGATGCGCCGGCGGAACTTGGCTCGCTCTCGCGCTGGCACTGCCGCATAGACTTGCTTGCGCGCCTCGACCATGAGCACGCCGGAGAAGGCCGGCCACAGCATGAGCCCGAGCCGCTCGAAAAACCCGGGCCACCTGAGGAGGACGCGCCAGTTGAAGGGCGGCATGTAGAGCGCGTGCTGCCAGCCCTCCGGCGAGAACATCGCGTCCTTGAGCAGCTTGGTGAGCTGCGATTTGCTGAACGGGCGCCCATAGCCGAAGGGCGTGGTATCGACCCGCGCCCAAAGCCCGCGCCGGTGCGGCACGACGATGAGCAGCCGCCCGTCGGGCGCCAACACCCGCCAGAGCTCGCGCAACAGCGCGCTTGTGTTCTCGCTCCACTCCAGCATGTGCACGAGTAGGATGCGGTCGGCCTGCTCGTCGCAGAGCGGCAGCTCGGCCTCATCCACAAGCACGCTCAAATTTGCGCCATATTCCGGCCAGGGGATGACGCCCTGCTCGGCCGGCATGAGCGCGCCGAGGGTGGACGCGTCGCCTCGGATGGCGCCGAGATAGGGGGTAGGAAAACCGAGCCCGAAGACGCGGGCACCCTTCAGTTCACCAAGGCGTGCCCTGAGCCGACTCCCGAGCAGCCGGCGCACCACGAGCCCGAGGGGGCAGGTGTAGAATTCCTTGAGATCAATGGCGTCGAGCTGCATGCACCTATCCTAGGCCATCGCGCTGAAGAGTGTTCTAGAGACCGGCTCCGCCATTTCAATCCTATTAAAGGAGATGCTACGGTCCGGCGCCTGTAGACCCCCCCCGCGAAGCAACCAAGGCAATGAGCAAGCTCCAGATCCATCAATTCCCCGCGCGCAGCGACAATTATGGCGTGGTCGTCCACGACCCGGAGACCCGGGCCACGGCGTCGATCGATGCACCCGACGCCGAGGCCGTCTTGGCGGCGCTGCATGCGAAGGGCTGGGAACTCACCCATATCCTCATCACCCATCATCACCACGACCATACGGCCGGCAATGAGGTGCTGAAGCGCATGACCGGCTGCGCCATCGTCGGCCCCGCCAAGGAGGCGCGCGGAATCCCCGGCATCGACATCAAGGTCAGCGAAGGCGACACGGTCGAGATCGGAAACATCAAGGGGAGAGTGATCGAGACGCCGGGCCACACAAGCGGCCACGTGAGCTACTACTTTCCGGACAACTCGGCGGTGTTCGTCGGCGACACGCTCTTTTCCATCGGCTGCGGCAAGCTGCTCGAAGGCGACGCCAAGACCATGTGGGCGTCGCTTGAAAAGCTTGCTGCCCTCCCGCCCAAGACGGCGCTCTATTGCGGCCACGAATATACCCGCGCCAATGCGCGCTTCGCGCTAACCGTCGAGCCGGAGAACGCAGCGCTGCAGGCCCGCGCGAAAGAGGTTGAAGCGCTTGCAGCCAAGGCCGAGCCAGCGCTTCCCACAACCATCGCCCAAGAGCTTGCCACCAATCCGTTCCTCAGGCCGAGCAGTCCCGCGATCCAGAAGCGTCTCGGCATGGAGGGCCGGCCGCTGGCCGAAATCTTCGGCGAGATCCGCAAGCGCAAGGATAAGTTCTAGCTCATGCCCGGTCCCCTCACCGCCGACGAGGTGATCGCGCAGCTCAAGCTCGCACCCCACCCCGAGGGTGGCTGGTACCGCGAGACCTTCCGCGACGAGCCGGGGTACAAAGGGCGCCCCCACTCCACCGCCATTCTGTTTCTACTGAAGGCGGGCGAAACCTCCCGCTGGCATCGCGTCGACGCCGCGGAGCTGTGGCACTGGCATGGCGGCGCGACGCTGCTGCTCGACGTCATGCATGGAGAAGCGCGTCACGAAATTCGGCTGGGGCCCAATTGGCTTGGCGGTGAGCACCCGCAGGGCCTCGTGCCGGCAGGCGCTTGGCAGAGTGCGCGCAGTCTCGGGCCTTGGACGCTTGCAGGCTGCACCGTGGCGCCCGGCTTCGACTTCGCCGGTCTTGAGCTCGCGCCGGACGGCTGGGAGCCGTGACGCATATTCTCCCTCGTCCCCGTGGGGAGCGGGAATAGATCAATCCATGAACTGGCCGCCATTGATGGTGAGCGTCGAGCCCGTGATCCAGGCCGACGCGTCGGCGGCGAGGAACACGACGCAGCGCGCGACCTCATCGGCCTCGCCCAAGCGCCCGATCGGAATCTGCCCGACGATGCTCTTCATCACCTCTTCGGACACGCCGGCTAGCAGATCGGTCTTGATGTAGCCCGGCGCGATCGCGTTCACCGTGACGCCCTTACGCGCGCTCTCGAGTGCAAGCGACCGCGTGAAGCCGATGACGCCCGCCTTCGCCGAGCAGTAGTTCGTCAGCCCGAGCTGGCCCTTCTGCCCGTTGATGGACGAGATGTTGACGATGCGGCCGAAGTTGCGCTCACGCATCCCGTTGATCACCGGCCGCGTCATGTTGAACAGCGAATCGAGATTGGTGCGGATCACCTCCGACCATTGCTCGTGGCTCATCTTCTGCAGCATGGCGTCACGCGAGATGCCGGCATTGTTGATGAGCACCTCAACGGGCCCCACCTCGTTCTCGACATTCACCACGCCCTGCTCGCAGGCGACATAGTCGGTGACGTCCCACTTGAAGACCGGGATTTTGGTCTCCTTCTTGAACGCCTTTGCGGCGTCGTCATTGCCGTGATAGTTCGCGGCGACCTTGTAGCCTGCTGCCTTCAAGGCCTTGGAGATCGCAGCACCGATGCCGCGCGTTCCTCCCGTGACCAGAGCCACTCTCCCCATGCTTTCCTCCATTGTTGCGCTCTCACAGCGCTTCTCTTTAGCAAGCCAAACACGCTTTCCCCGGCAAAGCGCCGGGCTAGGTTCGTCACCAACTAGCCGACAACACTCAGTCCCGCTCGACGCACATGGCGATGCCCATGCCGCCGCCGATGCAAAGCGTGGCAAGGCCTTTCTTGGCGTCGCGCTTCTGCATCTCGTGCAGCAGCGTGACCAGCACGCGCGCACCCGACGCTCCGATCGGGTGACCGATGGCGATCGCGCCGCCATTGACGTTGACCTTGGCCGCGTCCCAGCCGATGTCCTTGTTCACGGCAAGGGCCTGCGCCGCAAACGCCTCGTTGGCTTCGATCAGGTCGAGGTCCTTGGCGGTCCAGCCCGCCTTCTCGAGCGCCTTGCGCGAGGCCGGGATCGGGCCCGAGCCCATGACCTTCGGATCGACGCCGGCCGTCGCCCAGGACACGATACGGGCGAGCGGCTTCAGCTTGCGCTTCTTCGCCTCCTTCGCGCTCATCAGCACGACGGCCGCGGCGCCGTCATTGATGCCTGAGGCGTTGGCTGCGGTCACGGTGCCTTCCTTGTCGAAGGCGGGCCTCAGCTTTGCCGCGTCCTCGACCTTGGCGCCTTCGCGAATGTACTCGTCCTCGCTAACCACCGTCTCGCCTTTGCGCGTCTTGACGGTGACCGGGGCGATCTCGTCCTTGAACTTGCCGGCCTTCCTGGCGGCCTCGGCCTTGTTCTGCGAAGCTGTGGCGAACTTGTCCTGCTCCTCGCGGGTGATCTGCCACTGGCGGGCGACGTTCTCGGCGGTGACGCCCATGTGATAGCCGTTGAAGGCGTCCCACAGGCCCTCCTTGATCATCGTGTCGATAAGATTGTAGTCACCCATCTTCACGCCGCCCCGCAAATGCGCGCAATGCGGCGAAAGGCTCATGCTTTCCTGGCCGCCGGCCACCACGATCTCGGAGTTGCCGGTCGCGATCTGTTGGGCGCCAAGGGCGATCGCCCTTAGGCCCGAGCCGCACACCTGGTTCACGCCGAAGGCCGTGGCCTCGACGGGAATGCCCGCGGCGACCGCCGCCTGCCGCGCCGGATTCTGGCCTTGGCCAGCGGTCAAAACCTGGCCCAGGATGACCTCATCGACGTCCGCCGCATCAACGCCAGCGCGCTGCAGCACCGCCCGAATGGCGACCTCACCCAGCGAGTGCGCCGGCAGGCTCGACAGCGCGCCGTTGAAGGAGCCAACCGGCGTCCGCGCCGCGCTGACGATGACGATCGCTTCCTCTTTCATACCCAACCTCCACTGACCCAGGGACATCACCTTTTATCTTAGTGATTCTCCTGCGCAATGCCTACGGCCGCGACCTCATCGCGCGGGCCAAAGCCTCTGGTGCTACGCACAAAAACCGTGCTAGGGAGTTCGCAGGTGCGGCATAAACTTGCCTGGCTCAAGGAGCCCGAGGCGAGGGGAGCTGAAAACACGTGGCACGCGACACCGACCAGGACAGCCGGCCGGTCATTATCAAGAAATACGCTAACCGCAGGCTCTATAACACTGACACGAGCACCTATGTGACGCTCGAGGACCTCGCCGAAATGGTGAAGTCGGAGCGAGACTTCGTCGTGTTCGATGCCAAGACGGGCGAGGACCTCACCCATGCGGTCCTGACCCAGATCATCGTCGAGCAGGAAAGCCGCGGCACGAACCTCCTGCCCATCCGCTTCCTGCGCCAGCTGATCCGCTTCTATGGCGACAGCATGCAGAGGCTGGTGCCGAGCTACCTCGAATTCAGCCTCGACTCCCTCACTCGCCAGCAGGAGCAATATCGTGCCCGGTTCGCACATGCCTTCGGCACCGCGGCTTTTGACGCGGTGCAGGATCAGGTGCGCAAGAATTTCGCCACTTTCGAGCGCGCGCTCGGCCTATTCAGCCCCTTCTCCTCAGCCGGTCCCGGCGGAAACAACAATGAGGATGGAGCCGCGGCGGGACAGCATGGCCTGGCAGAAGGTGCGAGCCGCGGGCCGAGCGAGGACGAGATCGCAACCCTCAAGGCCGAGCTGACGGCGATGCAGGAGCGCCTCGACCAGCTGTCCCGCCGCCAGAACTGATCGAACGGAGTCGCCCTCTAGCCGTTTTGCTCGTCGTGACCGTTCTGGTGAGCGGGCTGGCTACGGCCGAGGATGCGTCACCCAAGGCAGAAGACAGCGCCGCAAGTGCCGGAGCCGCGCCCGCCTGCCTGCAGGCCGAGGTGAACCCGGTCACTGGTCATGTTCTTTGTGTCCATCCGTTTGGAGCTCCGGTCGACGCGCCGCCGGCGTCAGGCATGCTTCCATGCGCCCCCGGTCCGCACACGACCGAGGTCTGGAGCTATCGGCCAGACTGCAAGTCCGAACCGGCGCCCGCCTCTTAAGCCGGCCGGCTCTCCGCCTGCGCGGGAAGGGCGAGCTCCGGCGCCCCAAAGAAATAGCCCTGCATATAGGCCACGCCCGCATTCTCGAGTAACCGCGCGGTCGCCTCATCGCCCACCCATTCGCCCACGGTGGTGATGCCGAAATTGCGGGCAAGCTCGATCAAGGTCCGTACGAACAGCTCGTCCTCCGCCTGGGTGCCGAGATTTTGGATGAAGGAGCCATCGATCTTCACCATGTCGACGCCAAGCGTCCGGAGGCTGCGGAACGAGGTGTAGCCAGCGCCGAAATCATCCAGCGCCACCCGGCAGCCAAGCGCCTTGAGCGCCCTGACAAAACGCACGTTCTCCTCAAAATCAGAGATCGCCGCGCTTTCGGTGATCTCGACCGTGAGTCGCGAGGTGAGGGACCGGTCCTTGGCCATGGACGCCTCCAGCCCCGCGAGCCAATGGCCGTCGGCCGCGGTCGCAGCGGAGACATTGAGGGCAAGGTTGATATTGGGAGAGTTGCGGAGCAGCTCCATGGCAAGCTCGAGCGCTCGATGGTCGACGAGCTTGATCAGGCCGAATTGCTCGGCCACCGGAATGAAGTCACGCGCGGCCACGATCGTGCCGTCGAGGCGCTGCATGCGGAGCAGACATTCATATAGCTCGGGCTCGCGGCTCTTCGAGGTGACGATCGGCTGCAGCGCGAGCATCATCCGGGGGTCGTTGAGCGCGCGCACGATCTCGTCGGCGATGCCCACGGCGCGCCGCCGTTCCGACTCCCGCCGCTCGCAAGGCTCGTAGAGCGCAAATTGGTCGCTCGAGCGGTTGCGCGCCACGTCGAGTGCGTGCAGCGCGCGACCGATGGCGGCCTGCGCTCTATTGGCGTGCTCGGGAAGCAAGAGACCGCCTACCGACACAGTGGTGGCGACTGCCCCCACGCTCGTATCGATGACGCCGTCGCGCACAGTTGCCATCAAGCGCCACGCAATCGTCGCGGCGCTCTCAGCAGCGCAATCCTGCAGCACGACGCCGAACTTGTTCGACGAAAACCGGCCGATGCAGTCTTTGTCGCGCAAGGCGCGGCCGAGCCTGCGTCCGACGATCGAGATCACCTCGTCGCCAACGTCGAAGCCATAGGTCTCGTTGATCAACGTCAGATCGTTCACCGCGGCGAGCAGGAAGGCGCCGTCGCGCGGTCTGCGGGCCGCATCGGCGAGGAAAGCCGAAAGCGCCTCGGTGAGCCGGGTCCGGTTGAGCTGACCGGTCAATTCATCGTGGCTGCCGAGAAAGCGTAAGCGTTCCTCCTGCTCATGGCGGTCGTCGATCACGCGCAGCGTCCCTTGCGCGAATTTGGGCCTGCCATCCACACCGATGCGGCAGATGCCGGCGTCCTCGACCCAAACTGCCGCTCGGCGGCGGCGGCCCTCGGGGAGAAAGCGATATTGGATGCGGTACTTGACCTCGGTCTCAGGCGCGACATGGGCGCCCCCGGTCATCGCGTCGTAGCGGGAGCCAGCGTGTTCGGGATCGACGAGGAGCGCGAAGGCGCGTCCACGCATGGGCGCCCCGTCGGTCAGGCCAAGCACGGCGCCGCCATTGGCGGCCCAGACCATCTCGTCGGAGGCAAAGTCCCAGCGATAGGCGGTCTGGCCTACGGCTTTGAGGATCGCTTCGAGGTCGAGCGGACCATGGGTGCCATCGTCGGCGGCGTTCTCTGCCGTCTCGCGCTGACCAAAACCCACAACGCTGGCACTCAACTGTCCGCCCCCTTCACCGACCAGGCCATGCCCTTCAGCGCGCCTTGTTCGGCCCTGTTTCTCGTCGTGGACGGTATGCCCATAGCCCTAAAGAAAGGCGAAGCCCTTCCGTGGCTAACACCCCGACGGCCGCGAAACACGTGACAACGCCGGTGTCCCGTCTGGATTCACCCCGCGTGGTTGACGAAACCTTACGGTTGGCGCACCAAAAGAAGGAAGGTCGGAAGTCTCGAGGTTGTACGCGGCCGGACCGGCAGCGTTTGAATCACGCGCGAGGGCCGCGTGACGGCGTCAGCTGTCGCCGCCGCCGACGCTATAGTCCCGCCTTGCGGCGCGGATGGTCACCGAGAAGCCGGCGATCACGCCGATCAGCGTCGTGAGCGTGATCAAAAAGAACACCGAGGTCGCCGCCAGCGGCCAGATCAAGAACAGGATCAGGCAGATGACGAAGACGATCAAAGAGAGTGCATGATCGACCACCGAATTGCCGCCGGTCCGCGTCGACTTCAGGATCTCGAAGAAAAGAACGAAGAGCGCCAGCGCCAGCAGCCCGTCGCCTAGGGTAATCTGCCAAGTCCCGCCCGAGGGGAGCACCGGCGAGAAGCGGGGCAGGTTGAAATCGGCGCCGCCGGCAGCAAAGGCGACATAAGCGAGCACGATGATCAACAGCAGCGGCACCGCCGACATCCAGGTCGATCGCCTGTGGCGGCGGACTCCACCCTGCTCAGCCTGAGGTTCGACGATCACCATGGCTTCGCCTGCTTCTCCAAGGTCCTGGGCTTGAGCGCCCAGGACGGGCTAGGCTTAAGCCTCTTCCTTGACGGCGATCACCTGGCGTCCGCGATAGCGCCCGGACTTCAGATCGATGTGATGCGGGCGGCGGAGCTCGCCCGAATCCTTGTCCTCGACGTAAGTCGGCGCCGAGAGCGCGTCGTGGGCGCGACGATTCCCGCGCTTCATGCGCGAGGTTTTTCGTTTGGGAACAGCCATGATCGAACCTTAAGGTACGGCCGCGCAAGCGCGCGGACTTTCGTGGCCGCTCTTATAGTGGCATTCAGCCGGGCTGGCCAGAGGTGGAATGGGCGCCGGGGAGCCTCATTTGGGTCCAAGCACGCAGGCCGCCCTCGACGTCATGAACGCCATGCGCCGCTCGACCGCGCGGGCGAGGCGGGTGAGCCGGGGGCCGGGTTTGCCAGGGTTGCGCACCCGAGGGCTGGGCAGCGCCGCGGCAAGTAGAGCGGCCTCATGGCGGTTGAGCGCGGCCGCGCTCTTGTGAAAATGATAGCGGCTCGCGGCCTCGGCGCCGAACACGCCGGGCCCCCATTCGGCAAGGTTGAGATAAACCTCCATCATCCGCCGCTTCGACCAGATCAGCGACATGAGATAGGCAATCGGCATTTCGAGCGCCTTGCGCAGAAAGCTCCGCCCCGTCCACAAGAACAGGTTCTTTGCCGTCTGCATCGGAATCGTGCTCGCGCCGCGCACCTCGCCCCCGCTCCGCCCGGCCTCGCGCAACGCGTCTTTGACAGCTCCCCAGTCAACGCCCCAATGGGCGCAGAAGCGGCCGTCCTCGCTGGCGATCACCGCGAGTGGAAGCTCGCCGGATATATCTTCCAAGGGCACCCAGTCTCGCTGCAGGCGTGTGCCGTGCAATCGCTCCGCGACCATCACCGTGGTTGTCGGCGGGTTGACGAAGCGGAAGACGGCAATCAAAAAGGCGAGTGATGCGAGCAAGATCAACGCGACGACCGCGATGCGTCGAAGCCAAGGATGCCGATTGCAGTTGGAGGCGCGTCGTCCCATCGTCACCCGGCCATGCACGAGGCCTTTTAGCTTCCGGTTGCCGTAGCAAGCAACCTGGTATTAGGGTCGCCTCCCATTCCTTGCGGCAATGCGCCGCTGACCCTTGCCCGCATGTCCTTCACCCACGAGCTGGAACGCATCGCCGGTCTCGTCGAGGCCCGCCTCGATCAGCTGCTCATGCCGGAGCCGGCAGGGGGCGCCGCCGGCATGTCCGATCTTGCTGAAGCGATGCGCTACGCGGCGCTCGGCGGCGGCAAGCGCCTGCGGCCCTTTCTGCTGATCGCCTCGGGGCGCCTGTTCGACGTGCCCGAAGGAGCGTGCCTGGACGCCGCGGCGGCGCTCGAATGCGTGCATTGCTATTCGCTCGTGCATGATGACCTGCCGGCCATGGACGACGACTCCTTGCGCCGTGGCCGCCCGACGGCCCACATCGCCTTTGGCGAGGCCACCGCGATCCTCGCGGGCGACGCGCTGCTCACCCTTGCCTTCGAGATCCTGAGCCGGGAGCGGACGCATACCGACCCGGCCGTCCGTATCGAGCTGGTCGGCCTGCTCGCCAAGGCTGGGGGCTGGCAAGGCATGGCCCAAGGCCAGGCGCTCGACCTCGCCACCGAGCGGCAGAGCCTCGACCTTGCCCAAGTCGCCACCCTGCAGGCGCTGAAGACCGGAGCCCTGTTCCAGTTCGCCTGCGAGGCCGGCGCCGTGCTCGGCCGCGCCGACAGGCACGCACGCGCGGCGCTGATCTCCTACGCCGCGGCGCTCGGCCAGGCCTTCCAGGTCGCCGACGACCTGCTCGATGCGGAAGGCGACGCGGGCCTGCTCGGCAAGGCCGTCGCCAAGGATGCGGGTCGCGGCAAGGCAACGCTCGTGGCGCTGCTCGGTGTCGAAGCAGCCCGCGCCCGGCTCACGGCGCTCGTGGGCGAAACCGAAGCCGCGCTGGCTTCCTTCGGAGACGAAGCCGCGACACTGAGACAGACCGCACGCTTCATTGCCGAACGGCGGGCTTGAGAGCATGGCCGATTCCAGATCGAATAGAGCAATGGCTCCCAAGCCTCAAAGCAATCACCACGCGCTTCCCATGCCGCTCCGCTTCATCCGCGTGCGCTGGCGGCTGTTTCTGTCCGCGTGCATCGGCCTCCTGACCATCGTGCTCGTGCCCGGCGACTTGCGGATGGTGACGCGCATGCTGATCGGCTGGGATGTCGGCGTCGGCCTTTACATCCTGCTCTGCGCCTGGATGTTCAGCCATTGCGGCAGCAGCCACATCCGCCGTCAGTCCGGTCTGCAGGACGTCGGCCGGATTGCCATTCCCGTCTTTACCGTAGGCGCGGCGCTCGCCAGCCTCGCGGCCATCCTCATCGAGCTCCGCACCGCGACAGGGGGTCCGACCCACGAGCCATTCATTCTGGCGCTCGCCTTCGTCACCGTTCTGTTCTCCTGGACCTTCATCCACACCATCTTCACCATCCACTACGCGCACGAGTTCTATAGCGAGCGCCACGGCCAAGGCGGCGGCCTTAAGTTCCCCGGAGGGCAGAAGCCGGGCTATTGGGACTTCGTCTATTTCTCCTTCGTCATCGGCATGACGGCGCAGGTGTCGGACGTGATGGTGAGCTCGAGCAAAATCCGTCAGACCGTCGCGGCCCACGGCTTCGTCTCATTCGTGTTCAACGTTGCGCTGCTTGCACTGACCGTCAACATCGCCGCGAGCGCGATGTGAACTCGATCAAAGTTCGCAAGCGCCGGGAGCAGCGGGCGGCATGAGGAACAGCTGGTGCTCGGGATTTTGCGGTAGAATCTGAACGAAGCCCTGCGGGTTGCTCGGCGGCACTACCGTCACGCCCTCCCCCGCCGCCGTGAGCAGCAGCTCCAGCTCCTTGCCTGACCGCTTCAGCCAGAAATCCCCTTCGCTCACGTCCTTGGCCGGGCAATGCAGCCGCTGCCCCATTTGGCGGCAATGCGCGCCGCTGAAATTGGTGTGGACCTCGGGCTTGTAACGGACCTTGAGCTCGACTCGCGCCAGATATTTATCGGGTGCGCCGCTCACGGCCGGGCTCGGAAGGATGGACACGCCGATGGCCGTGACGTCTTGCGCCTCACGCTTGGCGAGATGGTCGGCATCATAAATACGCGTCCAGCAGCCGAGTCAGGGGTCGCCCCCATGCAGCAAAGGAGAAGCGCCACCGACGCCGCACAGGATGCGAACCGCATCAGAGACTACTCCGCCGCGCTGCGGCCCGAGCCGATTTGGCCGAAGCGGCGCTCGATATAGTCGAGCACCATGGTCTTGAATTCGGCAGCGGCACCGGGCCCCCGCAAGGTCCCCACCTTCTTGCCCTCGACGAACACTGGGGCGGCGGGCGCTTCGCCGGTGCCGGGTAGCGAGATGCCGATATCGGCGTGCTTCGACTCGCCCGGACCGTTGACGATGCAGCCCATCACCGCGACGGTGAGCGTCTCCACGCCGGGATAGCGGCGCTTCCATTCGGGCATCGAGACCTGGATGAAGTCCTGGATGTCGCGGGCAAGCTCTTGGAAGGTGGTGGACGTCGTGCGCCCGCAGCCGGGGCAAGCGGCAACGAGCGGCACGAAGGCGCGGAAGCCCATGCTCTGCAATAGCTCCTGCGCCACCTTCACCTCAAGCGTGCGGTCGCCCTTGGGCTCTGGCGTGAGCGAGATGCGGATGGTGTCGCCGATGCCTTGTTGCAACAGCACACCGAGCGCGGCGGATGACGCCACGATCCCCTTCGACCCCATGCCGGCTTCGGTCAGCCCAAGATGCAGCGCGAGGTTCGAGCGCGCCGCCAGCATGGCATAGACTTGGACCAAGTCCTGCACGGCGCTGACCTTGGCTGATAGGATGATGTGGTCGGGCCCGAGCCCAAGCTCCGTCGCGCGCTCCGCGCTGATGAGCGCCGACTGCACCAACGCCTCATGCATCACCGCGCGGGCGTCCTTGGGTTCGGCCAGTTTCGCATTCTCGTCCATCAACCGCGTGAGCAGGTCCTGGTCGAGGCTGCCCCAATTGACGCCGATGCGCACCGACTTGTTGTGGCGGAGCGCGATCTCGATGATCTGCGTGAATTGCCGGTCGCGCTTGTCCTTGAAGCCGACATTGCCAGGATTGATGCGATATTTGGCGAGCGCCTCGGCGCAAGAAGGATACTCGGCAAGGAGAGTGTGGCCGTTATAGTGGAAGTCGCCGATGAGCGGCACGCCCGCGCCCCGCGCCAGCAGCCCGTCGCGGATGTGCGGCACCGCGGCGGCAGCTTCCGCCCGGTCCACCGTGATGCGCACGAGCTCGGAGCCAGCGCGATGGAGCGCCGCGACCTGAGCCACCGTCCCCGCCACGTCGGCGGTGTCGGTGTTGGTCATGGACTGCACCACGATCGGCGCGTCACCGCCGATGGTGACCGCGCCGACTTGAACCGGAATGGTACGTTTCCGCACGTCCTTCAGCATGGGTCAGATAAAACCAGATTGAGAGCCTGCGCGCCAGCGCCCCGGCGTCGCTGGGGCAGGGGTCTCAGAGCCCCCGCAAACCTACGCCGACAGCGCCACCGTGATCGTCTCGATATTGTTGCGGAACATGTCGAGATAGGTGCCGGCCGGGCCGTCAGGCGGCGACAACATCGGTATAGAGCGTGCCGCTGATCTTGGCGCCGGTCTCGCGCCCGATCTGGTCGAGCAGGCGGTGGTCGGTGATGTTCTCCATGAACACGGCCGGGACCTTCTCCGCCTTGATCTGGCGGATGATCTTGGCCACGTCGAGGAAATCAAAGCCGAGCAGGTGACGCTCGAGCTGGCTGGTCTTTGCCAGCATTGCCGCCCTCGGGATCTCGACAACCTTCTGGCAGTCGCGGCAGATGGCAAAAGCGAATTTGCCGTCGCAGGCGCCAAGGCCGCAGGCGATGAAAGTCGCGCGGGTCTGTAGGCGGTGCACCATGCCGAGCTGCATCAGCTCGCTCAGCGCGCGATAGACCGTCGGCGGGTGTGAAATGCCCGATATTGCGGGAGAGCTTGGAGGGGCGTCGTGGTGATGATGGGCTGTGTTCATGGCGATGATATAACATAACATCCAGGCGCGGCTCAAGCCGCCAGCGCATGCAGACCCGGTCATTTTGCCGCTGCCCTGGTGGGCGCGCCCCGGGCCCCTCCGCGCCGGCGAGATCCGAACCTCCATTCGATTGCAGACGACAGCTCCACGCTCGACGTTGCGATCCAATTCAATGCCGCCTGGGGGTCCCGGACGCCAAGTCGCTCGCGCGCCGCCTCGAGCCTCACGAAGCGCCGCTGCGCGATGCCCCTTATTTCACCGGCGCGGAAATCCTTGGATGCGGCTCAGTGGCCGCTTTGCGTCATGGAGCCGTAGCGCTAGTCTGCCATTGGGTTGCCCTTGTCTGGGAACCCGGGGACGCAAGCACCAGACCGCAGAAGGCTAGGCCGGAGCATGTCAGAGCTCGATCCTCTTCTGCTCTCGCGCATCCAATTCGCCTTCACCATCTCCTTCCACATCCTGTTCCCGTCCTTCACCATCGGCCTTGCCGCTTGGCTCGTGGTGCTCGAAGCCCTCTGGCTGAAGACCGGCCAGCCGATCTATCGAGACATCGCCCAGCATTGGACCAAGATCTTCGCCGTGTCCTTCGGCATGGGCGTCGTCTCGGGCGTCGTGCTTTCTTACGAGTTCGGCACCAATTGGAGCGAGCTGTCTCGCCGCGGCGGCAACGTCATCGGGCCGCTCATGTCTTACGAGGTGCTAACGGCGTTCTTTCTCGAGGCGGGCTTCCTCGGCATCATGCTGTTCGGCTGGAAGCGCGTGCCGAAGGGCGTGCATTTCTTCGCCAGCCTCATGGTCGCGTTCGGCACGCTCCTCTCCGCCTTCTGGATCCTGTCGGCCAATAGCTGGATGCAGACGCCCGCAGGCTACACTGTCGCCGCCGACGGCGTGCTGCATGCGCAGGATTGGTGGAAGGTCATCTTCAATCCCTCCTTCCCCTACCGCTTCGCCCACATGGTCGCTGCCGCCTATCTCACCACGGCCTGCATGGTGAGCGGCATCGGCGCGTGGTACATCTTGCGCGAGCGGAGCATCCCGGAGGGCCGCATCATGCTCGGCATGGGCTTGAGCCTGATCGTGTGGCTCGCGCCCCTTCAGCTCGTCATCGGCGACCTCCATGGTCTCAATACGCGGGAGTATCAGCCCGCCAAGATCGCGGCGCTCGAAGCCCATTGGACCACGGAGAGGGGAGCGCCACTGATCCTGTTCGCGCTTCCCGATCCGAAAGCGGAGACCAACCATTTCGAGCTCGCCGTGCCGAGACTCGGCAGCCTGATCCTCACCCATGAGTGGGATGGGGAGATCAGGGGCTTGAAATCTTTTGCCCCCGAGGACCGGCCCAACCCGATCATCCCCTTCTTTGCCTTCCGTATCATGGTGGGCATCGGGCTGATCATCATCGCCCTTGGCCTCACCGGCGTGGTGCTGTGGCTGCGGGGCCGACTTTATTCGAGCCGCTGGTTCCTGCAAGTGATGCTGCTGGCCTCCCCGCTCGGCTTCATTGCCGTGCTCGCCGGCTGGTTCACCGCCGAGGTCGGCCGCCAGCCCTGGGTCGTTTACGGCGTGTTGCGCACCGCCGATGCCGTCTCGCCGGTGCCGGGCGGCAGCGTGCTCGCCTCGTTCGTGCTGTTCGTTCTCGTCTATGGCATCGTGTTCGGCGCAGGTGTTTATTACATGGCCAAGCTCGTGCGCCGCGGCCCCGACCAGACCCCGCTGATGCCCGAGGAGCTGAACCTCTCCCACCGACCCATGGCAGGAGCGGGCAAACCATGACCGCGGCGGGCAACATGACTGAGCTCCTCCCCATTCTCTTGCCGCTCGTCTGGGCTGCCGTCCTCGCGCTCGCTGTGTTTCTCTACGTGCTGCTCGGCGGCTACGATCTTGGCCTCGGCGTGCTCTTCCCGCTCGCGCCCACTCACGAGGACCGCGACGCCATAATGGGCTCGGTGGCGCCCTTCTGGGACGGCAACGAGACCTGGCTGGTGATGGGTGGCGGCGGACTGCTCGCGGCCTTCCCCCTCGCCTATGCGGTGATGCTGCCCGCGCTCTACATCCCCATCATTCTGATGCTGATCGGGCTTATTCTGCGCGGCGTCGCCTTCGAATTCCGCTTCAAGGCGGACCGGCATCGTTGGATGTGGGATACGGCCTTCACTTCGGGCTCACTGCTTGCCGCGCTGATGCAGGGCGTCGTGATGGGCGCCTTCGTCCAAGGCTTCACGGTGGCCGATAACAAATTCGCGGGCGGTGCGTTCGACTGGCTGACGCCGTTCTCGGTCGTTACCGCCATAGCACTGGTCTCAGGTTATGTGCTGTTGTCGGCGGGATGGCTGATCATGAAAGCCGACGAGGCCTTGCGCGACTGGGCCTATGCAATCGCTCGCTATGCGCTGGTCACGGTCGGTGTCTTCATCCTCATCTTCAGTCTGTGGACGCCGTTTGCGCATCCCGAGATCGCCGCCCGCTGGTTCAAGCCGGCCAACATGGTAATGCTGAGCCCGGTGCCGCTCGCCACCGCGGCGACGCTCATCGCACTTTGGATCGCGCTGAAACGGCGCATGCGTTACGCGCCGTTCCTGCTTGGCGTCGCCATCTTCCTGCTTTGCTATACGGGGCTCGCGGTGAGTCTGTTCCCCTTCATCATCCCACCCTCGATCACGCTGTGGCAGGCCGCCGCCGCGCCCGAGTCCCAGCTCTTCATGCTGTATGGTGCCGTTCCGATCCTGCCCATCATCCTCGGCTATACTGCTTATTCCTACTACGTGTTCTGGGAGGCCCCCGAGCACGACACCTATCACTGATCCCGCGTCCCGCTACCACGCCCCCTCAAGGTCGTGCTGCATCAGGCGGCGCTTCAACAGGAGCATCCGCCCATAGGCCTCCTCGATGCGCGCGCGCGGAATGCGCCCGTCGCGCACCGCGTCGGCGATGATCCCATGGATACGCGGCCCGATGCCAGGATCGCGCGTCTTCACGTTGGAAAAGACGATCAGGTCGGTCCCGGCATTGATCGCCATACTCACCCGGTCCTCGAGCGAATAGGCCCTGCGCACCGCGCCCATCTCCAGATCATCGCTGACCACCACGCCGTTGAACCCGATCCAGCCTTTCGCCCGCAGCGCCTTGATCGCGCGGGCCGAGAGCGAGGCCGGCACGTCGGGGCCGTCGCTGAAGCGAGGGTGGTAAAGATGCCCCACCATCACCATGTCGAGCAGCCCCGCATGCGCCAGCGCCACATAGGGCTCGATCTCCTTTTCACGCCAGCCCGTCGAGATGTCGGCGAGCACCTTGTGGCTGTCGGTCAAGCTTGAGCCGTGGCCGGGAAAGTGCTTGGCCGCCGTAACCACATTGGCCTCGCGATGGGCGACGATGAAGGCGCGGGCAAAATCGATGACGGCTTTCGGATCGGACCCGAAGCTGCGCTTCCTCCTGCCGATCACCGGGTTCTTCGGATTGACGTTGAGATCGACGACCGGTCCGAAATTGACGTTGATGCCGGCATGCGCGAGCTCGCGTCCCATGACCTCATAGAGATGCAGCGCACCGTCCTTCGCCGTCAGCTTCGGTCTGCTCGCCACGTCGCGCGCCGATGGGAAATACATGTAGCCGTCCCGCCGCGTCAGGCGCTGCACCTGGCCTCCCTCCTGATCGACGGCGATCAGCGGCACGAGCTCTGAATTCGCATTGGCGAGGAACGCGGTAAGATTGCGCAGCTTACGCGGCTTGCCGATGTTCTCAGGGTAGAGCACCACGCCGCCAAGCACGCCTTGGGCGAGCTGATCACGCACGGCGGCAATGCCACGGTCGCGTTCATCGTCGCCCACGAAGCCCACCATGATCATCTGACCAATCATGCGATCGAGCAGACCGCCATCGTCGGCAGCCATGACGCGCAAGGAAGCGAGCCTGTCCGAGGTTTCGGCCGACTCCGGTTGCTCGCCCGCGGAAGAGTCGGGCACGTGGTCCGGGGCGGAGGCGTCTGCGCTCGGCGCGGCTGGCTGGCCGGCAGCGCTGCGGAAACCCAAATCGAGGGAAAGGCTGCCGCCCACAAGCAGCACGAGCGTGGCGGCCATCAGCGTCTTCATGGCGCGACGTTGCAGGGCAGCATGGTCCCGACCTTGTCCTCGAGCTGCAAGGCCTCGTGGGCGAGCGCAGGGTTGCAGGCCCCGAGGATGCGATAGGGGCGAAACTCCACATTGAGCTTGCTCTTGAGCGTCGCCTGCACGTCGATCTCGGTGATGATGCCGAAGCCAGCGGCCTTGAGAGCCTCGGTGACGCGGGCAACGGCATCGTCAAATCCAAGCGGCAGCACCTTCCCGAGATAATAGGACATGCCGCTACATCATGCCTCCGCCCATGCCGAGCAGCGCGTCGGCCTTCTTCTGCTGATCGGAGGTCAGCGCCTTGTAGAGAGCCTCGGTCGCCGGCTGCAAAGCCTTCAACGCATCGAGCCGCGCCTGCATCATGGTGATATGCGACTGCATGCGGTCAAGTGCCGAACCCGATTGCTTCGCAGTCATCATGGCCTGATGCGCCGCCTGCATGCTCTGCACATTGGCGCGTGACGCGTCCTCATAGGCCTTCCACGCCGCGGCCTCATCGTCGGTGATGCCGAGTGCCGTCTTCACATAGGCAAGCCGTCCCTCGACCGTAGCCTTGAGGTCGCCTTGCCCCATCATGCCGTGGCACATGCCCATCATGCCGGGGCCCATGCCGCCTTGCATCATGCCGGAACCCATTCCGCCCTGGCCATGCATCATGCCTGGGCCCATCATGCCGCCACCGGACCGGCCCATCATGCCGCCGCCAGTGTCCGGCTCGTCCGTCTGGGAAAACGCCGGCGACGCCACCAACAGCAAGCCAGCCATCAACGCCAATGTACGCACACGCATATCGTCCTCCTTCAACGGCGCGCCTCGGAGGCGCCCCTAGCGCACCCCATCACGCCGTCGCCAGCATAAGTCTGATCTTGATCAAAATGATGTCAGGCCGAAGCGCGCCACACCCCCGCGCTTTTTACCAAGATTGTGAATAGACTAGTGGACGGCCGGCACGGTAGAGACCATCGCCCTGGAGCAGCCCATGCGGTGCACGCGGACTTTTCCTTTTCGGCTCATTGCGCTGGCCGTTTTCGCCGCGATGCTTGGCGGCGTCCCGGCGAGACTCGTAGCTGAGCCGCAGGCCCCCACCAAGGAACAATCCGCCGACACCACCCTCGCCACGAGCTTCGTCGGCAAATCCTACGACGATGAGCTCGACATCGACGGCTGGACCGATCTCGGCGGCGGCCTCGTCGTGGCGCCCATCTTCGTGCACGAATATCAGCGCGACGATGGCACTTTTCTGGTGCTGACCAGCCGTCAGGTCTCGAAGGAGACGAGCACCGCGCCAGCGTCGTTTCAAGTGGTCGATTCGCTGATCGTACACCCGCCGCAGGCCGGCGTTGAATTCTCCATCGCTTGCATGCAAGGCCAGGACGAGACGCTCCAATTCATGGGCGAGGCCAAGGGCGCGGAGGAGCAAGAATGGTGGACCGACGTGCGGCGTGCCTGGGAGATCTCGCTGGACACCGGCAAGATCGCCGCCGCCAAGACCAATGGCATCCGCTGCACCAACATCTTGTGGGGGCAGTAGCCGCGCGAGCGGCATCGCTTCGGCGTGCAGGCTATCCGATCGGTTGACGGCCTCGGATCGATGCCTTAACACTTGACTGCATGGTTAAGTATAAGGATCTGGACCGCACCTTTGCGGCGCTTTCCAACCCGACAAGGCGCGCGTTGCTTGCTC
The DNA here is from genome assembly GCA_963741155.1 of uncultured Alphaproteobacteria bacterium. Taxonomy (GTDB): domain Bacteria; phylum Pseudomonadota; class Alphaproteobacteria; order Rhizobiales; family Methyloligellaceae; genus Methyloceanibacter. The sequence goes on along the minus strand of CAVUHA010000007.1, from coordinate 99,402 downwards.
AACTCGAAGCGCATGACCGCCTTTCGGTGAGCGAGCTCGCCCGGCCGTTCCCCGTCTCACTGCCGGCGATCATGAAACATCTCGACGTGCTGGCCGACGCCGGTCTCATCACGCGCAGCAAGACCGGCCGTACCGTCGCCTGCGAGCTGAAGGCAGCCCCGATGCAACACGCCATGGACTGGCTGAACCGCTATCAGCGGTTCTGGTCCGACCAACTCAACCGTCTTGCCGCCTTTGTGGAGGAGGAGTCATGTCCGCTCAACCCAACCTCGCCGTCAAGCCAAGCCTCACGCTCAAACGTCGTCTCAATGCGGCGCCCGCGAAGGTCTATGCCGCGTGGACCGAGCCGGAGCAAATAGCCAAGTGGTTCGGGCCGGAAGAGATCGAGACCCTGCGCGCCCAGGCCGATGCGCGCGTCGGCGGCGGCTTCCGCATTGTCATGCGCGGCACTGACGGCGAGGAGCATGACGTCAGCGGCGTCTACCGCGAGATCATACCGAACCAGAAGCTCGTGTTCACCTGGGCGTGGCGCTCCACGCCGGAACGCGAATCGCTTGTGACCGTTTTGATCAAGCCGGACGGTGGCGGCTCGCTGCTGACGCTGACGCACGAGCAGTTCTTCGACGAGACCGCGCGCGACCGTCACGAATCCGGCTGGATCGGATGTCTCAATAAGCTTGAACGTTATCTAGCGTAACCGTCAGAGGAGAGTGAAATGGCACAGGCAGCGACCAACAAAATCAAAGCGGACCCCGCGAAAGAGTCGACCATGGGGTCGCATGGCAGCTTCTGCTGGAACGAATTGATGACACACGACGTGCCCCGCGCGCAGAAATTCTACGCCGACACCATCGGCTGGACCTTCGAGCCGATGCCGATGGATTGGGGTACGTATTGGATCATCAAGGCGGGCGACAAGATGGCCGGCGGCATTTACGAGATGAAGGGTCCCGACTTCGCCGGCGTGCCTGAGAATTGGATGCCCTATCTCGCCGTCGATAATGTGGATGCGCGCGTGAAGAAGGCCGTTGCCGCCGGGGCTTCGGTCATGCGCGAGCCGTTCGACATTCCGGGCGTCGGCCGTATCGCGATCTTGCACCAGCCGGGCGGCGCGGCCATCGGCTGGATGACGCCGAAAAGTTTCTGAGCGCTCAGTCTGGTCACCGGGGGAGCAACTCATGCAACCGCACAAAGTCGTATCGCGCGAGGAATGGCTCACAGCGCGCAAGGCGCATCTAGCCAAGGAGAAGGAGTTCACCAGGGCGCGCGACAAATTGAGCGCGGAGCGGCGCGCCCTGCCCTGGGTCAAGGTGGATAAGAGCTACGTCCCTTGCGCAAGGCTCAACAGAAGCGCCGCGATCGTCACCGCGTTGGCCGTGGCACCCGCGCCGACGAGCCAGGCGCAGGCCGGGCGAAGCAGTGCCTGGAAGCGCGGCTTCAGATCATAGATCGTCGGCAATTGGCTAAAAAACCCCCGCTGGCAAGCCGCGCCGTTGTACGGCCTTTCCGCCGCGGTAGCCAGCGTGCGCGTGGTCCGCTGGGCATCGCGCCACTCCCCTGCTAGGCTCGCCAGGATCGGTTTGGCCGTGGGTTCAGAGGGAGGGCCGCATGCGAACCTTAGTGACAGTGGTGATGGCTTGCGTGCTGACGGCGGGCGTAACCGCGATGTCTCTCAGCGCGGCTGTCTCTGGTCAACGCATTATCCTCGTAGAAGACTCTCCCCAAGGCTCACCGCCGCCCACCGATGCCGCCAAGCCGGACCCCGGACCGGGCAGCGATCAGAGCCCTCCGCAATCCGCCGCGCCGGACGCAGTCGATTCGACCAAGACGGATGTCGGCAAGCCGGGCATGGGCTGCTGCACCATGATGCCCAATGGCGGCATCATGTGTAAGTGCTAGCACCTAACCCTTCGCCGCTGCGCGGGCCAACAACTCCTCGGCCTTGGGCGTGATGCCCTCGACGATGCGCGCCACCCCTTGCGCATTGGGATGCATCCCGTCCTCGAGCGTGAGGTTCTTCTGCATGGCGACGCCGTCGAGAAAGAAGGGATAGAGCACGAGGTCGTATTTCTGCGCGAGTTCGGGATAGATCGCGCCGAACGCCTCCACATACTCCTTGCCCATATTGCGTGGCGCCTCCATGCCGGCGAGCAAGATCGGCAGCCCACGCGCCTTGATGCGCGTGATGATCTGTTCCAGTGCGGCCTTGGTTGCCTCTGGCGGCAGACCTTGGAGTGCGTCGTTGGCGCCAAGCTCGATGATCACGGCGCTCGCATCCGCAGGCAGAGCCCAGTCGAGCCGCGCGAGCCCGGCCCCCGCCGTATCCCCCGACACGCCCGCATTGACCACCTTCACGTCGTGGCCCCGCCCTTTCAGCGCGCGCTCGAGCATGGCCGGAAACGCCTCATCCTGCGGCAGCCCAAGCCCCGCGGTGAGGCTGTCGCCCAGCGCCACGACCACCGTCTCGCGCGCCTCTGCCTCTGCCATAGGCACCCCATTACCCGCGAGCAGCAAATTCGCCAAGAGCATGGCCACACCAAGCACGGCTCGTTTCATCTTTTGACCTCTTTGCTCTTCTTTATTGTCGCCGCCCATGCCATGTCTCGGAGCAAAGCACTAACCTTCCCATGGATCACACCCTGCAGGACCGCAAGCCCGCCATCCAGCTTGAGGATGTGCACGTCACCCTGTCCACCCGCGCGGGGCCGGTCGCGATTTTGCGCGGGATCGACCTTAGCGTGGCGCGGGGCGAGAGCATCGCCGTCGTGGGCCGCTCGGGCTCGGGCAAATCGACGCTGCTCATGATCATCGCCGGGCTCGAGCGCACCACGCGCGGCCGCGTCGAGGTTGTCGGCGCCGATCTCGGCCGTCTCGACGAGGACGGCCTGGCCCGCCTCCGCGCCGCCAATATCGGCATCGTGTTCCAGTCCTTCCATCTCGTGCCCACCATGACCGCGCTCGAGAACGTGGCACTGCCGCTCGAGTTCCTCGACCGCGATGACGCCTTCGAACGGGCGCGCGCGGCGCTCGCCGATGTCGGGGTCTCACACCGCGAGACGCACTTCCCGGGCCAGCTCTCTGGCGGCGAGCAGCAGCGCGTGGCGCTCGCCCGCGCGCTTGGGCCGAGGCCCGCACTCATCCTTGCAGACGAGCCCACCGGCAATCTCGACCTCACCACCGGCGCCCAAGTCATGGACCTCCTTTTCGAGCTGAAGAAACGCACGGGCGCCACGCTTCTCCTCATCACCCATGACCGCTCGCTGACCAAGCGCTGCGATCGCATCGTCAGTCTCGCTGATGGCCGCATCGTGGCACGCGATGCGAAGCGGCGCGTCTCCGTGTCCTGATGGAAGACACGGTCGCTTCAGCGTTGCCCGCACGCGGTCCCAAGCTGCCGCTGGCGCTTTCCATTGCCTTGCGCGAATTGCGCGCGGGCGCGGGCGGCCTTGTGGTCTTCGTGCTCTGCATTGCGCTCGGCGTCGCCTCGGTTGCTTCGATCGGCTCGCTCGCCGCCTCTTTCGACGAGGGGCTAGCACGTCAAGGTCGCACGCTGGTTGGGGGCGACCTTTCCTTCGAGCGCGTGCACCAACGCGCTAGCGCCGAGGAGCGAGCCACGCTCGATGCCCTGGGCAGCATCAGCGAATCGGCGAGCCTCCGCGCCATGGCTAGGAACGCGGAAGGGAAGAGCGCACTGGCGGAGGTCAAGGCAGTCGATGCCGCCTTCCCACTCTATGGCAAGGCCGCGGTCGCCGACCCGCCCGGCGCCGATGCCCCGTGGCGCGAACCGGGCAAGGTGGTGGTGGAGCGCACCCTGCTCGACCGGCTCGGGTTGAGCATCGGCAGCGAGGTGACAATTGGCGATGCCAAGCTCGTCATCGCCGGCACCCTCGGCGACCAGCCGGACCGGCTCGCCGATCGCCTGGCCTACGGCCCGAAAGTGCTGATGTCGCTCGACACACTCGGCACCACGGACCTCATCCTGCCGGGCAGCCTGATCCGCTGGACCTATCGGTTGAAGCTTGGCCCCGAGCAAGGTCAAGACAAGCGGGCGCTCGCCGAGGCGCGCGCGAAGATCGAGACCGAATTTCCGCAAGGCGGCTTCGAGATCCACGACTGGACCGACCCCGCTCCCTCGGTCCGCCGTGATGCCCGCCGCTTCACCCAGTTCATCTCCTTCGTGGGCTTGACCGCGCTGCTGCTTGGCGGCATCGGCGTTGGCAACGCCATCGCGAGCTACATGGCGCGCAAGCGCGGCGTGATCGCCACCTTCAAATGCCTCGGTGCCTCGAGCCGGCTCGTGCTCAAGGTCTATCTGCTCCAGGCGCTCATCCTGGCGAGCCTCGGCATTGGGTTCGGACTCGTCCTTGGCGCGCTCACCCCAGCGCTGCTCGCCGCGCGCTATTCCCAAGTCCTACCCATCGCGCTCGCGGTCGAGCCCCACGCCATGCCGCTTCTCACCGCGGCGTTCGCCGGGCTGCTCACCATGCTGCTCTTCGTGCTCTGGCCGCTCGGCCGTGCCAGCCGCATCTCGCCGGCGGTGATGATGCGCGCCCATCTTACCGACGAGGACGAGCGGCCGGCGCTTGCCTTTGCCGCGGCCTCGGGTGCGGCCGGCGTCGCCCTCTTCGCGCTCGCCATCCTTGCTTCCGACGAGCGAGCCATCACGAGCGCGATTTCCCTGGGTATCGTGGCGGCGTTCCTCGTCTTTGTCGGCTTCGGCTGGGGGTTGCAAAGGCTCGCCTCGAAGCTTCGCCGCCCGAGGCCGCCCGGCTTCGCACTCGCGCTGGCGAGCATCGCCGGCCCCGGCTCGCTTGCCCGCGCCGTTGCTATCTCGCTCGGCCTCGGCCTCGGCCTGCTCGTGTCCATCGCCTTGATCGACCGCTCCCTGATGGCGGAGCTTGAGGGCAATCTCCACGCCGATACGCCGTCCTATTACTTCCTCGACGTCGATGCGAACGACCTTGCCACCTTCCGCGACACGGCGCTCGGGGTGGAGCCTGGCGCCAAGCTCGCCGACGCGCCCATGCTGCGGGGGCGCATCGTGGCGGTGAAGGGCGTACCGGTGGAGAAGGTGGAGGCCGCGCCGGACCACCGCTGGGTGCTCGTAGGCGACCGCGGCCTCACCTATACCGATACGGTCCCGGAGGGCTCGACGCTCGTCGAGGGCGAGTGGTGGCCGAAAGACTATGGGGGCGAGCCGCTCGTCTCCTTCGATGCCGAGGCCGCGCGCGGACTGGGACTGAAGCCCGGCGACACGATCACCGTCAACATCCTTGGCCGCAACGTCGATGCGCGCATTGCGAGCCTCAGGCAGATCGATTGGGAATCGCTCGCCATCAACTTCATCATGGTGTTCTCGCCCAACACGCTTGCGGGCGCCCCCCACCGCGTGCTGACCACGCTCGAGCTGCCGAAGAACACCACGCCGGCGCAGGAGGGCAAGCTTATCCAGGCGCTGGCCGAGCGCTTTCCCCTGGTTACGGCCATCAAGGTCGGCGATGTGGTCGAGGCAGCACGAGACCTGATCACCAAGGTCATGACCGCCATCCGGGTGACCGCGGGCGTCATGCTCTTCATCGGCGCCGTCGTGCTCGCCGGCGCCATCGCGTCGAGCCAGCAGCGGCGCAAATACCGCGCGGTGCTCTATAAGACGCTGGGCGCGACGCGAGGCCGCATCATCCGCGCCGAGCTGCTTGAATTCGGGCTGCTCGGGCTCGCGACCGCCGCGCTTGCCATTACCATTGGCGTCGCCACCGCCTGGGCGCTGTGCCGCTGGGCCTTCGACTTGAAGTTCGTCTTCTCGGGACTTGCCGTGGCCGAAACGGTGTTCCTGGCGTTGGTGCTGGTGCTCGGCGCCGGGGCCATCGCCACCTGGAGCGTGTTGTCGGCCAAGGCCGCACCCTATCTGCGGGGCGAGTGAGACAATGGGCCCTTAACCCACGGCCCCTCGCGCCCGTCGGTCTTGCGGACCGGCGGTGGAACGCCCATATTCCGCGCAAAGTTTGTTCGCAGACTCTCATCGACCAGCAAGGGCGAAAGGATCCCAATAATGGCCGACTTCAACCCGAATTACACGCAGCCGAGGACCGTGGGCCGCGCCGAAGTGGGCGTCGTCGACCAGGGCCTGCGCGCCTATATGCTGCGTGTCTACAACTACATGGGCTTGGGCGTAGCGATTACCGGCATGGTCGCGTATATGACCTACGCCATGTCCGTCGTGCAGTCGGAGGCAGGGCTGCAGCTCACGAGCTTCGGCGCCTTCATCTTCACGAGCCCCTTCAAATGGGTGGTGATCTTCGCGCCGCTCGCCTTGGTGTTTTTCCTTGGGGCGCGCATTAACCGCATGAGCCTTGGCTACGCGCAACTCGCCTTCTGGGCATTCGCGGCGCTGATGGGGCTCTCCATCGCCTCCATCTTCCTCGTCTATGCCCATGCGAGCATCGCGCGCGTGTTCTTCATCACCGCTGCGTCCTTTGGCGCGCTCAGCCTTTTTGGCTACACGACCGGCCGCGACCTGTCGGGCTGGGGCTCCTTCCTGTTCATGGGGCTGATCGGCATCATCATCGCTTCGCTCGTGAACCTGTTCGTTGCCTCGACGGCGCTGCAATTCGCCGTGTCGGTGATCGGCGTCTTGATCTTCGCCGGCCTCACCGCCTACGACACGCAACAGATCAAGGAGATGTATTCCGTCAACGACGATGGGTCGGTCGCCGGCCGCAAGGCGGTGATGGGCGCGCTCAGGCTCTACCTCGACTTCATCAACCTGTTCATGATGCTGCTGCAGCTCTTCGGCAACCGCCGTTAAGCGCTGACGGCAAGACGCAAGCATGAGGCCCCGGCTTACTGCCGGGGCCTTTGCTTTATGGCATCAAGCAGAGGTGGCCCCTAGCACTCCACGAGGCGCAAGCCCCGGTCGAATGCGCGCAGCACGCGGGCAAGATCGTGCCCCCGCTTGAGGATGAGGCCCGTCGCCGCGATCACGCTGTACGCTCCCTGACGCCGCGCAAGCTTGGGCGCTTTCTCGATGCGGTAGAGCGGGCACTCGCTCGCGCGCCGGAACACCGAGAACACGGCCTTCTCGCGCAGCGTGTCGATGGCATAGTCGCGCCATTCGCCGCTGGCGACTTTGCGTCCATAGACGTTCAGGATTTGCGATAGCTCTTGGCGGTCAAAGGCGATGCCGCCACGTCGTGTCTCGGAGGGATTTGAATCGCCGCCAGCCTTGCGGGCCAGCGGCAAGACTATGGGCTCGGTTTCGCTCAAACGCGCCTCCTGTTACGGAAGCTTCATGATGAACGCAGAAGGGCGGGAATTCAAGCCAACAAGGACATTACACATCCTGTAACATGGCGAAATGTAAATCACAGTTCCGCCCAAATCCAGCCCTTGCCACGCCCTAAAGAACCGTATGATTGGCATCGTTGCCTCTCGGCCCGGTCCAGGTTGAGACTTCGGATATCAGAGCCCCCCAGCCCCCCGGGGTCTTCTCTCGGACCGGGCCATTTGAGGCCAGTTCATTTGTAGAATTGCTCCCGCGTTCATCCCATGTGGGATACTTGTAACGGGCCGGTTCGCCGGCCCGTTTTTCATTGCGCGCGGTGTGAGCTGAAATCTCTCTCTGGCAGCGGCGCGTGCCGCTAGGGGCGCTCATACTGGGCGGCGCCGAGGATCGCGCCCGCGCTCTCGACCTGCAGCAATGCCATCACGCAATCGCCACCCATGGTCTTGAACTCCTTGAGCGGCAATCTGAGGGTCATCGCCTCGCCCTTCCACATCCCGATCGGCGTCAGCTCCCGCACCGGGTGGTGGTAGCTGATCTCGCGCCCGCGATTTTCACCGCGCGTGATGACGACCTTCTCGACGTCCTTGGCGATCGCGAGCCAGACCGTCGCCGCGCGCTTCTGGGACTGCGCGGGCGCCGGCCCGATCTCGATCACCAGAGTGTCGCCTTCGGCGTGCATGGCGACCGGGACCTGGACGCCGGTGAGGCGCGCTTCGGCGGCATGCATCGCCTGCTCGATCGCCGTCTCGTCGGCGCCATTGACGTGGATGATGCCGTCCACGACCATTTGCGGCGTGTACACTTGGCCGTCGCCCCGCTCACGCGCATAGTCCCGCTGCCGGTCGCTGTTGGCTGCGCTGCCCAGCGTGTCGTGCCAGCCGAGATAATCCCAATAGTCGACCGAATAGGAGAGCACGAGCAGACCCGGCCGGCCGTCGAGTTGCCCCAGCAGCGCATCGGCCGGCGGGCAAGACGAGCAGCCTTGGCTCGTGAACAGCTCAAGCACGGCGGCGCCTTGATTGGCTTGCGGCAGCGGCAACTGAGACACGCTCGATCCGGCAAAGCTCGCGGCCGCGAGCGCCACGACGGCGCAGGTGATGGAAGGCCACCTCATGCGGCGCAGCATGCAGGAAACCAACGGAAATATCCGGGCAAATGCGTTCACTTCGGGGTCACATCTGAGTGACTGTGCTTCGCGCAGCCGGCGCTGTGGGATGGACTGCGTGCAGTCGCTCTCAGGCAGCAGGCTTAACGAGCGAGCGGAGTACGTACTGCAGAATGCCGCCATGGCGATAATAGTCGAGCTCGTCGAACGTATCGATGCGCGCACGCAACGGCACGGCCCGTTGCTCGCCGTTCGCATAGGTAATATCCGCCTCCAGCCACTCCCCCGGCTTGATCTCGGTCAAACCTTTGAGGCTCACCGTTTCGTCGCCGACGAGATTGAGCGACTGCCACGAGGTGCCTTCGGCGAAGGCAAGGGGCATCACGCCCATGCCGATCAGGTTCGAGCGATGAATTCGCTCGAAGCTCTGTGCGATCACCGCGCGCACGCCGAGCAGCCGCGTGCCCTTGGCAGCCCAATCGCGCGATGAGCCGGTGCCGTATTCCTTGCCGGCGAAGACGACGAGCGGCACGCCCCCGTCCCGGTAGCGCATGGCGGCGTCATAGATCGCCATGCGCTCCCCCGATGGGTAATGCACGGTGACGCCGCCCTCCACGCCCTTCACCATCAGGTTCTTGATGCGGATATTGGCGAAAGTGCCGCGCATCATCACCTCGTGATTGCCGCGCCGCGAGCCGTAGGAATTAAAGTCGTGGAAGGCCACACCGTGGGCGGCGAGGTAGTGCCCCGCCGGGCCATCGCGTTTGATGGAGCCCGCGGGCGAAATGTGGTCGGTGGTGATCGAGTTGAGGAACAGGCCGAGGATGCGGGCGTTCTCGATGTCTGTCACCGGTTCCGGCGTTGCCGAGATCGTGTTGAAGTAAGGTGGGTTCTGCACATAAGTGGACGCCGCGTCCCAAGCATAGGTCAAGCCACCCTTGACCTCAATTTCTCGCCATTCCCGGTCGCCTTCGAACACATCGGCATAGCGCCGCCTGAACATGGACCGCTTCACCGACTTGCGCACCACCTTGGCGATCTCCTTCGCCGAGGGCCAGATGTCCTTGAGGTACACGGGCTCCCCGTCGACACCCATGCCGAGCGGGTCGGTGGCGAGGTCGACCATCATCGAGCCCGCGAGCGCATAGGCCACCACGAGCGGCGGCGAGGCGAGGTAGTTGGCGCGCACGTCGTGATTGACCCGTCCCTCGAAATTGCGGTTGCCCGAGAGCACCGAGGCGACCGCAAGCCCGTGGCTGTGGATGGTCTCCGAGATCTCCTCCGGCAGCGGTCCCGAATTGCCGATGCAGGTGGTGCAGCCATAGCCCACGAGGTTGAAGCCGAGCTGGTCTAGATCGCCTTGCAGGTCGGCCTTGGCGAGATAGTCGCTCACCACCTGCGAGCCCGGCGCGAGCGAGGTCTTCACCCACGGCTTCACCTGCAAGCCCTTCGCCACGGCGTTCCGCGCGAGCAGTCCGGCGCCCACCATGACGAAAGGATTGGATGTGTTGGTGCAGGAGGTGATGGCGGCGATCACCACATCGCCATGGCCGAGGTCGAAGTTCTTGCCCTTCACCGGCACGCGGCGGCCCTCCTCGGCCGCCTTGCCATATTCCTTGTCCAGCGCCTCGGCGAAGGCGGCGGCCGCGCGGGTGAGCGGCACGCGGTCCTGCGGCCGCTTCGGCCCGGCGAGCGACGGCTCGACTTCCGCCAGATCGAGTGTAACCGTCTCGGTGAACACCGAGTCGGGCGTGTCGGTGTCGCGCCAAAGCCCTTGCGCGCGCGCATAGGCCTCGACCAGCGCGATGCGCGAGCCCTTGCGCCCCGTAGCCTCTAGGTAAGCCAGCGTCTCCTTGTCGATGGGAAAGAAGCCGCAGGTTGCACCATATTCCGGTGCCATGTTGGCGATGGTCGCGCGGTCCTCGAGCGGCAGATTGTCGAGGCCAGCCCCGAAGAACTCCACTAACTTGCCCACCACCCCCGCGCGGCGCAGCCGCTCGGTGACCGTCAGCACAAGGTCGGTCGCCGTCACACCCTCGTTGAGCCGCCCGGTTATCCGGAAGCCCACCACCTCCGGGATCAGCATCGAGATCGGCTGGCCGAGCATGGCGGCTTCCGCCTCGATGCCGCCCACGCCCCAGCCGAGCACGGCGAGCCCATTCACCATGGTGGTGTGGCTGTCGGTGCCGACGAGACTGTCCGGGTAGGCGAGCTTCCCGCCGTCCGGCGTCTTCTCGGTCCACACCGTCTGCGCCAGATATTCGAGATTGACCTGGTGGCAGATGCCGGTGCCGGGCGGCACAACGCGGAAATTGTCGAAGGCGCCCGCCCCCCAGCGCAGGAAGGCGTAACGCTCGCCGTTCCGCTCATATTCCTTATCGACATTCGTCTGAAAGGCGCCCGTCGAGCCGAATGCGTCCACCATCACCGAATGGTCGATGACGAGATCCACGGGTGCCAGCGGATTGATCTTGCGCGGGTCCCCGCCGAGCGCCGCAACCGCGTCCCGCATCGCAGCCAGATCCACCACTGCGGGCACGCCGGTAAAGTCCTGCATCAGCACGCGGGCGGGCCGAAACGCGATCTCGCGGTCGCTCTTGCGCATGGCAAGCCACATCGCCATGGCCCCGATGTCGTCCGCCGTGACGGTGCGGCCGTCCTCGTGGCGAAGCAGATTCTCGAGCAGCACCTTGAGCGAGAAGGGAAGCAGCCCGGTATCGGCGAGCCCGTTCGCCTCGGCCAGCTTCAAGCTGTAATAGGTATAGCTGCGCGAGCCCACTTTCAGCGTGCTCCGGCAGTTGAAGCTGTCGAGCGAGGTCGGGATTGCCGCGGTCAAAGGCTGTACTCCTGGCAGGCACTCATGTGGGCGCGCTTCACGTCATGCAAAGGCGCGGCCACTCTAAGGACAAGCAGCTTTAGATCGGCTCGCCCAAGTCATGGCGGGATTGAAGCGCCCTGCAAACCCTTGGACGCGTCCTGCCGCCACTATAAAAGCGCTAGGCGTTGGGAGACAATGCACGAGATGTGACAGCGCTCGCGCTAAATCCGCCGCCCTGACTTCCAGAAGCACAGTTTGCGCAAATTGCGAGCACATGGCTCAATCGATCCGCCTCGCCGCCCATGACCTCAGCTGCCAGCGCGGCGGTAGGGTCCTGTTCCAGCACTTGAGCTTTGCCCTTGGTTCGGGCGAGGGCTTGCGCGTGAGCGGACCCAACGGCGCCGGGAAAACGAGCCTGCTGCGGCTGATCGCCGGGCTCTTGCCCATGCAGGGGGGCAGGCTTGAGGTGGGGGCCGGAGCGCCCCCGCTGCCGGAGCTCTGTCACTATGTGGGCCATGCCAACGGCATCAAGAGCACCCTCAGCGTAAGCGCGAATACGAGCTTCTGGGCCGAATTCCTCGCGGGCGAACCCGCGCGGGTGGGAAGCGCACTAAAATTGCTCGGGCTCGAGGCCTTGGCCGACCTTCCCGCCGGCCTACTGTCGGCGGGGCAGAAGCGCAAGCTCGCGCTCACCCGCCTGTTCGTCGCTTCGCGCCCGATCTGGCTCCTCGACGAGCCGTCGGTCTCCCTCGATGCGGCCTCGGTCAAGCTGCTCGACGCGGCAATTGTCAAGCATCTGAAGTCGGGGGGCCTCGCCGTCATCGCGAGCCACTTGGCCCTTAAAGTGAAATTTGCGCACGAGCTCAAGCTCGGTGGGAAGGGCTCCGCATGACGCCGGCCCTTGCGCTCCTCCGCCGCGACATCCGCCTTGCCTGGCGCGAGGGCGGCGCCATCGGCACGGCGCTCGGCTTCTATCTTGTCGTCGTCACCATTACGCCCCTGGGGGTGGGCCCCGACCTCAATCTCCTGTCCCGCATCGCGCCGGGTGTGTTGTGGGTGGCGCTTCTGCTCGCGAGCCTGCTCTCCGCCGACCGCATCCTCCACAACGACTACGAGGACGGCGCCCTTGACGTGCTTGCGAACGGACCATTGCCGCTCACCTTGGTCGTCGCGCTGAAGAGCCTCGCCCATTGGATCACCACCGGCGTGCCGCTCGCGCTGCTCGCACCCATCCTCGGATTGTTGCTCAATCTGCCCATCGAGGCCTTTCCTCTGCTCGTGCTGGCCATGCTCGCCGGCACCCCGGCCGTGAGCTTTTTAGCCGCCATCGGGGCGAGCCTGACGCTGGGCTTGCGGCGGAGCGGCGTGCTGCTCGCGCTGCTGGTGCTACCGCTCTACGTGCCAGTGCTGATCTTCGGCGTGGCCACGGTATCGGCCGCAACCACCGGGCCCGCCTCGCCATGGCCACCCTTGCTCATGCTCTGTGCGCTCAGTCTGGCGACCATCGTGCTCGCCCCTATCGCCGCCGCGGCTGCGCTCCGCAACGCCATGCGTTGACAGCCCCAATTGCGCTCATCTTCCAAACCCACTAGACCAGCCGCCATGCCGAGCCTAGCCAACCCGACGCACTTCCTCTCCATTGTCGACCGTGTCGTGCCCTGGCTTGCGGCGCTCACCATGCTGCTGTTGGCCTATGGCCTCTATCTCGCGCTGTTCGTGGCGCCGCCCGACTATCAGCAGGGCGAGACGGTGAAGATCATGTTCATACACGTGCCCGCCGCGTGGCTGGCCATGTTCGGCTATACGCTGATCGCCGTCGCGAGCCTCGGCACGCTCATCTGGCGCCATCCGCTGGCCGACGTGGCCGCCAAGACCGCTGTTCCCATCGGCGCCACCTTCACCTTCATCGCGCTGGTCACCGGCTCGCTCTGGGGCAAGCCCATGTGGGGCACCTATTGGGTGTGGGACGCGCGCCTCACCTCGGTGCTCGTGCTCTTCCTGCTCTATCTCGGGCTGCTCGCACTTTGGCAGTCAATCGAGGAGCCCGGCCCCGCCGGACGCGCCGCCGGGATCCTCGCCCTGGTCGGCTTCATCAACGTACCGATCATTCATTTCTCCGTGACGTGGTGGAACACGCTGCACCAGCCAGCGAGCGTGTTCCGCACGGGCGGCCCCACCATCGATCCCTCCCTGCTCGTGCCGCTCCTCGTCATGGCCCTTGGCTTCACCCTGCTCTTCGTGCTCCTGCACCTCATCGCCATGCGCGCCGAGATCTTGCGCCGCCGCGTGCACGCGCTACAGCAGATCGCGGTCGAGCGCGCTGCCGCCGCTCAAGCCTGACAGCGCGCGTCGATGCCAGATCTCGGTCCGCATGCAAGCTTCATCTTGGCCGCCTATGGCGTCACCCTCGTCGCCGTGACGGCGCTCGTGCTCGCCATCGTCGCCGACGATCGGCATCAGCGCCGTTTGCTTGCCGAGCTCGAGCTGAAGGGCATCAGGCGGCGCTCGGCTAGATCGGCGACGGACGGAGCCAAGCCGCAAGCTGCAATCGCGAAGACCAGCGCCAAGCCCAGACCGGCGCGCGCCAAGCCAGGAAGGCGGCGGTCGTGAGCAAGACCGCGCCGCGACCCTCGCGTCTGCGCTTGGGGCTGCTTCTCCCGCTGCTCCTCTTTGCCGCCCTCGCCGGTCTCTTCTGGCTTGCGCTGCATGGCGGCGACCCCTCGACGCTGCCCTCCGCCCTCATCGGCAAGCCCGTGCCGCAATTCACCTTGCCGCCGATCGAAGGGCTCGCCACACACGGCGACGCGCAGGGATTTGCAACGTCCGATCTTGCGATCGGGACGCCCATCGTCGTCAATGTCTGGGCGTCCTGGTGCGTACCCTGCCATGAGGAGCATCCCCTACTCTTGGCGCTTGCCAAACAGCCGGGCGTGCGCCTCTACGGCATCAACTACAAGGACGACCCGGCTGCGGCGCGCCGCTTCCTCGGCCGCTACGGCAATCCGTTCGAGCGCCTCGGCGCCGACCGGTCGGGGCGCGTCGCCATCGATTGGGGAGTATATGGCGTCCCGGAGACCTATGTGATCACCGGTGACGGCAGGATCGCGCTCCGCCTTGTTGGCCCCCTCACCGAGGACGCCATCCGCGACCAGCTGCTGCCGTTGCTTCAGCAGCCCAACGGGAAGCCGACCGGCTGATCGGTTCCGCTACTTGCGAACCGCCGTGACGATCAGATTGAGCTGGTCGATAAAGTCCTGCCGCTTGGCAGGCGGCAGAGGCGCGAGTAGCCGGGTGTCGGCGGACACGGCACCGGGCTCGGCGTCACGCAGGCTCTTCGCGCCTTGCGCACTAAGCTTGATGGCATAGGCCCTGGCGTCGTCCTTGGCCCGGCGGCGCTGAATGAGCCCCCGCCCGAGCAGCCGCGCGACGATGTCGGCAAGGGTAGACCGGTCGATTCCGGTGCGCTCCACAAGCTCCGTTTGGGTGAGCCCTTCCTCCTCGGCGATGGTCATCAGCACCGCGAATTGGCGTGGGGTCAGCCCGCTTAGGCGAGCCTCGGCCAGAAAGATGTCCGTGGCGCACTGCCCCGCACGGTGGAGCAGATGCATCGCTGAGCGATCGAGTTGCCTCCCTGCTTTTGATGCAACCATTGCGACCGACGCCGCCTCCCGTAATGCGTGTATCAGTTGCTGGCCCGCCCCTCGCCTGCTCTGGCGCTTCCATATGTTTCTTACAACCCAAACTCTCAATCAGCAAACGTATGGTTGCACCAATGGGAGCAAAATGACTCGCCGGGGCATGGAATTCCAGCAGGCGATTGAAACCGAGCACGCGCCCCTCATATCGGGGGGCCAACCTTGGTTGACAAGATCGGCGTCAAGCGAGTGACCGCTTTGGGTTTACCGGTCCTTGTCGCCAGAGTCCCGCGGATCACCAGGCTCCTCACCGCGCTCGGCGGCGCGCCCCTCCTCCGTTGGCTCACCATAGCGCTGCATGAGCGGGACTTGGGCGAGCGCGAACAGGAAGGTGAGCGGCAAGAAGCCAAAGGCCTTGAAGCTCACCCAGGCGTTGGTCGAGACGTGGCGCCAGACGAGCTCGTTGACGATCGCCATGGCGAGGAAGAAGAAGGTCCAGCGCCACGTCAGCTTGCGCCAGCCCTCCTCGCTCAGGCGAAACACGGGCCCGAGCAGCAGCTCCAGCAACGGCTTCCGGAACAAGAGGCCCGCGGTCAACAGCCCTGCGAAGGTAAGATAGACGACGGTCGGCTTGAGCTTGATGAAGGTGTCATCGCGCAAATAAAGCGTGAGCCCGCCGAAGACGAGCACGACGACGCCACTGATGAGCGGCATCACCGGCACCTTGTGGTAATGGATCATGGCCACCGCGAGCGCGGCCAGCGTCGCCACCATGAAAGCCCCGGTGCCGGCATAGATGCCGGCGGCGGCGTTCCCGCCGAAGAACACGAGCAGGGGGCCGAGCTCGATTGCGAGCTTTATCGGCAGCGATGGACCTACGGCCTCTTCAAAAATTGGGCTCGCCTCGGTCGGCGCGGCTTTGCCTGGAGCGGATTTTGCCGCACCGGTCTTGGGCGCGGAACGCGCCCTGCCTTTAGGCTGCCGCTTCATGCTCGGTCTTGAGACCCGCAATGGCACGGGCGAAGTCTTGTGCATCGAAAGGCTCGAGGTCGTCCAGCCCCTCGCCAATGCCAATGGCAATGATGGGAAGCTCGAACCGCTCGGCGATGGCCACGAGAATGCCGCCCCGCGCGGTGCCGTCGAGCTTGGTCACCACGAGGCTCGTCACGCCCGCGATCTCTTGGAAAATCTGCACTTGGGCGAGCGCATTCTGCCCGGTGGTGGCATCGAGCACGAGAACGACGCTGTGCGGCGCGCTCGGATCGAGTTTCTTCAGCACGCGCACGATCTTGGCGAGCTCGGCCATGAGGTCGGCCTTGTTCTGCAAGCGCCCGGCGGTATCGATGAGGAGCACGTCGCGCCCCTCCGCGCGCGCCCGCTCGAACGCCTCGAAAGCGACACCAGCCGGGTCGGCGCCTACGTCTTTCGCGACAACCTCGGCCCCGACGCGATTCCCCCAGATCTTCAGCTGGTCGATAGCCGCGGCGCGGAAGGTGTCGGCGGCGGCAAGCAGCACGCTTTGACCGGAGGCCATGAACCGGTGGGCAAGCTTGGCCGCGGTCGTGGTCTTGCCCGTGCCGTTCACCCCCACCACGAGGATGACGTGCGGATGGGCGGTCGCGTCCAAGGTCAAAGGCTGGGCCACGGGCTCGAGCACCTTGGCGATCTCGGCCGCCAGCACGTCGCGCACCGCCTCGGGACTCATACCCTGGGGGTGGCGGCTGGCAGCGAGCGCCTCGCGCATGCGCGTGGCAAGCGCCGGTCCGAGATCGGCCTTGATCAGCACGTCCTCGAGCGCATCGAGCACGTCCGCATCGAGGCGGCGCTTGGTCAGCACCGAGGCGAGGTTGTCGGTGAGCGCCGTGGAGCTGCGCGCGAGGCCCTGGCGGAGCTGCGCGAACCACCCGCGCTTGTGCGCCGGCTCCTTCTTTTCCCTCTCGCTCATCGCCGGCTCACCGCCGTGAGCGCGCTACCGTCATGACCACTCACCACGGCGTCGATCAGCGCGCCAATGCCCGCATTGGTCTCGAGCCGCACCGGCGTGAAGTCGGCCGCGCGTCCTTGACTGTCATTTTCCATCAGCACCTCGATGCGGCGACCTTGCGCCCCCGCGAGATGCCGCCAAAGCGCACGGGCACCGTGAGTGCGCAGCTCGCCCGCGCGCCGTGCGATCACCGCACCGTTGAGCTGCTTCATGCGCGCTGCCGGCGTCCCCGGCCGCGGCGAGAAGGGAAAAACGTGCAGGAAGGTGAGGCCGCACTCATCCACATGGGCCAGCGAATTGGCGAACATCGAGTCGGTCTCGGTGGGAAAGCCCGCGATCAAATCGGCGCCGAACACCATGTCGGGGCGCGAGCGCCGCACGGCCTCACAGAAGCACACGGCGTCTGCGCGACTATGGCGCCGCTTCATACGCTTCAAGGTGAGGTCGTCGCCGGACTGCAGCGACAGATGCAGATGCGGCATCAGCCGCTCTTCCTCCGCGATCGCCGCCAGCAGCGTCGCGTCGGCCTCGACGGAATCGATCGACGAGAGCCTGAGCCGCGGCAGTTCCGGCACGAGCGCAAGCACCTTCTTGACGAGCGTGCCGAGCGTCATGCTACCCGGCAGGTCGGCGCCATAGGCGGTAATATCGACGCCGGTGAGCACGATCTCGGCATAACCGTTCTCCACCAGCTTGCGCACTTGCGCCACCACCTCGCCTGCCGGCACCGACCGCGAGGGACCACGCCCGAAGGGAATGATGCAGAAGGTGCAGCGGTGGTTGCAGCCGTTCTGGATTTGCACAAAGGCCCGGGCGCGTGAGCCAAAGCCCTCGATCAGGTGCCCCGCTGTCTCGGTCACCGACATGATGTCGTTCACCTTGATTCGCTCGGAACCGTCGAGCCCGAGCCCCTGAAAGGTGCAAGGCTCGGTCTTCTCTTGATTGCCGATGACGTGGTCCACCTCGGCCATGGCGGCGAAACGTCCCGGGTCGATCTGCGCGGCGCAGCCGGTGACAACGATCTTGGCGTCCGGACGCGCACGGCGCGCTTTGCGGATCGCCTGCCGCGCCTGGCGCACGGCTTCCTGCGTAACGGCGCAGGTATTGACGATCACGGCGTCGCTAAGCCCCGCCGCGTCCGCATGCTTCCGCATGACCTCCGACTCATAGGCGTTCAGCCGGCAGCCGAAGGTGATGATCTCGATATCCGACATTTCCGGGCTTCTAACATGAAAGCTGTGGGTCCAGCGACCCTTCCCCCGCTTTCACGGGGAGGTCGAAGGCGTGGGCTCAAACAGCCCTGCTGGCAGCGTGCCCTCATAGTCGAGCGCGTAAGGGCCGGTCATCAGGATGTGGCCGTCGCTCTCCCGCCAGTCGATATGGAGATCGCCGCCGGGCAAGCTTACGCGCAGCCCACGTCCCGTGAGCCCGCGGCGTGCCGCCGCAACTGCCGCGGCGCAAGCAGCCGTCCCGCAAGCGCGGGTCAAACCGGCGCCCCGCTCCCAGGTGCGAAGCTTGATCGCATCGGGGGCGGTCACCTGCGCGAGCGAGATATTGGCGCGCTCGGGAAAGAGCGGGTGATGCTCCAGCATGGGCCCGAAGCGGCCGAGGTCGTGGGCTTCCACGTCCTCGACGAAGAAGATGCAATGCGGGTTGCCTACATTGACGACGGAAGGCGAATGCAGCACCGGATCGTCGATGGGACCCAGCTGCAACTCGATGCGGCGCGTATCGTGGAATAGCTCGGCAAGCGGAATCTCGTCCCAGGCAAAGCGTGGGCTCCCCATGTCGATGGTTACGCTGCCGTCAACATTGACGCGCGCCCCCAGGATCGCGCCCTCCGTCTCGATGGTGACATCGGGGCGGCCGCGCTCCGAGGATACAAGCGCCGCCACGCAGCGGGCGGCATTGCCGCAGGCGCCCACCTCGCCGCCATCGGCGTTCCAGATGCGCATGAACACGTCGGCCTGCTGCGACGGCTCGAGCGCGATCAGCTGGTCGCAGCCTACGCCTGTCTTCCGGTCGGCGATGGACGCGGCCTCCCTCGGCCCAAGCGCAAAGGGACCCGGCCGCGCATCGAGCACGACGAAGTCATTGCCGAGCCCATTCATCTTGCGGAAGGGGACGCTGGTGGTGATGGTCATTTCACGCGAGCCATTTCCGCCTTTATATGGCGTTTCCCGTGAATGAGGCCAGAGAAGCTCCCAATGATTTCCATTCCGAACAGCGATCCCGTGGGCGCCCTCATGCCCCACACCTTGCAGGCACCCGTGCAGGGCGCCCCCCAGGGCCCCCTTGCGGGCCTCAGCTTCATGGTCAAGGACCTGTTCGCCATTGCCGGCCACAAAGTGTCCAACGGCAACCCCGACTGGTACGCTCACGCTCACCCGGCGGGCATGACCGCACACGCGATCTACCGGCTGGTGGAAGCGGGCGCGACCCTCACCGGCATCACCGTCTGCGATGAGTTCTTCTACAGCGTGCTCGGCAGCAACGTTCACTACGGCACGCCGGTCAATCCGCGCGCGCCCGATCACGTCACCGGTGGCTCCTCTTGCGGTTCGGCCGCGGCGGTGGCGGCCTCCATGTGCGACTTTGCTCTGGGGAGCGACACCGGCGGCTCCATTCGCGTGCCCGCCTCCTTCTGCGGCCTGTATGGGCTGCGCCCCACTCATGGCCGCATCGATATGGCGGGCGCGACGCCCATGGCCCCGAGCTACGACACCGTCGGCTTCCTCGCCCGCGACGCGGGCCTGTTCCGCACCCTTGGGCAAGTGTTGCTGCAGGGCGAGAGGGTAGAGGCGCCGATCAAGCGCCTCATCATCGCCGAGGACATGTTCGCCCGGGCCGAGACCAGCATCGACGCCGCACTTTGGCAGCTGCTGGCCAAGGTCGGCCGCGCGCTGCCGCAGCCCGAGCGAAAGATCATCGCCGGAGACGATATCGACCAATGGCGCGACGCCTTCCGCCTCGTGCAAGGCTCCGAGATCCAATCGACGCTCCTCCCCTTCATCCAATCGCATGGCCCCAAGCTCGGCCCCGGCATCTGGGAGCGCTTCCAAGCGGCGGCGGCGATCACCCCGGCCGAGGCCGAGAAAGCACGCGCCGCCCGCGTCGAGATCGCCGAGGGGCTCAACAACCTCTTGCGTCCAGGCACGGTCGTGATGCTGCCCACCACGCCAACCCTGCCGCCCAAGCGCGGCATCCCCGACGGCTCATCGACCTCCGAGTTTCGCGCCCTCACGCTCGCCAGCACTTGCCTCGCGGGCCACGCCGGCCTGCCACAGATCACGATCCCCGGCGCCGAAGCGGCGGACTGCCCCACCGGTCTTTCTTTCATCGGCTGGAAGGGGGCCGACGAGGCCCTGCTCGATTTGGCGGTCCGGCTTGAACCCATTTTAAGAAAGACCTCCTAAGCTCCTTGGCTTGCGGCGGAGGAGGCGACATTGACCCCGGGCTCGTTTCCCTATGGTGTCGGCTTCCGCTCGCTCGAGCGCCAGACGCCCAAGCCGGTACCCCTCACCGTCCAAGGCGAGCTGCCGCCCTGGCTCGCGGGCGAGCTGCTCCGCACCGGCCCGTCGAAATTCGAGGTGGGACGGCGCACCTACAATCATTGGTTCGACGGCTTGGCGATGCTGCACCGCTTCGCCTTTATGCAAGGCCGCGTGACCTACGCCAACCGCTTCCTGCGCAGCAATGCCTTCTGCGCGGCCGAGCAGACCGGCAAGATCAGCTATGGCGAATTCGCGACCGACCCCTGCCGCACGTTGTTTGGCCGCGTCGCCGCGATCTTCGCGCCCAAGCTCACGGATAATTGCAACGTCAATGCGCTTCCCTTTGGCGGCGAGACCGTCGCCTTCACCGAGACGACGCTGCCCATGCGGTTTGCGCCGCAGACGCTCGCAACTCTTGGCGTGTTCGGCTATGACGCCAAGCTGCGCGGCCAAGTCTCCATCGCCCACCCCCATTACGATGCCGCCCGCGCGCGCCATTACAGCTACATGGTCGAGTTCGGAAGGAAGAGCTTCTACCGCCTGTTCAGCGTCCCCGATGATGGTGCGCAGCAATCGGTGGCGGAAATTCCGGTCGACCTCCCCGCCTATATGCACAGCTTCGCCATGACGGAGCGCTATCTGGTGCTCGTCGAGTTCCCCCTCGTGGTGAGCGCGCTGGCGCTGAAATTTTCAGGCCGGCCCTTCATCGAGAATTACCGCTGGGAATCCGAGCGCGGGCTTCGTTTCCACATTGTGGCCAAGACGGATGGACAGGTCGTGGCGACGGCGCGAGCCGATGCGGCCTTCGCCTTCCATCACGTCAACGCCTTCGAGGACGGCGACGGCCTGGTCGTTGACATGATCGCCTATCAGGACGCCGCCATTATCGAGCAGCTCTACCTGGCCCGGCTGCGCGCCGGAACGCCCCTCACGGCAACGGGTGAGCTCACGCGATTTTGGGTGCCATATGGCGACGCTCCCGTCACGCACCGCACCCTTGCGCCCATGCCGCTCGAGTTGCCGCGCATCAATTATGGGTCCTGCGCCGGCAAGCCCTATCGTTATGTCTGGGGCACCGGCATTCAAGTACCGGGCGACTTCCTCGATTCTGTCATCAAGATCGATACCGAGACCGGGAGCGTCGCAATGTGGTACGAGCAGGGCTGCTATCCCGGCGAGCCTGTCTTCGTACCGGCGCCGTCCGGCAACGCCGAGGATGACGGCGTGCTCCTGTCGGTGGTGTTGGACACGGGGAAGGACGGCTCCTTCCTGCTCGTGCTCGATGCCGCAACGCTCGCAGAGCTGGCACGGGCCCGGGGCCCCTACACCATCCCCTTCCATTTCCATGGCAATTACTTCCCGAGCTCTTGAGCGGGATGCCGGGAGCTCGGTTTGGAAGGGCGGCAATGACTGAGTTGCGTGGAAGGATCTCCCGAATTGGCTACGTACTTTTGATTGCGTGGATCGTATTATTCATCGTTTCGATCGGACACATCTGATGGGATGACCTCACCAATTGCGCTATGTAACGCTTGATATTTGGGGCGACATTCTCAGTTTATTGATTGGCGTCCCGCTGGGCGTATTTCTTTTCTGGCGACCATTAAAACGATTCGTCCGCCCACAAAGTTGGAACTGACCCACGACCCAGCGCCGAGCTTGCTTGACTTGACAGGGGCAGCGCGCAAAGATCGCGGCCGAAATCAAAGGCAGCTCCGTTCGACGAGCCGCCGCCCTGCCCAAAGCGCAATTTGCACCGGGAGGCAGGGGGGTCACCATCCGCCAGCGCGAAGCGCCCGCGGGTGGGTTATTGCTTTGCTAGGACGTAACCATGTTCGACACCCTCTCGGAGCGCCTTGGCGCCATCCTCGACAAGCTCACCCGCCGGGGTGTGCTGGGCGAGGCGGATGTGGCGGAAGCCATGCGCGAGGTCCGCCGCGCTTTGCTCGAGGCCGACGTGGCGCTCGACGTGGTGCGCGCCTTTGTCGAGCGGGTGAAAGAGCAAGCCATCGGCCAAGCGGTGGTGCGCTCTATCACGCCCGGCCAAATGGTCATCAAGATCGTCCATGACGAGCTCGTGCGCACGCTCGGGTCCGACGCCGAGCCCATCGACCTCAACGCTGCACCGCCGGTGGTGGTGATGCTGGTGGGCCTGCAGGGCTCCGGCAAGACCACCACCACCGCCAAGATCGCCAAGCGTCTCGAGGCCCGCGACAAGAAGAAAGTCCTCATGGCCTCGCTCGACACGCGGCGCCCGGCGGCGCAGGAGCAGCTGCGCGTGCTGGGCGAGCAGACGGGCGTCGCCACGCTTCCTGTTAAGGAAGGTCAGGAGCCCGCGGGCATCACCCGGCGCGCGCTCGAAGCGGCCAGGCTCGGCGGCTATGACGTGTTGTTGCTCGACACCGCCGGCCGCACCCATATCGACGAAGCGCTGATGGGAGAGACGGCCGAGATCGAGAAGATCGCGCGCCCGCATGAGACGCTGCTCGTCGCTGACGCGCTCACCGGCCAGGACGCCGTCAACCTCGCCAAGGCCTTCGATGCGCGCGTGTCCCTCACCGGCATCGTGCTCACCCGCGTCGACGGCGACAGCCGCGGCGGCGCGGCGCTGTCCATGCGCGCGGTGACGGGCAAGCCCATCAAGCTCATCGGCGTGGGCGAGCGGCTCGACGCGCTGGAGGATTTCGATCCGGCGCGCATCGCCGGCCGCATCCTCGGCATGGGCGACGTGGTGGGCCTGGTGGAGAAGGCGCTGCAGACCGTCGAGGTGGACAGGGCGGAAGCCATTGCGCGCAAGATGCGCAAGGGCGTCTTCGACCTCGACGACCTCGCCTCGCAGCTGAACCAGATGCAGAAATTGGGCGGCATGGGCAGCATCCTCGGCATGCTGCCCGGCATCGGCAAGATCAAGAGCAAGCTCGACGCCGCCAATCTCGACGAGACTATTCTCAAGCGCCAGCAGGCGATCATCGGCTCCATGACGAGGCCGGAGCGCAAGAACCCCAAGCTGCTCAATGCCTCACGCAAGAAGCGCGTGGCGGCCGGCTCCGGCACATCGGTGCAGGACATCAACAAGCTCGTGAAGATGCATCGACAGATGGCCGACATGATGAAGTCCATGGGCAAGAAGCGCGGCCTCCTGGGACAGATGTTCGGCGGCGCCCCGCCCCCGGACATGCCGGCCGAATTGCCCGAAGGCGGCCTGACGCCGCCCCCCGGCTTTCCCGGTCTTCCGCCCGGCGGTCTCGCCGGGCTCGGTGGCATGCCTAGCCTGCCCCGTGGGCTGCCCGGGCTGCCAAAATCGAAGAAACGATGAGTTTTTGAATTCAAGGAGAAGGAACAGACATGTCATTGAAGATCAGACTGGCGCGGGCCGGCGCCAAGAAGCGGCCCTTTTACCGGATCGTCGTCGCGGACTCGAGAATGCCGCGCGATGGCCGCTATATCGAGAAGATCGGCACCTACAATCCGCTCCTGCCGCGCGATTCCGCCGAGCGGGTGAACCTCGAGGTGGAGCGGGCGAAGCATTGGCTGTCCCATGGCGCCCAGCCCACCGACCGCGTGCTGCGCTTCCTCGATGCTGCAGGCCTCATGAAACGTGCGGCGCGCGCGAACCCGAACAAGGGCCAGCCGGGCAAGAAGCGCATCGAGCGCGAGGAGGCGAAGGTGGTCGCGGAAGCCGAGAAGGCCAAGGCGGCCGACGAGGCAAAGAAGGCCGCTGCCGAAGCTGCTGCCGCCCCGCCTCCGCCTGAGCCTGAGGTTGCCGCCGCGGAAGAACCTGCCGCCGAGGGCGAGCAGCCTGGCTCCGAATAGCGTTGGCGAAGTCTCGGCGAGAGAACGATCAGGACCGCGTGCTGCTGGGCGAGATCGGCGGCGCGCAGGGGCTCAAGGGCGAGCTGCGCATCCGCTCCTACACCGAGGTGCCCGGCGACATCGCCAGTTACGGCCCACTCGAGGACGAGAGCGGGCGACATGTCGAGTTCGAGAGCCTGCGCGTCGCGCCAAAGGGCGTCATCGCGCGCATCAAGGGCGTCACCACCCGCGAGCAGGCCGAGGCGCTTAACCGCACCAAGCTCTATGTTCCCCGCTCGCGGCTGCCTGCGCGCGAGGAGGAGGAGTGGTACCATTCCGACCTTATCGGGCTCGCGGCCGTCGACGCGCAAGGTGAGCCGCTCGGCACCGTCATTGCGGTGCTCAACTTTGGTGCCGGCGATCTCATCGAGGTCCGCCCCGCTGCCGGCAGCGAGAGCCTGATCGTGCCGTTCACACGAGACACCGTGCCCGAGATCGACATCGAGGCGGGGCGCCTGGTGCTCGTCCCGCTCGAACTGCTGGAATAAATCATGACTTGGCGCGCCACCGTTCTCACCCTCTATCCCGAGATGTTCCCGGGGCCGCTCGGCTTGAGTCTCGCCGGCAAGGCGCTAGCCGAGGGGAAGTGGGCGCTCGACATCACCGACATTCGCGACTTCGCTACCGACAAGCACCGCTCGGTTGACGACACTCCGGCAGGCGGCGGACCCGGCATGGTGATGCGCGCCGACATTGCGGCGGCTGCCATCGATGCGGCCCGCGCGCGCGGCACCACGTATGTTCCCACCCTCTATCTCTCGCCGCGCGGGACACCGTTGACCCAAGCCCGCGCGCGGGAACTCGCGCAAGGCCAAGGCGTCATCCTACTGGCCGGCCGCTTCGAAGGGATCGACGAGCGCGTGCTCGAAGCGCGTGAGGTGGAGGAAATCTCCATCGGCGACTATGTGCTGTCCGGCGGCGAGCTTGGCGCCATGGTGCTGATCGATTGCGTCGTGCGCCTGCTGCCCGGCGTCGCGGGAAACGAGGGCTCGCTGGCCGAGGAGAGCTTCGCGTCCGGCCTGCTCGAATATCCGCATTTCACGCGGCCGCGCGAATGGGAAGGCCATGCCATCCCCGAGGTGCTGCTCTCCGGCGACCACGGGAAAATCGCCCGATGGCGCCGCGAGCAGGCGGACAAGATCACCAAAGCGCGCCGCCCGGACCTGTGGCACCGCTACGGCAAGCCACAAGAATGAGGACTTGCGGAATTCGACCCCGCACGCTTGAGTTCAGCAGTCCTCGCGACGCACACTCCGGGAAGGGAGAATTGGACATGAAATGGCTGGCATGGCTCATGCCGCTCGTGGTCATTGGGCTCGCAACCGCCGCCCAAGCGCAAGAAACGGGCGACCCCGCGGCCGGCGCGGCTTACGCGAAAAAAGTTTGCACTCCGTGCCATGCGGTGCTCGCCAATGAGCAGCTGTCGCCCCTGCTGCAAGCCCCGACCTTCCAAGCCGCGGCGGACACGCCCGGCATGACGGCGACGGCGCTCACGGTGTGGCTGCAGAGCTCCCATCCGACCATGCCCAACATCGTGCTGGCGCCGGCGGACCGGGACAATGTC
The DNA here is from genome assembly GCA_963741155.1 of uncultured Alphaproteobacteria bacterium. Lineage (GTDB taxonomy): Bacteria > Pseudomonadota > Alphaproteobacteria > Rhizobiales > Methyloligellaceae > Methyloceanibacter. The sequence goes on along the minus strand of CAVUHA010000007.1, from coordinate 73,668 downwards.
ATCGCCTACATTCTCTCCTTGAAGCACAAGCCTTAAGCGCCCCCCGGGGTTGCAGCAAATCCATCGACAAGCACCTGAGCCTGGGTTAGGAAACCCCTTGCGAGCCTCCCGCCCGCAATCAACGTCAGGATCAATCAAAAAGAATGGCGTTCGCCTGAAGCCATAAGGCCAAGGCAGGCGCCCATGAAAGGTATCGACATGAATATAATCGAGCAGCTCGAGCAGGAGCAGCTGGCCGCGCTCGTCAAGAAGCGGAAAGTGCCCGAATTCGGGCCCGGCGACACCGTCCGCGTCAACGTCAAGGTGGTCGAGGGGGAGCGCTCCCGCGTGCAGGCCTATGAAGGCGTCTGCATCGGCCGCGCGGGCGGCGGGGTGAACGAGAACTTCACCGTGCGCAAGATCTCCTATGGCGAGGGCGTCGAGCGCGTCTTCCCGGTGCATTCGCCGCTGATCGACTCCATCGAGGTCGTGCGCAGGGGCCGCGTCCGCCGCGCCAAGCTCTATTATTTGCGCGGCCGCCGCGGCAAGGCCGCGCGCATCCCCGAGCGTCAGGACGCCCGCAGGGGCAAGAAGGCCGAGCCCTTCAAGGGCTTCACCAAGCCCAAGGGCGCGCCCGACGATTTTAAGCTCATCAAGGGCATCTCGCCCGAGCTCGAGAAGAAACTGAACAAGCTTGGGCTGATCAAATTTGACCAGATCGCCAACCTCACCGACGACGAGATTATCAAGCTCGATGAAGAACTCGTCCTCAAGGGCGCCATCGAGCGCGACGACTGGGTCGCCAAGGCCGTTGAGCTGATGGCCGAGACCACCGCCGGCGAGCTTCCCGCCGAGGCAGAGGACGACGAGCCGGAGGGAGCGCCGGCCGCCGAAGCTCCGAAGGCCAAGCCCGCCAAGAAATCCAAGAAGGGCTGAGCAGCCTCAGCCCCGGTGAGCCTCGTTTTCTTATAGGATTGCTTCGTAGGTCGTGGATGCCCGGGACTTCCCCTGGGCATGGCGCGGCGTATTAGGTGTGGGGGGTTTGCAACCGACCCAACAGACGCTATCTGACGTGTAGAATTTTGAGAATTTGAGCCTGCGACAGACCAATGCCGAGACTCCGCACCCTGTACGACAAGATCTGGGACGAGCATCTGGTGCATGAGGCACCGGATGGCACCTGCCTCCTCTATATCGACCGCCACCTCGTGCATGAGGTGACGAGCCCGCAGGCCTTCGAGGGCCTGCGCATGGCGGGCCGCAAGGTCCGCAGCCCTGAGAAGACGCTCGCCGTGGTCGACCACAACGTGCCGACCACCGACCGCTCCCACGGCATCGACGATCCCGAGTCGGCGCTCCAGATCGCCACGCTTGCCGAGAACGCGCGCGAGTTCGGCATCCAATATTTCGGCGAGCGCGACCGCCGCCAGGGCATCGTCCACATCATCGGACCCGAGCAGGGTTTCACGCTCCCCGGCACCACCATCGTCTGCGGCGATTCCCACACCTCGACCCACGGCGCCTTCGGCGCGCTTGCCCACGGCATCGGCACCTCCGAGGTGGAGCACGTGCTCGCCACCCAGACGCTGATCCAGCGGAAGGCCAAGAACATGCGCGTCCGCGTGGATGGCGCGATGCCCGAGGGCGTCACTGCCAAGGACATCATCCTCGCCATCATCGGCGAGATCGGTACCGCCGGCGGCACCGGCCATGTCATCGAATATACCGGCGAAGCGATCGAGGCGCTCTCCATGGAAGGGCGCATGACTGTCTGCAATATGTCCATCGAGGGGGGCGCCCGCGCAGGCCTGATCGCGCCCGACCAAAAAACCTTCGATTACATCAAGGGCCGCCCCCGCGCGCCCAAGGCCGGCGCCTTCGAGATGGCTCAGCGCCACTGGGAGACGCTCTATTCCGACGCAGGAGCCCACTTCGACCGTGAGGTCATCCTGCACGCCGAGAAGCTGCCGCCGCTCGTCACCTGGGGCACGAGCCCCGAGCAAGTGGTCTCGGTCGCCGGCCGCGTGCCGCGCTTAGACGAGATCTTGGACGAGACCAAACGCAAAGCCGCTGAGCGGTCCCTAGACTATATGGGCCTCAAGGGCGGCGAGAAGATCACCGATATTGCATTGGACCGCGTCTTCATCGGCTCCTGCACCAATGGCCGCATCGAGGATTTGCGCGCCATCGCCAAAGTGGTGGAGGGGCGCAAGGTCAACGCCAATGTGAGCGCAATGATCGTGCCGGGTTCTGGCCTGGTGAAAGAGCAGGCGGAAGCCGAGGGCCTCGACCAGATCTTCAAGGCGGCGGGCTTCGATTGGCGCGAGCCGGGCTGCTCCATGTGCCTCGGCATGAACCCCGACCAGCTTAAGCCCAGAGAGCGCTGCGCCTCCACCTCGAACCGCAATTTCGAGGGGCGCCAAGGGCGCCTCGGCCGCACCCATCTGGTGTCGCCGGTGATGGCCGCCGCAGCCGCGCTTGCCGGCCGCTTCGTCGACATCCGCGAGTTTCATTGAAGCGTCTCCCCGCTGGGGAGAAATGAAGTGCCGCTGCAATGTCGCGTGGTCCAAAACAATCCGACTGGTCACCACGCGAGGCGCCGTCGCTCGCCGAGTTCGAGGCTATTGCCGATCAGGCTTATGCGCGGCTGCCCGCCCGCTTCCGTACGCTCACCGGCGACGTGCTGATCCGCATCGAAGACTTCCCGACCGACGAGGTACTCGATGGCCTTGGCATCGACTCCCCCTTTGACCTGCTCGGGCTTTATTCCGGCGTCGCTCTCGCACGTAAAAGCGTGATGGACGTGTCAGGCGTCCCCGACATGGTGTTCCTCTATCGGCGCCCGATTCTCGACTACTGGGCGGAGAATGAGGAATCGCTTGGGCATATCGTCACCCACGTGCTCGTGCATGAGATCGGCCATCATTTCGGCCTGTCGGACGCCGACATGGAGCGCATCGAGGCCGAGGCCTCGGCGTAGCACTAAGCGCGACTACCAGCTTGTGGCCTTTCCGTCGCCCGTGACGAAGGTCACGATCGCCTTCTCCAGCTTGACATACTCCTCGCAGGAATCCCCGCAGCGGTCCGCGATCTCCATGAGCTGCTTCTGCTGCTTACCGCTCCAGACTCGATCAGTGCGGCAACTGACTTTGGCGCAGCCCTTCGTCTTGGCGCTGTATTTGTAGCCGGCCGGGCATTTGCCCTTGGCGGCCCCTTGGGCGGCTCGGAATCCCCGCAATCCGCGTCGGCCAGCGCGCGGCCGCCGACAATGGCAACGCCGAGGAGCAAGAGCACCGCGCCAAGCCCATGGATCGAACAATGCTTGCTGGAGCCGATCCCCGATGGTCTCTCATGCTTGATCCCCTCGCTCGACGAGTCGCGCGTCATAGTGTAACGGGCGTTCGAACCGCTATGCCAATATGCCAACGAAAGCCGGCAAACGCGTGACAATCACACGGATTTAAGAGGATACGACGTGACCCTCGATAGCGGCCAAGACCATTGCCGATTTGTCGTTGACGCAGGCTCGCGACCACCCGCAGACTGCAAGAGCTAAGCGAGGCAGCGGGGGATAAATTGATGAAGTCGGCTGCCCGTTTGCTCGCGCTGCTTGCGCTTTGCCTGACGCTGTTCGCCGTCGCCCCAGAGCAGCACGCAGTCGCCCTCGACAGCGGCAAGCTCGTACAACCCGGACAACTCGTCATTGCCGGTCGCCGGCTCTCTTGCGGCGCGACCTCGACGCTGGTGCGGGACTTCGAAGGCTTCGCCGTGAGCTCGACCGTGATCATGCTCAACATGACGGCGATGAAGGAGCTGCCGCCCATGGTGCAATGGCTTATCTACTACCATGAATGCGGGCATATCCTGTTCGGCCCGGGCGAGACCTCCGCCGACTGCTACGCCGTACGCCGCGCGCGCCGCGAAGGCTGGCTCAACAGCCAGGGGCTCGAGGAGATTTGTGCGGTCTTCAACATCGCGGGCCACGGGCCGGTGCATCCGGACCCGGAGGTGCGGTGCAGCCAGCTCCGCCAGTGTTTTGCCAGCAAAAAGGGCAGCCTCACGGCCGGCGACGGTAAATAGGAGCCTAGGCCTGCAAGGCCGATTGCGCGACGCGGGCTGGCCTCTTAAGTTAGTGAGTCAGGAATGAGGGACATGTTGTCGAAACGGTATTTGCCGGCCCTTGGCGCCGCTCTTCTCTTGCTCTGCGCCATGCCACTGCGTGCGGCCCAGGCGCAGGACTGGCATGAAGGCTCGACCGAAAACGGGCCGACGGTTGAGGAATATCTGAAAGAGGCTGGTCCGGACGCCAAGCTCATAAACTACGGCGAGCTCAAGATCGACGGCAGGGCCGTGAATTGCGGCAAGCGGCCCACGGTGCTCACCTCCAATTTCGACAGCTGGGGAGGCGCCTTTCCCGGCTTCCTCATCCTCAACACCAAGAAGATCACCGGGCTTACCACCGCCGTGAAGCTCTATGTCTATTCCCATGAATGCGGGCATCAGTTCGTGGGCCCAGACGAGTCCGCGGCCGACTGCTTCGCCATGCGCCGCGGCGTGCGTTGGGGTTGGCTCGACGGCAAAGGCATGGATGACATCTGCGCATTCATCTCGCAGCTGAAGGGCGACGCGGTGCACCCGCCGGGACCCAAGCGCTGCGCGGACATGCGCAAATGCTATGCCGACGCGCTGGCGACGAGCCCGAAACCGGTCGTGGTGCCGCAAGAGGCCGCCGCCCCACAGCCAAAGGCCCCGCCCCTACCACAGCAGCGGACCTTGGCGCCGCCACAGTAGCACTCGGCTCCTAGGTCACACCCCGCAGCCGACACTTTACAAATCTCGCGGGCGGCGCTTCTCTGCCGCCTCGGATTCGCGGAACAAGGTCATGGAAAAATTCACCACGCTCACCGGCATCGCCGCCCCCCTGCCCATGATCAATGTCGACACCGACATGATCATCCCCAAGCAGTACCTCAAGACCATCAAGCGCACGGGACTGGGCAAGGGGCTGTTCGCCGAACTCCGCTACGACGAGCAAGGCAAGCCGAAGCCCGACTTCGTGCTGCAGAAGGCGCCGCAAGACAAGGCGGTGATCCTAATCGCCGGCGAGAATTTCGGCTGCGGCTCCTCCCGCGAGCACGCGCCCTGGGCGCTGCTCGATTTCGGCTTCCGCTGCATCATCGCGCCGTCCTTCGCCGACATTTTCTATAACAACTGCTTCAAGAACGGCATCCTGCCCATCACGCTGCCGCAGGCGGAGATCGACAAGCTCCTCGACGACGCCGCGCGCGGGGCGAACGCCACCATCACCGTTGACCTCGGCGCTCAAGAGATCAGAGGGCCCGACGGCGGGGTGATCCATTTCGACATCGATCCCTTCCAGAAGCGCTGCCTGATGGAAGGCCTTGACGATATCGCGCTGACGCTGGAGAAGGCCGACGCCATTGCCGCCTTCGAGGGCAAAAGCCGCGTGCGCCGATCCTGGGCCTGACGCCACGCCAAACACACCGACCGTGCAGCTTCTTGCCCTCGTCGCCGCCATTATCGTGCTCGTGGGCGGCGCGCTCATCGTCTATCACCGCTCCACCGGCTGGGGCCCGGCCGCCTTGAGCGCCTTCGGCCTCGTGCTGCTCGTGCCCACGATCCTGATTCTCGCCGTCACCAACGCGCTGTCGAAGAAAATTTTGGCGACGCCGCTGGGCGCCGTGGCCGGCTACATTTTCGGCCGCGCCTCGGGCGCCGACGGCGATCGGCCGCGCTAACGCGCGTTTCCCTACTCGAACGCCATCGGCTTCGAGGTCTCCTCGATCACAGGTTTTCCGTCGCGAATGATCTTGACCGCGGCGTGATAGGTACCTTCGGGCCAGCCACCCGCGGGTACGCCTCGTTTTCCCGCTTGCAGCAAGAAACTCGCCTTGTCCTCCGCAAGCGTCTCTGTGTTGTGGAGCAGGGGCGTATCACCATTGTTGAGTGTGATCTCGACGGTGTCGCCTTTCTCGACGTTGGCCACAAGGACATAGGCTATGCCTCCCGTGTTGAAGTGCGGCACCGGGAGCTCCGCGCCCTTGTCCAGTTCTTCTTGGGTGGGCTCATGATCGGTAAGGCCTAAGGCCACGAGCTTGGTCTCCTGGGCCCACGCCGCCGGCGCGGCTATGCCGCTCATCAGGCCGAAAGCAAAGAGCACTCTTGTCAGCATTTCTCACTCCCTTTAGGCAAGCCGTCAGAACGCAGCCGCGAGCGGCTTAGCACAGGAACGGCCCGAGGCATGACAACTTACAAACTTCTGCTCCTTCCCGGCGACGGCATCGGCCCCGAGGTGATGGCGGAGGTGACGCGCCTCGTCGCCTGGGTGAACGACAAAGGCCTCACCCGCATCGACACGGAGACCGACCTCGTCGGCGGATGCGCCTATGATGCGCACGGCCAAACTATCTCCGACGCCACCATGGCAAAGGCGCTTGCCGCCGACGCGGTCATGCTCGGCGCCGTGGGCGGCCCGAAATGGGCTGGCGTGGCGTACGACCAGCGCCCCGAAGCCGGACTGCTGCGTTTGCGCAAGGACCTTGAGCTATTTGCCAATCTGCGCCCCGCCATCTGCTATCCGGCGCTGGCCGACGCCTCCTCGCTCAAGCGCGAGCTGGTCGAGGGCCTCGACATCATGATCGTACGCGAGCTGACGGGCGGCGTCTATTTCGGCGAGCCTAAGGAGATCAAAGACCTCGGGAACGGCCAAAAGCGCGCCGTCGATACGCAAGTCTACGAGACCTACGAGATCGAGCGCATCGCCGCGGTCGCCTTCGAGCTTGCGCGCAAACGCCGCAATCAGGTGCATTCGGCGGAGAAGCGCAACGTGATGAAAACTGGCGTGCTTTGGCACGAGGTGGTGACGCGTCTGCACAAGGAGCGCTACGCCGACGTGACGCTGCACCACATCCTCGCCGACAATTGCGCCATGCAGCTCGTGCGGCAACCGAAGCAATTCGACGTCATCGTCACCGACAATCTCTTCGGCGACATGTTGTCCGACGAGGCGGCCATGGCCACGGGCTCGCTTGGCATGCTGCCTTCCGCCTCTCTTGGCACTGCCGACGCGCACGATCGCCGCCGCGCGCTGTATGAGCCAGTGCATGGCTCTGCCCCCGACATTGCCGGCAAAGGCATCGCCAATCCCATCGCCACCATCGCGAGCTTTGCCATGGCGTTGCGCTATTCCTTCGATCTGGGCGCGACTGCCGACCGCATCGAGACGGCGATCGCGTCCGTGCTGGATCAGGGCTACCGCACGGCGGACATCATGCAGAAGGGCTGCAAACAGCTCGGCACCGCCGCCATGGGGGAGGCCATCGTCACGGCGCTGGACCGTGCGGCATAAGGCACGCGCGCTGGACACCCAATCTGGCCCCGCCCATACTCCCGCCGCCCTGAATGGGGCGAGCGCGGCGTGGGAAGTTTATGCAAAGCACACTCATAAAGCTTGCGGCACTGGCCGCGCTGCTGCTGAGCCCCCAGCTTGCCACCGCCGCAGAAGACGCGAGCCCCGCCACCACGCCATCCCAAGCGACCACGCCCCTCACCGACGCGGACAAACGCATGCCGACGCCCGAGGAGAAGGCCGAGAAGGAGGCGCGCAAGGCCTGCAAGATCAAGCTATGCGCCATCCTCGCCAGCAAGGACCCCGCCGGCGACGACGTCGCTTGCGACATCGTCAAGACCTGGCGCCAAGAGGACATCACCAAGATGCTCGGCGGCAAGATCGAGTGGCCCTGGGGCAAGGCTGTTTGCCAGTCGAAGCTCGAGCTTGCGCGCGCGCCGCTGGCCAAGGCCATGAGCGAGCCAACCTAGAGGTGAGCGTGCCGACCCAGAAGGTCCGTTGCACGCTCGCGCAGAAGGACAAGGGCGAGCCCTATGTGGTCGAGATCGCCATCGCGCCCAAGGTCGGCTTCGAGAACGGCAAGGCGGTGAAGGCGCAGATCAACTGGGGCGAAGCGAGCGGGCCCATGCTGGTCTACGCTCTCGTCTATGCCGGCTCCAGAATCGACAACTCGGCGAACATCCTGGGGCCCGAGGTGGCGCGCGTGGTCAACGAGTTCACCACCAAGAAATGCGCCGAGGTGAAGGACGAGCTTCCGGCCCAGATGAACTGAGCCCTATCTTTAGAGGAAAATCCAAATGAACGCTGCTGCACCTTATCTCATCACATTTGGCCGCGTGGTGATGTCGCTGATTTTCATCCAATCGGGGATCATGAAGATTTTTGGCTATGCGACCACGCAGACCGCGCTGGAAGCCCACGGGCTTCCCGGCGCGCTTCTGCCGCTGGTCATCCTCACCGAAGCGGGCGGTGGCCTTTGCGTGGCTCTCGGCCTCTTCACCCGCTGGGCCGCGATCGCGCTCGCCGGCTTCTGCGTGCTCGCCGCGGTCTTCTTCCATTACCAGCCCGGCGACATGATGCAGATGATCAACTTCGTCAAGAACATCACCATTGCCGGAGGCTTCCTGGTGCTGGCCGGCGCGGGCCCAGGCGCATGGGCGCTGGACAACCGGCGGGGCCAGGCAATCCGCCCATAGCCTTTACATTCTGCCGCCCTTCCCCTTACATCCCCACCAAAGGCGAGAAGGACAAGCAGTATGGGTTACAAAGTTGCCGTCATCGGCGCGACCGGCAATGTCGGACGCGAGATGCTCAACATCCTGGCCGAGCGGGAATTCCCCGCCGACGAGGTGTTTGCGCTTGCCTCGCGCAAATCCATGGGCGTCGAGGTCTCCTTCGGTGACAGCCGCCTCAAATGCCGCGCCCTCGAGCAGTTCGATTTCAAGGGCGTCGACTTCGCGCTGATGTCGGCGGGTTCCGCCGTCTCCAAGGAGTGGTCGCCGCGCATCGGCGCCCAAGGCTGCGTCGTCATCGACAACTCCTCCTGTTGGCGTATGGACCCCGACGTTCCGCTGATCGTGCCGGAGGTTAATGCCGACGCGGTGGCCGGCTTCCGCAAGAAGAACATCGTCGCCAATCCCAATTGCTCGACCGCCCAGCTCGTCGTGGCACTGAAGCCCCTGCACGATCTGGCCACCATCAAGCGCGTGGTGGTTGCCACCTACCAATCGGTCTCGGGCGCCGGCAAGGAGGCCATGGACGAGCTGTGGGACCAGACCAAGGGCATCTTCGTCACCAACTCACCCGAGGCCAAGATCTTCACTAAGCAGATCGCCTTCAACGTCATTCCTCACATCGACGTCTTCATGGACGACGGCCAGACCAAGGAGGAATGGAAGATGATGGCGGAGACCAAGAAGATCCTCGATCCCAAGATCAAGCTCACCGCAACTTGCGTGCGGGTGCCGGTCTTCGTCGGCCATTCCGAGGCCGTCAACGTCGAGTTCGAGAAGCCGATCACCGCCGCCGATGCGCGGCGAGTCCTACGCGAGGCGCCGGGCGTGCTCGTGGTCGATAAGCGCGAGCCCGGCGGCTATGTGACGCCGGTGGAGTGCGTTGGCGACTACGCCACCTATGTGAGCCGCATCCGCGAGGACCAGACCGTCGACAACGGCCTCTCCTTCTGGGTGGTGTCCGACAATTTGCGCAAAGGTGCCGCACTCAACACCGTGCAGATCGCCGAGCTCATCATCAACCGCAAGCTGCTGAAGAAGGCGGCTTGAGCCGTCGCTAAGATCATGGGCGTCCCTGAGATCGGCCTCGCGGAGCTTACGCTTCGCCGAGCGCGACGAAACCGCCATCCGCCTCATTGAGGGCGAGCAGGCTCCCGCTCCCGAGGTCGAAATGCAAGCCGTGCAGCGCGAGCAGCCCGGCCTCCTCCCGCTTGCGCACGAAAGGGAAGTTGCGCAGCTTCGCCAGCGACGACCTGACCCCGGCGAGCTCGAAGGCAGTCTCGTCGCCATAGGTGAACCCGTCGCTTTCGACGATTTTCAGTCCATCGAGCAGCGTCAGCCAGCTGCCGAGAAAGCCGCGCTCAAGCACCCTGTTTCTCACTTTTTGCCGGTAGGCCTCGATGCCGCCGCAATGGGAGTGTCCGAGCACGACAAGGTGTGGCACTTTCAATTCTTGCACCGCGAACTCGATCGCCGCGCTGGTGCCGTGATGTTTGCCGTCGGGCTCATAGTTCGGCACGAGATTGGCTACGTTGCGCAAGATGAACAGCTCGCCCGCCTCGACGTCGAAAATCGCCGACACGTCGATGCGCGCATCGCAACAGGCGATGACCATGGCGGTGGGCGCCTGACCGAACTCGGCGAGCTGAATGTATCGGCCCCGTTCCGGCGCATGGCGATCGCGCACAAAGCGCCGATAGCCTTCGACCAGGGTCTTCGGCAGCGTCATGGCTCTCTCGTCTAACAAAATTTCGCGATGAAAGGCACCATTCCAACCCGTCTGGCGTTTGTCTAGCGGGGGCGTCGATAGATCGCGCCTATTGGCCGTTTCGGTAAATGCTCTTGATCGTGACCCCGCAACGGAACGAAGGTTCGCGCGCCGGTCATATGGGTGGCGCAACATTTTCAACGCGCAAAGCCGGCAAAGAGACGCGGGCGCGAGTTCTTCACGCCTTTCATTAACGGCATACAAGCAGGTCGTTGCAGGTGCGTCACGCGTTTACGGCTGCCGCGCCCTGCCCAACGCCAAGGAGTGCATCAATGGCAAAGGTTTTGACCGTTCTCTATGACGATCCCGTCGACGGCTACCCGAAATCCTACGCCCGCGACGACATCCCCAAGATCGACCACTACCCTGACGGCCAGACCACGCCAAGCCCGAGCGCTATCGATTTCAAACCGGGCGAGCTTCTGGGCAGCGTGTCCGGCGAGCTGGGCTTGCGCAAATTCCTCGAAAAGGCAGGCCACACCCTCGTCGTGACCTCCGACAAGGACGGCGCGAACTCGACCCTCGACAAGGAGCTTCCCGACGCCGAGGTGATTATCTCCCAGCCATTCTGGCCGGCCTATATGACTGCGGAACGCATCGCTAAGGCAAAAAAGCTGAAGCTCATCATTACGGCGGGCATCGGCTCCGACCACACCGACCTCCAAGCCGCGATGGATCGCGGCATCACCGTCGCCGAGATCACCTATTCCAACTCGATCAGCGTCTCCGAGCATGTGGTGATGATGATCCTGGCGCTGGTGCGCAACTACATCCCTGCCTATGGCTGGGTGATCAGGGGCGGCTGGAACATCGCCGATAGCGTCGAGCGCTCCTACGACCTCGAAGGGATGAATGTCGGCTCGGTAGCCGCCGGCCGCATTGGGCTCGCGGTACTGCGGCGGCTCAAGCCCTTCGACGTTAAGCTGCACTACACCGACAAGCACCGTCTGCCTGAGAAGGTCGAGAAGGAGCTTGGCCTCACCTTCCACCCGACGGTCGAGTCTCTGGTCAAGGTCTGCGACGTGGTCACCATCAACGCGCCGCTGCATCCCGAGACCGAGCACCTGTTCAATGACAAGCTGATCGGCATGATGAAGCGCGGCTCCTACATCGTGAACACCGCGCGCGGCAAGATCGTCGACCGCGATGCGATTGTTCGCGCGCTGGAGAGCGGTCAGCTCGCCGGTTACGCCGGCGACGTCTGGTTTCCGCAACCGCCCGCCAAAGACCATCCGTGGCGCACCATGCCCCATCACGGCATGACGCCGCACATCTCGGGCACGTCGCTATCAGCCCAGGCACGCTACGCCGCCGGTACCCGCGAGATCCTCGAAAACTATTTCGCGGGCAAGCCCATCCGTCAGGAATATCTGGTCGTCGACAAGGGCAAGCTCGCCGGCGTCGGCGCTCATTCCTATACCGCCGGCGATGCCACCAAGGGCTCGGAGGAGGCGGCCAGGTTCAAGAAATAGACGCCTGCGAGGGGGGCCTACCTCTAGCTCTGCCCGCCCGGAACGGTGAACCCTTGCGCCTCGAAGGCTGGCTTCGCCTCGAGAGATTCGAGGAAGTCCAGGAATTTGCGCGCTTCGGGCCTCGCGGCTGTAAGCAGGGCCACGGGATATTGGATCTTGGGGTGACTTTGTTCGGGAAACACACCCACCACTTTGACCGCTGGCTCGGCCCTCGCATCTGTCCCATAGACGATTCCGAGCGGTGCCTCGCCCTTGGCGACGAAGGCGAGAGCCGCCCGGACATTGTCCGCCTGAGCGACGCGAGAAGAGACGGCGTCCCAAACCCCAAGGCTCCTCAGGGCCGCCTTGCCGTATTTGCCCACCGGAACACTGCCGACGCTTGCCATCGCCAGCTTGCCGTCGGGCCCGAGCGCTTCGAGCAAGGGAAAGTCCTTACCGATGGTCAGAGCCACAGCTGAATCCTTCGGCGCGACGAGCACGAGCGTATTGCCGAGCAGGGTCTGCCGCGACGCGGTGTCGATGAGATTCTTCTCGGCGAGGTAATCCATCCAATCGAGGTCCGCCGAAAAGAAGATGTCCGCCGGGGCGCCGGCCTCGATCTGCTTGGCGAGCGCCGAGGAGGCGGCGTAGCTGATGGTGACCGTGTCGCCGGTTTTCGCCTGGTAAAGCTTGGCGGCGTCATCGAGCGCATTCTTCAGGCTCGCGGCGGCGAAGACGGTGACATCGGCCGCGTGAGACACCGACGTCATGAGCTGCGCAACAAGAAAACCGAGAAGACCGGCTACCACCAGGCCGCGACGGACGTGATTGATGGACATGGTTGGCTCCTTGGGTCGGGACCGACATGTCTGCATGGAACGATCACGGCCGCAAGTCGACGCCGCGCGAGCGCAAAGAGATCGTTCGAGCGGGGCTTACGACGATTGGGATTCGTGATCGTTCGATCAAAAAAGTTAGATCGGCCGGCCACATCGGCTCGAAACAAGGCGCTCGTTTCGCCAGTGACGGTCCGACTGGAAAAATCTTGCGCGGGCGTGCTTCGCGGGCTACGGCAAAGGCCTTGCAGCGGCGCCCGACCGCGTTCAAACTATCAAAAACGCTTGTCAAATGCTTGAGCGTCTTCCGGGGGGAACACGATATGGCGAGCCTCGCAAAGGCTGGGAGAGCGACTGACGACGGCGTCGGTCTTCTCGACAAAGAGCGGATCATTGCATCGCCGGGCTACAACCGCTGGCTCGTGCCCCCGGCAGCCCTTGCCATTCATCTCTGTATCGGCATGGCCTACGGCTTCAGCGTGTTCTGGCTGCCGCTCGGACGCGCCCTGGGCGTCGCCGCAGGCCAAGACAAGCCGATCCCCTGCCCCGGCGACGCGACCACCTTCTTCGGCAAGGTCGCCATCACCGGACACGCCCTGTTCGCCACCGACTGCGACTGGACCCAGTTCGATCTGGGCTGGATGTTCACATTATTCTTCGTGCTGCTCGGCACCTCGGCCGCGCTGTGGGGCGGCTGGCTCGAGCGCGTCGGTCCGCGCAAGGCTGGCGTCGTCGCGGCGCTTTGCTGGTGCGGCGGACTCATGATCTCCGCGGTCGGCGTCTACACCCATCAGCTTTGGCTGATGTGGCTCGGCTCCGGCATCATCGGCGGTTGCGGGCTGGGGCTCGGTTACATCTCGCCGGTCTCGACCCTGATCAAATGGTTCCCAGATCGCCGCGGCATGGCAACCGGCATGGCGATCATGGGCTTCGGCGGGGGCGCCATGATCGGCAGCCCGCTCGCCACCATCTTTATGAAGTATTTTGCCACGCCCACCTCGGTCGGCGTCTGGCAGACCTTCGTGGCCATGGGCCTCATCTATTTCGTGTTCATGCTGGGCGGCGCCTTCGGCTATCGACTGCCGCCAGCCCACTGGCGCCCGGCGGGCTGGACGCCCCCCACCGACGCCAAGGCCATGATTACCAACGGGCACGTCCACCTCAAGGACGCCCACAAGACCGCCCAGTTCTGGCTGATCTGGGCCGTACTCTGCCTCAACGTCTCTGCCGGCATCGGCATCATCGGGGCGGCTTCGCCCATGCTGCAGGAAACCTTTGGCGGCAGACTGTTCGGCGATCCCTCCGTCGGCTTCCTGCAGTTCAATGACGAGCAGAAAGCCAAAGCAGCGCTCGTGGGCGCGGCCTTTGTCGGGCTGTTCTCTCTGTTCAACATCGCCGGCCGCTTCTTCTGGGCGTCGCTCTCCGACAAGATCGGCCGCAAGCTCACCTATTACACCTTTTTTGCGCTTGGCTTTGCCTGCTACGCCGCGGCGCCGACGCTGGCAACGCTCGGCCTGCTCGGAGTGTTCGCTGCCGCCTTTTGCCTCATCGCCTCCATGTATGGGGGCGGTTTCGCGACGGTTCCTGCCTATCTTGCCGACATTTTTGGCACCCAGTTCGTGGGCGCCATTCACGGGCGGCTACTCACCGCCTGGTCGACGGCGGGCATCGTCGGTCCCGTGATCGTGAATTACATGCATGACAACCGGGTAGCCGGAGGCATTGCTCCCGACAAGATCTATCACCCGATCTTCTACGTGCTCGCGGGCCTGCTGGTGGTGGGCTTCATCTGCAACCTACTGATCAAGCCGCTCGACAAGAAGTGGTTCATGAAGCCCGAGGAGGTCGAAGCATTGCAGCCGCACAAGGCGCCGCAGCGCCGGCATCCCTCCGACGCCATCCGGGGCACCGAAGAGATAAAGGGCGCCCGCACTGCCTTGCTACAGCCCTTGGGGCTCGTGCTGATCGCCGTGGCGCTCGTCTGGTGGATCACCTTCTACACCAAGGTGGGCGGCATGGGCGGGGCCTGGGAGTGCCTCTTCATCACCACGGCACCCTGCGCCGACACCATCGGCCAGGCTGAGCTTGCTGGCACCTTCGCTTACCACCCGTTCCTGATGTGGATCGGTCTCGCCCTTTGGGTCGCGGGCGTCGTCCTCAGCCCGAAGCGCGTGGACACCACACCCCTTTATTGGGCGCTGGTCGGCGTTCCGTTGCTATGGGGCGTCTGGATTACGCTGGAAAAGGCGCTGGTGCTGTTTAAATAGCCTGACAAATGGCGGAAATCCTGGGGCGCGGCACCTCCCTGCCGGATTGCCAAACCTTCCCGTTCAGAATTTCTTAATGTGGTAGTCAGGCAGTTTTCATGATGGCGTCACGGGGTATCCATTCGATCAGCCCATATTCCTATCTGTAAGTTCACCGAAGGAGACGGATCATGAAAGAGTGGCTGAAACCCGAGATCACCGAGTCTGAGGCTGGCATGGAAGTCACGAGCTACCTCCCCGCCGAGCTCGATCGCGCTTAATTCAAGCTGCGATTTTTTACGAGATTTGCTCAAGATGGCGGCCTCTGCGATAGCGGGGGCCGTCATTCTTTTTAGCGTGCCTCTTAGCGTTCAGCCCTGACGCCTCCGTCCGCTTCCGCCCGAGCCCCGTGCGATTTTTCCCTAGTGCGCCCTCGGACTGACATCGCGCGGGAGGGGTGACAGCCACGGCCTCCCCCCGATATTGTCCGGCGCCTGATCGGGCAGACCGGCGGCGGAGGAGTCCATGGCCTGGATCTATCTCATTATTGCGGGGCTGTTCGAGGTGGGCTTCGCCTCCACGCTGAAGCTAACGCAGGGCTTCACCAAGCTTGGCCCCACGCTCATCTTCCTCGCTTGCGCCGTCGCGAGCTTCTTATTGCTTGCGCGTGCCGCGCGCGACGTGCCTATCGGTACGGCCTACCTGGTGTGGACCGGGATCGGCGCGGGCGGAACCGCGCTTCTCGGCATCTTCCTTTATCAGGAGCCCGCGACGGCGATGAGACTGTTCTTCATCGTGACGCTGATCGGCTCCATCATCGGACTGAAGCTCGCGACGCCGACATGAACGATAAACCGCCCCACCCAATGACCAACACCGTCACCGGCAACTACTTCGAGGACTTCAAGCTCGGACAGCAGATCGTGCACGCCACGCCGCGCACCGTGACGGTGGGCGATGTGAGCCTGTTCACCGCCCTTTACGGCAACCGCTTCGCGGTGCAGTCCTCCGACGCTTTCGCGCAAAGTATCGGCTATCCGCGCAGCCCCATCGACGACCTGCTCGTCTTCCACATCGTCATCGGCAAGACCGTGCCGGACATCTCGCGCAACGCCATCGCCAATCTAGGCTACGCCGAGTTCCGCTTCTTGGCACCCGTCTATCCCGGCGACACGCTCGCCTCCACCACGGAAATCATCGGGCTGAAAGAGAACTCCAACCGCAAGAGCGGTACCGTCTATGTGCGCTCGACGGGGCGCAATCAGCATGGAGAGCCCGTGCTCTCCTTCGCCCGCTGGGTGATGGTGAACAAGCGCAACCTCGATGCGCCGGCCCCCGATCCGGTCGTGCCGAAGCTTGCCGAGAGCGTCGACCCGGGGCAACTCGGAGCGGCGCTGCCGCCGCTTTCGCTCAAGGGCTACGATTTTGCGCTAGCGGGCTCGCCCAGGCGTTGGGGCGACTACGCCAAGGGCGAGGAGATCGACCATGTGGACGGGCAGACCATCGAGGAGGCGGAGCACCAGCTCGCCACGCGCCTATTCCAGAATACGGCGCGAGTGCATTTCAATCAGCACGTCGAGGGCAAGGGCCGCTTCGGCCGCCGCCTCGTCTATGGCGGCCACATCATCTCGCTCGCGCGCGCCTTAAGCTTCAATGGCCTCGCCAACGCCTTTCATATTCTGGGCTTGAACGGCGCCCACCATGTTGCGCCTTCCTTCGCCGGGGACACCATCTATGCCTGGAGCGAGGTGCTCGACAAAGTCGAGCTCAGGGGCCATAGCGATCTAGGCGCGCTCCGCCTGCGTACTTTCGCCGTGAAGGACCGCGCCGCATCCGACTTCCCCGGCATCAGCCCCGTCGGCAGTCCCGCCGAAGGCGTGGTCCTCGACATGGACTATTGGGTCGCGCTGCCTCGCTAGTCCGACCAATCGAATGCTAGCGACTTGTTTAAACTCCCATTAGCGGGGCCCATGCGTTTATGGGTCGGACGCCACTAAACTACGGGTGGGGCTCATGCGTTTCTGCCCTCGAAGGTCTTCCCGATCTCAGGAGTTGACCCGATGAAACCCTCTGCTGCCCAAGACTTGCAAATCGAGGACGCACGCCAAGGCCTGCCGGCGAAAGACAGCAAGCAGAAATGGGACGACCCGGAAGGCTCTTACCGCCGGGGCTTCGAGCACGGGGCGCACCTCACTTTCGAATCCGCCAAGCATCTCTTCGATACGGAGGCTGGACGCGAACGCCTGCGCCAATGGGTTGAGGTCGAACTCCGACAGTGGCGCTTGGCCACACGCGAGACCAGGCCCCCAACGCCGTTCGAGCAGTAGGCGAGCGAAAAGCCAAAAGACTTAAGGACTTTTCGGGGGCGTGGCGCTGCCCTCGTCCGCCGCCACGCGAAGACAGGATGCGCGGCCCTGGTCTCGCGCGCATTGCCCCGGCACGGGCCCTACGTTATGAGTGGGCTCATACCACCACCCCTCGCCGCGGCAACGCCATCATGCAGGACAGCACTATCAAGGAGACGCGGCCCCTCTCGCCGCACCTCCAGATCTACCGCCCGATGTTGACCATGATGATGTCCATCGCCCACCGCATTTCCGGTGCGGCGCTGGCGACCGGCTTCGTACTGCTCGCTTGGTGGCTGCTGGCCATAAGCGCGGGGCCGGCGCCGTTCGCGGTGGTGAATCGCTTCTTTGCGAGCGTGCTCGGTCAAATGCTCCTCTTCCTGTATAGCTGGGCGCTGCTGCACCACATGCTGGGCGGCATTCGCCATCTCATCTGGGACACCGGCCGCGGCCTGGACAGAGTGAGCATCGAGATCTTTGCCTGGGCGACCATTGTCGGCTCAACCACGCTGAACCTACTGCTTTGGCTTGCGGGCTATTGGCTCAAGGGGAGCGCCTAAGCCATGGCGACGCCTCTTGCACGAGTGCGCGGCCTCGGTTCGGCCCATCGCGGCACCGAGACCTTCTGGCGCCAGCGCGTAACGGCGCTAGCCAACATCCCGCTCGTGCTGTTTCTCATCCTGTCGATCCTCACCCATATCGGCGCCGACTACGAGCAGGTCAGGGCCTATCTTGCCCTGCCCGTCGTCGCACTTCTCATGCTGGCGCTCACCATCTCGGCCTCGATCCACATGCGCATCGGGCTGAAAGAGATCATCGAGGATTACGTCCATGGCCGCGGCGCCAAGATCATGGCGCTCATGCTCGCTACCCTGTTCGCCGCCGGCGTCGGGCTTTCCTGCACATTCGCCATTTTGAAGATGGCTTTCGGAGGCTGACGGTCGATGCCCCAGGACGCCACGCCTGATCACGCGCTCCAGGTGAGCGGCCGCGCCTATCCGATCATCGACCACAGCTACGACGTCGTGGTGGTGGGCGCGGGCGGGGCTGGCTTGCGCGCCGTGGTCGGCTGCAGTGAGGCGGGCTTGCGCACCGCCTGCATCACCAAGGTGTTCCCCACCCGCTCGCACACGGTCGCGGCCCAAGGCGGCATCGCCGCCGCGCTCGGCAATATGGGCCCCGACGACTGGCGCTGGCATATGTACGACACGGTGAAGGGCTCCGACTGGCTCGGCGATCAAGACGCCATCGAATATCTCTGCCGCAGCGCGCCCGAGGCCGTCTACGAGCTCGAGCATTGGGGCGTGCCCTTCTCCCGCACCGACGAGGGGAAGATCCTGCAACGCGCCTTCGGCGGCATGACCATGGACTTTGGCAAGGGGCCGGCCATGCGCACCTGCGCCGCCGCCGACCGCACCGGCCACGCCATGCTGCACACCATGTATGGCCAGGCGCTGCGCCACTCCGCCGAGTTCTTCATCGAATATTTCGCGATCGACCTGATCATGGACGAGGAGGGCCGCTGCCGCGGCGTCATCGCGCTCTCCATGCAGGACGGTACGCTGCATCGCTTCCGCGCGCACGAGGTGATCCTCGCCAGCGGCGGCTATGGCCGCGCGTATTTCTCCTGCACCTCCGCCCATATCTGCACCGGAGACGGCAACGCAATGGTGTTGCGCGCCGGGCTTCCACTCCAGGACATGGAGTTCGTTCAGTTCCACCCGACCGGCGTCTATGGCGCGGGCGTGCTCATCACGGAAGGCGCCCGCGGCGAGGGTGGTTTCCTCACCAACTCGGAAGGCGAGCGCTTCATGGAGCGCTATGCGCCCCACGCCAAGGACCTCGCCTCACGCGACGTAGTCTCCCGCGCCATGACCGTCGAGATCAGGGAGGGCCGCGGCACGGGCACCGCCAAGGAGCACATGTATTTGCACTTAAGCCATCTCGACCCTGTCATGCTGGCGGAGCGGCTTCCCGGCATTACAGATTTGGCGCGCATCTTCGCCGGCGTCGACCTCACCCGCGAGCCGATCCCGGTGCTGCCGACGGCGCATTACAATATGGGCGGCATCCCCACCAATATGCATGGTGAGGTCGTCTGCCCACGCGACGGAGATCCCGACGCCGTCGTGCCGGGCCTCTTTGCCGTGGGCGAGGCGGCGTGCGCCTCGGTGCATGGCGCCAATCGGCTTGGCTCCAACTCCCTCATCGATCTCGTCGTGTTCGGCAGAGCCGCGGCGCTGCGCTGCGCCGAGATCGTCAGAAAGGACGGCGCGCTTCCAGAGCTGCCCAAGGGCGCGGGCGAAGTTGCGATCGCGCGCCTCGACCATTTCCGCTACGCCGACGGCGGTACACCTACCGCCGAACTCCGCTTACGCATGCAGAAGACCATGCAGCGCGACTGCTCGGTATTCCGCACCGCGGACGTCTTGAGAGAAGGCGTAAAGAACATCCACGCAGTCTGGAAGGCGAGCGACGACATCCATGTGACCGACCGCTCGCTCATTTGGAACACCGACCTGATTGAGACGCTCGAATTCGACAATCTGGTCGCCCAGGCCGCCGTGACCGTGGCGGGCGCGCTGGCGCGGGAGGAAAGCCGCGGGGCGCATGCCCGCGAGGACTTCCCCGAGCGCAACGACATCAATTGGATGAAACACACGCTGATGTGGGCTGATTACGCGAAACGTAAGGTGCGCCTCGGCTACCGCCCGGTGCACAGCTTCACCCTGTCCAACGAGATCGCCTATATCGAGCCGAAAGAGCGGGTGTATTGATCGTGGTCCAGTTCACGCTCCCCAAGAACTCAAAGGTCAAGCAGGGCAAGGCCTGGAATCCGCCGCCCCAGGGCGCGGAGGAGGGCCGCTGGCGCGAATACCGCATTTACCGCTTCGACCCAGAGACGGGCGAGAACCCGCGGCTGGACACCTATTGGGTGGACATGGCCGAGTGCGGACCCATGGTTCTCGACGCGCTGATCTGGATCAAGAACACCACCGACCCCACGCTCACCTTCCGCCGCTCCTGCCGCGAAGGCGTGTGCGGCTCCTGCTCCATGAATATCGGGGGCACCAATACGCTCGCCTGCACGCTGCATGCCGACGACGCGCCGGAGAAGATCGCCGTCTATCCCCTGCCGCATCTGCCGGTGATCAAGGACCTCGTTCCCGACCTCACCCACTTCTACGCCCAGCTCCGCTCCATCGAGCCCTGGCTCAAGACCGATAGCCCCACGCCACAGAAGGAATGGTGGCAGAGCAAAGAGGACCGCCACAAGCTCGACGGCCTGTATGAATGCATCCTCTGCGCCTGCTGCTCCACCGCCTGCCCCTCTTATTGGTGGAATGGCGACCGCTATCTCGGGCCCGCCATCCTCTTGCAGGCCGAGCGCTGGGTAGAGGACAGCCGCGACGAGCGGACCGGCGAGCGGCTCGATGAGCTCGAGGATCCGTTCCGCCTCTATCGCTGCCACACCATCCTCAACTGCACCAAGGCCTGCCCCAAGGGGCTGAACCCGGCACGCGCCATCGCCTCGATCAAGCGCCAGCTCGTGGAGCGCGGCGAGTGATCGACCATATCGGCCTGCGGGTGCGCAATGTCGCCCGCGCGACCGAGTTCTACCTCAAGGCGCTGGCGCCGCTGGGCTACGGCATCGTCATGGAGGTCTCCGCCGAGGAGACGGGCCATGGGGCCGCGGTCGGCTTCGGCGCCCCCGGCCAACCGGACGACTTCCAGAGCGGCAAGCCGTCCTTCTGGATCGGCGAGGGCGAGCCCGTGAGCGGCCCGCTCCATGTCGCCTTCGTGGCGGCAAGCCGCGCCGCGGTCGATGACTTCTATGCCGCTGCGATCAGAGCAGGCGGCAAGGACAATGGACCGCCCGGCCTCCGCCCCCACTACCATGCCAACTACTACGCCGCCTTTGTGCTCGACCTCGACGGCAACAATGTCGAGGTGGTGTGCCACACTCACGCGTGAGCGCGCCCGCGTGACGCCGCCGATCTACTGCCCGCCCGCGCAATTCGGCAGCACGAAGGTGCAGGGCTCCGGCTGCGGCGCGGGACTCTTCACCCCGGTCTTGGCGTCCTTCTTCTCGGCATAGATGCTGATCACGTCGTGCGGCGCGAAGGTGACGTGGGTGAGCCGGTCGTTCTCGAAGGTGAGGCTTGCGACGCACTTCCAGCTCTTGTCCTGCTTCTTGCCACCAAAGATACCGGGCTTCGCATCGGCGTCCTTGGCCTCCTTGGCCTCCTTTTTCGGGGGCGCGGCACCTGGCACCGGCCCTGGGCCGCTATAGTGATAGGTGAGGGTCTCGCCCGAATCCCGCAGGAAGCTGCCGGCAGGCGGCCCGGCGCAGGCGATGATCTCCGCTTTGGTCTTGCCGAGATAGGGCTTGGCGGGATCGCCATAGACGACACGCTCGAAGCTCTGGCGCGGCGAGGCGCAGGCCGCCATGATGAGGCCGGTCCCGGCAATGGCGAGGGCAATTCGGATAGCGCTCATGATCTTGGCTTCCGGCAAAGCTCGCAGCCCCGCGGCAGCATAGAAGCAGCGGAGACGCAAACGCAGTGTCTGCGACACAATAAAGGCAAAGCGGGGGTCGCGCACGCTCGCCCAGGCTAAAGAGTGGCGAAGAAATCGAAGATCAGCTTGGCGTTAAGCACGATGACCACGAGCGCCGTCAGCACGGCGAGCCGCGTCACCCAACGTGGCGCGATGAGCTGCCCCATCTTGGCCTTGTCCGCGGTGAACATCACGAGCGGCACGATGGCGAAAGGCAGCTGCAGGCTGAGCACCACCTGGCTCAGGATCAGCAGTTTCGCGGTCCCCGCCTCGCCATACCAGATGGTGACGGTGGCAGCCGGTACGATAGCGATGCCTCGCGTCACCAGCCGCCGCAGCCAAGGCGGTAGGCGGATGTCGAGGAAGCCCTCCATGACGATCTGTCCCGCCATGGTCGCCGTCACCGTGGAGTTGAGCCCGCAGCACAGAAGCGCGACGGCGAACAGCGAGGGCGCGATCGCCGAGCCAAGCAGCGGCGCCAGGAAATGGTACACCTGCCCCAGCTCCGCCACGTCGGTCTGGCCCGTGCGGTGGAAGGTGGAGGCCGCCAGGATCAGGATCGAGGCGTTGATGGTGAGCGCGAACATCAGCGCGATGGTGGAGTTGGTCGTAGCGAGCGTGATCGCCTCGCGCTTCTCCGGCAAGCTCTTGCCATAGGCGCGCGTCTGCACGATGCCGGAATGCAGATAGAGGTTATGCGGCATCACCGTGGCGCCGAGGATGCCAAGCGCGAGATACAGCATGGCCGGATTCTTCACGATCTCGACCGTCGGCGCGAAGCCGCGGATCACCTGGCCCCAATCGGGGTCGGCTATGGCGATCTGCAAGCCGAAACAGACGGTGATCACCAAGAGCATGGTGACGATGAAGGCCTCGACCCAGCGGAAGCCGAGCGACTGCATCCACAAGATCAATAACACGTCGAGCGCGGTCAGCAGCACGCCGATCTCGAGTGGAATGCCGAACAGGAGATTGAGCCCAATCGCCGTGCCGATCACCTCGGCCAAGTCGGTCGCGCAGATGGCGAACTCCGCCAGCGCCCAGAGCGGCCACGCCACCCAGCGCGGGAAGGCATCGCGGCAGGCTTGCGCGAGGTCGCGCCCCGACGCGATACCGAGCCGCACGCAGAGCGCCTGCAACAGGATCGCCATCAGGTTCGACAGGAGCGCGATGGACAGCAGCGCGTAGCCGAATTTCGAGCCGCCGGCGAGCGAGGTCGCCCAATTGCCGGGGTCCATATAGCCCACGGCGATGAGATAGCCGGGGCCCAGAAAGGCGAGCAGCTTGCGCCAGAAGGGACCCGTAGGCCGCGTCTTGATCGAGCCAAAGACTTCCGCCAGCGACGGCGTCTTGGCCGCACGCCGCCAGCCGTGGTCCGCGGCATGCGGCTCGGTGCGCTGCTTGGACGCGCGCTGCTCCGCGAGGCGGTGCTTGGCAACGCGTTGCTTGGCACGCGCAGTTTGCATATCGGTCGGCGCGACCGGTTTCAGCATGCTTGTCCCTTCTCCGGGAAGGCCAGGGCTGGCTAGCCAAGGCGGCTGCGCTTACGTAACTCGCACCCTATCTAACTCACATGCGAATAATTTGCAAGTGCAGGTGCCCTGCCTGAGTGCGCCCAGAGAGGCCCTCGGCGCTTCGCGCGGCCCGGTAGTCGCATAAACGACGCCATGCCGCCGAGAGGCGCCCGCGCATCTTCGGATGCGAACCATAGGATTTGCGCCTTTCGGCGCGCCATCCCCTCCTCTCGATGAGGAGTATACTGATCAAATGCCGGGCGCTTGTCCGCGTCTCGGCAAGGAGGATGCATGTCCGGTCATCCGCAATGCCCTCACCAGCCCCTGCGACGATGTCGCATGCCCCCTGCTTGATCCAGATCAATCTCCGCATCCGCGCCATCCCCTCAAATGGGCTCGATCGTCGGCGGCTCGTGCGGCGTTCGCCCGCCGGCGGAAGGGAGGGAAGCGATGGCACCACTCAGGTGGTCGATGTTCCAGCAAGCCCTGCGCCGGCATGCGCTGATGGACGAGATGATGGAGACGAGTGGCATCGATCCGATCGCGGCCGTTCGCACTGGCGAGGGTTTCGTTGCGGCGCGGGCCACGTGCCGCGAGTGTACGCATGACGACGGTTGCCGGACTTGGTTTCTGGAGGGCGGAGACGCGCTAGGCCAGCCTGCGGAGTTCTGCCCCAACGCCGAATTCTTCCGCGCCTGCAAGCGCGAGGACGGCTGAGCCCAGTCACTCTCGGGTCAATTGTTACACTCCCGCGCCGCGGGGGTCTCGCCGCTTGCCGGCTCCGAGCCCGATTCTTCGCCGCCTGCGGCGGGCGCCGCATTGGCCGAGATCGTCGTCATCACATGGCCGTCTTCCGTGAAGGTCACGGCAACGGTGAGGGCGTCGCCCGTCGTCTCCGGCCCCTTGTTGAAGGGCACGAGCGTGGACTTCAGCACCCGGTTCTCGGCGCCGTAATATTGGAAGTTGTCTCGCTCCCAGATCGCAAATTCCTTGTCGTGTCCCCAGGAGGTTTTCACGGTGCGCCTGCCCAGGCGATAGGGAACACTCTCGCCGAGGTAATAGAACGTCTTGACCCGGATCGCCGAGTCGAACACGGAGCAGTCGCCGGTATCGAGGGAAAGCCAGCCGCGCGACATGAAGTCCGCGCCGGTATGCTCATAGGCGATGGCGACGTAAACCAGATGCGGGAATTCGTTGCAGAAGGTGATCTCGCCCTCGGCGGCGACCGCGTGCGGTGGCGCGAGCGGTGAGGCCAGCAGCCCGGCCGCGATTGCGCCGAGCGTTGATCTTGCGACAGGCTTCACCGCCCGAGCTGGGCGCCGGGCTGCGGCACCACCTTCCAGCCGAGCTTCTCCAGATTGGCCGTTGCCATTTGGCTTGCCTTGTCCGTGATCCAAATCTCGGCCGGACCCTTGCCGCCGGCGACGACTCCATCCCCAAAACCGGGTGCCGAGAAGGAGCCCCCCTGCGGCCCTTGCGTCGCGCCCAAAGCGTTGGCTTCTTGCTCTGCCGCGAGGGAGCCGTTCAATACGGAGAGTTAAGGGCTGACCGAAACCGGTCGCCGGTATAGGATGAGAAGATAAAGTTAGGCTCGGGTGATCGTCGCGTTAGACAAGCTAGCGTCGAGGGAGAGAACATATGACTCGCATCCAACGGCTCCTCTGGTGGGGAGTATGTTTTTCTGTCCCGGCAATAACTATGACGGCAGGCGGGAAAGCCTGGCCTGAAACCGGCCAATACGAAGCCCCACCAGTCTTCACGGCGACCCAGGTGTTGCCCCCCGATCTTGCGCACAGCTCCAATTACACCGTCGACGCGCGTGTGGGCCTCGAGAACTTCCAATACGTCTTCCGGCTGCAGACTAAATGGGGCCCCTTCACCGTGAAAGGCTCTGACCTCTTGCGCGTGCGTGCACGGGAAATCGCCGCCACGGCCAAGCTCGAGACCGTCGGCGGTACTGAGACCGCGGTGGGCGCGGCGGGGCGCACAGCGATGCGGCCGGTCGAGACCGCCAAGGACCTTGTGACAGCGCCGGGCCAAACCATCAGCGACACGGTGAAGGGGGTGGGGCGCATCTTCGGCAGCGCCGACGCCTCCATGAAGGCGACCGACCCGCACAAGGAAACCATCCTCGCTTCGGTGACGGGCGGCGCCACGGCGCGGCGTAAGCTCGCCTTCGATCTCGGCGTCGATCCCAATACGAGCTTTCCGCCGCTCGGCGATGAGCTGAAGCGTGTTGCCACAGCGAGTGCCGTAGGAGAGACCTCGGCCAACGTAGGATTGAGCTTTGTGGCTGGGCCCGCCGGCATTGCAATCAGTGCGGGCGGCACAGCCACTCAGGTACGCGAGATGCTGCGCGACAAATCGGCAGCGGACCTCGAAAAGGACGGCCGCCAGACGCTCGCCGCCATGGGTATTTCGCCGGAGACGATGGACGCCTTCTACGCCTCGCCCAATTTGAGCCCGACGGACAAGACGGTAATCGTGGAGATGCTAGAGACCCTCGGGAATATCGGCGGGCGCGAGCTCTTCATTGCAGGTGCAGCTCGCGCCCCCTCTATTGAGATGGGCTTTTTCTACCGACACCAGGCCATGCTGATTGCAGCATACAATAAGAAGATTGCGCCCGTGCGCGGCATCGTCCCGGTCGGGGGCGCGCCGATGTTAGAAACGGGGAAAGGAATCGTGAGCATTCTCCCCGTCGATTACCTCATCTGGAGCGCGCCTATCGCCGAGCTTGCGGCCAACGCCAAGCGCGAGCACGGTGGCGGGGAGTTGTGGATCACCGGAAAAGCGAGCCCAACCGCCACGGCCAAGCTCGCGGAGCTCGGCTGTAAGCTAGTCCCAACGGCTGGTGCTCAGCTTGGAAATTATCCGCAGCTCGCTGGCTGGAATTGATATTTGCGGCACCAAAGCTGCACCCAAATATTGTCGGCATTCACGCTTAATACTCACGAATATGTCCGCTATTGGCGCTTCTGCGAGATGCAACGTCTTAGCCAACTCGTCCGCAGCACCCTCGAAAGCTCTCCTCGCGTGGGACGGTCAGTTCGACAATTACTATTATCTATCCTCAATAAATAAGATAATTCTAGACAAACTATGAAACGCTCCGCATGAGTTTAACTAAGACTGCAATAAAAGTAAGCCTTCTACGAAAAAGTCTTCCCTTTGCCGCAACCACGACAGCACATTGTTGCTCCACTGAGAGGCTAGAGGAGCGACGCTCATGATCGAGGCCCTGCAAAACATAGACGCACTGAAAAATTCCGCGGCAGTTAAGAGCCGCCCGGTCAAAATGCCGAGCGATGATCCAATCCCTCAGCGGCCGTCCGAGCAGCAACTTGGGGAAGCCGCCAGTCTTTCAGCCGCCATCCAGCGCCTCATCACCGAGCGCGACCATCATCGCGGCCGGGTGGGAGCCCAGGAACACGAGCTCACCCGCCTCCGCACCGTCAACGAGGAGCTGCGCCGCCAAAACGAGCGCATGGCCCTCGTCCGCGATCATTACCTGCAGCTGGCGACCGAGGTGCTCACGACGTTGAAGCACATCGACGGCACAATTCACGAGGTCGTGCAAAAGACCCTCGGTGCCGCATGCGAAAACGAGGAGTCCGACGCAGCACTACTCTCCTTAGCGCGCCGCCTGGCGCCAAGCGCGGTCACCAACGGTCAGACGGGCAATCCGCGTTGACGCGACCCTATTTGTTCGTGCAGGTGCCAAAGCCCATGATCGCCGCGTCGGCGGTTCCGAACGAGATCGAGGCGGCTTGGCTTTCGTTGTGAATGACGAGTTGCCAGCCAAAGGCACCGTCAATGCCGTGAACGATGAGCTGATCGGCGGAGTCAGCCACGGCATCGATGTTGTCCGTGCGGGCGTAACCGGTCTCGTCCACGGCGGCGACGACGGTGTTCTCGAAGTCGACAGTGACCTTGAGCGGCAGCGGCATTCCGGCCAAGTCCTTACCGGCCTTGCAGGTTCCATCCGGCGAGCAGGCGCTCACGGTCTTGAAGTCGCAATGCAGCGTCGGGATCGGCGTGGCCGTCGCGGCGGGCTTGTCGGCCGGGGTCTCGGCGTGCGCCGACAGGCTCGCCGCGATGGAAAAGGCAGCCATGGCAAGCAATCTGCAAGTGATGGTCATGTTGGTCTCCTGTTGCGCGCACGATCGCGGCGCCGATTGATCCGGTGTCAGGTGAGCTAGCGCTATTGCAGCAGAGTCGTCGCCGCGCCGATCAGCGGCAGTAGTAGGGCATCGGGCCGTAGAGCGGGCAAACCGGATAGGGCTGATACACGGGCGCCGGCGCCACGACGACGGGGGGCGGGGCCACGACGACGGGTCCGCCATAGTAGTAGCGCGGCGGGTAATAGGGTCGGGCGAGCGCCGCTCCGGCAATGGCGCCGGCCGCGAAGGCCCCGCAGCCCCAACAGCCGCCGCGCCAGGCATAGGCGCTTTCGCTCATCATGGTCAGTGCCGCAATCGCGCAAGTGACGATCGCTCCCTTTCGGGCCAAACGTCCCAGCATCGTCGTCATGTGATGTCGGCTCCTTACTTGACTGTGGGGTAGGTATAGTCAGCGTCGCTCGGACCGCGGCGGAAGGCGCTATGCCGAGCCATACAGCCACAAGTGTAGCCCGTTTCCGGCCAAAATCCCATCACCCCCCTGACCGCATTTCCAACGTCAAATTGTTCCCCGCTATCAAGGGGTGAGCCGGATGCGCTATGCATCGACGGACTGAGACAAACAAAGGAGACCGCGACATGACCGCCAAGCGCGAAGCGGTGAAGCCATGAGACGCGTCCTTCTCTTGGGCGCGGTACTCGCCTGCGGCCTTGGCGCCGGTGCCCTGCTCGCGCGCGAGCCGGCGGGCGCGCCCGCGCCACAGAGCGAAGTCACGGCAAAGGAGCTTCTGCAACAGGTGCTCCAAGGCGAGCCGGGCAAAGAGGTGAACATGCAGGTTTATACCTTCCCGCCGGGAGCCTCGGTGCCGTGGCACGTCCACCCCGACGCGCACGAGTTCGACTACGCCATCTCCGGCACGCTGACGCTGGAGATCGAGGGCGAGCCGAAGCGGGAGCTGAAGGCGGGAGAGGCGGTCTATGTACCGCCGAACGTCGTGCATCGCGGCATGAATTTGAGCACGACCGAGCCGATGCAGGTGTTTGTCGTGCGCGTAAAGCCGAAAGACGCGCCGCTGACCACCATCAACCAGCGCTAGGCGGCGCGACGGTCCCGCCACAGGCCATAAAGCCCGATGGCCCAAACGACGGCGAGCACGAGCCAGGGCAGCAGCTTGATGTGCAGCCCGTACTGCATGCCGAGATGATAGGGGGTGAAAGCGGTCAGCACCGTATAGAGCGCGGCAAAAACCAGAATGAAGGCGGTGGCATAGCGCGGCCGGAAGAAGCCGACATAGGTACCGACAAGGCCAACGACCAACCGAATCACGGCATGGGTGGGATCGATGCGGAAGCCCACGGGGAAGCTGAGGGGATCGGTGTCAAAGCCTTTGATGGCATAGGCGAGCAGCATGATGGCTCCCTGGGCGAGGAAATAGACGCTGAACCGCGCCACCCAAACCACGAGCGGGACCGTCTCGATCTCGACGCCCTCGTTTTCTTCCAGCACGGACGGTCGCGGCTTGATCGCTTTCTGGGCGCCGGGACGCTTCTTCGCCGGTCGCGCTATCGCCATTCGCGCTGTTCCTTTCGCGCCCGTCTGGAAGGATGACCTTATCCGATTGGCGCCCCGCCGCAAACGCAACTGTCCACAGTGCATTTTTGGCATGACGCAGGGGGAGGCAATCCACCAGACACCCGCGACGGCGACGGCAAGGCTGCCCATGAACATCGCAGAAGCTCATGGACGACGCTCTCCTCCAAGGCTATCGCGCCATGGTCTTGCGGGGCGAGCTCGCGCCCGACCCGGCCCAGGCGCTCGCCGCCGAGAAGCTTGGGGCTCTGGCCAACCGGCTCGCCCAGTTTAGCCAGCCGCGGCGGGCCGGCATGCTCGCGCACGTCACCCGCAAGCATCGGACCGCGCAGGAGGGGCTATCTCTTTGGTCCCGTCGGCCGGGGCAAGACCATGCTGATGGACCTGTTCTTCGATAGCGTCCCCCTCAAACAGAAACACCGCGTCCACTTCCAGGAGTTCATGATAGAGGCCCATGAGGCCATTGACCGCGCCCGTAAGGAGGCCTCCGGCGATCCGCTCAGAAGCGCGGCCGGCGAGATCGCCAAGGACGCGCCGCTCATCTGTATCGACGAGCTTGAGGTGACCGACATCGCCGACGCCATGATCGTGGGCCGGCTGTTCCAGCAGCTCTTCGCCCGCAGCGTCGTGCTGGTAGCCACCTCGAATACGGCACCGCGCGAGCTGTACCGCCATGGCCTGAACCACCCCCTGTTCACCCCGTTCATCCACCTCATCGACGAACGCATGGACGTGCACGAGCTCAAGGCCCTCCACGACTACCGACTCGAGAAGCTGCAAGGGAGTGAGCTATACGTTACGCAGCTCGGCGCACCCGCCCGCGCCGTCATGGACCAGAGCTTTCGCACGCTCACCGACCACGATTGGGGCGAGCTTGCCACTCTTCTCGTCAAGGGCCGGACGCTCACCGTGCCGGAGGCCGCGTTCGGCGTGGCACGCTTCAACTTCGCCGAGCTCTGTGAGGCGCCGCTCCGGCCGCTGGATTACCACCGCATCGCCCACACCTATCATACCCTGATCATCGACGAGATCCCGGTGTTGGGCCCCGAACAGCGCAACGCCGCGCGACGCCTGATCACCCTCATCGATGTCCCTTACGACAATGGGGTCGGGCTAATCGCCTCGGCCGCGGCCGAGCCGCAGATGCTTTACGCCGAAGGCGACGGCGCATAGACCTTCGCACGGACGGCGTCACGGCCTGTGGAGATGCGCTCGCGGGACTATTTGGAGCAGCGGCCGCGGCACGCCGGGAGCGCGCTGGAATCTTCGGAGACACCCTGAGCGCCTTGCACGCAAACGCGATTGCCAGTAACCAAAAGCGAGGACGAGGCCGGCCAGGAACAGGGCCCGCTACATTCAGGCTGAAGTTGGAGGGGTAAGGCATGGCGCGTAACCGCATTGCGCTGATCGGCGCGGGTCAGATCGGCGGCACGCTCGCTCATCTTGCGGGCATCAGAGAGCTAGGCGACGTCGTGCTGTTCGACGTGGTCGATGGCATCCCGCAGGGCAAAGCCCTTGACCTCTCACAAGCCGCTCCCATTGAAGGCTTCAAGCCGACCTTCAAGGGCGTCAATGAATACGCGGAAATCAAAGACGCCGACGTCGTGATCGTCACGGCCGGCGTGCCCCGCAAGCCCGGCATGAGCCGCGACGACCTGATCGAGATCAACCTCAAGGTCATGGAGCAAGTGGGCGCGGGCTTGCGCAAATATGCGCCCGAAGCCTTCGTCATCTGCGTCACCAATCCGCTCGACGCTATGGTCTGGGCGCTGCAGAAGACAAGCGGCCTACCCCGCAACAAGGTGGTGGGCATGGCCGGCATTCTCGATGCCGCGCGGTTCCGTTATTTCCTGTCCGAGGAGTTCGACGTTTCGCCGGAGGACATCACTGCGATGGTGCTGGGCGGCCACGGTGACACCATGGTGCCGCTCATTCGCTATTCGACGGTCGCCGGCATTCCCCTGCCTGACCTCGTGCGCTTGCGCTGGATTACCCAGAAGCGTCTCGAGGAGATTGTGCAGCGGACGCGCGACGGCGGAGCGGAGATCGTCGGCCTGCTCAAGACAGGCTCGGCCTATTATGCACCAGCCGCGGCGGCGCTGGACATGGCTGAGTCCTATCTCAAGGATAAGAAGCGCGTGCTGCCCTGCGCCGCCTATCTGAATGGCGAGTATGGGGTGAAGGGACTCTATGCGGGCGTACCCGTGGTCATCAGCGCCAAAGGCGTCGAGCGCGTCATCGAGCTTGAACTCACCTCGGCCGAACAAGACGCGTTCATGCACTCGGTGGCCAGCGTCAAATCCCTGGTGGAGCTCTGCCAGCGCATTGCCCCGGGCCTCGCTGCGAATACCGCCTGACCCCAAGTCCCGCCGGCGCTCCACCGATCTCCTGAGTAGGTTCCCTTGAACATCCACGAATATCAGGCCAAGGCCTTGCTGCGCGACTACGGCGCCCCCGTGGCGGAAGGCCGCATCGCCCGGTCCCCGGAAGAGGCGGCGGCCCTAGCGCGCGAGCTCAACCGCGACGCCTACGTGGTTAAGGCGCAGATCCATGCGGGCGGCCGCGGCAAAGGCGGCGGCATCAAGTTCGTGAAGAGCATCGAGGCGACGCATGCTGAAGCGCTCCGCATGCTCGGCGAGCCGCTCATCACGCCGCAGACGGGCCCCAAGGGCCGCATCGTGCGCCGGGTGATGGTGGTCGAGGACACGACGATCGCGCGCGAGCTTTATCTCTCGCTACTGGTCGATCGTGGTGCGGGCCGCGTCGCCTTCGTCGCCTCCACCGAAGGCGGCGTCGACATCGAGAAAGTGGCGGCCGAGACGCCAGAGAAGATCGTCACCCTCGGCGTGGACCCGGCCTCTGGGCTCAGTCCTTTCCATGGCCGCATCATCGCGTCCGCGCTCGCGCTCAAGGGCGAGCAGGCCAAGCTTTGCGCCAATCTGGTTGACGCGCTCTATCGGCTGTTCCTCGACAAAGATGCGAGCCTGATCGAGATCAATCCGCTGGTGGTGACCAAAGACAGCAAGCTCATCTGCCTCGACGCCAAGATGGCCTTCGACGACAACGCGCTCTTCCGCCATCCTGACATCGCCGCCCTTCGTGATCTCGACGAGGAGGACCCCGCTGAGGTCGAAGCCTCCCAGCACGGGCTGTCCTATGTGAAGCTCGACGGCACCATTGGCTGCATGGTGAACGGCGCCGGGCTCGCCATGGCCACCATGGACATCATCAAGCTCTATGGGGCGGAGCCCGCCAACTTCCTCGACGTAGGCGGCGGCGCCACCAAGGAGCGGGTGACGGAGGCCTTCAAAATCATCCTTTCCGACCCCCATGTTGAGGGCGTGCTGGTCAACATCTTTGGCGGCATCATGCGTTGCGACATCATCGCCGAAGGGATCATCGGCGCCGCGCGCGAGATGGCCATCAAAGTTCCGCTCGTGGTGCGGCTCGAGGGCACCAACGTCGCCCAAGGCAAGCAGCTGCTCGCGGAGTTGGGCCTCGCCATCACCCCGGCCGACGACCTCGCCGACGCGGCCGCGAAAATCGTGGCCGCGGTCAAGGGCGCCCGCTGATGGCCGTCCTCATCGATCGCAACACCCGCGTCATCTGCCAGGGCTTCACCGGCGCGCAAGGCACGTTCCATTCCGAGCAGGCCATCGCCTATGGCACCAAGATGGTGGGTGGCGTCACGCCCGGCAAAGGCGGCACCACCCATATCGGCCTCCCGGTGTTCGATACCGTGGCCGAGGCAGTGGTCGTGACCGGCGCCGATGCGAGCGTGGTCTATGTGCCGCCGCCCTTCGCCGCCGACGCGATCCTTGAGGCGATCGATGCCGAGGTGCCGCTCGTGGTCTGCATCACTGAAGGCGTGCCGGTGCTCGACATGGTGAAGGTGAAGCGCGCGCTCGACGGATCGAACACCCGCCTCGTCGGTCCGAATTGTCCCGGCGTCATCACGCCCGACCAGTGCAAGATCGGCATCATGCCGGGGCACATCCACAAGCCCGGCTCCGTCGGCATCGTCTCCCGATCGGGCACGCTCACCTATGAGGCCGTGGCCCAGACGACCGCCGCGGGCCTCGGCCAGTCCACCTGCATCGGCATCGGCGGCGATCCGGTCAACGGCACGAATTTCGTCGATTGCCTGGAGCTTTTCCTCGCCGACAGGGACACCCACTCCATCATCATGATCGGCGAGATCGGCGGCAGCGCCGAGGAGGACGGGGCGGCCTTCATTGCCGGCGCGAAGACCAAAAAGCCGGTCGTGGGCTTCATCGCGGGCGTCACGGCGCCGCCCGGGCGCCGCATGGGCCATGCCGGCGCGGTGATCTCCGGCGGCAAAGGCGACGCACAGCACAAAATTGAGGCAATGCGTGCCGCTGGAATCGTCATGGCGGAATCGCCGGCCACCCTTGGAACGACACTCGCCCGCGTCTTACATAGAGGCTGAGGCGGAACGCCCAACGCTCGCCGCTTTTGCCCGGCAGGCCGGTGGCAGCAACATCGGCAAGGTTGATCCCATGACAAGGCACGAGCTGAACGACGTGTTTGCCCGCACGTCGTTCTTGCAGGGCGCCAACGCCACCTATCTCACCGAGCTCTACGCACGCTTCGAGCGGGACCCGAATTCGGTCGACCCCGAATGGCAGGCGTTCTTCGCAAGCCTCAAGGACGCCAATAGCGACGTGCTCGCCGACGCGCGCGGTCCGTCATGGAAGCCATCGAGCGGATCGGTAGCCCGCTTGCTCGCACCCGGCACCGCGGACTCCGTCACCGAGCAGCAGGCGCTTGCCGCCGCGCGCGACTCGCTTGGCGCACGCATGCTGATCCGCGCCTATCGTACTCGCGGCCACCTCGTCGCCAAGCTCGACCCGCTGGAGCTTACGACGCGGCGCGAGCATCCGGAGCTCAAGCCCAAGACCTATGGCTTCACCAAGGCCGACTATGACCGCCCCATCTTCATCGGTGGCGCGCTCGGACTTGAGTTCGCAACGCTGCGCCAAATCCTCGATATCCTGCGGCGCACCTACTGCCACCATATCGGCGCCGAATACATGCACATCTCCGACCCCGAGCAACGGGGCTGGCTCCAGGAGCGCATCGAGGACAAGGAGGTTCGCTTCACGCCCCAAGGCAAGAAGGCCATCCTCAACAAGCTCATCGAGGCCGAGACCTTCGAGCGCTTCCTCGACGTCAAATATACCGGCACCAAGCGCTTCGGGCTGGACGGTGGTGAATCGTTGTCCCCGGCCTTAGAGCAGGTGATCAAGCGCGGCGGCCAGCTCGGCATCGGCGAGATCGTCATCGGCATGCCGCATCGCGGTCGCTTGAACGTGCTCGCCAACGTCATGCAGAAACCCTTCCGCGCCATCTTCAACGAGTTCCGCGGCGGTAGCGCCAATCCCGACGACGTCGAGGGCTCGGGCGACGTGAAGTATCATTTGGGTGCCTCCTCCGACCGCGAGTTTGACTCTAACCGCGTGCATCTGTCGCTCACCGCCAACCCCTCGCATTTGGAGAGCGTCGACCCCGTCGTGCTGGGCAAGGTGCGCGCCAAGCAGGACCAGCGCCACGACAAGGAGCGCAAACAGGTGTTGCCGCTTCTCATGCACGGCGACGCTGCCTTCGCCGGCCAGGGCGTAGTGGCCGAATGCTTCGGCCTCTCGGGCCTGCGCGGCCACCGCACCGGCGGCTCGCTGCACTTCATCGTCAACAATCAGATCGGCTTCACCACGGCGCCGCGTTTCGCCC
Source organism: uncultured Alphaproteobacteria bacterium (assembly GCA_963741155.1). Lineage (GTDB taxonomy): Bacteria > Pseudomonadota > Alphaproteobacteria > Rhizobiales > Methyloligellaceae > Methyloceanibacter. The sequence goes on along the minus strand of CAVUHA010000007.1, from coordinate 38,905 downwards.
GCTCCTCACCTTACCCTTCCGACGTCGCCAAGATGATCGATGCACCGATCTTCCACGTGAACGGCGACGATCCCGAAGCCGTGGTGCATGTGACCAAGATCGCCGTCGACTTCCGACAGCGCTTCGGCAAGCCCGTGGTCATCGACATGTTCTGCTACCGGCGCCACGGCCATAATGAGGCCGATGAGCCGGCCTTCACCCAGCCCTTGATGTATGCCCGTATCCGCGAGCATCCCCGCGTGTCCGAGGTCTACGCCGGGCAGCTGATCGCCGAGGGCCTGCTCTCCAGCGCCGACGTCGAGCGCATACAGGCCGATTTCCGCGCGCGGCTGGAAACCGACTTTGCTGCGGCCGAGAGCTACCGCCCGAACCGCGCCGACTGGCTCGACGGCAAATGGTCCGGCATCGGACATGCCGAGGAGGGGGCAAGACGCGGGCTGACCGGCGTCGATCTCGAGTTGCTTGGCGAGGTCGGCCGCAAGATCACCTATATCCCGAAGAGCTTCACACCGCATAAGACCGTGGCGCGCATCATCGCCGGACGCCGCAAGATGATCGAGGAGGGTCGGGGCATCGACTGGGCGACCGCCGAGGCACTCGCCTTCGGCACGCTGCTCGTCGAGGGCTACCGCATCCGGCTCTCGGGCCAAGATTCCGAGCGTGGCACCTTCTCCCAGCGTCACAGCGTGCTCATGGACCAAGTGAACGAGAAGAAGTACACGCCGCTGAAGCACATCGCCAAGGAGCAGGCCGAGTTCGAGGTCATCAACTCCATGTTGTCGGAGGAGGCCGTGCTCGGCTTCGAATATGGCTACAGCCTCGCCGAGCCCAATGCGCTGACGCTATGGGAAGCGCAGTTCGGCGATTTCGCCAACGGCGCGCAGGTGATCATCGACCAGTTCATCTCCTCCGGCGAGCGCAAATGGCTGCGCATGTCGGGCCTCGTGCTACTGCTCCCCCATGGCTACGAAGGCCAGGGACCCGAGCACTCATCCGCTCGGCTGGAGCGTTTCCTCCAGCTCTGTGCCGAGGACAATTGGCAGATCGCCAACTGCACGACGCCCGCCAACTATTTCCATGTGCTCCGGCGCCAGCTGCACCGCCAATTCCGCAAGCCGCTCGTGTTGATGACGCCGAAATCGCTGCTCAGACACAAGCGTGCGGTCTCCACGCTGGCCGAGTTCGGACCGGAATCGAGTTTCCATCGGCTGCTTTGGGACGACGCGCAATTCCAGCCTGATCAGCCCATCAAGCTCGTGCCGGACGACAAGATCCGCCGCGTGGTACTCTGCTCTGGCAAGGTCTATTATGACCTCTACGAGGAGCGCGAGAAGCGGGGCATCGACGACGTGTATCTGCTGCGTCTGGAGCAGCTTTATCCCTTCCCCGCTCGCGCGCTGATCCAGGAGCTCTCCCGCTTTCGCGACGCCGAGATGGTCTGGTGCCAGGAGGAGCCGAAGAACATGGGCGCCTGGAGCTTCATCGAGCCGAACCTCGCCTGGGTGCTCGATCATATCGATGCCAAGCACAAGCGCCCGGCTTGCGCCTCGCGGGCCTCGTCCGCCGCGACCGCGACCGGACTTGTGAGCAAGCACCTGCACCAGCTTAAGACATTGATCGACGAGGCGCTGAGCTAGGCCCATGCGCAAGCACCTTTCAATCGCCTCGGTGCCGGTGTCCGAACAAGCGCGCGCGAGAGACTTCTACGTCGAAGTCGTGGGCTTTTCTCTGTTGCGCGAATCTCCCATCGAGCGGGGACGTCATTGGGTACAGCTTGCATTACCCGGGGACGACACCTCGATCACGCTGGTAACCTGGTTCGAGACCATGCCGGCCGGATCGCTGCGCGGCACTGTCATCAAGACTGACGATATCGGGACCTGTCATGCCGAGCTGATCGGCAAGGGCGCCTCGCCGTCGGAGATTTCCACCGCACCCTGGGGGCGCTATTTCACTGTTGCCGACCCCGATGGGAATGGCTGGGTCGTGCAGCAGGACCCGCGCTGACGGGCAAAATAGGAACCGGGAGCCATGGCCACAGAGATCCGCGTGCCGACCCTTGGTGAATCCGTGGCCGAGGCGACGGTAGGCCAATGGTTCAAGCAGGCGGGCGATTCCGTGACCGCCGACGAGCCTCTGGTCGAGCTTGAGACCGACAAGGTGACCGTCGAGGTTCCGGCGCCTGCGTCCGGCGTGCTCGCCGAGATCGCGGTCAAGGCCGGCGACACCGTGGCTGTGGGTGCAGTGCTCGGCGCTATCCGCGACGCCGACGGCAAACAACCTCCCGCCAAGACCCGTGGCGAGACGAAATCCGCAGCCGCGCCCATCAAGGAGGTGGCGGCCGCTTCTGCCACCAAGCCGAAGCTCGAGCGCGAGCCCTCCCCACGCGAGGAAGTGAGCGAGGAGGAGATGCCCTCCTCGCCCGCCGCGCGCAAGCTGTTGGCCGAGAGCGGACTTGCCGCCAAGGACGTAGCCGGCTCCGGCCGGCGTGGGCAGGTGCTCAAGCAGGACATTGTGGCGAAGACACCGGCGCCCTCAGCCGCGGGCGACGCTGGCCGTGCCGCTGAGGCACTGCTCGCGCGCGAGCGAACGCCCAAACCGCCAGCAGGACCGCGCCCCGCGCTGCCCGCCGCCGACGCAGCACGCGAGGAGCGCGTGCGCATGACGCGGCTGCGCCAGACCATCGCCAAACGTTTGAAGGAAGCGCAGGACGTGGCCGCCATGCTCACCACGTTCAATGATGTGGATATGAGCGCGGTGCTGGAGCTCAGGCGCGAATACCGTGAGGCCTTCGAGAAAAAACACGGCGTGAAGCTCGGCCTGATGGGCTTCTTCGTCAAGGCGGCGGTGCTTGCCCTGAAAGAGGTGCCGGAGGTCAATGCCGAGATCGACGGCACCGACATCATCTACAAGAACTACTACCATATCGGCGTGGCGGTCGGCACCGAGCGCGGCCTCGTGGTGCCGGTGTTACGCGACGCCGATCGCATGAGCCTCGCCGAGATCGAGACAGTCATCGCCGATTTCGGCGCCCGCGCGCGCGAAGGCAAGCTCGGACTGGGTGAGCTGCAAGGTGGCACCTTCACCATCTCCAACGGCGGCACCTACGGATCGCTGCTCTCCACGCCGATCCTGAACGCGCCGCAGTCGGGCATTCTCGGCATGCACCGGACCGAGGAGCGCGCAGTGGTGCGCGACGGCCAGATCGTGGCACGGCCCATGATGTATCTCGCGCTCTCCTATGACCACCGCCTCGTCGACGGCAAGGACGCGGTGACCTTCCTCGTCGAGATCAAGAAGGCCATCGAGGACCCCAAGCGCCTGGTGCTGGATCTGTGAGCCTGGCATGTTCCACCATGACCTGATCGTAATCGGCACCGGCCCTGGCGGCTACGTGGCCGCCATCCGCGCGGCGCAGCTTGGGATGAAGGTCGCCGTGGTGGAGAAGCGCGCCACCCCTGGAGGCACCTGCCTCAATGTGGGCTGCATCCCGTCCAAGGCGCTGCTCCATGCGAGCGAGCGCTATACCGAAGCTGCTGACGGATTTGCATCCATGGGCATCAAAGTGAAGCCCACCCTCGATCTTGCCGCCATGCAGGCCTTCAAAGATCAAGGGGTGAAGGGCAATGTCGACGGCGTCGCCTTCCTCCTGAAGAAGAACAAGATCGACAGCTTCCACGGCCAAGGCCGCATCGTGGCGCAAGGCAAGGTCGAGGTGACGGACGCGAACGGCAAGAAGCAGACCCTCGACGCACACAGCATCGTCATCGCCACGGGCTCGGAGGTCGCTGCCATTCCAGGCATCGCCATCGACGAGAAGAAGATCGTCTCCTCCACCGGCGCGCTCTCGCTGGCGCAGGTACCGAAGCGCTTGGCTGTTATCGGCGCGGGCTATATCGGGCTCGAGCTCGGCTCCGTGTGGCAACGCCTTGGCGCCGAGGTGACCGTGGTGGAGATGCTCGACCGCATCGCCCCAGGCCTCGACGGCGAGGTGGCCAAGCAGTTCCAGCGCATCCTCGAGAAGCAAGGCATCGCCTTCAAGCTCGGGACCAAGGTAGCGGGCGTCGAGACCAAGGGCAAGGACTGCAAGATCACGCTGGAGCCGGCCAGCGACGGCACGGCCGAAGCCATGGAGTGCGACGTTGTGCTCCTGGCCGTGGGCCGCGTGCCCAACACCCAAGGGCTCGGCCTAGCCGAGCTTGGCGTGAAGACTGACAATCGGGGCCGCATCCTCGTCGATCCCTATTACGCGACGAGCCTGGCCGGTCTCTACGCGATCGGTGACGTGATCGCCGGTCCGATGCTGGCGCACAAGGCGGAGGAAGAAGGCGTGGCGGTGGCCGAAATCTTGGCCGGCCAAGCCGGCCACGTAAATTACAACGTGATCCCGAGCGTGATCTATACGGCGCCGGAGGTGGCCTCTGTCGGCAAGACCGAGGAGGAGCTGAAGGCGGCGGGTATCGCTTACAAGGTCGGCAAGTTCCCCTTTACCGCCAATGGTCGCGCCAGGGTGAACCGCACCACAGAAGGCTTCGTAAAAATTCTTGCCGAGGAGACCACCGACCGCGTGCTCGGCGTGCATATCCTCGGCGCCGATGCCGGCACCATGATCGCCGAGGCTGCGGTGCTGATGGAGTTCGGCGGCTCGGCCGAGGACTTGGCGCGCACCTGTCACGCACATCCGACGCTGAACGAGGCGGTGAAGGAAGCGGCGCTGGCCGCCGACAAGCGCGCCATTCACATGTGAGCTGGCCTAGCCGCGTCTGGGCACGCGCCGCTTCGGCTTAGATGCGCGGCGAGGTCGCGGGCATTGCGGCGCCTTTGTTTCCAACCCCGGCACCTGAAGCGGGCCGTCTTTTAGCACCGACCAGACCAGCGCACCAAAACCGCAAAACTCGATGAGCGCGATTGCCGCGTGGCTCCACTCCCAGCGCGCCCGCCACCTGGTCCAATCGTCCGGCACCGGTCCGTTCACCCACGTTGCGAGCTCGACATTGACCGGGTAGACGACGACCCACCACAACACGAGCGCAAGCGCGAACAGGAGCGCGGCGAGCAGCGCCAGACAATATCCGGGCCGGCCGTGCTCCTTCACGAAATAGGCGAGCAGCGCGAGCACGAGCACGGCGGCGACGTCGATCATCGCCTCCACGCTGCCGAACCAGGCGTAGAGACCACCCTGCACGGTGGAGTCCACCCACAGATATTGGTCCCACGCCATGCGCGCCGGCAGCTGCATGAGATGGCAGAAGCCAAGCCCGAGGGTGAGGGCCGCCAGCACGACGGCAATAAAGCGCCAGACCTTGAGGAACATCGCGAGCCCCCGATCCGTTCTTCTAGCCTAATTTCCCCGTCATGTTTGAGCTTGTCGCGGCCCCGCACGCGTTTCCAACAGGCAAATCGTGGGGGCGCCTTAGTCCAGTGTGCGGCGGAAGCGCAGCAGCGCGAGCCCCATGGCGACGATCATGAACAGCAGGAGCGCCACCACGTCGATCTGCATGTCGGCGAAGCCGTTGCCCTTGAGCATGATACCGCGGACGATGCGGATGAAATGGGTGAGCGGCAGCGCCTCGCCGATCGCCTGCGCCCAACCCGGCATGCCGCGGAAGGGGAAGGCGTAGCCCGAAAGCAGGAAGTTCGGCAGAAAGAAGAAGAACGTCATCTGCACCGCCTGGAGCTGATTCCGCGCGATGGTCGAGAAGGTGTAGCCGACAGCAAGGTTGGAGGCAGCAAACAGGGTCGAGAGCGTGATGAGGAGCGCGACGCTTCCCATGATCGGCACATCGAAGAGATAATGCGCCGCGGTCAGGATGATGGTCATCTGCACGAAGCCCACGAACACGAAAGGCACGATCTTGCCGATCATGATCTCCACCGGCTTGATCGGCATGGATAGCAGATTTTCCATCGTGCCGCGCTCGATCTCCCGCGTCACGGCGAGCGCGGTGTACATCATCATGGTCATGGTCAGCACGACGCCGAGCAGACCCGGCACGATGTTGAGCTGGGTGATGCCTTCGGGGTTATAGCGGCGTTGCAGCGTGATCTCGAAAGGCGCGGGCGCCGCTGCGACGGGCGCATCGGGGCCGCGCAGCTCTCGCCGCAAGGCCGAATCGATGACGCCTTGGCCAGCAGAAATGGCGGTTCCCGTCGCCACGGGATCGGTGGCGTCGGCGATGATGAGCACAGAAGGGTGGTCACCGCGCCGCACATCGCGCTCGAAGCTTGCCGGAATCTCGACGGCGAACTGGGCCTCGCCCGACCTGACCAATTTGTCGAGCTCGGCCGCACCATGCACTTCCCAGCGGAGATCGAAATAATCCGTATTCTTGAGCGCGGCGAGCACGGCGCGGGTCAGCGGCCCCTCGTCGCGGACGAGGACCACCGTCGGCAAATGTTTCGGGTCGGTGTTGATGGCGTAGCCGAACAGCACGAGTTGCATGACCGGGACCATGATCATGGTGGCGAAGGTTACGCGGTCGCGCCGCATCTGCACGAACTCCTTCACCACCATCGCCCATAGGCGGCGGAAGAAGCCCGGGTCGCGGCGCGGCACGGGTGTCGCTTGGGCAAGCGCCGTCATGACGGCTGTCCTTTCGTCCCATTCATGAGGAGGATGAAGACGTCCTCGAGGCTGGGTTCGCCCCTCTTCCAGCGGTATTGACCGTCCGACGTCTTGAGCTTGCTTACGGTTCGATCGAGCGCCTTATGGTCCTTGCCGCTGACATGCAGCTCCGTGCCGAACGGCGCCACCATGTCGACGCCAGGCAAGGCATGCAACCGCTCGGCGAGCGCCTGCATATTGGGCCCGCTCACCACCCAAGTGCTCAAGCGCGATTTTGCCACCACCTCCTCGGCCGTGCCGCGCGCCAGTAGATTGCCATCGGCAATATAAGCAATCTCATGACAGCGCTCGGCCTCGTCCATGTAATGGGTCGAAACGAGCACGGTGATTCCCTCGGCGGCGAGCGCGTGGATCTCCTCCCAGAATTCCCGCCGTGCTTTGGGATCGACGCCCGCGGTAGGCTCGTCGAGCAGCAGGAGCTCCGGCGAAGGCAGGATGCAGGCGCCGAGCGCAAGCCGCTGCTTCCAGCCGCCCGAGAGCTGGCCCGCGAGCTGGTCGGCACGCCGGGCGAGCCCCAGCCGTTCGATCGCCGCGCTCGTGGCCCCGCGCGGGTCCGGCACGCCATAAACGCGTGCAACGAATTCGAGATTTTCACGGATCGATAGATCTTCATAGAGGCTGAAGCGCTGCGTCATATAGCCGACATTGCGCTTGATAGAGTCGGACTGGGTGAGGATGTCATAGCCCAGGCACGTGCCGTGGCCTGAATCGGGCGTGAGCAGGCCGCACAACATGCGGATGGTCGTGGTTTTGCCGCTGCCGTTGGGGCCGAGAAAGCCGTAGATCTCGCCCTTCGGCACTTGCATGGTGAGATCGTGCACGACGACATGACCATCGAAGGACTTGGTCAGCCCCTCGACCTCGATGGCGATCTCCTTCATTGCCGCGCCACCCGGCTGGCCGGCGCGAGCGTCACTGTCACCGGCTGGCCCGCGGTCAGCTTTACCGCGTCGCCTTCCGGCCGTGCCTCGATGAGGAATACGAGCTTCTCGCGCCGCTCTTGGGAGAAGATGACGGGCGGGGTGAATTCGGCGTCGCGGGCGATGAAGCTGATTTTCGCCTGCAAGTCCGGTGCGCAGCCGTCGCAAGCCACGTGCACGGCCTCCCCGAGCTGCAAGGCCGCGCGCACCGGTTCAGGCACGAAAAACCGCACCTTGAGATTAGCGGGGGGCAGGAGCGCCAGCACCGCCTGGCCAGCATTCACCACTTCGCCCGGCCGGAAATAGACCTCCTCCACCGTGCCGCCTGCCGGCGCTGCCACCGAGCGCTTGCCGAGATTGGTCTCGGCCTCGCTGAGCGCATGACGCGCCGCCTCGGTATTAGCAGCAGCCGCATCGATCATGTCCGTTCGTCCGGGAAGCTTGGCGGCGGTGATGCGCCGCTCGGCCTCGGTCATTGCGGCTTCGGTGCGATCATGCTGAGCGACCGCGTCGTCGAGTTGCGCTTGGGAGACCCAATGTTTGTCGAACAGCTTTTGTGAGCGTTCCAGATTCGTGGCGGCCTGCTGCTGCATCGCCCTGGCTTGGGCAAGCGACGCCTCGAGCACCTCGATCTCGCCGGGTCGCTGCAATTCGGCCTTGACGTCGGCGAGCCGCGCTTCGGCCTCGGCCACCCGCGCGCGCGCCGCCGCCACCTCGGCCTCCTGCGCCTCGCTTTCCAAGTTGAAGAGGGACGTGCCTTTCTCGACGGCCTCCCCTTCCTCGACGGCAAGCGTGGCGACGCGGCCGCCCTGCTCGGAGCCGACAAGCACGAGGTCTGCCTCCATATAGCCGGGGAACTCGTTTGCCTTCTGATCGCCGCAGCCGACAAACGCGACGGTCGCGGCAATCAGCAATGCGGCGGAAAAAACTCTACGCACCAACTGCATCACGTGCCTCCGGTCGCGGGCACTCGGATCGCATCGAGCAGGAGGGAGATGTGCGTTTCAAGCAGTCTATCGGTATCGAGATGATGGTGCCGCTCGAACAGGGCGCGCCAGAGAATTGCCGTCAGCACCGGCGCGATCAGGAGCTGCGGAAAGTCGCGTAAAGGGGTGGCGCGGAACTCGCCCCGCTCGACACCGCGGTCGATCAGCGCCCGCAAAGTGGCCATCCCGCGCGAGAGAATGTGCTCATAGTAGAAGGCGGTGAGCTCGGGATGCTTTGGCCCCTCGGCGATCAGGAGCCGCACGATCGTCGCGCGCCGCGAGCCGACGATGTTTTGGATGAAGGCGAGGAACGGACCCTTGAGGAACGCTTCAGTCGACAGCGTCGTGGTCTCGATCTCGGTGCGCATGGCGTCGAAGGCAGGGGTGACGATGCTTTTCACCACGGCCTTGAATAGCTCTTCTTTGGTCTTGAAGTAGAGATAGGGCAGGCCCTTGCTGACGCGCGCCCGCGCCGCCACGTCCTCGAGCCGCGTGCCGGCAAAGCCCTTGGCCGCGAACTCCTGGAAGGCCGCATCCACGATCTCCCGCGGCCGGGAGTGCCTCTCCTTGCGGCTCCTGCGTAATCTTGCCCCTGAGGCAAGTGATCTCTGCCCGGCCATGACGTGGACTCCGGTTGTTGCCTTCCCAATATAGTGACTGACCAGTCAGTACCACAATGGCCCACGAAGATTACTGGTAAGAGGGGCAGACATTAGGAATCAAGAGGAATCAAGGCCTTGACGAGGATCAAGCGCGCTGAAGGCGCCAGGCCTCACGCCCTTGGGTGGGCCTGCTCGTAGATCTTGAGGAGATGGGCGCGATCGACCTCCGTATAGCCTTGCGTGGTCGAGAGGCTCGCATGCCCCAGCAGCTCCTGGATCGCCCGCAGGTCGACGCCGGCGCCGAGCAGATGCGTGGCAAAGGAGTGCCGGAGCGCGTGCGGCGTCGCCGTCTCGGGCAACCCCAAGGCGCCACGGGCCCTGGCGATCAGAAGCTGGATGATGCGTGGACTGAGCTGCTTCCCCCGCGCGCCGATGAAGAGGGGATCGTCGGGCTGGAGCTTGACCGGGCAGAGCGCCAAGTAGCGCTCCACCGCCTCCCGCGCCACCGGCAACACCGGCACCACCCGCGTCTTGTCGCCCTTGCCGTGCACCCGCAGCATGTCGCGGCCCTTGATCGGTGCCTCCTTGCGGGTGAGACCGAGAGCTTCCGCGATGCGCAAGCCCGAGCCGTAGAGCAGCGTGAGCACTGCCGTGTCGCGCGCCGCGATCCACTCAGGCGCGCCCGCGCCCGTGACCTCGGCGCCGCCCACAAGCGCCGTCGCCTTGGACGCGGTGAGCGGCTTCGGCACCGAGTGAGGCAGCTTGGGCAGGGCCACCGCGCGTATCGCGTCGTTCTTGCCGAAACCCCGCCGCTCCAAGAAGCGGTAAAACATGCGCAACGCCGACAGGGTACGGGCAAGGCTGCGGCTGCCGACGTCCGCACCGCGCCGCGCCGCGAGGAACGCACGCACATCCCGCGCAGACAGAGCGAGCAGCTGCGACATGTCCGGCAAGCGATTGAAGTGCCCCGCGAGGAAGGCAAGGAATTGGCTGATGTCGCGGGCGTAGGCCTCGGCCGTATTGCTCGCAAGCTGGCGCTCGACTGTGATGTAGTCGAGCCAGTCCTGGACCGCCTCGCGGACGTAAGGCGTCCCCATAAATCCAGGCGTTTTAACCTCTCGTGCCACGCTTGCGATCCCCCGTCGACCCGCGAGCGACTCGTCGCGAGCGACTCAACTGAGCGAGCGCTACTATATGGGAGAGGATTCCTTCCCGTCCCTTAACCCGTGAGCTTCAGCCCTGGCTAAGTCCAAGACCATGTCGGAGACCAAATCGGCGCAAGGCCCGATGACGGTACCGGTCCTGCTGCCGCTCGCGCTGCCCGCGCCTTACGACTATCTCGTGCCGAAAGGAATGAACGTCGAACCCGGCCAGTTCGTCGTGGTGCCGCTCGGCCCCGTGGAACGACTAGGCGTGGTCTGGCCGCGAGGCGATGGGGCCGCACCGTCGATCGACCGAAAGAAGCTCCGCGCCATCGTCGAAGTGATCGACGACGTGCCGCCGCTGCCGCGCGTCTCCCTCGACTTCGCCGCCTGGGTCGCGAACTACACTCTGGCTCCCCCCGGGATGGTGCTGCGCATGATGATGAGCGCCGGGACCGCCTTTGCGCCCCCCGCCCCGCGCTATGGCGTGCGCCTGGCCGCAGCACCCCCGCCCCGCATGACGCCGGCGCGCGTCCGCGTAATCGAGGCCGCGATCAACGGCCTCATCTGGGTGAAGTCGAGCCTTGCCGAGGTGGCGGGCGTCAGCCCCGGCGTGATCGATGGCCTGGTGGACGCCGGCACGCTCATCACCGAGCCGCTCCCTCACACCTGGACCGCGCCGCTCGACCTCTCGCGCGAGCGCGCGCGGCTGACCCCTGAGCAGGCCGATGCGGTAAAGGACCTCCTCGCCCATACCAGCGGCGGCTTCGCCGTGACCCTGCTCGACGGTGTCACCGGCTCGGGCAAGACCGAGGTCTATTTCGAGGCCATCGCGGAGACCTTGGCCAAGGACCACCAGGCGCTGGTGCTCATGCCCGAGATCGCACTCACCAGCCAGTTTCTAGCTCGCTGCGAGGAGCGCTTCGGCGCGCGCCCCGCGGAGTGGCATTCCGGCCTTTCAAGCCCGACCCGCGGCCGCATCTGGCGTGCGGTAGCGGAGGGCACAGCAAAGCTCGTGGTGGGCGCGCGCTCCGCCCTCTTCCTCCCTTTCCCTGATCTCGGACTGATCGTCGTCGATGAGGAGCACGACCCCGGCTACAAGCAGGAGGACCGCGTCGCCTATCAGGCGCGCGACATGGCGGTCTTGCGTGGGTCGCTAGGGCATATCCCGGTGGTGCTGAGCTCGGCTACCCCGTCCATCGAGAGCCTCGTGAACGTCGCTCACGGCCGCTACCACCACGTTCGGCTCAAGCAGCGCTACATGAACGCGGGCCTTCCCGACATCGCCGCCATCGACATGCGCGTGAGCCCGCCCGAGCGCGGACGGTGGCTGTCGCCCGTGCTGGTGGAGGCGGTCGAGCAGACGCTTGCGCGCGGCGAGCAGGCGCTCCTGTTCCTGAACCGGCGCGGCTATGCCCCGGTGACGCTCTGCCGCAAATGTGGGTTCAGATTCGAGTGTCCCAACTGCTCCGCCTGGCTGGTGGAGCACCGCTTCCGCCGCCGGCTCGAATGCCATCATTGCGGGACCTTCGTGCCGCTGCCCGAGACCTGTCCCCATTGCGGTGCGGAACATTCCCTCGTCCCGTGCGGGCCAGGCGTGGAGCGCATCGACGAGGAGATCGCCGAGCGCTTCCCGCACGCCCGCCGCGCCATCTTGTCGAGCGACCTCACGCCCGGCATGAGCGATCTGCGCGAGACGTTGCGCGAGATCGAGGAGCGCGAGGTGGACGTGATTGTCGGCACCCAGCTCGTGGCCAAGGGCCATCACTTCCCGGGGCTGGCTCTGGTCGGCGTCATCGACGCGGATTTGGGTCTTGCCCACGCCGACCCGCGGGCGGCGGAACGCACCTTCCAGCTAATGCACCAGGTAACGGGGCGCGCGGGCCGCGAGGTGGTCAAGGGCCATGGCTTGATCCAGACCTATATGCCCGAGCATCCGGTGATCCAGGCGCTCGTCTCTGGCGACCGCGACACCTTCCTCGCCCGGGAGATCGAGGCGCGCAAAGCCGCGACCATGCCCCCCTTTGGGCGCCTTGCCGCGCTGCTTGTGACGTCAAGCAACCGCGAAGCCGCGGAAGACTATGCGCGGGAGGTCGCGCGCACAGCGCCGCAAGCGGCCAAGATCGAGGTGCTGGGACCGGCCGAGGCGCCGCTTTCGGTGATCCGCGGCCGCCACCGCTTTCGCCTGCTGGTGAAGGCCACGCGCGAAGCGTACCTGCAGGCCTATATGCGCCTCTGGCTGGACCAGGCGCCCCGCCCCAGGGGCGATGTCCGCCTCACTGTGGACATTGATCCCTATAGCTTCCTGTAGTCGGGCCGGCGACCCCCTTGTTGCGCCACCCCACCCCTTATGTTACAGGCTCGCTGCAAGGCTTTCGGGGGCGGTCAGCGGCGTTTTTCGCTAGCTGTTGACGCGGAAGCTCCAATCCCAGAATTTGCGGGTCCAAGGACGAGGCCGCGCTTCCAACAAGCGCCCGTCCGGGAGGAAAGGCGTTACTTTCGGTGGCAGGCGAGGACCAAACCCCTTCCGGCGTGGCCGGCCGCTACGCCAAGGCGCTGTTCCAGCTCGCGCTCGAGGAGAACGCGCTTGGCGCGGTCGAGCAGGACCTCGCCACATTTGCCGCGGCGCTCGATGAGGCGCCTGATCTGCGGCGCCTGGTGAAGAGCCCCGTCGTTTCCGCCGGGGACCAGGCCCGCGCGCTCGACGCCGTGCTCAAGGCGTTGAAGATCAGCGGGGTTGCCGGCAATTTCCTCAAGCTCACCGCCAGAAACCGCCGCCTCTATGCCGTCCCCGCCATGATGCGCGCTTTCCGCCTGTCGCTCGCCCGCCATCGCGACCAGGCGACCGCTGAAGTCACCTCCGCCGCCAAGCTCGAAGACGGCCAGCTGCGCGCGCTCAAGCAGGCGCTGGCTGCCGCACTCGGCAAGGACGTGCAACTCGACCAGAAGGTCGATGCAAGCCTGCTCGGTGGCCTAATCGTCAAAGTGGGGAGCCGCATGATCAACTCATCGCTCCGCACCAAGCTCTCAAGTCTCAAGCACGCCATGAAAGAGGTTGGTTGATGGATATCCGCGCCGCTGAGATCTCCGCGATCCTCAAAGAGCAGATCAAGAATTTTGGCCAAGAGGCGGAAGTCGCCGAGATCGGCCAGGTGCTGTCGGTGGGCGACGGCATCGCGCGCGTCCATGGCCTCGACAATGTCCAGGCGGGCGAGATGGTCGAGTTCGCCGACGGCACGCGCGGCATGGCGCTCAATCTCGAGATCGACAATGTCGGCATCGTCATCTTCGGCTCCGACCGCCACATCAAGGAAGGCGACATCGTCAAGCGCACCGGCGCCATCGTCGAGGTGCCGGTAGGCAAAGGACTCTTGGGACGCGTCGTCGATGCGCTGGGCAACCCCATCGACGGCAAGGGGCCGATCGAGAGCCATGAGATGCGCCGAGTCGACGTGAAGGCTCCGGGCATCATCCCGCGCCAGTCGGTGCATGAGCCGATGCAGACCGGGCTTAAGGCCATCGACGCGCTGATCCCCATCGGCCGCGGCCAGCGCGAGCTGATCATCGGAGACCGCCAGACTGGCAAAACCGCCATCATCCTCGACACCATCCTCAATCAGAAGGCGATCAACGCGGCGGGCGACGAGAAGACCAAGCTCTACTGCATCTATGTCGCCATCGGCCAGAAGCTCTCCACCGTGGCGCAATTCGTCAAGGTGCTGGAGGACAAAGGTGCGCTCCCCTATTCCATCATCGTCGCGGCCACCGCGTCCGACCCGGCACCGATGCAGTACCTGGCTCCCTTCTCGGGCTGTGCCATGGGCGAATTCTTCCGCGACAACGGCATGGCGGCGGTCATCTTCTACGACGATCTGTCCAAGCAGGCTGTGGCCTATCGCCAGATGTCCCTGCTGCTCCGCCGCCCGCCCGGCCGCGAGGCCTATCCCGGCGACGTGTTCTATCTGCATTCACGGCTGTTGGAGCGCGCGGCCAAGCTAAACAAGGACAACGGCTCGGGCTCCTTGACCGCGCTGCCCGTGATCGAGACCCAGGCCAACGACGTTTCGGCCTACATCCCCACCAACGTCATCTCCATCACCGACGGGCAGATCTTCCTCGAGACCGACCTCTTCTATCAGGGCATCCGGCCTGCCGTGAACGTGGGCCTCTCCGTCTCCCGCGTGGGCTCGGCCGCGCAAGTGAAGGCGATGAAGCAGGTGGCCGGCAAGATCAAGGGCGAGCTGGCCCAGTATCGCGAGATGGCGGCCTTCGCCCAGTTCGGCTCCGACCTCGACGCCACCACCCAACGCCTGCTCAACCGCGGCGCACGCCTCACCGAGCTGCTGAAGCAGCCGCAATTCTCCCCCATGCAGGTGGAGGAGCAGGTCGTCGTGATCTATGCCGGCGTCAACGGCTATCTCGATCCGCTGCCGGTGAAGGACGTGTCGCGCTTCGAGGCGGAGTTGCTCCGCTACGTCCGCACCGAGCATCCCGACATTCTGAAGTCGATCCGCGATGCCAAGGAGATCACCAAGGAGACCGGCGACAGACTGAAGGCGGCGGTCGACAAATTTACGAAGGCCTTCGCATGATCATACTGGTGGGCTGAGCCATGGCCTCGCTGAAAGCCCTGCGCACGCGCATCGCGAGCGTGAAGGCGACGCAGAAAATCACCAAGGCCATGCAGATGGTCGCGGCGGCCAAGCTCAGACGCGCACAGAGCGCCGCCGAGGCCGCCCGGCCCTATGCCGAGCGCATGGGGGCCGTGCTCGCGAATTTAGCGACCGTGCTTGGCGGACGCGAGGGCGGGCCGCCGCTGATGGTGGGCACGGGACGCGACGCCGTTCATCTGCTCGTGGTCTGCACTGCCGAGCGGGGGCTGTGCGGCGCCTTCAACTCCTCCATCGTACGACTTGCCCGCGAGCACGTGCTGCGCCTGATTGGGGAAGGCAAGGAGGTAAAGCTCCTCTGCGTCGGCAAGAAGGGCCTAGACCAGCTTAAGCGCCAATTCGCGGCGCGCATCGTCGAGGTGATCGAACTCAGGGGCGTGCGCCAGCTCGGCTTCACGCAGGCCGAAGCTATTGCCGAGAAGGTCTTAGCGATGTTCGCCGCAGACGGCTTCGACGTGGCGACGCTCTACTTCTCGCGCTACCGCTCGGTCATCAGCCAGATCCCGACGGCGCAGCAGATCATCCCCGCCATGATCCCCACCGGGACGCCCTCGGCGAACGCGGCGCTTGGCGGCGCGGTCTATGAGTATGAGCCAGACGAGAGCGAGCTGCTGGCCGAGTTGCTGCCGCTCAACGTCGCGACCCAGGTGTTGCGTGCGCTGCTTGAGAACGCCGCCTCCGAGCAAGGCGCGCGCATGAGCGCCATGGACAGCGCCACCCGCAATGCCGGCGACATGATCGACCGGCTGACGCTCAACTACAACCGCACCCGCCAAGCGATGATCACCAAGGAGCTCATCGAGATTATCTCCGGTGCCGAAGCGCTTTAGTCATTCGAGAGACGAAGGAACGTAACAATGGCAAAGAAATCTCCCGTCGTCGCAGAGACCCGGAAGCAACAGAAGACAGTTGCCGAAGGCAAAGGCGCCAAGGGCCATGTGCGTCAGGTCATGGGCGCGGTGGTCGACGTCCAGTTCGGCGACGATCTGCCCGAGATCTTGAACGCGCTCGAGACCGACAATCAGGGCAACCGGCTGGTGCTCGAGGTCGCTCAGCATTTGGGCGAGAACACCGTCCGCACTGTCGCCATGGACTCGACCGAAGGGCTGGTGCGCGGGCAGGAGGTGGTCGACACCGGCGAGCCGATCGCGGTGCCCGTGGGCGACGAGACTTTGGGGCGCATCATGAACGTGGTGGGCGAGGCCGTGGACGAGGCCGGCCCCATTAAAACTGCCGAGAAGCGGCCGATCCATGCGCCGGCGCCCTCCTATGTGGATCAGTCGACGGAAGCCGAAATCCTGGTCACCGGCATCAAGGTGGTGGACTTGCTCGCCCCCTACGCCAAGGGCGGCAAGATCGGCCTGTTCGGCGGCGCGGGCGTGGGCAAGACCGTGCTCATCCAGGAGCTGATCAACAACGTCGCCAAGGCCCATGGAGGCTTCTCGGTGTTCGCCGGCGTCGGCGAGCGCACGCGCGAGGGCAATGACCTCTATCACGAGTTCATCGAGTTCAGGCGTCAACAAGGACCCGAAGAAGAACAATGGCTCGACCGCCGGCTCCAAATGCGCGCTGGTCTATGGCCAGATGAACGAGCCGCCGGGGGCCCGCGCCCGCGTCGGCCTGTCAGGGCTCACGGTCGCGGAGTATTTCCGCGACCAGGGCCAGGACGTGCTGTTCTTCGTGGACAATATCTTCCGCTTCACCCAAGCAGGCTCTGAGGTGTCGGCGCTGTTGGGCCGAATCCCGTCCGCCGTGGGCTATCAGCCGACGCTAGCCACCGACATGGGAGCGCTCCAGGAGCGGATCACCACCACACAGAAGGGCTCGATCACCTCGGTGCAGGCGATCTACGTCCCCGCCGACGATCTGACCGACCCGGCGCCCGCCACCTCCTTCGCCCATCTGGACGCGACGACGGTGTTGTCGCGCGGCATTGCCGAGAAGGGCATTTATCCGGCCGTGGACCCGCTCGATTCCACCTCGCGAATGCTGACGCCGCTCGTCGTCGGCGAGGAGCACTACGCCGTCGCCCGCCGCGTGCAGGAAATCCTGCAACGCTACAAGGCATTGCAGGACATCATTGCAATTCTCGGCATGGACGAACTATCCGAGGAGGACAAGATCACCGTGGCGCGCGCCCGCAAGATCGAGCGCTTCCTGTCGCAGCCCTTCTTCGTCGCGGAGGTGTTCACCGGATCGCCCGGCAAGTTCGTCGACCTCGCCGACACCATCAAGGGCTTCAAGGGTCTGTGCGATGGCGCCTACGATCACCTGCCCGAGCAGGCCTTCTATATGGTCGGCACCATCGAGGAGGCGGTGGCCAAGGCGGAGAAGCTTGCCGCCGAGGCGGCTTGAGGATGGCTGACACCTTCAAACTCGAGCTCGTCTCCCCGGAGCGGCTCCTCGTCTCCGAGGAGGTTGCCCAGGTCGAGGTGCCGGGCGCGGAGGGCGCCTTCACCGTGCTCCCTCGCCACGCGCCACTGCTCTCGGCCTTGCGGCCGGGACTGCTCGATATCGGGCAGGCAGGTGGCGAGCGCCGGCGCTATTTCGTGCGCGGCGGCTTTGCCGAGGTCGGCCCTGCCGGCCTCACGGTGCTAGCCGAGACCGCCATCGACATCGCCGAGCTCGATGCGGCGAAGCTCGCGGAGGCCGTCAAGGACGCCGAGGAAGACGTGGCCGACGCCACCGAGGACAGCGTTCGCGACCGCGCGAGCACGCGGCTCGACCAATTGCGCCAGGTGCAAGCCACCCTCGGCCTCTAGACGTCAGGACCCATAACCGATTAGGGCCGATTGCCCTACTCTTGCTATAAGGCCAAGCGAGGATTGGGTGGCTCAAGCGAGCAGTTGCGCGTGATCGCCTAGGCGTCCAGCCTAGCCGGCGGAGACGGGAATGCAGCAAAAGACCGAGCAACGTGTGCGCTCCTTGAGCTTCGGTCTGGAGCGGCTTGGCCTCGTGGCGTTGCGTTATCCTGCCGTGGCCGCGGGCCTCATCATTCTCGTCACCATCGCCGCGCTCTTTGGCATCTCACGGCTCCGGGTCGACGACTCGCTCTCCGAGCTGTTCCGCACCGACACCCCCGAATTTCATGACTACGAGCTGATCTCCAAGCGCTTCCCCTCAAGTGAGTATGACGTGCTCATCGTCGTCACCGGCAAGGACCTGCTGGTACGCAAATCCGTCGAGGCGCTCCGCAATCTTGTCACCGAGTTGCAATTCGTCGACGGCATGGACGGCGAGGTTTCGCTGTTCTCGGCGCGCGAAGCCCCGGAGTCCGGCAAGGTGCCGGGGCCCGTGTTCCCTGCCAAGCTGCCAACCGGCGCCGCCTATGACAAGCTCATCGATCAGGTCCGCCACAACGAGATCATCTCAGGCAAGCTCCTCTCCGACGACGGCACGCTGACCCTCGTATTGCTGGCGCTCGATCGCGAGGTGGTGGCGTCCAATGGACTGAACTCCGTCGTGCAGCAAATCGACGAGACGGCACAAAGAGAGCTCAAGGGTACCGGCCTCGGCATGAAGCTCTCCGGGGCGCCGGTGATGCAGCTCGAGATCAGAAACGCCGTGGACCGCGACCGCAATCTCTACAATGCGCTAGGCTTCCTGTTCGGCGCCATCATCGCCTATGCCTTTTTCCGCCGCCTGTCCTTGATGGCCATCGCGGCCTTGCCGCCGGTGATCGCCATCATCTGGTCGCTCGGGCTGTTCGGCTGGCTCGGCTTCAAGCTGAACCTGTTCTTGAACGTCATGATCCCGCTCATCATGGTGCTCGGCTTCTCCGATTCCATGCAGCTCACCGTCGCCATGCGCAACCGGCTGATCGAGGGAGACCGCCGCATCAAGGCGGCCCGCTACGCCGTGCTCGTGGTGGGCCCGGCTTGCGTGCTCGCCACCGCCACCGCCGCAGCCTCCTTTATTGCGCTGTTCTTCTCCGATTCGGCGCTGATCCGCACCTTCGGCTTCGCCGGCGCCCTGTCGACCATGATCGCCTTCGTCGTCGGCATTTCGCTCGTCCCCCTGCTGACCAGGGCCCTAATCGGCCGTAACACCAAGCCATTCGCGGCAAACCTCAAGAGCCACGACTGGGCGATGAACACGCTGAAGCGCTTTTGCGGCATCATCGGCGAGGTCGGCGTGCGCCACTCCAGGCTCGTGGTGAGCCTCGGCGTGCTCTTGGTGATCGCGTTCGGCGCCATTTATTTGACGCTGTCGCCCCGCTATCGCCTCGCCGACCAGGTGCCCGACCGTGAGCAGGCGGTGGCGGCCTCTGCCCAGCTCGACGAGAAGCTGACCGGCGCCAACCCGTTGCACGTGATGTTGGACTGGCCAAAAGGCAAGACGCTTTACGATGCGGACGTGCTGAAGGTGATCGGCGACATCCATGCCATCGTCGAGACGCAGTCGGGCGTCGGCAATGTCTGGTCGGTCGAGACGTTGCGTCGCTGGCTTGCCAAAACGCAAGAGGACACTCCGGATAAGCTCAAGGAATACATCGACATCCTGCCCGACTATCTGACCAAGCGCTTCATCGACGAGGCGGACAACTCCGCCGTGGTCACCGGCCGCATCCCCGACGTCGATGTGAGCGACCTGTTGCCGGTCATCGAGAAGCTGGATGCCCAGCTCGACACCGTGCGCAAGGCACATCCCGACTATCGCATCGTGGTCACTGGTCTTTCGGCCATCGCCGCGCGCAACAGCGCCACCATGATCGGCAAGTTGAACGCCGGTCTGACCACCGAGATCGCCTTCATCTGTGTCTTCTTGGGGCTCGCCTTCCGCTCGGTGATGGTAAGCTTCGTCAGCGTGCTGCCGAATCTGTTCCCGGTGTTCACTGCGGGCGCGGCTCTCGCCGCGTCCGGCGAAGGCCTGCAATTTGCCAGCATCGTGGCGCTGATCGTGTCGTTCGGTCTCTCGCTCAACGCCACCGTCCACTACCTCAACCGCCTGCGCCTGGAGGACCGTCCGGGCGAGGACCCGGCCATTGGCGTGGAGCGTGCGACCGTGCTGATCGGGCCGGCGCTGGTGCTCACCTCGCTGATCCTCGCTTTCGGCCTCGGCGTTACGGTGCTGTCCGACCTGCCCTCCTTGCGCCTGTTCGGCAAGCTCGCTGGGTTAACCCTGATGGCGGCCCTAATCGGCGATCTCTTGCTGTTGCCGGCAAGCGTGCTCCTCTACCGGCGCTTGGTGCGCTCTAGGGCACGAGCAGCGGCCGAAGCTCCGCGATGACGTTCGCATAGACGGAGCGTTTGAAGGGGACGACGAGCTGCGACAGCTCTTCGATCGGCACCCACCGCCAAGCATCGAACTCTTGGCTGTGCCCAGGCTTGGGCACGATATCGATCTCGCTCTCCTCGCCTTCGAAGCGCGCGGCGAACCAGAGCTGCTGCTGGCCGCGATAGCGGCCCTCCCACGCCACGCCAATGAGATGGGCCGGCAGGTCGTAATGGTGCCAGACCTTCGTGCGGCCGATGAAGCGCGCGGAAGTCACGTTCGTCTCCTCGGCAAGCTCGCGCCGCGCGGCGGCCTCCGGCTCCTCGCCCAGGTCCATGCCGCCCTGCGGCATCTGCCACCACGTGCCGAGGCCCTCGGGCTGATCGGGCGCCCCGGCGCGCTTGCCGACAAAGGCGAGGCCTTGCGCGTTGATCAGCATCACGCCGACGCAAGGCCGGTAAGGCAGCGCATCCGCGCTCGTCATGTTGCGCTCGTCATGAGGCCGGCAAAGTTCAGCTTTGACGCTGGGAGCGCACGGCAGCGCTCACCGGCACGAGCACGATGCCCTTGCCCGCGAGCTTTCCCGCCCACTCGGCGAGCTGCTTGATGGTCGCTGGCCTTGCACTCGCGACCCCGATGGCGCAGCCGCGCTCCTTGGCCAGCGCCTCGAGCTGCCCGAGCGCCCTGGCAATTTCGGCGGGCGACTGCCCCCCGTCGATCTGGACATTGACCACCGAATAGTCGAGGCCGAGCACACCAGCGATCTGCCCGGCGGTCGATTGTTGCACGGAGCCGTCGTCGACATAGAGCAGCCCGCGGGCTTTGATCTCCTCGAGCACCGGCAGGAAGGCATCCCGCGCCGCTTCGAACTTGGCGCCCATTTGGTTGGTGACGCCGACATAGCCCGTGAAGCGCGACATCAGCCATTGCAGGCGCTTCATATTCTCCTCGGGCGGCAGCGTGGTCAGAAGCGTGTGCGGACCCGGGTCGGTCTCCGGGTAGTTGGCGGGCTCCAGCGGCACTTGCAGCAGCACCTCATGCCCGGCCGATCGGGCCTTGGTCACCCAGTCCTGGAGATTGCGGCCATAGGCACTGTAGGCGAGGCTAATTGGTGCCGGCAGGCCCTTGATCGCATCGGCGGTGGCGCTGTCGGTGGACCCCATGCCGTTGATGAGCACGGCCACGCGGGCCGGCGCGCCGGCGACGGTCTTCTCTGCGTAGCGCGAGGGCCGCGCATAGGCCTCAAGCGGCCGCTTGCCGTCCGCGGACACTTTCGGCAACGGACCGTATTGTGACTCTTCGACCAGCTCGGGCATGGGCACCTGCGGAAGCGTGATCGAGCCCGTCTCGGCGCTCGCATCGACGGGTCCCTCCCGGGCCGGCGCGGGACTGGCCGCAGGCGCCTGAAGTGCGGCATGCGGCTGAGGCATCGGCGGCGCCGGGGTCTGCGGCTGATCCGCCTGCGGCAATGCCTGGGGCATCTCCCCGGCTTCCGGCGGCAACCGCGGAACAGATGGCGCGCCGCCTGGCGGCAACGAGAGAACAAAGCCTGGCGGCACCGTATAATTCTCGTCGCCGGCAGCAGGGCTGCCCGTATCCGGACGGGGAGCCGTATCGGACATCTGGCCGCCGCCCGCGGGCGCCACGCTCGCGTCTGGTCCCGGTGGCTGAATCTGGAGAACGGAGACTGGCTCGCCCACATCCGAGCCGGGAAAGACAGCGAGCCAACCGATGCCGAGCACCAGCACCGAAAGCAGGATGGAAGCCGCGACGGCCAGGGCCTTCATGTCCTCTGCACCTCCCCGCAACTGGCCAGGGCCCGCGAGGCCATGGCTACGTGACAATAGCCCTAAAGGGCGCGACGGCCCTTCCCGCGGTAAGCGTGCCTAGTTGGCCTCCGCCTTTTTCTTGGCGTCCGTGTCGACCGACTTGATGCCCCTGAGCAGATCCAAGGCGTATTTCAGCTGCGTGTCCTTGTCCTTGTCTGGCGCCACATAGGCCGAGCTGCCGGACTCTTCGTCATCCTTGCTCGCGTCCTCGTCGTCACCCTTGAGATGGCCACGCAGATTCGCCTCGCCGCGCGTGGACTGCGCCGCGGCCTTGTCCTTGAGCTCGTCAGGCAGCTCCTCCTCCACCACGGCCTCGGGCTCGATGCCCTTGGCCTGGATCGAGCGGCCCGACGGGGTGTAGTAGCGCGCGGTGGTCAGCCGGAGCGCACCGTTGGAGCCAAGCGGGATGATCGTCTGCACCGAGCCTTTACCGAACGACCGCGTGCCCACGATGGTGGCGCGATGGTGGTCCTGCAGCGCGCCGGCCACGATCTCCGACGCCGACGCCGAGCCGCCATTGATCAAGACCACGACTTTCTGCCCATCGGTGATGTCACCGGGCCGTGCATTCGACCGCTGCGTCTCCTCGAGGTTGCGGCCCTTGGTGAGCACGATGGCACCCTGGTCGAGGAAGGCATCGGAGACCGAGATTGCCTGATCGAGCAGGCCACCCGGATTGTTGCGCAGATCGATGACATAGCCCTTGAGCTTCGGACCGATCTCCTTCTTGAGGTCCTCTACCGCCTTTTGCAGGTTCGCCGTGGTCTGCTCGTTGAAGGTGGTAACCCGGATATAGCCCACGTCGTCCTCGGCGTTGTACTTCACCGGATTGATGTGGATGACGTCGCGCACGACCTTCACGTCGAAGGGATCATCGGTGCCTTTGCGCACTATGGTCAGCGTGATCGGTGAATTCACCGGCCCACGCATCTTCTCGACGGCTTCTTGCAGGGTCAGGCCCTGGATCTGTTCCTTGTCAAGCGCAGTGATGAGGTCTCCGGACTGGATGCCGGCCTTGGCCGCTGGCGTGTCGTCGATGGGTGACACCACCTTGACCAGGCCATTCTCCATCGTCACCTCGATGCCGAGCCCGCCGAACTCGCCGCGGGTCTGCACCTGCATGTCACGGAAGTGCTTCGGATTGAGATAGGAGGAGTGCGGGTCAAGCGCCATCAACATGCCGTTGATCGCGGCCTCTATCAGCTTGGAGTCGTCGGGCTTCTCGACATAGTCGGTACGCACCCGCTCCAGCACCTCGCCGAATAGGTCGAGCTGCCGGTAGATTTCCGAGTTGGTGCCGGTGGCTTGCTGGCTGCGCGCCAAAGTCACCACCGTCGACCCGGCAGCGAGCACGGCCAGCACCAAAAGCACCCACAGCGCGTATTCGGATTTCCGCATTATCCTTGCACCTTCTCGGAAGCCACGGCCCACCATGGGTCGGGGTCAATTGGCCTGCCGTCCTTTCTGAACTCGACGTAGAGGACGGGGCGCGAAGTGTCTTTGCCGCCTTGGCTCGTTGGGGCGGCCGTACCCATTACAGCAACCGGCTCGCCGGCTAGGACGAACTGGCCGAGGCTTACGTCTATGCGGTTCATGCCCGCAAGCAGAATATGATAGCCCCCGCCCGCATTGATGATCAAGAGTTGGCCATAGGAGCGGAAGGGCCCGGCATAGACGACCCAGCCGTCGGCCGGCGCGGTAATTCGGGCCTCGCTGCGTGTTTGCAGCGAAACGCCCTTTAAGGCGCCGCCCATGGCATCGAGATCGCCGAACCGCTTGAGCCGCGTGCCCTGGGCAGGCAGCGGCAGCTTACCCTTAGCACTGTCGAACGGCACCGCCGGCTGCATACGATCGGGGCTGGCAAAGGCCACTTTGGACTGATCGGGCTTGATCTCGACCACGCTTTCATTGGGCGGCGTGGCAAGCGCTTGGCTCTGCTCGCGCGCCCGGAGCGCCTTCTCGGCCGCCACCTCGGCATCATATTGGGCGACCTCGGCTTTTGCGATCTGCTCGTCCAGCCGTGTAATCAGGTCGTTCAATTCCGTCACCGCCGCAGCCTGCTGCTCGGCGGCCGCGCGTACATTGCCGAGCTCCGCCTCGCTTTGGGCAAGCTTGGTCTTCTTCTCGTCCATGAGCTGATCGATGCGCGCTTGCTCTTGCGCGAGGCCGTCGGTCTCGGTCTTCTCCGCGTCTCGCTGCTCGCGAATGCCGTTTTCGAGCGTGACCAGACCCTCCAGCTCATGCGACAGATTGTCGGCCTGATATTTGAGCTCGGGGAAAACCTCGGCCAGCAGCATGGCGCTCCGCACCACGGCGAGCGCATCGTCGCGGCGGGTGACGAGCGCGGGCGGGGGCGTCCGGCCGATCCTCTGCATCGCGCTCAGCATCTTGACGATAGTCTCCTTCCGGTCGGTGATCGAGTTCCGGATGACCGTGACCTGGTCGGTGAGATCGGCGAGCTTGGCCTCAGTTGCGGACAGTTTCGCCTCACTCGTCTGCGCCTTTTGAGCCGCCTCGATCAGCTCGCTGTTCAGTCGCGCCCGCTCAGCGTTCAGCGTCGCCACGTCCTGGGCGAGACCCTGCTCCTGCACCCGGCTCGACTTGAGCTCCTGCTGGGTGGAATCGAGCTTTTGCCGCGCCTCCTCGCGCGAGATGTCGTCCTCGGCGCGCGCGACAAAGGGCGCAATGCAGGACACCGCAACGCAAAGCCCGGCCACCAGCAGGAGTGCCGAGCGGCAAGACCTAGGTCCTTGGGAAGCAAAGCGATTGGATTGCGCCATGCGCCTTGGCTGCGTGCCCTCCGCCCGTCCTTTGTCGTCAGATCGGAAGACCGGATATTGCCGACACCGACGACAACGGAGCCGTGCGGCAGAATCAAGGCGATTAGCTTAAACTGCCTTAATGCTTGCCCGCTGAAGGGGCGCACGGACTACCTGCGGTGATAGGGATGGCCGGCCAGAATGGTAGCCGCGCGGTAGATCTGCTCCGCCAGCACGATGCGGGCGAGCCCATGCGGCAAAGTGAGCGCTCCGAGCGACAGCCTCCGGTCGGCGCGGACAAGCGCCTCTTGGCCGAGACCGTCCGCCCCGCCGATGAGAAAGGCGAGCGTGCGGGCGCCCTCATCGCGCACTTTGGCGAGGGTTTGTGCGAAGGCCTCGCTGCTCATGGCCTCCCCGGTCCTGTCCAGGCAAACAAGCTTGTGGGGCGAGGGCAGCTTGGCGAAGAGGGCCGTGGCTTCTTGCTTGCGGCACGAGGCTGCCGTCGCGCCCTTCGCTTCCGGCACTTCGATCAGGCTCAAAGGGCCAATGCCAAGCGCGCGGCCCGCCGCCTCGGCGCGCGCGAGATAGTGCGCGCAAAGCTCGCGCTCCGGCCCCTGCTTCAGCTTGCCAACGGCAGCGATCAGGAGCCGCATGGTTCTAACCTTCAGGCCTCACGGCCGTGCGGTCCGGAAGCGAGCGAGGCGCCGGAGCGACGATCAGACCACCATTCGCTCCATGGGGCGGTCGGCCGACCACATCTTCTCGAGGTTGTAGAAGTCGCGCACCTCGGGACGGAAGATATGGACGATCACGTCGCCTGTATCGATCAACACCCAGTCGGCATGGGGCAGGCCTTCGACGCGAGCGCGTCCATAGCCTTTCTCCTTGAGCTTTCTGAGAAGTTGATCGGCCATGGCGCCCACATGGCGCTGCGAGCGCCCCGAGGCCACGACCATCTGGTCGCCGATCGACGTCTTGCCCTTCAGATCGATGCACACGACGTCCTCCGCCTTGGCATCGTCGAGGGTGTCGAGCACGACGTTCAGCAGTTGGACCGGCCCGGCGCCAAATGACGCAAAGCCGGAGGGAGGCGTGCCGCTATGGGCACCCTCTCTGGGTGAGCGCATGTTGTGGTGGATATCCTTCTCTCATTGCTCCAAGCGAAGCGGCTTCAACCTAGCTCCCGCGCATGAGTCGCGGTTCGGTGCCCGTGCTTCCCCATAAACATAGTATGCCGTGCGGCAAACTTTCAATAGCTAGTGTCGCTTGGTCTTTTTCTTGGCCGGCTTGTCCTTCTTTTTGGCGGCCTTTTTCGCCTCCTTCTCGACAGCCGTCTTCCCCGCCTTCTTGGCTACCTTCTTGGCCGTCTTCGCCTCCGCCTTGGCCGTTTTCTTCTCGGCCTTCTCCTTACGAGTTTTGTCCTTCTGCAGCTTTTTCTTAGCCGGCTTGCCATTGTCCTTCTTGCCGCGCAAAGCGGTGGACGAAAGGCCGGAGAGCGGCATGGTGAGGAGCGTCCAGGCCGGTGGTTCGATCAAGGCGAGCCCATTCGCATCCGATTCGTCGATGGAAGCGGCGGCGAAGCGCTGCGCAGCTTTTCTCGCGCGCGCCTTAAGGCGGAAGCCCGGCCGGTCGAGCACGGCGATAGGCACGAGCTGGAAAATCTCTTCCCACGCCCGCCAGCGGTGGACGTCCCCCAAATTGTCCGCGCCCATGAGCCAGACGAAATTGACATGCGGAAAGCGCCGCTTGAGCAAGCGCAGCGTGTCTACCGTATAGGTAGAGCTTTGCGCGCCCTCGAAACCCGTGACCACGATGCGCGGGTGGTGCGCGATCTTTTTTGCGGCCGCGACGCGCTCCGCGAGCGGCGGAAGCTTGGCGCCGCGCTTCAGCGGATTGCCCGGGCTCACCAGCCACCACACGCGATCCAGCCCAAGCCTTGCAAGCGCGACAAGGCTCGCATGGCGATGCCCTTCATGGGCCGGGTTGAACGATCCGCCCAACAGCCCGATGCGCATATTGGGCGCGGCCACCGGCATCTTGAGATGCGCAGGCACACTCTTAAGCTTGCTCAAGGGCGGGTCTGGCCCACGCCGCGGACCACATATTTGAAGGTAGTGAGCTGCTCAAGCCCCACGGGCCCCCGCGCATGGAACCGCCCCGTGGCGATGCCGATCTCCGCCCCCATGCCGAATTCGCCGCCATCGGCAAATTGAGTGGAGGCATTGTGCAGCACGATGGCGCTGTCGACGCGGGCGAGGAACCGGTCGGCCGCCGCCTGGTCTTGCGTCACGATCGCGTCCGTGTGCTGCGAACCGTAACGGGCGATGTGCTCGATCGCTTGATCGACCCCTTCGACCACCTTCGCGGCGATGATGGCATCGAGAAATTCCTTCGACCAATCCTCTTCGCTTGCGGGCTTCACGCGCGGATCGGCGCGTTGGGTCTCCGCATCGCCCCGCACCTCGCAACCCGCCTCGATCAGCATCTTGACGAGCGGCGCCAAATGCGTCGGCGCGGCCGGGCGATCGACCAGCAGCGTCTCCGCCGCGCCGCAAACTCCCGTGCGCCGCATCTTGGCGTTGAGCACAATCTTCTTCGCCATGTCGAGATCGGCGGCAGCGTCCACATAGACGTGACAGACGCCTTCTAGATGCGCAAACACCGGCACCCGCGCCTCAGCCTGCACGCGGCCGACGAGGCTCTTTCCCCCGCGCGGCACGATGACGTCGATGGCACCGCCGAGCCCCGCGAGCATGAAGCCCACGGCCTCGCGGTCCACGGTCGGCACGAGCTGGATCGCCGCCACCGGCAAGCCGACCTGCTCCAAGCCCTCGTTCAGCGCGTTTGTGATGACGAGCGATGTAAGGAAGCTTTCCGACCCGCTGCGCAAGATCACGGCGTTCCCGGCTTTCAGGCAAAGCCCGCCGGCATCGGCCGTTACGTTGGGCCGGCTCTCATAGATGATGCCGATCACGCCGAGCGGCACGCGCATACGGGAGATGTTGAGTCCGTTTGGCCGCGTCCATGACGCCGTCACCTGGCCGACGGGATCGGGGAGAGCTGCGATTTCGCGCAGGCCCCGCGCCATAGCGGCAACGCGCTCCTGGTCGAGCATCAGCCGGTCGATGAAGGCGGCGTCGCCTCCGTTGCCCTGAGCTGCCT
Source organism: uncultured Alphaproteobacteria bacterium (assembly GCA_963741155.1). Classification (GTDB taxonomy): domain Bacteria; phylum Pseudomonadota; class Alphaproteobacteria; order Rhizobiales; family Methyloligellaceae; genus Methyloceanibacter. Next base: position 10,996 of record CAVUHA010000007.1, on the reverse strand, counting down.
CGATGTCATGACGGTTGGCCTCCAGGATCGCAAGGACACGCGCTTCGATGCGCGCGGCCATGGCCTCCAACGCCGCGTTCTTCTGCTCGGTCGAGGCAAGCGCAAGCTCAGGCGCCGCTTCCCGCGCGAGCCGCCCCATATAGAGCATCATGGGCTCTAGGGTGCTTCCGCCATCATTCATTTTGGATTATCAGTCACTTAGGAATTCCAGCAATTCCTGGGCTAACGTCGGGCTAACACGAGGCCCTCCCCGGTATATATCCCAACCCGGCAAAGAGAAAGTCCGCCACGGGACTCCCGACGGGCTTGCTATGCTTGTTTGACCTTCGGCGCTCGTTCGGACGGCACCACCACGTCACGGGGCTCATCCAGCACAGTCGTCGGGGCCCCGGAAACGGTCGACGCCATCACAATGGCCGAGTTAGGCGGCGCTCCCCGCGAAATGGCTATTTTGGCTATTTTGCCCTTTTCGGCGTGTATGGCTGTTTCTTGGCACCGCGCGTTTAGGTGTGAACCGGCCCGGCGCTAATCAATACGCAAAGCATTTACCGCTTAGAGGGGGACTTCCATCAGCGAAAAATTTCTGGCGTACAACCAGCGGCACGATGGGCAAAACCCTCATGCGATGTTTCCTCTGTTTAGCTTGCCTCCTTGGCACCGCTGGGGCCGCAGCGGCTGGACCTGCACAGTCAATAGGTGCCGTAAGCAACCCAACTGCTGCCGGAATGGCCATAGACGCGCCTACCACCGGCATCAGTCCTACGTCGGAAGAGCCCAGGCAAGCCCGGTTCGACCGAAACTTTTCGCTTTGTATGTCAGGCTATGATGGTTGCAACTATGATGCGCTTACCGATGAGCAGCGCACACAGGTCCTCTCCAAATAAATCCTGGCGATCCCCACGCCACCATCTCGAAATGGCTATTTTGGCTAGTTTGCCCTTTTCAGCGTTATGAACACCACGGCTTTAGGTGTGACCTTCCCGCAGCGTCACATAAGAATTTGGGCGCGTGACGTGGTGACGCGACGGTGTGGTGCCGACTTGTAGCGGCGACGGCCTAGCCACGTTTCCCCGTGCGACCGACAACCATATTTAGAGATGGCACTACGCTTCATTTGACGATGGATCTACGCTTCCCCACACATCGCCTTTGAGCGAGCTGATTATGGACGCCATCCTACTCATCACCTTGATTATCCTTCTGGTCGCCGCGCTGCCGACGTGGCCCTATAGGTCCTGGCATAATCGCCCCCGTTACTGATGGGTGAAGCCTAACGACGCGGCCAAAGCGGGCGCTGTCACCGCATGGGGATCATCCAGCGCAAGCTAGAACAGTTGGCCAAGGGTACTTAAGCTGCGGAGTCCGCTCGGGTCACCCTAATGTGGTGCCGGAGGACAGGGACAATGCCAAGTACCGTACAGCTTGCAACAATGAGGCGGTCCTGGCCGAGGGCAGGGGGGACTTCCGCACAACCACATGCCACCTATGTGACAACAGCCAGTCAATCGTGCAGCCACGGCATTCGAAGCCAACATTCCGGCAAGCAGGAGCATGACCGCCCCTATGGTCGCAACAACTACCCTGCGCATATTAACCTCCCTTCGATTCAGAGCCGCATGATGAGATTAGCACAAAGAGAACGAGCCCTGGCACACGCGGACTTCTCCGGTGAGCCACGCCCGAAGTCGACGCCCATGCGATGGCGCAGCAGCTTAATCCTGGCCTCTATGACGTGGTGATCTACTGCAAGCAATATGGCGGTTACGATCGCAACCTGCCTCGGCTCCTCGCCATCACTACCCATTAAAATTGGCACAGCGTTTGCTTCACTCCCTATGCGTGAAGTCGTTAGGGAGTAGCGCGTCATGTCTGAAACGAATGGCCTCACCGTAGAGGTGGAAGGCCCCAATATCATTGTCAGAATGCCGGGGACGGACAGCGTAGCCATCTACCACAAGCCCAATGGTGCCCTTCTGAGGTCCAAGGATCAATTCGGGCCAATCGATTTCCGAGTGCATGCGTGGACGCTCGCAAACGATACGGCGAAAGAGCTTGGTTGGCTCGAAGTAGAATAAGGTGATCGTCTAGCTTCCGCCGAGCAGCAGCTGGCAGCTCGGTGATGTTGCTGGCGATGCGGCGGATCAAATTGTCCGTCTCCTCTTGCTTGACGTGTTTAAGCGGCAGGCGCACTTTTATACCGGCATGGGCTGCGCAATCGCGGAGGAAATCGATGGCCTATCGGCAATCACTCTGGGCCACAGCTCTGTTCATTCTCATTGCTCAACCCGCGTACGCAATCTGCCCCAACGACCATAACTGCCTAGACAACTCTTACGGGGTGGGCAGCCCTTACAAAGCTAAGGGGTCTTACGACAGCCCCTACAGCAACAAGCCCTACTCTACTGATGCGCCGAAAATCTTCAGCGACGAGGAAGATGAAGAAGAAGACCGAGATAGTCTCAGCAGGAACCCCTACGACGCCTATTCGACCTACAACCCATACGGCGAATACGGCAGCCCCTATTCGTCCGACAGCATCAACAATCCATACGGCACGGGCGCGGTGGAGAATTACCTGGTTCCCGACGATCCGAACCTTAATTTGACTCCGCCTGTTCCGGGCGCGGCTCCCGACGGTGCGAGCCTTAGTTCACCTCTGGCTGTTCCGGGCGCGCCTTCATCCCATTGATTGCATTAAAAAGGCTTGAGCGTCGCGCGCTTTACCGACCTAACAAAATGGGCGCCGACCGAAGCCGACGCCGACTAACCGCCCCCTTCTGCAAAATCCCAAGCCGAATTTCCAGCCGCACCTAGCAGCACTGTCAGCTTGGCGATGTTACCGGCGATGCGGCGTGCCTCATCCGGGGTGAACCCCTCGAGGCGGCCTAGTTTTATTCAAAAGACATGGACGTTTCTTGACTTAGCTTATTCAAAGACACGGACCTTCTTGACGAGGACTCCCAGGGCTCTGTGATATCAAGCGCGGTGGCACTCCGCGCACCAAGGAGGTCCTAAAATGCGCAGCCTCTTCAGCGTCAAATCTCGAATAAGGTTTTTGGTGGCAGCCACTCTTCTCGCTATGGCAACGCTGGCCCTTTTCGGGGTTGCCTCGGCGCGAACTTACCGCATGAAAACCCATCCCACAGCAGCGGACGTCTTATTAAGAGCGGTAGAAAGTGCGAGGCTAACTGCGAACCAGCAGAAATACCGCATTACCCCCAATCGCCGTCGGGCAAGCGAAGCAGGCGCAGTAAGCGGCGCATGGTTCTCATGCGGTTGCACACCCAAATACCCCGACGTCATTTGGCATTGCACATGCAGGTGGCACATTTCCAACTGCTCCGGGGCCACTACAGTTTATGGTGATGGAACGAAGGACCCACCGTTTGTCCATTGCCTCTAGGGATTGAGTCGCAAATGTGGAGTTGCGCGGTCGGGGCTTCAGATCGTAGGAGAGGATGACGGCCATTTTGATTCGTCTCAACTCTTGCGATGGAGTGCCATGTCGTCCCGGTGGATCAATTCGGGGCGCCCAAGGTAGCCGAGAATCTCGACCAATTCACTGCTCTTGCGGCCGATGATGGCCCGCGCCTCGGTGTGATCGTAGGCGGCGAGCCCGCGGCCGATCTCGACGCCATCTCCGTTCCGGATGAGCACTGCATCGCCGCGCTCGAAACTGCCCTCGATCCGCGTGACACCCGCCGGCAATAGGCTCTTGCCGGAGGCAAGCGCATCCGCCGCGCCCGTGTCGACGATGACGACGCCCTTGGGCTCCAGCGTGCCCGCGATCCAGCGCTTGCGCGCGGCGATCGGGTCCGAGCCGGCCAGAAACCACGTGCCACCGTCGCTCGCAAGCGCGGCGAGCGGGTTGAGCACCCTGCCGGACGCGATCACCATATGGGTGCCGGCCGCCACCGCGATCTTAGCGGCCTCGATCTTGGTCACCATGCCGCCGCGCGACAGCTCCGAGCCCACATCGCCGGCCATGGCCTCGATCTCCGGGGTAATGTCGCGCACCTCGGAGAGACGGCGCGCCTCGGCGCCAGACCCCGGCGGCGCGGTGTAGAACCCATCGACATCGGAGAGCAGCACAAGGCAATCAGCGCTCATCATCGAGGCGACGCGGGCGGCGAGCCGGTCGTTGTCGCCGTAGCGGATCTCGCTCGTCGCCACCGTGTCGTTCTCGTTCACCACGGGGATGGCGCCGAGCTTGAGCAGTGTGGTCATGGTGTTGCGCGCGTTGAGATAGCGCCTGCGCTCCTCCGTATCGCCGAGCGTGAGCAGCACCTGCGCCGCGACGATGCTCCGGGCGCGGAAGGCGTCTTCATAGGCGTGCGCGAGATCGATCTGCCCGACGGCGGCGGCGGCTTGGCTGTCTTCAAGCTTGAGCGCGCCCTTCGGCAGGTTGAGCGCATTGCGGCCAAGCGCGATGGCGCCCGACGAAACGACGATGACATATTTGCCGGCCTCACGAAGCACGGCGATATCGTCCGCGAGCGAGGCAAGCCATGCCTGCCGGAGCGTGCCGGAAGCCGTATCTACCAGCAGCGAGGAGCCGATCTTGACCACGAGGCGCTTGGCCTCGCTCCATTGCCGTCTCATGGCCGCCACCCCGCTTCATGCACCTTGGCATTCCGCGCCTCGCCCTTGAGCGCGGCGATGGCGCTTGCGATCTCCCGCAGCGCCTCCTTCACGCCCTCGCCGGACACCGCCGAAAGAATGAGGGGTTTCCTGCCGGCGACCTTGGCCAGAGCTTTCGCCTTCTTCTTCATCTGGTCGGCCGGCACCGCATCGGCCTTGGACAGGACGACGATCTCCGGCTTGTCCTTCAGGCCGCCGCCATAGGCCTCGACCTCGCCGCGGATAGTCCGGTAGGCCTCCGCGGGATCGTCGAGCGTCGCGTCGATGAGATGCAGGAGCACGGCGGTGCGCTCCACATGGCCAAGGAAGCGGTCACCGAGACCGGCGCCTTCATGCGCTCCTTCGATCAAGCCGGGGATGTCGGCGAGCACGAAATCGGTCGAGTTCGATGCGCACCACGCCGAGATTCGGATGCAGCGTGGTGAAGGGATAGTCGGCGATCTTCGGCTTGGCCGCGCTCACGGAGGCGAGGAAGGTGGACTTGCCGGCATTGGGCAGGCCGACCAGGCCTGCATCGGCGATGAGCTTGAGCCTAAGCCAAATGGCAAGTTCCTCCCCCTTCTCACCGGGATTGGCATGGCGCGGCGCTTGGTTGGTCGAGGACTTGAAGTGGGTATTGCCGAAGCCGCCATTGCCGCCGCGGGCGAGCACAATACGCTCCCCCGGCTTGGTCAGGTCGACGATCAGCGTCTCGCCGTCCTCCTCGAAGATCTGCGTGCCGGGAGGCACTTGCAGCACGACGTCGGCGCCCTTGGCACCCGAACGGTTCTGGCCCATGCCGTGGCCGCCCTTCGTGGCCTTGAAGTGCTGGCGGTAGCGGTAGTCGAGCAGCGTGTTGAGGTTGGCCGCGCACTCGACGATGACGTCCCCGCCCCGGCCGCCGCCGCCGCCGTCCGGTCCGCCGAACTCGACGAACTTCTCCCGGCGAAAGCTGACGGCGCCGTTGCCGCCGTCGCCCGAGCGCACATGGACCTTGGCTTCATCGAGGAATTGCATGTGAACGTCGTAGCACCTGAGCGCCGTACCTCGCCTTGAGGGCGAGGTCCGACAAAGCCACCCGGCTTTGGCGCGGGTGAGGGGTCATAGCCCGAAAGTCTTTACTGCAAAGTTCTCCCCCACCCTAGCCCTCTCACCTAAGACCTCTGTCTCGGTAAAGGCGGTAGGTCAGGCAGCGCGCTCGGCTCCCCCGCGCCGCGCAGTCGCGCAACTCCTCGCTATAGGCTTCGAAGCCGAGCTTGGCGATCACCCGCGCCGAAGAGGGATTGTTTCTGAAATGGCCGACCGTAAGATAATCGAAGCGATCGGTCTCAAAGGCATAGGCAATGACGGCGCGGGCGGCCTCGGTCGCATAGCCCATGCCCCAATAGGGCTTGCCGATCCAATAGCCGAGCTCGGCATGGGTCGATCCATGCGCGCGATAGCCCGCGCACCCGATTAGTCCGCCTGAGCGGAGGATGGTGAAGACGACGCCCTCCTCGCCAGCGTGCACGCCTTGGATCCACTCCGCCGCCATCTCTTCGCTATAAGGATGCGGAATCGTGCCCGTCATGCTCGCCACGTCGAAGTCGCCGGCGAGCAAGCTGATCGGCGCCGCGTCGGCGGGCGCCGGCGTTCGCATCAGGAGGCGTGGGGTACGGATGTTCAAGAGAGCGAAGCTACACGCGCACGCCCACAGAGGCGAGACCTTGCGCGGGGACGATGACGGAGTTGGCGTGGGGCCTAGCTCGTCTTCACCGAGACGTAGACGCGGCCCTTCTGCTTCGTCGCATATTCGACGTCGCCGTCGCGCAGCGCGAACAGGGTATGATCCCTGCCCATGCCCACGCCGTCACCAGGGTGCCACTTGGTGCCGCGCTGGCGCACGATGATGTTGCCGGAGATGACGCTCTGGCCGCCTGACTTCTTGACGCCGAGCCGCCTGCCGGCCGAGTCGCGGCCGTTGCGCGACGAGCCGCCGGCTTTCTTATGTGCCATGGGTTACGTCCTTCATTTCTTCTTCGGCTTCGGCGTTTTGGGTGCCGGTGCCTTGGCCTTCGCCTTTGCCGCGGCAGCCTTGGCTCTCGGCTTCGGCGCCACCGCGGCTTTCTTTTCGGTCTTTGCCGGCTTCTCAGCCTTGACCTCGGCAGATTTCTTCTCGACCTTCTCCGGCTCGGGCCGAGACGCTGACTTGGTCTTGGACGGCTTCTTTCCGTCGGTAAGGATCTCGGTGATGCGGAGCAGCGTCAATGCCTGCCGATGACCGTTCTTGCGGCGGTAGTTCTTGCGCCGCTTCTTCTTGAAGACGATGATCTTGTCGCCGCGCTTTTGCTCCACCACCTCGGCCGCAACCAAGGCGCCCGCGACAGCGGGACTTCCCGCTTTCGGGCCACCCTCGCCACCGCCAAGCAGCAGCACCTCGCCGAGCTCGATGATGTCGCCGGGCTCGCCCGCGATACGCTCGATCTCGATGATGTCGTTCGGCGCCACGCGATATTGCTTGCCGCCCGTGCGAATGACCGCGAACATGTCTTTCGTCTCGTTCCGAAACTCTTGGGTTGAAGGGCCCGCCCGGCGAGGCCAGGGTGCTAATGAGCTGCCGCTGGAACGCTGCCGCCGACCGACCTTGGCCGCGCACTATAGAAGCGCAAAAGGATAAGTCAATTGCGTGCCGCGCCGCGATGGCCGTCAACCACGCCGGTCCGGACAGGCCCAGACCCCTTGGTTCTGGCGCGGCGTGGGCCTAGGGCCCATTGTCAATGCCTCCGTCATGGACGAATAATGCGCGCGCCGGCAGAACGCATCGGACGCCAAGGGCTGGCGCGAAGACCCCACCATGGCAGATGATACGCGATCACGCAGGGGCCAAGGACGACGGCTCACACCAGCAAGGCTTGCGGTGCTCGGGCTCATTGCGGCGGTCCTGGTCGCCGTCGTGGCCGCTCTCTTCTCAGCCCCCCTCGACCCGCTAAGACCGACGACCTGGCCGGTGAGCGGGGACCGAGCCGTCGTGGTCGCCGCTGGCCTTCGGCGGAAATGCCCGCACAATAAGATCTGGTGGTGGGTGACGGGCAAAACGTGGCTGGAAGCAGGGACCTGGCAGCAGGCTGCGGGCGGCGAGACGGAACTGGCCGGCGAGGACGAGCCGATCACGCTCGCCAACGCAGGCACTCTCTGTCTTAGAGCCGGCCGCGACCTCGGGCCCTTGCAGAAAATAGGCACCGGCGCCGAGAGCGCGCCGAACGCAGCGCTTTATCTTGCGGTGACGCCGCGCGACGGGAACTGCCCCGCCGGAACCAACTATGCCACGCCTCGCTATTGCCTGATCGCAACGCCTTTGCCCCCCGCGCCCGACATCGCCCCCTGATGGGCGCCGAGACGCGTACTTTCCGATTCCGCTCCGGGGAAAACCGCTCTAGAACGCCTCGACCGACCGCAAGCCATTAGGAGAGGTGCCGGAGTGGTCGAACGGGACGGTCTCGAAAACCGTTGTACGGGTAACCGTACCGTGGGTTCGAATCCCACCCTCTCCGCCAGAAGGCCTCAACATCCTTTGATTTGCAACGTTTTTTGAGCCGTCTTGGGAAGTGACCCACAAACTAACTCACAATGGACTTTTTGCGGAAGACGCTGGCTCGGCTAAAGCCCCCCGCCTGCGCCGCAGCAAACAGCATTTATTGAAGAAAGTGGGACTTACGCGAGGGCTTACCCGCTTATGTAGCGAGTCGAGGGCTTTAAACCCGTGTTTTAGGTGCTTACTTAAACAGCGATCAGCGAAATTCGTTACGCGTAAGGCATGGAACAGTACGACGACACATTCGAGAACGTAGAGACCTCACCGAGCATTAAGGAGATCGAGAAGCGTCTTCGGAGACTTGGTTGCACTAAGGATCAAGTCAGGCGGCATCTCGACCAAGTGACCAGGAGCCGGACCGAACCGATCAGCAAAAAGCCCAAGAAGCATCGGACTCAGGGATTTGACTGGCCATAATTCTGGCGGCATTTGTGAGGCCGTCGGCGGATGGCCAGTTCAGTCCTAGCTGAACGATCTCCGTCGCGAAGCGCAAGTCCGGCCGCCCTTGTTCGACAGTTCGTTGAGCCTGTCGACAATTGCTATCAGCTCTAGCCCGCTAGCAAGAGTGGCGAACCGCGCGGCCTAGTCCGCCAACTCGCATGCGAGAATCTTATCCTCACAGGAACGGCCACAACCGGCACGGCTGCTTCCGGAGGTACGCCTCGTCCCGAAATTACGGTCGCAAACCGTAATGCAGTGGCTAAACTTCTTAGTGCATGCCACGACTACTGGATTGTCGTTCGGCTTCGCGTGCCCAGGATACTCCGTGGCCATCAAAACTGAGAACACCAGGAATGCAGTGGTAGCCTTTTGCATATAACTCATACGCATGTGAGCCTCCTCGTTTAAGGTGACCGCAAAGGGACTAAGGCAGCTGGCTGCCCCCGATCTGCGATTGCGGGCTGATGTTACCCTCGGCAATCCGAGTTACTTGTGCCCTCATAGAGTCTGCTCACTTTAAATAGAGTCTGCTCAATTTAAGGAGGCGGATCATAGTGGCTCAAGGTGGCAGGTCAGCCACCCATAAGAACACCGCGCTGATTTCTGCTTGGGGTCAGAAGCGACGCAATACACTCTTGTCGAGTTGGTCCACTTCGCCCCCAAACGCAGACATTCGTCAGCGCATAGAGCATGGCGCGGGCATCGTCAGGCATCTTCTCGGGCTACCACCGCCAAGGTCTTGCACAACAACGCTACTTTACGAGCGTGACCGGAAGTTTGGTGAGGTGAATGACCTTCGTTGCAACAGACCCCGCGACCAGATTGCCGATCGCACCCAGGCCGCGAGCCTGACCGGGAGAAGGCCGGTGATGACCATAAAGCTTCCTGAGATAGAGACGCGAAAGCAGAAGGACAGAAAGCGAGTACTACTCGATAGTAACATCTGGCGATACGTCGTGGATAACCGCTCGCAAGGCGCGCTGCTACAGGTTGCCCGCAACGGCGCGTACGACGTGCAGATCGCTCCTGGCGTGCTTTATGAAGCGCTGCGCCTTAAGGACGCTTCGCTTAGAGCCACCCTAGTCCGGCTCATGACGAACCGTCGCTTCCATCGACTGATGCCCGAAGCCTACTCGGAGAGCATGGAGATCCTGCACGAGATCAAACGAGTCCAACCAGACTTACTGCATGACAAACCTGACCTTCACTGGTTCAACGATCTCAAGAAGGACTGGATGCGAAAGACTGGCGGATTTTGGGTCAGATGCGCACGCTCGCCACAGAGAGAGGCAGGCTTTGTCAGCCAAGTGGAGCGCGGAATGGTCCCAGACGCGAGGGCAGCGTCTGACTTGGCCCGAGAGGAAGTGATCAACGCGGGTTGGAAGAAAATGCCACCGATGGACGAGTGGTTGGTGAAGCCTCGTGAGCCGGTTGCTGGCTGGCGGGGAAACCCGGTTGAAGAATGGCGCCTTAAGAGCTTGAATGGCATTAGCTCTATGATGGCCGAAAGACATGCCTATCATGATTGGCTTGCGCCATTCATCAAATTCGACGGCTGGTTGATTCAGAGGGCGGCATGGGCAGAGTTCTGGCTCCACCTGGCTGACAAAAGTGCACTGCCTAGGCAGTGGCTGCGATGGGCGTTTGGTTTTGCCCAGCGATTTCGAAGGGTAACCCCGGGGACGCCTTGTGACACGCAACTTTCCACGTACTTCCTCGAGACCGATGTTGTGGTGACGGCTGATAAGGCCCTGCTCGACATTCTCGAAGCATGCCGCCCCTATGCACCATGCCAGCTGCCTGACGGAAAGTTAGTTTTAGCTGGCGCTCCCGGAGTCCAAGAGGTTCTCCGCATGCTTAGCCAAGCCTCGTAGGCCAATCCTAGGCAGCATGGGGATGATGCGCGCCATCTCATCACGGAAGCGCGTTTGCTGCGCGATCCACGGGCGTCAGCACAAGGTCATCGAGAAACTAACCCGAGGCTTTGAACCGATCAAGGAACTCTCCGCTTCCGTCGCCAAGCACCGCTTCCGTGGCGCATTGTATGTAGCGCAGGATTGCCCTGTCGCCGCGGTAGAAGAAAGCCCCGCTCGCCGGGACGCTAATCAATAGCGGAAGAAATTCAATGCCCGACTTCATTAGTGAGGATGATCTCGACACCTTCGAGGGGTGGCTCAGGTATCAGGCAGTGGACTTGACGGCGGCCACAGCGGACGAGCGGGCATTCTGGCGTGCCGCTTTCGATGAAGCGAGAGAACGCGCTTCGGCCACTCCAAAAGTAGGCCTAATGAAGCTGCGAATGGTTCCGGGCGAATATCGGTACGCTGTAGCAGTTCGTGAGGGGAGCGATCTGTGGCTGACGTC
>CAVUHA010000006.1:0-18952 GCA_963741155.1 uncultured Alphaproteobacteria bacterium | reverse complement strand
CGAACAATATTATCAGCCAGAGCAGTAGCACCGCCAAAAAGGGAACGGGGATCGAGCTGCCAAGATGCGAAAATAATAGGAATCGCGATTGCATCAGATCGTTGGTAACCTGAATTATCCGCGCCTGAAGTCCGCGTTGGATGTCGTTGCTTGGTTGAAGCTCCTGAACCCGCTGATAGAAGGCCTCGCCCTCAGCCGCAGCCTTGAATGGCGTTGACTGCAGCGGCACCGATTGCCCTTCTCTCCAAATTTTATCTACCACGGGTGGAATTGCTTGACGCAGCGAGGCTCGTGCGGCTTGAGCTTCATCTCCATATTTCGCAAGCAAGCTATCGATCAGGATGACGTTAGCGGTGATCTGATTGATTTCACTCTCGCGTGCGTCATAGGTACTCTTGGCGCTTGCGACCAATAGCCCAAGCACAAGAGCGGCCAGTGTCGCTACTACCCCCATGCTCAGCTTTACGACCTCCTTGGAGTCAGAGCCGAGATGGCCTTCTGGCAACAGTCTTTGCATAAAGCTGCCCAGCAATATGCCGACCAGCGCCAAAGCAAATGAGAGAAAAGATAGCGCGATAGGACTCATGCGATCCCCTGGGACCTTGCAGGCGTTGAAAAGCGGGCCTCATTGATCTCGATCAAATGCATCGAGTGCCGCATCACGTTTAAACGTGGAGTCCGAAGGTGGGAAGCGAAAGTCTGCTATTGGCACTAAGCGGACATTCGAAATCCGCTGGAGTTGGGCGAGAAGCTCGCTGCCCTCGTTGCCCGGCCGAAAGCAATATGTGAACTTTCGCGCCCTTCGCCCGATGGGTAACCTTACCTTGGAACCAAACTGCGCACCCCGTGTTGATGTTCGCGGCCTTAGTGCCGCCACGGGGAAAATCTAAAATCATCCAGTCAAGTAGGAGGGAACCATGTTTGCGTCAAAGCGCGGAGGAACGGTTATTGCCGAAGGCCTCAAGATTGTCGGAAGCGTCACCGCCGAGGGATTGGTGGAAGTCAATGGACAGATCGACGGCGAATTGCGCTGCACTTCGCTCATCATCTCTCGCAAGGCTCATGTCGCGGGAGCCGTCGTAGCCGAACGAGTCGTTGTGGATGGGACGGTCGAGGGTCCAATTCAAGGCGGAGCCGTCGTGCTCAAATCCAAGGCGCATGTCGTCGGCGACATTCAACATCAAACGCTTGCAATCGAAAGCGGCGCCTATTTTGACGGCCGCTCCATACAGACTGGCGGAGCAAATGGTCGTCAGCCAGTCAAGGGGTCGATTGAGCGGCAGTCCGAAAGAGCTGCAATGAAACCGCTCAGAGAGATCGCACACAAGGGCGGGGACGCGGCTTCGGCGGCGTGACTTCTGCGGCGGGGCCGCAACGAACTGTGATTGAGGCAGCCGTGAAGCCCCGCCACTGACTTTTACGACACCCGGGTCGTGGTCGGCTGCACGACGATGCGGCCGCGGTCGCCGTCGACGATTTCCTCGTCGCTCAGCTTGAAATTGTCCATGCGGATCGTGTGAAACCGATCAAAGTAGTCCTTAAGCGGCTTCTCGATGGCGCGGTCGAAATCCGGCCGCACCACATGGGTGGCGCCCTGGACGACCTTGACCACCTTGCCGTTGCGCACGATTAGCTCGCCGTTCTTGAAGACGAGCTCAGGGGTGGCGAACATGGCCTCCCGGTCGGCATTGTCCTGATACACGGTGATGTCCGCCGAGGCGCCGACCCCCAGATGCCCGCGGTCCTGCAAGCCTAGGCTCCGCGCCGGACCGGCGCGGGTCAGGATCGCGATCTCGTCGAGGGTGTATTCGCGGGTGAGCGAGCCGAGGATGCTTTGGGCCGCCGCGTCGGGATGGATCTTCTGCAGCATGTCGTTGCGGAAGCCCCTGTCCATCAAGAGCCGGATCAGATGCGGGTAGAAATAAAACGGCGCACCGTTCGGGTGGTCCGTGGTGAGAAAGATGCGCCACGGATCCTCGAACAGAAGAAATGTCTCGAGCCCAATGACCCATTGCATCGCATTGACGAAGCTCTTGTCGCGATAGTGCATGGGCACCACGCCGCAGCCCGCGTCGCACTCGATGTCCATGACCACCGACTTCTTGGGGCTGGCGTTCCGGGAAATGGCGTATTGGCGCATGCTGTCGCCCGACGCGGTGCAGGTCTGTCCGAACATAACCTGCCCCACGTCGATGGATACACTTGGCGTCTTGTTGAGAAGCTCGGCGATGCGCGCAGCGCCGGAGGAGAACTTGTGATCGCCTTCGGTGCCGTAGCTCAGGAACTGAATGTGCGTCAGGTGAATGGGCAGGCCCTCCGCGGCCCGGATCGTCGCCAGCGTTGTTTCGACGTTGCCGGGGATGCCGAGATTGCAGCCGTGAATGTGCAATGGGTGGGTGACGCCGAGCTCCCTCAGCGCGCGAGCGAGGTTCAGGATGATCTGCCGCGGCGTCACGCCGTAATAGGCGTGCTGCTCATCGAGATCGAGTTTGCGCTGGTTGAACTTGAACGCGCTGATGCCGCCGGGATTGACGACCTTGACGGCGATCGCCTGCGCGGAATGCATGGTCCAGGCGACGTAGTCCTTGATCGCCTCGAAGTCCTGCTTCGCGGCTAGCTGACGCAGAAAGAAGTCGTCGCTGCCGAGCATGACGAAGGCGCCCTTGTCGACCATGGGCGTGTCGCCCATCTCCATGTGCGCCTGGCGCGCATTGGCGGGGAGCATGGCCGGCTCGAAGCAGGCCGTGTAGCCCATCTCGGCGTAGCGGTATCCCGTGACCATGGTCGAGGGCACCGCGTGACCCGAGCCGGCGCGGGTGAGGTCCGTACGCGCGACCTCGTCTTTCTGGTGGTCCTCCGGCATCAGCATGCGCGCGATGGTCATCTTGCCGCCGCCGATATGCGTGTGGGGATCGATGGCGCCGGCCATCACGATCCGGCCCTTGAGATCGTACGTCGTGTCGATGCGGGCATCAGGCTTGGCCGCGGCAATCTTTCCGTCCTCGACATAGATGTCGCGAACCTCGCCGCTTACCCCGTTGGCGGGGTCGTAGACTTTTCCGCTCACAAGCTTGATCAGCATTTGTTGGGGGGCTCCAGTCTCAGAGGGCCGCTTCGATGGCCGAAAGCACATCGGCCGCGCGCGGAAGCGGCGAGCGACCCAGGTTCTTTAAGGGCAAGGACACGACGCTGTCGCAACGAACGAGACGGCCGGCGTGGTCCATGCCGGGGGTGCCGACGGGGATGAGCACGGCGGGTGTCGTGTTAAGCCGCAAACCTGGTGTTCCCAAGACGATGGTGGGGACTTTCGTGGCCGGCGGCGTCAGGTCCGGCGCAAGCGACGCGATCCAGACGAGCACATCGCCTTCGCCCTCGGCCAACATCCGGCTGATCGAATAGCGGTAGGGATCGAAGTCTGGAGCAGCGCTTGCATAGCTGACGCGGAGTGGGTAACCGCTTTGCCAGGCGCAAACGGCGCCGGCAGTCACGGCGCCTTCGTTGCCCCCGAGCGACAAGCCGGCGAACCGCGAGGTTTGATTGAGATCCTTCACGAGGCCGGCGATCTGGTCGACCGCGAGCTCCGCATGCGGGAAGGCAAGACTTGGGGGCGCCCAGACGACGACCCCGTATTTTGCCTGCCGGCACCGTTCGGCAAGCGCGTCGACATCGGCGAGGGTGACGCCATCCAGATTGAAGGGCTCGACGCGAAAGCCGCGGAGGCGGGCCCTCAGAACGCCCAAGACCTCGCCCGTATGCTCGATCTGGCAAGGCAGTGTGATGACTTCGCCGAGTTGCGGTCCGGCCGCGCTTAAGCCGTCCGGAGAGTTGCCGATGAAGACGAGGGTGCGCTTAGGCGCCGTCACATCGAACATCGAGTCGGGCGGGCAGGCGATCCGCTCGAAGAAGCGCGGGTGCAACGCATGAATATCGCTTCCCACCACAATGATGAGGTCGGCGCGGTTGCGCGTTTCGGTCAGCGTGGATGTCGTCCAGCCGGTAGATTGAAGGACCTTGAAGTTGCGGTATTGGCCTTCGCTCAAGGCATGATCGACGACGCCACGGGAGCGCTCGGCAAGCGCCATCGCCGCGCGCATTCCCTCCACGTCGGTCGCGAGACCGCCGTACAGGGGCATTTGGCCTTGGCCGATCAGCGCGGCGGCTGCCTGGATGGCCTCCGGCAGCCCGACATTCTTGCCTGCAATCTGTGGATTGCTCTTGGGCAAGTGGCGTTCAAACCCGGCGATCGCCTTCTCGCAGCCGTTCTTGCGGACCTTTAGGGTATTCTCCCTCCGCTCGATTTCCAGATCGTCGCAAAGCAAGCCGCAAAAGGGACAGCTGACGTCCTCAAACAGCTTGGATGGGACGCGCTCGCCGGTGGCTTTGCGCGCGGTCGATGTCGGCATGCGGTTAACCCCTCAAAGGTGGGGAAACAAAGCATGGGACGGACCGCAAGACAACTCGGGAGACGATGGGGCTTTCCGCGGCGCGATGCCGCCCTTGGCCCGGGTGCGTGGGCCGAGGTCAGCCCCTATCTTCGCCCTCGATCTCAAGGGTCACCAGCCTCGCCAGCAATGTTGCAGGATAAAGCTGGCCGATCATCGCCTCGACATTGCAAAGACGGCGCGCAACATCGCTCGCCGCTGGATCTCTACCTCGACAGCGCGTGGATACTTGCTGCCAAGGCGGCAAAAACCCTCTACACTGTTGCGCATCGCCCGCGCGATGGGAGGAGAGGCTGATGCCGACCTGGCTCAGACGTGCCGTGGGGGTGACGCTTGCCGTCTCTCTGCTGACTGTTGCCGGGGTGCAGGCCTATTCGGAGCGGCTGCGGCCGCTGGTGCAGGAGTATGGCACCACGTATTACAATGGCGACGGTCCGCCCACGGCACCGCTCATCTGCAAGCCGGAAGAGACGATCCTGACCGCCATCGAGCAGGTGCACGCTAAATTCGATCACTTGACCGGGGACAGTCTCCAAGCCTTTCAGACGCGCGCGCGCGATCTCAAGGGCCTGCCGCCCCTCGATGTCGACGACCTCTACGTCATTACCGAGGACGACAAGCTCCGTAACGGCGATATGGTCCTGTTCATCGGGCTGAAGCTCAAATGCGTGAAAACGGTCTTCGGATTTTCCGCGGCGATCTACCGCGAGATCCTGGCCAACGGCCACAGCGCGTAGGCTTGCGGGTGGCCAGTGCCAACCGGCAAGAGCGGATCGGATTGATCGGCCGTCATGGATGACGCGCGTTTGCCCGGCGGCGAGCTCGTTTATGCCATTGGCGACATCCACGGTCGGGCCGACCTGCTCAGTCTGCTGCTTGCGGATATCGCGGCGGATGCCGAGGCGAGCCAGGATGTCACGGAGCGGACGCTCATCTTTGTCGGCGACTATGTGGACCGGGGCCCGGACAGCCGGCAGGTCGTCGAGATGCTGATCACCAGCCTGCCGCAAGGCTTCGACGTTCACTTCCTCAAGGGCAATCACGAGGCGATCCTGCTCGATTTCCTCGAAGATGCGTCATGGCTCGACCATTGGCGCGCCAATGGCGCCGATGCCACACTTCTCTCTTATGGCGTCGACGTGGAAAGGCTTGTCCGCACAAGGGCGCCGTCCGAAGAGTGGCGGCGGGCCTTCGCCGCAGCCCTTCCGGAGACTCATCGCCGCTTCTACCAAGGGCTTGAGCTCAAGGTATCGCGCGGCGACTATCTGTTCGCGCATGCGGGGGTGAGGCCCGGCGTGCCGCTCGACGCGCAAGAACCGCATGATCTCATCTGGATCCGAGGCGCGTTCCTTGCAAGCGAAGAACCGTTCGGCAAGGTGGTGGTGCACGGCCACACGCCGGCGGTGGAGCCTCAGCTGCGCGCCAACCGCATCGGCATCGATACGGGCGCTTGCTTCACGGGCAGGCTAACGGCGCTCAAGCTTCAAGATCGCAACAAGAGCTTTCTGCAAACCTGAGGACGACCGCGAGAGATCAGTTCTCGGGGGCGTCCGCCGGAACGTCCTTCAGCCGCTCGCTCAAGCTTTGCCCGCGGCCTTTGGCAGCAGCGGCGGCGCGGCGCCTCGCCCTGCGGGTGGCAAACCGCTGGATGAGTGGCCCGCGCGGCTCGACTTCCTCTTCGGCCGCTTGAACGTCCTCGACCATGGGCTCCGGCTCTTGCTCGATCTCCGCCGCGCTTTCGTATTGCTCCGGCGCTTCGATCCCGTTGCCGCCGCCATTGGCGCCATGCGGAACCGGCTCGGGCTCTTGCGGCAGGGGTTCCGGCTGTTGAGGAATGAAACTGGCCACAGGCTCCTCGGGCTCGGGCAGCGGTTGCGTCTGCGCAACGGCGAGGATTTGCTGGGCGAGCTTGTCGAGCTCCCGGCGGAGCAACGCGTCCTCCTCGCTGCTCATCTTTTGTCGCTCGAGCTCTTCCTTGAGCCGCGACAGGTCGGCGCTGAGCCGCTGGTTTTCCTTGGCGAGCTCGGAGTTGGACTTCGCAAGGCGGCGCAACGGGCTGCCTCCGCCTTCCAGTGCCGTGCGCAGGCCCTCGATGTCGCCGCGCTGGTTCTGCACCGCCGAGCGGGCCTCCTTCAGCGCTTCCGCTTGCGAGGCCACGGTGTTGCGAAGCTCGGCGTTGGCGGATTCAAGCTCAGCGATCGCCTCCTTTGCCGCCTTGATCCTGGCATCGAGATCCGGCAAGCGGCGCTTGATGGTCTGCTCGAGCACGCGGTTGGCGTTCTCGTTCTCCTGCAGCTGCCCTTTGGCGGCGCCGAGCTCCTGGTTGAGGACGGAGATCTCAACCCGGCGCTTGTTGGCCTGGACCAGCTCGCGGGCGGCCTTGTCCTTGGCCTTTTCCAGGGCCACCTCGATCCGGCGCAGCTCGATGGCATACTCCGCGCGCAACTGATCCTTATCGGCCTGGATATCAGTGACCGACATGGGCATCGTCGCTTCAAGTCTGCGTGTGGTGAGCCGCACGGCACGGTGCCAGAGCGGAGGGGCCAGCATGAGCGCAAGCAGACTCGCGACCAAGAAGCCGAGCGCCGCAAACATCACCGCGTCGATCATCGGACCATGGCTCCCATTCGCGCCCACGCGTCACCAACGACGCCTCGCGGAGCAGGCTTTAGCCAAAACTGCGCGCGCCGCGCGCCTGTTCCCTTGCCGCCGCCAAGCTTCCTTAGCGCCAATCTAGAACGGATTCCAGGTGGGCTCGCGGGTATATTTCAGGTAGCCGATATTGGCGCCAAGCCTAAGTCCCAGTCCTGAACGGATGGGGGCAAGGACGACGTGGTCGCGGGTCAGGAAGGTCACGCCGACGCCGCCCACGAGATAGGCCGAGCCGTCGACACCAGCGTAGTCGCGATAGATCTCGCCGGGGCTTTGCAGATTGTAGACGAGGACCATGGTCTTGGAGCCCTCGCCGCCGAAATCGTAGCCCAAGGAGGGACCCTGCCAATAGACCTTATGGTCGCCCGCGTCCTTGGTGTAGAGCGTCCCTTCGCCATAACGGAGACCGGCGATGAAGGCGCCGCCTGCCTCCTCGCCGAGGATGTAGCCGTTCGGCTTTCCGGCGCGCTGGAAGCTGTATTCGATTGCCTTGGCGAGTCCCATGGACACGGTGCCGAAGAAGCGGTGGCCGGTCTCGTTGATCTCCTCCATGGAGAAGCTGCCATGGTCCTCGGCTTCCGGCGGCACATAGGGGCGATCGCTCGGATAGGCCGCCTGCGGGGCCGGCTCGTAGGGCCTGCCCGGGCCGCCGGCGTCTGGCGGTGGCGGGGGACCGTCGTCCGCGTGGGGCACCTGGCCCGGGGCCGGATGCGGCGAGATCACCATGGGCGTGTCGTCGGCCTGGGCGAGCACCGTGGGGGCGCTTACGCCCTGCCGATCCTCGGCGGAGGCGGACGCGGCGACGAGTAGAATCGCGGCAAGCGCGGCGCCCGAGATTGCGGTAAACGCGGCGGTTGAGGAGAGTTTGAGGTTCATGTCCCGTCCCCGTGGCCAATGAAAGCCTGGGCCAGGCCCGAGTCGGGCCTTGGCTCACGACGGGTATGATTTGCCTAAACTGTTACTAAACTGTGGCCAGGCTGCGTTTTTTGGCTAAATTTGGCGCCCCCAGGCGATGAAGCTCGGGTTGCACAAGCCCACTTCCGTCTTGCCGTAGCGAAGGGGGCGGCCGGCCTCATCGACCACCGTGCCGCCAGCGGCCACGAGCACGGCGTGGCCGGCGGCAATGTCCCACTCCATGGTCGGGCCAAAGCGCGGATACACGTCGGCCTGCCCTTGCGCGAGCATCAGCAATTTCAGGGACGAACCCGCGCTCGAGCGATTCGCGATCTTGAGCTTGGCGAGGAAGGCCTCGGTGGCGGTGTCGAGATGGGAGTGGCTGACCACGGCCACCAGGCCATCCGGATTTGCGACCCTCGCATGCAAGGGGCGGCAGGCAAGGGAAGCGAGGTCGGCGCCCGCTTGGCTCGGATCGAGTTCGGCCTCGACCGCGAGACCCTCGTTCGGGGTGAAGGCGAGGAGCCGCCGGGCCGGCGCATAGACCAGGCCGAAACGGGGAATGCCGTTCTCGATCAGTGCGATATTGATGGTGAAGTCGGTGCGCTTGCCGATGAATTCCTTGGTGCCGTCGAGCGGATCGACAAGGAAGAAGCGCGAGGGCAGGGGGGAGCCGCGGTCGCTTACCGCTTCCTCGGCGACGACGGGCACCGCGGGAAAAGTGCGGTGTAGCGCTGCAAGAAGGATCGCCTCCGCCTCCCGGTCGGCTTCAGTCACGGGACTCGCATCGGGTTTGAGCTCCACCTCCGGGCCCCGCTCGTAATGCTGCATGATGCAGGCGCCGGCGCGGGACGCGGCATCCACGAGCGCGGCTGCCGCAACGGCAAAGTCGAAGTGGACCCCGCTCTCCGGCTTTGTTGTGTGTCTTGGGGCTGACAAGGCAGTATGCTCGGTAGCGCTTGATTCGGTGATTTGCGGCGTAATGCGCGGGATTGAGCGGATTTGCGGCCCCGATGTAGCAGATTTCCGGGAGCCCTTTCAGTCAATTCCGAGAACCGGCGAAATGCCAAGGAGGAGGCCATGACGGAGCCAGCTTCGATCGGTGACCTGGAGCTTGCCGCGCTCATCTCGAGCCGCATCTGCCACGATGTCATCAATCCGGTCGGCGCCATCGCCAATGGGCTGGAGATGCTGGGCGAGGAGCCTGACGAGGCCATGCGCGAGCAGGCCATGGACCTCATCCGCAAGAGTGCCAGTCAGGCGTCGGCCAAGCTGCAATTTGCGCGGCTTGCCTTCGGCGCCGCGGGGTCGGCGGGTGCGGAGATCGACCTCCGCGACGCCGAGAAGGTCTCCCGCGACTTCGTGCAGGCGCCGAAGCACAAGCTCGAATGGCGCGGCCCGGCGGCAACTCTCCCCAAGAACAAGGTCAAGCTGCTGCTCAACCTCGTCGCGTTGGGCGTCGTCGCGCTCCCGCGCGGGGGCACGGTGAGCGTCGAGATCGGAGGCGAGCCGCCGAATGTCCACTTCACGGTCAGGGCCAAGGGCGATGCCGCGCGGCTCAATGACCAGGTCATGAGCCTGCTTACGGGCGGCAATGGCGTGGCCGTCGACGCTCATTCGATCCAGCCTTACTACGCGAGCCGGGTGGCCGCCGCCTCGGGCATGCGGGTGACGGTTGCGCCCGGGCAGTCGGAGGTGGAGCTGAAGGCGGAGCCAGCGAAATAAATCGTTTGGTCAACCAAACGTAAACCAGAGTTCACCACAATCCCGGCAGCGTTGCAAAGCGGGCTCCCGACCCCATCGGTGGCGGCCTTGAGGGTGGGCAATGGACGAGCTTTTGGGCGAATTCCTCGCCGAAACTGGTGAAAGCCTCGATCGCGTCGACCTTGAGCTCGTGCGCTTCGAGCAGGAGCCCGACAATGCGGAGATGCTCAACGCCATCTTCCGGCTGGTCCACACGGTCAAAGGCACCTGCGGCTTCATCGGCTTACAGCGACTGGCCAAGCTGGCCCATGCCGCGGAGACGCTGATCGGTCAATACCGCGACCGAACCCAAGTTACCGTCGAGGGCGTCAGCCTCGTCCTCGCCACCATCGATCGGATCAAGCATATCCTCTCTGGGATCGAGCGGACGGGCTCGGAGCCGCCGGGCTCCGATGCCGATCTCATTGGTCCATTGGAGTCGATTGCCAGAACTCAAGCCGGCCTCCGAGCGCAGGCCGCCCGTGGGTCCCGGGGCGCCACGGCCGATGTGAGGGACCCGCTACCGCAAGCCGGCGAGGCGCCGCTGGAGGAGCTCGAACGCGCCTGGCGCGCGGCGCCCGGACCCGAGGTGGAGCCCCTTGCCGCGCCCGACGGCAGCCGCAACGGGGACAGGGCCGGCATTGACGCGCAGGCGCGCAGCCAAACCGTGCGAGTTCAGCGTCGATACGCTCGAGCATTTGATGACCACCGTGAGCGAGCTCGTGCTCACCCGCAATCCGGCGGCGAGACGGAGCTCGACCGTCAAGTGCTGGAGCAGATCAAGGATCCGCTCACCCACATGATTTGCAACTCGGCCGATCACGGGCTCATCGTCACTGCTATCGATCTACGCCGGCGCTTGGGGCTTCCGCCGCGCAGTGACGGTGCTGCATCGGTGGCCGTCGGTATCGAGGAGCGTGGCGAGCTCTATGGACTCATCGTCGACAAGGTCAGCGACGCGCTTTGGCTTTCGCCTGCCACCCACGATGTCAACCCTGTCAATCTCGACCCACGCTGGGCGCGCGTTTGCGCCGGCGTGCATCGGCTCAATCACGGCCTGATGGTCGTGCTCGACGTCGACAAGGTACTCGATCTCGCCCGGTTTGGCGCCGCTGCCTGAGCGGACCCCGGACCAGAAAACAGCGAAGGAAACGAACGTATGAAACATTGCTTGGTGGTCGACGACAGCGCCGTTATCCGCAAGGTGGCAAGGCGCATTCTTGAGGAGCTGCGCTTCACGGCCTCCGAGGCCGAGAACGGACGCGAGGCGCTCGATGAATGCCGCGTTTCGATGCCCGATGCCGTGCTGCTCGATTGGAACATGCCGGTCATGGACGGCATTGCCTTTCTCGTGGCGCTGCGCAAGGAGCGGGGCGGGGAGGACCCCAAGGTGATCTTCTGCACGACCGAGAACGACGTCGAGCATATCACCCGCGCCATCAGCGCCGGTGCCAACGAATACATCATGAAGCCCTTCGATCGCGACATCATCGAAGCCAAGTTTCATGAGGTCGGGTTGATCTGAAGCCTGATGACCATGCTAGGCGAGGGCGCGACCAAACATTCCGCGGCAACCGCCGTCGGAAACGTCGCGCCTGCCGCAGGGCTCATCAAGGTCATGATCGTCGACGATTCCGCAGTCGTACGGGGCCTCGTCGCGCGCTGGGTCGACGAGGAGCCGGGACTGGTGACCGTCGCGCGCCATCCCAATGGCAAGCTCGCGGTCGAGGATGTGGCCGCGAGCGAGCCCGACATGATCCTGCTCGACATCGATATGCCGGTGATGGACGGGCTCACGGCGCTGCCGCTCCTGCTGCGCGCGAGGCCCACCGCGAAGGTGCTGGTGGTCTCCACCTTGAGCCAGCGCAACGCGGAGATCAGCTTCACGGCGCTGTCGCTTGGCGCGCTGGACTATGTGCCGAAGCCCTCCTCCAATCGCGACATCACGCTTCTGCCGGAATTCCGCTCCGAGGTGATCCGCAAGATCAAGGCGCTTGGCGGGCTCCGCAAGGCCGAGCGGCGGCGCAACCTCGAGCATGAGAGCGCAATTGTGCATGCGCAGGGCGCCAACACGCGCCCGTTCTCCTTGGTGCCGCCGCGCATCATCGCCATCGGTAGCTCGACCGGCGGTCCGCAGGCGCTGGCCGCCGTGCTTGATCCGCTCGCGCCTTTGCTTGCCAGGGTCCCGGTGGTGGTGGCCCAACATATGCCGCCGATGTTCACCACCGTGCTGGCGGAACGGTTGGGGCGTTCCACCGGGAGGGAGGTGAGGGAAGGTGTCGACGGGGAGCCGATCAAGCCAGGTATCATCTAAATCGCGCCGGGTGACCGGCACATGACCGTGTCGGCGAACGGCCAAAGCCTGCGCTTGAGCGATGAGCCGCCGGTGCATTATTGCCGCCCGGCAGTCGATCCCTTGTTTGGGAGTGTCGCTGCGACCTACGGACCGGCTGCGCTTGGCGTCGTGCTCACCGGCATCGGCTCCGACGGCGCGGCGGGCGCGCGCGCCATCGCCGATGCCGGTGGCAGCGTGATCGCCCAGGACGAGAGCTCGAGCGTGGTGTGGGGCATGCCGGGCGCGGCGGTCGCTGCCGGGGCCTGCGCGGCCACGCTGCCGCCCGTTGCGATCGCGCACGCGGCGGCTAAGCTCATGCGAGGCGAGCGACCATGACGCCGCAGGAATTCAACTATCTGCGCCTGATCCTGCAAGAGCGCTCTGGACTTTCACTTAGCGAGGACCGGCGCGAGCTGCTCGAAGCAAGGCTTCGGCCCCTGCTCAAGACGTTCGACTTCCCCTCGGTCTCCGCTCTCGTGCTCGCGCTGATGCGGCCCGAGGCCGAGTATTTGCGCTTGCGGGTGGCCCAGGCCGTGAGCGTGCAGGAGTCCTATTTCTTCCGGGACAAGGTCCCGTTTCAATATTTCTCCGAGGTCATGCTGCCAAAGCTGATGGAGGCGCGCGCCGGGACGCGCCAACTCCGATTCTGGTGCGCGGCCGCGGCGATGGGGCAGGAACCCTATTCGCTCGCCATGCAGCTCGCCGACCGAGCAACGCAACTCTCCGGCTGGACCGTCGACATTTTGGCGACCGACTTTGCCGAGGACGCTCTTCGCAAGGCGCGCAAGGGTCTCTATAGCCAGTTCGAGGTGCAACGCGGGCTGCCCGTCTCGCTGCTGGTGCGATATTTCCGCAAAGTGGGTAGCGGCTGGGAGATCACTCCCGACATCCGCGCCATGGTGCGCTTCCGTGCCGATAATCTCGTGCTGGATAGCCAAGAACCCGGCGGGTTCGATGTGATCTTCTGCCGTAACGTGCTGATTTATTTCGATGAAGATACCAAACGGCGGGTGCTGGCGAAGCTCGCCTCGAAGCTCGCGGGCGACGGCTATCTCGTGCTCGGCGCGGCGGAGACGACGACAGGCCTAAGTCAGGACTTCGTCGCCGTGCCGGAGGCTCGGCATGGCGTGTTCGTCATGACGAGGGAGGCACAAGAGGCAAAAGCGGCGCGCAAGGGGCAGGCGGCAGAGGACAGAAAGCCCCTCGCGGGTGCCATGCCGGATGCCGCGCGCGCTTACGGGCCATAGCAATAGGATTTGCAGGACATCCCCAAAAACGTCAATGGCCGGGCAAGCCCGGCCATGAACGAGACGCTTATGGGTCGCCGCAAGCCTCAGGCGGCGGCCTCGGATTCGTCCTCGGGGTTGCGTAAGACATAGCCGCGTCCCCAGACCGTCTCTATATAATGCTTGCCGCCGGTTGCCGCCGCGAGCTTCTTGCGCAGCTTGCAGATGAAAACGTCGATGATCTTGAGCTCCGGCTCGTCCATGCCGCCATAGAGGTGGTTCAAGAACATCTCCTTGGTCAGGGTGGTGCCCTTGCGCAGGGAGAGGAGCTCAAGCATCTGATATTCCTTGCCGGTCAGATGCACGCGCTGGCCATTCACGTCCACGGTCTTGGTGTCGAGATTGACCTTTAAGCCCCCCGTCTGGATCACGGATTGGGCGTGGCCCTTGGAGCGCCGTACAATGGCGTGGATGCGCGCCACGAGCTCGTCCTTGTGGAAGGGCTTGGTCATATAATCGTCGGCACCGAAGCCGAGCCCCCGCACCTTGTCCTCGATGCCGGCGAGGCCGGACAGAATCAGGATTGGGGTCTGCACCTTGCTTACCCGGAGCGTCTTCAACACCTCGAAGCCGCTCATATCGGGAAGGTTCACATCGAGAAGGATAATGTCGTAGTCGTAAAGCTTACCAAGGTCGACGCCCTCTTCGCCCAGGTCCGTCGTATAGACGTTGAA
The DNA here is from genome assembly GCA_963741155.1 of uncultured Alphaproteobacteria bacterium. Classification (GTDB taxonomy): domain Bacteria; phylum Pseudomonadota; class Alphaproteobacteria; order Rhizobiales; family Methyloligellaceae; genus Methyloceanibacter. The sequence goes on along the minus strand of CAVUHA010000006.1, from coordinate 4,926 downwards.
CCCTTCCGACTGCAGCATCAGCTCGATGCTTTGCGCGGTGGCGCTGTCATCCTCGATGAGAAGAACCCGCATCTTTAGTCCCCCGTCTTCCCGGCTGGTTCCCTAGTCCAAATACCCGTGCGCGACGCAGATTGGTTAATTCGAATCAACAAATTAAGGGCCAATAGTTAACAAAAGCTGACGCTGTGGCGAGCACTAACAATTGCAGGTCACCGTCCGGCCATGGGTCAAATGCCATGCATATGGTTTACCGGCCCTTAAGGCCTGTTGGCCAAGATCGGGAGCTTGAGGGGTGGGGGCTTGGCTCCAGAGCTTTTTGGCGAGTGGCACGGATATTGAACTTCTCTGTCCTCCGGGGTCCGAGTATGTTTTTGAGGGTATCGAACCATGAAGTCACGGGACGCATTGATCCGCTTGAAGCGCTTTGAGGTTGATGAGAAGCGCCGCAAGGTCGCCGAGATCGAGATGATGATCGGCGATTTCAACCAAATGGCGGGAGACCTGGACCGCCAGATCGCTATCGAGCAGGAGCGCTCCGGCGTCTCCGACGCCAATCACTACGCCTATCCTACCTTCGCCAAGGCCGCGATCCAGCGCCGCAACAACCTGCTCGCCTCGGCCGTGGATCTTCAGGCCAAGCTCGAAGCGGCCCGCGGACAGCTGGCGGAATCCCTGGAGGAGCTGGGCAAGATCGAGCTGCTCGAGGAGCGCGATGCCATAAAGCTCGAGCAGGCCCGCGCCGCGCAGGCCGAGCTCGAGGAGGTCGGCAGCGGCGTGCATCATCGCGTGGCGAGCTGACCGGGCTTCCCGTCCGCTCTTTATCCCTCACCCTGTCCGCCGCCATGACTTCGTCGCTCGCGGTGCCAAAGTCATGACAAACAACCCTCTCCCGCAAGGGGAGAGGGGCGGGATGCGCGGTTTCCAAATCGGGCTAAACGCTGCCCTTGGCCGGCCCATCGATGCTATCATTGGGCCGAAGAGTGGAGAGAGGGGCCCATGCCATCCTTCGACGTCGTGTCAAAGACCGATCTCGCCGAGGTCGACAACGCGCTCGCTAATATGAGCCGCGAGATAAGCCAGCGCTACGACTTCAAAGGCTCGCAATCGCGCATCGAGCGGAAGGAGGCCGAGATCACCCTCCACGCCGACGACGACCTCAAGCTCAAGCAGATGCACGAGCTGTTGCAGGGGCATCTTGCCCGCCGCAAGATCGAGGCCGGCGTCATCGACTACAAGCCGTTGGAGAAGGCGGCGGGACAGGCGGTGCGGCAGAAGGCCGTGATCCGCCAAGGTATCGATCGGGAGCTGGCCAAGCGGCTGGTCAAGGAGATCAAGGACGGGAAATTCAAGGTGCAGATCACGGTCCAGGGCGATGAGCTCCGGATTTCGGGCAAGAAGCGGGACGATCTGCAGACGGTGATTCAGCACCTCAAAGGCCTTTCGGTCGAGCAGCCGCTCCAATATGTGAACTTCCGCGATTAGAGCTTGCGGATGCGGGGAAGTGCTGTGGTGCGAGGATTGCTGAGGACGGCCGGGTTGCTATTGACGCTTGTCTGGCTGTCGGGTTGCGGGACGACGACCGGCGATAGTTCGCCTCCCACGACGTCGGTCTCCACCGCGTCAGTCAGCTCCGCTAAGCCCTTTGATGCCTATGTGGTGATGGGCGGCCGCATCAAGAGCTGCTGGTTCAACGCCGACGCGCCGCTGCTCCCAAAATACGTCTATCGGGCCGATGTCAGCCCCGACGGAACGAAGGTGCAGATCACGATTCATGAGCGGGCCGAGCTCGGCCGCGCCGGCCTCTCAACCTATGCCATCGATTTCAAGCAGGCGGGGCCATCGACGGTGATCACCACAGAGAACCGCACGATGCCGCCCGACCTTGCCGCCAAGATGCAGTACGACATTGACCGGTGGCAACGCGGGGAGTCCGATTGCAACAAGAAGGGCCCGCCGGCGGCCACCACCACCGCTTCCGCTCCCCCGCCAAAGGCCGCTGCCCACGGACCTAAGCGTCCATAATGGCGAAGAGCCGCGTTGCTGTTTCGATCAGGGGTTCGCTTCGAACGGCATTGCCCGGCTCGGCCGGGCAACCCAGCAGATCACACGCCTCAGGAATTGCTGGAGGACCCGACGACGCGGGACATGACCCTGAAATGGGTGGTAGCGCCGGAGGCGAGGTTAGCCGCGATAATCCTGGACGCGGGTGGCGCGCAGGCCCGGCAGGCCGTGCTTGTCGATCGACCGCTGCCAGCTCAGGAACTCGTCCACGGTGAGGGTATAGCGTTCGCAGGCCTCTTCGAGGCTGATGAGACCGCCGCGCACCGCCGCCACGACCTCCGCCTTGCGGCGGATGACCCAACGCTTGGTATCCTTGGGCGGCAGATCGGCCACGGTCAGGGGACTGCCGTCCGGCCCAATCACATATCTGACGCGCGGCCTGTAATGCTCGGTCATCGTACTCACAACACCATCACTTCGATGAGCCAACGTGACCGGAGCTTAACAAGCCCCATTTAAGATTTGCCTAAGCTCCGCGGTAAAGGAACTCCCAAGGAAATGGCCAAAACTTGCCGGTTTTATTGAGGTTTTGGACGGCTGTCACACTGCGCCGGAACCCCGGCAAGCCTTGCGGCGACGACGTCCCGCACCACTTGGCTTGCTTAAGGTGTGGGCAGCCCCTATCTTCGCCTAGGCGAGCCGTGGCTGCCAAACTTTGCGCAAACTCTCGAGTCGTCGCCCATGGCCTCCACTAAACCGCTCCCGCTCAACAGTCTTGACCTTCCAGGTCCGGCCGTAGGCACGCGCGTGGTCGTGGCCATGTCGGGCGGCGTCGATTCCTCGGTGGTCGCGGCGCTGCTCAAGCGCCAAGGCTACGAGGTGATCGGCATCACGCTGCAACTCTACGATCATGGCGAAGCGGTCGGCCGCAAAGGGGCCTGTTGCGCGGGGCGGGACATTCAGGATGCCAGGCGCGTGGCGGAAGCCTTGCAGATTCCCCATTACGTGCTCGATTACGAGCAGCGGTTCGCGGAAGCCGTGATGGGTGCGTTCGCCGACAGCTATTTGAGCGGCGAGACGCCAGTGCCGTGCGTCGCCTGCAACCAGACGATCAAGTTCCACGACCTGTTGCGGACCGCCGAGGAACTCGGGGCCTCGGTGTTGGCCACAGGCCATTATGTCAGGAGCAAGCCGGGCAGTAGCGGTTTTGAGCTCTACCGGGCGCGCGACCATGAGCGCGACCAGAGCTATTTCCTGTTCGCCACCACGCGCGCGCAGCTCGAGTTTTTACGTTTCCCGCTCGGGGGCTTCACCAAGCAGGAGACACGCAAGCTCGCACGCGAGTTTGGGCTCACGACGGCGGAGAAGTCCGACAGCCAAGACATCTGCTTCGTGCCGAGCGGGCGTTACACGCAGGTGATCGAGCGCTTGCGCCCCGGTGCCGCCGAGGCGGGCGAAATTGTGCATGTGGATGGCCGCGTGCTCGGGCGCCATGGCGGCGTCATCAATTACACCATTGGCCAGCGGCGCGGGATCGGGATTGCGGCGCAGGAGCCGCTCTATGTGCTGAAACTCGATGCGGAGCGGCGCCAGGTCGTGGTCGGCCCGCGCGAAGGGTTGCGCACGCGCCACATCCGGTTGCGCAACGTCAACTGGCTCGGCGATGAGTCCTTGGAAGAATTGGACGGGACGGGTAAGGATATTCTTGCCCGGATCCGCTCGAGCGGGCCCTTGCAGCAGGCCAGGCTTTACCGGGACGCGGACCGCATCCTGGTGGAGCTCGCCAAAGGCGAGGACGGCGTGTCACCCGGACAGGCTTGCGTGTTCTACGCCGGCGAGAGCGGAGAGGAACGACTTCTCGGTGGCGGATGGATCAAGTCCGCCGGGTTGAGTGAGTGGGTGGCCGAGGGAGGTTGCGCGTCCGCGCTACGCGTGGAGCGAGAGCCTTTGGCGGCTGGGTCGCGTTAGGCCGTCTGGGAGCGTCCCCGACAGAAGGGGCGTTCATGCGGCGGGAACAGTCGGAGAAATCGCGTTGGCCTCTAAAGCTCTGCTCGTGGACGCCGCCACGGTGCGCCACGCTTATCGCCGTTGGGCGCCGGTATACGATTCCACTTTCGGCCAGGTCGCCGAAGTGAGCCGCAAGCACACGGTCCAGATCATCAATCGCCGCAAGGGCCGCGTGCTCGAGGTGGGTGTGGGCACGGGGTTGTCTCTGCCTCGCTACGGCGCCCATCTCAGCGTCACCGGCATCGATCTTTCGCCCGATATGCTGGCGAAGGCGCGGTCGCGTGTCGAGCGCTTGCGTCTTGGCAACGTAGTGGGCTTGCACGAGATGGACGCGAGCGCGCTTGCCTTTCCCGATGAGAGCTTCGAGACCGTGGTTGCCATGTATGTGATGACGGTCGTGCCCGACTCCGAAAAAGTCATGCGCGAGCTCGAGCGGGTGTGTGCGCCCGGCGGCGAAGTCATTCTCGTCAATCACTTCAGCCAGGAACACGGGATGCGCGGCTTCATCGAACGGAGGCTGGCGCCCGCCGCCGATTTCATCGGTTGGCGTGCTGTATTCGACATGGAGCGGGTGCTGATCTGCGAGGATTTGCGCCTCGCCGAGCGCCGGCCGCTTTCGCCGTTGGGCCTCTTCACCATGCTCCGCTTCGTCAAGCAGCCGGGCTATGGATTTGCCCCGGCGCTCGCGCCGGCCGCCGCGCGGGCCGCGCGGGGACGAGCGCGTGTCCCGGTCCGGGCGCGGCTGCCCGAGCCGCTCCGGGTGAGGATCAAATGGTCGGTGGCGCGCACGCTCGTGGTTGGGCGCCGTTTTCTTGACACCCGTTATTGGCGCTCCTTATATCGGCGGCTCGCAAGCCAAATGGCGGAGTAGCTCAGCTGGTTAGAGCAGCGGAATCATAATCCGCGTGTCGGGGGTTC
>CAVUHA010000005.1:0-9247 GCA_963741155.1 uncultured Alphaproteobacteria bacterium | reverse complement strand
GGCATCAGCGATGTCGCAATTCTTCAGTGCCCGAGTGAGGTCGGCATACGTGACCGCTGGGGTGCTGCCGAGGTTGAGTTCGTCTAAAGCCGTCTGACGAGAAACCATCAAGGCAGGGATGGGCGGCGAGTCATCCCAAGGGTAAACCGGCCAGACCTGAGCAATTAAACCCATGCGCCTCAAGCATTCGACGATCCATCTGCTTTCGGGTTGTTGCTTGGTGCCCCCACGTGCCGCTTTCTTGCGACAGGCGTCGGAGCAATAGGACTTGGTGCTGCGAACACTCGCCAATTCGGTGCCGCAACATGCACAATGACGTAGGGGCTTCAGCATCACCCAGCCCGTCGCTGCTTGTGATCAACGGCGAGCGCCCGACGCCGAGCAGCTCGTCCGATGTTCTGCGTGATGCCGCAACGCTTGCCCTGGATGACGCCTTGAGATTGACGCCACTTCTTCTTGACTTTGAAGCGTTCCCATACGTCGTGGCTGCCGCCTTTCAAAAGGTAGAGGCCGTCAGGATCGCGCCAAACTTTCAGCTTAACTGCGAACTCGCCCCAGATGCCGCCTCCATGGCGTCCGACGAGTCGCAAGAGTGCGGACTCGATCTGGAGGAACCGGACCCCAGTACGATCCTCGACTGGCAAATGAAAAAGCAGATGGCAATGCACGATGTCGGTGTACGCTTTGCATTCGCGGCACCACACGCCGGTCAGGCCGCCGGCAATCCGACGACGAAGGAGATATTTGTTGAAGCCTTCGCGGACCTTGGCAAAACGCTTGCCGTCGGGATCGTCAAAAGCAACCGTGCCCGACCAGTGGATTGTGGCGTGTGCAACTAAATGGCGACCATTCTTTTTTGCGGAACCGACTGCTTCGATGAGGTTAGTAGCTTGGTGCCACGAGAGGTATTTGGTGCCGTGAGGACGGTACCGTTGCGGGGGCTGCTCCCCCCGCTGCGCTGTAGACCACACAACAGATAAGAGCGGGCTGTACGCTGAATCTCCGGCTGATCGTTTGGCAGCTTGGATTACCTGGTCCTGGGACGTTTCGGGAACGTCCAAGTTTTTTTGTGCGATACGCTTCCGAGAGGGCATCACGCAACCGCCACGTTGAGCATGAAGCGCCGCAGGTTCTCGCGGGAAGCGACCCACGTGCCGCCAACCTTTCGGGCGGGTATGAAACCATTTTCAAGTAGGTGAAAAGTCATCCGGCGATTCTTGCCGATGAAGCGGCCTATCGCAGCCGCTCCCCACACAATGTCGAGATCGTTTAAGGTGTCATAGCTCATGGCTATAGCGCTCCTGGGTTGGAGTTACTAATCCGTGGACACAGGGTTAGTGAGTTCCTCTCTCCGATTTCTCGGAGACCCAGGGACATTTGCTCGGCGGATAAAGCCCCCAAGCCGCGCCTTAAATCGCAAATGTCACGGTTAATGTATGCCTACAATCGCGATTGGATGTCAAGACTTGGGATGCGCTGTCCACAAACCCTGTGAATCCGGCGCCCTCAGAGCCCTTTCATGTTACCATCATGTTGCTAGGAGCTGCGGCCACCCCTTGCGCACCGTTGAAAATCCTTGGGAATCTTTGCCACCGTGATACTAGGAACGGTAGGGGAACAAATCGGTTAAGTAATTGAAATTATTGGTAGCGGAGGAGGGACTCGAACCCCCGACACGCGGATTATGATTCCGCTGCTCTAACCAGCTGAGCTACTCCGCCATTTGGCTTGCGAGCCGCCGATATAAGGAGCGCCAATAACGGGTGTCAAGAAAACGACGCCCAACCACGAGCGTGCGCGCCACCGACCATTTGATCCTCACCCGGAGCGGCTCGGGCAGCCGCGCCCGGACTGGGACACGCGCTCGTCCCCGCGCGGCCCGCGCGGCGGCCGGCGCGAGCGCCGGGGCAAATCCATAGCCCGGCTGCTTGACGAAGCGGAGCATGGTGAAGAGGCCCAACGGCGAAAGCGGCCGGCGCTCGGCGAGGCGCAAATCCTCGCAGATCAGCACCCGCTCCATGTCGAATACAGCACGCCAACCGATGAAATCGGCGGCGGGCGCCAGCCTCCGTTCGATGAAGCCGCGCATCCCGTGTTCCTGGCTGAAGTGGTTGACGAGAATGACTTCGCCGCCGGGCGCACACACCCGCTCGAGCTCGCGCATGACTTTTTCGGAGTCGGGCACGACCGTCATTACATACATGGCAACCACGGTCTCGAAGCTCTCATCGGGAAAGGCAAGCGCGCTCGCGTCCATCTCGTGCAAGCCCACTACGTTGCCAAGACGCAAGCGCTCGACACGCGACCGCGCCTTCGCCAGCATATCGGGCGAAAGATCGATGCCGGTGACGCTGAGATGGGCGCCGTAGCGAGGCAGAGACAACCCCGTGCCCACACCCACCTCGAGCACGCGGCCCTTGCGGCGATTGATGATCTGGACCGTGTGCTTGCGGCTCACTTCGGCAACCTGGCCGAAAGTGGAATCGTATACCGGCGCCCAACGGCGATAAGCGTGGCGCACCGTGGCGGCGTCCACGAGCAGAGCTTTAGAGGCCAATGCGATTTCTCCGACTGTTCCCGCCGCATGAACGCCCCTTCTGTCGGGGACGCTCCCAGACGGCCTAACGCGACCCAGCCGCCAAAGGCTCTCGCTCCACGCGTAGCGCGGACGCGCAACCTCCCTCGGCCACCCACTCACTCAACCCGGCGGACTTGATCCATCCGCCACCGAGAAGTCGTTCCTCTCCGCTCTCGCCGGCATAGAGCACGCAAGCTTGTCCGGGTGACACGCCGTCCTCGCCTTTGGCGAGCTCCACCAGGATGCGGTCCGCGTCCCGGTAAAGCCTAGCCTGCTGCAAGGGCCCGCTCGAGCGGATCCGGGCAAGAATATCCTTACCCGTCCCGTCCAATTCTTCCAAGGACTTCATCGCCGAGCCAGTTGACGTTGCGCAACCGGATGTGGCGCGTGCACAACCCTTCGCGCGGGCCGACCACGACCTGGCGCCGCTCCGCATCGAGTTTCAGCACATAGAGCGGCTCCTGCGCCGCAATCCCGATCCCGCGCCGCTGGCCAATGGTGTAATTGATGATGCCGCCATGGCGCCCGAGCACGCGGCCATCCACATGCACAATTTCGCCCGCCTCGGCGGCACCGGGGCGCAAGCGCTCGATCACCTGCGTGTAACGCCCGCTCGGCACGAAGCAGATGTCTTGGCTGTCGGACTTCTCAGCCGTCGTGAGTCCAAACTCGCGTGCGAGCTTGCGTGTCTCCTGCTTGGTGAAGCCCCCGAGCGGGAAACGTAAAAACTCGAGCTGCGCGCGCGTAGTCGCGAACAGGAAATAGCTCTGGTCGCGCTCATAGTCGCGCGCCCGGTAGAGCTCAAAACCGCTACTGCCCGGCTTGCTCCTGACATAATGGCCTGTGGCCAACACCGAGGCCCCGAGTTCCTCGGCGGTCCGCAACAGGTCGTGGAACTTGATCGTCTGGTTGCAGGCGACGCACGGCACTGGCGTCTCGCCGCTCAAATAGCTGTCGGCGAACGCACCCATCACGGCTTCCGCGAACCGCTGCTCGTAATCGAGCACGTAATGGGGAATCTGCAAGGCTTCCGCCACGCGCCTGGCATCCTGAATGTCCCGCCCCGCGCAACAGGCCCCTTTGCGGCCGACCGCTTCGCCATGATCGTAGAGTTGCAGCGTGATGCCGATCACATCGTAGCCTTGGCGCTTGAGCAGCGCCGCGACCACCGAGGAATCGACGCCGCCCGACATGGCCACGATCACGCGCGTGCCTACGGCCGGACCCGGAAGGTCAAGACTGTTGAACGGGAGCGGTTTAGTGGAGGCCATGGGCGACGACTCGAGAGTTTGCTCAAAGTTTGGCAGCCACGGCTCGCCTAGGCGAAGATAGGGGCTGCCCACACCTTAAGCAAGCCAAGTAGTGCGGGACGGCGCCGCCGCAAGGCTTGCCGGGGTTCCGGCGCAGTGTGACAGCCGTCCAAAACCTCAATAAAACCGGCAAGTTTTGGCCATTTCCTTGGGAGTTCCTTTACCGCGGAGCTTAGGCAAATCTTAAATGGGGCTTGTTAAGCTCCGGTCACGTTGGCTCATCGAAGTGATGGTGTTGTGAGTACGATGACCGAGCATTACAGGCCGCGCGTCAGATATGTGATTGGGCCGGACGGCAGTCCCCTGACCGTGGCCGATCTGCCGCCCAAGGATACCAAGCGTTGGGTCATCCGCCGCAAGGCGGAGGTCGTGGCGGCGGTGCGCGGCGGTCTCATCAGCCTCGAAGAGGCCTGCGAACGCTATACCCTCACCGTGGACGAGTTCCTGAGCTGGCAGCGGTCGATCGACAAGCACGGCCTGCCGGGCCTGCGCGCCACCCGCGTCCAGGATTATCGCGGCTAGCCTCGCCTCCGGCGCTACCACCCATTTCAGGGTCATGTCCCGCGTCGTCGGGTCCTCCAGCAATTCCTGAGGGCGTGTGATCTGCTGGGTTGCCCGGCCGAGCCGGGCAATGCCGTTCGAAGCGAACCCCTGATCGAAACAGCAACGCGGCTCTTCGCCACTATGGACGTTTAGGTCCGTGGGCAGCGGCCTTTGGCGCGGGAGCGGAAGCGGTGGTGGTGGCCGCCGGCGGTGCCTTCTTGTTGCAATCGGACTCCCCGCGTTGCCACCGGTCAATATCGTACTGCATCTTGGCGGCAAGGTCGGGCGGCATCGTGCGGTTCTCTGTGGTGATCACCGTCGATGGCCCCGCCTGCTTGAAATCGATGGCATAGGTTGAGAGGCCGGCGCGGCCGAGCTCGGCCCGCTCATGAATCGTGATCTGCACCTTCGTTCCGTCGGGGCTGACATCGGCCCGATAGACGTATTTTGGGAGCAGCGGCGCGTCGGCGTTGAACCAGCAGCTCTTGATGCGGCCGCCCATCACCACATAGGCATCAAAGGGCTTAGCGGAGCTGACTGATGCGGTTGAGACCGACGTCGTGGGAGGCGAACTATCGCCGGTCGTCGTCCCGCAACCCGACAGCCAGACAAGCGTCAATAGCAACCCGGCCGTCCTCAGCAATCCTCGCACCACAGCACTTCCCCGCATCCGCAAGCTCTAATCGCGGAAGTTCACATATTGGAGCGGCTGCTCGACCGAAAGGCCTTTGAGGTGCTGAATCACCGTCTGCAGATCGTCCCGCTTCTTGCCCGAAATCCGGAGCTCATCGCCCTGGACCGTGATCTGCACCTTGAATTTCCCGTCCTTGATCTCCTTGACCAGCCGCTTGGCCAACTCCCGATCGATACCTTGGCGGATCACGGCCTTCTGCCGCACCGCCTGTCCCGCCGCCTTCTCCAACGGCTTGTAGTCGATGACGCCGGCCTCGATCTTGCGGCGGGCAAGATGCCCCTGCAACAGCTCGTGCATCTGCTTGAGCTTGAGGTCGTCGTCGGCGTGGAGGGTGATCTCGGCCTCCTTCCGCTCGACGCGCGATTGCGAGCCTTTGAAGTCGTAGCGCTGGCTTATCTCGCGGCTCATATTAGCGAGCGCGTTGTCGACCTCGGCGAGATCGGTCTTTGACACGACGTCGAAGGATGGCATGGGCCCCTCTCTCCACTCTTCGGCCCAATGATAGCATCGATGGGCCGGCCAAGGGCAGCGTTTAGCCCGATTTGGAAACCGCGCGCATCCCGCCCCTCTCCCCTTGCGGGAGAGGGTTGTTTGTCATGACTTTGGCACCGCGAGCGACGAAGTCATGGCGGCGGACAGGGTGAGGGATAAAGAGCGGACGGGAAGCCCGGTCAGCTCGCCACGCGATGATGCACGCCGCTGCCGACCTCCTCGAGCTCGGCCTGCGCGGCGCGGGCCTGCCCGAGCTTTATGGCATCGCGCTCCTCGAGCAGCTCGATCTTGCCCAGCTCCTCCAGGGATTCCGCCAGCTGTCCGCGGGCCGCTTCGAGCTTGGCCTGAAGATCCACGGCCGAGGCGAGCAGGTTGTTGCGGCGCTGGATCGCGGCCTTGGCGAAGGTAGGATAGGCGTAGTGATTGGCGTCGGAGACGCCGGAGCGCTCCTGCTCGATAGCGATCTGGCGGTCCAGGTCTCCCGCCATTTGGTTGAAATCGCCGATCATCATCTCGATCTCGGCGACCTTGCGGCGCTTCTCATCAACCTCAAAGCGCTTCAAGCGGATCAATGCGTCCCGTGACTTCATGGTTCGATACCCTCAAAAACATACTCGGACCCCGGAGGACAGAGAAGTTCAATATCCGTGCCACTCGCCAAAAAGCTCTGGAGCCAAGCCCCCACCCCTCAAGCTCCCGATCTTGGCCAACAGGCCTTAAGGGCCGGTAAACCATATGCATGGCATTTGACCCATGGCCGGACGGTGACCTGCAATTGTTAGTGCTCGCCACAGCGTCAGCTTTTGTTAACTATTGGCCCTTAATTTGTTGATTCGAATTAACCAATCTGCGTCGCGCACGGGTATTTGGACTAGGGAACCAGCCGGGAAGACGGGGGACTAAAGATGCGGGTTCTTCTCATCGAGGATGACAGCGCCACCGCGCAAAGCATCGAGCTGATGCTGCAGTCGGAAGGGTTCAACGTCTATACGACGGACCTGGGCGAAGAGGGCGTCGACCTTGGTAAGCTTTACGACTACGACATTATCCTTCTCGATGTGAACCTTCCCGATATGAGCGGCTTCGAGGTGTTGAAGACGCTCCGGGTAAGCAAGGTGCAGACCCCAATCCTGATTCTGTCCGGCCTCGCCGGCATCGAGGACAAGGTGCGGGGGCTCGGCTTCGGTGCCGACGATTATATGACCAAGCCCTTCCACAAGGACGAGCTCGTGGCGCGCATCCACGCCATTGTACGGCGCTCCAAGGGCCACGCCCAATCCGTGATCCAGACGGGGGGCTTAAAGGTCAATCTCGACACCAAGACCGTGGACGTGAATGGCCAGCGCGTGCATCTGACCGGCAAGGAATATCAGATGCTTGAGCTCCTCTCCCTGCGCAAGGGCACCACCCTGACCAAGGAGATGTTCTTGAACCACCTCTATGGCGGCATGGACGAGCCGGAGCTCAAGATCATCGACGTTTTCATCTGCAAGCTGCGCAAGAAGCTCGCGGCGGCAACCGGCGGCAAGCATTATATAGAGACGGTCTGGGGACGCGGCTATGTCTTACGCAACCCCGAGGACGAATCCGAGGCCGCCGCCTGAGGCTTGCGGCGACCCATAAGCGTCTCGCTCATGGCCGGGCTTGCCCGGCCATTGACGTTTTTGGGGATGTCCTGCAAATCCTATTGCTATGGCCCGTAAGCGCGCGCGGCATCCGGCATGGCACCCGCGAGGGGCTTTCTGTCCTCTGCCGCCTGCCCCTTGCGCGCCGTTTTTGCCTCTTGTGCCTCCCTCGTCATGACGAACACGCCATGCCGAGCCTCCGGCACGGCGACGAAGTCCTGACTTAGGCCTGTCGTCGTCTCCGCCGCGCCGAGCACGAGATAGCCGTCGCCCGCGAGCTTCGAGGCGAGCTTCGCCAGCACCCGCCGTTTGGTATCTTCATCGAAATAAATCAGCACGTTACGGCAGAAGATCACATCGAACCCGCCGGGTTCTTGGCTATCCAGCACGAGATTATCGGCACGGAAGCGCACCATGGCGCGGATGTCGGGAGTGATCTCCCAGCCGCTACCCACTTTACGGAAATATCGCACCAGCAGCGAGACGGGCAGCCCGCGTTGCACCTCGAACTGGCTATAGAGACCCTTGCGCGCCTTGCGAAGAGCGTCCTCGGCAAAGTCGGTCGGCAAAATGGTCGACGGTCCAGCCGGAGAGTTGCTTTGCTCGGTCGGCGAGCTGCATGGCGAGCGAATAGGGTTCCTGCCCCATCGCCGCGGCCGCGCACCGCGGAGCTTGCGCGTCCCGGCGCGCGCCTCCATCAGCTTTGGCAGCATGACCTCGGATAAATATTGAAACGGGACCTTGTCCCGGAAGAAATAGACTCCTGCACGCTCACGGCCTGGGCCACCCGCAAGCGCAAATACTCGGCCTCGGGCCGCATCAGCGCGAGACGAGAGCGGAGACCGAGGGGAAGGTCGAACGTCTTGAGCAGGGGCCGAAGCCTTGCTTCGAGCAGCTCGCGCCGGTCCTCGCTAAGTGAAAGTCCAGAGCGCTCTTGCAGGATCAGGCGCCAGATAGTTGAATTCCTGCGGCGTCATGGTCGCTCGCCTCGCATGAGCTTAGCCGCCGCGTGCGCGATCGCAACCGGGCGGTAGCGTGGCCGCGCAGGCCCCGGCAGCGACCGCCGCGCCCGGCATGCCCCACACCACGCTCGAGCTCTCGTCCTGGGCGATCACGCTGCCACCGGCATCGGCGATGGCGCGCGCGCCCGCCGCGCCGTCGAGGAGCCGATGCCGGTGAGCACGACGCAAGCGCAGCCGGTCCGTAGGTCGCAGCGACACTCCCAAACAAGGGATCGACTGCCGGGCGGCAATAATGCACCGGCGGCTCATCGCTGCCAAGCGCAGGCTTTGGCCGTTCGCCGACACGGTCATGTGCCGGTCACCCGGCGCGATTTAGATGATACCTGGCTTGATCGGCTCCCCGTCGACACCTTCCCTCACCTCCCTCCCGGTGGAACGCCCCAACCGTTCCGCCAGCACGGTGGTGAACATCGGCGCATATGTTGGGCCACCACCACCGGGACCCTGGCAAGCAAAGGCGCGAGCGGATCAAGCACGGCGGCCAGCGCCTGCGGACCGCCGGTCGAGCTACCGATGGCGATGATGCGCGGCGGCACCAAGGAGAACGGGCGCGTGTTGGCGCCCTGCGCAAGCACAATTGCGCTCTCATGCTCGAGGTCGCGCCGCCGCTCGGCCTTGCGGAGCCCGCCAAGCGCCTTGATCTTGCGGATCACCTCGGAGCGGAATTCCGGCAGAAGCGTGATGTCGCGATTGGAGGAGGGCTTCGGCACGTAGTCCAGCGCGCCAAGCGACAGCGCCGTGAAGCTGATCTCCGCGTTGCGCTGGCTCAAGGTGGAGACCACCAGCACCTTCGCGGTGGGCCTCGCGCGCAGCAGGAGCGGCAGCGCCGTGAGCCCGTCCATCACCGGCATATCGATGTCGAGCAGGATCATGTCGGGCTCGCTCGCGGCCACATCCTCGACCGCGAGCTTGCCATTGGGATGGCGCGCGACGGTACACACCAGTCCCGGCTCCTCGTCGACCCAGCGCGCGACGAGGCCCCG
>CAVUHA010000004.1:0-349725 GCA_963741155.1 uncultured Alphaproteobacteria bacterium | reverse complement strand
CCTCCGATGCCTGAGGACGCCTACTACATGCTGGGTTATGACGAGCAGGTCGTGGTGGTCGTGCCGTCTCGCGATCTTGTAATCGTCCGGCTCGGGCTCACGCGCGAAAGCGGGACTTGGGACCATGCCCGCGATCTCGCTCCGATCCTGCAGGCCTTTCCGGCCCGCTCGTAAACGGGGCCACTCTTTTGGAAGAGTATGGCTTGCCGGCACGGCCGGCGGATGCAACTGAGTCAAGAGGTCGGAGGAAATGATGACGACCGTCGTCGTGTTGGGCGGCACGGGATTTCTCGGCCGGCGGCTCGTGCATCGCCTAGCGGCCGAGGAGACCTTAGTGCGTGTCGCGGTCCGACAGCCCGACGGAGCGCAAATCGACTTACCAGCGACCGACGTGGCTCAGGTCACGTTCGTCCGCGCTGATGTGCGCGATCAAGCCTCGGTTGCCGCGGCCATGACGGGGGGTGACGCCGTCGTCAATGCGGTCTCGGCCTACGTCGAGAAGGGCGATGTGACCTTCGAGGCCGTGCACGTGCAGGGCGCCGAGAAGGTGGCGCAGGAGGCGGCCAAACTCGGCGTTGCCCGCCTGGTGCTGATCTCCGGCCTCGGCGCGGATCCCCAGTCGCGGTATCCCTACATTCGTTCCCGGGGGCGCGGCGAACTCGCCGTCCAGCGGGCGTTTCCGGGTGTCACCATCGTTCGCCCGAGCGCCATATTCGGTCCGGGCGACGCGATATTCGGCACGCTCGCCAACCTCGCCCGATTCCTCCCGGTATTGCCGCTGATCGGGGGCGGTCGCACGCGTCTGCAGCCAGTCTATGTGGAAGACGTAGCGGAGGCGGTAGCCCGCATCCTTACCGACCCGGGAACCGTCGGCCGGATCTATGAGCTGGGGGGGCCTGAGGTGTATACGCTGCGCGATCTGGTCAGTTTCACGTTGCGCATCATTGGCAGGCGGCGGCTGCTCATGCCGCTGCCTTTCGCACTGGCGGAGATCCAGGCGCGGCTATTCGAGCTCATGCCAAGCCCGCCGCTTACCACCGGCCAGGTTGACCTTCTCAAGACAGACAGCGTCGTAAGTGGGGCCCTGCCAGGTTTTCGGGAACTCAAAATTCTGCCCAGAGCCATCGAGGAGGTCGTACCGACGTATATCGGGCCGGTATCGGAATCTGACTGACGAGCACGAAGTAGCCGATGCTATGCCGGACCCGACATCCGTTCAGACCAAAAAACAGATATCCCCGCCGCGAGCCTACTTTCCGAGCCCGTCGGATGGGCTACTGAGGCGCGGAAGCGATGTCGCCGGTATTGGGGTAGCAATCACGGCTCGCGGCCGTCCGGAGCCGCTTCCCCGTCACCGAACATTGTTGGGTATCAGGCCGGGACGGCAGTGCTCGCCTTGACAAAGACGAGCGAAAGATTGTTCGCCGGCATCGCCACCACCTCGCGCAGCGCAAGCCCGTGGGGCATGGCCTCGTCGACGAGGTCGTCTACGTCGCGCACACCCCAGCGCGGATTCCGCCTCTTGAGGTCTGCGTCGAAGGCAGCGTTGGAGGCTGCCGTGTGTGTCCCACCCCGCATGAAGGGCCCGTAGAAGAAGAGAATTCCGCCGGGTCGCAAAAGGCGCCCCGCGCCGCCAAGGAGCCCGAGCGCCGCTTCCCAGGGCGCGATGTGGACCATATTCAGGGAGAGCATCGCGCAATACGGCGCGTCGCCCTCCACGCCCCATACCGCTCGTCGGACGTCGATGGCGACCGGGGCACGCACATTGGCCAACCCTGTGGTCGCGATCCACGCCTCGATGCTGGCGCGCGAGGCCTCATCGGGATCGCTCGGCAGCCAGACAAGATTGGGCAGCGCCTTGGCGAAGAAGATGGCATGCTCCCCAGTGCCGGACCCAATCTCGAGCACGATCCCCCCGCTCGGCAGAACGCGAGTCAGGACATCTCGGATAGGCCCACAATTGCGCGCGGCCGAAGGCGAGAACTGTCGCGCATTACTGACGCCGGTGCGGTCCTCGACTACGGGACGCGAGGGATGGTCGGAGTTCGACATAATCGATGGGCTGGCCAACATAACCAGGGGCGTTGTCCCTTACGGAGCAACTCAGGCGCCGCTCGCCCTCACCTCCTGCAATACGTTAAACCCCGCGCGAAAGGACTCCGACCGCGTCCAGGCCTCGAACGCGCCCTGGGATTCCCAGATCGTGTGCGATGAATAGAGCACATGATCCTCGCGTGCGGGTCCCACGAGGTGGAAAACAACAAAACCTCGATTGCCATCGAGATGCGTTTCGCGGGATAGCCAGAGTTCCTCGAAAGCCTGCTCCGATCCTTTCGGCACCTTGAACCGATTCATGGCAATGAACATGAGTCACCCTTGATGCCGGGCAGCCGTGAAGCCGCCCAAACCGCAGGTTGCCAATGGGCTGTGTCGGGACCGGGCAGCGAGCTTAACGTAAAGGTAGGGCAGGAGAAGCCGAAGCCCTCCTGCCCCCCTTGTCAACTCAGCACTCAGAGCGCCAGGTTCGCGATCGCGACCACTGGGGCCGGAATCCTGATTTTGACTTCGACCTTAAGGGTCAGATGAAAGGCTCAAATGAACCTGTTCATCAACCTTCCAGATCCACGGCGCCGCGAACCGTAAGGTTTGCGGTATCCGGTCCATCGAACGGTTTAGCCGCCGTTCATGGCCGCATCGGCCCCACCAAAACGTTCTAGACCGTCTCGGTGGCCCGCGTGGCTCCCGAAAAACGGGCAACCAGGCTAACTTGGTTGGAGCTAGGTGGTTGCCGCCCTTTAGGCGCGGGCAACGCAGTAGATCGTGGGAGAGCCCGGGGACCACCCGTGAGGCCCGCGAGAACTGCGCCGAACCTCAAATGTTACGCCCCGACTATTTTTTGTCGAATCAATTTTCGCCAGTGACGCTCACTGGGTGGTAGCGCGCTGCGCTGGTGCAGGGTGCACCTAGGTCGCCGTGTTGCCTTTGCTAGAAAAGATCATCCGCTCAGTGCCAGTCACACTCTCACCGTGCTGGACCCGAAAGTCAGTCCTTCGCCAATGACCGAAGGCATCCCGATAATGGACGCGACCCCAAAAAAAGATCGGCGTGTCGCCTGTCTCCGCGCCTTCAAACTGTTCCTGCGTCAATGGCTCATCGAGGGTCGACCAGATGTGCAGACTATTGCCTGGGTCAATCACGCGCCGACTTGTCTCAAACCTTGCGCCCTTAAAGGTTCTGGTCGAGCGGTTCATCACCCCCGCTTGAACCCTATACCTCACGCCGTATGCGGGAGTTTTACCAAAGTTACTGAAGAAGATTTCCAGGACAGGCCTCTGGCCGACAGTGACGTGACGGATGCTGCCATTCTTGAATCCCATATAGGCTCGCATTTCTCTCTGGGCATTTAGATTGGCCGCTATCACGAGGCCCCACGTAGCCGCCGCCAGCGCCACGGTGGCGACCACCATAATCTCCTCGCGGTACTGCTTCACGAAGGCCAGTGCCGTGTCCCAGTCCATGCGCTTCACCCTTCACGCGACGCTCAACTCTACCATTCTCCTGTGCCCGCGCCATTATGGAGGACGGATGCGCGATCTGGGGGCACCTGTGTTACCGGTTAGCCCGCTAAAGTCTGTGGTGATCGTGGCTACGCCGCCCGGGGGCGCCGGCCTTAGCGGTCGGCCTTTTCGTTCGGGATGGCTCGAAGCGGGAGCCAAAGAATTATTCCCCATGGCGATGGAACCTTGATCGTTCCGGCTGGTTGAGAATGGGGGACAATCTTACGGGTGGTGGCGGATGGGGTGCTTCCGCTACTGAACGGGGGAATGCAGATGAAAAAACTTGAAGCGCTCCATGCCCAAAAGGCAGGAAAATTCGCCGTTATATGCGCACTGGTCGCGCGGGAACTAGGCTTTGGCGAGTTGTCGGCAATGAGCGATGAGGTTCGTAATCAAGTGGAGGACGAAGCGGAGCAATATGTGGAGCAGTGGGCCGAGACGGTCGAAATGAAAACGAGCCCCACCATTCGGCCCATGACGCCGCTACGACGTCTTTTGAATGAGTATAACGACATCTGCGAACGGATCCTCGATGAGCAAGAAATCGAGGTCGGTATATGGGCCCACCACAGACGAGCCCAGAAGCGCAGGCGGTCGCCGGCGTCCTTCTAGCTGGAAGGTCTTCGAGTTTCAGAAGGGTGCCGGCTTCAACCGGCGCCTTTTTTGTGTACAATCGCTCAATGGCGACCCCGGACACGGACAGACTTTGGTCTCGCATGGATATCACTGACCTGCGGCGGCAAGTTAGGTTCGGCGACAGCATCGCTGAGATCGCTAACTTCCTCAGGCGCACCGAAGCTGGGGTAGAGCCGCCCCTGACCCCGCACGAAGCAAAACGGATTGCTGAATTGCTAACGGAGGCGGCCGCAGCCCACTTGTCGGTAGCGCGAACCATTGGGCGCGTCCTCGTGGAAATGCCCCACATTAGGGCCTCAGAGATAGTCCGGATGTCGGCGGCATTCACTGACAAGGCGCGATTGGATACACCCTGTGACCTCGCCCTGCAGGTCGAAGTGGAGGGTGACGACATCGTCATCCGCCTGGCCGGTACACATTTCATGGTGACCTACCGTCGTCCGAAGGAGACGTCGCGGCTAACGGCAAAGTCAGACTGGACTGATGATCCGGATGCCTCTGTCACCTTTGGCGAGTTTCGCGCACGAGCATGGATAGCAGCGGCCGCCAAGGCGCGTGAGCTGGGTTGGATCGTTTAACGGGGCCCAATTTGCTAAGGCGCGCCGGAGGAAGCTTAGGCGGCGCGACCCATGCATCACCTCCACGTGCAGAACTCAGTAATCCATTCCTCCCATGCCGCCCATGCCACCGCCCGGCATGGCGGGAGCGCCGAAGTCCTTCTTCGGCATTTCAGCGACCATCGCTTCCGTTGTCACCAGGAGGCCGGCGACCGAACTCGCGTCCTGTAAGGCGACCCTCACGACCTTGGCGGGGTCGATGATGCCTTTCTTGATCAGGTCGCCATATTCGCCGGTCTGGGCGTCATAGCCGTAGGAGGCGGACTTCTGGTCGGTGACCTTGCCCATCACGATCGAGCCCTCGACGCCCGCATTCTCGGCGATCTGGCGGATCGGCGCCTGCAGCGCCCGGCGGACGATATTGATGCCCGCCTCCTGGTCCTCATTGTCGCCCTTGGCCTTGATCGACCTTGAGGCCCACAGCAGCGCCACGCCGCCGCCAGGCACGATGCCCTCTTCGACCGCAGCGCGCGTCGCGTTGAGCGCGTCGTCGACGCGGTCCTTTCTCTCCTTCACCTCGATTTCACTTGAACCCCCCACCTTGATCACGGCCACGCCTCCGGCGAGCTTGGCCAACCGCTCCTGCAGCTTCTCCTTGTCGTAGTCAGAGGTCGTGTCCTCGATCTGCTGCTTGATCTGGGCAATGCGCGCCTGGATCTGGTCCTTCTTGCCCGCGCCATCGACGATGGTGGTGTCGTCCTTGGTGATGGTCACGCGCTTGGCGCGTCCCAGCATGGCCACGGTGACGTTCTCAAGCTTGATGCCGAGATCCTCGGAGATGAGCTCACCACCGGTGAGCACGGCGATGTCCTGCAACATGGCCTTGCGGCGGTCACCAAAGCCTGGCGCCTTCACGGCGGCGACTTTCAGGCCGCCGCGCAGCTTGTTGACCACGAGGGTGGCGAGCGCCTCGCCCTCAACGTCCTCGGCGATCATCAAGAGCGGCTTGCCCGACTGCACCACCGATTCAAGCAGCGGAAGCAGGGGCTGCATGCCGGAAAGTTTCTTCTCGTAGATCAAAATGTAGGGGCTCTCGAGCTCGGCCATCATCTTCTCGGCATTGGTGATGAAGTAGGGCGAGATATAGCCGCGGTCGAACTGCATGCCCTCGACCACTTCGAGCTCGCTCTCGAAGCTCTTCGCCTCCTCCACCGTGATCACGCCCTCATTACCGACCTCCTGCATGGCCTTGGCGATCATGTCGCCGATCGCCTTCTCGCCATTCGCGGCAACCGTGCCGACCTGTGCGATCTCGTCCGACGATTTGACCTTCTTGGCCTGCTGCGCAATGTCCCTCACGACCTCGGCTACGGCCAGATCAATGCCGCGCTTCAGGTCCATCGGGTTCATGCCGGCCGCGACCAGCTTGACCCCTTCCTTCACGATCGCCTGAGCAAGCACTGTCGCGGTGGTGGTGCCGTCGCCAGCGATGTCGCTGGTTTTCGACGCCACTTCGCGCACCATTTGCGCGCCCATATTCTCGAACTTGTCCTCGAGTTCGATCTCCTTAGCGACAGTGACGCCGTCCTTGGTGATGCGCGGTGCGCCGTAGCTCTTGTCGAGGACGACATTGCGGCCTTTTGGCCCCAGCGTCACCCTGACAGCGTTGGCGAGAATATCGACACCGCGAATCATCTTATCGCGCGCGTCGGTGGAAAATCTGACATCCTTGGCAGCCATTTTGGTTCTCCTAAATTAAATTGATGAAGGCTCGGGCAAGCCTATGCGGCTTTTCTGCTGGCCTTGGCGCCTTCGAGCACACCCAAGACGTCGGATTCCTTCATGATGAGGAGTTCTTCGCCATCGATCTTCACTTCCGTACCCGACCATTTGCCGAACAACACC
The DNA here is from genome assembly GCA_963741155.1 of uncultured Alphaproteobacteria bacterium. Taxonomy (GTDB): domain Bacteria; phylum Pseudomonadota; class Alphaproteobacteria; order Rhizobiales; family Methyloligellaceae; genus Methyloceanibacter. The sequence goes on along the minus strand of CAVUHA010000004.1, from coordinate 343,070 downwards.
CGATCGCCGGCCTTGAGATCGCTAGGGATGAGCTTGCCGGCTTCGTCGCGCGCACCTAGACCAACGGCGACCACCTCGCCCTCCTGCGGCTTTTCCTGGGCGGTGTCGGGAATGATGATGCCACCCTTGGTCTTTTCCTCGCCTTCAATGCGGCGAATAACGACGCGGTCGTGTAGAGGCTTGAATTTCATTGGTACTCCCTCCGGCCTGTGCGCTCGTTCTTTAGCACTCTTATATGTCGAGTGCCAATCCTTGTAATTGGGCGCGCACGAGCGAAAAAGCAAGACAGCGCGCTCCACAAGAGCATTCTTTCAAGCAAAGCGCTGAGGAGGTCGCCGGCAGCTGCACGCCGGCTGCAGTCTCCTGCTTCACCTCCAGCTAACTGCATTCCTCTGGAGTGCTACATCGGGGGATGAACTTTAGGCTGCTGTGCTAAAGGCTTCGATTGCGGGAGATTGGGAAACCATTCCGGCGCAGCGGTCCCCGGTTGCACTTGGCGGTGGAACTCACAAGCCGGTCGAACGCGTCCGCTGGGTCCCCTAATGGTTGATCCACCATCAATGCTCAGGTCCCCTTATTCGCGCTGGATTAAGGTCCACCAGCGGTTATTCATTGGCGAGACGCCTTGCTGAGCGCTGAAGGAACTTTGGGGAAAGAGAATACGGGTATGAAATATCTCGCATTGATCACTGCTATCCTCATCTGCCTCATCTTGGCACCGCTCGCCGTCGCCCAGCAAGACGCCTACCCGCCGAAGCTCGACGATATCATGATCACAACCCAGCTCAGACATATCAAGCTGTGGTTTGCAGGCAAGCTTCGGAATTGGGAGCTCGCGGCTTATGAAGTAGAGCGGATCAAAGCGAGCCTTGCGAATGCGGCAGAGCTTTATCTAGAGATTCCGGTGGAGTACGCGACGGCCACAGCAGGGCCCGTTCAGTCGATCCACGACGCAATAGAGGCGAAGGACAGCATGAGGTTCGCCAAGGCGTTTAATGATCTAACTGCCGCATGCAATGCCTGTCACCAGGCGATTGGTCGTGGCTTCATCGTCATACAGGTGCCCACCGCTTCGCCTTTCCGTGACCAGTCGTTTTCGCCACACACCGGGCAGTAGGATCTGCTCTGATCAGTTAAACGACTGCTGCTAGGGGCCGCTCGGAAACGCCTTGAGCAATCCCAAATGCCTGCGGGATGTCACGGGCGCCTAAAATCGCACCAAAAAGGCCATCACTTACGCTCGTACGCCCCGATGATTGGCCCCAATGGGTAGAGCGTGTCGGAGCGCCCGAGCGCAGGCGCGAAAAGGCTCGATATGCTCCCGTCCAGAAACAGAGCATTATCCGAACCGAGACCGTCTCGGAATAGATGTGCGAACTCCCAGAAGGTGACCGCGCTTTCAGAAATGGCAAACACGACCGTATGAGGGTCACGAAGTCCGACGCCATCTCGAACTTTCCGTGAGTCACTTCGGGGAAGAATTTTTGGATGGATGTGGCCATTAATTACGAGCATCGGGCCGGACTGAGTGGCAAAATCTACCATGGGCCTTTGGGAAAGAAAGCGCTCGGTGGAAATGACGCTGGCCGTTTGGCCACTGATATAAAAAATGCCGTTCGGCTTTAGATGAAAGTTGCCGGGTCCATTTCTGGTGTTGGCTCGCTTGAGAGTCTTTCCATTCTCGATGTAAAGCCCAACTGGGGATAAGTCGGCCTCATACATTCCAGCATTCATAGCGAACGCTATCTGGGCCCCGCTGAGAGTGCGCGGCAAGCGATCAAACCCGCCGTAGGGATGGTCATTACCATCCTTCCAGAACAAGTGCACTGAGTAGACACGAAGGTCGATTGTGCAGACGATGTAGTCCGATCCCTCGAACGTACGGGGGCTACAGGGAGAAGCAGCGCCCGATGCGTGCCCCATTCCGAAGACAAAAAACCAGATTACAAGCAGTACTAGTTGGCGCCTCTTACGCGTCACTTGTTATCAGCCCACGGTACTGGACGGTTGGCGGCTTGACCCAAGCGGGATGGCTATGTGGATGCTCCTCGCCAAGAACTCAGCCACCTAACGGTTCCCCGGGAAGAACAAGTCTCACTTGGCCTTCGGTCAAACCCCACCCGGCGACGCTGCTAGCAGGTATACGCCCGACGACCTCGATGACTTCATCGGTAGCCTTTGTGGTCTTGGAAACAGCGGCCCTTGCTCGTTCGTCATCGTCTATGGCGACCAAGAACCACTGCTCCAATGAGAGCTCCTCCGCAGCGTGATGCTTGGTCAAGAACCGCACCACTCGACCGTCAGTCCTCTGCTTCATGCACGCAATATGGCACGCGCCATTTGATCATTCCACTGGCGGCGTAACGCCGACGCTCAAACTGGCGCGGCCGGCGAGAATAAGCAGCTCCCGCTCATTCGCTTGGGGCTAGAGGTGAGAGCTTAATTCCGGTGATGCCCCAAGCGTAGAACGTGGTCCATTGGCTGGCGGCCCGCTTGAGAAAGCATACATTTTGGGCCTGGTTGTAGGTGAATGCGTTGCAGGCGGTGTCGGTCTCGCAGCTGGTTTGGCACTCCTCAAAGGAGGAATGTTTTATTTTCGAATAGTCGTTGCCAGGAGAGTCGGCATGGGGGATGAAGACAAAGAGACTTTGATTTGCCATGGCCGGTGAAACAAAAATAAAAGCTGAGAAGACGGCCAGGTAAGTGAATGCTCGGAGCTGCTGCATTGCTGGTCACTTCCGTGAAAGAGGACTTTTGCGGATAATTTGGACCCTTAACGATCGAAGGCAACCCGGCACTGGCAAACGCTTTTGACGCTCCGTTCGGTCGGGGCCGAACCCGCGCTATCGCATGTTGCCGGTATGGCCGAACGAATAGCGGCCTGGTTGAGACCAAATGGCGAGGCCATGTGGTTGCCGCCCTACGGGTATGCTCTCGACATCGCCAGTAGACGTATCGATGGCGTATACTACGCCGTCCCGAGAGAGCTTCTTCTCCGCGGCAAAGACGACGCGCAGGGGCGCGCCCTTCCGCGGGACGGTCGGCGAGAAGAGAACCGCGAGCTCGGCCGCGTCGTCGCAGGTGCCGGAGGGACCCTTGGCCTCTGCGTCCACCACTGAGAAGAGGGAGACAAAAAGCTTGGCAAATTCACACTGCCAACGTGTCAAGCTCATCTAACAGCGCCCTGGCAGACTTGAGGTCAGGGATATTGAAGCCTTCGGTGAACCAACCGTATGTGTCGGAGAGCATCTGGCGCGCTTCGTCCCGCCGACCCTGTCGTTTGCAGAGGCGCGCCAGACTGGTCGTTGCTCGGAGCTCCCAGGCTTTGCTCAACTGGCGCCGCGCCGTTCCGATTGCCCGACGGAAGTGTTCTTCAGCATCATCCCCTTGGGGCGAGCCGGTTTGCAACGCAAGCTCGCCCTTGAGACGATGCAGTTCGGCCGTTTGGCACAGCTCATCGCTCCTCTCGGCAATCGCGAGACCCTCATCGAGCACATCCCTGGCTTCGTCGGGTCGCCCGGCTTGAATATAAGCGTCTCCCAGGATGCTGAGATAGTAGGGAAGAGCGAGGCCGGCGCCGGTTTCCCGGTAGGCTTTCAGACCTTTAGTGAGCAACGGCAATGCGTCCTCAGGACGCCCCTCAAGCAGCACTCCAGCGGCCTTGTAAAGAGTTCCGGTGGCGTGAAACATCGCGAAGCCCTGCTCGGTCGCAGTTTGGATTCCTTCCTCGCTGGCCGCTTTGGTTTCAACGGGAAGCCCGAGCTGATGGTACAACCAGCTTGTATGATGTTGGGCGTAGGCCAGGCTGAAGGGGTGCTTAATCGAGCGGGCAAGCTTTCGCATCCCATAGTTCGCTCGCAGGGCTTGCTCCGGATATCCGAGCTGCCACAAGGCTAGCGATAGATAGCAACGATGCGTTATTCCGGCGTCTTCGCCGACACGCGAAGCCCACAGCCGCGTACGTTCACGATCGTCATAGCGTGAGAGGGCTGTCTCATATTGGGCGATGGCGCCGGTGAAATCGCCTCGGTAGAACAGCGTCACCCCCAACAGAAAGAGTGCCTCCATCCAGATGCCCGGGTCTTCGAAGCGCTCGGCAAGTTCGATCGCCTCTCTAGCTAGGTCCATGGACAAGCCCATCTCACCACGGACGACGTGCCAGGCGAAGTTACCCCAAACCACGGCGAAGAGCTGAGGCGGCTGCCCTATTCTCTCGCATAGTTCGCGCGCATGAACGAAGACCGGACCAACTTCGGGGGCTGCGTAGCCCCGCGCGGCGATGTAGGCCGTGCCAAGGGGATTCAAGAGTTGCAATTCTAGTGCATCGCGCTCGGGGCCGCTCGGAAACGCCTTGAGCAATCCCAAGGCATGTTCGAAGTCTCTGATCGCCTGGGGCAACGCCCCCCGCGCCATCGCTTGCGTGCCGGCAAGGTGCAGATACTCGACGGCCTTTACCTGGTTGCCGCTGCGCGAAAAGTGATGCGCCAGTTCGGCGAGGTGATCGTCCAGCGAGGCGGTGTAGATTGTCTCGATCGCATGACCCACATGCTCATGCAGCTGCTTGCGACGTTCGAGCAGCACTGAGTTGTAGGCCACCTCCTGCGTGAGCGCGTGTTTGAAGGTGTATTCAATATCAACGATCGAGGGTTGCTCGTAGACGAACTCACCCAATTGCAGTTTTGCGATCAGGCGTTCCAGCTCGTCTTCCGATTTGCCCGCCACGGCGCGCGCCAAACTGAGCACGAACTCGCGGCCCAAGATCGCCAGTGTCTGCAAAAGGTTCTTCTCGTCATTGTGTAGGCGATCGATGCGCGCGGCTAAAATCGCCTGCACCGTTGGGGGAATTCTGAGCGAGCCAAGCGGCCTAACGAGCTTCACCGCTCCATTCTGTCGCTCGAGGGCTCCTTCATCGAAGAGGGCCTGAACTGTCTCTTCCATGAAGAACGGGACGCCGCCGGTGGTTGTAACGATCAGCTGCTTGAGCGGTGCGAGCGCTCGGTTATCGCCCAAGATGGCGGAAAGCATTTCATCCGCGCTCCCGCCGCTAAGCGACTCGAGCCGTAGCCGGGAGCACCACGCTTTGTCGCCCCAGCGATGCGCGTATTCCGGCCGATAGCTGACCAGAAGCAGCATTCTCGAGCCGCTGATCAAATCAGCCACCCGGTCAAGAAGCGCCTGGCTTTCGTCGTCCAGCCAGTGCAAATCTTCGACCATCAAAAGGAGCGGCCGATTGACGGACTCCGTCAAGAGCAAGCGCACGACGGCGTCCAAAGTCCGGGACTTACGCAATTGCGCGTCCATTCCGGAAAGACGATCTTTGTCGTCCGCAATCTCCAGCAAAGCGTGCAAGTAAGGAAGCCCGCTTTCCAAGTCGGGGTCGATATCTCTGATTTTGGCTGCGATCTTCTCTCGCCGTGCCGGGACGCTGTCCTCGCCGGAGATCTCAAAAAAGCTGTGCAGGAGCTCCACGATCGGCAGGTAAGCTGAGCCCTTGCCGTGGGAGACCGAAAACGCTTCGAGAACGGTCCATTCGGATTGCACCTCGGCCTTGAATTCAAAGAAAAGCCGCGACTTCCCAACACCGGGTTCGGCCACGACCGCAACAATCTGGCCTGCCCCCGATCGCGCCCGCACCGCTGCACTCTTCAGCGCCTCTTTTTCCTTTGCGCGCCCGACAAATTTTGAAAGACCGCGACCGGCTGAACGCTGTAGACGAGTTCGTAGCGGACCCAAGCCCACCACTTCATGAACGTTGATCGGTTCGCTGATCCCCTTGACGTGAGCGGGACCGAGTGGCCTCAGCGCGAAATAGCCCTCGACCAGTTTTCGCGTGCTGTCGCTGATGACTGTGGCGCCCGCATTGGCGAGGCTCTGCAGCCGGGATGCGAGATTTACGGTATGTCCAATTGGCGTGTACTCGGTATGAGTAGCGCCAGTCTTGATTGTTCGCACGACCACTTCGCCGCTGTTTGCTCCTGCCCTGATCTGAATCGGCGGACGTCCTTCCGCGCGCAGACGCGCGCTGTAGCGCCGAATTTCATCCTGCATCCTCATCGCGGTATACAAAGCTCGCTGCGGATGATCTTCGCGAGCCACCGGCGCGCCGAATAGCGCGAAGATGCCATCCCCCGTCGATTGCACGACGTAGCCGTCATAGCGCCGTACGGCGTCGATCATCAGTCCGAGTGCAGGGTCAATGATCGCGCGCGCTTCTTCGGGATCGAGGTTTTGCCCGAGCTCTGTTGACCCCATGATATCAACGAAAAGGGCCGTAACCATTTTGCGTTCGCCCTCTGGTACAGATTGAGGTTCGACGGAGGCGCCGAGAGCGAATGCGACGTCTGTATCTTGTGGCTTGGTGGTTTCGAGAGAGGTAGCCGTTTTGGGCGGCGGCTGCTCGCCCAGAGCTGCACCACACTCATTGCAGAATTTCGCAGTGGTTCGATTGGATGCCCCGCATGCGGGGCATCGCAGCGGCAAAGCCGTCCCGCAGGCATCGCAGAACTTGGCGGCCTCCGGGTTCTGACAATCGCAGCTTGGACACCGCATAACTTACAGGACCACACGCAATAGCAACGCGACATGATGGCTTTTTGCTACGCTGCCGCAAAGGCTCGCCCCCGAAGTATAGTCTGAAAGTTGGAAAACGGGTGGTCCCTGAATGTCCGCCATTGGCACTTAGCCGACACCGGTTCCGACGTTAAGCATGTCAGCTCTTGGGGGTAAAGCGGACATCCCTCCTTCGCGCGCCAGAGGTCCGCTAATGACCCAAAGCGGACATCCCGGCACGCCGCCCCCTTAGGTGCGCAACAATGCCGCATTCACTCTCATAGCGTTGACCCACGCGGCCGAAGCGATCAGCTTTGGCGGGTCGACCTACTCGAAGAACCCATAGGACCCCTTGGATGCCTAGCGACAGTCATAGTCGATTATCTCTGCCGTCAGCGGTCGGCGTGATCTGATCCTAGGCTGATCGGCTCATCTCGATCGGGCCTGACGGCCGATTGAATAGAGGTGAGCCATGAACGACGCCGTCGATGCCTCAACGCCCATTGATCCCACCGAACTTGCGGCCTCGCTGGCCCAAGAACACGTCGCGGATATAGTTGAGCGTTTGAACGCGGAGCCGCTCGAAAGAGCGTCGGCAGTCCTATCCGCGATGCCCTTGGAGCGTGCGGCCGAGGTTCTTGATGAACCGGGGCTAGAGGCAGCGGCGGATTTAGTCGAGGCGCAACCTTCCGAAAGAGCAATCGCCCTCCTAAAAGCACTGTCGGCGGATCAGCGAGCCGACATCTTCCGGCATCTTGAGGCGACGACTCGCGAACGTTTACTCACGCAACTCGACCCCGAGACGAGAGCTTCCCTGGCTCAGCTTCTCTCGTACCCTGAGAACACTGCCGGCAGCATTATGACTACGGAGTTTGTCGCAGTGCCATCGTCGTGGAGCGTGGGGGAGACGCTTAGCCACATTCGGAAGGTCGAAAGCACGCGGGAGACGATCTACGCGATATACGTGTTGAACCCAAATACAAAAGCCCTTCTCAAGGCGGTATCACTGCGCCGCCTGATCGTCAGCGAGCCACACGTTTCCGTCCTCTCCATTGCGCCGCCGCGCCGACCCGTGACCGTGTCGCCTTTTGCGGATCGTGAGGAGGTTGCCCGGCTTATCTCCAAATACGATCTTCTTGCCGTCCCAGTCGTCAGCAGAGGTGGTCAGGTGCTTGGCATCGTCACCGTCGACGACATCATTGATGCCATCGTCGAGGAAAATACAGAGGACGTACAGAAGTTCGGCGGCATGGAGGCGCTGGACGCACCCTATATGGACATCGGTTTCTTGGAGATGATCCAAAAGCGGGCGGGATGGCTATGCGTGCTATTTTTGAGCGAGATGCTGACCGCAAGCGCGATGCAACACTTCCAGGACGAGCTTGAGAAGGCCATCGTTCTTACCCTGTTCATTCCGCTCATTATGAGTTCGGGCGGCAACTCCGGATCGCAGGCAACCTCGCTCATTATTCGTGCCATTGCGCTTCGCGAAACGCGGCTGCGCGACTGGTGGCGCGTCGCCCTCCGAGAGTTACCTACCGGAATAACTCTTGGTGCCATCCTGGGGCTGCTCGGGCTGTTGCGCATTACGCTCTGGCAGAAACTCGGCATATTCGACTATGGGGCGCATTGGCAGCTAATTGCCTTCACCGTCGCGACGGCTCTGGTGGGCATCGTCACCTTCGGTTCCCTCGTGGGCTCAATGCTCCCATTTATTCTGAAACGGATTGGCTTCGACCCGGCGAGCGCATCTGCGCCCTTCGTCGCTACGTTGGTCGACGTTTCAGGTTTGGTGATCTACTTCAGCATAGCGCTGGTATTCCTGAGAGGAACGCTTCTTTGAGCCTGCGGACATCGCGAGTTGAGACTATTGCTATCCGATGCAAGGACCGGATGTCCGCTTCTGGCACGAAGCGGACGAGTTCGATGACCCGCTGTGACGTCAGCCCTCCTGCGGCACCAAATAAATCAAACATTCAGGGCAAACTTCGAACATCCCTTTGGGGGCTTGAGAAGCCCCTCGTTTTGCAATCTGCGAACACGTCGATTTCCTGCCGGGCTCATAGGAGTCTGGGCACCCACGCCATGTTCGCGACTTCGTGCCCATCGTGCATGCGTTTGCGCCGCGCGCGTACGCAGACGGTGGAACTAATCGTAAGCCGCGTGCTCGTAGATGTCTTCTTCCTGTGCGTTGTGGAGGCGCACGAGGGACTCGATCGAACTCGATAACCCGCTGCGCGTCGCGAACCAGATAGCGGTCGGCGTCCTCAGTCCTCAACCCGTGGGACAATCTCCCCAGCAGTCGCGCCAGATGGAGAATTTCACGATGTGCGCGGCTCATGGCGGCGAGGCCAGACCCGCCGTGCAAGAACTTGGCAAGACGCGGATAGATGTGGCTCTCATCGTCGCGCTCGTGCTCGACGATCTGCCCTGTGACGAGCCGGTTCGCCTCCCCAATAAGGGTGACCGCAGCAGCGGGGGCCGCATCATCCAAGGCATCGGCGATCTCGCGCAGTCGATCGAGGCTGGCTTCGAGATCTTTGTGATCCTGATGCAGGGCTCGTGCGATTGTAGGCGCCATAGCCGCGTGCCCGAAAACCCTCCCCCCTGTCAACGCGCGCAATGCGTTGAGGATGACGGCGACATCGATCGCTTCTTGCGTCAGGGCGCTGGCTACTGGCGTGAGCCAGCCGAATGCTGCCGCGAACATGGCAAGCCCAGATAGCCCCATACCGGCAACGATACTCTGCACGGCGATGCCCCGCGCGCGGCGCGCAATGGCGACCGCGTCCGAGACCCGATCGAGGCGATCAACGAGAATGACGACGTCTGCTGCCTCGGAGGAGGCGCTGGCGCCCCGGGCCCCCATTGCGATGCCAACGTCAGCCGCCGCGAGCGCTGGTGCATCGTTGATTCCATCACCAACCATGATCGTCGGATGCAGTCGTTGCTCAATGGCGACGGCTTCGACCTTGTCGGACGGTACGCGGTCGGCCAGTACGGCATCGAGATCGAGCGCTGCGCCGATCGTCTCTGCCGCATCCGCGCGGTCGCCGGTAACCATGACGACGCGCGAAACGCCGGCGGTCCGCAGCGCCTGCACGGCCCGGGGCGTCTCGCGCCTCAGCTCGTCGGCCAATAGAATTGCACCTATCACGCGTTTGTCGACGGAGACAAAGATACTCAGCGCTGAGCGCCAGGAGGCGCGTCTTAAGGCGCGCACGGCCCAACTTTCAGGTCGCCCCTGACCGCAAACGAGCTGATGCGAGCCCACTCTGACTTGCTTGCCCCCAACGCGACCCTCAAGGCCGGAGCCCATCGTTTCACGTACCTGGTCAGGAGCCTCGAGCGTGAGCCCCCTGGCCAGAGCGGCCGACACGATCGCAGCGGCTACCACATGGTGCGACGCCTGCTCGAGCGAGCCGGCCAGTTGCAGCACCTCGTCCGCATTCTCGCCCGGCGCCGTCTCGACGGCGACAAGCCGCGCCCCGCCCACGGTCAGCGTCCCGGTCTTATCGAACATGACGGTATGAGTTCGAGCGAGCGCCTCGAGTGGACCTCCGCCTTTGATCAGGATGCCGAGGCGCGCGGCGCGCGAGACGCCGGCAATGAAGGCCACGGGCGCCGCGAGGATCAGGGGGCACGGCGTTGCAGCCACCAGAACAGCCAGTCCACGGATCGGGTCGCCTGACAGCAGCCATGCCGCTCCGGCGAGCAGAAGCGTAACGGGCAATAGGAGGAGTGCGTAACGATCGGCCAGTCGAATAAATGGAGCTTTCGCCGTCTGCGCGGCGGTCACCATGCGGACGATACCCGCATAAGTACTCTCGCCTGCAATTGCGGTGGCTCTTAATTCGAAGGTCTCACCGGCATTGATCGTGCCGCTGTGAACCGGCTCGCCGTTGTTGCGGGTAACCGGAATCGGCTCGCCCGTCAGCGCAGCCTCGTCGAGTGTGGCGCCGGCACCCGCTATGACACCGTCGACGGGTATGATCTCGCCCGCACGCACTAGGATAACGTCTCCGATCGCGACCTTGTCGATCGGCACGTCGTCGACCGAGTCATCGGTTCGCCTATGGGCGACGCGCGGGGCGCGATCAACGAGGGACTTCAGGTCTCGCTCTGCGCGGGCGACCGCCAGGTCCTCAAGCATATTGCCACCGGCATACATGACCGCAACGACCGCGCCCGCCAAGTTCTGTCCGAGCAGGAGTGCAGCAGACATGGAGACGAACGCAACGGTGTCGACACCCATCCGGCCGGCCATAAAATCTCGGAGCATCGACACGGCCAATCCGATGACGACCGGGATCGTGCCGGCGGCCCAGATCCGGCTGGCCAGCACGTCGCGACCTGCGAACCAGGCGATCGTTCCGAGAGCGAGCCCCGTCAGCGCGATCGCAATCAGCGCCCTGCGGAGGTTACGATCGGTCATCAGTGCTCATCGACGAGACTCGCGTGGGCGCTAAGGGCGCTGAAGACTTAGCGCGACGATCCGCGGGCGCCTAGCCACTAGAAGCCGCAACACGTCGGATGGCTCAGGTGCCCACCGAGGCTGAGGCGCGCGGCATCGCGAACAACATTACCGAGCTGCCGGTAGGCCCGTTCGGTTTCGGGATCGCTCCGACCTTAACATAGGTCGTAGGCCAACCGCCGCAAGCTACGTGACAAATTGATGACTGATTAGCGTAATGCCGACTTCAATCGCGTATTGTCGAACAGTTGGGGCAGGGCGAAAGCCTCCTGCCCAGTTTCGTTGCGGAAGGCCTGGTTGGACGAGCCGCGGGCCGGGAGTGGCGCAATGGTTCGGAGCCTGCCTTGGAACCTGCCCATACAGGAGTTGCTCGCCGAGCTGAGCGCCACACCCGCCGGCCTTAGCGACGAAGAGGCCAAACGGCGATTTGCCGAGTTCGGCCCAAATGACGCGCTGATCCATCGGCGCCGTCAGCTCTGGCGACAGACGGTCGATCGCCTCGCCAACCCTCTGATTATTATCCTGCTATTTGCCAGCGGCCTTTCGGCGTGGATCGGCGAGGTAACGAGCTTCGTCATCATCGTCGTCATCATCTTATTGAGCGTGGTGCTGGATGTCGTCCAGCAGGCCCGCGCGGAGAACACCGTCGACGCGCTACGCCGCTCCGTGGGACTTAAAGCGCGAGCGCTCCGCGATGGGGAGGCACACGAGATACCTGTCGACCAGCTCGTACCGGGCGACGTAGTGGAGCTTAAGGCGGGCGACATCGTGCCTGGTGATTGCCGGCTGTTCACCGCGCGCGACCTGTTTGTCAATCAAGCGCTACTCACGGGCGAACCTTACCCCGTCGAGAAATATGTCGGGGATCTTTCCGTAGCTGCTGACGAGCCTTCGCGAGCTGATAACTTTGCCTTCATGGGGACCTCAGTTATCAGTGGCACGGGGGCGGGGCTAGTGTGCCGCACGGGACGTGCGACCGAGCTTGGAGGATTTGCGCAAGGGCTCACGACCGAACGACCGAGGGACGCATTTGCCCGAGGCATTCGCCAGTTCGGCTTTTTGATGCTGCGATTAACAGTTTTCCTCGTGCTGTTCGTGGTGGTCACCAATGTCGCGTTCCATCGCCCCTTTCTCGAATCACTTCTGTTCGCCCTCGCTCTCGCAGTCGGGCTGACGCCTGAGCTCCTGCCAATGGTCGTCACCGTGACCTTGGCCAATGGGGCAAGGCGGCTTGCGCAGCGTCGCGTCATCGTAAAACGCCTTGCAGCAATTCACGATCTCGGCGCCATGGATGTGCTCTGCACCGATAAGACCGGAACACTCACGGAGTCCCGCATCCGGCTCGCGGGCCACATGGACCATGCGGGGGGCAGTAGCGAAGAGGTGTTCAGGCTGGCCTATCTGAATAGCACTTTCGAGAGCGGCATCAAGAGTCCGCTCGACGAGGCGATTCTGTCGCATCAGCTGCTCGATGTCGCGGCTTGGCAGAAGATCGATGAGATGCCGTTCGATTTCGAACGCCGTCGCGTGTCGGTCCTCATCGACGACGGAGCGACGCGGCTGCTCGTGATAAAGGGAGCCCCTGAGGACATTATCCAGCTGTCGGTGGCCTACGCCACGTCGAGCGGGGAACAACTGGCGCTCGATGCCGCAGCACGCCATGAGCTCCTGCAACTCTTCGAGCGGCTCAGCGAAGAGGGCTATCGCGTCTTGGGGGTGGCGTCCCGCGTGATGCACCGCGCACACGCTAGCGCCGTCGTCAATGACGAGACCGAGCTGACTTTTGCCGGCTTTGCCGTCTTCGTCGACCCGCCGAAAAATGACGCCGCAGCCGCTGTCAGGGCCCTGGCCGCAATCGGAGTCGAGGTCAAGATCCTGACCGGCGACAACGAGCGCATCACGCGCCATATCTGCGGAGAGATCGGGGTTTCGGTGAGCGGCGTACTGACCGGTCAGGAGCTCGCGAGCCTCACCGAGGACGCCCTCAGGGCGCGGCTCGCGTCGGTCAATCTGTTCTGCCGCGTCAGGCCCCAGCAGAAGGAGCGCATCCTCTTGGCCCTGAAGCGCGCGGGCAAGGTTGTGGGCTTTCTCGGCGACGGCATCAACGATGCTTCCGCGCTGCACGCGGCGGATGTCGGCATCTCGGTCGACACCGCCGCGGACGTGGCGAAAGAGGCGGCCGACCTCGTGCTGCTCGAGCACGATCTCAGCGTCGTGCATGATGGCGTGATCGAAGGGCGCCGCACGGTCGAGAATGTCACCAAATACATCCTGATGGGGTCGAGCTCGAACTTCGGAAACATGTTCAGCATGGCGGGCGCTGCGCTCTTCTTGCCGTTTCTTCCGATGCTGCCTACCCAGGTCCTACTCAACAATCTACTCTACGACGTCTCCGAGGTCGGCGTGCCGTTCGACAACGTCGACGCGGAGGCGCTACGGCGACCGGTGCGCTGGAACATCAGGTTCATCGAGCGCTTCATGCTGGTCCTGGGACCGATCAGCTCGCTGTTCGATTTCCTGACCTTTTTTGCGTTGCTCTCGCTGTTCGGCGCGGGCGAGGCAATGTTCCAAACCGGCTGGTTCATCGAGTCACTCGCCACCCAATGCCTTGTCATTTTTATCATCAGGACGAGGGGGGCACCCTGGCGGAGCTTTCCGCACCCGCTATTGACCTGCCTAACAATAGGGGTCGTGCTGCTCGGGGTCATCATTCCGCTGACGCCGCTTGGGCCGGTATTCGGCTTTGTGGAGCCTCCGCCGGGATTCTATGTGTTTCTAGCGCTGGCGATCGCGGCCTACCTACTTCTCGTCGAAGCGGTCAAGCGGCACCTCTATGGCCGGGTGTTTGGTCCCAACAACCGCTAGCGCTGGAATACGTAGACGCCAGGAGCGGGGCAAAGGGGCTTGAGCCCGCGTGAAGGCGCCCCCATCCCCGGCGGCCCAACCCGTTCGAAGTCGCTCTTGGCCTCAAGCCACGCAGCCCACGCCGGCCACCACGAGCCTCCCGCAGCAGTGGCTCGGCTCAGCCAAGTGTCGGAATCGACGTAGCGGTCGCCGCGCCGGCGGGTCCTGATAAGGTAATGGCGCCCATGATGGCCTGGCTCGGACAAAATGCCGGCATTGTGGCCGCCATTAGTGAGGACGAAGGTCAGCTCGTTGTCGGTGAAAATGTGGATCTTGTAGACCGAGCGCCAGGGCGCGATGTGGTCGGTCTCGGTGCCGATCACGAACATGGGTGCCTCGATGTCCTCGAGGGCAATGACCTTGCCTTCGACCGCGAAGCGGCCGGCGGTCAGCCGGTTCTCGAGGAACAGTCCGCGCAAATATTGGGAATGCATGCGGGAAGGGAGGCGCGTCTGATCCGCATTCCAGGTGGTGAGGTCGGTGACGGTGTCGCGCTCGCCGAGCAGATATTCGCGCATCATCTTCGACCAGACGAGGTCGTTGGAGCGCAGGATCTTGAAGGCGCCGGCCATCTGCTTGGTGTCGAGCACGCCTTGATCCCACATCATGTCCTCGAGGAAGGCGATTTGGCTTTCGTCGACGAACAGCATGAGCTCGCCCGCCTCGCTAAAGTCGGTCTGCGCGGCGAGGAGCGTGATCGTGGCGAGTTGGTCGTCGCCATCACGCGCCATGGTCGCGGCGGCGATGGCGAGCAAGGTGCCCCCTATGCAGTATCCGGTGCCGTGCACCTTGCGGCCGGGCAAGATCTCTGTGACCGCATCGAGCGCCGCCATGACGCCTTGTGTGCGATACGCATCAAAGGTGATGTCGCGGTCGTCGGAGGTGGGATTGCGCCAGGACACCATGAAGACGGTGAAGCCTCGCTCGACCAGGTAGCGCACGAGCGAATTGTGCGGGCTCAAGTCGAGAACGTAATATTTCATGATCCAGGCCGGCACGAGCAGCACCGGCTCGGCGATGACCCTGTCCGTGGCGGGCTTGTACTGGATGAGTTCCATCAGCTCATTGCGGAAGACGACTTCGCCCGGCGTGATGGCTAAGTCCTCACCCACCCGCAAGCCATCAGTCGGAGACGCAGGCTCCATGGTCAGCGCGCGCAGCGCGTCATCCTGGAAATTGATCGCGCCGCGCACGAGATTGGCGCCGGATTCCTTGATCGTCCGCCCGATGACTACCGGATTGAGCCAGGGCACATTCGCGGGCGACCATACGTCCAGCAATTGGCGTGCCATGAACGCAGCCCTTGCTGCGTTCTTTGGCGTGGTGCCGCGCACCTCCCGCGTGGCGCACTGCCACCACGCCTCTTGCGCCAGAAAGGCTTGCTGCCAAAACGCATAAGGCGGCAGCCCCCAGGCGGGGTCGGCGAAGCGCCGGTCTCCCTCTTGCGGCGGAAATGGAAGCTCGGTCCGGTCCGGCGCATCGCTTGTGGCGAAACGCGCGAACCGGGCGCCTATATTCACGGCCTCGATCCCCAATTCCAGGAGGCGCCCTGGCGCATTGGCAAGATGCGATGCCCAGTCGAACCATGCGGCGTACAGCGCGTGCGGGGAAACGCCTTGAGTGAGGCGTGCGGTCGTTGCCCGTCCGAGACGGTCCATGGTCTCGAGGAAGGGAATGCGCGCTCCCTCGCCCGAGAGCGATGGCGTTGTACCCCGATTGCTGGGAGAGGATGCGGACGGCGGGATAGGGACTTCGTTCATGCCATATGCCAATTCGTTGATGTGCTGACGCGGGACGCGAACCCGAAATCAAGGGCGTGTCAGCCGCATGACAGACAACGCATCGGCCTCACTATCCTTGACCGGGCGGCAGCCGCACGTCGCGGCTGATTCCTGGGAATCTACCAGAGTGAGCGACCGCGGAGTGGCAGGTCATAGATCGTGCTCTTAGGAGCGCGCCTACCTGGGAAACAAGCTGCACATGAGCTGTAGTCGCTCCAGTTATGGGGCGTTGGTCGTAAAATAGATTAAAGACCTTGAACCAGCACGGCCTTTTCATCGAAACCGGGGAACTGAATTCGCTCTAAGCGACCTTCCTGCAGAGTGTGCTGCAACGCACAATTGCTTTAGTACCCTTCTCTAGGAAAAAATTGATCTGGCTCAATAAAAATTGATCTGGCTCAATTCTGGCTCAATAGAGTGGATTACCGGTCCCGGCGTCGCGGCGGGGTGACCAAAGACCGAGCGGCTCCGGGCTTGCACCGGGGTTCGAACCCCTCCTGCGGCTCCACAAATCCACTTTCCGGCAACCACCGCAGGGTTTTCGTGCCTCCCGTGTTTATAGAGGCAGGAGACCCCGCAAATAAGTCTTGGAGGTAGCCATGTGGAATGCAGTGCTTGCCGGAACGACAGCAGCAGTGATTGCCGGCTCAAGCTTGGTTCTTGCCCAACAGATGCCCGAACGTGACGGCGGTCAGCCCGCCGCGGTGATTACCGGTCCGACGCTGGTGGTTGACGAACAGGGCGCTGATCGTGATGGTGATTCACGTTGGCGCCCGTCAGCCGAAGATCGGAGCGCGTTCACTGATGCGCGCATCGCCGCGCTCAAAGCCGGACTCAGGCTCACACCCGAGCAGGAGAAGAACTGGCCTGCCCTCGAGGCCGCGATTCGCGACATGAGCAAGGCGCGCGCCGACCGCATGACCGCACGGGTAGACGAGCAGCCTCCGGTCGACCCGGTCGAGCGTCTACACCGGCGCGCCGAAGCCCTCGGCACCGCGGCGGCGAATCTCAAGAAACTCGGCGACGCCGAGGAGCCGCTCTACAAGAGCCTCGATGACGCGCAAAAGCAGCGCTTCCGGATCCTGACGCGGGCGATCGGGCCGCACCATCGCTTCGCCGAATGGCGGGGCCGCGGCCAGTTTGGCCATGAAGGTCGCGGTCAGGACGGCAGACCGGGCTCTTCGTGTGATCGGTCAGAGCGGGGTGACCCCAATCTCAAACTATAAGCCAGCGACTACGCAATCTGGCGGCGCGACTCCCCTGAACGCAGCCGCCTGGAGCCGCCGGATCACCTCCCCGGCGGCCTACAGGAGCGTCGGCCTTCGGGTCGGCGCTCCTTGCTCTTCGCAAGTTCTTTGTCATTTCCGTGTTCCGAGTCTTGGAGAAGGGTGAATGGGTGCCGCCTTGGCGGATGTCTTGCGGGCCGCGCGGTATTTGCGGAATTGCTACGCCGGCGGGGCTGCTCAATATTGGCTGAAACGCTCAACCGGCAAGGCCACAATTTGCACATACGCGTCCGTTGTCCTTGAGCCGACTGCCGAGGGCGGGGCTCCGAATTCATGGAAGAAACGGCCGATCAAGTCCTCATGGCCCGCATTGCGAATGGGGACGAGGCGGCTTTCCGACTTCTCTCGCGACGCCACGCGGCTCGAGCTCTTGGGTTTGCGCAACGCATCGTCCAAAATCACGCTTCGGCCGAGGAGGTCGTCCAGGAGGCATTATTGCGGGTCTGGATCAATGCGCCCCGCTGGCGTTCGGACGCGCCGTTCCAGGCTTGGTTCTTTCGCATTGTTCTCAATCTGTGTCTCAACCAGAAACGACGTCCTGCCTTCGTATCCCTGGAGTCAGCCGGCGAACCTCCAGATCCCGGTCCCGATGCAGTTAGGCAGATTGAGGCGAGAGAATTGGACCAGGCCATTGCCGCCACCATCGACGCGCTCCCTGATCGACAGCGGACAGCGATACTGCTCACCTATCACGAAGGCCTTAGTAACGCGGAGACTGCGGCGCTTCTCGACACGTCGGTCTCGGCGGTCGAAACATTGTTGGCACGAGCGAAGCGGACGCTGCGTATGGCCTTGGCCGGTCATGCAAGCTGAGATAGGCCCCTCATGAAGGTTTCCCAATTTCAACGTCTGATCGATGTGTGGAGCAGCGATCTGAGCCGTTGGCCAGCACGCGAGCGAGGTCTTGCGGAACAAATGCTGGCCGATCCGGCTGCCCGCGCATTGCTGGAGCGGGCCAAGTTGCTGGACCAAGCAATTGGCCGCTCCGAAATGGCCGTAAGGGTCCCTGACCACGCCGTCCACCGCATGCTTGCTGACTTGAACGCGCTGCCGCTGCCACCGCAAAGGCAGCCGCTGTTGAGCCATCGGCGAGCGGGCGCGGCTAGCAGTCACTGGGTAACCTGGCCACGCTTTGCGGCACTCGCTTGCGGCGTGACGCTCGGCGTCGTGGTCGGGCTATCGAGCCTCGGCATGCGTATGGCAACCGACCTCGAGCTGAACCTCACGCAGACCGCGGCTGTTGACGCCGATCTTAGTGGCAGTCTCTTCGATGCCGATTCTATAACGGGACTAGGACCATGACCCTTCCGAACCTCGCCGGGGAAAACCGCCTTGTGCCGAGAGGATTGCTGATATCGCTTGTCGTCAATCTTTTCTTTGTCGGCATCATTGGCGCGATGGCGGTCCATTCATATTTGGCGAGCGAGCCGCCGATCACTCAATCGCGGCGCACCGCCGAAGCGCGCATCGATCGAATCGCCGCCACGTTGCCTGCGGCGGACGCGGCCATACTGCGCGCCAAGTTTGACTCAGAACGTTCGAGTGCTGAGGCCGTGCACGCAGCCTTTGAACGCTCGCTGGAGCAGGTCAGGACCGCGTTGCGCGCCGAGCCATTTGGTGCCTCGGCCCTCACTGCCGCGATGGCGGACGCACGTTCGGAGAGGGCGGCGCTCGATCAGGTGCTGCACGAGATCATTGCGGCCGGCGCCGCACAAATGTCATCCGAAGGTCGCAGCCGGCTCGCCGACTGGACTCCTCTCCATCCAATGAATTGCGTCCATTGAGTTTACGGCGTGCCCGAGCAGGATGGGTGGCCAAAAGGTGGCTTCTCTTTAGCCCGCGGCGGACCCCAAACACGCCTGTTAATACAAACGTCTAATTGTTGCGCGATTGCGCCCTGGTCCAGAGAACAACAAGATTTGAATGCCCACAGTGCCCACCAGAAACGGTAAACTGCGTAACCAATGGCTCGAGCAAGACCAGGTCAAGCCGTGAGGCGTGCGGAAGCCGATGAGGCTCCGGTCGCAGCGCCCCAGTCCGTTGAGGCCGAAGAGGGGTCCTTGGTGGCGCCGTCCGTCACGCACCCGGAATTCTCCAAGCCGAAGGTGAAGGAGCGGAGGCGTTGGGGTTATATCGGGCTCTTTGGCCTTGCTGCGCTGATTCTAGGAGCCACGCTCGCGCTCGACCGCTCTCCAAACCAGGAGACCGCGCGAGGACCCGCCCAGCAGCAGCCGGTGGCGGTACCGGTCACCGTCGCCGAGGTTACCACGCGGGACGTGCCGGTCTATCTCGACGGGCTTGGCACGGTGCAAGCCTCCAATACCGTTGCCATCCACAGCCAGGTGGACGGCAAGTTACAAAGCGTGAATTTCGTCGAAGGGCAGCACGTGCGCAAAGGCGACATCTTGGCGGTGATCGATCCGCGCCCCTTCCAAGCGGTCCTCCATCAGGCCAACGCCAGGAAGGCGCAGGATCAGGCTCAGCTTGTCTCTGACGAGAAAGACCTCACCCGCTTCAAGGACCTGATGGGCAAGGGCGCCGGCACGCAACAGGCCGTCGACCAACAGCAGGCCAAGGTCGACGCCCTGAAGGCGACCATCGAGGTTGATCAGGCCGGCATCGAAAGCGCCGACACGCAACTCAGCTATTCTACCATCACGGCGCCAATCGACGGGCGCATTGGCTTCCGCCAGGTGGACGCCGGCAACATCGTTCGTGCCGGCGATCAGGTTCCCGTCACCGTGCTCACGGACCTCACGCCGGCCATGGTCGTCTTCACGCTGCCGCAACGGGACTTGGCTCCAGTCCGCGAAGCAATGCTGAAAGGCGAGGTTGAGGTGTTGGCCAGGGATCAGGACAACACCCGCGAGCTCGGCAAGGGCAAGCTGCTCTTGATCGACAATCAGATTGATCAGCTGACGAGCACGATCCGGTTGAAAGCGGCCTTCCCCAACGAGGACGAGCGTCTTTGGCCGGGAGAGTTCATCCGCGCCCGCGTGCTCGTCAACACCCTCAAGAATGCCGTGACCATCCCCTCGGCGGCCGTGCAGCGCAATTCCCAAGGGCTGCTCGCCTGGGTGATCAAGCCGGACGATACAGCGGAGAGCCGGCAGATCGTGGGCGGTCCGAGCGACGACGGTATGACCGTCGTCGAAAGCGGTATCCAGCCCGGGGAACGCGTGGTGGTGAGTGGCCAGTACCGCCTGCGGCGGTACGCGGGGGTCAAGGTGGACGTCAACACCGCCGGCGCACCGATGGCCGTGGGAAGCGCGCCGTGAACATCTCCGCACCGTTCATCTACCGCCCCGTCGCGACATCGCTGCTGATGATAGCCTTGGCCTTGGCCGGTATCGTCGCGTTTCCATCGTTGCCCGTGGCGCCGCTGCCCCAGGTCGACTTCCCGACCATCAGCGTGTCGGCTTCGCTTCCGGGCGCGAGCCCGGAGACCATGGCGTCGGCGGTGGCCCAGCCGCTCGAACGCCAATTCGCTCAGATCGCCGGCGTCACGCAGATGACCTCCACCAGCACGCTCGGCGCCACCTCGATTTCGATCCAGTTCGATCTCGATCGCAATATCGACGCGGCGGCGCAGGACGTGCAGGCGGCGATCAGCGCCGCCGGGCGGCAATTGCCGACCGAGCTCCCCTCCCCGCCAACCTACCGCAAGGTCAATCCCGCCGACTCCCCCATTCTGGTGATGGGCGTGCATTCGGATTCCCTGCCGCTCACCGTCGTCGACGACTATGCCGACAGCATTCTGGCACAGCAGATCTCGCAGATCACGGGCGTGGCCCAAGTCTCGATCGGCGGCGAACAGAAGCCCGCGGTGAGAGTGCAGATTGACCCCGCCAAGCTCGCCACCAAGGGGCTGACGCTCGAGGACATTCGCGGCGTCCTCGCTTCCGCCACCACCAACGCCGCCAAGGGCACGCTCAACAGCGCCAACCGCAGTCTCACCATCGCCGCCAACGACCAGCTCTCTAAGGCGTCAGACTACGACGACGTGATCATCGCCTATCGCAACGGCGCTGCGGTCAGGGTCAAGGACGTGGGTCAAGCCGTCGAGGGGCCGGAGAACCTTTACACCGGTGCCTGGGACAACAACAAGCGAGCGATCCTGCTCATCGTATTCAAGCAGCCCGGTGCCAACGTCATCCAGACCGTCGACCAGATCAAGAAGGCGCTGCCGAGGCTGCAAGCCATGATCCCGCCTGCGGTCAGTGTCGACATCCTATCGGACCGCACCGAAACCATCCGGGCGTCGGTCAGGGATGTCGAGTTCACGCTTGGTGTCACCATCGCGCTCGTGGTGCTCGTGATCCTGCTGTTCCTGCGCAATTTGCGCGTCACCGTGATCCCCGGCCTCGTGGTCCCCCTGTCGCTGCTCGGCGCCACCGCCATCATGTATCTCGCCGGGTTCAGCCTCGACAATCTCTCGCTGATGGCGCTCACCATCTCGGTGGGCTTTATCGTCGACGACGCCATCGTGGTGGTGGAGAACATCTATCGGCACATCGAGGACGGGATGCCGCCGTTGGAAGCGGCGCTGAAGGGCTCGCGCGAGATCGGCTTCACTGTGCTCTCGATCAGTCTGTCGCTGGTCGCGGTGTTCATCCCACTGTTGCTTATGGGCGGGATCGTCGGCCGGCTGTTTCGCGAATTCTCCATCACCGTCACGGCGGCGATCGCCGTCTCGGCCTTCGTGTCGCTCATCCTGACGCCGATGCTGTGCGCGCGCTTCCTGCACCGCGATACTGCCCGTCACGGCTACATCTGGCGCGTCATCGAAGCAGGATTCGACACGATGCATGCGTTCTACAAGCGCACGCTCGACGGCGTGTTCCGCCACCAGCTTTTGACGCTGTTCGTATTCTTCGTCTCCATGGCGGCCAGCATCTATCTGTACGTGGTTATCCCCAAGGGTTTTTTCCCGCCGCAGGACACGGGACTCGTAAGCGGATTTGCCGAGGCCGGCCAAGACGTCTCACCGCAGGAGATGGCGCGGCTGATGGTGAATCTCGGCGAGGTGGTGGCACGCGACCCCGCCGTGGCGGCAGTCGGCTCGGCCATGGGCAGCGGGCAGACGGCCAATACCGGCCGTTTTTTCATTGCCCTCAAGCCCAGCGATCAGCGCAAATCGTCCGCGGCGGAAATGATCAATCGGCTCCGCCCTGAGCTCGCCAAGGTCGAGGGCGTCAGCCTTGTGCTACAGGCCGCGCAAGACATTACCGTCGGCGGACGCATCGGCCGCGGTCAATATCAATACACGCTGCAAGACGCCGATATCGGCGAGCTCGACAGCTGGACGCCGAAGATCCTCGCTAAGCTGCAGACGCTACCGGAGCTTGCCGACACCTCGAGCGACCGGCAGGGCAACGCACCGCAGCTCATGGTGAGCATCAATCGCGACCAGGCCGCGCGCTTCGGCATTCGGCCCGAGGTGATCGACGCCACCCTCAACGACGCCTTCGGCCAGCGGCAGGTGGCGCAATATTACACGCAGACCAACACCTATCACGTGGTCCTCGAAGTGCCCCCGGCGCTGCAAGGCGATCCGACGACGCTGGATAATATCTATCTGAAGTCACCGCTGAACGGAGGGGCGGTCCCGCTCAGGACCCTCGTGACGGTGGATAATACTCAGGTCGGGCCGCTGTCCGTTTCGCATCAAGGACAATTTCCCGCCGTGACCATCTCCTTCAATTTGCCGAAGGGCGTCGCACTCGGCCAAGCCATCGACGCGGTTGGCAAGGCCGTCACCGCCATAGATCCGCCCGTCACCTTGATCGGCACGTTCCAGGGCAATGCCCAGGCGTTTCAATCTCGCTCGCCAACGAGCCGATCCTAATCGCCGCGGCGCTCGTGGTCGTCTATGTGATCCTCGGCGTGTTGTACGAAAGCTACATCCACCCGCTCACCATTCTCTCGACCCTTCCCTCCGCCGGCGTCGGCGCGCTGCTCGGGCTGATGATCGGCGGATTCGATCTATCGGTGATCGGCATCATCGGCATCCTTCTCCTCATCGGCATCGTCAAGAAGAACGGCATCATGCTCGTCGACTTTGCCATCCACCGCGAACATGAGGGTCACTCCCCGCAGGCGGCCATCCGTGAGGCGTGCTTGCTCAGGTTCCGGCCAATTCTGATGACCACCATGGCGGCCATGCTTGGCGGTGTGCCGCTGATGCTCGGTCACGGAGCGGGCTCGGAGCTTCGTCAGCCGCTGGGCTATGCCATGGTGGGCGGCCTCGCGCTCTCCCAGCTACTCACGCTCTATACCACCCCGATCGTCTATCTCTACCTCGACCGGCTACAGATCAGGCTCAAGGGCAAGAAGGCGGAGCGGCGGAAGGATAGGCTGGCGCCCGCAGAGTGATCTTGAGCCGGCGGACGTAGCCTTCCCTCGCTATCCTTGGCGGATGCGATTGTTCCTAGGGTATCAGCCCGGTCATGCCGGGCGAATTCCGAAAACGGCGATGGTGCCCTTTCCTTTGACCTCCATCTCGCCGAGCGCTTCCCCAGTGAAATTGTGCCCGACCTGCTCCCAGACATCCTTCGTGACCGCGACGCGTCCGGGAGTGGACTTGTCGGACATGCGCGCGGCAACGTTGACGGTGTCGCCCCAGATGTCGAATTGGTATCGCTCCTGTCCCACCACTCCGGCGACGACAGGGCCGGAGTGAACGCCGACCCGCACCTCCCATCCGAGATGCGCATCTATTAAGGTCGATGCCATTTCGAGGCCGCAGCGAACGGCCGAGCCGATCGGGTCCTTGAGGTCGTTGAGAAGCCCGCCGGCCGCCATGAATCCGTCGCCGATGGTCTTGATTTTTTCGAGCCCGTGTCTGGCTGTGATCCGCTCGAAAATGACGAAGAGAGCATCAAGCCGCGAAACCACATCCTCCGGTTCATGCTGGTCGCAATAGGAGGTGAAATTGGTCACGTCGCAGAATAAGACAGCCACGTTCTCATATCGTCGCGGAATCACGGTTCCAATGGCACGAATCTCGTCCGCCGCTTTTTTCGGCAGCAACGCGTGGAGCAGCTCGTCGGCTTGGTTGCGCGCCGCATGCGCTTCCGAGAGCGCGGCCCGCAAGGCAAGTTGGGTCTTGACCCTGGCAAGCACCAGCGGAGCCGAGAAGGGTTTGTGGATATAGTCGACCGCTCCGACTTCAAATCCATTTTCCTCGTCCACGGCATCGGTCTTGGCGGTTAGGAAGATCACCGGGATGTCGCGGGTCAGGGGATTGGCCTTGAGACGGCGGCAAACCTCATACCCGTCCATTCCCGGCATCATGACGTCCAGCAGGATCAGGTCGGGTTTTTCCGAAGCCGACGCGAGCACCAGAGCCTTCTCGCCATTGGTCGCGACTTTCGTCCTGTACAAACCCTTCAACACGCCGGAAATGACCCCGACATTTGTCGGGGTATCGTCAACGATCAAGACCAGCTTGCTGACTGAGGTCATGGGTCTTTCAGATGCAAGCCTAAGCGATCGACGATGCGTGAGAGGCATTCGAGAGCTGCTTCGAAATCGAAATTGCCGACCCGTTCGCTGAGAGACTCGATTTCGGCTGCGGTGAGGGCTCCTGACAGACTAGGTCGAGCGTCGACAATGAATTCAGCGGCCTCCCCGTCATCGGTCTCGAGCAGACGTTTCAACCGGGCCAGGAGCGCGGCGACAGTCGCGGGATCCGCGGGAGTTCGATCTGCTCCGTTCGCGTACACATTTTCGGGCAGCGCTTCGCAAATCGCCTGCACCGTTCCGGCAAGCGCACGTGAAAGCGAAGCCACGGTATCGTTGACCCGTTGCCCAGTCTTGATGGCGGTTTCAGCCCTAACGGCGGCCTGCGACAGCTCTGCGGCACCTAGCGTGCCTGCGGCACCCTTCAGGGAGTGAGCGGCTCGTTCCGCGGTCGCAAGATCGCCAGCCGCTAGAGCGGCCGTGATCCCCTTGGCGGTGCCGGCCTGTTGCTGCGCAAAGCGACGCAACAGCGTCTCATAGCGCTTTCGGTTGCCTCCCGTTCGCTTCAGGGCTGACTTGGTGTCAATTCCAGCGATCTCAAGCGGGACGCCATCGGCAGCGTCGACGGGCGCAGCCGCTCTCTTCACCGCGGGCCGTTCCTGAGTTGCAGCGCCGTCGCCGTCGGGGCGTTTGATCCAACGGAGAAGGACGCCGAACAATTGGTCCGGATCAATGGGTTTTGCGATGTGATCGTTCATGCCTGCTTGCAGGCACATCTCACGATCCGAGACCAGGGCGTTGGCGGTCATGGCGATGATGGGCAATGTTTTGAAGCGCGGGTCAGAGCGGATAGCCCGCGTGGCTTCAATTCCATCCATGACCGGCATCTGCATATCCATCAGCACGACGTCGTAGTCGTTTTCCCGCACCATCCGCACCGCGATCGCGCCGTTTTCCGCCAAATCGACGAAAAGCTCGGCGTCTTCAAGTTGCCCAAGCGCCACTTCCTGATTTATCTCATTGTCTTCCACCAATAGCACGCGCGCACCGCGCGTCCGGTCGATGTCAAAGGACGGACCACCCTGCGCGCTTTCGGTGCTTCCCAGGTCCGCCCCGAGAGCGCCAATGGCCGTCTCGAACAGTATGGAGGACGTCACGGGCTTTATGAGAACATTTTCAAAGCCGGTAGTCTCGGCCTGCTTCATCACGTCCTCGCGGCCATAGGCGGTAACCATCACCAGGTGCGGCGGAGCGTTCAGCGTCGGCAGCGCGCGAATGCGCTTGCCGGTTTCTATGCCGTCAAGCCCAGGCATCTGCCAGTCAACGAAGGCAATTTCGTACGGCACCCCCGTTTGCGAGGCCTGAGAGACCATTTCGATGCCTTCCTGGCCCGACGGCGCCTCATCCACGAGGAAGGTCATATTAGTCAGCATGTTCGAAAGGACGCTGCGGGCATGTGAATTGTCGTCGATGATCAAGACGCGCCGGCCGCGCAGGTCGGATTGTAGAAGCCGGCGGCGAGGCGCCACGGCAGCTTTGCCGAGCCGCGCGGAAAATTTGAAGGTGCTTCCCTTGCGGAGCTCGCTGGTGACTTCGATGGTTCCTCCCATCAACTCCGCCAGCCGCTTAGAGATGGCGAGGCCAAGCCCCGTGCCGCCATATTTGCGGGTGGTGGAAACGTCGGCCTGCTGGAACGCCTGAAACAGGCGCCCGATTTGTTCCTTGGTGAGGCCGATGCCAGTATCGCTGACCGAGAAAAGTATGAACTGGCTGTCCGGGCTGTCTTCCAGGACTTGGGCCTTGACCACGACCTCGCCCTTCTCGGTGAACTTGACCGCGTTGTTACAGAAGTTGATCAAGATCTGCCCCAGCCGCAATGGATCGCCCCTGAAATAGGGAGAGACCGACGGCTCGATGTCGAAGATCAGCTCCAATCCCTTGGCGGACGCTTTCTCCGACATCAGGTTGCCGACGTTCTCCAGCACCTTGTCGAGGTCGAAGTCCACCGTCTCGACCGCCAGCTTGCCGGCCTCGATTTTGGAGAAATCCAGAATGTCATTGATGATACCGAGCAAATGCTGACCCGAATGACGTATCTTGGCGAGATAGTCTCGCTGGCGCGGCGACAGATCGGTCTTTAGCGCGAGATGAGAGAGGCCGATGATGGCGTTCATTGGCGTCCGGATCTCGTGGCTCATGTTTGCGAGAAAAGCGCTTTTGGCTTCGTTGGCTTCGAGAGCCGCCTGGGTCGCCTTCTCGAGCTCCACTTGCGCAGCGCGCAGCGCTTGCTCCGCTGCCTTGCGCGCATCGATATTGCTCCAGGAGCCGACGACTTCGAGGGCGCGCCCGCTCTTGTCTCGAATGAGAGACTGCTCGTCGCTGACCCAGCAATAAGAGCCGTCCTTTTTGCGGAATCGATATTCGGCCAAGTGCTGGCCATTCTCGAAGAGCTGCTCCTGCTTGGCTTCGACGCCAGGGAGATCTTCGGGATGGACGTGAGCGCGCCAGAAAGCCGCATCCTTGACGTACTCCTCAGGGCGGTATCCGAGCATGCTCTCGATGTTGTCGCTGACGAAGGTGGGGGCGAAATCTCCGCTAGCCTCGAAACTGTAAATCACTGAAGGCGCGACACTGAGCAACAAGGACACCCGCGCGCGTGCACTCGCTTGGGCGTCCTCGGCCGCCCTGCGTGCCGTGATGTCGCTCCACGATCCGACGATCTCAAGCGGCTCACCGTTTGCGTCGCGGATGATGTACTGCTCGTCATTCACCCAGCAGAAAGAGCCATCCTTCCGGCGGTAGCGATACTCAAGGGAACGCCTGTCGCTCTGAAAGATCTCATCGACCCAGGCTTCGATGCGAGGGACATCGTCCGGGTGGACCCGCTCCCTCCAAAGGTCCGCGTTATCGAGATATTCCCTGGGGCTATAGCCGAACAACCGGGTGATGCTCTCGCTCACGAAAGTGGGCTCGAAATTGCCGCTGGCCAATCGGCAGTAAATCACTGCTGGCGAGGCATTGAGCAGCCGCGACAACCGGACGTGTGCGGAGGCCTGCACGTCCGCGACCCGCTGCAGCTCTCGCCTTTCTTGCTCGCGCGAAGCATCGTTGAGTGTCTGCTCGATGACGTCGGCGACGGCCCTTGCATCAAGCTCGCTGGGCGCGGGCAGAAGACGCAAGAGGGCGGTCGTGGCAGTTTCCGCGAAATCTCTAGACGTGGTCATGGCGGGCACGCGGAGGTCGGTTGACGATTCTCCTTCCCATCGGACAATGCGAAGGCACAACTGGACAACAAGCAGCGAGTTGCTTTACCGCGATTGCAGCTCCCCGTCTGGCTCCCAAGTTCACGCTATTCTAGCGGAATTTGCTCGAAATATCTTGCGAGAGCACCGACCAGCGGCTGAATCACTTGGATCCAAGTTAACGCTGGCGCAGCGCGGCGCGCAGCGTCATTCAGCGGGACGCCCATCCGGCAAATCAGCACCGACGCCAACCCGGATCATCAAGGCCACGTCAGAACACCACTTACTGAATGGATAGAAGATCTTGTAGAGCGGCCCCTTGCTGATCAACATGTCATGCAAGGCCAGATAGTCGATGCCGGTGCCAAGGAAGCATTTCACGGCGTCACCCGGGGTTTCAACGATGGGCTCGCCCTTTACGTTGAAAGAGGTGTTGAGCAGCACCGGAACGCCGGTAATTTTCTCGAACTCCTTGAGCAATCGATGCAGGCGCTCATTGTGCTCGCGTCGAACGGTTTGCACCCGTGCCGTGCCGTCGACGTGGACGATGGCCGGTATCTTGTCTCTCCATTCCGAGCGGACATTTTTGGCAAGCAGCATGAAAGGGGAGTCTTCGGTACCTTCAAAAATCTCGTTTGCCCTTTCGGCGAGAACGATCGGGGCGAAAGGCCGGAACGACTGCCTGTGCTTCACCCGCGCATTCAGCAGGTCCTTCATGGATGCCTTGCGTGGATCGGCCAGGATGCTGCGATTGCCGAGAGCACGCGGGCCGAATTCGGAACGGCCCTGCAACCAGCCGACCACATGGCCTTCGGACAGCACTTTGGCTGTTTCGCTGCAAATGTCGTTGCTTGGCGTATCGAGAACTTCGCGACGAATGAACCAGTTATTCGCGGCCGCATCAGCCTCTTGATCCGTGTATTCGACGCCCAGATAGGCGTCGTTCATGACAAAGGTGCGTGGCTGTTTCTGAATCGCCAGATGGCCATAATACGCACAGCCGATCGCGATTCCGTCGTCACCCGCCGCAGGCTGAATCCATACGCTGTCGTATCCGGCTTCCCGCACGATCCGGCCGTTGGCCACGCAATTCAGCCCCACGCCTCCCGCGATGCAAAGGTTCCTGGCGCCGGTAGCCTCACGAAGCCGAATTGCACGGTCTAGGAGCACCCTCTCTGTGTCATCCTGAACTCGCCAAGCGAGATTCTTCCAATGTTGCATCGACGGACTGTCGTCCCATTTTTCTTTGCTCTCCGGCAGGTAGGGGCGATTGAGTTTCTCGGTCCAATCAGGAACATCCAATGCTCCGTCTTTGAGTTCGATCAGTGATTCCTCCTGATCGGGACTCCCGTAAGGAGCGAGGCCCATCACCTCGCCGCATTTGTTCCAGTGCGCAAAAATATAGCCCGATACCCGGCTATACAGCGCGCCGAGGCCCTTCATGTTGAAAAACTCATCGCTGAGAAATCCGCGATTTGGTTCGAGCCAAATCTTTTCCAGCGCTTCCAGTCTGGAGCCGTCAAACCTGTAGTAGCTCTCCGACTCGCGAGCCAGCGGATCCACTTTGCCGGTCAGCTGACCTTCTTCGGGGATGTCCGAACTGTAGTTGCCCACGCCGTCCACCACCATGACAACTCCTTCATCGAAGGGGCAGACGGCGAACGCACTGTATGCATGCGCAAGGTGATGCGACACCGAGATCACTTTGTCAGAACTAGAGCGATAGATCGGATTTGTCGCCGCCTGTCTGCGTGCTTTTATGTCGAAGCACTCTGGCACATCTTGATACAACAGACGCGTTTCCAGGTCCTCGACCGGCAGAACGTAGCAATTGCGTACCACCAGATCGAGGTCGTCCAGCGCGATACCCTCGGCACGGAGGCAATAGTCGACAACCTCCTGATAGAAACCGGTGTCATGCTTTCTGCGCGTAATACGCTCCTTGGCGATCGCGAACGCAATTTCACCATCGCGAAGAAGGCATGCGCTGACATCGTGATCGTAGGCGTTGATCCCAAGAATATAGCTGTGGTTCTTGGACATAGGCTTGCTCAAGGTGGGGTGGGCTAAACAACGAAGGTCAGGCGTTGTTTATTGGCTTGGGAGAAAGACGACAATCTGGGTGGAGTGAAAAGAAAACGGGCCGGCCCTAAGGACCGGCCCATCGCATCTCTCTGCAGGGCGCCGGCGATCAATCATACAACCGCAGGCCGCCCGACCTGAGAGGCATTACCGGAATGGTGTTACCACCACCAGCGGTAGCCGCCTCTACCACCGGCGCCGATACCGGCCCCGGTGGCGATAACCGCGATAACCGCGATAACGGATAACCGCGATAATAGGCCTCTGCAGCGGTGCTGCTCGCTGCCGTGACCGCCGCGCTCAAGGTCGTCACTCCAACGGCCGTTCCGACGAAGCTCAAACACCAAAACGCCGCGATAGCAGCGGCTGCGATGGCACGGGCCAAGAACTTGCGGCTATTTGCCATGCGTCTTACCCTTTCTTTCCTCGTCTTGCCTTCTCAAACGGGCTCCATTCGAAATTCTGGGATGAATTCCGCGCAAATTGGGACACGCAATGACCGATCCTGCGCCCCCGGCTGCACCACCGAGTGCTCCGCTTCCCAATGGCGCCCTCAGCTTACCCGCGGCGGTTGGCCGCAGCAACCGATTTTGCAAGAGGCAAGACCAGATTGGGTCCGGGCGTAGATCCCCGCCTGTCCTCAGTCGCACTCTTACGACTTAATGCCTCGCGGCGTGCAGTGCGAAGCGCTTGAGCTTCGCCGCATCCCTCTCGCCGACAGAGGCGAGAGCCATGATTGTCGTCCTGAGTTGGCGTCGAGCTGAAATGGCATCGGCAACGTCGCCGCTGCTTTTCAGTTCCTGCCACGCCTGCTCCAAGGTGCCGTCCAAAAGCGTGAGCGTCTCAGGCCGAAAGAATCTTGGAATTTGGTCAAAGGACATGACGCGATCCTCCCTAGAGGAGTGGGCAAGGTCAGCTTTGTGCCCCGTCGCGTCTTTTACCGATTATTGGTAATCCTAGCGCATTCGGCGTCGGGAGGCGAGGCGATTATCGTCTGTCTGCGGTCTACTCGCTGCAGTGCAGCATTCAGCGGGGCTGACAGAGGCAGAGGAACTGCCCCTCGGTGTGCAGCTTTGCTGCTTCACCGGGCACGTAACAATTTTTCGCACCGGCACCGATCATCCCGCTGCGAATATCCGGCGTCGGCGTCCCCATTACGTGCCCGGCGCAGACATAAGCGTTGGGATTGTCACCGACCATGACGGGCTTGCGGCATACCACCTCGCACGGCATCCCGTCCGACGGTAGCCATTGATAGCGGGCCTCCGCCGGCCCACACCAAATTACAGCAGCACTGGCAACGAGCAACAAGACGCGCATGACATTCCTTCCCATCGTAGCGTTCGCAGCCGCCCAGCCCATGCAATGGGCTGCAATCTATGAGGCCAAACGTGACCAGGGCGTGAACGGCTCCAAGAGATCGCCCCCAATCGTGTCGGCAATACGTCGCGAGGTCGCGAAGACGTAACCTTGGCGCGATTGCCTCGGCCGGCCATGTTGCGGCAGAACGTCCTTCGCCCCTCCCCCAACAGAAAGCTCTCCCCACCATGTCTCTCTCCATGTATCAGGCTTCGGTTCCCGCCTTCCTCCGCATGCTCACCAGCTTGGGCGCTATCCTTGATAAGGCCGAGGCCTTTGCCGCCGGCCGCAAGATTGACCCGGAGGTGCTGCTCGGTTGGCGCCTGGCGCCCGACATGCTTCCATTCGTCCGCCAAGTGCAGATAGCCGCTGATTTTGCCAAGGGCACGACGGCTCGGCTCGCCGGTGCCGAAGTCCCGAAATACGACGACAACGAGAACACCTTCGCCGAGCTCAAGGCTCGCATCGCCAAGACGGTGAAGTTCGTGGAGGGTTTCAAGCCCGGTGCCATCGACGGTTCTGAGGAGCGCGATATCACGCTCACGGTGGGCGGCCAGGACATGCGCTTCAAGGGCGAGGACTATCTCGTGCAGTTCGCCCTGCCCAATTTCTATTTCCACGCCACCACCGCTTACGACATCTTGCGCGGATGTGGCGTCGAGCTCGGCAAGCGGGACTTTCTAGGTATGGTCTGACGCGGAGCGTCTCGGACGCGCTCGACAGGCGCACGGCCTCGACTATGATGGCGCCGGCGCATTGCCCGCAGGGGGGTCCGCCTCCCATGTTTCCACTTGGTGACGACAACTCGCAGCGCCGGACTTAACCGATCGTCACCTATGCCCTGATCGGCCTCAACGTGCTGATGTTCCTGCTTGAACTCAGCGCGGGCGATGCGTTCATCGATGCGTGGGCGTTCGTATCGGCACGCTTTGCCGCCAATCCTGGCGGGCAGGTGATCACTATTTTCACCGCCATGTTCATGCATGGCGGCTGGGCACATCTGCTCGGCAACATGCTCTTCCTTTGGATCTTCGGCGACAACGTCGAAGACCGCTTCGGCCATGGAAAGTTCCTGATCTTCTTTTCGTCGTGGGCATCGCGGCGACCTTTGCTCAATATGCCTTGGCGCCGCATTCGAACGTGCTAAATGTGGGGGCCTCGGGCGCCATCGCTGGTGTGCTCGGCGCCTACATTCTCATGTTTCCGCAAGCGCGCGTGAGGGTGCTGCTCGGCCAGCAGATCGTGGCTATGCCGGCCATCGTCGTACTCGGCATGTGGATTGAGTTGCAGCTCTTCAGTGGCGTGGGGTCGATTGCCCGTACCGACGAAAGCGCGAATATGGGGGGCGTCGCCTACATGGCGGCGGCTTCGTCACCGGCTTCCTGCTGACGTTCTTGTTTCGGGGAGCAGGCACACCGAACCGCTCCACATGAAACCCACTCTTGCCGCTCAGCGGAGAGGATGCACGATCTTGAGCGTTGGGTTCATTTGTGACCTCAACAGTGAAGGTCGACCGCGCGGGTGTTCGGCGATCGCCCCCCAAATCCTAATCGGAACCAGCGCGAGAGCGCTAGCACGAGGAGGCTACCAGCGGCCCCCGCGGTTGATGAGCCGGATGATGATCAACAAGATGATGGCGCCGATCGTGGCGGCAATGATGGCGGCAACAACTCCACCGCCCAAGGAAATGCCGAGCGTCGGAAAAAGCCAACTTCCGATCAAGGCGCCGACGATGCCGATGCAGATGTCGGCAATGATGCCAAAGCCCGTGCCCTGTACGATAAGGCCAGCGAGCCAACCGGCGATAAGACCGATAAGCAAGATAATGAGAAGTGCTTGAGCTGACATGGTTCCCCCCCTGTGTTGCTCAGACGCGACAATACTAGCAGAGTTGGCGTGGGGGCGTATCGCACCATGATCTCACCCCAAGTTCTTCCCCCCGCATTTTTCGCTCTCCCAGCCGACGAGGTGGCCCTTGCCTTGCTGGGCAAGACACTCGTCCGGCGCCGGGGCAAGCGCCTCGAGGCTTTCCGCATCACCGAAACGGAGGCCTATATCGGCCCTGAGGATTTGGCCTGCCACGCCGCCCGCGGCCGCACGCAGCGGACCGAGGTGATGTTCGGTCCGGCCGGCCAATTCTACGTCTATCTCGTCTATGGCATGCATTGGATGCTCAACGTGGTGACCGGCGAGGTCGGCCATCCGGCGGCGGTTCTGATCCGGGGTGCCGGCGCGCTCGAGGGGCCGGGGCGCCTCACCAAGGCGCTCGCCATAACCGGCGCCCTGAACGGCAAGCCGGCTGCGGAGCGAACCGGCCTGTGGATCGGCGACTCCGGGGAAACGCCGCAGGCCGAGGCGATCCTGCGCACGGCGCGTATCGGTGTCGACTACGCGGGCCCTATTTGGGCCGCCAAGGAGTACCGCTTCGTGCTGAAGAAGCCGGAGGCTTACCCCCCCTTGAAAGGCCGCGCGCCGTCGCCAAATGCCTGAGATCAAATTTGGCGCGGCAGTGCTCGGGAGCGAGGAGCATGATTGAACGGCGACCCTTCGGCACCCTGGGCGGGGCTGATCACGGCTGGCTCAAGGCGCGGCATCACTTTTCCTTCGCGCGCTATCACGATGCGCAACGCATGGGCTGGGGTGCGCTGCGTGTGTGGAACGACGATGAGATCGCGCCCAAGTCGGGCTTCCCGCCCCATCCCCATGCGGACATGGAGATCATTACCTATGTGCGCGAAGGGGCCATCACCCACGAGGACGATCTCGGCAACAAGGGCCGCACCGTGGCCGGCGACGTACAGGTGATGAGCGCCGGCAGCGGCATTCGCCACGCCGAGTACAACCAGGAACCGAAGACCACCAAGATCTTCCAGATCTGGATCGAGCCCGCACGCCATGGCGGTAAGCCTGTATGGGCGGCCAAGCCGTTTCCCAAGGGCGATCGTGGCGGACATTTTGTGACGCTCGCAAGCGGCTTCCACGACGACGACGCGCTTCCCATCCGCAGCGAGGCGCGCGTCTTGGGCGCTAGCATCAAGGCCGGCGAAGCGGTGGAATACGACCTTGCCCCGGGGCGCCATGCGTATCTCGTGCCCGCGAGCGGTGCGGTCGAGGTGAACGGCGTCCCGCTCGAAGCGCGCGACGGCGCCGCTATCACGGACGAAACGCTGCTGACCGTGAAGGCGCTTGCCGACGCGGAAATCATCCTCGTCGACGCCCCCTGATTTGGGCTGCCGGCACGCCGGATTGCAAAACGTAATTCTCGACCTCGAATACGTGGACGGAAGAGACGAGACAACGCCGGTGCAGCGTACGCTTATAGTGCGGTTGTGGCCGGCAGGTCAGGGACGCGCAGCAAAGAGGTGGTCGCGACTGACGGTTTGCAAACACCGTCTGACCGGGTGAAGGCGATTAAAGAGCTTGCTCTAATGCGCCCAGCGTCGCGCCTGCTGCGCGGCGATCAGCACGCCTGTTTGCGCGTCCTCCGGCAGCAGCTTGGCGATCACGCCCATTGCCAGTTCGACGCAGATTTCGCTCCCGCCACACTCTTTCAGCTGGTCGCGCAGCCAGCCATAAATCTCCTCATCGCCGGCCTTCAGGCCAGCGGCGATCTCATCGAACATCTGCGCCAGCGATTGTGTTGCCACAGCCCCCTCCAATCTCGATGCCCTCACGGCTCAAGCTGTTCCCTCGGCGCGCTCTTTGAGAGTAGCTCCCCCTTCAACTCAACAGCATCTTAGAGGCTCTCGTTGCGGCTGCGAAGATGCTCCGGTGCCGAGAGGCCAAGTTCCTGGCGGACTGTTGCTTATCTGCCCCTGAAGGAGAGCAGGGGCGCAGCTCTGCCCTCGGACGAAGCCTCCGGCAGGCTGGCCGTCGGCACGCCGTCAAAGGACCTCCCGGGATTAGGCTGGCAATAGTGGCGTCCGTCCCGGGCATTGGTGACCAGAAGGTCGAGATGGAAGTGGTTGGCGTGGTAGCTGTCGCTGCCGGGGCCGAGCACCGTGTAGAACTCGGCGCAAGCTCCGGCGAACACCTCTTTCAGGAAGGCCCGATCATTGGGATTCCCGCGCCACCATCCCTGTACCACGCTGATCTCGCGCCCGTCAGCCAGGCGAAAAGCCGCCACGTCGAGAGCGTTGCCGAAGGCATGTTCGGAAAGCTTGGCGCCCGGAATATTGTCGCGGGTGCGGCAGCCATAGGAGGCGAGCTGCCGGATCGCGACAACCGGCTCGCGGAAATGGGTACGGGCCGCCAGCTGGACGGGGCCGGCTAGCCAGCGATTGATCGCCCCTGTCATGGAGCAGTCGAGCGTCGCGGCCGGCTCGACCGAAACCTTGCCGCCCAAGGCGCCGCTGACGCCGAAGGGGTGCTCGAGGCCGCACGAGCCCCTGCCGCCAAGGGGAGCCATGGGTTGCACGAAGGCGGAAGGCTGGACTTCGCCCCTGGCCAGGCAGGTCGCTTCGACATCATCCCGCCAGGCCGCGCGCGGCTCGGAATAGGGATTGAACGCGCAACCGGCGATCCAAGCCAAAGCCGCCAGGCCAACCGCCAGATACGCAAACCGGGCCCCCATAATCCCTAAAATGCGGGGTATTTCATGAACAATGCTTCAATGCCGATTCGTTTCCCTCCCCGCCGGAAAGCAAGAAGGGCCGCCCGTGAGGGCAGCCCTTCCGTTGTCGACCGCGGTTCTTGAGCAGCCAAGCACCGCTGATTGGCGTCGCTGAAGCGACCCTAGACCTCGGTAGAGGCGAGCATCCAGGTCAGAGTTGCCGGCGACCGCGGCACGGCGAGGAGCCGAGGCAAGTCACGATCGCACCTGCCGTATTGCCCGCGATAGATGACCACGTCATGGGGGCCAGGTCTAAGCTGCTGCGCAATCGCACACGCGACTGACTGATCTTCCTCGTTGGGATCAACCAAAATGGTGATGCAGCGCCGACGCCACCACGTAAGTGCCCGCTGCAACTGTTCTACTCTGCGCCCGATGATACGCATGCAGCCCCTCGCTACTTAGCACCACGCCACTCCCATCCTACCGCCGCCTTTCCAGACGATGCGGGCAGTATGGGACGCACCATCGAGCCAGAGTTCAAATTCAGCTGGTATGCCCAGGGGCGTCGGCAAGAATAAGAGCGCACCATGGTCGGACAGGTTCCGCACGGTGCAATCGATCGCGCAACGACGATTGTTAAAGACGACGCGGGCTCCCTTGAGAGTGCGTCTACGCGGCGGTGGTCGCCTGCGCTCTTCCTTTAGCTCGACCATGACAACCACCGGCAAAAACGGTGCCACCCATCAGCGTGAGCAAAACGACGAAGCCCCAGCCAAGGTAGGATTGACCGGGGCTTCCGTCCCAAAGGAGAGCGA
The DNA here is from genome assembly GCA_963741155.1 of uncultured Alphaproteobacteria bacterium. Taxonomy (GTDB): domain Bacteria; phylum Pseudomonadota; class Alphaproteobacteria; order Rhizobiales; family Methyloligellaceae; genus Methyloceanibacter. Next base: position 306,559 of record CAVUHA010000004.1, on the reverse strand, counting down.
TCGCACTCCACTCCCTTATATCACAGCCACGGCCATGCCGGCTGGGCTTTGTTATTAGAGGGTTAATCATGTGGCGAGGGTTTGGGCTGGCAGATGGTGTTCGGATGAGTGGGTGTAGATATTCCGATTTCAGTCTGAAGTGGCTTCCATGCCCTCCCCCCCCGGGGGTCCACAGACCCGCCCGGCATCACCCCACCCCTCGTGGGTAGTTTCAGTCACCCACGAGGGCAGCGTATCAGGACACGTTATTTGTGATCACGTGCCGTATGCTTGAAACACCTTGTTTGAAGCCAATTCTGTGATGAAGGCCATGTGAGCGCTTTCCGATATGCTCGCGAATAGCGCAACATGACCGCGCGCCGCTTCCCTCCGCCGTGGACTGTTGAGTTCGCTCGGGGGTGGCCTTTTGTTTTGCGCTAGTATCGGCAGATGCAGCATAACTACGAGCTTCACGTCGAAGTCCGGGGCGGCGAGATTGTCGTCGCGCTGCCGGACTCGATTTATTCGGTCACCTATTACAAGTCGCCGACCGGCTCACAACTTGCCGCCAAGATGCTGCCCACGACATATGATCCCAACGCCGTGCTGACATCGGCGGAGTTTCTGGCTCGCGCATGGAAGCTCGCCAATGATAAGGCACGCGAGTTGGGATGGATCGTGTAGCGAGGCCGAGGTCCTCGCCGAGGATGAGGCGCGCCGTATCGCCAGCAACATCGCTAAGCTGCCGGAGCTTGCTCGGCGGAGCGTAACTGCTTCCAGACAAAGGAGCGGCCCCGGACAGTGAGGCCACGCCGGAGCCGCGAGTCGGCCCTCAATCAAGAAGAACTGGCAACGTAGGAGGGCAGCGTGATTCGCGCAACGCTGCGCCGTGGCTGTCCACAGAATACACGCGAGGAAGTGCCGGACGGCGGGTGCTACTTACAGGGTGGTGACGGCGAGGAGCCGAAATAGGTTGCGATCAAAGCCCCCGTATTGCTTGCAGTAGATCACCACGTCATAGCGGCCAGGATTAAGCTGGTGCGCAATCGCATGGGCAAGGACGCGCCACAGCCGAAAGCGGCGCGCGCTAAGTCACAAGCCAAGCCCCGCCCGAGCCGCACAACGCATTAGCACCGAGGTGACGAAACCCGAGTTGGCTGGAAGCTATGCGGGCAATTACAGCGTGGTGATGGCGAGGAGCCGAGCCTCCCTTCCTAGAGTATCCCGGACAGGATCAAGCCAACCAGGATGAACGAGAACAGGCAGAATAGCTTGAGCGCAATTACATCTTCCTCGCGCTTGGTTTTCGGGCGGCCAACCAAATACTTTTCTAATGTCGTGGCAATGGTCATGTCTTCCTTCCCTGCGTAGGACCCCAGCCGATGCCTCACTATGCGGCTGCTCAAACACAACCGAGATGATCGGCCCATCGTTCCCCAGCCACCCTGCTCATTCCTATACAAATTTGGGTATCAGGTTCTTCACCTCAGGCCTCGCGACTGATGGGATGGTTTACCTGGCGGGCGAAGCGGAAGGCGTTGCCGCCTTCTGCCTAGAAAGTGCTCACCGAGGACGAGGCGCGTCGCATCGCCAGCAACATCGCTAAACTGCCGGTGCTGCTGGGTGCGGCTGGAAATTCGGATTGGGATTTTCCAGAACGGGGCGGTTAGTCGATGACTGCCTCTAGCCTTTCCAGCCTTTCGGGATGATGTGGATCGCCTTCTCGCTTAGCTCGAACATCTTGGCTTGCGGTGTGGCTCATTGTTCGCCACGAGGGGAGTTGTAACGATGCAACAGGCGTTCAAGAGAAATGCTAGAGGGACAATGCATTTGGGTTGCAGATCAGATCGTCTGGACCAGGACTTCCCCACCGGGTTGGGCGAAGCCCAGATTTTCCTCAATGCCGGCACTGGCAATACGATCACGGACCAAGTTAAAGGCGGCAGCCCTACAAGACTTGGGAACTGCGACCAGAGCATTCTTGTGCTTGCTACCGCCGGTGCCTTGCTCACTAGTGTTAAATTGACCTCAACCGACGGTTTCTCAGGTCCGCAGCCGCTTTCTCATAGGCTTCGGCCATCTCTGAGTGTCTCTGCGAGCCTAGAACACGCTCATCCCTAAACCTCATTCGCGTTCGCATTGTCGATGCCGTCGGAAAGTGTCTGAGACGCAAGACGAAGAAGCCCCGCTGGGGGGGCGAGGCTTCTTCAGGTTCCTTTAGGCGGGACGGAACCGGTGACGAGCGAGGGATCAGCACCGTCACCGGGCAAAATTAGTGCGGCGCGATCACATTGATTAGGGCGCCTTTGAGGTTTTCCACACAATCCACAGCCTCTCCGACAGCACTCTTGGGTGGAAAGAAGCCCCGGCGGACCCCGCCGCGCGGCGCGGCGTTAAACGCCTTCGTTTAGAAATGCGTAAAATTTTATCATTAGCCTCGCGCGATGAGGGTGGGGGTCGACGGGGGGCCGTTGTCTCGACTCTCTCTCGGCGGCTCCGGCATCTCAGTCTCTCAATGCCGGGGCCGCTCTCATTAGCGTTATGCGTCACACCGCCACTGATCTGGTTCCATAACCAGGGTGGGGCTGTGCTGATAATGGGGGTGGGGTCGCCAAAAGACCGTCGAGCGTTTCACGTTCGCAAACGATGGAACCAATCTTTTAGACGCGGGTTATCCACTCAGCGGACTGGCCTGCGTCCCTCGTGCCTCAACGCGACCCGCGGTCGGTCCCTCCTATCCGCGTATTAGTGCGTACAGGAACCCCGCAGGCTTAAATGTCTCCGGGGTTTTCTGCTTCTGGGGGTAAGAACTAAGAGCGTGTCGTGACAGGCGGGCGGGAAAAAAACTAGGGGGACCAAGATGCGCGTCTCAGGGTGGGCTGCATAGGAGGACGCCCGTCAGCAAAGGACAGGACCCATACCACTACGTCGTCGTCTCTCACGCCAAGCTGTTTGATAAGCTCGGATTTCTCAGCTTCTATCTGTGCAGCAACGACAGAGTCACTACTACCAGAACAGCGACCTTCGAACGCACGTGGCCGATTGGGCGATATTGCCTGCTCTATGCGTTCCAGCCGCTTCAGGATAAGCTGCTCATCTGCCACTTTCGGTCTGAAGATCGTCAGGAGCGTTCCTTGTCCTGAATCGCTTCCAAACACTTCGCATGGGCTATACGATTCTCGCACTTGATCCATTCATCCTGCGCGCACTCTGTTCGTCTGCAAATCTCGCAGGCATACAATCCGGGAGGAACGTCCTGAACGATGCTCTCGCCGATGCGTTGCAGCAGGCTTCTAAGTTTGTTTCGCTTCTGATTGTCCACGGAATGTTGGCCTCAAAAAAACCAGCCCGATTCAAGTAATCTTGCTCATGTCCGACTAAGCTAGCGCGCCGTCATCGTGGTGTGTTGATTCAAATCAACCCGGACGATTAGGGTGTTTAAGCTGCGGCTCAGCCGCTCATGACACTAGCTTTGGCTTGAAGGGCTCATGGCCCCTGCTGACAATCGCAGCTTCCATCTCAGCGACGCGCCGTTCAAACTCTGTGGTCTCAAGGCATTTGGCCATGACTGACAGCACGGATGCGAGCCGGTAAGCCTCGATTGAGTCGATATCACCGCGCCGTGCAGCCCCGTAAATTCGGCCGACCTCAATGGCTACGCGGCCCACAGAGGTCAGTTGACCTTGGTCCACGCTTGGCTGTCATAGCTTTTGGCTCCCAAGCCGTGGCTCCTAAGCTGCCTTATCACCCATGAGCTGCTCGTGCGGACTGTTTTGATCATCGGAGCAGCGCCTGCAGGGGGCGGGATTCCGCCATCTTTGTCCCGGGATCGGCGGCCTCATACCTAGGAGCGACCGCCCCGCGCTCGGGGGGCACGGACAGGACGCGCGGTCGGGCGGAGTTTCAGTCCCAGGTGGTACCAGAGTACCACACGAGCCTATACGACAAGGGAAAAGTGTTACCCGGTGGGTTACCCCACCGGGTAATTGGCCGTTATCTTTAACCCTAAGCGACTGACTTAGCTGATGAATCAGTCAGGATTTGATCTGTGGCCCCGAGACAATGAGACACTGGATCACCTCCTTTCGGTTGTTGCGGGAAGCGTCCGATATAATCTGCGTCGCGTCCCGGGGGAAGGCGGCAAAAAGCGCATGCTTCACGCCAGCAAGGAGCAAGGAGCTACGGGAAGTTCACCACCTCGAGATTGAGCGGGAGCTCATCCTTGTGTGGGCCGGCGAGCGCGTTCTTGTTGATCGTCACGACGCCATTGGTGAAGAGCGGCGCTTCCTGGGTGATGACGCCCTCGCCTTCGAACGCGGTGAAGGTGTAAGGCAGACCGTTCGCTTCGAGCGGCGAGGTGCCGTCCATGACATGGAAGTGGAGATGCGGCGTATCGGTATTGCCGGAGTTGCCAAGCAGCCCCAGGACCTGCCCTTGCGTGACCTCGTCTCCCTCTTTCAACTTGAGCGACCCCGCCTGCAAATGGGCGTAGAAGGCGAAGCGGCCTTCGCCGATGTCGACCACGATGTAATTGCCGCCGGCATTGTTGATCGACTTGCCTTCCGGCAATTTCCCCGGCACCTCCGCCGGATCGCCGTCATGGAGGCCCGCCACCGTGCCGTCCGCCACCGCCAACACTTCGGTGCCGTAATAGGGATAGCTCGTCACCTGGTTCGCGGGTCCCGCGGCGAGGCTGTCATCGTCGCCGAGCTGCACGAAGTCGATGGCGAACCGCTCGGCCACATGCACCGTGCCGTTGATCGCCAGCGTGGCGCCGCGGTGATAGGAGATGGCGGTGCAGCATCCGCCGCCCACCGCCCAGCGCTTGCCTTTGAGCGGCGGGGCGATCACCACCGCGGACGCGCCCACGCTCACCGGCGCGCCGGTGAAGCTGAGCTCCGACGGCGGCTTCGGCCCGTCCGTCTCGGGCTTCATCTGCTTCACCGACAGCTGGAAGCGATGCGCGATGACCGGCGGGACCTTGGCGTCGGCGGCGAGCGTCACGTCCATGAATAGATAGCCTGAATTGGCGGGCGTCATCACGTTGCCCTCGTCGCGGCTGTTCAAGCGCAGTTTCGCGTCCACATCCTTCCAGTCGAGATGCTGCAGCACCTGTTCGTTAGCCGCGTCCACCACGTCGATCGCCTCGATGCTGACCAGGAGTTGGCTCTGATTGACGAGCGTCACCTCGTAAGCGAGGTGGATCTTGTCGTCGGCGCCGAGTACTGGATTGGGCGCCGCCACCGGCATTGCCACGAGCGGCGACAGCACGGGCTCAGCGAGAGCTGTTGCGCCAAGGCTGGCGGCCGTGCCGAGTGCCAGACCTAGAAGCAGCGCGAAGCCCGGCTGCCGGATGAGCGCGTGCGTCATGAAGTCCTTCCTTGTTTCACCCTAGTCTACCATGACGCTGCAATCACTTGCTGCAATGCGCAGTCTTGTAGGTGCCCCCAGGCGACGGCATTCTTGCTCGTATGGAGTGCGACCGGTCACACGATGAAAAGATAACGCGTGCGCTTGGCTGGCGCGGGCCGTTGATTTGGATCCCGCTATTTCTGGTTGTGGGTTGGCTTTGGCTCTTGGGTCAGCTGGGGGAGAGCCTTCCTCAGGCGCAACCTCAAGCAAGTCCAAGCGCCTTCAGAGCCTTTGCATTGATCGACTGGCGCGTGGTGAAGAAGCCCTCCCATGGGTCTCGCTTCAGTCGCTTCAGCCGCCTTGGCATGGTGTCGGCGTCGTAGGGCGCCGCCATCTTCAGTGCCTTGAGCTCGTCCCAGGCGAGTGGCGCCGCCACCGGCGCTCCCGCGCGTGCACGGGTCGAGAAATTGGCGATCGCCGACCCCCCCCGTTGATTGCGCAAATAGTCGACGAAGATCTTGCCCCTGCGCGTGCGCTTGAGCGGATTCGCCGTATAGCGGTCGGGCCGCGCCGCGACCAGACCGTCGGCGACACCCTTGGCAAAGGCCTTGATCTCCGCCCAGCCGAGCTTCGGGGTGAGCGGCGCCACCACATGCAGGCCCTTGCCGCCGGTCGATTTGAGGAAGCTCTTCAAGCCTAAATCGGCGAGGAACTCGCGGACCTCTTGCGCCGCGGCCTTCAGAGTGGCCAGGTCGAGTCCTTCGTCGGGATCGAGGTCGAAGACGAGTCGGTCCGGCTTGTCGATCTCGTCGAGCGACACGCCCCAATCGTGGATCTCGAGCGCGCCGATCTGCACCAGCGCGAACAGGCCTTCCGCGTCCTCGATATAGAGATATTTCCGCTTCGACTCTCCGCCCGCGATGTGGATTTCCTTGATGGCCGTACTCATGCCCTTCATGGCGTGGCGCTGGAAGAAGCACTCCTTGGCGTATCCTTCCGGGCAACGTACGAGGCTGATCGGCCGGTTGATGATGCAGGGGAGCATGGCGAGGGCGACGGCCTCATAATAGCGGGCGAGGTCGAGCTTGGTCAGGCCGGGGTCGGGAAAGAGCACCTTGTCGGGATTGGAGAGTGTGATGCCAGCGAACATGGGATCGCCCTTCCGTTTCGATGTGTGACCGCTGCTTTCCGCAACCACCGCGCGGTCGCTTGTCTCCGGTGCATCGCGCTGGACCTCGCGCGCAGGCTTATCCTCGCGCAAGCCCTGGAAGCTGGGATGGCGCAAGCGTCCGTCCCCGGTCCATTCCGTATAGGCGATCTCGGCAACAAGCTCGGGCTCGAGCCATACCGCGCCGCGTCGTTCGGATGCGGGCACTTCCGCGAAAGGCGACATCTTGCGCTCAAGCGGCTTGAAGCGCTTGGCGAGCGCCGTAAGATCGGCGCTGTCGAAACCCGTACCCACCTTGCCGGCGTAGTTGAGTTCACCATCCTTGAAGGTGCCGAGCAGGAGCGAGGCGAAGGGCCGATCCTTGGTGGTGGATCGGCTGTAGCCCCCGATCACGAACTCGGCGCGTTTCCCGCATTTGATTTTGAGCCAGTCCTTGCTGCGGCCCGACCGGTAGGGCGCACTGGCTCGCTTCGACACGATGCCCTCCAGGCCAGAGGCGCACGCCTCCGCCAAGAAGTCGCGACCGGAGCCCCGCACATGGTCGGAATAGATGAGCCGTTCGGGTAAGCCCTTCGCGCTGAGCAGCCGGGCGAGTCGGTCTTTACGCGTTTCCAGCGGCTTCTTTCGCCAATCCTCTCCGTCGACCTCGATCAGGTCGAAGAGAAAATAACGGATGGCTTGATGGGGCGTGTCGATATGCTCCTGCAGCGACGTGAAGTCGGTGACGCCCGAAGGCAGCACGAAGGCCACTTCGCCGTCGACCAGTGCGTCCTTGCACGGCAACCCTTCCAGCGCGCTGGCGATGGCGGGGAAGCGCACGGTCCAGTCGAGCCCGCTCCGGCTGAACAGCGTGACCTCGTCGCCCGCTTTCCGCCCGATGATGCGGTAGCCGTCATACTTCACCTCATGCAGCCAGCCTGCGCCGTCCGGCACTTCGCGTTCCAGCGTGGCGAGCTCAGGCGCCACGAAGACGGGTGCTAGCGTGCGCCTCGGCGCTTTACCGGTCTTGCCGGCGCGGCCACTTGCGGGCTTTTTTTTTGAGCGGTTGGAGTTCCAGACGGGGACGTCGCCGGTCTCGATGGCCGGCATGCTCCGCCCGCTCACCACGCTCGTGTCGTAAGTTTGCGTGGGCTCGTCGCCGGCATGGGCATAGTCGTCGTGCTTCTTAATCAGGAGCCAGTTCTCGCGCTTGACGTCGCCCTTGCGGGGTTTCATGCGCACGAGCACGAAATCGCCGTTCAGCCGTTCGCCATTCAGCCTGAATTTGAGATCGCCTTTGGCGAGACCCTCGTCAGGGTCACCGATCGGCTCCCACGTGCCGCGGTCCCAGATCATCACCGGGCCGCCGCCATATTCCCCCTTGGGGATGACGCCTTCAAACCCGCCATATTCGAGCGGATGGTCCTCGGTGCGGACAGCGAGGCGCTTCTGGGCAGGGTCGAGGCTCGGGCCCTTGGTCACGGCCCAGCTCTTGAGCACGCCGTCATGCTCGAGCCTGAAATCGAAATGCGTGCGCCGGGCGGCATGCTTCTGGATGACGAAGCTGTTGCCGGTTGACCGCTTGCGTTCAGGCCCCGGCTCGGGTGTCTTCTTGAAGTCGCGCTTGGCCTTGTATTCGGCGAGCAGGTCCTGGGTCCGCCCCCGCGCCATGGCTTATGCCGACTTCCTCTTTGGCGCAGCACGCCCAGTCTTCTTGCCATTTCCGCTGCGTGCAGCTGCAGCGCCCCGCTTCGGGGCCTGAGCCGCCTTGCCTTTGCCCTGCTGCACGCTCCTCTTCAGCGCGTCCATGATGTTGATCACCTTGGCGGTGGCCGGCTCCTCGATCACGAATTCCGGCTTGCGATGCTCGAGCTTGGCGTGGATCAGCTCCCACATCGCCTCGTTATATTCGTCCTTGAACTGCTCAGGCTCGAACGTTCCTGCCTTGCGCCCGATCAGCTCCTTGGCCAGGTCGAGCGCTTCCTTGTCGATCTTAAGATCGGGCAACTCCTTGAAGAATGTGTCAGCCGAGCGGATCTCGTTGGCGTGGCGCAGCACCTCGAGCAGAAGCCCGCGTCCCTGCGCTTGAATGGCGACGATGTTGCCTTGACCGCGCAGGATAAGCTGGCCGACGCCGACCTTCTTTGTCTCGGCGAGCGCCTTCTGCACGACCACATAGCCTTCCTCGCTGGCGTCGCCGTCGGGCAGCAGGTAGTAAGGCTTCTCGAAATAGCGCGCGTCGATGTCGCTCTGGTCGACGAAGCGTACGAGCTCGATGGTCTGTTTGGCCTCGAGCCTCAGTTCGTCGATTTCCTTTTGGTCGAGCAGGACATATTTGCCCTTCTCATATTCGAAGCCCTTGGTGATCGCCTCGTTCTCCACCACGCCCACGCCCGGCGCCACCTTCTGGTAACGGATGCGCTTGCCGGAAGGCTCGTGAATCTGATGCAGCTCGATGCGCTTTTCCGTGCTCGTCGCCGGATAGAGCCTGATGGGGATGGTGACCAGAGACAGCCTGAGCTGGCCGGTCCAATAGGCGCGGGGTGCCATACTCCAAACTCCTCGCGAAACGGCGCCGATGCTCCTCCTTACGGCGAGCCGGGCCAACTCAACAAAAACCACAAGGTTAGCCCCCGGTTCCGCGCCTGCGGCACCGCGGGTCCGCGGTCACTTTTCAACACTATATCCGCTCTCCTTAAGCATGCGTTCAAGGGCGTCGGGAAAGGTCAAACGCTGCGTTTGGCCCGGGCACTCTCCGGCCTTGTTCAGCGGCTGGTCGCACACATCGAGGCCCCAATCGGAAGAGCGGTCGTAATGGGCCAGCGTGAGCGCCCAGGCCTCTTTGCCCTCGCCGAGAAGGGTCTTCTCCGCCACGTAGCCGGCGAGGAAGCCGTTCACGTTGTCGTCGGGGACGCCGGTGATGATGTCCTTGAGGTAGGATTCATGCGCCGGGCGGAAGCGCGGCTCGCGGGTCACGTTTTTCACCGCGCCGTCCTCGACGGCGAGGATCTCGAGCGGGGCCACCGAGCAGGCATAACAGCCGAAGGTATAGAGGAAGGCGTTGTCGCGGGTCTCGAACTCGTAGCGCCCGTCGCCGTCGAGATCGGCCGCCGTCAAAGGACCGCCATCGAGCTCGCCGAGCTCTACCGTCTGCCAGCTCGAGCCGTCCTTGGCTTGGGTCAGGACGGTGGTGTCGGAGCAGCAATGGGCGCCGCCAGTATAGAAGGACACCACCACTTCGGGCGTGGCGTTCGCGGGGTTAAGCTCGGCGATCTGCACGCTGACCGGCGGGTTGCTCATGCCCAAATCGTCGCGTTTTAACTTGGCCACTTCCTGGCCGTCGGCCAGCACCGTGACCACCGGGGCGCGGGTTACCTCGCCCTGCTCGTTTTTGACTTCCACGTAGCTGAGAATCGCCCTGATCGGGCCTTGCGCGATCTCTCGGGTTTTTGGCGTTGCCTCCCCTTCCTCCTCACCGATTGCGATCTTCGGCGCGGTATCGATGGGCTTCAGCGCCTTGACCGCCAGATATTTCGCATCCGCCTCCCGCACGGCCTGTGCGAGGGTCTCTGCGCCGTTTGCCGCGGCCGGCGCTAGCGCGAGGCCCAAAGCCAAGAAGAGGCAAAGGATTGGCATCGTCGGAAGCCCTAAGGATGAATGAAATGATGCTCGCAACGCCGGGCGCAGATCGGCTATTCTAACCTGCTGCGGCCAGAGTTCCCATATTCACTACGGCTCGTGCTCGGCGTCGCAACCGCACCCTCGCAAGCGGAACTTGCCTGCCTCGGAGCACGTATTTGTATTGGGGGGCCAGGGCACCCAAAGTCAGTAGCCGGAGTTAGGGTCAGAGGATGAACGACGAAAGCCCGAGAGTGGAGCGAGCAGGATCGGCCCGGATTGCGCCGGCGGTGGTGATCACCGGTGCCACCGAAGGAATTGGCCGCGCGCTGGCCGAGGAGTTTGCCCGGGCGGGCCAAACGCTGCTCCTCGTCGCCCGCGATCCGGTGACCTTGGAGCAAACCGCGGGGGATCTCAGAGACGCTCACGGCATCGAGGTGAGAGTCACCGCGCAGGATCTCTCGACCCAGGAGGGGTGCACCGGCGTCGAGCAGGCTCTGCGCCGCTACCATCTCTACGCCGACTGCCTCGTCAACAATGCCGGCGTCATGTCGTCCGGCTTCTTTCAGGACCAAGATCCCGACACGGTCGCGCGGTTGATCGACCTCGACATCCGCACCGTGGTGGACCTGACCCGCCGGTTCTTGCCTGGCATGGTGGCGCGAGGCAGTGGCGGCGTGCTCAACGTTGCGTCGATGATGGGCTTTATGCCGGTGCCCTATCAGGCGGCTTACGCAGCGGCCAAGGCCTTCGTGCTGTCATTCACCAAGGCGCTCGCTTACGAGACCATGGGCACCGGTGTAACCGTTTCGGCAGTCGCGCCTGGCGTTGTCGCCACGCGACTGCACTCTAAGGCGGGCTCGCAGAACTCCTACTACACCCGCTTCTTTCCCATGATGACCCCCAAGCAGGTGGCGCGCGCGGCCTATCGCGGCTTCCGGCGCGGCCGCGGCTTGATCGTGCCCGGCATCTTCAATCAGCTCGCCGTTTCGGCAATGCGCTTCGTGCCGGACTTCCTGCTCGCGCCGACCATGGGGTTGTTCTTCCGCGTGCGCGATGAGGAGGGCAACCCCCAAGGGCCCGGGTCCGGCACCAAGGGCGGCGGACGCGGGCTGCCTGCCGATCGCCAGACGAGCCTTGTCGGGGCCTTGTTGCGGAGCCCCGTGAATGGGCGGTGGTGGAGCCGAGGGGGTTAACCTCCTCTAGGAAAATCAATCGCTTAGGTTCGCAAACCAGTCCAAACGCCCCCTTTGATACCCAAAGGGCTTTTTCTGGATTGGCAAACCGTGCCCGCGAGTATCCGTCCCCGGGAAATGCGAAGTAGCGGCTCGGCTGGCGCGCCCTCGAGTAGTGGGCTGGTTTTCATAGCCAGCTCACTATGGGCCGCGGTCTCCGAGGCTATCCAGGCCTGTTGGAGTGCATCGTGTCACAAGCCGGAGGGTACCGGCAGAAGGGCCCCTGCAGGTCGGCGCCAACCGGTGCCTGCTCCTGAGCCTCAGCAAGAGTCACCGAAAGGTCAGGTGCTAGGAGATGGCTTTGCCTGATAAGGCGAAGCTATGCCCCGTCAGGCTCTGAACCGAAGGTCAGGTGGGACGCGCAGATCCTACAAAGCGGCGTGGTATCGCTATTTCGTTGGCGCCTGCACGAATTTCACCGGTTCGGCTTCGGGCTTCCCAACTTTCGCGCCGAGCCTTGCACTCAACGTTTCATGCTGAAAGTCGATGCTCCCCGATATCCGCTCGTTCACAGAGTCAAAGCCGAGCAACTTCGTATAATCGAGCTGCTTGTTGCGATTCTGCATAAGTTGATCCCCCATTTAGCCGTCAAATTGATACCATTCCAAGCGTGAGGGCGCTACTCCTAACCGGCGGAGGCTTGATTTCTGCGAAGATAATTGATGCCTGGATTGCCGACGGCAATTCGGTAGCGGCGATATGGATTGGCTCATTATCCCCGCGGCTATTTCTGGCGCGGGACCGTGCGCTAGGCAGTTTCGCACCGTCGTGGTCTATATCCGCGCTGGCGCAACGCTACCGTATTCCAGTCCAGTCCAATCCAAAACTCTCGGTCTGGGTGGAAGCAGCTAACTCTATCCGGCAGCTAAACGCAGACTTGTTGATCACCTCTCTTAGCTACGAAATCATTCCAGAAGCCATCCTACGGCAGTTCTTAGGCCGGGCAGTCAACTTCCATCCTGCGGTGTTGCCGCACTATCGAGGCCCAAATCCACGGTCTGGCATGATCTTAGATAGAACGGCGGAACTGCATGGGGGAGTGACCCTGCATTGCCTGTCCCCTGAAATCGATAAAGGCGAAGTCATTGGCTTTCGTAAAGTGGCCTACGAGCCCAACCGCGGCTTCATAGAATGGAATGTTCGCCAAGCACTTGCCGCAGGCGATCTAGTACACACGGAGCTAAGCAGTTATTTGGCGGCAGCACTAAGCCCGCGTCCGCGGGTAGCCAACTCTGGAAGCTATAGAAAGGTAGACCCAAGCGAACTCGTTCTCTCTGACCGACACTCAGCCTCACGGACCAAATGGCTCTGCGATGAGCTCGGCTCCTCTGGTTGGATTCGCTTTCGTCGTTCAGAGGGAGAGGAGGCTTTTATAATTGATCGCTTTATCCGCAAGACGGGACCTCGAACTTTCAAACCAGAAAAGATAGGCGAATTCGCCATTGAGTTTGACGCTGCCGACGCCCGAGTGAGGGTTGGCCGACGGGGGGATTGGAGACGATTGCTGAAAACGCTGGCCTATTTGGTTGCCATCGCGCAGACTCGCAACTGGGCACCGAAAAATATGAACACTCATCGATGACCAGGCCAGAGACTGGCTACCGACTTATTTTAGGCGTTAGGTGATGCTCGATGCAGTGGCTTGATGTCGTGGTGCTGTCCGTCACAGGCTTGGCGCTCTGGTGGATGTGGCATCGTCGCAAGCCTTAGTCAGCGGTATAAGTTATGCACGTCAGCGACACCGCATGGGGTTTGATGAGAGTAGCCATCTTCGTAGGCTTTGTGGTCCTGCTGCGGCCTCCCGAGACAGGTGCACCGCCAAGTGCCTATGACAGATGAATAGTCTATGGCCTGCGGCCAAAAATTCGGACGTGAGTTGGGACTTTTTCAGTTTTTTGTATTTTAGAAAGACGGCGCCCCCATGGGGGGATGGCCGGGGATTAGTTACTCTTCGCCGCCTCTCGTATGAGACCTGATGGCGCTCACACCCCTCATGGCCCCCTGAGGTAGGCGTACGTGCCCTCTCAACGTTGCTACGCCCTCTGGGAGCACGGTTGCGCCACAGGCCGCTGCCTCCATGCTTACGAGCCGCTTAGGGGTCGGTGGCCAGCGACAGCATCTGCTGGCTAACCCATTGTTGTTATGGTGGAGCCGAGGGGGATCGAACCCCTGACCTCAGCAGTGCGATTGCTGCGCTCTCCCAACTGAGCTACGGCCCCTGAGGTTCAAAGCCATTTAGGGAGCGGCCTTCCGGCCTGTCAAGCGAGGGCATCCCTTGCCCTTATCCTAGGCTGCAAGCTACATGATGCATTGTGCCAGGAGGGGCTGATGGTTCCTTTGATTGAATTCGTCGTCTATCTCATCCAGCTCTATATCTGGGTGATCATCGCGAGCGCCATCTTGAGTTGGTTGATCGCCTTCAGCGTGGTCAATACGAGCAACCGCTTTGTGCTCGCCATCGCCGACATGCTCTGGCGGCTGACCGAGCCCGCGCTCCGGCCCATCCGCTCGATCCTACCCAATCTCGGCGGTATCGATATCTCGCCCGTCATCCTGATCCTGATTCTGCTGTTCATCCAAAATGTCGTGCTTCTCGGTTGGCTGATGCCGGCGCCTGAGCCGCTCATTGTCAATCCTTGAGTCCTGGCACGCCGGCGGGTCTGCCCCTTCGGCGCACAGGCCAAGGCGTGATCCTGGTCGTGAGGCTGACCCCAAAGGCAAGAGAGGACGCGGTCACCGGGATCGAGCTGTTTGACGGCGCACCAGTGCTAAGGGCACGCGTGCGCGCGATCCCCGAGCGGGGCCGCGCCAATGCGGCGCTTGCGCGGCTAATCGCTGATTGGCTCGGGGTGCCGGCGTCATCGGTCAATGTCGCCCAAGGCTCTAAGTCGCGTCTTAAGCAGGTGAGCGTGGAGGGCGATCCTGATCGGCTCACCAGCCTCATCGCCACGCGGCTTGCGGAGCTCGAATCGTCATCTTGACGCAACCGCGCTGTGGGCATGCGGGCGAAGCTGCATGGGGATGCCACGCTTTGCCAGTCCGCCCTCGGCGAGCCAGGCTTGCGTTCCCGCCGCGGCGCGCTCGATCAACGCTTCTGTCTGCGAGAAGTCGTAGGGCGATCCGAGCAGCGGACAGAGTGGTGGGGCCACGTAATAGTCGATACCCGCGTCGAGGCTTTCCAGCTCGCTGGTGATCTGGCGCGTGATCAGCAAATTGAGCGCGTGCAATGCGTTGGCGACTGCGCCACGGGGCGGAGCCTCGCGCGCGCAGGCATAGCCCGTCGGTAGAACGATCAGACGTGTGGCGCCGCGCTCGACCGCGACCTTGACGGGCGTGCAGCTCGTGATCGCGCCGTCGGCGAGATAGCGGCCGTCGAGCCTGACGGGCGCAAAGGGCGGCGGGGATCGCGGTCGAGGCAAGGATGGCCTCCGCCGCGGGTCCCTGGGAGAGGACAACGGCCTCGCCGTTCAGGATGTCGGTCGCGACGATGTGCAGCGGAATCTTTGCTTCTTGCAGCGTGCCATAGGGAAGATGCCTGTGCACGAGCCGCCGCAATCCTTCCGAGCCGACGAGAAAATCCCGCCGCCGGGCGAAGCCCAGCGCCGTCCGCCAGCCCAACGGAAACACATCACCTCGCCGGAGATTTCGCCAGATCCGCGTGAGCCGCTCGACCCCCTCGAGGCTGGGCGCCCCGGCATAGTAGGCGGCGTTCATGGCGCCCACACTCGAGCCCACCACCATGTCCGGTTTGAGTCCATGCGCGACCAGCGCGCGCAGCTGCCCCACCTGCACGGCGCCGAAGCTGCCGCCACCCGCAAAGACGAAGGCCGTCGGCTGATCGGTCGGCATAGGCGACGCTCCAGGACGGCCCTCGCCCACTATACGCCTTTCGCCCGAGCCAAGCGGCTGTCCGCGTCGTCGGCTGGCTCAGCCTTGTCTTGGCAGCGCGCGAGCGATCTCGCCGGCAATTGCTTGGGCCGCAGCGCGCGGGTCGGCCGCACGGGTGATTGGCCGGCCAATCACGAGGTAGTCGGCGCCGGCCGCGATGGCCTCGGCCGGAGTCATGGTCCGCGCCTGGTCGTTTGCCTCGAGACCCCTTGGCCGGATGCCGGGCGTGACGATCAGAAAGCCCGCGCCCGCTTTCTTGCGTATCGCGGCCGCCTCCTGGGCGGAGGCGATGACGCCGTCGAAGCCTGCGTCCTGGGCGAGCGTCGCCCGCCGCCGCACGAGCTCGGGCGCCGTCTGGTCGATGCCCTGTTGCACGAGATCGGCAGACCCGAGATTGGTAAGCACGGTGACGCCGAGCAGCTTCATCCCGCTCGTCCCGCGCCCGCGGACCGCCGCTTCAAGCGTCTTGCGGTCCATCGCATGCACGGTGAGGAAATGCGCGCCGGTCCGGGCGATGGCGGCTGTCGCCCGCTCTACCGTCGCCTCGATGTCGAGAAGCTTGGCGTCAATGAAGACTCGGGCGCCTTGTGCAATAAGGTCGCGTGCGAGCTGAAACCCACCTGAGAACAGAAGCTCAAGCCCGATCTTATAGACGCCGACGCTGTCGCCGAGGGTATCTACAAGCGCCCTAGCCTCATCGACGCTGGGCACATCGAGAGCGACAATTAGCCAATCTTTGGCATCGGTCATGGGGAGACGAACTTCCGCGCCGCAATGGCGAGCGCTTCGACCACGTCTTTGATCAGGCCCTGCTGCGCCTTGTCCTTGAGGCTGCCATCGTCGGCGAAGGCATCGCCCGCCCGCGGTAGCGCCATCTGTTGCGGAATCACGGTCGCGCCGATACCGACCTCGAGAATCTGGCGAAGATGCAAAAGGCTGCGCATGGCGCCGTAATAACCGGGCGAGGCGCCGCTGATGGCGAAGACGCGCGACTTGTACACTTCGAGCCCGCTCTCGCCCTTGCCCCGCACCCGTGTCACCCAGTCGAGCGTGTTCTTGAGCAGCGGCGTTATCGAGGAATTATATTCGGGGCTGGCGACGAAGATGCCCTGATATTCGCCGAGCAGCGCCTTGAACTCGCGCGCCGCAACTGGCGGTCCCTGCTCCGCTTCAAGATCGCCGCTATAGAGCGGCATCGCGTAGTCCCTGAGGTCGACGAAAACGCCCTCGACGCCGTTGGCTTGGGCGATGTGCTGGGCAAGACGGGCGAGCCGCTTGTTGTAAGACCCTTCTCTCGTACTGCCGGCAAAAAACAATAACCGCATCGTTGCCTACCTAACGGCTCATCTGCTCCGCAGCTGCGGGCCTAACAACCGCCGGCCCCGTCTCGCCTAGCTCCTCTTCGCCCGCGCCGAACAGGTACCGGAGCGGCACCACGGCGGCTGCCGCGAGCGGGGTTGCGAGCGCGAGCCCGAGGATGCCGAACACGGCGCCGAGCACAAGCTGGGCCAGGATCACCGCCGCCGGCGGCAAGGACACCGCGCGCGCTTGGATCAAGGGGGTGAGCAGATAGCTCTCCAGAAATTGGATGATGGCATAAAGCCCGACCACCCACAGTGCCAGGTCGAGGCTCTCGCCCCCGGCGACGAGCACCATGGGAATGGCGCCGATGATCGGCCCGAGATACGGGAGAAAGCCTGCGAGACCTGCGAACAGCGCGAGCACGAATGGGATGGGCACGCCGAGAATGAGGAGACCCACATAGGTGAAGCCGCCGATCAGCGCCATGGCGATGCCTTGACCGACCAGCCAGCGGCGAAGCAGGTTGCCGGTCTGATGCAGCATCTGCATGGCGGAGAGCCGCCGGTCCGCCGGGGCCAGCCGCGTCGCGAGCGTGACATAGGTGTGAGGATCGACGGCAAAATAGATGCCGAAGAAGAGCACGATGAGCCCCGCGCTGAAAACGCCGACGATCGAGAGCGCGACCGACGTCGCGCTCGTGGCGATGCCCCACGGACTGAGGAACTTGCCAAGCAGCTGCACGAGATCGATGTTCTCGAACAGGTTGTTCTGATCGGCGAAACTTGCGAGCTGTTTGGTCAGGCTAGTCGCGCCAGCGGCGAGGCTGTGGGCAAGCTGTGCCACCTGCTGGCCGAGCGTGGGTCCTGCACCCCAGAGCACCAGGACGAAAAACGTCACCGCCGCCAGCACCACGATGGCGAGCGCGGCGAGCCTTGGCAGCCGCGTGAGCTCGGAAAGCGCGCGGCTCCCGCCATACAGCACGATGGCAAGTAGCAAGCCTGCAAATGTGAGCAAAATTGCAGTGCGCGCGTACCACAAGCCAACCGCGACAGCTAGCACCGCCACCACTGCCGCGGTCGCCATTGTCGTCCTGGCGAGCAAGGACGCTCCGTCTGCGCCGGGGCGTCGCGAGGCGCTTTCGCCGTCGGTCATGGCGCTCTTAGATGATTGGCGCTCAGCGGACGGCAAGAGCGCGAGTGACGATGGAGCAATCTACGTCAACCCCGGAGAGAATAGGATAGGGGCTACTCACCGGTCCGTTCGAACAGTTCCTTGACGCGAGCGAAGAAGCCCGTCGATTCAGGGCTGGTGTTCGCATTGGAGCCTTCCTCGAAGGCCTTAAGCAGCTCGCGCTGCTTGCGCGAGAGATTCTTCGGCGTCTCCACCTCGACCTGGATATAGAGGTCGCCTTGCTGCTTGGTGCGCAGCACCGGCATGCCTTTGGCCTTGAGGCGGAACTGCTTCCCGCTCTCGGTGCCCTCCGGGATCTTCACGCGCGTCCTGCCGCCGTCGATGGTGGGCACCTCGATCTGGCCGCCGAGTGTCGCCGTCGTCATGGCGATGGGCACGCGGCAGAAGAGATCGGCGCCGTCGCGCTGAAAGAACTCGTGCGGTTTGATGGAGAGAAAAATATAGAGGTCGCCGGGCGGTCCGCCGCGCAAACCCGCCTCGCCCTCGCCAGCAAGCCGGATGCGCGTGCCGTCCTCGACGCCCACGGGGATGGTGACGGAGAGCGTGCGCTCGCGCGTGACGCGGCCCGTGCCGTTGCAGGCGGGACAGGGGTTCTCGATCACCTCGCCGCGTCCCTGGCAGTTCGGGCAGGTGCGCTCGATGGTGAAGAAGCCCTGTGTCGCGCGCACCTTGCCGATGCCGCCGCAGGTACGGCACGGTGTCGCTTGCGTGCCGGCCCGCGCGCCCGAGCCCGTGCAGACTTCGCAGGTAATATTGGTCGGCACGCGGATCTGCGCCGTCTTGCCCTCATAGGCCTCGGCGAGGGTGATTTCCATATTGTAGCGAAGGTCGGCCCCACGCTCGCGCGCCGAACGCTGTCGCGGCCGCCGCTGGCCCATGAACTCGCCGAACAAATCGTCGAACATGGCCGACATGGAAGCCGAGAAATCGGAGCCGAAGCCATGGGCGCCGGGACCGGCCATCCCGCTCTCGAAGGCGGCGTGGCCGAAGCGGTCATAGGCCGCCCGCCGCTGCGGGTCCTTCAGCGCCTCATAGGCCTCGTTGAGTTCCTTGAAGCGGTGCTCGGCCGTGTGGTCGCCGTTGCAGCTGTCGGGATGGCATTCCTTGGCGAGGCGCCGAAAGGCGGCCTTGATTTCCTGATCAGCCGCGCCTCGTTGGATACCCAGAATTTGGTAGTAGCAGCGTTTTGCCATCGCCCCTTCGGCCTTCACCCCGAAACCGCTTCCCGCATGCGGGCGGCGCTTAGCCTCTTCTGTTGGGCACCCGCGCGGGACCCTGCCAGCGCTGCATTTGCAGCGAATGCCACCCCCGCGCCGATGCCATCAATCCACCTCAAGCCGATTTCTTGCTGTCGTCGTCCTTTACTTCCTCAAAATCGACGTCGACCACATTGTCTTGCGGGCCGCCACCTTCCGACGGGCCACCACCGCCCGCGCTACCCGCAGCGGACTGACTCGCCTGATACATGGCCTCGCCGAGCTTCATCGAGGCTTGTGCGAGCGCATCGATCTTCTGCTTGATGAGGTCCGTATCCTCGCCTTGGATCGCCGATTTGAGCTCGGCCCCGGCTGCTTCTACGGTGGTCTTATCGCCGGCCGGAACCTTGTCGCCAAAATCCTTGAGCATCTTCTCGGTCGAATGCACGAGCGCTTCGGCCTGATTGCGCGTTTCCACCAGGGCGCGGCGCTTCTTGTCCTCCTCGGCGTGGCTCTCGGCCTCCTTGACCATGCGGTCGATGTCGGCATCGCTCAAGCCCCCGGAGGCTTGGATGCGGATCGATTGCTCCTTTCCGGTCGCCTTGTCGGAGGCCGCGACATTGACGATACCGTTGGCATCGATGTCAAAGGTCACCTCGACCTGTGGGACGCCCCGCGGGGCCGGCGGAATGCCTACGAGATCGAATTGCCCGAGCATCTTGTTGTCGGCGGCCATCTCCCGCTCACCCTGGAAGACGCGGATGGTGACCGCGTTCTGGTTGTCCTCGGCGGTGGAGAATACCTGGCTCTTCTTGGTGGGGATGGTGGTGTTGCGGTCGATCAGTCGCGTGAACACGCCGCCCAGGGTCTCGATGCCGAGCGACAGCGGCGTCACGTCGAGCAGAAGCACGTCCTTGACGTCGCCTTGCAGCACGCCCGCTTGGATCGCGGCGCCGATGGCCACCACCTCGTCGGGATTCACGCCCTTATGCGGCTCGCGGCCAAAGAACGTCTTCACGGTCTCGGCTACTTTCGGCATGCGCGTCATGCCGCCCACGAGCACCACCTCGCCGATCTCGGCGGCCTTCAGCCCCGCGTCCTTCAAGGCGTTCTGGCAAGGACCGATGGTCTTCTGGATGAGGTCGTCCACCAGGCTCTCGAGCTTGGCGCGCGTGAGCTTCATGGTGAGATGCTTGGGGCCGCTCTTGTCGGCGGTGATGAAGGGCAGGTTGATCTCGGTCTGCGTGGTCGAGGAGAGCTCAATCTTGGCTTTCTCGGCGGCCTCCTTCAGCCGCTGCAGCGCGAGCTTGTCGCCGCGCAGGTCGATGCCACTTTCCTTCTTGAACTCGTTGGCGAGATAGTCGACGAGGCGCATGTCAAAGTCCTCGCCGCCGAGGAAGGTGTCGCCGTTGGTCGACTTCACCTCGAACACGCCGTCACCGATCTCCAAGATGGAGATGTCGAAGGTGCCGCCGCCGAGATCGTAGACGGCGATCGTCTTGCTCTCTTTCTTTTTGTCGAGGCCGTAAGCGAGCGCTGCCGCGGTCGGTTCATTGATGATACGCAGGACTTCGAGCCCCGCGATCTTGCCCGCGTCCTTGGTAGCCTGGCGCTGGGCGTCGTTGAAATAAGCGGGAACGGTGATGACGGCCTGGTCGACTTTCTCGCCGAGATAGGCCTCAGCCGTCTCTTTCATTTTTTGCAGGATGAAGGCCGAAATTTGCGAGGGCGAATATTTCGTGCCGCGGGACTCCACCCAGGCGTCGCCATTGTCGGCGCGGACGATCTTGTAGGGAACGAGCTTTTTGTCCTTCTCCACCATGGGGTCGTCATAGCGGCGGCCGATCAGGCGCTTGATAGCGAAGAACGTATTCTCGGGGTTGGTAACCGCCTGGCGCTTGGCGGGCAGGCCTACGAGCCTCTCGCCATCATCGTTGAACGCTACGATCGACGGTGTGGTGCGCACGCCCTCGGCATTCTCTATCACCTTCGGGTTCTTGCCCTCCATGACCGCAACACAGGAGTTAGTGGTGCCGAGATCGATTCCGATCACTTTCGCCATCGCTCAAAACCTCTCTTTTTGTGGCAGACCGCCTGGGCCCGAATCGGCACCCAAGGATACGCGCCCGCCCCGCATGCACTCCAGGCCTGACGCCAGTCCCCTAAACAAATCCGGCAGACCCCGCCGAACAGGAAACCGGCGGGGCCCCGGGATTATATAGGGGGCAAGTCTATGGCTCACAAGGAGAAGCGGGATGGGATGACTTTCGAAGCGTAAGCATTGTCAGCGGACCCGCTTCCAGGCGCTGATCAGGATCGGTGGAAAGCAATAATAGCGGCCGTCGGACGCCGCCTCTTTCATCTCCTTGCGGAATGCCGTCGCGTGTTCCGTATCGGCGATGCCGAGTTCGGCCCCCGCGGCGAACAGGCCGTCATAGACGCCGATCAGCATCTCGGCCATCTCCGCCAACGGCACGAAATGCGCCGCGGCCGTGGTGCGATCGGGGGCACCCAACCCGGCCGCCTCGAATTGCACCGGCAATTGCCGCCCGGCCCGCATGTTGCGGCCAAGGCCGCGGAACACGCCCTCGAACAGGCGGTTGAACTCGGCCATAGGCGGGCAGATGGGCTCAACGGCGATCGCACCAAAGTCCAACTCCTGCGCCACGACCATTCCGCCGGGCTTGGTCCAGCCATGCATGGTCTCCAGCACGGCGGATGGGTCGGGCAGATGCATGAGCAGGAGGCGGCAGAACGTAAGGTCGAACGGTGCGCCAGGCACGGATTCGAGCTTGAGCACATTGCCTTGGATGAAGGCGAACTCGGCGCCACCCTCGGCGCGGAGCTCGGCCAGCGCTTCCGCCCCGAGCTTGCCGTCGATATCGATGCCGGTGACCTTCCCCTTAGGTCCGACCCGCACCGCCATCAGCCGCATCACCGCGCCGGGGCCAGCGCCGACATCCAGGGCGCTCATGCCAGGCTTCAGCCCCGCCGCGTCGAGCACCTGCTCGGTCGCGTCTTGCCACATGCGCGCCTGGTTCGCGCAGGCGCTGATATTCTCCGGCGTCGCGGGCATGCACATAACCGTCGGGATTGACCTCGGACGCACGCGCCATCGCCCCGCTGACCTCCTCTTGCTGTATCAACGCCGATCGAGGCGATTCAGGGGCTCGGCTCCCCGCAAAAAGGGGATCCACGTAAAGGCGGACAGCAAGACCCCCGTCTAATCCCGTAACAGGGTTGTGTCGATCCGCCTATGTCGGCTCCGGGCTTGGCTCCGAGAGTCAGCAGCTTGGTCAGTGCTAGGCCAAGCTATGCCTTCCTGACTTCCACCAAGGATCAGTTTGGTTGAGAAACGCCGCAGGAAAGGCCAACGTTCCACCATCGAAAATCCCTACAGAGCTCAACGCGCGCACCGGCGGGGCAGCCGATCTTCGCTAATGTGAGAATTTCGTTTAGGAGGCCGATATGAAACAACGAGGCCGAAAATCAGCGGCAAGCCTTTCTGTGGTTCAATTTCCACTGAATCGGCGCTTCGCTCGCGCACCAGTAACTCTATGGATTACGATCCTCTGCAGTGATGATCGTTAGTGACACGTCTGCGCCTTCGTCCAGGATGCGCCCCGACGCAGCGTAAATTTCAGCCGCATGCTCGCGGAAAAGTTTGAAGGCGGCGGCTCGATCGATCTGTCCTTGTTGGTTCGCCCACGTGCCGATCGCATGCTGAAAGATAAAGCACTGACGCGTCGCTTTGCCGTCGGTCATGCCGAACTCCACCCCGTCGGGGACGGATTTCGCGCTATCAGATATTGGTTGCCAGGCCATCGGAAGTTCAGGCTACGGCGGCAAGCGGTGCGCGCGTGAAACCGCCTTTGACCAGGCGCGCTGCTTCCGCGCTTAGATCGGCTAGTAACTCGTCGAGGTTGCGAGAGTTCGAACGCGCTCGGGCGAGCGCCTCACGCGCGAGTCTCCGCTCAACATCGCCAGACCAACCTACGGGCTCCGCGCGGTGCCGACTAATCCCGCCGGCCAAGATAATCAGTGCAGCATGTCGGCCAGCTTCTTGCGAGGCGGATAGTTGGAACAGGAGAGCAATTCGTTCGGGGCCCATGTCTTCTTCGAGGATCAGCGCGGCCACCTCGCGGTATCCGAGACGGGAAGCGGCGGCAGCGCAGCCTTTAACAGTGGCGTCCATAAGTCGGCGAGTTAGACCTGTTCGCAGCCACTGGCAAGGCGTGACATACGCTGCTCGAGTTGGCTTTCCACACCTAGCAACTCGGGAAGCTTGGCGATGTTGCTTGCGATGCGGCGCGCCTCGTCCTCGGGAAGCACCCCAGCGGTACCAGCGTCGGCCGGGCTATTGCGCGAATTGACATACGCGAGTGCCTCTCCCGTGGGCATCGACAACCTTAAGCCGCCGGGGATCTGCTCGACGGTCCATGGCCGCGGGAAGAGACGCTCGGTCATGGGGCTTAGCTTGAGCGGCCATGGCCTATTCAAGACCCTCGGAAGCTATTCCTCCTTGCTGAGAGCCGGGGTCTTACCGATCCGATTAGATCCAGACGTCGGCGCTGCGGGCCATTTCGCAGGAGTAATGCACTCCGTGGCGGCGGGAAGCGGCGCTCGGTCATGACGGCCGTGAAACAGTAGCCTTACCCGTGCGCGTCCATTTGTGATGTGGCTCCGCAGTTTGCTTCATCTTGAAGCGCAGGCCGGTGCGGCCCTTTCCAGTTCGCCCGCCATGGGCTTTCCTGTGGGCTCCTGTGGTGGGTCCGCTGTTACCGCTCGGCTACCGCAGAACGCTCATTCGTCAATTTCTGGCTCATTTCCATCGCCGGGCGGGAAGTCGTCATTGGCGGCCTTGCGCGGCTCAGCTGCCTCTCTTGCCCCTTGGGTGGGCGGCGTCGCCTTGGCGCCGCCTTTAGCAATGGCGACGAGGGCGGGCCGCAAGCATCGATCGCCGATGACATAGCCCGCTTGCATCACGTCCACGACGGTGCCCTCCGGCACATTGGGGTTCGCCACCTCATACATGGCCTGGTGACAGTTGGGGTCGAAACGCGCCCCAAGCGGCTCGATGCGGGTCACGCCGTGGCGGTCGAGCACGTTCAAGAGCTCCCGCTCGGTGAGCTCCACCCCGTCGAGGAAGCTCTTGAGCGCTGGGTCCTGCGCCGCGGCCTCGGCCGGCACATGCTCCATGGTGCGCCTGAGATTGTCCCCGACGGTGAGGACGTCGCGGGCGAAGTTGGAGATCGCATAGCGCGCGGTGTCCAACTTTTCCCGCTCGGTGCGGCGCCGCAAGTTCTCCATGTCGGCCATCGTGCGCAAGAGCCGATCGCGCATGTCGGTGTTCTCGACCACCAAGGCCTCGAGTTCGGCACTCGCTTGTAGGCCAGGATCGTCCGTCACGCCATCGGCGCGCGGAGTCCCCTTGAGGTCTTCGCCCGTCTCGGTCGTCTCGCGCGGGGGGGTCTTGTCGTCGGGCATCGCCGCCTTGGCTTGAGCGCCTCGTTCAACGTGGGATATCGACCGCTGAGGCCGAAAAATCAAGGGACAAGGCGCCCAAGCAGCCTGGCCGTATAGTCGACCATGGGGATGATGCGCCCATAATTGAGCCGCGTCGGGCCGATCACGCCAAGCACGCCCACGATCTTTTGCTCCGTATCCTCGAAGGGCGAGACGATCAGCGCCGAGCCCGACAACGAGAACAGCTTGTTCTCCGAGCCGATGAAGATGCGCACCCCTTCGGCGCGCTCGGCCAGCCCGAGCAGCTGGATCAGGTCCTTCTTGGTATCGAGGTCCTCGAACAGTAGCCGTACGCGCTCGAGGTCCTCCATAGCCCGCACGTCTTCGAGCAGATGCGAGCGCCCGCAGACGATGAGGCTCTTGCGCTCGTCGTCATCGCCCGACCAGGTGGCGAGACCTTCGGTGACCACGCGCGCGGTGAGCTCGTCGAGCTGAGCGCGCCGCTGCTCGATCTCCGTTTCGATGCGCGCGCGCGCGTCCGCGAGCGTCAACCCGCCAATCCGCGCATTGATGTAGTTCGAAGCCTCGGTCAACGAAGCGAGCGGAAGACCCTCGGGGAGCGCAATGATGCGATTCTCGACGTCACCGTCGTCGCCGACGAGGACGGCGAGCGCCTTGCCCGCTGCAAGATGCACGAACTCGACCTGTTTCAGCGACTTGCTCTGCTTCTCGACCAGCACGACACCGGCACAGCGGGAAAGCCCGGACAGCATTTCGCCGGCCTCGGCGAGGACATCCTCAACTCCGCGGCGTCTACCGCCGGCTGCAATGCGGCTCTCGATTTGACTGCGCTCCTCCTCGGTCACATCGCCGATCTCGAGCAGGCCGTCGATGAACAAGCGCAAGCCCGTCTGGGTCGGCAGGCGGCCGGCGCTCGTATGCGGCGCGTAGATGAGGCCGAGCCCCTCCAGATCCGACATCACGTTGCGCACGGAGGCGGGGGACAGCGTCATCGGCAGCGCGCGGCTTAGATTGCGCGAGCCGACCGGCTCCCCAGTCGCCAGATACGTCTCGACGATGCGCTTGAAGACCTCGCGCGAGCGGTCGTTGAGCTGGCGCAGGCCCGCGGCGCCGTCGGTAACGGATTTAAGCACTTCATGAACGTCGGCGTGGCGCATGGGCTGGCAAATGTAGGGACGGGGGAGGGAGGCGTCAAATGGCCTCGAGGTGTTTCGAGCCCCGCCATGCCGGGCGGCCTAGTTCAGCGCGACGAATTCAGGCACGAATGCAGCACCGAGTTCGTCGGGGCTGCCGAAATGGGCGAAGTATCGCGTCCTAATCGCCTCGACCGGCAGGATGATAAGCACGTCGGTGGTGCCGAACTGATGGTCCACCACGGCACCGTCACCGATGAAGCCCCCCAGTCGGAGATAGCCCTTAATCAAGGGCGGCAACGACTTCAGCGCCAGGCGCGGCTTGATGGCGTCGGCGGGAAGCATGTTCATGTCGACCCGCAAATGCTCATGCGCGCACACACGCCATTCCTCGGGCGCAAGCGCGGTATGGTGAAGAAAGCTCAAGGCGTGAGCATGGGCCGCGGGGTCGGTGCCCTCGAAGCTCGCACAACCGATCATGACGTCGACACCGTGCTCGCGCACATAGGTCCAGATGCCCTGCCACAGAAGCTCGACCGTACGGCGCGTGCGGTAAGGCTTAAGCACGCAGGACCGGCCGAGCTCCATGAAGGAGCAGTTGGGGCCCTTGGCCCGGATCAACGGCAGAATGTCATATTCGCCCTGGGTGTAGAAGCCGTCGTTCAGGTCGGCGACCTCCTGGCGCAGCACGCGATAGGTGCCGACCACGCGGGGACGCCTCCAGCGGGGGCCCTTGGCAGGATCGCCGCGATCGATCACGAGCAGGTGGTCGAAAATGGCGTCATAGGGGTCTTCGTCGCGGCGCGAGAGCATGGCAAGCGCGCTGGGAACGGCCGACATCTCCTCGTAGAACACCTTGTAGCGAAGCCGTTGGGCGCGCCGGATCTCGCCCTTCTTGCGGGCAAGCTGCACCTCCAACGACCCGATGCGGCCATAGACCTTGGGGGGAGTCCAAGGGCGCACCGGTCCGCCGCCTGGAAAGCGCCGCAGGCCGGTGAACTGGAAAGCGCCGCCCTGGTTTGGCCAAAACATAAGCCCTGGGAACACGGCTCCGCTGCGAAATCTGTCCGCGAAGCGGGCACCTGTCGGCTTCAGAGGCATGGCAAGCCTAAGTGGTCATGGGACGGGATCGGAGGCCTCCGCAACGCCGCACGCCACCGACGAAACTCACTCGTGACCGATTCGGCCACAATGGAAGCCGGTTAGCAAACCAATTCGAAGCCTGTGTGACAATCCGAGGATATTGGGAGACTTGCCCACATGTGCAGGGATCAGGCGACCCCGGCCGCATCCTCGACCGCGGGAGATCGCCTCCGCCAGCGGTCGAAGAGCGCCGCCAGATCCTCTTTCTCGAACGGCTTGGCGAGATAGTCGTCGAGCCCGGCCGCGAGATAGGACGCGCGATCCTCGGCAAAGGCGTTGGCCGTGAGCGCCACGATGGGCGGACGCCCCTCGCCGGGGCGGGCGCTTTCCGGATAGAGACTTCTGATATGGCGCGCGGCCTCCACCCCGTCCATGTCCGGCATTTGGATGTCCATGAGCACGAGGTCGAAACCCGTGGCCTGGGTCAACGCGTTGCGCGCCTGCGCGATCGCGTCGGTGCCGTTCTTCGCGCGCACCACCCGGGCGCAGGCCTTCTCCAGTACCGTACGCGCGAGCAGCGCGTTGATGTCGTTGTCTTCAGCAAGGAGGACCGAGGGCTGCCTGCCCGCAGACGCGGTCTTGCGCTGAGCGACGGCCGCTGCGGGCAGTGCTGTCGGCGCCGGTTCTGCCTCGAGCGTCCCAAACAGCTGGGTCAGAAGTGACAAGGGACGGATCGGGCGAACGAGGTAGCCGTCGAAGCCCTGCTCGCGCAACCACGGGATGTCGCCGCGTTCGGAAGGATCGACGATCACCACCGCGCGCGAGTTCTGGCCGCTCGCGTCCCCTTGGCGCATCAGCGTGAGCAGACGCTGCGCGCCCTGCTCGATGCCCGCGCGGTCGGTGATGAGCGCGCTAAGCGAGGCGTGTGTCGCCGTCACTTCCGGTGCGATGCGCAGAGCGTCCTTCAGTCCCGCCCGTACGATCCGCGCCCCAACCGCCACGAGCAGTTCGCCGATCATCTCGCCTTCGATCTCGCCGTCCAAGGCGAGCAACACCTTGGCGGCCGCTTTCGGCCTCGGCCAGTCGGCGCCGATGGACGGGACCTGCCGCGCGATCGTCACCGGCAGTTCAACCGTGAAGCTGGCACCTTCGCCCGGCACGCTGGCAAGTGCGATGCGGCCGCCCATCGCGTCCACCAGCCGCTTGGAGATCGCCAAGCCGAGCCCCGTGCCACCATGGCGTCGCGTGGGTCTGGAGTCGCCCTGCTCGAATTCGGCAAAGATGCGCTCGATAGCTTGCGGGGGCACGCCGGGTCCGGTATCGCGCACGACGAAGCGCAAGCCCACGCAGCGTACGTCTCCCGACGCTTCAGCGCCGCCTTGCGCGCGCTCAAGGGTCAAGGCCACGCCGCCCCGTTCGGTAAATTTGATGGCATTGCCGACGAGGTTCATCAGGATCTGCCGGATGCGCAGCTCGTCGCCGATCACCGTTCGCGGCAGGTCCGGATTTACGAACCAGCCGACTTTGAGCCCCTTGTCGCGCGCCCGCGGGGCCAACAGCTCGATCACGCCTTGCACGGCATCGGCGATCTCGAAGGGCTCGGCGCGCAGATCGATCTTGCCGGCTTCTATCTTGGAGAAATCGAGCACCTCGTCGATCAGGCCGAGCAGCGTCTTGGCCGAGGTGGAGATGGCGCGAGCATAGGTGCGCTGCTCCGGCGACAACGCCGTGTCGAGCAAGAGCCCGGTCATGCCCAGGATGCCGTTCATCGGGGTCCTAATCTCGTGGCTCATGGAGGCAAGGAAGCGCGACTTCGCCTTGCTCGCGCTCTCGGCCTGGTCGCGCGCCTCGGCAAGGGCGATCTCCGCCGCACGCTGTTCGGTGATGTCGTGGCCGACGCTCTGCGTCTCGCACAAGGTTCCTTCCGCGCTGGTGATGGCGAAGTCCTCCCACACGAACCAGCGCGGCCCCGCTGCGGTGGTGAGCTCGACGATGCGGCTGCGCGGATCGGTATCCGGGCCGAGCGTCGCCCGCGTTTTCTGATCGGCATTCGCCTTCGGCAAATCGAAGACGCGTCCCAGCGCCGCTTCGCGCTTC
Source organism: uncultured Alphaproteobacteria bacterium (assembly GCA_963741155.1). Lineage (GTDB taxonomy): Bacteria > Pseudomonadota > Alphaproteobacteria > Rhizobiales > Methyloligellaceae > Methyloceanibacter. The sequence goes on along the minus strand of CAVUHA010000004.1, from coordinate 277,851 downwards.
AGGCCGAAGGTACGGCAGAAGGCCTCGTTCACGAAGGTGAGTCGCTGCTCCTTGTCGCGGCGCAAGATGACGTCGCCCTGATGGTCGAGGAGATCGCGATAGCGCGACTCGCGCTCGCGCAGCTCCCATTGCAGGTCGCGCAAGGATTCGAGGCTTGCCGCCGGCCGCACGGCAAGCATCGCCTGGTTGGGCAAGAGGCGCGACTGTCGCCAGCCTTGCCAAGCACGTGCGAGTGCGGCGAGCGCCCGGTCGAGCCCTCTCGGCCTTGGATCCGGACGCTGGCGTGCGGGGTCGCCCTGGCTGCCGGCGGCGACGCTTTGCTGCTGACGCTCCACTCGTGACGCACTCACTTGCGGCCGGATGAGGCCGGCCTCGCTCCCGCCGGCAGCCAAGCAAAGAATGCTTGAGAAAGGCTTATGCTGAGGAATTCCGCCGCTTAGGCAGCCACCTGCGCGCGGCGCAAAGTCTCGCCGCGATAGCTGAGCGCCTCAGCGAACATGACCTGAACCCCCGTTTCAAGCGCCCCTACTTTATCGGAGGCTCGCCCCACCGAACGATTGCCTACTTGACTGGTCAAGTGGGCATACCCCCACCAGCAAGAACATTCAGCGAACATCAGCGCAGAGGGTGATGTATCATGCCTTTGTGCCGACGGGCCTCAAGCCTTGGGGATCGGCGTGTTGGAGGGCAAGTTGGATCGATCAGCCGCGCCACCTGGTCTGCGCGCGTCTTGAACTCGGCGTCCGTATGAGCGTCGAACTGGCACCGAGCGATTTGCGATCCGCGGTCATCGCTTTCCGTTCGGCTTGCGCGATTTTGCTCCCACCGTTGCCTCGACCACATCCCAGATGATGGCGGCGATGTCGGGCCCGCCAAACTCCCGCACTTGCCTTATACCGGTGGGAGAGGTGACGTTGATCTCGGTGAGATAGTCGCCGATCACGTCGATGCCGACGAAGATCAGCCCGCGCTTCTTCAGCTCGGGTGCGAGCCGCGCGCAGATTTCGCGGTCGCGCTTGGTGAGTGTGGCTGCTTCCGCCTTGCCGCCCACATGCAGATTGGAGCGCGTCTCGTCTTTCGCCGGCACGCGGTTGATGGCGCCCGCGATCTCGCCGTGCACGAGGATAATGCGCTTGTCGCCGTTTCGGACTTGCGGAATGTAGCGCTGCACCATGATCGGCTCGCGGAAGGAGATCCCCATGAGTTCGATCAACGAGTTGAGGTTCCTGTCGTCGGGCCCGATGCGGAAGATCGCGGCGCCCCCATTGCCGTAGAGCGGCTTCACTACGATGTCCTTGTGCTTGGTGCGGAAGGCTTTGATCTCCTCGAGCGAGCGGGTGACGAGGGTCGGCGGCATCAGATCGAGAAAGTCGAGCACGAACACCTTCTCCGGCGCGTTGCGCACGGCTCTGGGATCGTTGACCACCAGCGTCTTGGGCTGGATGCGCTCCAAGAGATGTGTCGTGGTGATGTAGGCCATGTCGAAAGGCGGGTCCTGCCGCAGATGCACCACGTCGAACTTGGCGAGATCGACGGAGCGCGGGTGCGCAAGCCGGTAATGATCGCCGGGCCGGTCCTCCACCGTGAGGCTGTGGCCTGTGGCCATCAGCTTGCCGTCGCGCAAGGAGAGATGGTCCGGTGTGTAGTAGAACGTGTCGTGACCGCGGGCTTGCGCCTCGAGCAGGAGCGCGAAGGTAGAATCTCCCCTGATATCGATGCGCTCGATGGGGTCCATTTGGAAGGCGACCTTGAGGGCCATGGCTCGATTTTCCGCTCGTGACGGGGGGCGAAGCTCGCGCCAAAAGGCGGCTTCCGTCAAACGGGAAATGCGTTCTGGATATAGCGGGGCCAAGCGAACGGCGCCGCGAACACCACGTCGAAGGCGAGCTCGTGGCCGGCAAAACCCGGATGGCCCGAGAGCCAATATTGCGCAGCCCGCACGATGCGCCGCCGCTGCTTGGCGGGCAGTGTCCAAGCGGCCTCCTCGAAGCTTCGGCGCCACTTCACCTCGACGAAGGCGAGGCGCTTGCCTTTCCGCGCGACGATCTCCCACCGGCGTCTTGTAGCGCCGGGCGATGATGCGGTGACCCTTGAGGGGGAGCACGAGCGCGGCGATCGTCTCGGCAAGAGGCCCGCTGCGATACGCCCAGACCCGCCGCCGCTTCGTCATCCCTCATCGCGCTTGGCGCGATCGAGCACAAGTCCTAGCTCATAGACGCGGCTGCGCTTGACTTGCAGCCGCTCGGCCACGCTGCGTACCGCGTCGCGGAAACTCTCCGTTGCCAGTGTCTGCTCGAGCGCGGCCATGACGGCCTCGTCGCTGAGCTCCCCCTCCTCGGGCATCGGCGGCGCGATCACCACGACGAACTCGCCCTTCAGCTCCCGGCCGAGCTCAGCAGCGAGGGTGTCGAGTCTCCCGCGCGTCACCGTCTCATGCAGCTTGGTCAGTTCCTTGGCGATCGCTGCCTCGCGCGGACCCAGCACGAACGCCATGTCGGCAAGGCTCTTGGCGAGCCGGGAGGCGGATTCGAACAGCACGAGCGCGGCGGGCACCGGTTTGAGCTCGGCGAGCCGTCTTTGGCGCGGTCCCGATTTAACGGGCAGGAACCCGGCGAACAGAAACGTGTCGGTGGGCAGGCCGACGCTCGTCAGGGCCGCGAGCGCGGCGGAAGGCCCGGGGAGGCTTGTCACCTTGAGGCCGGCGTCTAGCGCCTCGCGTACGAGTTTGTAGCCTGGATCGGAGATGAGCGGCGTGCCGGCATCGGAGATAAGTGAGATCGCGAAGCCGGCCTTGATGCGCGAGAGGAGCCGCGGCCGCTCTCGGGCGGCATTGTGCTCGTGATAGGGAGTGAGCTCGGCGCTGATGCCGAAATGGGTGAGCAGCTTGCGGCTGTGGCGCGTATCCTCGGCGGCAATCAGATCGGCGCGGGCGAGCACGGCCAGCGCGCGTAAGGAAATGTCGCCGAGATTGCCGATCGGCGTTGCCACGAGATAGAGACCTGGCTCAAGCGGCCCCTCGACGAGATCGAGTAGGGCCGCGCGCGCGCGCTCGACCATGCGGCTTCGCGCCGCCGCGCGTCCCTCATCTTGCTGTTTGTCCTGCACGCCTGGACTGTAGCGCGGGACGCAAGCCTTCGCGAGCAAGCGACGATAGGCTCGAAACCACGGGCGGTGAAACCAAGAGTGCAGGCGCCGCTAGGCGCTGCACCGTAGCGTGCTATAGTAGGTTTGCGCGCCGTCGATCGGATTTAGGCCAAAGTTTCCAGCGAGTTTGGTCCCGGAGGGGGGCGGCGGCATGTCTTGAGGCTCCGGACGAGCATGGACCACTCCCATCTGCCCGTCGGGACGCAAGCCACGCGCGCTTGCTAAGCGCGCGCTGGTCTTGGAGCAAGGCGCCATGTGGTTTTCGCCAGTGATCGATCACAAGCTTGCAGCGGCAAGACTCGTGATCATCAGTGCCATGGTAGCGGCGCTCGTGACCGCCTGCGGCACCTCGGGGGGCGGGCGCGCCGGGCCTGATGCCGGCATCACCACCGGATCGGGCGGCGCGGTCAAGGTCGCGCTGCTGCTCCCGATCTCGGCCTCGGGCTCGACCCCCGCCGTGGCCAAGGCATTAAAGCAGGCGGCGGAGCTGGCTCTGTTCGATTTCAACAATCCCTCCGTCTCGCTCGTCCCCAAGGACACGCACGGCACGCCCGATGGCGCCCGCGCCGCGGCCGAGAGCGCTATTCACGACGGCGCCGAGCTGATCATCGGCCCCCTGTTCGCCCAAGAGGTCACCGCCGCCGCCCCGGTCGCGCATCAGGCGGGCGTGCCAATGATCGCGTTTTCGACCGACGAGAAGGTGGCCGGCAATGGTGTTTACCTGCTTAGCTTCCTGGCCGGGCGCGATGTGTCGCGCATCGTTGGCTTTACGCTTGCGCGTGGCAAACGCAATTTCGCGGTGCTGGTGCCGCAGTCACCCTATGGGCGTGTTGCCGAGGCGGCCTTCGCCAGGGTCGTCACCCAAGGCGGCGGCCAGGCCGCCGTGCGCGCGACGTATCCGCCCGACGACGCCAGCGCCATGCTTGGGCCCGTTCGGCAGATCGCCAACGCCATCAAGTCCGGACAGCAGATCGACGCGATTTTCATTCCCGCCGGCAAGGAGGACCTGCCCTCCCTGGCGCCGCTGCTTACCTCCTCGGACGTGACGAGCGCGCGCGTGCAGCTCATCGGCACGGGGCAATGGGACTATCCTAATATCGGCAGCGAGAAAGCCCTGGTAGGCGGCTGGTATCCGGCGCCTGACCCCAAGGGCTGGAGCAGCTTCACCGAGCGCTACTCCAAGACCTACGGTGATACTCCGCCTCGCATCGCAAGCCTGGCTTACGACGCGGTAAGCTTGGCGGTGTCGCTCTCGCAGAACCCGGCTGGTCAACGCTACACGCCCACGCAGCTCACGCGCGGCAGCGGCTTCCAGGGTGTCGATGGCCTGTTCCGCCTGGCTCTCGACGGCACGTCGGAACGGGGTCTCGCCATCCTCGAAGTGGGCGAATACGGGCCAAAGATCCTGGAGCCCGCGCCGAACAGTTTCACCAACGCTTCGACACAGTATTAGGCGACGCTCGTCGCGCACGTCAGGCGGCGAGCTCCACGATCAGCCGGTCGAGCACGAGACGCCCGGCGGGTGTAGCGGCCAGACGGTCGCCGACCCGCCGCAGCAAGCCCTGCGCTTGCAGCGTCCCCACCTTCGTCGCGTCGAGGACGCGGCCATCGATGCCGGAAAGCCGCGCTACGTCGATACCCTCGGCGAGGCGAAGACCCATCAGCAGATATTCGTCCGCCGACTCAGCGAGGCTCAAGGCTTCGTCCTGTTCGAACCCATGACCCGACACCGACACCGCATCGAGCCATGCCTCGGGCGACTTGAGGGTGGAGAGCGCGCGCTTCATGCCGGCGATCGTGATGCGGCTATGGGCGCCGGGCCCCGCGCCCGCGTAGTCGCAACCTCGCCAATAGAGGAGGTTGTGGCGCGACTCCGCACCCGGCCGCGCATGGTTGGAGATCTCGTAGGCCGGAAGCCCGGCCGCCTCACACAGGGTTTGCGTCTCATGATACAGCGCGCGCGCGACCGCGCCATTCGGAACGCGCAAAGTTCCGGCCGCATGACGCGCGGCGAAGGGCGTGCCCGCCTCGATGGTGAGCTGGTAGAGCGAGAGGTGGCTTTCCGCGTAGTGCAGCGCGCGGGCAAGCTCCTCGCGCCAGGCCCGCACGCTCTGCCCCTGCCGCCCATAGATGAGGTCGAAGGACACGCGGTCGAACGTCCGCTTGGCGATGCCGAGCGCGGCCACCGCCTCTTCGCTCGTATGCATGCGTCCGAGCGCTTTGAGGTCGGCATCATCAAGCGCCTGCACGCCGAGCGAGAGGCGGTTGACGCCCGCCGCGCGATAGCCCGCGAAACGCTCCGCCTCGACGGAGGTCGGATTGGCCTCCAGCGTGATCTCGGGGTCCTCGGCCAATCCCCAAAGCTCCGCGATCGTGTCGAGAATGGCACCGACGGTGCTAGCTCCCATCAACGAAGGCGTGCCGCCGCCGAAGAAGATGCTGCTGACGCGGCGCCCGGGCGCGAGCGAGGCGAGATGCGTCAGCTCTGACAAATAGGCGGAAAGGAAGCGCACTTCGTCTACGCCGCCATGGCGGACATGAGAGTTGAAGTCGCAATAGGGACACTTGGCGAGGCAGAAGGGCCAATGCACATACACCCCGAACGGCTCATCTCGCCGCTCGTGCGCCCCGGCACTGGGGAAAGCGACGCGATTGGGATCGCGCCGCGAACTAGGCGTCGTCGTCATAGGCTGCCAACATGAGCTTCTCAAAAGCACGGGCGCGATGCGAGACGGCATCCTTCAGCCCGGGTTCCATCTCGCCGAACGTCTCATCATAGCCGTCCGGCATGAAGATTGGATCGTATCCGAAACCCTTGCTCCCACGCGGCGGCCAAACCAGCGTACCGAAAACCTTGCCTTCGAAGGCCTGCACGTCGCCGTCGGGCGCGGCGAGTGCGAGCGCACAGGTGAAATTGGCGTGGCCGTCGGTGACGCGCTTCGCTTCCAGCGCGTCATGCACGCGCGCCATGGCAAGGCCGAAATCCTTGTCGGGGCCACCCCAGCGCGCTGAATGGATGCCGGGCGCCCCGCCAAGGGCGGCAACCTCGAGCCCGGAATCGTCGGCAAGGGCGGGCAAGCCCGACGCGCTCGCCGTGGCGCGCGCCTTGAGCTTGGCGTTTTCGATGAAACTCTCGGCCGTCTCCTCGGGCTCGACAAGGCCGAGTGCGCCCGCGGTGCTACACTCGATGCCGAAGGGCGCAAACAGCGCGGCGATCTCCCGCACTTTGCCCTCGTTGTGGCTCGCGATGACGATCCGCATCCCACGCTTGAGCTCTCCCGTCATCTCACGCGACGGTCAGCTTCTGCAGCTCGACGAGTTGCGCGATGCCGCGCCGCGCGAGCGCCATCAGCACATCGAACTGCTCCTGGCTGAAGGGCTCGGTCTCCGCGGTACCCTGCACCTCGACGATGCCGCCCACGCCCGTCATGACGAAATTCGCATCCGCATCTGCCTCGGAATCCTCCGCGTAGTCGAGATCGAGCACGGCCTCCCCGCCATAGAGCCCGCAGGACACCGCGGCCACGTGGTCGCGCAAAACGCCGCTCTTCACCATGTTGCGCGCACTCATCCAAACGAGGGCGTCATGCAGCGCGATCCAGGCGCCGGTAATGGAGGCAGTGCGCGTGCCGCCGTCGGCTTGCAGCACGTCGCAATCGACCGTGATCTGGCGCTCGCCCAGCACCGCAAGATTGGTGACGGCGCGGAGCGAGCGGCCGATCAGCCGCTGGATTTCCTGCGTACGTCCCGACTGCTTCCCGGTTGCCGCTTCGCGGCGCATGCGCTCCCCCGTCGCCCGCGGCAGCATGCCATATTCGGCGGTAACCCACCCCTTGCCCGTGCCCTTGAGCCACGGCGGCACGCCGTCGCCTACGCTTGCCAAGCACAACACATGCGTCTCGCCGAAACGGACGAGGCAGGAACCCTCGGCGTGGCGGGAGACCGCGCGCTCGAGACTGATGGGGCGCAAGGCATCGGCCGCGCGTTTGGAAGGACGCATGTTGACTCCGCTGAGGGCGCGTAAGCCGCGCACCCTAGAGGAGGCGCGCCAGGGGATCAACGGACGCAATGGATCGGCGCCCCTTGTGCCCAGACCCCTGAGCCGCTACCACCCTGGACCTCATGGCCGCGAGCGAAACACAGGCTCCCGCCACCGGCGCGATCGAGACCGCCGTCCTCGCTCCCCCGCGCCTGGACGTGAGCGACGCAGCCACTCCGATGATCGCCCAATATCTGGAGATCAAGGCAGCCAATGCCGACTGTCTCCTGTTCTATCGCATGGGTGATTTCTACGAGCTATTCTTTGAGGACGCAGGCGTAGCATCGCGCGCCCTCGGCATCGCGCTGACCAAGCGCGGCAAACATCGGGGCGAGGACATCCCAATGTGCGGCGTGCCGATCCATGCCGCTGACGACTATCTGCAGCGCCTGATTGCGCAAGGCCATCGCGTGGCGGTGTGCGAGCAAATCGAGGATCCGGCAGAAGCCAAAAAGCGTGGCCCGAAGGCGGTGGTGCGGCGCGACGTGGTTCGCCTGGTCACACCCGGCACGCTCACTGAGGAGAGCCTGCTCGACGCCCGCGCGCACAATTTTCTCACCGCGCTGTTCCGCGCTCCCGCAAGGGAGGAGGGCGAGCCCGCCTACGCGCTCGCGTCGCTCGACATCTCCACAGGCGAGCTGTTCACCACGAGCGTTGCGGCAAACGATCTGGCGGGCGAGTTGTCGCGGCTCAAGCCCGGCGAAGTATTGATCGGCGACGATCATGCCGGCGACGCGGGCTTGCGGCGGCTGATCGAGGGGGCAGGCGCCGCGCTCACCTCCAATCCCAAAGCCCATTTCGATTCCGCGCGCGGCGAACGTGCGCTGAAAGCCCGCCTGGGCGTCGCAACGCTGGACGCCTTCGGCGACTTTACCAATGCAGAGCTTGCCGCTCTTGCCGGACTGCTCAGCTATGTGGAGTTGACCCAGATCGGCAAAACGCCGCTATTGCGCCCGCCGCGCAAAGAGGCGCCCGGCAGCCTGCTTCTGATCGATGCCGCGACCCGGGCCAATCTCGAGCTCGTCCGCTCCAACCAAGGGGCCCGCGCCGGAAGTCTGCTCTTCGCCATCGACCGCACGATTACCGCGGCCGGCGCGCGGGAGCTCGCCCAACGGCTAGGCAGCCCGTCGACCGAAGTCGGCGTCGTCACTAGCCGGCTCGACGCAGTCGCCTATCTCTACCAGGAGCCTCGCTTGCGCCAGACGCTTCGGGAGGAGCTGATGGCCGCGCCGGATCTCGCCCGCGCGCTCGCGCGGCTCGCACTCGGGAGAGGGTCGCCCCGCGATCTCGGCGCCGCGCGCGACGCGATCGGCACGGCCCACGCCCTTGCCGCGCACCTCGCCCGCGCGGGCCGGGCACTCGGCCTACCGCAGAAGTTGGACGCCATCATGCGCAGGCTGGAGGCCGCGCCATCGGCTGTCGTGAACTTATTGGCGGCGGCGCTTGGCGATGAGCTTCCCATCAACAGGCGCGATGGCGGCTTCATCCGCGCGGGCCATGACGAAACTCTGGATGAGCACCGCCGCTTGCGCGATAGCAGCCGCCAAGTGATCGCCGGTTTGCAAGGAGCCTACGCCACGGCCACCGGAATCAAGTCGCTCAAGGTGCGCCACAACCATGTGCTCGGCTATTTCGTCGAGGTGACGGCGGCGAACGCGGGCGGCTTGAGCAAGTCGCCGCATGTGGAGAGCTTCGTCCACCGCCAGACCCTCGCCAATGTCATGCGCTTCTCCACGCCCGAGCTCGCCGAGCTCGAGGCGCGCATTACCACCGCGGCCGACCGGGCATTGGCGTTGGAACTCGACATCTTCGCGCGCTTGACTGACGCGGTGCTGGCAGAGCAGGGCCCGCTCGCTCAAGTCAGTGCGAGCCTCGCCGAGCTCGACCACTATGCCGGGCTCGCCGAGCTGGCGGTCGAGCAGCGCTATGTGCGCCCGGAGGTGGACGCGAGTCTCGTTTTCGCCGTGGAGGAGGGGCGTCACCCGGTCGTCGAGCAGACCTTGACCCGACGCGACGGCTCAAGCTTCGTCGGCAACGACTGCAAGCTCGGGCTGCTCGACGGCGGCGGCGAGACGAGCCTTCTCGTCGTGACCGGTCCCAACATGGCGGGCAAGTCTACCTTCCTGCGCCAGAATGCGCTGATCGTTGTGCTCGCGCAGATGGGCTCCTTCGTTCCAGCCGCGCGGGCACAGGTCGGGATCGTGGACCGGCTGTTCAGCCGCGTCGGAGCGGCCGACGATCTCGCGCGCGGCCGCTCCACCTTCATGGTCGAGATGGTGGAGACGGCGGCGATCCTCAATCAGGCGTCCGCGCGCTCCTTCGTCGTGCTCGACGAGATCGGCCGAGGCACCGCGACCTTCGACGGGCTCTCGATCGCCTGGGCCACGCTCGAATATCTGCACGAGGTGAACCGCTCGCGCGTGTTGTTCGCCACCCACTATCACGAGCTGACGGCACTCGCCGAGAAGCTGCCCCACGCTGCCAACGCCACCGTGGAAGTGAAGGAGTGGCGCGACGAGATCGTGTTCCTCTATCGCGTGGTCAAGGGCGCCGCCGACCGGTCCTATGGCATCCATGTCGCGAGGCTCGCAGGGCTTCCGGCCCCCGTGCTGGCCCGGGCGACCGAGGTGCTTGAGGAGCTGGAAAAGGCCGATGGTAGGCCAAAACCCTCCGATCTTGCGGGCGACCTACCGCTTTTCAGCGCGGCCAAGTCCGCCTCGCCGAAGGCCTCCCCCACCTCGCCCCTTATCGAGGCGGTGACCGGTCTGCGGCCCGACGCCCTGACCCCACGCGAGGCGCTCGACGCACTTTACCGCCTCAAGGACTTGCTCGCCCGGGCTAGGGAGGGTTAATCCGCCCTGTGCTATAGAGCTGGCGCTATTCATGGACCAGACCGTTATCAGACCGGCGCCATATTTCGACCTCGATGCGCTCCGCATCGAGGCGTCGGAGCTCGCCCGCATCTATTCCGGCCAGGATTCGACACTGCGCGCGGCCCTGGTCGAGCGCTTGCGGCGCCTCGTCGACGACGCGCGGGGCGAAGCCCGGCGCCAGTTGGAACGCGACGGCGACGGCCGTGCCTGCGCGGAAGGCTTATCGGCGTTCCAAGATGCGCTGATCCGCCTCGCCTACGATTTCGCCACCAACCACGTCTATCGCGCCAAAAACCCTTCCGCCGCCGAGCGCATGGCGATCGTGGCGACGGGAGGTTATGGCCGCGGGCTGCTTGCTCCGGGCTCCGACATCGATCTTCTGTTCCTGCTCCCTTACAAGCAGACCGCGTGGGGCGAGAGCGTTGCGGAATACATGCTCTATCTGCTCTGGGACCTGGGCTTCAAGGTGGGCCATGCCACGCGAACCATCGATCAATGCGTACGCCTGTCCCTGTCGGACATGACCATCCGCACCGCGCTGCTCGACGCGCGGCTGATCCTCGGTGATGAAGTCCTGTTCGCAGAGTTTCAGCGCCGCTTCTGCAAGGACGTGCTCGACGGCAACGCGCGCGCCTTCATCGAGGCAAAGCTCGCGGAGCAGAACGCCCGCCACACCCGCGCGGGCGCGTCGCGCTATCTCGTCGAGCCCAACATCAAGGACGGCAAAGGTGGTTTGCGCGACCTGCACACGCTGCACTGGCTGGCCAAGCATCTCTATCCCAACAAGGCGGAGGCGGAGTTCGTGGAGGCCGGCGTCTTCACCCGAAGTGAGTACCGGAGCTTCCGCCGTTGCGAGTGCTTCCTGTGGTCGGTGCGCTGTCACCTGCATTTTCTGACGGGGCGCCAGGAGGAGCGGCTGACGTTCGAGCTGCAGCCGCTGATGGCCGAGCGGCTCGGCTATCGGGAACACGCGGGCCTGCGCGCAGTGGAGCGCTTCATGAAGCACTACTTCCTGGTGGCCAAGGAGGTCGGCGACCTGACCCGCATCGTTTGTTCGGCACTTGAGCTGAAGCAGCTGAAGCCGCTGCCTACCTTGCCCGCGCTCCTGTCGCCCTTCAGCTGGCGCCGCCGCGCGAAGCTCAGGCGCACCTCCGACTTCCGCATCGAGAACGGCCGCATCTCGGCCGTCGACAAGGACGCCTTCGCCAAGGACCCGGTGAACTTTATCCGCCTGTTTGTGCTCGCGGACGAGAATCAGGCCTCGTTCGCCCCGGAGGTGCTGCGCCAGGTGCGCGCCAACTTCGCCCTGATCGACGACAACCTGCGCGCCAACCCTGCGGCCAACCGGCTGTTTTTGCGCTTGCTGGCCGATGCGCGAGATCCGGAGGGCGTTTTGCGCCACATGAACGAGGCCGGTGTCCTCGGCCGCTTCATTCCGGAATTCGGCCGCGTAGTGTCGCTGATGCAGTTCAATATGTACCACCACTTCACTGTGGACGAGCACCTGATCCGCACCGTGGGCTTCCTCTCCGGCATCGAGCGAGGGACTTGCGCCATCGAGCACCCGGTCTCGACCGACGTCGTCCGCACCATTGACAATCGCCGCGCGCTGTATGTGGCCGCCTTCCTGCACGACATCGCCAAAGGGCGCGACGAGGACCATTCGGAGGCCGGTGCGAGAATCGCGCAGGAGCTGGGAGGCCGCTTGGGCCTCACCGCGCCCGAGACCGAGACGGCGGTCTGGCTGGTCGAGAATCATCTGGTGATGAGCCAGTTCGCCCAGAGTCGCGATCTGAATGATCCCAAGACCATCCGCGACTTCGCCGACCTCGTGCAAAGCCGCGAAAGATTGAAATTGCTGCTGCTACTGACGGTGGCCGACATCCGCGCCGTGGGACAGGGGGTATGGACTGGCTGGAAGGGCCAACTCTTGCGCACGCTCTATTTCGAGACTGAGCCGCTGCTCGGCGGCGGCCACACCATGCTTTCCAAGAGCGAGCGGGTGGCGCGCGCGCAAAGCGCGCTTCGCGAACGGCTGCCGGATTGGCCGACGGACGCGCTCGAGCGCTTCATCGACCGCCACTATCCCTCGTATTGGCTGCGGACCGATCTCGACGGGATCGTCGAGCACGCCAGGCTCGTCCGCGCCGCCGAAGCCGCGCACAAGGCGCTCGTCACCCACATTTCCACCGACGCCTTTCGCGGCGTCACCGAGATCACGCTGCTCGCGCCGAACCACCCGAGACTCCTCGCCATGGTGGCCGGGGCCTGCGCGGGCGCCGGCGCCAATATCGTCGATGCCCAGATTTCCACCACGCGTGACGGCATGGCCCTCGATACCATCCACCTGGAGCGTGAATTCGACCACAACGAGGACGAGGAGCGTCGCGCGCAACGCATCGCGGCCACGATCGAAAAGCTGCTCAAGGGGGAAACGCGTCTCGCCGACGTGGTCGCGACCAAGAAGAAGCCGAAGGCGCGGCTTTCCGCCTTTACGGTGGAGCCGCAAGTGGTGATCGACAACACGCTGTCGGAAGCACTCACTGTCATCGAGATCAACGGGCTGGACCGTCCCGGCCTGCTCCATGACGTGACGCGTGAGATCTCCGACCTCAACCTCGACATCGCCTCGGCCCATATCGCGACCTTCGGCGAGAAGGCCGTGGACGTGTTCTATGTGACGGACCTCACCGGCAAGAAGATCACGAGCTCAAGCCGCGAATCCGCGATTCGTCAGCGCCTCACCAAGGCGCTCACGCCGCGCCGCGAGACGTCGCTGCTCTCGGCTTGAAACACCTTCACCGAGCGGCACAGTCATGACCCTGTATCGCGGCTTCGCCACCGTCGGCGCGATCATCATCCTGAGCCGCGTGCTCGGCTTCGTGCGCGACGTGCTTATCGCCGCCGTGCTGGGCGCCGGCACCGTCGCCGACGCCTTTTTCGTCGCCTTCCGGGTTCCCAATCTCTTCCGGCGCCTGTTTGCCGAAGGGGCCTTCGACTCGGCCTTCGTTCCGCTTTTTGCCAAGCGCTTGCATGGCGAAGGGGAAGGCGTCGCGCGGGCTTTTGCCGAGCAGGCGCTCGCCCTTCTTACCCTCGCGCTCACGGCGTTCACGCTTCTGGCCGAGCTTGCCATGCCCTGGCTGATGCTCGTGCTGGCGCCGGGCTTCGCTAAAGACCCTGCCAAGTTCGATCTGGCGGTGATGCTTGCCCGTATCGCGCTTCCCTATCTCCTCTGTATGTCGCTCGTCGCGCTCTATTCCGGGATGCTGAATGCGCTCGGACGGTTCGCGGTGGCAGCGTTCGCACCGAGCCTGCTCAATATCGTGCTCATCGTCGTTCTGCTCGGGCTCGTGGTGCTTGGGGTGGACAATCAGGTTGGAGCGGGCGTGGCGCTCGCCTGGGGCATCGCCGCGGCCGGTCTGTTGCAGGTTCTGGTCGTGGCGGTCGCGGCGGCGAGGGCTGCCATGCGGCTTTCCTTCAAGCGCCCGCGCCTGACCCCCGAGATGCGGCGGCTGATCGTGTTGGCCGCACCCGGTTTGCTTGCCGGCGGCATGACCCAGCTCACGGTCGTGCTCAACACCATCATCGCCTCGCTGCAGGATCGGGTCGTGTCATGGCTCTATTATTCGGACCGCCTGTTTCAGCTTCCCCTGGGCGTGATCGGAGTCGCTATCGGTGTCGTGCTCTTGCCCGACCTCAGCCATAAGCTGCGCTTAGGCGATCACCAAGCGGTGCTGGCGAGCGAGAACCGGTCGCTGGAATTTGCACTGCTGTTGACGCTGCCTGCCGCGATCGCGCTCTTCCTCGCGTCGGACCCCATTGTGCGCGTTCTGTTCGAGCATGGCGCCTTCACCGCCGTCGATGGTCGCGCGACGGCGAAGATGCTTTCGGTGTTTGCCTTGGGGCTCCCGGCCTTCGTGCTCATCAAGGTGCTGCATCCGAGCTATTTCGCCCGCGAGGACACTAAGACGCCGATGCTGTTCGCAGGCCTCGCCATGGGCGCCAATATCATGCTCAGCCTGACCCTCTTCGTGGTGCTTGGCCCGGTCGGCATTGCTATCGCCACCACGCTTTCCGGCTGGCTGCATGTGACGCTGCTGACGCATACCCTGCGGCAGCGCGGGGAGTTCGCGCTGGATGCCACCTTCCGCCGCCGCTTCGTGGGTATCCTGGGCGCGAGCTTTCTCATGGGCGCTGCTGTGTGGGCGCTCATGTGGCTGCTCGAACCGTGGTTCGCGCCTGCCAACTGGATCATCGTGCAGGGAGCCGCGCTTATGTGCCTCGTCGCGGGCGGGCTAGGCATCTATGGCCTATGTGCGGAGCTCTTCGGCGCCGTGACGCTCAAGACCCTGCTCGCGAGCTTGAAGGCAGCGTGACGTACCGCAAAGCTTGCCTCGCCGCGGGCGCCACGCCATAAGGCGCAAGGCGCAAGAGGTCGGCCAACAGGGGCGAGTGATGCATACAGCAAAGACCCGCGTGTTCTCGGGCGTTCAGCCCACGGGCAATCTCCATCTCGGCAATTATCTCGGCGCCATCACCAGATTCGTGGCGCTCCAGGCCGAGCACGACTGCCTCTATTGCGTGGTCGACCTGCACGCCATCACGGTGTTCCAGGATCCAGGCGAGCTCGGCCGCAATACGCGCGAGGTGACCGCGGCCTTCATCGCCTCAGGCATCAATCCCGACCGCCACATCATCTTCAATCAGAGCCAAGTCTCCGGCCACGCCGAGCTCGCCTGGATCTTCAATTGCGTGGCGCGCATTGGCTGGCTCAATCGCATGACGCAGTTTAAGGAGAAGGCGGGCAAAGACCGCGAGAATGCGTCGGCCGGGCTCTACGTCTATCCGAATCTGATGGCGGCCGACATTTTGCTCTATCACGCGACCCACGTGCCGGTGGGCGAGGATCAGAAGCAGCATCTAGAGCTTGCCCGCGACATCGCCCAGAAATTCAACAACGATTTCGCCAAGACGATTGCCCGCGCGGGGTACGCCAAGGGCTTCTTCCCCCTGCCCGAGCCGCTCATCACCGGTCCCGCCACACGGGTCATGAGCCTGCGCGACGGCACCAAGAAGATGTCGAAGTCCGACGAATCCGACATGACGCGCATCAACCTGACCGACGACGCCGACGCCATCGCCAAGAAGATCAAGAAGGCCAAGACTGATCCCGAGCCGCTGCCGTCGGAGACGAAGGGACTGGAAGCGCGGCCCGAGGCCGACAATCTCGTCGGCATCTATGCCGCGCTCGCCGACACCAGCAAGGAGGCCGTGTTGCGTGAATTCGGAAACGCCTCCTTCTCCAAGTTTAAGGACGCGCTTGCTGATCTGGCCGCGAGCAAGCTCGTCCCCATCGGCGACAAGATGCGGCGCCTGATGGCCGATCCCGTGGAGATCGACCGCATCCTTTCGCAAGGCGCAGACAGGGCGCACGCCATCGCCGACCCGATCCTCGCCAAGACCAAGGACATCGTCGGCTTCATCCGCAGCTGAATGACAAAATGTCGAACCCATGGCAGCATGGCGCCATGACCGCCAAGAAGCAGCCTGCGGACAAGGTAAGAGCCAGGCCGCCCCGCGAGGAAGCGCCGAAGCCCCGCAAAAAGCGTCAGGTCCACGCCGAGGGGCATAAGCGCAAATTCCTCGTCGTGGTAGACGAGACTCCGGAATGCGAGAGCGCGCTTGCCTTTGCCGCGAGCCGGGCGTTGCGTACCGCAGGCCAGCTCGCGCTGCTCTATGTCGTGGAGCCCGGCGTGGACTTCCAGCATTGGATGGGCGTTGAGGAGATCGCCCGCGAGGAAGGGCACAACAAGGCACGCGCCGTGTTCCGCCTGTTCAGCCGCAAGCTCAGGGCCATGGGCTTGGAGGACCTCGTGCCGGAGGAGATCGTGCGCGAGGGGATCAAGGCGGAGGAGATTACCAAGCTGATCGAGGAAGATCAGGACATCGGCGTGCTGGTGCTCGGCGCCTCGAAGGACCCCTCGGGCCCCGGGCCGCTCGTCGCCACGCTTGCGGGCGGCAGGCTCGCCGGCACCTTCCCGGTCCCCATCACCGTGGTGCCGGGCCATCTCAGCATCGAGGAGATTCTGTCGCTGGCTTGACTTTAGGCCCCTCGGGGCCAAGTATGGAATAGAATAGTTCTAAGCTGGCTTGCGGCACTTCTTGGCGAACCCTCCAGAGGACACCATGTTTATTCAGACCGAAGCCACGCCGAATCCGGCGACCCTGAAATTCATTCCCGGCCGGCCCGTGCTCGGCCATGGGACCTTGGAGTTCCGCGACCCCGCCGAGAGCAAGGGCTCTCCCCTTGCCGCGCGGCTGTTCGACATCGAAGGCGTCACCGGCGTCTTCTTGGGCTCGGACTTCATCAGCGTCACTAAGGGCGATGGCGAATGGCAGCATCTGAAGCCGGCGATCCTGGGCGCCATCATGGAGCATTATCTCTCGGGTGAGACCGTCGCCGAAGGTGAGACGGGCGGAGCGGAGGGCGACGAAGGCGAGTTCTTCGCGGCCGAAGACGCCGACACCGTCAACACCATCAAGGAGCTGCTCGAGACGCGCGTGCGCCCCGCCGTGGCGCAGGATGGCGGCGACATCACCTTCCAGGGCTACCGCGACGGCATCGTCTTCTTGCATATGCGCGGCGCTTGCTCCGGTTGCCCGAGCTCGACGGCAACGCTCCGCCACGGCATCGAGAACTTGCTTCGCCACTTCATCCCCGAGGTGCAAGAGGTGCGGCCGGTTTGAGCGAGGCGAGGTCGCCAAAGCAACGCCGCGCGAACGGCAGTGGTGGCAGAGAGCAGGCAGGGCCGCTACCGGAGCGATGTCTCGACCAGCTGTTCCGCGACGCCCGCACCCACAATGCCTGGCTTGATAAGGACGTCCCCACGACGTTGCTGCATGAGCTGATCGATCTGACCAAGCTCGGGCCGACCTCCGCCAATTGCAGCCCGGCGCGCTTCCTGTTCGTCAAGTCGCGCCAGGCGAAGCTGAAGCTCAGGCCCCATCTGTCCGAAGGAAATCTCGCCAAGACCATGGCGGCCCCGGTTTGCGCCATCGTCGGCTACGACCTCGATTTCTACGACCATCTGCCGAAGCTGTTTCCCCACACCGACGCGCGGAGCTGGTTTGCCGGTAACGACAGGACGATCTCCGAGACGGCAGTCCGCAATGGCACCCTGGAGGGCGCCTATCTGATCCTGGCCGCGCGCTCGCTCGGCCTCGACTGCGGCCCCATGTCGGGCTTCGACAACGAGGGCGTCGATCGCGCCTTCTTCGCCGGCACCAACACCAAGTCGAACTTTCTTTGCAATCTTGGCTATGGCGATCCGAGTGGGTTGCAGCCGCGCTCGCCGAGGTTCAGCTTCGACGAGATGGCGCGCATTCTCTAGATCCCGATGAACATCCTCGCGCTCGATACGAGCATGGGTGCTTGCTCCGCCGCTGTGTTGCGCGCCGATGGCACGCGACAAGACCTCTTCGTTCACGCCGAGTTCATGGCGCGCGGCCATGCCGAGGCCCTCATGCCCATGGTGGCCGAGGTCATGGCCGAGGCTGGCGTGACGCCAAGCGGCCTCGATCTGATCGCGGCGACGCTGGGGCCGGGGAGCTTTACCGGGGTCCGCATCGCCATTGCCGCGGCACGCGGGCTCGCCCTTGCCACCGGGGCCAGGCTTTGGGGCACGGACTCTCTCACAGTCATAGCGCAAGGGGCGCTTGCCGAAACGGACTTGAGGCAAGCGGGCCGGCCCTTTGCCGTTGCAGTGGATGCGCGCCGGTCGATGCTCTATTTCGGCCTGTTCGATGCAGCAGGCGCGCGCCTTCAAGGTCCAGTGTTGATCGCGCCCGAGGACACCGCAGCGCTTCTCCCGGACAATGTTGCGTTCGCCGTCGGCAGCGGTGCTGAGCTTCTCGCCCAGGCCGCAGCGATGCAAGGCCGTCGTGTCACGGCCGCACTGCCCGACCTGCAACCGGACGCTCGCTCGCTCGCGGTGCTTGCCCTTGCTGGGGGCGAGACCTCGACGACCGTCCGCCCGCTCTATCTCCGTCCGCCTGACGCCAAGCCTCAGGCCGCCGCGACCCTGAGGAAGCGCTGATGCACCGCTCCCCTCAAACCTGTGCCGTCCAGGTGCGGCAGGCCGGCCCCGCCGACGCAAACGTGCTCACTACGCTCCATGCCGCCTGCTTCGCCCAAGGGTGGGACGTGGGCGCCATTACGCAGTTCCTTACGGCTCCCGGATGCCTGTCGCTCCTCGCTGCGTCGCCAGAGGATGTAATCCCTCGCGGCCTGCTCATCGCGCGGATCGCCGCCGATGAGACCGAGCTGCTGACCCTCGGCGTTGCTCCCGCTCACCGCCGCCAAGGCGTGGCCGGTGCCCTGCTCCTCGCCGCCATGATCGAGTTGCGGCGCGCGGGCGCGCGGCGCCTATTCCTCGAAGTGGAGGACGGCAATGAGGCCGCCCTTGGCCTTTATCAATCCCTTGGCGCCGCAGCAGTGGGCCGGCGGCCTCGCTACTATGCACATGGCGCCGACGCCGCGATCTTCAGCCTTGCCCTTTAAGCCTCTGCTGCCGATGATGGGCCGGCCTCGGGAACAGCCGCTACCGCCAATGTCCAAAACAGCGACCAGGGAAAGCCGGCTCGAGCAGCTCTGCGCCGAGCGGGGCATGCGTATGACCGGCCAGCGACGGATCATCGCCCGCGTGCTGTCGGAAGCCGAGGATCACCCCGACGTGGAGGAAGTCCACCGCCGGGCGCATGCGCGCGACAACCGCATCTCGCTCTCCACCGTCTATCGCACCGTGCGCCTCCTGGAAGGCGCGGGCATCCTCGAGCGACACGATTTCGGCGAGGGCCGCGCCCGCTACGAGCAGGCGGGCCACGGGCATCACGACCATCTCATCAACATGAAGACGGGCGAGGTGATCGAGTTCCAGAACGATGAGATCGAGCGCCTGCAAGAGAGCGTCGCCCGCGAGCTCGGCTTCCGGCTCATCGGCCACCGGCTTGAGCTGTTCGGCCTGCCGCTCAAGAACGGCAAGTAGCTTGACCAGGACATGAGAGGCTTGCGTGCGTTCCTCGTGCTGGCGGCCTTCTTCGCCCTCACCTTCCCCCTGATGCCGCTCCAACTCCTGTTTCTCTACACGGGCTCGCGCTTCGCCCGCACCTTTCCTCATTGGTACCATCGCCAGGTGTGCCGCATCGTCGGCGTCCGGCTGAACATCGAGGGCGGCGTGGCGCGGGACCACGGCGTGCTGCTCATTTCCAACCACGTCTCCTGGCTCGACATCACGGTGCTCTCGGCCGTCGCGCCCGTCTCCTTCGTGGCTAAGCAGGAGGTGGCGTCATGGCCCTTCGTGAGTTGGCTCGCCAAGCTACAGGGCTCGGTGTTCGTCGACCGCACGCGGCGCACGGAGGTGACGGCGAAAGCCAATGAGATCCTGAGCCGGCTCCAGGCCGGCGACCACGTGGTGCTGTTTGCCGAAGGCACCTCGAGCGACGGCAATTCCGTGGTGCCGTTCAAGACGCCGCTCTTCGCCGCAGCCAAGCCCACGGGCGGGGAGGCACTCGGCGCCGACATCTGCGCCCAGACGCTCGCGCTGACCTACACCAGGGTGCATGGGCTGCCGCTCTGCCGCCGCGGCCGGCCGCTCGTGGCCTGGTATGGCGACATGGACCTGGCGAGTCATGCCTGGCGGCTGTTGGGGCTAGGGCCCCTCGACGCCTATATCCGCATCGGGGAGCCCGTGCCGCTCGACGATTTCGCCGACCGCAAAGCGCTTGCCCGCTATGCCGAAGCGCAGGTACGCAAGGACGTGAGCGAGCTGCTGCGCGGACGCTAGCGCTTGGCGCGTGTCTGCCGCTTCGGCGCCATCTCTGGCAGGAAGGCCCCAAGCAGTCCGATCGCCGGCAGGAAGGCGCAGACGTGGTAGACGAAGGTGATGCTCGTGAGATCGGCAAGCTCGCCGAGCGCTGCGGCGCCGATGCCGGCAATGCCGAAGGCAAGGCCAAAGAAGAGTCCCGCCACCATCCCGACGCGTCCCGGCAGCAGGCCCTGTGCATAGACGACGATGGCCGGGAAGGCGGACGCTAGGATCACGCCGATGATGACGCTAAGCACCGCGGTCCAGAACAAATCCGCGTAGGGCAGCATCAGTGTGAAGGGCAGCACGCCTAGAATCGACCACCAGATGACCCGGCGCGCGCCGATGCGGTCGCCGATCGGGCCGCCGATCACGGTGCCGGCCACCACCGCGCCCAAGAAGATGAACAGATAGATCTGCGCGCCTTGCACCGACAGCCCAAAAGTATGGATCAGATAGAAGATGTAGAAGCTCGTGATGCTCACGAGATAGAAATGTTTGGAGAAGGTAAGCGCCATGAGGATGGCGATCGAGCGCGCGACCTTGCCTTTCGAGATTGCGGCAATCGCCTCCAGTTCCTTGCCGGCCGTCCCCCGCTTGAGCTTAATCGTCTTGCCGTACCACGACCCGATCCCGGCGAGCAGCACCATGGCGATCAGCGCCACCACCGAGAACCAGGCGAGACTGCCCTGTCCGTGCGGCAGCACGATGAAGGCCGCAAGCAGCGGGCCGATGGCGGTGCCGAAATTACCGCCCACCTGGAACACCGATTGCGCGAGCCCGTGGCGGCCGCCCGAAGCGAGCCGCGCCACCCGCGAGGATTCCGGGTGGAACACCGAGGAGCCCATGCCGATCAGCGCCGCGGCGGCGAGCACCATGGCGTAGCTCGAGGCGACCGCCATGAGCAGCAGGCCGAGCAGTGATGAGGCCATGCCCACGACGAGCGAATAGGGCGTGGGATTGCGGTCGGTGTAAAAGCCGACCACGGGCTGCAGCAGCGAGGCGGTGCATTGGAAGGTGAAGGTGATGAGCCCGATCTGGCCGAAATCGAGGGAGAACGCCGTCTTGAGCATGGGGTAGATCGCCATGATCAAGGACTGGATGATGTCGTTCAGCATGTGGCAGACGCTGATGACGGCGAGCACTGCGACCGCAGTCCCTTCCGCCGCACGTTGCTGGGCGCTCGCCTTGCCGCCGCGAGGGCTGCGCGTCCTTGCCTCGATTGCCATGTCAGAGCTCAAGCCTCGAATCGAACTGGAGAATTGCGCCGAACCCTAGGCCTCGGGCAAGGGGTCAATTTTGCGGCAGCGATGTCCGCCTGTCCGCGGCGAAGCCGCGCGGGCTAGCGCATCAGCGCCTCCTCCGCCGGCACGTAAGGCAACTCCAGCGCCTCGGCCACGGCCCGATAGGTGATCATGCCGTTGTGGATGTTGAGCCCGTCTCTGAGATGCGGGTCATCTTCAAGCGCGCGGGCCCAGCCCTTGTCTGCAAGCTCCAGTACGAAGGACGACGTCGCGCCCGACAGCGCGAGGGTCGAGGTACGGGCCACGGCGCCCGGCATGTTGGCGACGCAGTAATGCACCACGCCGTCCACGACATAGGTCGGATGCGAATGGGTCGTGGGCCGGGAGGTCTCGGCGACGCCGCCTTGATCGATGGAGACATCGACGATCACGGCCCCTTGCTTCATCGCTTTGACCGTCGCGGCGGAAATCAGCTTTGGGGCCTTGCCTCCGGGCACGAGCACCGCGCCGATTACGAGATCGGCTCGGCGGCAAAGCGTCTCGATCGCTTGCGGCGCGGAGAACACCGTGCGCAGGCGGGGGCCCAATTGCGCTGAGGCGCGCCGGAGCGAATCGAGATGGTGGCTTGCCATGATCACATCGGCGCCCATGCCGAGCGCGATCAGCGCCGCATTGGTGCCCACGACGCCGCTGCCGAGGACCAGCACGTCGGCCGGAGGCACACCCGGCACGCCGCCGAGCAGCACGCCGCGGCCGCCATTCTCCTTTTGCAAGGCGTGCGCCCCGGCCTGGGGCGCCATGCGGCCGGCAACCTCCGACATAGGGGTGAGCAGCGGCAATGCCCCTTGTGCGCTCGTCACTGTCTCATAGGCGATGGCGGTGACGCCCGAGGCGACGAGGTCGAGTGTCTGCTCCCGATCGGCGGCAAGATGCAGGTACGTGAAGAGGATCTGGCCCCGCTTGAGCCGCTTGCGCTCGGGTGCTAGCGGCTCCTTGACCTTCACGATCATCTCTGCGCGCTCGAATACGATAGCCGCATTCGGCACGATCTCCGCCCCCGCCGCCGAATATTCGTCATCGCTGAGCCCGGCGCCAACCCCCGCACCCGTTTCAACGATGACGTGATGGCCGCCGGTCACGAGCTCCCGCGCGGTCGCCGGGATGAGGCCCACGCGGTACTCATGATCCTTGATCTCTTTGGGAACCCCGACCAGCATGGCGACTTTCCTTTTCTGCTTGCGCCGCGCCTCGGTGGCCGGAACGAGCGCTGAGCCCTACGAGCGCCGATATATGCAATCAGCTCTGATCTTCCAGCTCATGGTGCTGCTGGCTGTGGCCAACGGCACGCCCGTGATCGCCAAGAAAATTTTCGGCGACGCGTTCGGCAGCCCGCTGGATGGCGGCTCGCTATTGGCGGACGGGCGCCCCCTGTTCGGGTCCTCGAAAACCCTCCGCGGCATCGTGCTTGCGGTGCTGGTGGCCATGGCTTGCTCGGCGCTGCTCGGCCTTGGCTGGAAGCCTGGCGCCTTGCTTGGCGGGGTGGCCATGGCCGGCGATCTCTTCTCGAGCTTCGTCAAGCGCAGGCTTGGCCTGCCGCCGAGCAGCATGGCGCTTGGTCTCGACCAGATCCCCGAATCCTTGTTTCCCCTCCTCGCATGCCGGCTGTTGTTGCCCCTCACTTGGCTCGACATTGGGGTGGCCGTGGTCCTCTTCTTCGTCGGAGAGCTGGTCCTCTCGCGCATCCTCTTCAAACTGCACGTTCGCGACCGGCCCTATTGATCGGCCACCGCGAGCTGTGCAGATGGTGCAGCGTGATCTCCGGCGGGCAGTTGAAGCGCACCGGAACGACGGACGATCCCGCGCCCACCGACGTGTAGCCGATCATGTCCACATGTTTCCAGGCGCCCGCCCCCATGGATCGCGGCAGCACCGAATCGAGCGTGATCGGGATGCCGCCAGGGAGGCAGATCTGGCCGCCATGGGTATGACCGGCGAGCAAGAGATTGAAGTCGGCATGTGCCGCTTGGCGGTAGATTTCCGGCGTGTGCGAGATCAGGATCGAGAACTCGTCGTGAGGAAGTCCAGAGGCGGCTTTCTCGATGTTGTCCATGCGATAGAAATGGGCGTCGTCGATGCCGGCGAGATGGATGCGCGCCCCGCCCCGCTCGATGGTCTCGCTCTCATTGAGCAGCATCCTAACGCCCATCTGCTCAAGCCCCGGCAACATGCAGATCGTGTCGTGGTTGCCCATCACGCCAAACGCCGGTCCCTTGATGGCCGCACGCACGCGCGCCACTCCGGCAAGTGCGTCCACGTAGGGCCCAAAGGTCTTGGCTCGGTAGTCGCCGGTGAGGACGCAAATGTCGTAAGTGAGTTTGTGCAGGAGCTTGATCATTCGCTCCATCGCGGCTTCGCTCATCTCCACATGCAGGTCGCTGAGCTGAAGGATGGTGAAGCCGTCGAACGCCTCCGGCAGCTGCGGCGAGGCGATGCGGTTGTGTCTGAGCGCAACCTTGGCTGCGTTGCTGATGCCCCGCCAATAAAGGCCGGTGCCCATGAGGACCGCCCGAATGAGAAAATGCGACGGCGTGAGGTTCTCGATATGAAAGAAGTTCAGCCCCTGGCCGAAGACCTGCGCCTCGTGGTCCTTCTCGATGCCCAGACGCTGCCGCGCATGCAGCCGTCCGAGGCGCCTCTCGAGTGTGTCCAAAATATCGTCCTTGATCGGCACGAGGGTTCTTGCCCCGAGATACATCTTGCGCTTATCGACCCTAGCCGATCTGACGCAAGCACGGAACGAAGGAGCGGCACGGCCCTTGGTCTGCTGGCCATGTGGAGTTTGGAGGAGCAGCCGGTCGAGATCGCCAAGGCGATCATTCGCTTTATGGATGGCCTTAATTAGCCAAGAATGGGAGCCCGATGGTGAAGACCGTCCGGCTTAGCCCGAGCGTCTGAGCCCCGCGCCGGTCGGAACCTTCACGATGGGCTGCGGCGCCGGGGCCGCTGGGAGCGTAGCCCATGGCGGACGCAGCGCGCCGACGCAAGATCGCGCCATGAATTTGGTCAGGCGCCGCGCCTGCCACGACATGCCACGCTCAATTGAGAGCGAGCGCAGTCGATAGGCCTTGGCGAGGCACGCCTGGTCGAACTCCACCTTGACCGGGTCCTTGTAGAAGCACGCGATCTTATCCTCGTCCATCCCGGGAGTCGTGAGCCAGCGCGGTATATACACGTTGCAGAGACGCTCCACGTCGTTGAAGACCTTGCCTCCGCCGGTGCCGGCCGCGGGGCAGGAGGTCGAGAAAGCGTCTCCCACGAGCACGATGCCCGGCTGCTCGTAGCACTTGGTGACGTAGAGGTCGGCAGGCCGGATCTTGATGGTGCCTACGGTCGTGAATGGGCCCGTCAGTTTAGGGAGGTTGGGCATGATTTCGAGCAGCGCCGCCACGGGGTCGAAGCGGAGTCTGCGCAGCCACGGATCGTTCATGTCGCGATAGACCATGAGATTGGCGCGCATAGTTCTGCCGATCGGGAACAGCGACAGGTAAGCCATGTGGTCGCTGGTGCGCTCGGGATAGTAGGTCATCGCCTTGAAGTCGAAGGCGGGGCGGTCGAGCGGCTTCACATCGAAGCCGGCGGTAATCGAATGACACGGGCTGAACACATCGCGGTCCATGCCGAGCGCAAGCCGCGAGCCGGTGTTTAGACCATTCGCCATCACGATGAGCCGCGCGGAGATGTCCTCGTTGTTGGACAACGTCACGCGCTGCCGGCAGCGGCTGGTGTAGACCGCCGTGACCTTGGCGACGATACACTCGACGCGCGCCGGGATCTCGGCGCGGAGGGTATTGACGAGCGAGTTGTACAGAATGCCTTGCTGGTCGCTCGGCTTCTTGTCGATTAGGTGGCCGAAGCGCGCCACCCACGCCTCGCGGTCATGGGTCGCGGCCTTGAGTACGGCGGGGGCAAGACCCGTCTTGCGCAGAATCTTGATCTGCGAGCCATCGAGTTTCTCGCAGCGAAGATCGGGAGGGTAGACCGCGTGCGGATCGACCATGATGACGTCGCGGCCGTCACGCCCCAGCATGGCTGCGGCGAGCGAGCCGGCAAGGCCGCCGCCGACGATGACGATGTCCGTGGAACGCATGCAAAACCTCACTCGTGGCGCCGCCATCATTGCCGACGAGGGCTGAACGAAGCCTAAAGCGCTTGGTGGCCCGGGTGCATCACAAACCGTGCCCGGCACCCTCGCACCCGGCGCTGCATGGAATGGCTCGGAAGCGCCGGATCGATGCGATCGACTCCTGCTCGCCGGAGGGCGGGTTCATGGGCCAGCTCTGGTCTGGCCGCCGGACGACCATCGACCTGTTGGTGTCGGTCGAGCGCCGCTCGCCGAGCCTCGCGCTTGCTGCAATGGTCGAACGCGGCTATCGCGAGCTCAAACGTCGGCGGGACGATTTTCGCTCGGGATCACGGGCAGCGTTTGCAAGCGGGTCTGCCCCGCGACCGGGCAGCCACACTGCCGCTGTGCCCTGACCGATTTCGTCGCATCACATTTCACGCGTTTGAGGCTAAAATCCCCCCGCGCCCGCTTAGGGGCTTTTGCAGGGGGGAACACCACAATGCTTAGGCTCACACCACCCAAACACATAACCTTCTACATCTCTGTCGCCGTGGCCGTCGTCGCCGTGATCATCCACTACGCTCATGTCGATCTTCCGCGCGTCCACAGCGGTTTCTTGATCCTGCTAATCGGCTACCTGGTGCTCGTTGCCGGTAACGTGCTTGAAGGAGTCTAGGTGACGCAAGGGCGCCGGCCACAAAGGCGGACGCCCTCACTTGCGCATCTCTTGAAAACGCTGACGGAGCTGGATCGTCTTTTGCATGTGACACGGATGACACCTGCGGGGGTTATCGCGTGATCGCAAAACATGGCGGAGGGGGAGCCCGACAAATCGTGCTGTAATAACTATGTTTTCTGGCCCACCTCAGTGTCGACCCCCGGATCAACCCTGCTAACCGCAAGGGAGTCCAGGAGGTTTAATCGGGCTCGCGGCAGGGGTGGGCCCCAGACTGAGGCCTTTCGGCCGCCAGTAGACCTCGCGTGGTCCGCTGGAGCTGCGAGCGAGTTCGGTCGATTCCCTCCGCCACGGCTCGGGCTTAGACCGGCGACCCACGTGCGGCGTTTGCAGGCAAAGACCAAACTTGAATTACTATCAAGTTTGCTGCGTGGCTTGCTTAGGGACTAGAACGAGATGATCAGCCCACGAGGGTTTTTCGGAAAATGGAACGTGGGCCAATAAGGCATCGCCAAATCTGGAGGCGCGTGAGAATTCATCACGCCAAAAGAAATCCGCGATATGCGCGGTCTTCCCGATGTGCAGGTCACATCAAGGTATTCTGCAGGATCCGCCATGCAAATTTCGTACGTATCTCTCCACCCTTAAAATCCTGTCGAAACGTTTCCAGTTCTTCCGTGGTAGCAACTTCCGGATTCTGACCGTATTTTTCCTTGAATTCTATTTCCGTCATACTCCACTTACCGTTAGTGACAATGTCAAAAATTTTCCTCAGCACGAAGTCTTGTTCCATCAAAGTCGAATGCTCTCCTTTGTCCCAATGATGGACGTTTTCCGGGGGAGTTGACGCCAATCGCGACGACCACTCAGGTATTGTTTCGTCGCCTTTTCCCATTTGAATCTCTACGGGGGATCCTGAGGTATCTGGATTGTAGCGGTCCTGTCTCCATGTCGCGGCCACCGGCGTTGGAGGATTGACTTTCACGGTACGAAGATGAAACACCGCCTTGCTTAAGTCGCTAGGCAACGGGCTTGCTAAATCGCCGCGAAGCAAAAGTGCTGCAGGCAATTCTTCGTCCCGAAACCACTCAGGATATATGGGTCTTGTTTTGTGGAAGGGATCCGCAGGGGTTCCGTGTCCGTCTGTAACGGGATAGGCTGTCAAGTCGAGAGTCCTCCCATCACGTTCATAGGTTTTATAATCTATTGGAAGTAGACTATATAACCCGGTGAGAGAAGAATATATTTTAGCCGTTTTTCTAGCAGGATAGTATTGATTAAGCTCCTTCACCCCTTCATATATTCTCTGCAACTCGTTAATATGACCGTAAAATGGTGTTCCTACTGAGATCATTCCTCCTAATTGTCGGCATATTTGTGAATGTTGTGTGAAGTATAGTTTTGCGACCATGCCTCCCATGCTGTGACCTACGATGAAAATATTTTGCATTACTCGCGGTTTTTTGTCTGCGCCCGTGCGCGATAGGATTTCCGTCATGACATCGTTCAGCATATCGACAGCAGTTTGGATATTTCGTCGCCAATCCCAGCCGAGCAACAATGCATTAAATTCGTCAGTGAAAAATTTCATCGCCTTTTTGTACGGTCGCAGCTTCCCAAGGTAGAATTGTATGTCACCGTCTGCCACGATGATTTGTGCGTCTTGGTCTCGGTCGTCAGTCCGATTGATTTCGAGCGCTTTTGCGTCCCCCATGGTTATTCCTATGTCGATCCACACCGGATCGAAGAAATATTGACTGGGAGTTGCTACATCATCAAATCTTTGATCCGCACGGAGTAGCTGCGACGCTGCTCCGCCCACTAGCAGGATGACACTCTTTTTGTTATTATCGAATCTACGGACGAACTCGTCGATGCGCGGCTGGAGCCGGTAACTGGTTGCGAATTTGACATCTGTCTTATAGGGATCAATCATCGTCAAAGTCCCATTCCTTACTGGAGCCTCTCATTCATGATGGGCGCGTCGCGGGGTTTCTTGCAAGAGCTCTGTAGCTGGACTTGCTCAATGGACTTTGCTCGCGCTTGGACAGGTTAGCCAGCAATTCGCTGGCAGACAAATCGCTTTCGGGACTCGTGTGCATTTCAGCTTGGCGGAGAAACTCCTAACCACAGAGGAGGAGTTTCTCAATCCAAGATCTTGGCTCTAGTTCAGCATGCGTATGCGCTAGCGAGGCGGGGCATGCAGCACGAGGTAAAACGCTTTGACTTGGCAACGAGCCGGCGGAGCGCGCTCGTCATTTGCACCCACCTGCGCCCTGGCCGAACTCAGCGGCGATCACGCCACTATTTACAGCCGATTACTGGCCTACACATAGCATCACTGATCGATCAGCACTACTTTGACGTGCGCCTGTACCACGAGGATTGGCACGGCCCTTACGATACGCGCTGCGCCAAGCCTTACGAATTGGTCGTTTTGACCGGCTTACAGGCGGATTTCGATCGAATGCGTCAGCTTTCCTATCATTTCCGGAGGCTCGGCGCCGTAGTTATTGCCGGTGGAAGCATCTGCACTTTGTTCCCCGAATTTGCCGCTGGTTTTTTCGATTCGGTTTGTGCGGGTGGGGTCGACAGCATCCCTGAGGTTGTGGCCGATTATCTTTGCGGCACAGTAAAGCCGATCTATCGCTCGCCCCAGACCCGGATCACCAACTACGCAGTTGACTACAGCCTGTTCCCAAGGAATGGCATCAACCCGCAACTGCATCTTGTTGAGAGTTCGCGCGGCTGCAACTTCCGTTGCAGCTTTTGCGCCATACCCGCGGAAGGAGCTCGTCACTCGAGTTACTCCCAGTCTCACGTTTCCGCCGCCATCGATTCCGCAATCGCATCCAGTCCTTTGTTCAGCTTGCGGCGTTGGTACCCGATGATTTTCTTCGTGGACAATAACTTCTCGGATGACCGGGAGAGAATGCTTGAGATTGCTGACTTAGTGAGTACTCACAGCAAAGTTCGCGCCTGGGGAGCGATGGTGACTCAAGATGTGCTACACGATCATGACCTGATCAATCGCCTCGCCGTTGCGAAGTGTCGCGTCATTTTTATTGGGCTAGAGTCGTTAGACCGCGACCTGCTTCGCCGCTTCAACAAGAAGCAGAACCTTTCTCGCCGCAGCAACATCATCGACGATATCTTGTTCGCGGAAAGCCGGGGGATTTGCATCCTATATGGATACCTGTTTGACCCGCGATCTCACACAGTCAGCAACATGAAGGCACAGATCGCTCTCTTCGAAGCCACTAGAGGCCTGCCATTCCCCACCTTTTTCAGCCTCATCTTGCCACTGGCCGGAACAGCATCCTTTTGGGAAGACATTCAAAATGCAGCCCTCGCCCCCAATCTTCGCCTGCGCGACCTTGATGGCGAGACGATTGCCTATTCGCAGCTAGCGGACTCGCCCAATAGCGTGGCCAGCTTCGTGGAGGCATTCACTCGGCGCCCTTGGTTATTGGTCAACCGAAGGCGCGTGCTACTCTCGACCCTTAGACGAATTTGGAACGCACGCACCTTCAACCTAG
Source organism: uncultured Alphaproteobacteria bacterium (assembly GCA_963741155.1). GTDB lineage: Bacteria > Pseudomonadota > Alphaproteobacteria > Rhizobiales > Methyloligellaceae > Methyloceanibacter. Next base: position 248,350 of record CAVUHA010000004.1, on the reverse strand, counting down.
TGCAGTGGTACGTAATTGTAGCCAGTAACCTTCGTGCCTTCATCTGGTCGCGCGGATATCCGTCTCCTCGCCGTAGCTATCTCGCAGGAGAGGATGTCCTTGATCCGCAATATTCCGAGCACCCCAAAGACATAACAACCGAAGACTGGAGGAGGTACTTTGAGCCCATTGAGATTACCGACGATCGCGGGGGATTAGCACAATGGCTACAGCCCTACGCGCCGAAGCAAATGCAGGTCAGAGTTCAAGGGGGTCCGAATACCGAGGCTGAAGATTTAGGCGCCCCCAAGACTTTGAGGTCGCCTTAAAAACCCGATTTCCAACAAGTCGGCAAAATTGCAACATGACTTCACCAAATTCGTCGTAAGCGTAAATTTGGCATGTTTTGATGCTATAATTTTTGTCGGCCTCGGTGCGGTTTGGGGTGGAGGGCCGGAGGAATGCCAGGAACAACCTGTTCGCGCAGCGTGATCGCAGTCGTCGCGATCGGGTCCATGTTTGCGAGCAGTGCCGCGGAAGCAGGTGGTTTCGCAATACGTGAACAATCCGCATCGGGCTTGGGGACGGCGTTCGCTGGGATCGCGGCAGGAGGAGATCTGAGCTCCATCTTTTGGAATCCTGCAGGCGTTTCGCTAGCGCGAGGGATCGAGGCGGAGGCGGATGGGGCTGTCATTCTGCCGAATAGTCACCTCACAGGATCGGCGTCGCTGGAACCAGTTCCCTTACTGCAACCGCTTTTTGGATCGAGCGTGCCACTGTCGTCCCTTGACTCCAATAGTGGCGAGCTTGCTGACCCGGCAATAGTTCCAGCGATGTATGGAGCTATGCCTATCAATGAAAGACTGTCGGTTGGGTTTGGATTTAATGGACCGTTTGGTTTGGTCACTGAACCTGATAATGAAAATTGGGCTGGTAAATACGAGGCAGAGACATCAAAGCTCCGAACGTACGATTTTAATCCGGTTGCTTCATATCGGGTGACGCCAAACTTCGTGGTGGCTGCGGGTGCTCAGATTGAGTTTGCGAAGGCTGAGTTAAAGTCAGCCTTTCCGGTGATAGGCAGTCCTCTAACCGTGGTAAGTGATCTCCAAGCACCCAGTCCGAACATAGTGACCAAGGGGGACGACTTTGGTTTCGGCTACACGCTGGGAGTCCTATGGCATCCCTGGAGCGGAACCGAGATCGGCTCAGGATTTCGCTCGTCAATTGACCACAATCTCGACGGTCACATCTTTGTTGCAGGCATGGGGGCTTTGGGCGGCGCTAGAACAGCCGTTAATTTGGAGACGCCTGAGATCGCAACAGCGAGTGTTCGCCAATCGATAAGCGAGAGACTGACATTGCTCGGCACGGTAGAATGGACCAACTGGAGCGAGCTCAATCAGGTGGCCATCAATGCGCGCACGAGTAATCCTAACCTGGGTGCGACAGCTGGCAGCCCAATAACCGTCTTGCCACTCAACTGGCATGATGGTTGGTTCTTCTCAGGGGGGGCGGAGTTTGCGCTCAACGATCGGACTCTACTTCGCTCCGGCGTAGCCTACGAGGAATCGCCAATCCAAAATGCAGCCGAGCGCACCGCGCGCGATCCTGACACTAATCGGATCTGGCTCAGCTTTGGCGCAGCGTATAATTGGAACGCAATGACTAGCGTGGACCTAGGCTATAGCCACGTTTTTTTTGAAGACGGCTCGATTAACCGAACCTCGGCAATTCCAGGATTAGGTCAAATTCGACTTTTGGCGACGGCACAGCAGGATGTTGACATCGTCTCCGTTAGCGTAAAGGTCAAGTTTGGACCGGCCTCCGCGGCTACTTTGAAGTGATGCTGCGCCCACATAATGCGGTAGTCGAGATTAATGGTCCAGATGGGTAAAGGCCTCATCCTCTGAAAGATAGTCGGTCACTTCCGTCACTGCGGGCCACGTGCTCAGCGATTGTTCTCAGGTCATCTGAATGCTCATCGAACATGCCCAGCAGATTCGCTGTGGCTTGCCCGAAAAAAATGTGGCCATGGCCGGTGCACTTCAACCGCTCGGCTGCGCGCAACGCGGCTAACGCCATTTTCGATCGGGCCGCTCGGTGCCAGCTATCTTGCCAAAGTTTGACAGCCTTCCCGAGACGGCCGGTCATTGCGCAAAGGTCGCCCTGGCACCGCAATTTCTCGGGCTGTCCAATGGGATAAATTCGCGCAAAGTGGTTAAGCTTGGCCAACACTCGCGAAGCTAGTTCGAGTTCACGTGAATCTCGCCTTCGTGAATCTCGCCTTTCGGACCTTGTCAAAGCATTGCGTTGCATGCAGGCATCGAACAGGAATGTGAGCGCGGGCAACGTGCGTACCTTCATGCCGGGATTTAGGCCGGCCAATATGGGCTCACATCTTTTTAGCCATTCGTCTCCTGCCTCGACGTGCCCTTGCTCAAATTCCACGCTAGCCAGGTGGGCACAGCCTTCCACCCTGTGAATGAGCTCCAGCTCATATTCATCCCGACGCAGAATTTCTTTCACTGCTTCGATGCGATCTTGCGTTTGCGCTGATCGACCGAGGATCCGATTTCCCCGAAGGCCTCCCAATACGGCGCATCCCAGTACAAAGGAGTCTTGGCGGTCCCGCCCAATTTTGTCTATCTCATTTACCAGTACGTCCCAAGCTTGGATGCCGCAGAAAGCTGGCGTTAGCAACCAAGGGCCAGAGATAGTTTCTAAGCTTATGGCCAGCTCGCACCATCGTCGCTTATCGCCTATCGCGTTGGCGACATCTAAGCCGGCAAGGAAATCGGTTTTTGCCTGAGCCCAATCAGCAATGCTGGTTCGGTAAAGGCCTCCCGTCAGGTGCAGGATAGCGGAGACATTTGGCTCATTGTAGAGCTTGGCGAGTTCGGAGCCGCGGCGAAAGTAGTGTTCGGCGTGTCGTCTCAAGGGAATGACGCCACAGATCGCGCCCAGGGTCGCATAGTTCATGGCCAACGCCGGCGTGCACTCGCGGAGGCCTTCTGCTAAGTTGGTCGCTTTAAGAATTGCATGCAGCAGCCGTAACTTATCGCCGGCGAGATAATAAATTCGCGTCAGACCCTCATATGCTTGCGCTGCGGTGTGGAGACCCTGCTGAAACTCCTTGCTCTGCGAGAGTGATACTGCCGTCTCAGTTGAGGGTGCACCTATCAGTCGCGTCCAGCATTGCCTCAGGGCTTGCCAGAAGAGGCTTACCATCAGTCCGGCTCTGGTCTTTGGCAGCGCCTGGCCAAGTAAAGACAAGCCTACCCCATAGCTTGTTCGAGCTGCGGCCATCAGCCCGCTGCCAACATAAGCCTCTCCAAGCAAGAGGTGACAGACGGCCCCCCTTTCGTTGTCGAGCTCAATTTCATGCTCGCGTGCAAGTGCCAGACATTCGTTCAACAGCTTGATCGCCGTCGCGTTGTCGAATTGTCTCAGCCTTAAGGCGGCGACTTGATCAAGGTACGCGATTACCTTCTTGGGGCTATCAGCGCAGCGCCAGTGGTGCAAAATAAGCGGCAACCGTACAGAATCGGCACTGCTGGAATCGGCTTCGAGACGTTGCGCAAGAGTGGAGTGGGTCTCCCGCTTTTGCCCGGTGAGCAGACTCTCATACACAAGATCCCTAATGATGCGGTGTCGAAACGCGTACCCATCGACACTGCCCGGCAATGGTTTCAACAGCTGATGGGCGAGCATCCTCTCAATTGAACTCGCAACGCTTAGTCCACTCGGCGCTACGGCTCTGAGCAGGTTGAGCTGGAAGGTCGTGCCAATAACGGATGCAAGCTTCACAACCAGTTGGTCATTTGTCGATAGATGGTCGATGCGGCTTAGGACGGCAGTCTCGAGAGCCTTCGGAAGCGTGGCCGCATAATCTCGATCTATGGGGTCAGTCGTCGTGGGTGATAGCCGTTTTTCTTGGTTTATGACGTGACAAATTTCATCTACGAAAAATGGATTCCCCTCGGTGGTGTCCGAGATTAGCTGAGCGAGCCATTCAGAAATGCGCTGACGATTCAGGCGCTTGCACGCGAGGTCAACGGTGTGCCTCTTAGAAAGCCGACGAAGCGGGAGTCTTCGATAGCCAATCCCCTGAACCGCCAATCGATGGACTAGAGGTTGGACGTCGTGAACGTTTCGGCACGAAAGAATGATAAGCACTGGCGGAGCCGCGCGAATGATGTCGATCAGCAGTGCCCATGAGCTTTCGTCCACCCACTGAATGTCTTCAAGGATGATAAGAGCCTGTCCGCACGCCAGTCGTTGGGTGACGATCCAAACTAACAGACGCCTGAGATTGTCAGCGCGGACGTCCCGGGCCATGTTCGACGTAATCCAGTTGTCGGGTAGTGTGATGTCCAGAACGTCACTTAGAAGCGGGGCTACATTTGCGAATTCACTATTTTTCGCTAATTGTCGTTGGATAGCTTCCACCGTTTCGCTCGCCTTGTGCACGGATGCGTCTAAATCGAGGCATTGGAGAATGCTTGCGCGCCATGCAAAGTAAGGCGTAACCTGATCAAGGGCATCGGCGGTATTTTCCAATATTCGTACCCCTGCCTGAGCACACCCGTCGGCAAAGGCGGACACGAGAGCCGTTTTTCCCATTCCAGGTTCGCCGTCGATGAGCACAACCTCCGTACTGCCACCGGCAGTCTGCCGAAGTAGTGTGTTCAATATCTCGATCTCGCGCCTGCGGTTGATAAATTCCTGAGAACGCAGGCGCTCGGAGCCATCGATGGTGCCAATCGGCACGAAGCTTTTCACCGAATCTCTTATGCCGGCGAGATGAAGTGGCCAGGGCCCACCAAAGCGAATGACTCGCGAGGTGCGCAGTGCCGTCGCCTCATCAACCAGAATGCGGCCCGCGGCTACACTTGATATTCGCGAAGCGAGATACACAGCCGCACCCACTACAGAATATTGGCGACGATGTTTGGGACCGACGGGACCGCAAAAGACTTGGCCCGTGGCTATGCCAGCCGAGACATTAAGACCTTCGCCACCGAGTTCTGCGCTGATATTCATAGTAGCTAGAGTGGCTCGTTGACCAATATGCTCGCGTCCTTGGGTTGGGAGTCCAAAGACGTAAAGGACCTCTAGGCCATACGAATTAGCGCAGACCTCCAGAATTTCTCCACCATAGTCATCAATATTCCGCTCAACGCTCAAAAATATCTGGTTGAGATCCATCAAGCCCAAAGGCTTCGCTCGGAATGGGATTTTCAAGAAGCCAACAGTTACAATTCTTAGCTCGCCGACCCAGTCCGGCAATAAGGAGTTCAGGCCGGCCCGCAGCGCTCTGGGCAGATAATTGCTAAGATCACGTGATGGGATGACCGAGGACTGTGTTGAAATGTTGGGTGGTAGCTCGGCATTGACTTGGAGAAGTCGCACGGAACCATCTTTGTGAGGTTCTGCTTCACAGAACTCATGAATGAGTTGCCAGGCTTCGCGCGAGACTAGAATTTCGTCCGCATCGGCAGAGACGATCACCGATGTGGCCTGTTCTACAGCCTCACCGGCCGGCAGAAGATGACATCGCCGCGCGTCATCACCGAGGTGCATGAACTGGATTTCACCGGCTCCTATCGACATGCGCGTCTGCAGTTTTTGATCGTCGGCCTTCCAATGTTTAAATCGCCGCTGGATCGCTAGGGCGCAGCCGCAACAACGCAGCAACAATGATGACAGGGCATCTACGTCCCGACGCCAGCCTGCCAGCAGCGCATCGCCTTCAAAGCTGAAAACAACCCCACCTTCTGCCTCGACCAAAGCCACCAAATCGCTGAAGAAGTCAGTCAGAATCTGGCTAATGCGCTCGACACCGGCTCCGCCTTGGCGAGAGAGACGGCCAGTAAGTCTGGTGAAGCCCGAGATATCGACGACTAAGAAAACACCCTCGAAATGTTCAATCGAGGGAAGCGGACGCGCTGCTTCGGCACAGGACGACCATTCGGACAACGCGCCGGGTAGGTAGGGGCTAATATTGCTGAGGCCAGCGTCCGTCATTGGCGACGCCCCACAAACTCAAGGTCAGCATTGCTGCCGCGCAACACCGACATCTTGTGTTAACTTGCGCCCCAGGCACATGACCGGCGGACTGGCGCGCTAACGGCATGTTCGCACCGCTCACAGCGTCTTGAGGTATTCAACCAGTGCCCGACGCTCCTGCTCGGTCATGCTGGCCGTGCCGTAATTGTGGCCGACATTGTCGTTGCCCGGGATGACCTTGCCACGGGCATCGCGCACGCGAAACTCGAACGGCCCATCGCCTGGAGCCGATGACCCCCAGGTCGCTAGATGGTACTACGATCGGCCAGCAATTCAATCGGGGCGCTTAGCGGCACTTAATGTCAGGCTAGGGCTCGAAGCAGAACATCTTGGTAGGCTATTGCGGCTTCAACTACTGACCCTTCAGCGGACCAAATCACGTTGCGCTGTCATCGCGAGTGCCCAAGGGGGGGATGCGCAGAGCACCAGAAGAATTCTGTGGTGTGGCAAATCTCACAGCGGGAATCCGGGCGGAGCGGTATGATTCTCCAATGCTCAAGATGGTCTTGAGCGGCGAACTTGGAGGACCCGCTATGACAAAGTTTTCAACAAAGCAAGACAACAGCTTTCCGTACGTGCTCGTGTGCAGCACGCTTGGAACCCTCGTCAGCCTCGCCAGTGTCTGGATCATGACCGCCCACGCATTTGCGCCGATGGTCGCTTGAGGGAAGCTCCCGAACGAACATAACTCGAGGAGATTTGCCATGACCCATTCCAAGCAAAACCCGGGGCTTCCTCGCCTGTTTGTGAGCAGCACGCTCGGCACCACGCTGGTCAGCATCGCAGCAGCTTGGATTGTCACCTCCCTTGCCTTCGCAACACCCGACACGCCAAGCGCGGCCAGTGCTTACCAACCCCACGGCCACCATTTTAAATTGTCGCCAATCCCCCCCGGTGCCGATTGGACCTCTTAAGCCGGCGATCCGAAGCTTCACTCCCTAAAAGAGCCCGCCCATCCGGCGGGCCTTTTTGTTTCTAAGGCACCAGAGCACCACCGGACGCCTGGAGGGGCGCGGCGCTGAGTTGAGTTTAGGTGAAAACCGCGCCGCTGAAGCGCCCACATGTCAGATGCAATCGAAAATGTGAATCCGTGAATACGGTGTGGCAAATGCCACAGCGCAAATCTGGGCGACGCGCCATGATCCTCCTACGCTTCGAGCTCAAGATGGTCTTGAGCAGCGGAACTCAAGAGGACATCCACTATGACCCACCCTATGACGAAGACTCAGCTCTCGCTTATGGCAGCCCAAATTGGCCGGCAGCCCCCGCAAGACTCATTTATTCAGTTCCTGCTCCACAACGTGGTTCTCGGCGCTGGGATCGGCATTGGCATCGCCAGTCTCATCCTCCTCACTGACACATTCGGACTTTTCATGCTCATCCGTGGCCAGCCCGATCCGATCGCTATGGCGTTCGCGTTCGTCATGGGTGGCGTCATGATCTTTACGCCGCTTGTTCTGGCGGTAGCGGTCGGTCGCGCAGGGCGCACGAAGTAACTGTCCGTTTCTCGCAAGCCCACCGAAGTCCGGCTTGCGGAGGGAGCAGACGCAGCTCGCACCCTGAGAACCGCGAATTGGAAGATGAAACCACGGTCTGCTTGGGAGCAGTAGCAGACATAGTACACCACGTTAGTAACGCGTTAACTCTCGTGGCTCACGCTCGGCAGGATGCACCAGCTCCATGTCGAACTACGCGACCAAGATCTCCTTATCACCATGCCGGGCACTAGCCTCCGGGTGGTGTACCAGAAGCCAAATCGCGACCGGCTCGTGCCAAGGCTCGATTATTTTCAAAGAGAGCAGAAAGGCCCAATCACGCGGCTGCAGTTCCTGGTGCGCGCACGAAAGATCGCCGATGAAAAGGCGCGTGAGTTGGGCTGGATCGTTTAGGACAGCGTCCGCGCAGGGCCAAATGACGGCCTGGCACGACCTACAGGGTGGTGTACCTGAAGCGACACCGGGAGCCCAAACTCATCGCCAAGCTCAACTATTCGGGGGTGCCTGAATTGTTACGCGGCGAAGCCCCCTTATGTTTTGCTCGATCTTGGCCAACGCTTCGTCCAATGTGACGCCGTGTATACCGACCGTTAACGGGGTCAAACTGGCGGAGGGGGAGGGATTCGAACCCTCGAGACGGTTACCCGCCTACACACTTTCCAGGCGTGCGCCTTCGACCACTCGGCCACCCCTCCTGATGCGTGAAAAAGAGGCCGCACTATAGCGGAGCGACCTTGCCGTTCAAGTAAGTGTCCGCACCGCAGTTTGCTGTTCACGCGCCCCCGGAGCAGCCGTGAATTGAACGTGACGGCGCGATCGCCTATGTAAGCTTTAGTCACAACCTGGTCGTTCCGGCTATGCTCATCTTTTTGCGCATTCTTGGCGTTTGTTTCCTGTTGCTCGCCATGGTGGCGGCGGTGGTCGACGCGACCAAAAGCTTGGCCGGCGGCGGCCAGCTCGTGATCACGCCGCTCGGCCAACAATGGGCGAGCTTGAGCCAGTCTAGCTTCGAAGCGGCCAAGACTGCGGTCGAGACGAACGTTGCGCCCGTGCTATGGAACCCCGTGATCACCACCATCCTGCAGGCGCCGGCGTGGGTCGTATTCGGCCTGATTGGGGCGGCGCTTTATTGGGTCGGCCGGAAACGCCGCCCGATCGAGGTGTTCATCAACTAAGGTAATCAGGGCCGAGAGGTCTTGAACCAACGAGGTCGCTCATGTTCACGCTGAAGCGTAAACCGCTCTCCATGCCGAAGCCTTCCGAGGCGCTGCCCGGCCGCGCGGAAGCCATCCCCACGGCCGCCTACCACTTCGTCAACGGCGCCTCGCTAGAAGGTCCTTACCACAAGGAAGCGGAGAAGGCGCTGTTCGGCCTCGGCTGTTTCTGGGGCGCCGAGCGGAAGTTCTGGACACTCCCGGGCGTGCTCGTCACCGCCGTGGGCTATGCCGGCGGCACGACCCCCAACCCCACCTATGAGGAGGTTTGCTCTGGGCGCACCGGCCACACCGAGGCGGTCCTCGTCGTCTACGATCCGAAGCTGGTGAGCTACGCCTCGCTGCTCAAGACGTTTTTCGAGAGCCACGACCCGACGCAAGGCATGCGCCAAGGCAACGACGTGGGCACGCAATATCGCTCCGGCATCTATGTCTACTCCGAGCAGCAGCGGGAGGCCGCGCTCGCGGCGAAAGTGGTCTACGACAAGGCGCTGAAGGCGCGCGGGCTCGGGCCGATCACGACGGAGATCTTGCCCGCCCCGGAGTTCTACTTCGCGGAAGGCTACCACCAGCAATATCTTGCCAAGAATCCCGCCGGCTATTGCGGCCTCGGCGGCACAGGCGTGTCCTGCCCCATCGGCACTGGCGTGGAGACGGAGGCTTAGTCAGGCCAGATCGATGGCGTAGCGCTTGAGGTCGCCGAGCTCGACCAATTCGAGCGTGGCCTCGTGCGTCGCTCCGAGAATGACGCGCGGCGCCTTGCCCGCCTCGAACGCCTCCCGCCAGCGCGCCGCGCACAGGCACCAGCGGTCGCCAGGGCTCAAGCCGGGAAAGCCGTGCCCGGGCTGCGGCGTGGAGAGGTCGTTGCCCTTGGCCTTGGAGAAGGCGAGGAATTCGGGGGTGACCTCTACGCAGACCGTATGCAGCCCGACATCGTCGGCCCCGGTGTGGCAACAGCCGGTGCGATAGAAGCCCGTGAGCGGCCGCTCCGAGCAACTCCGCAGCGGCTCTCCGAAGACGTTCTTCTGCTCCTCCATGACCCCCCACCATTGCTACCTCGCAGGAAGCTACCGCCCCGACGCGGCGGAGGGCAACCCTCCGATCATCGGCCGGACCTTCGAAGAAACACGGAGCCGATCTGCACTAGTTGTGCGCCGGCTAACTATTCTATCGTGAATCGCGGCGCGATGCCGCGCGCGGTTGCGTCGGCCGTATCAGCCGGCTGGACGCTTGGGGGCCGTCCATGTGTCGACCGTACCTTCGCGGCTCGTGCTGCGCGCGGCTTGCGCGTGCTCACCGCCGATCGCTCCTGGCCGGCACCGCACTCGCGACCACGCTGTTGCTCGGCACACTGGCGACGCCAGGCGTCGCATGGGCCGTCAACTGTCTACCTGGCAATCCGCCGCCGCCCGGGCCTATCCTCCGGCAGCCGGAGCCGGCGTTATCGGCATTTCGGCCGTGACCAACGGGGCCAACAGCCAAGTTCGACGTCGCCGTCGGCGACGACATCCAGGGCGTCGGCGGCCAGGTGGGCGTGCGCTACAAGTGGTAGCAGCGCCCCGGAAATAGGCTCCAGTCGCAGATAATCCGATCAGTGTGGCTTCCGGTCCGGCAAAGGCACCGTCCCCGGCGTCGCGCCTGAGCTTGTCTTCAGCGCCTGGAGCGCCGCGGCATCGAGATGCGGCGGCGGCGGACCAGCATCATTGCTGGCGGCGGCCTTCAACGCCGCGGGTAGCTCGCCATTGGCGTTGAGCGTGGGCGGGCCGCCGAAATTCAACACCGTCATGCATTCGCGTGGCAGATCGCCGAGGCTGAGCGGGGGTTTGCCCACCCATGGTTTGGCGCCGGGCGTGGTCGGCCTGGCCGCGTCGATCTCCGCCTTGCGCAGCATCTTGAACCAGTTGTCGAGTTCGGCTCCGCAGCCATCGTCGCCGGTCACCGGCTTTTGGTTCTCGCAGCCCTCCATGCCTCCCGGGCAATTGAGGCGCACATGGAAATGGTAGTAGTGGTTCCACCACGGCCTGACCTTGCCGAGCCATACCCGGTCCTTGCCCGCCTGCTCGCACAGTACTTTCTTGATCGCCGGATGGACGAAGATGCGCGAGACCTGGGGATAGGATGCCGCGCGTTTGATCAGTTTCGTGTGCAATGGGGTCCACAGCGCGGGATCGACAGTGAACGGGTCCTTGAGCATGGAGGTCGCGCTCATGTCCTCGCGCTCTTGCGGCGTCAAGATGCGGTTGGGCATCGGCGTGAGCCAGATGTCGGCGTCGAGCCCAATCTGATGGCTTGAATGCCCGGTGATCATGGGTCCCCCGCGAGGCTGGGCCATGTCGCCGACGAGCAGACCGGGCCACCCGTCGAGCGCGCGCGCATCGCTGGCCAGCCGCTCGAGAAAATCGAGCAGCTGTGGGGTCCCCCAGTTGCGATTGCGCGAGAGCCGCATCACCTGCCAGTCCGGCCCGTTGATGGGCAGCGAGATGCCGCCGGAGAGGCAGCCCTTGGCATAGGAGCCGATGGCGCGGGCGGCGAGCGGAGTTGGTGTCGTCACCGAGCCGAACAGCTCCTTGGCGGGCGGCCCTTTGGGCTTGGACTTCTTGGCCGCGGCCTTCTTGGCGGCATCGGCCGCAGTCCCAGGTGCCTTGGCGGTCGCGCCGGCCGGCGGCTTGGCAGGGCTGTCGCCCTGCGCCGCCACGGCTCCGCACAGCACTATCAGCATAAGGCTCAAAGCCAGCCGCTGCATCGATCTTGGCCCCGGTTCCCTCGGATGCTTGGCCGCGGACCCTATCACGAATCTTGGCGGCAATGAGAGCCCGAGCGCTACCCGGGTGGGGCGGCGTTCAGGAGATATTCAGTGGCGTGCTATACGTATTGGGCGAATTTGCCGGGGGCAAAGCCGCGTCCGAGGGAGCGCCGCCAATGACGATCAGCCTCATGACCCGCATGCTGCGGCGCTGCGCCCTGCTCGCGCCCATCTTCGGCCTGCTGCTGTTGGGCTTGCCCGGTCCGGCTGAAGCTGGCGTCGTAGCCAGGATAAGCGTCGCGGGCCAGCGCATGGACGTCTATGTCGACGGACGGCCGCGCTATTCCTGGCCGGTCTCGACGGCCAGGGCCGGCTATCACACCCCCACCGGAACCTTTCGGCCGCAGGCCCTCGCGGTGTGGCACCGCTCGACCATCTATAGCGGCTCGCCGATGCCCCACGCGATCTTCTTCCATGGTGGCTACGCCATCCATGGCTCCTACGAGACCAAATATCTCGGCAGGCCCGCGTCCCACGGCTGCGTGCGGCTGCATCCGGCGGCGGCGGCTGAGCTCTTCTCCCTCGTCCGCCAATATGGCGCGGCGAACACCGTGATCCAGATCGACCGCTAGGGAGGTCCCGGGAGATCCGCCTATTGCCGCCACGGCTACCTTCGCACTTCGCCTAAGCGCCCGTCTCCTTTAGCATTGGGCTCGTCGCATCTCCCGCGGCTGAGGGGGCAACCCGCGGCCTTGGGCCGCGTCACGAGAAGGAGGGGAACCATGACGCTGCTGAAATGGGCACTCATTTGCCTGCTGATCTCGCTGGTCGCGGGGGCGCGCGGCGCAGATCTCGAAGGTGCTGTTCTTCATCTTCCTCGTGATCTTCCTCGTAATTCTGATAATGGCCATTTCCGCGGGCCAGCTTATCTTCTGAGCCGAAACCGCGAAACTGTCTCGCCCCTCCCCCTGCCGGAAGGGAGCTTCGACTACTCGCAGTCGGAATGCGCGGGTACACCGCGGAAGCGGTCGGTCATCCAGGCAAGGGCGGCGGATGCGCTGTCCCGGGCGGCGAAAGTGTGCGTCACGCCTGGGAGCTCGACGAAGCTCACCCGAACTCCCTGCTTGCACAGCGCCTCGCCGAAGCGCTTGGTGATGTCCGGCCTCACCGTGGTGTCGGCGGTGCCTTGGGCGATGAAGACAGGCGCGCCGGCGGGCGCCTGACCCGGTGAATTGCGCAGCATCATCGCGCGCCAGGGCTCGACCGTTGTTGGATTGATCTTCAGAAACTGCTCGTGCTGCAAAGGACGCTCGTCCTTTTCGATGTGTTCGAACTGCGCGAGCGACTGGATACAGTCCTTAGCGACCTCCTCGAAGGCCGGCATGGCGTCGGGCTCGACGAGATTCGTAACCGGCACGTCTTGGAGTCTTGCCCAAGAAAGCAGCGCCCAGGCGGTGATGTCTTTCCCCGAAGGGCTGCTCTTGTCGGTGTCGAGCAGCTCGATGAGATAGGTTGCGGGTGCCGCCGTGGCGACCCCAACGAGCTCGAGATCCGGCGCGTAGCGGGCAGCAAGCTCGCCGGTATAGAGCGCAGCATGGCCGCCTTGGCTGTGGCCCCAGACGGCGAAGCGTCCGCTCGCTCCCGCATCCGGCAAGTCGCGGGCAGCGCGCACCGAATCGAGCACCGCCCGGCCCTCGCTCTCGCCAATCAGATAGGGATGAATACCGTCGGTGCCGAGGCCGGGATAATCGGTGGCCGTAACCACATAACCGTTGGCCAGCATCGCGCCCAAACCCCAGATCAAGCCGGCAGTGTCGGGCATCAGTGATGGCGCGCAAGGCGGCATCACACCTGACGTGGGATGCGCCCAGGCGATCACGTTGCGGCCGCCTGCGGGCGCCGCTCCAGCCGGAATGAAGATCGCGCCCGAGACGGCGATCGGCTCACCATTCAGCCCAGTCGAGCGGTAGAGGACGCGGAAGGCGTTGCCCTTGCCCACAACCCCGGCACCGCCGCCTTCGAGCGGCCAAATGCGGATGATGCTTCCGGGCTTACCAGGAATCTCGTCTGGCTTGACGTCATACAGGGCCTTTGCCTCCCGCCCTGCCAGGCAAAGCAACCCACCGAAAACCGCCGCCGCCGCGAGCCACGAGCCGTGTCTGGAACCGAACATGCTTCACCCCTACTAGAACCCAAAGAATGAGGAGCCGATCATAAGTGGGCGCATTGGCAACAACAACCGGGTCGGTTCCTTGGCGTCGACCGGGCACAATTGAGCGCAAAGTCAACGGCGTGATTGCATCGCGCAACCGGTCGCGCTAGTCACGTGCTCAATAGCCTCGGGGGACAACATGTCTTCAGCCGCTAGCACAATCGACGCCCTCGTCAATCGCGTGGGGAGCGTCCCGATGCCCTTCTCCATCGAGCTGCCTGATGGCGAGCGGCGCCAGGTGGGCGAGGGCGAGCCCGAGTTCCAGGTCGGCTTGCGCAACGAGCGCGCGCTCCGCGCAATCAGGTCCTTGGACGAAGGCAACATTTCCGAGGCCTATCTGCGCGGCGACATTGACCTCGAAGGGGACATGCTGAAACCCTTCGCGCTCAGGAAGCTGTTCGACGATCGCCACCCCCTCGTCACCGCCTGGCGCTTCATTCAGCCGCTGCTGTTTGGACAGGTCTATACCAACAAGCAGGCGATCTCGTCGCACTACAACGCCGACCCCAAGCTGTTCCTGAGCTTCCTCGACCCCGTCTTTCCCGCCTACAGCCAGGGTGTGTATGAAAGCGACGACGAGCCCCTGTCGAAGGCGCTCGAGCGCAAATTCGACTGGGCCGTCGAGAAGTGCGAGCTCGCTCCCGGCAAGAAGGTGCTCGAGATCGGCCCGGGTTGGGGCGCGTTCGCCGGTCATGCGCTGCAGGCGGGCGTGGACTTCACCGGCATCACCATTTCCGAGGTGTCGCAGGATTATCTCCGGAGCAAGCTCGCCAATTTCGGTGATCGCTTCGACATTCTTCTTACCGACTTCTTGGAATACGAGCCGAAGGAGCGGTTCGACGCGATCGTCATCATGGGCGTCATCGAGCATCTGCCACAATATGATCGCGTGCTTAGGAAGTTTCACCAGCTGTTGAAGCCGGGCGGACTCGTCTTCCTCGACGGCAGCGCGTGGATAAAGAAATACGAGCTGTCCACCTTCATGGTGCGCCACATCTATCCGGGCAACCACTCCTTCCTCGTGCTCGACGACCTTCTGAACAAGCTCGCCCGCACGACGCTCGAGCTAATGGAGGTGCAGAACGACCGCTGGAGCTACTTCTTGACCTTCAAGCAGTGGGCGATGAATTTAGAGTCCAACAAGGACTTCGTGCGGCGGACCTTCGGCGATTTCGAATATCGCAAATTCCGCCTTTATCTGTGGGGAGCGGCCAACGAGTTTCTCACCCGCAACCTCGATTGCTATCGGCTGATGCTCTACAAGCCCAAGGACGCTTGAAGCACCAAATCGGTCCGGCATGACGCATCGGAAAAGGACATGCCATGTGTGAGCTATGCCAAGGGCGAACGGCCAGATATTCCAGGCGGCGCGTGATTTTGGGTGCGGGTGCACTGTTCGCGGCGAGCGCCCTGCCCCTCATGCGCGCCCGCGCCGACCAGCCGGTACTACAAGGTCCCGCACCAAATGCCATCAGCCCGGACGCGGCGCTTGAGCGGCTGATGCAGGGCAATGGGCGCTATGCGGCCAATGCACCGAAGGAGAAGGATTTTTCCGCCGGGCGTGCCGAGCGGGTCGCGGCCCAATATCCGATTGCCGCCGTGCTCAGCTGTTCCGATAGCCGCGTGGCGCCGGGGCTCGCCTTCGATCAAGGGCCGGGCGACGTGTTCGTGGTGCGCGTCGCCGGAAACTTCCTCAATGAGGATGGGCTCGCGAGCCTGGAATACGCGGTTAAGTTCCTCGGCGTGCCGCTACTGATGGTGCTCGGCCACACCAATTGCGGCGCCGTCGGTGCCGCGGTGAAGTTTGTGATGGAGCGCGCGGAGCTGCCCGGGCATCTACCCGATCTCGTCAAGTCCATCGAGCCCGCGGTGATCGCGGCTCATGGGCGGCATCCGGGCGACCTGGTTGCGGCGGCGATCGAGGAGAACGTCAAGCTCAACGTCCACCGGCTCGACGATGATGCGCCGATCGTTGCCGACGCCTTGGCGGCCAAGAAGATCGCCGCCGTCGGCGGCGTCTACGATCTCGCCACCGGTAAGGTGAACTTGCTCTGAAGTGCGCAAGCGGCTGAGTCGTTAAAGATGCAAGACGCGTTTACCCGCTGGCACTCCGAGAAGACCGCGGCCTATTTGTCCGGCGCGGTCGCTGCTGCCGAGTCCGATCCCGGCAAGGCCGTCCTGTTTCGCGAGATGGCGCAGGCGGCCGAGGACCAGGCGGCGATTCTCGCCGAGGAACTGCCCGAGATCCCGGCCTTTGCACCTGGCCCGAGATCCCGCCTCACCGTGTGGCTCATCGGCGTGTTCGGGGCGCGCGCCATGGGCCCCATTCTCTCGGCCTCGAAAGTGCGTGGCATCTCCGTCTATCGCGGACCGGCCGGGCCGCCCGGCCACGTCATGCCGACCTCGGTCGAGGAAGTCGGCCGCCGTCATCGCGGCCTCGGCGGCGGGACGCTGCGGGCGGCGGTGTTCGGCGTGAATGACGGGCTGGTCTCCAACACCTGTCTTGTGATGGGCGTTGCGGGCGCCGCCGCCGCGCCTGACGTCATTCTGCTCACCGGCGTCGCGGGACTGCTGGCCGGGGCCTTCTCCATGGCGGCCGGCGAGTTCATCTCTATGCTCTCGCAGCGGGAGATGTTCGAGCATCAGATCGCGCAAGAGAAGGACGAGCTCGAGCGCTATCCCGCAGAGGAGGCCGAGGAGCTCGCCCTCATCTACGCGGCGCGCGGCATTCCCCTCAAACAGGCGCGCGCCATTTCCAAGCGCCTCATCGCCAATCCGGAAAAGGCGCTGGATACGCTCGCCCGCGAGGAGCTGGGGCTCAACCCTGACGATCTCGGCTCGCCCATTGGCGCCGCGCTTTCGTCCTTCGTTGCCTTTGCCATCGGCGCCACCCTCCCCCTCATCCCCTACCTCTTTGGACTCAGCGCCAACGGCATCCTGATCGCCTCCAGCATTTCCGGCGTCGCGCTGCTCGCGATCGGCGCCGTGCTCAGCCTCTTCTCAGGCAAAAGCGCGCTGTGGGGCGGCCTGCGCATGCTCCTGATCGGCGCCATCGCCGCCGCCGCCACTTACGGCATCGGCTCGCTATTCAATGTCGCCACGGCCTGAACTCCATCCGGAACTGCTGAAAATTTTGCGGAGCCACGCTACCAGCGCTTAACGACGCGGCGATCTCGCCCCGCATGCTTAAGGCGGCCTTCACGCGCGCGTGGCAGCCTCGCGCGGAATTTCCTTGGAGGAGGTCATCCATGTTTTACCGCCTCGGTATCGTCACCCTCATTGGTGCTCTCACCCTCGCAACCACGCCCAGCTCCGCTTGCACCGGCATCAGCCTCAAGGCCGCCGACGGCGCCGCTATCCGCGGCCGCACGCTCGAATTCGGCTTCCCGATGCGGTCGAACGTGCTCGTCGTCCCGGCCGGCCGCGAGATCAGCGGTACGCTGCCCGACGGCGGCAAGGGGCTCACGTTCACGAGTCGCTACGCTTTTGTCGGCGCCAACGCGCTCGATCTTCCGGTCATCCTCGATGGGCTGAACGATCAGGGCCTTTCCGTCGGCCTCTTCTACTTCCCGGGCTATGCGAGCTACACGCCCGTGACGCCGGAGAACGCTAAGCACGCCATCGCGCCGCAGGAGTTCGGGGTCTGGGTGCTCGCCAATTTCGCCACCGTCGATGAGGTGAGGCAGGGGGTGAAGGACATCGTGATCGTGCCGACCCCGGCGCCGGGCCTCGGCAGCCCGGCCGGCGCGGTGGCCGGCGCGCATTTCTTCATTCAGGACCGAAGCGGCAAGTCGATCGTGGTCGAGCCCGTCGACGGCACGCTCAAGGCCCATGACGCACCGCTCGGCGTGATGACCAACGCGCCCACCTACGATTGGCACATGACCAATCTGCAGAACTACATCAGTCTTTCGGTCAAGGACGTGGACTCCGCCAAACTTGGCCCTGTCACGCTTCCTGCCTTCGGCTCCGGCTCGGGGCTCCACGGCATGCCCGGTGACTTCACGCCGCCTTCGCGCTTCGTACGCGCGGCGATTTACAGCCAGGCGGCGGCGCCCACCGCCAACGCGGACGACGCGGTGCTCGAAGCCTTTCACATCTTGAACCAGTTCGACATCCCGGAGGGCTCGGTGCAGAACTCGGCCATGGGCGAGCCGGTGGACGAGGTGACGGAATGGACGAGCGTCGCCGACCTCAAGAATCTGCGCTGGTACTTCCGGACCCGCACGGACCAGACGATCCACATGGTGGATTTGAAGCAGGCGGTTGATGCCGCCAAGGACCAGACCAAGATCATCAAGTTGGAGGGGACGGACCAGCCCGTCGCCAACGTCTCTACCGGTTTCATGAGCGGCAAGGCGCCGGATGCCGCGCCATAGCGAAGGCTGCAAGTTTTTCCATTCGGACGACGAACAGGATTATCCACAGGATGTCGGCGCACAACGATGAGATGACCAAGGGCCACGTGGTCGAGCGCGTTCTCAGCTTTGTCCTCGGGGACGGCAAGACCAAGCCTGCGGCCAAGCGCCGGCCGAGCGCCAAGAAGCCCCCGAGCCCTCCCAGCAAATTCGGGCAAAGGAAGCGCAAGACCAAGCCCCGCTAGGCGAACGCGGTCGGACGCGTCAGGGTAGGGACGCCGTTTACCGCTACAGCCAGCCGCGATTCTTGGCTTCGGCGTAGGCGGCCTTCCAAGCGTGGATGAGGAACCGCGCTCGATGGCGGTCGGGGTCGTCGCGCATCGAGTTGGTCGCGACCAGGACCGGAGCGTGCAGGTACTTGCGGTATGTCACCTGATGGGGAGTGCCGGGCGCCGTGACGACGATGTCGCGGTCGCGCACTTCGACTTGAAGATCCGATGGCTCACTCATGCGATACCTAGATAGCTGCTGCAGCCCTTTTTAGCACATGGCGAGCCCTCCTGACGACGTCGCGATTGATCTCCTGCTTGGAGAGGTTCGCCACCGTTCGATAGGAGAAGATGGCCGTGGATACGATTCGCCCCCGTCATCATCCGCGTCGCGCAACTCGACATAGGTCGTTCGGTTTCGCGGTCGTAGCGCGCATGCACCAGTCTGAATGCCATTTCGCGTCCCCCACGAGAAAAAAGCCCCGGCGGGCTCGACCACCGGGGCTGGCAAATCATCAGGTAACGCAGGTGAGGTTAGCGGCTGTTTGTTACAGGAAAGTCACAACGAAGAAGCCCGGCGTGAAGGGGCGCCGGGCTCCGAGAGTGGCTACTGAGCCTCCCTAAACGGTGCCGGTAATCCCCCAGACTGGGGAAAGCCGGGACGCGCTCCGCCGACACGCTGCTGAGGTAACGCGGTTGGCGATTCAGGGTTCCGGGGTAAATCCGCAACAGCTCCACAAAATGGCAATCGAACGTTCGCCGTGATGCGGAGTTGTTTTCCGATGCGAATTGGCGCGGTCGCATATCGGGGCTACAGCATCCGGCTCGTCGGCACGGATGATCGGTGGAGTTTGACCGTGCTCCCGCTGGTTCCCGAGCTGCCGGTCCTGCCCGTCTGCCAGTTCATGTTGACAGCTCCGCGTGACGCGGAGGCCGTTGGCGAAGCCAAACGGCAAATTGATGAACTGCTGGCGGCTTAAGCGGTTTTGCCGCGCGGCCTGTGCGCTCTCCGCGCGGCCGGCCCCTCAGCCGCGGAATTTGGAACGACCGGGCCATTCGGGGAACCCCTCTTCCCTTCAAGCATTGTTCGTGTGTAAGGGGGTTCCGACGATGGTTGCGACATTCAAAGACCCGGCCGATCTCAACTCCGCAAGTCATCTGCGGACCTATAGCCGCTTCGTGACGGGGATTTGGCTTTTTGCGGCTCAGGCCCTCGTCATATTGGCCTTGCTGGCTCACTTTTTTGCCTAGTCAACGCGCCTCGCGCATCATTTGATGCAGCGCGCGAAGGTTCTCTTCGGGCAGCCATCTCTTAGTGCCGTCCGGCGCCCACCAAATGTTGCATGTCATGCACCCTGTCAGCCGTTCGCCGTAATGGTCAATGGCCACAAGGGGCCGCTTGCACTAGTGACAGCATGCGATCCGGCCATCCGTCATTGTGCTCGCCGGCTTCGGCCGGGCCGTGGTAGGGCGCTGCCTACTGCCCGGCCGTCGCCCCGACGCTCGCCACGTAGCGCGAATAGACCCAGCCGGTTTCCGCGGTCGCGGGATCGGTGACTTGCACCCAGCCGCCCTTGCGCGCGATGACGCGGAGCTTGGTGCCGTTATCCATCACACGCACCGTGGCCGCATTCGATGAGGGGCTTTCCCGCACATTGACGAATCCCTTGAGCTCCACCAGCGCCGCCGCCGCGCCATCCGGCGCCACGCCGTCCACCGGTGCCGCAGTGTCCGTTGCCGCCTGCGCATCGCCGGTGGTCAGCGGCGGCGGTGGATCGCTGTCGGGTGTGGCTTCCTTTGCCGCCAGTTTGAGCGCGGCGATCTTGTCCGCGGCACCGGTCGCACCCAGCGCCCTCGCCCGCTCGTACCAAGCGATCGCCTGGTCCGGCTCCGGCTTGATGCCTTGCGCGCCCATCTTTGCGATGAAGTCCGGATCATAGGTCTCCCCCATGGCGAGCGCGGCCTCGCCGCTGCCGGCTTCCGCCGCCCGCCCGAAATAAGCGCGTGCGCCTGGGAAGTAACCCACCCCCACCATCTTGTTGCCGTGGGCGATGAGGTCGGCGGTGAGCGTGGCCTCCTCGGACCTCAGCACCAGCGCGGCCTTCGGGTCGGGCGCGACCTTCAGTGTCGTCTCGGCGCTCGCGATCATCCTGCCGTCAGCCGCGGCGAGCTGTACTTTGAGCGTGGCCTGGCCCCTTGCACTTGAAGGCAGCAGAAGTTTGAGGTCGCCGATCTCGTCGGGGCGGAAAGTCCATTCCGTCTCTCCATAGGGACGTCCTTCGGAGAAGCTCGCGCCCACGGGTAGCCCACTTACAGCGATGATGCTGCGGGCCGGGAGCGCATCGGTGCCGTCGAGTGTGATGGCAAAGGGCACCTCCTGCCCGGCTTGCGCGGCGACGCTGTCGGGCGCGCTCAATTCCACGGCGGGAACTTCCATCGCCTGCTTGGGCAGCGTCGTGGCGGGGGCGAGCGTGGCCGTGACGGAAGCCTGCTCGATCGCCGAAGGCGCTCCGTCATGCGGCGCGCCTCGCATCCACGGCGCCGGCAACATCCCGAGCCAGACCATGGCCCCGAGCGTGGTGCTGGGGACCAGCGCGACGAGGACCAACACGACGATCAGCACGTGCATCCCCCATGGCGCCAGCGCCCGCGTTTGGACTGCCGGGGCAAGCGGCGCCTCCACTTGGACGTGCCGGTCCTCTGGGATGCCGTCGGGCGCAAAGCGCCGCGCCATCAGGGACGGGGTTGCGTCGTCATGCCCGTTGCGCCGCGCCTTGAGCGGCGGGGCAGGAGCGTCGCTGCTCCCATTGCCGCACGTCACGGCCGACGGGGCGGGCTCTCCGGTTCCGTCCCCGTTGCCAAGCGCCATGATCGATGGCGTCAGGTCCTCGGCGGCCGGCGCGTGGCCATTGGCCTCGGCCTTCAACCGTTCGGTGAGGCTCCGGGGTGGCGGAAACATAAATGGATAACGTTGCGATTGGTCCATGGGACTCTCCAACTCAGGACACGAACGAGCAGTCCCCTGCTCTCAGGAAAGACACGTCAATTGCCGTGGTCCTTTCTCCATTCAAGAAAGGCCTTGAACAGGCTTGCGCGCTCGGCGTCGGTGGTCGGCGCCGCGCTTGCCTGGGTGTTCTGCGCCAGGAAGGCGTCGAACGTTCCGCGCGCGGCGACGTCAGTGGTGTCGTACGCGGCAGTCTGGTCGGTCTCCTTTGCGTGGTCGATCCAGGCTTGCGAGAGCGGGGAGCGGTGCCAGCCTTCCAGCGTGGCCGCGAAATTCACCTCGCGCCATTTCGGGTGACGCGGCGGCTGCTGGAACTGATCGAACTTGTCGAAGAAGGCCCCCACGAATTTGGAGAGCTTCTGGTAGCGGATGCTGTCGCTCGGCCAGTTGAAGGCGACGAGCACCGTGCACACCGCGACCGTGTCCACGCTCTTTCCGTCCGCGATCAACTCCGGATAGTCGGCATGGCTCAGCGTCGCGGGGTAGTAGTCGTCTTCCAGCGCCTTGGTATAGGGGATGGGGAGCAGCTTGAGCCCGCCCGCGTCCTTGAGCGCGGCAAGCGCCGGCGACGGCTTCGAGCCCAGGACGATCGCGCCGGCAATCTCGCCGGATTTGAGCTTGAGGATGGCGTCGGCGGTGGGAAGATGCACCGGCTGCACCGAGATGCCGAACGCCTCGAAGATCAGTTGCGCGGTGATGTCGGTGCCGCTTCCCTCCTCGCCGAAATTCACCGCCTGGCCGTTGAGCTGTTTGAGGTCGGTGATGCCGGGACGGGCGACGATGTGGATCTCTTGGTTGAACAGCTTCGCCACATAGGTGATCTGGTCGACGAAGTTGGAGCCGAGCTCGCCGGTCTTGGCGAAATGGCGCAGCACGTTCGCTTGCGTCAGGCCCATATCGACGCCGCGCAGGAACATCACGTCCTTGACGGTCTGGGCCGCACCTTTGCCGACCATGGGCAGGACGCGTAGATTGTCGCCGTCGTCGAGCACCGCTGCGATGTCGGCGGCGATGTTGAGCTCGGTGCCGTCGGGGCGCCCGGCCATGATGGTGACGACGTTCTCGTTCAGCCGCCAGCGATAGCTGTCCTGCGGAGACGACTTGGCCTGAATGAGGTCCGGCGCTTTGATCTTCGCATTGCCTTTGACGTGGGGCGCCGCCAGCGCCCCATAGGCAATGAGACTAAGACCAAGCGCGAGGGCGATACGCATGACTTCCCTCCTCGACTGCAACGCTACGTCACTTGCTGCGGGTTCCGGGTACCGGCCCGAATCACCGCAAATCACCGTAAATCCAGACAAATCACCGGGAAAAATCGCTGGCCGAGTGGCAGCGCGACCCCCCGGTCGCAAATTGCTGCTAGTTCTCTTCTGATCCAATGAGGCGTGATATTTCCTCAACTGTCAAGTGTTTATTATATTTTTCACAAGAATAACATGGTTATGCCGCAAAAATGCTCAGATTCATAGAGGCTAAGTCAAACTTATGACAGCAAACATAGCAATCTATGCTGCGAAATTTGCCAGGTATTACTTGGCAAATCGCGCACCACTTCACATTTTGGATCGAATTGCTCTCGCCGCTGCCTCTAGGGCTCCCAGTTGCCCGGAAACCGTCCCGTTCAACCGATCAACACCCAAGCCGCGAATCGGTTCCAATCGGCGCCACTTATCCCCGCCGCTTCCCCGCAGGGCGGCGGGGCGAGGTCCTCTGGCGTGCAGACGACGCGGCGTCATGGTCGAACAGAATGGCGACGGCGCCGCCGACCGCTAGCGTCCCGGCCAGGAAAAGGAGCCCGGTCGTGAAGGTCCCCATGGCGTCCTTCATCACCCCCACGATGAAGGGGCCGACGAGCCCTCCGGCATTCCCCATCGAGTTGATGAGCGCGAGGCCAGCGGCGGCGGCCGTGGCCCGTGAGGAGCGCGGTGGGGAGGGACCAGAATGTCCCCGATGGCGGCATAGATGCCGATGGTGAGCGCAAGCATCATGGGCGCGAGCGGCAGGCTCAAGGCCGAGGCCGCAAAGGCGGCCGCGGCGACGAGCAGCCGGTAGTGAGCTTGATCCACCCCCATTTTGTTCGCCCTCCAGGCAGTTTCCTGGCAACCCAGGGAGTATGCTTATGCGGTAGCACACTGATTCGAACTAGCATCGCTAGAGGAGGACGCGAAAATGGCCATGACATTGGACCAGGCCTCGGCCGCCATGCGCGAGGCCATGCGCGAGACGGTCAAGCGCAATTCGCTGTGGTACCTGCTTGAGGCCGCCTTGATGGTGGTCGCCGGCGCCTTTGCGCTCGTCTATCCCTACTTTACCTCGGTTACCCTCGTCTTTCTGCTTGGCTGGATCCTCGTGATCAGCGGCGCCCTGCAGGCTATCGGCCTGATCGGTGCCCGCGAGGCACCGCATTTCTGGCTGCAGCTCATCTCCGTGGTGCTCGCCATTTTGATCGGCGTGCTGTTGCTCCGCAATCCGGGTGCCGGGCTCCTCATCATGACGGCGCTCCTCATCGTCTTCTTTTTTGTCGAGGGCGTCTCCAAGGTCATCTTCGCCCTGAACATCAGGCCGTTCACAGGCTGGGGCTGGGTGCTCTTGAGCGGCATCATCGGCATCCTGCTCGGTGCTTACCTGTGGGCGAACATGCCGCTCAGCTCGGAATGGGTGCTCGGCGTTCTGCTCGGCATTCAGCTCATCGTCGAGGGCCTAGCCTTGGGCTATCTCGCCTGGCGCGTCCGCGAAAGCTGAGGCCTCCGAAACAAACCCATCGTCATGGCCGGGCTTGTCCCGGTCATGACGAGACTAGGGTCAGTTCCCATCCATCTTGAGCGCGGCGATGAAGGCCTCTTGCGGGATCTCGACGCGGCCGAAGCTGCGCATCTTCTTCTTCCCCGCCTTCTGCTTGTCGAGCAATTTGCGCTTTCTCGTGATGTCGCCGCCATAGCATTTGGCGGTGACGTCCTTGCGCAGTGCACTGATCGTCTCGCGCGCGATGACCTTGCCGCCGATCGCCGCCTGGATCGGGATCTTGAACAGGTGGCGGGGGATCAAATCCTTCAGCTTGTCGACCATGGCGCGGCCGCGCGCTTCGGCGCGGGCTCGGTTCACGATGATCGACAGCGCGTCCACCGGCTCGTTGTTGACCAGCAGCGCCATCTTCACGAGGTCGCCCTCTTCATAGCCGATGATGTGGTAGTCGAAGCTTGCATAGCCCCGCGAGACAGATTTCAGCCGATCGTAGAAGTCGAACACCACCTCGTTCAGCGGCAGCTCATAGACGAGCAGGGCGCGGTTGCCGGCATAGGTCAGGGTTTTCTGCCGCCCTCGCCGGTCCTCGCAAAGCTTGAGCACGGAGCCCAGATGCTCGTCGGGCACGAGGATAGTGGCCTCGATCCACGGCTCCTCGATCTTGGCGATCTTCTGCGGCTCGGGCATGTCGGCCGGGTTGTGCAGTTCGCGCATGGAGCCGTCGGTGAGATGCACGCGGTAGATGACAGAAGGCGCCGTGGCGATCAGGTCGATGTCGAACTCGCGCTCCAGTCGCTCGCGGATGATCTCCAGATGCAGGAGGCCGAGAAAGCCGCAGCGGAAGCCGAAGCCGAGCGCGGCGGACGTCTCGATCTCATAGGAGAAGCTCGCATCGTTGAGGCGGAGCTTGGCGACCGCCTCGCGCAAATCCTCGAACTCGCTCGCATCGACGGGGAACAGGCCGCAGAACACTACCGGCTGCGCCGGCTTGAAGCCTGCAAGCGCCTGGGGCGCCGGCTTCTTCTCATCGGTGACGGTATCGCCCACGCGCGTATCGGCGACTTGGCGGATCGAGGCGGTGAAGAAGCCGATCTCGCCAGGCCCAAGCGAGGCCCGCATCTCCTGCTTCGGGCGGAAGATGCCGACGCGGTCTATCGTGTAGGACCCACCGGTCAGCATGAGCCGGATGCGCTGGCCCTTGGAGAGCTTGCCGTCAACGATACGCACCAGCACGACCACGCCGAGATACGCGTCATACCAGCTGTCCACGAGCAGCGCTTTCAAAGGCGCATTGGCGTCGCCCTTGGGCGCCGGGAGGCAGTGCACGATGGCCTCCAATACCTCTTCGACGCCGAGGCCTGTCTTGGCCGAGATCTCGAGCGCGCTCGACGCGTCGAGCCCGATCACATCCTCGATCTGCTGGCGGACGCGCTCCGGCTCTGCGGCGGGCAGGTCGATCTTGTTGAGTACGGGCACGACCTCGTGATTGTTGTCCAGCGCCTGATAAACATTGGCCAGGGTTTGCGCCTCGACCCCTTGGGTCGCATCGACCACGAGCAGCGAGCCCTCGCAGGCCGCCAGGCTGCGGTTGACCTCATAGGCGAAATCCACGTGCCCTGGCGTGTCGATGAGGTTCAACTCGTAGGTCACGCCGTCGCGCGCCTTGTAATCGAGGCGCACGGTCTGCGCCTTGATGGTGATGCCGCGCTCGCGCTCGATATCCATGGAATCGAGCACCTGCTCCTTCATCTCGCGCGCCGAGAGTCCCCCGCACAGCTGGATCAGCCGGTCCGCGAGCGTAGACTTGCCGTGATCGATATGGGCGATGATGGAGAAGTTGCGGATGCGGGAAAGCGGCGTGACCTTGGATTCACTCATGGTGGGTTGGTACGGGAGCGGGGCGGCGCGGGTCAAGCTGGCGTGGCGTTCGATGGCGACAGAGAGGCTGCCGCAACGCTTCGCAACAACGGCTTTGACGTCCGACGCCCTGGTTAGGTCGCCTTAGCCGAGCAGACGGCGGTCGCTATATGTCTTTGACGGACCGGCAGGATGTGAGGCCTATTTGCGAGTTGTAATGTTGCGTCACAACTGAACGGAGTAAACTTATGCTTAAGAAAGTGTTTCTCGCTACTGCGGCGACCCTGATCCTGGCTAGTGCAACGGTTCCCGTTCAGCCGAGCCCGGCGCAGGCCAAGATCTTCAGCGGTTGTCGGAAGGCCGCTAAAGCTGCGTATCCCCACGATCGGAAGGCGCGGAAGCATTACAGGAAGGTTTGCCGGGCCCATTGGAAGGCCGCGAAGCATGCCAAGTAAGGCGCTCCTAGTTCTTCTGACAAAGTTAATGGGATTTGCGGCCCCCGCCCGCGGGTCCCTTCTTGTGGTGAGCGCGGACGGCTTGCCTTAAAGTGGCCTCAGAAAACCCCCAAGCAGCTGACACCAAATCGCCTAGGAGCGCTGCAACCGCGCCGACGAGCTGATCCACTCTCTTCTGCGGCTCGTGCCTACGGGTGGAAAAACCCCGGAAGGCCGGCTGTTGAACCACCGGCCCTCTCGGGCTCTCCCACGTTTCCCAGCAACTGAACGGAGTTACCAATGTTCAAGAAGATGCTTTTCGCCGCTGCTCTCACCGGCCTCCTGGCCGGCGCCGCCGTTCCCGTCCAGTCGAGCACTGCCGAGGCCGCCAGCGGCTGCCGGAAGGCGGCTCACGCGATGTTCCCTGGCGACTCGAAGGAGCGGCGCGCCTATCGCAAGGAGTGCAAGGGGCATTACAAAATTTACGCCAGCAAGAAGCACCATTGGTTCCAGAAGGCCAGCTAGTCCCCTTCGCTCGCGAGGACTGACGCCTTGCCTAAAGGGATCCGCGGGCGACCGCGGGTCCCTTCTTGTTTTTGGCGTCAGATGCCAGCGTACCACTCGTAGCCCAAATCTTCCCAATAGCCGCCACGGCCGCCGCGGATAGTCCGGATGTCGTGCACCGCCTCGATGCGCATTACATATTTCGCCATCTTGTAGCCAAGCTGGCGTTCGACGCGCATCCGGATCGGCGCGCCATGGGGAATGGGTAACGGCGCGTCGTTCATGTCGTAGGCGAGGATGGTCTGTTGGTGGAACGCGTCCTCGAGCCCGATCGACTCGTAATACTTGCCGGCCTCAGTGCCAGTCTCGTCGAGATCGTCCGCACAGTAGAAAACAATGTAGCGCGCGGCCGGTTTAAGCCGGGCCATGTCCAAGACGTCCCGGAGCTTCGCACCCTTCCACTTGCCGATGCAGCTCCAGCCCTCGACGCAGTCATGCCGCGTGATCTGGGTGCGTGGTTGCATCGCCCGCAAATCGGCCAGCGACAGCTCGAGCGGGTTCTCGACTAAGCCTTCGACCTTGAGCCGCCAGTCGGCAAATCCGTTACTTGCATGTGCCTTGTAGGCGGCGTCTTCCGGGTCGGTCGATCCGTTGGCTTTGAACTCGGCGGAGAGATCGGCCTCGCTATATTCGCGCGCCATCGCCTTGCGTGGGATCAAGAGCCGTTGCGTCGTACGGGTTAGAACCTCCGCGCTCCGCAGAATGCGCTTCACCCAAGGGCGCCTCGAGAGTTCCTCACATCCCCCGAGCATGGCCGCGCCGGCAACCACTCCCCCGCGCAGGAGCGCGCGCCGATCGAGCTTACCATCCTCGCTCATCGCTCGCTCTCAGGAAACGTGATCACGTAGCGGCCGGTGATCATGGAGCGGAGGTTGTTCCACACGCCCGTGATCAACACCATGATCAGATGCACGGCGACAAAGATCACGATGCCGCTCGCGCTGAGGAAGTGGATAGTGCGGGCTGATTGGCGGCCGCCGAAAAGGTCGAGCAGAATGGGATAGCCCGCATCCATGCCTGGCGACATGGCGAGCCCCGTCACCAGCATGAGCGGCAGCAGCCAGAATACGACGGCGAGGTAGGCGAGCTTCTGCAGCGCGTTATAGCTCTTGGCCGCCTCGCCTCGCGGAAACTTCAGTCGCGCATGCTCAACGACCGAGCTGCCGATATGCTTGAGTTCGTCTCCGCTGGGTGCCAAGTCGCGCTGGACGTGCCTGCTGCCGAGGCTCCAGACGAGATAAGCGAGCCCGTTCAGTACGAACAGCCAGGCAAAAAAGAAGTGCCAGCGCCGCCCGGTGGAAAGATCCTGATAGCCGGGCAACGTGGCCCAAGAGGGAAAGCCGCGCGCATCGAGGTCGCCGTTGGGCCCGCGGCTCAGTCCCAGCACCCCGGTGGTATTGAAACGATGCCCGAACACCTCGGTCACGCCCCTGGCGCCGCCGTCATCGTTATCCAGCGCCATCATCGCCAGCACCGGGTGCTCGAAGTCTGATTTCGACCCGAGATAAAGGGCAGGGTGGGCGTTGAAGATCTGCATGCCGCTCATCAAAAGCACGAGCAGGGCGAGCGCGTTGACCCAGTGGGTCACCCGCACGAGCACCGAATGGCGGTAGATGATCTCCCGTCTGGCGGTCGAGGTGGCCGTCTCAGTTCCCATTGATCGCCCACGATCTGCTCAGGAAGGCTTGGGTCCCCAAATCTCCTCGAGCCGCTTCGGCCGCCCGCAGGCGGTCTTGTAATAATCATACTTCACTGCGTTCTTGATGTGGAAATCTTGATGATACCACTCTGCGGGAGTGAAGGTGGTGGACGGCTTGATCTCGGTGACCACGGGCTGCTTGAAGCGCTCTGCGATCTCCTGCTTTGTGGAGTCGGCGAGCTGCTTTTCCTGGCCGTCGCCGGTGAAGATGACGGCGCGATAGGCGTCGCCCTGGTCACAGAACTGGCCTTCCGCGTCGAACGGATCGATGTTGTGCCAATACTGGTCGAGTAGCTTGGCGTAGGTCACCTTGGCCGGGTCGTAGGTGACGCGCACGGCCTCCTGGTAGCCTTCATGCTGCCCATAGGTGGGGTTGGGCGTCGTGCCGCCGGCGTAGCCCGAAGTCGTCTCGGTCACGCCGTCGACCTCGTCGAAGGCGGCCTCCATGCACCAGAAGCAGCCGCCGGCGAAGATCGCCGTCTTGGTCTCGGGCGCGGCCTCGCCTTGACGGGGGCTAAACGTCCACGCCGCCAGAACCAGCAGCACGGCTGCCGCAACGGACCATCTTGCTATCATGCGGGCGCTCCCGACCGAAGTTGCCGCCCAACATAGGCAGAGGTGGGGTTTGCGCCTACGGGCTCTCGCGCGACCGTGAAGCGAAGTGATGGGGCTCTTGGCCTCACAAGCGGTTGGGACGGCCTCCCGGTTTAGGCTATGCAGGAGCCGTGCAGCAGCGCCTTTCATCGCCGGCGAGCGAGATCAGGCCCGCCTACGACGTGGTCGTGATCGGCTCTGGTTACGGCGGCGGCGTGGCAGCCTCCCGGATCGCGCGGGCGGGGATGCGCGTCTGTGTCATCGAGCGCGGGCGTGAGTTCCTGACCGGCGAGTTCCCGAGCCGGCTCCCGGAGCTGCGGCGCGAACTGCAGCTCAATGGCGGGAAGATGCGAAGCGGCAGCCGGACGGGCCTATTCGACTTCAGGTTCGGCAGCGACATTCACGTGCTGGTCGGCTGCGGGCTCGGCGGCGGGTCGCTCATCAATGCGGCCGTGGCGCTGAGGCCAGATCCGCGCGTCTTCGCCGCCGCGGCGTGGCCGGACGAGGTGCGGGACGACGGGATGCTCGATGTGGGCTACGCGCGGGCGTCCGCCATGCTGCGCCCGGCCCGCTATGCCAACGCGCCCGCGCTGACCAAATACCGAGCCTTGCAGGCGGCTGGCGCCTGCTTCGGTCAGGCCCCGGTCGCGGCACCGGTGGTGGTGAGCTTCGAATCCAACGTCAATCCCGCCGGCATCGCGCAGCCGGCCTGCACGCTGTGCGGTGATTGCTGCTCGGGCTGCAATGTCGGCGCCAAGAACACGATTTCGCTGACCTATCTCCCGGACGCCCGTGCCCATGGCGCCGAGATCTTCACCGAGCTCACCGTCAGCCACCTCGAAAAGGATGGCGGGCATTGGCGCATCCATTTCGCGCCGACCGACGGCAAGAATCCAGTCGCGCGCTGCATCGACGCCGAGACCGTGGTGCTGGCGGCAGGGACTTTGGGCTCCACGGAGATCCTGCTCCGCTCGCGTGAGCTTGGGCTGCCGCTATCGGACCGCCTCGGCGAGAACTTCTCCGCCAACGGCGACATCATCGCTTTTGCCCTGGGCGCCGAGACCCGCGTGAACGCCGTCGGCGTAGGCCACCCGCCGAAATTCGTGGGCGATGCCATCGGCGCCTGCGTCTCCGGCCAGATCGAGATCGTGGACGGCGCGCGCCTCGACCACTCCATGACCATTCAGGAGGGCGTCCTGCCCTCGGCGCTGGCCCCCCTGTTGCCCGTATTCTTCATCGCCGGTGGACGCATCCTCGGCGCCGCGCAAAGCCTGATCAAAGGCGTGTACCAAGGCCCGCTCGCCCACCTGCAGACCTTCTTCGTCGTCTCCCATGACGATGCGAACGGCCGCATCCGCCTGACCAATGGCAAGGCCGAAATCCATTGGCCGAACGTGGCCGAGCAGCCGGTCTATGCCCGCGTCGATGCCGCGTTGACCAAGGCGGCTGAAGCAGTCGGCGCCCGCTACATCAAGAGCCCGCTCGCGGCCACTGCGACCGGAGTCAAGCCAGCCACCGCCCATCCTCTCGGCGGCTGCGGCATGGGGGTCGACGCGAGCTCCGGTGTGGTCAACCACAAATGCCAAGTGTTCGATGCCACTTCAGGGACGGGCGTGCACCCCGGCCTTTATGTCTGCGACGGCGCCGTCATCCCGCGCTCCATCGGCGTCAACCCGCTGCTCACCATCACCGCGCTCACCGAGCGCGCTATGATCCATTTCGCGCGCGACCGCAATCTCGGCTTTGACGTCAAGCCACGCTACGCCGCGGTGGAGACGTGAAAGGAGCTGCTAGCCGCGCAGCTCGCCGCCGGTGGCTTTGGTGACCGCCGCAACGATCTTCGCCGCTATCGCCTCGATTTCGGCATCGGTGAGCGTCTTCTCCTTGGGCTGCAGCGTCACTTCGATGGCCAGCGACTTTTTGCCCTCCGGCACGCCTTGTCCGGTGAACACGTCGAACACGCCGACGTCCGCGATCAAAGCGCGGTCGGCACCGAGCGCCGCGCGCACTACGTCCCCCGCCGCGACGTCAGCGTTCAGCAGAAAGGCAAAGTCGCGGCGCAAGGGTTGCAGGTCGGAAGCCTCCAGCGCCGGCTTGGTCACGGCCTTGCGCCTCGCCGGCGGGATCGCGTCCAAATAAAGCTCGAAGACGGCGAGCGGAGCGTCGGCGCCGAGCTTGGCCAATATCTCCGGATGCAATTCACCGAACACGCCGAGCACCACCTTCGGCCCCAGCTTGAGCGCGCCGGAGCGGCCGGGATGGAACCACGCGGGCGCCTTGCGGCCGACCATGACGCTGGCCGGGTCGAGGCCGAGGGCGGCGAGCGCTGCCACCGCGTCGGACTTGGCGGCGAACACGTCGGCCGCCGCTACCTCGCCCGACCATTGGCGGCCGGAGCCCTGCAGCGCCGATTGGCCAAAGCGGATGCCGGCCGCGGCGACGAACTGGTCCTCCGCCCGCGCGCCCTTATAAGCGTGGCCTAGCTCGAACAGGGCGCCGTCGGCAAAGCCGCGGTCGCGGTTGCGCTGCGCGGCGGTGATGAGGCCCGGCAGCAGGCTCGGCCGCATGGCCGCCAGCTCCGTGGAGATCGGGTTGCTCAAAGTAAGCTCGAGCGCTCCGCCGCCGAATAGTCTGGCTTCGACGGGCGGGATGAACGACCAGATCACGGCCTCCACGAAACCGCGTGCGGCGAGCACGCGCCGCGCCAGCCTTTGCCGCTTCTGCGCTTCGGTCAGCACCGGTCGCGCCACGCCGCTCGCCCGTTTCATGGGCGTGGACGGCACGCGATCCACGCCCACGAGCCGCACCACCTCCTCTACGAGGTCGGCTGGGCCGGAAATGTCCGGTCGCCAGGATGGGGGCGCCGCCTCGAATTTGGACCGTTTGCCCTTGAGCGCGATCCCGAGCGCCTCCAGAAGTCGTTTAATCTCGCCGGTGGCCAAGTCGAGCCCGCTCAAGCGCTTGACCAGGCCCGTGTCGAAGGCGAACGGCGCATTGGGCTTGGGTGGCTTGCCGGCCACCTCGATCTCGCTGGCGCTCCCGCCGCATAGATTGAGCACCATGGCCGTTGCCAGCTCAAGCCCCGGCACCACGAAATCGGGATCGACGCCGCGCTCGAACCGCACCCGCGCGTCGGACTGGATGTTGAGCGCCCGCCCGGTGCGCGCCGTGCGCTTGGGGTCGAAATAGGCCGACTCGATGAAGACATTGGTGGTGGCTTCCGTGCAGCCCGTCGCCTCGCCGCCGATGACGCCGCCCAAGCCCAGTACTTTGCTCTCATCGGCGATGACGCACATGTCGGCGTCGACTACGTAGGTCTTGCCGTCGAGCGCGGCGAAAAACTCGCCCTCCCGCCCGAGCCGCGCGCGGATCGCGCCCCTCAACTTGTCGGCGTCATAGACATGCAGCGGGCGGCCGCGGTCGTAGGAGATATAATTTGTGATATCGACCAGCGTGTTGATGGGGCGAAGCCCGATCGCCTTGAGCCGCGCGCGCAGCCAGTCGGGTGAGGGCCCGTTATTCACCCCGCGCACGAGACGCCCCGCAAAGACGGGGCAGGCGCTAGCTGCTGCTTTGTCGAACTCGAGCTTGATCTTGATGGGATTGGCGAAGCTTCCCTTCGCCGTTTTGATTTTGTCCACTTTCAGCTTGCCGAGGCCCGTCGCCGCGAGGTCTCGCGCGATGCCCTGGACGCCGAGGCAGTCCGGCCGATTGGGCGTGACAGCGACCTCGATCACCGCATCATCGAGTCCGAGCGCTTTTGCGGCGGGACTGCCGACCTTGGCGTCGGCAGGAAGCTCAATGATACCGGTATGCTCGTCCGACAGCTCAAGCTCGCGCTCCGAAAGCAGCATGCCGCTCGACTCCACGCCCCTGATCTTGGCCTTGGTGAGGGTGAGGTCGAGCCCCGGGATGTGGCTGCCCACCGGCGCGAACACGCCTTTAAGACCGGCCCGCGCATTGGGCGCGCCGCACACGACCTGCAAGCGCTCGGTGCCGGTATTCACCTCGCACACCTGGAGCTTGTCGGCGTTGGGATGCTTCTCACATTTCAGCACTTGCGCCACGCGGAAAGTGCTGAGCGCCGTGGCGGGGTCGAACACCTCCTCCACCTCGAGCCCGATGCGGGTGAGCGTATCGACGATCTCGGCGACGCTCGCCTTGGTGTCGAGATGCTCCTTGAGCCATGCGAGGGTGAACTTCATGGCTCAGGCGCTCAGCCCACCAGCGAGCGTGGGAACTGCGAGCGGTGGAAAGCCGTAATGTTTGAGCCAGCGCAGGTCGGCCGCGAAGAAGGCGCGCAAGTCCGGCATGCCATATTTCAGCATGGCGATGCGATCGATGCCGAGACCGAAGGCAAAGCCCTGATAGCGCTTTGGATCGAGCCCGACATTTTTGAGCACGTTGGGGTGCACCATGCCGCAGCCCAAAATCTCCAGCCACCGATCGCCCTCGCCGATGCGAATCTCGTCGCCAACTTTGGCGTAGCCGATGTCCACCTCCATAGAGGGCTCGGTGAAGGGGAAGTGGCTCGCGCGATAGCGCATCTTCACCTGCTCCACCTCGAAAAAGGCTTTGAGGAATTCCTCCAGCACCCATTTCAAATGGCCGAGATGGGTTTCCTCGTCGATCACGAGCCCCTCGACCTGATGGAACATGGGCGTGTGCGTCTGATCGCTGTCGCTGCGATAGACT
Organism: uncultured Alphaproteobacteria bacterium; assembly: GCA_963741155.1. Classification (GTDB taxonomy): domain Bacteria; phylum Pseudomonadota; class Alphaproteobacteria; order Rhizobiales; family Methyloligellaceae; genus Methyloceanibacter. The sequence continues at coordinate 214,418 of CAVUHA010000004.1, read as the reverse complement.
CTGCCCGTCGCGATGATGCGGAGCGGCGGCTTCTGCTTGAGCATGGTGCGGATCTGCACCGGGCTCGTATGGGTGCGTAAGACCGCGCGCGTGCCGTCGGGCCCGGGCGCGAAATAGAACGTGTCGTGGTCCTGGCGTGCCGGGTGCTCGGGCGGAATGTTGAGCGCGGTGAAATTGTTGAAGTCCGTCTCGATGTCCGGACCTTCGGCGATGGCAAAGCCGAGATCGGCGAAAATCTCGGTGATCTCGTCCGTCACCTGGCTCACCGGATGGATGCGCCCCTCGGCGAGCGGTCCCGGCCGCACTGGCAAGGTGACGTCGGCGCTGCTAGCGGCAAGCATCTGGCTGAGCGCTTCATGGGCGAGCGCGGCGTGCTTCGCTTCCAGCGCCTCGCCGACGCGGTCCTTGAGCTGGTTGACCGCCTGGCCGAAGCTCCTGCGCGCGTCGGGCGGAAGCTGTCCTAGCCTCTGCATCAGCTCGGAGACGCGACCCTTGCGGCCAAGGGCGGCGACGCGCACCTCCTCAAGCGTCGTGAGGTCGGCGGCGGTCTTGATGGCGCGGATCAGCTCGCCTTCAAGCGTATCGAGGTCGGGATGCGGCACCTCGGGCGGCGTCATGGCGTCCCGCTCCTCGCTGCCCTCGCAGGGGCCCCTTGCAGGGGCTTTAAGCCCGCGCCGCAGCCGAAGCGGCCTCGACCAGGCTCTGGAAGGCTTGCGGCTCGTGCACGGCGATGTCGGCGAGCACCTTGCGGTCGAGCTCGATGCCGGCCTTGTTCAACCCGTCGATGAAGCGGCCATAGGTGAGCCCATGGGCGCGTGCGGCGGCATTGATGCGTTGAATCCACAGCGCCCGGAAGGTGCGCTTCCTCACCCGGCGGTCGCGATAGGCATATTGACCAGCCTTCTCCACCGCCTGCCGGGCGATGCGGATGGTGTTCTTGCGGCGGCCGTAATAGCCCTTGGCCTGCTTCAGGACCTTGCGGTGCCGCGCATGGCCGGTAACGCCGCGTTTTACACGGGACATGGGGGTGCCTCCTTAAGTCGTTCCTCGCCCATCAACCTAGCGGCTGTAGGGGAGAAAATTCTGCTTCACAATCTTGGCGTCTTCGTCGGACAGGACCATCGTGCCCCGCGCGTTGCGGATGAATTTCGTGCTGCGATTGATCATGCCATGACGTTTGCGCGAGGCTTGGCACTTGACCTTGCCTCCGGCCGTGACTTTGAAGCGCTTCTTGGCACCGCTTTTCGTCTTCATCTTGGGCATTTGGCTTCCTTTATGCGGCCCTGGCAGGTTTCGCTGGACCTGCGAATGTGACGATTGAAGCATGGAAGCCGCCACGGCATGCCCCGCCGGGCGGCTCCTAACGAACGCGCCTTATAAGCCCTGAACCCGCGGGAATGCAAGCAATTCGGCTAAAATGGGCCCTCGCTCGGCTTTGTTCACCACGCGGCTTAACGGTTACTTGCGAGCCGGGGTCCCAGGGTGAATCGCTGCCCGGGTAGTAGAGGAGGCCTCGGAGGACCGCTTTCGATCACCGCTGACAGGCGGAGCGCCACAGGATCATGGACCAATTGAAACCGTTCGCGGACTATCAGCTTGGTACTCTCGCCAAAGTCGAGTGACGATTGATTTGATCGTCATCGGGTTGATCGCGCTCCCTGTCTACCTTTCGGCGCTTTGGTTCAATGTTCTCGACCGGTTGTTCGAGCTCACCAGCCCAACACAAGAATCATGAGTTCGATTGGATCATCGTCCTTGTCGTCGTCCTCGGCCTCGCGGCCAAGATCTTCTCGATACGGCGCGTCATCGACTTGCGCCGCGCCGATCTTGAGCTTGAGCCACGCCCTCGGCCTGCACGCCGCGGCCGAGGGAATTGAAAACAAGGAAGTGCTGAAACAGCTGATGAAGCTCGGCTGCGACACCGGACAGGGCTTCTTTTTCGGCAAGCCGGAACCAGCGGCGGTCGTGAGTGCCATCCTGCGCAAGGAGACGCATCTCACACGCCAGATCGCTTAGCGCGGCGAGAGAACCATCACCATTTGCCGGCCTTCGAGTTCTGGGCTCCGATTCCACCTTGGCGATGGTCAAGGTGTCGTTCTTGACGCGCTCCAGCAGCTTCGTGCCGAGCTCCATATGCGCCATCTCGCGGCCTCGGAAACGCAAGGTGACCTTCACTTTGTCACCCTCCTCGAAGAAGCGGACGATCGAGCGCATCTTCACCGCATAGTCGTGAATGTCGATGTTCGGCCGCATCTTGATCTCTTTGATCTCGACGGTGCGCTGCTTCTTGCGCGCCTCGGCGGCCTTTTTCTGCGCCTGATACTTGTATTTGCCGTAATCCAGGATCTTGCACACCGGAGGCTCGGAGTTAGGCGAGATCTCGACGAGATCGAGACCGGACTCCGCCGCCCGCGCGAGGGCGTCGACAACGGCAACCACCCCGACATTGTTGCCGGTGGCGTCGATAAGCTGGATGTTTGGGGTGTCGATGCCCTCGTTGACACGAGGGCCTTCCCGATTGGGGGTTAGCTTCGTCGGCCGTCTTGCGATGTGTTGCTCTCCTCTAGTCCCAACGGCGGGCTCGCCAACCTATGCGGCAGGCTCAAGGCGCCCCGAGTGGTCCTCTTGCATATGCGCGCCTATAGGAAAGGGAAGGCGGCTGGCAAGTCAAGCCGCTCCTGTCATTCACTCTGCGTTTAACAAGCTTTGCCTCTTGCGCGGCGCCGAATCTTTGCGCCAAAATACTGCATCGCTGGGGGTCAATGCTGCCGATGCGCGCCTTTCCTACGTTTGCCATGGTGATGCTTCTCGCTTGCTGGGTGCTGCCGCAGCCGCTGGCGGCCGCGGCCGGCCGGTGCCTCGTTTTCTCGGGGACCGCCGATGCAATACAGCGGCAAAAGGCGATCGATGACTCGGAGGCAAGCCTCAACGATGCGATCGCTAAGTGGAAAGTGGACAACAAGGTGTCTGGCAGCGTCAGCATCAAGGCGGACAAGCCCGCGCCACATCCTTATTGGCGGAGTGCCGTCTCCCCCGATCTCTTCTACGCGCCCGACGTGGTCACCGACACCTCCTACACCCTCTGTTGGCGGGGTGTGGTTTCGCCCGTGGTGTGCACCTCCGGCGCCAAGGTCTGCTGGTAGCGGCAGTGTCACGAGGTGCTTGCATCGGCTGTTAGCGCCGCGCGCGCAAACCGCTCGGCCAAATCGGTGCCGAGCAGCTCGTCATAGACCTTAAGCGTGCTCTCTTGCATCCGCGACAGCTCGAAATTGGTCAACGCGTGGGCGCTGGCCCGCGCGCCGATCTTCGCCCGCTCTGCTGGCGACAGCGCAAGCGCAATGCCGATACGCTCAGCGAGCGCGTCCGAATTGCGCGGCGGCATGAGCCAGCCGGTAAAGCTCGAGGGGCTTTCCTCGGCGGCGACGATGGTCTCGGGCAACGCGCCCAACGCCGGCACGATCACCGGGCAGCCCATGGCCTGCGCCTCGACGCTGGTGCGGCCGAAAGTCTCGGGCACCTGCGACGCGATCACGGTGACATGGGCGGCGCGGAAGGCGGACGGCATGTCGTGGCAATGGCCGACGAGCCGCACCTTGTCGCCAAGCCCGTGACGGGCGATGAGGTCCTGAAGCTCTTGCCGATAGGCGTCGCGCCCCGGCGCATCGCCAACCATCACCACCACGGCGCCGTTGAGACCGTGCGTCTCGGCAACACGCGCTGCGGCGGCAATCAGGTCGCGCTGGCCCTTGAGGCTCGTGAGCCGTCCGGCGAGTAGCACGATCTTGGCATCCTTGGGCACGCCCCAGTCTGTCTTGAGGCGTTCCACCGATCCCTGCGACGACGCAGCGAGATCGAACACCGCGCGATCGATGCCGCGATAGATGACACAGAGCCGGTCTCGCGTGGCGGCCTGGCGCGCGGCGATCAGCGCTGCGGTAAAGCGCGAGTTGGCGATGACCCGGTCGCCCCGCGACATCACGCTGTTATAGATGGCCTTGATGGGACCGCCATCACCATAGGCGCCGTGATAGGTGGTGACGAAGGGACGCCCGGTCCACCGGCTGGCAAGGAGCGCGCTCCAGGCAGGCGCGCGGCTCCGTGCATGCACGAGGCTCACCTCGCGCTCCCGGATCAAGCGGGCGAACCTCGCCACGTTGGCCAGCATGGTCAGCGGGTTCTTGCTCGCGACCGGGAGCTCGATGATCTCGCCGCCCCCTTCCGTGATGGCGCGGGCGAGCCGTCCGCCCTCGGTCGCCACCAGCGCCGTGGCGCCGGCGCGGGTCAGCGCCTCGGTGATCTCGACGGTGGAACGCTCGCTGCCGCCGGCATCGAGCCGCGGCACCACCTGAAGTACGGTCACCTTTGCCATGATCGAGGCTTTGTTTCTCGCTTTTTTTGTCCAACGCTTTAGCTTCTTAGGATGGGCGACCAAGAACCGCAATTCCTGCAACTCGGCCGCGACACCAAGCGCCGGCGCATCGCTTATCGCCTGAGCCCGGGCCGCGGCGAACGAGAGCTGCTTTGGCTCTCCGGCTTTCTCTCCGACATGGGCAGCATCAAGGCGATCGCTGTGGCGGAATGGGCTGAGAGCAGCGGGCTTGGCCTCGTCCGCTTCGACTATTCGGGCCACGGGCTTTCCGGCGGCGCGCTGCTCGATGCCACTATCGGTGACTGGCTGGAAGAGGCGATTGCCATATCGGGGCTCCTGCGGGGAGGGCGCGTCATCGTCATTGGCTCATCCATGGGCGGCTGGCTGGCGCTCTTGCTTGCGCGCCACTTGGCGGAAAGGGAGCACGGCGGACGGCTTGGCGGTCTCGTGCTGATCGCACCGGCTTGGGACATGACCGAGACGCTAATGTGGCGACAGCTGCCGCCTGAGGCGAAGGACGCGATCGCGCGCGACGGCGTTTATCATCAGCCCTCGGTCTATAGCGATCCCTATCCCATCACGCGAGGCCTGATCGAGGAGGGCAGGGCGCACCTCTTCGCCGGAAGCCGGTTCGATCCGGGAGCGCCGGTGCGCATCCTGCAAGGCATGCGCGACCCCGACGTGCCTTTCACCCATGCGCTCGCGCTCGTCGATCTCTTGGCGGGCGACGATGTCGAGCTGAACCTGATCAAGGATGGCGACCATCGCCTGTCGCGGCCGCAGGACCTGCGCCGCCTCGAAGCGGCTATCGCGCTCCTGGCTTTTCCCTCTCAATCAGAGGACGCCGGCAGCAGTGCCGCCAAACCTTCGCGGTAGGTGGGATACCGGAGCGTCACGCCAAGCTCGGACTTGATGCGCGCATTGGAGACGCGGCGGCTGTTGCCGTAGAAGCTGCGCGCCATGGGCGAAAGTTCCGCCTCCTCGAAGGGCACTTCCGGCGGCGGCGGCAGACGGGCGAGCTTGGCCGCATAAGTCACCACCTCGTCAGGCGGCGCCGCCTCGTCGTCGGTTACATTGTAGACCGCGCCCGACCTCGGCAGCGCGATCGAGGCCTCGAGCACGGATGCGATGTCCTCCACATGAATGCGGTTGAACAGCTGGCCCGGCTTCACGATGCGCCGCGCCGTGCCCGCCATGAGTTTGTCGAAGGCGCTGCGGCCCGGCCCATAGATGCCGGCGAGACGAAACACCTGCACGGGGCAGCCGGTCGCTTCGCCGAAGGCAAGCCAGGCGCGCTCCGCGTCCACCCGCCCCCGCGTCCGCTCGTTGCTGGGCGAGGGGGGCGTGCTCTCGTCAATCCAATCGCCGCCGTGGTCGCCATAGACGCCGACGGTGGAGAGATAGCCGATCCAGGCAAGCGAGGGTAGTTTGGCGATGTTTTCGGCATGGTGCGCCAGCACGGGGTCGCCGTTGCCGCGCGGCGGGATGGACAGAAGCAGATGCGTGGTGCCGGCGAGCAGCGGGGCCACCTCGGGATTGACGGGCTCGCCGGCAAAGCGCGTCATGGCGTAACCATCTCGCGCCAGGCGCTCGATCTTGTCTTCGTCGCGCGCCGTGCCGGCGATGTCCCACCCTCGCGCGGCGAGGCGCCGGGCGAGCGCTTCCGCCGAGTAGCCGAGCCCAAACGCGAACAGCCGGCTCACGCCGCCTCCCGCATCCATTCGCCCGCCACGTCCTGGTCCGGCTCGTTCTGGGCATGGAGCGCGCGCAAGACGCCGAAGCGGCGCGGCGCCAAGCGCTGAAGCGCCCACACGGCCATGGCGCGTACCAGCGGCGAAACATCGTCGAGCCGTGTCTCGATCTGCGGCACGAGGCTCGCATCGCCCGAATTGCCGGCGGCGATCAGCACATTGCGCACGAAGCGGTCGCGGCCGGTGCGCTTGATGGGAGTGCCGCGGAATCGCGCGCGAAAACCCGCGTCATCGAGGTCGAGCAGCTCCGCGAGCGGCGGGTTGTGGCTCCCCGTTCGTGCGGCGAGCGTCGCCTCGCGCGCCTGGCTCGCATATTTATTCCACGGGCAGACGGCGAGGCAGTCGTCGCAGCCGAAGATGCGGTTGCCCATCGCGGCGCGAAACTCCGGCGTGATGTGCCCCTTGTGTTCGATGGTGAGGTAGGAGATGCAGCGCCGCGCGTCGAGCTGATAGGGCGCCGGGAAAGCGTTGGTGGGACACACATCGAGGCAGCGCCGGCAAGCGCCGCAATGATCTTGTTCCGGCGCGTCGGGCGCGATCTCGGCGGTGGTGAAGATCGCGCCGAGGAAGAGCCACGAGCCGAAGTCGCGCGACACGAGATTGGTGTGCTTGCCCTGCCACCCGATGCCGGCCCGTGCCGCCAGCGGCTTCTCCATCACCGGCGCCGTATCGACGAACACCTTCACTTGCGCGTCCCCGAGCGCCTGCACCGTGGCTGCAAGCGATTTGAGCTTCCCCTTGATCAGCTCGTGGTAGTCGTCCCCTTGGGCATAGACGGAGATGCCGCCGCGGGAGCGCTCGCCCAGCACCTCGAGCGGGTCGCCCGCGGGGCCATAGTTGAGGCCGAGCATGATAATGCTCTTGGCCTCGGGCATGAGCGCGCTCGGGTCCTTGCGGCGCTCGGCATTGGCGGCAAGCCAGGCCATGCCACCGTGACGCCCCTGGGCAATGAAGGCATCGAGCGCGGCGCCGGCAGCTTGTGGCGCCTCTGCCGAGGCGAAGCGCACGGCATCGAAGCCGACCGATCTCGCCTCCTGCGTGATCGTTTGTTTCACCGTCTGCGCCATGGCACGCGAACTCTAGAAATCGAGATCGGCATAGGTCCCCGACGGGATGAAGCCCGCGACGCGGTCGGCAAGTAACGGCCGGAACGATGGCCGCGACTTCAGCAGCGCATACCAGTTCTTGGCGGCCTCATGGTCTTCCCACGGCACCTCGCCGAGATAGTCGAGCGCCGAAATATGCGCCGCCGCGGCGAGATCGGCAAAGCTCAAGGCATCGCCCGCGAGCCAGCTCCGCGTCTCGGCAAGATGGCCGATATAGGCGAGATGATAGCGCAGATTGTCGTGGCCCGCGCGCATCGCCTCCATGTCGGGCGAGGCGCTTTTCGGGCCGAAGCGCCTATAGACTTTCTCCTCAACGAGATAGCTCGTCACCTCGTCGTGGAACTTGCGGTGGAACCAGTCCGCGAGCCGCCTCGCCTCGGCGCGGGCGATCGGGTCGCCGGGGAAGGGCTGGAAGCCGCGCCCATCGGCGCTGCGCGCGGTCTCGTCGAGATATTCGGAGATCGCATAGGCGCCGGCGATTGCGCCGTCGGCGTCCGTGATCAGCACCGGCAGCGAGCCGGCCGGGTTAAGCCCGAGAAAGCCTGGACGCCATTCCCACGGCCGCTCCTCGGTGAGCGCGGTCTCGAGGCCGCATTCGGCGAGCGCCAGCCGAATGGAGCGGGAGAAGGGGCAGAGTGGATAGTGCAACAGCGTCGCCATCGACCCGCTCTAGCTGCGGCAGATCGCAAAATGAATCGCGAAAGCGCAAGCCCCGGTATAGAACCTGCCCACGCGCGGAACAAGCGGTGGCAGCGGGGCGGCCATGTCGTTAGAGCAGATCATTGTGCTCGCCGTAGTGCAGGGCATCACCGAATTCCTCCCCATTTCCTCCTCCGGCCATCTGATCCTCGTTCCAGCTCTAACGGGCTGGCCCGACCAGGGTCTGCTCACCGATGTCATGACGCATTTCGGCACCCTGCTCGCCGTCCTTATCTACTTCTGGCGCGACGCGCTGGGGATGATCAAGGGTGGGTTGCAGCTTTTGCGCGGCAACCTCACCCCCGAAGGGCGCCTGGCCCTCTACATTGTGGCTGCTACCATCCCCGCCATCATCTTCGGCGTCGTCCTGAAGAAGTTCGGCTTCACTGATCTCGAGCGCAACGTCGCCGTGGTGGCGTGGAACACGATCCTGTACGGCCTGCTGATGCTCGTGGCCGACATGGTCGGACCGCAGGTCAAGACCATCGCCAATGTGACGCTTCCCTCGGCGTTGGTCATCGGGGTAGCCCAGGCGCTGGCGTTGATCCCGGGCACGAGCCGCTCCGGCGTCACCATGACCACCGCGCGCTTCCTAGGCTTCACGCGGCCCGACTCCGCCCGCTTCTCTTTCCTGCTCGGCATTCCCGCCACGGCCGGCGCCATCGTCTTCACCATCGGCGACGCGCTTGCGTCCGGCGGCAAGGTCACGAGTGATGAGTTGCTCTGCGCCGGGCTGACCTTCCTCGCCGGCATCGCCGCCATCGCCTTCCTGATGAGTCTCCTGAAGCGCGTCAGTTTCCTGCCTTTCGTCCTCTACCGCATGATGCTCGGCGGATTTCTGCTCGTCCTCCTCTACGCCTGACGGCGATAGAGTGGGCGCTTTAGGGGCGCCAGACCGAGAACTGGCCACGTGGGCGGAAGCGCTCCAGATAATCGGGCACCACCGCTTCGATGGCGATGGGCTCGGTAATGCCGAGGCCTTGCAACGTGCGGCCACGGCGCGTGGCAGCTTCGCTCACCACATTGTCGATCCGCAGCAGCCGCACCTGATCGACGGTGAGCGGCGGGGTCGGCAGCCATTGCAGGAAGGCCGCCTGCACCGTGGCGAGCCAGAACGGAAGCGGCACCAAGAGCCTCCGTCGCATGGTGTAGTCGAGCACGCGCTGCATAACCTGCTTCAGGGTCAAGATTTCGGGGCCGCCAAGCTCATACGGCGCCTGCGCTGCCGCCTTGCCGGTCAGGCTTGCCACCACGGCTTTGGCCACGTCGCCCACGAAGACCGGCTGCAGGCGTGTATGCCCGCCCCCGATGAGGGGCAGTACCGGAGCGATCCGGGCAAGCGCTCCGAACCGGTTGAAGAAGTCGTCCTCCGGCCCGAACACGACCGAGGGCCTGAGGATCACTGCCGCGGGGAAAACCTCGGCCACCGCCGTCTCGCCGGCTGCCTTGCTGCGAGCGTAAACCGACGGCGCGTCTTTGTCGGCACCGATGGCCGAGACATGCACGAGCGCCCGCGCGCTGGCAGTGCGTGCGGCTTCCGCCACGTGCCGCGCGCCCTCGTCCTGCACGGCGTTGAAGGTCTGCTTGCCCGTGGGAAAGAGAATGCCGACGAGGTTGATCACTGCGTCGGCGCCCTCGGCCGGCCCGATGAGGGAGTCTGGAAAGCGCACATTGGCCTGCACGACGTTGATCTGGCCGACGTCGCCGAGCGGCTGCAAATGACCGCAGAGTTCCGGCCGCCGCACGGCGATGCGCATGCGGGCACCGGTCTTGGCAATCGCCCGCACCACATGGCGGCCGATGAACCCCGAGCCGCCATAGAGGGTGATGAGCGTCGAGCTGTTGAGCGTTATGGCCAACGGACCATCCCCTGCCTCGGAGTGCTGCAGCATTACACGAGGAGACTGTGAAGGGACCTCGCGCACTAATTGACTTTGGCTGACGCCGATCGTACCTCAGGAACCCCAAGCCCAGGTGGCGGAATTGGTAGACGCGCTAGCTTCAGGTGCTAGTGCCCGAAAGGGCGTGGAAGTTCGAGTCTTCTCCTGGGCACCATATCAGGCTTTCGGGGTTGCCATCGTCAGGATGGGCGCCCTCTTGGAGGCGCACAGTTGAGCCAGCCTCAGCCCCCCATCGTCGAGCTGCATCGCGGCGACCTGCCTCAAGGGCGGCCGAAGCCGCGCGCGATCGCCATCGATACCGAGACGCTCGGCTTGAACCCCTACCGCGACCGGCTTTGCCTCGTGCAACTGTCGAGCGGCGATGGCCGCGCCGACCTCGTGCAGTTGAAGGGCGACTACGCGGCGCCGGAGCTGAAGCGCCTCCTCGCCGATGAAAGCGTGCTCAAGATCTTCCATTTCGCCCGCTTCGACATGGCCGTGCTGAAGCATTATTTCGGCGTGATGCCGCAACCGGCCTACTGTACCAAAGTGGTGTCCAAGCTCGCCCGCACCTTCACCGACCGTCACGGGCTCAAGGACCTCTGCAGGGAATTGCTGGGCGTGGAGCTTTCCAAGCAGCAGCAGTCCTCGGACTGGGGCGCTGATCAGCTCACCCAAGAACAGCTCAACTATGCCGCGAGCGACGTGTTGCATCTGCACGCGCTAAGAGAGAAACTTGATGGAATGCTCCGCCGCGAGGGGCGCGAGGGCTTGGCGCAGGCGTGCTTCGCCTTCCTGCCGACCCGGGTCGAGCTCGATCTGGCGGGCTGGTCCGACATCGATCCCTTTGCCCATTAGCCGGCCTGGGGTTGGATCGGGCGCGGGGGTGGGGGAATTTCGGGACGGTCGGCCGTCGCAATGTGAGCAAAGTCCTACGGCTACCTTGTTGCCGGAGGCCGGTCGTTCGGGCCATTGAGGAGCGTCGAATTTTCCATGACGGTGGAGACGGGTGTCGTTCCCGGCAGACAGAACTACCGTGTGCGCTCGCACGCGGAACGCGAACGCGCCTTCCAGGGTGCCGCGCGCCATAGCCGGCAGGTCGACATGCTCCGCAAGGCGCTCCCTGTCTTGGCGGTCGTGGTGTTTGCCGGCTATTTCATCTCTTCGCGCCTGAGCATGACCGTCGGTGGCATCACCGCGAGCATCGACGGTGTGAAGGTTGAGAACGGCAATCTCCGCATGGTGAACCCGAAGCTCAAGGGCATGGACAAGAAGAACGGCACCTATGTCATCGGCGCCGAGTACGCGGATCAGGACGTGAAGACTCCGAAGATCCTGCAGCTGCATGCCATCAAGGCCGAGCTCAACAACGCGTCGGGCGGCTGGTCCCGGGTCGAGGCCGTGCGCGGAACCTACGACAGCGAAGCGGAGCGGTTGATCATGCGCGATGCCATCCACGTGATCACCAGCAGCGACGTCACCGGCAAGCTCAAGATTGCCACCCTCGACACTAAGAACCAGACGCTCCGTTCGCATGCTCTGGTTGGTTTCGACCTGCCGAACGGGACCGTGCGCGCCAATGCGCTCACCTTTCATTCGGCTGATCACACGCTTCTATTTCGAGGTCATGTGCTCGTGCACATCAACGAGCCGGAGAAGCCCGCCACCGCAGCGGCGAGGCCCGCCACCGTCGCGGCTGAGCCCACGCCTAGGCCGCCTCTCGTCCAAGCCCCATCGACCCCAGCCGGCGCGCCGCCCGAGGCTGCTGCGGCCGCCGAGGCGGTCGCAGTGCCGGAGATGCCACAATGAACTTGGCCCGACGCTGGTTGTTCCTGCTCGCCACGGCCTTGGCCGTTATGCCGCTCGCGCATGCCTTCGCTCAAACCACGCCGGCCACCCCGCCTGCCGCGGCGCCAGCCGCAACGGCCGCGCCCGCCGCCGCGCAGGCCGCGTCCGCCGTCTCGCAAGCTGGGATCGGTAGCTTCGGTGCCTTCTCCAAGAATTCGGGGAAGCCGATCGATATCGAGTCCGACGTGCTCGTGGTGCACGATCAGCAGAAATACGCGACCTTCAAGGGCAATGTGAAAGCGGTGCAGGGCACCACGACGCTCCGCTCCAACGAGCTCGACGTTCACTATTCGGGAAGCGGCGGCGACAGCCTGACCGGGGCCGCGCCGAAGGACGCCGCGCCTGCCGGCGTGCCTGCCGCGGATGGCATGGCCACCGGGGCTTCGAATGCCGCCACGCCGGCTGCGAACGCCGTCGCGAGCGACCAGGCCGCGAGCGCCGACTCCAAACCTGCGGGCGGCATGGCCCTTGGCGGAGGCGGCAACCAGATCACCAAGATCGAGGCGCGCGGCAATGTCATCATTACCAGCGAGCAGGACCAGACCACGACCGGCGATTGGACGCTCTACGACGTGCCGGCGCAGCTCATGACCGTGGGGGGCAATGTGGTGTTAACCCAAGGCAAGAATGTGCTAAAGGGTGATCGGCTCGTCATTGATCTGAAGACGGGCGAGAGCCGGTTTGAGAACACGGGAAATACCGCCTCCGGCGGCAAGATCCGCGCGCTCTTCATGCCTAGTCAGGACACTGCCGCCAAAGACGGCAAATCGGGCAATGGTAAGGACACCTCAGGCACCACCAAGCCGACTGCGGATACGGCCGACAAGGATAGCGCTGCGCCCGGGGTCACGGCGCCCGAGGTCGCGGCACCTCAACCGCTCTTTCCCGGCATGCCGCAATAGGTGCGTCCTTCATCCGATCTTAACCGGCCAAAGCTTCAACTGATGGAGCGAGAGGCGCGAGTGGGCAAGTTGCTGTCGTTCCCAGGCCAACGGGCAGTCGCTGCGCAGGAGGTCGCCCGCCCCGCCGAGCCGCACGGCCGTGACGCGCCGCCCGCGCCGAACCCCGGCTCTGGCTGGCTGACCGTTCACTCCGTCGTCAAGAGCTTCAGGAAGCGGACCGTTGTGCGCGGCGTCAGCCTAGAGGTCGGCCGCGGCGAGGCGGTGGGACTTTTGGGACCGAACGGCGCCGGCAAGACGACGGTGTTCTATATGATCACCGGGCTGATCCCGGCCGACGAGGGAAGTATCCGGATCGATGGCCGGGATGTGACCCGGCTGCCAATGTATCGTCGCGCCCGGCTCGGGATCGGCTATTTGCCGCAGGAGGCCTCGATCTTCAGGGGCCTCACCGTAGAGGAGAACATTCTTGCCGTGCTCGAGACCGTGGAGCCCAACAAGCAGGAGCGCATGCTGCAGCTCGACGCTCTGCTCGAGGAGTTCCGCATCACGCGCCTCAGAAAGTCTCCGTCGATCCGCCTTTCCGGCGGCGAGCGGCGCCGCGTCGAGATCGCCCGCGCCCTCGCCACGCGGCCGTCCTTCATGCTGCTGGACGAGCCTTTTGCCGGCATCGACCCGATTGCCGTCAACGACATCCGCTCGCTTGTGCGCCATCTCACCCAGCGCGGTATCGGCGTGCTGATCACCGATCACAATGTCCGCGAGACCCTGGAGCTCGTGGGCCGGGCCTACATCATCCATGACGGCATGGTGCTGACCCACGGCACCGCCACGGAGATCATCAACAACGCGGACGTGCGGCGCGTCTATCTCGGCGAGCAGTTCAGGATCTGAGGCCGATTGTAAAGGCTAGCGTCCGAGAACGTCATGGCGATCACCACCAAGCTCGAGCTCAGGCAATCGCACAGCCTCGTGATGACGCCGCAGCTGCAGCAGGCCATCAAGCTGCTGCAGCTCTCCAATATCGAGCTCGCCTCGTTCGTCCAAACCGAGCTTGAGCGCAACCCCCTGCTGGAAAAGGCCGAGACCGACGAGGGTAGTCCCGTGGCGACCGACGCTTGTCCTGAGCCGGCGGCAAGCCCGTTCCACGACGAGCCCTCGAGCCAAGGCGATCGCGATGTCCGCGCCAGCGTCCCGGGCGAGACCGTTGCTATTGCCGGCGCTGGCGAAGTTTCGGGCAGAGAGGGTGCCGAAGGTGAGGAGCCCGCTTGGCTTGAGCTCGGCGCCCGAGATGGCGGACGGAGCGAAGATCTGGATGCCGAGCCCCAAGATGCCTTTCCCGACCAGGACGCCTTCAGCCCGGGCGTGCTCAAGGATTCCGGCTGGGCGAGCCTTGCCTCGGGCGGGCGCGGGACCGGCGAGGAGGCGCCTAATCTTGAAGCCTATGTGGCGGAGGCGCGCACGCTGCGCGACCACCTTTCCGATCAACTCGCGCTCGCCTTCGCCGACCCGGCCCAGCGGCTGATCGGGCAGCATCTCATCGATATGACCGACGAGGCCGGCTATTTGCAGGGCGAGCTTGAGGCGCTGGCCGAACTTCTCGGCGCGCCGATCGAGCTCGTCGAGGCGACGCTCGCGGTCATGCAAGGCTTCGAGCCGTGTGGTGTGTTCGCCCGGAATTTGCGCGAATGCCTGACCCTGCAGTTGAAGGAGCTCGATCGTTACGACCCCGCCATGGCGGCGCTGATCGAGAATCTAAATCTGCTCGCCGTCCACGACATGGCGGCGTTGAAGCGCATCTGCCGCGTCTCCGACGAGGACCTCTGCGACATGGTGCAGGAGGTGAAGCGGCTGAACCCTAAGCCAGGGCTGAAATATGGGACGAGCCCGACCCAGGCCATCGTGCCGGACGTGCTCGTGCGCACGCTGCCCGATGGAAGCTTCCATGTCGAGCTGAATAGCGACACGCTGCCCAAGGTGCTGGTGAACCAGTCCTACTATGCCAAGGTCGCCAAGGCCGCGACCTGCAAACAGGACAAGAGCTATCTCGTCGATTGCCTGCAGACAGCGAATTGGCTGGTCAAAAGCCTCGACCAGCGCGCGCGCACGATTCTGAAGGTAGCGGAAGAGATCGTCCGCCAGCAGGACGCCTTTCTCACCTACGGCGTGCGCCATTTGCGGCCGCTGAATCTGCGAACGGTGGCCGATGCCATTTCGATGCACGAGTCCACGGTGAGCCGCGTCACCGCCAACAAATACATGGCGACCAATCGGGGCCTGTTCGAGCTGAAATATTTCTTTACCTCGTCGATCGCGGCGGCCGGAGAGGGCGATGCCCATTCCTCGGAAGCCGTCCGCCACCGCATTAAGGAGATGATCGACGCCGAGCCCGCGAGCGACGTGCTCTCCGACGACAAGATCGTCGAGCGGCTGAAGGGCGACGGCATCGATATCGCGCGCCGCACAGTGGCAAAGTACCGCGAGGCGCTTCGCATACCCTCTTCGGTGCAGCGTCGGCGCTTGAAGCGGATCGCGGTCGGTGGAAGCCTTTGATGGACGCTTAAACCACTGGCGTGACTTGAGAAACAGTCGATCGTGCCCCGCTTATTTCAATTGAGTTTGACACCTTGGGATGAGGGGTCTAGCTTCCCGGCCCGCGGTGGAGGCAATGCGGGCGGCGAGAGCCAAAAGAAGGTTTTCTTGCCGCATTTGACCCGCATAGACCGGCGTCATAGCTCCCTGGAGCGCGGGCGGAGTAGGCTGATCTACGGTCTCGCGCAGGGCGATGACGATACAAGTCACTGGAAAGAACCTGGACGTCGGTGAGGCGTTGCGTGGTTACGTCCAGGAGCGCATTACGCATACCGTTGAGAAATATATCGGGCGCCAACCAGCTGGTCATGTGCGCATCGAGAAGGAGCACGGGGAGTTTCGGACCAACTGCACGATTCATCTGTGGCAAGGCATGAGCCTCGAGGCCCATGGCGCGGCGTCGGACGCCTATCAGAGCGCCGACCGCGCCTGCGAGCGGCTCGAGAAGCGAGTGCGGCGCTACACAAGCAAGGTGAAGCGGCACGGAGGCCCGCAGACCACGCGTAAGGAGACACAGGCGCGCGACTATGTTTTGCAGTCCCCGCCGGAGGGGCAGGAGGAGAGCGATGAGGACAATCCGATCGTCATTGCCGAGGCCGAAACCGTGGTGCACGAGATGACAGTGAGTGACGCGGTGATGCAGATGGATCTCTCCGACCGCCCATTCGTTGTATTCCGTAATGCGAGCCATGGAGAGATCAACGTGGTGTTCCGTCGTGACGACGGCAACATCGGCTGGATCGATACAGCGGTCAAAAAAGCGCGGGCACGGCGCTAGGCCAATCCGACGCTTTTCTCGCGCATCCAATCAGACGGGTCCACACATGCTGTTAGGTGATCTCATCAGTCCTGAAGCCGTGATCCCTTCGCTCAAGGTCAAGAACAAGAACAAGAAGCAACTCTTGCAGGACTTGGCCTCCCACGCGGCGCGGCTCACCGGGCTCCAGGAGCGCTATATCTTCGACACCCTGCTGCAGCGGGAGCGGCTTGGCTCGACGGGGCTTGGCCAAGGCATCGCCATTCCGCATTGCAAGCTGCAAGGGCTAAAGCGGATCGTGGGCCTCTTCGCCAGGCTGGCCGAGCCGATCGATTTCGATGCGGCGGATGGGGTGCCAGTCGATCTAGTTTTCGTTTTGCTCGCGCCGGAAGGGGCGGGCGCCGACCATCTAAAGGCGCTAGCGCGAATCTCGCGGCTATTGCGCGAGAGCCAGGCGATCGAGAAGCTCAGGTCCTCGAAGGACGCGTCCGCGCTCTACGCGGTGCTCACCGAGGCCGCCACCTCCCACGCCGCTTGAGGCGGTCGGTTGAGCTCATCGGGGCGCGAGCTCCGTGATCAGCTCGATCGCTGCCTTGGACATGGCGTCGAAGCCCCCGACGTTGAACTCGTTGATCGCCACGAAAACGCCGACACCCCGCGACGGCGCGAAGGCCACAGAGCTGAACATGCCCTGGAGGCCCCCTGACTTCTCCAGGATCAGCGGCCGATTGCCTTCGGGCTGCAGCACCACCCAGCCAAGCCCATAGCGCCATCTCCCCGCCCTCGTTTCATGCCAAAGACGGGGCTGAGCCCACCGCGGTTCAAATAGCCCGCATGGTCGAGGAGCCGGCCTCCAGCGGCAGACGGGGGCCTTCGCCCACCCCACGAACTCCTGCCGCGGTGACCTCAATGAGGTTTGCGGCACTGGCTCTGAGGTCGCGGAGGAAACTACTACGGCAAACGAGGGAAGGGAAACCTAGTGCACGCTCATGGGCACGAGGTCATTCTCGATGGCGTTGGCGATGGCCGCGTTGCGGCTGTCGGTCAGCGCCAAGGGCGTGCCGTCGGCGCCGAGCACCGCATAGAGGTCGATGTCCTTGGCAGGACGGCGCAGCGCCGGGAACAGCTTCTGGGCCACGTCGAGGTCGAGCTGTTTGATGTACGCGACTTCACCGCCACCGAGTTGCGAGAACTCGAACGGCGTCATGGCTAGCGCATCGACTTTTTCGTTTTCGTCCACGAACCTCTTCTCCTCGTCCGAGGGCCATCCAGGAGCATCGTCTGACTCCGCCTCGCGCTTTGCGTCGAGTGCTCGGCCCTTAGGTCCGGCTCTGGTGCCTAGAACAAAAGACTCGGCCCAGCGTCGAGCTACGACTTCATGTTGCCATATGGGAGAAATAGCACGTGAATTCAAGCGCCCCTTTAGGCTTGACCTCCGACTCGCTTCAGATGAAGTGGATGCACCATGGCCCTTTTCGTCAGCTCCAAGATCGGCAGCGACACTAATGACGGTCGCACCCTCGCGAGCGCCTTCAAGACCATCCAGCACGCCATGCACGTCGCGAAATCGGGCGACACGCTCGTCATTGCGCCCGGCATCTACGACCAAGACCTGGACAAGCGGATCGGCGCTGCCCGCGTGGCGGGCATCGTCGTGACCGTTGCCGGCAGCGACAACTAACCACGAGTGGGCGCAAGCGATTGCCGGCATGCTGCAGAGCGTGCCGGTCGGGCCGGCTGCTTGCACGTCTAGTGGGGTGATGGTGGAGCCAGGCGGGATCGAACCGCCGACCTCGTGAATGCCATTCACGCGCTCTCCCAACTGAGCTATGGCCCCGGATCAGCAAGCAAACGCTGGAAGCCGGAAACCAGATTGTCCGGCCCTTGGCCGTCTCCCGGTCGCTTCCGGCTGTTCACTTAGGCCGGGCGTCTTCCGCCTTCAAGCGAAATGCACCTAAGTCTCTTCACCTGGTGTCCCCACGATGCCCGACACGTCGGGCTCCTCGTCGGGCTGCTCCTCCAGGAAGGTGTTGTCGTCGTCGGTGGAGGCGGGGATCTCGTCCGCATCGTCGCCGAGATCGACGATCTCTTCCTCCGC
The DNA here is from genome assembly GCA_963741155.1 of uncultured Alphaproteobacteria bacterium. Classification (GTDB taxonomy): domain Bacteria; phylum Pseudomonadota; class Alphaproteobacteria; order Rhizobiales; family Methyloligellaceae; genus Methyloceanibacter. The sequence goes on along the minus strand of CAVUHA010000004.1, from coordinate 196,419 downwards.
TTCGATGGGGATGGTCTCGCCCGCCTCAGCGTCCTCGAGGCTGATCGTGTCGGGCTCTGGGACCACCGGCACCTTGATCACCGGCTGGACCTTCGGCCTCGCCTCAGGCGGCGCCGCGCGTTCGCCGCGTCGCGTCGGCGGCGGCGTCACTTGATACACGGCCTGACAGACGGGACAAATGACCGGCGTCCGGCTCAAGTCGTAAAACCGCGCCCCACAGCTCGGGCAAACGCGTTTGGTGCCCTTTGCGGGTTTCGACATCGACGCTCCTCGTTGCTGCCATGGATCGGCTCCCCATTGCCACGCCGCATCTGTGCTGTCAAAAGCTATCGAGCGCCCTGGAAATCAGCTGAAAGTTCATGCCGCAGCCTCTCACTGCCACCCCTTCGCGGGGACTTTCCGGCCGCATCAGGGTGCCGGGCGACAAGTCGATCTCCCATCGCGCGCTCATCTTGGGGGCGCTTGCGACGCGCACCACCCGCATCACCGGCCTGCTCGAGGCCGACGACGTGCTGGCCACGGCGCGCGCCGTCGATGCGCTTGGCGCCGAAATCGCGCGCGAAGGCGACACCTTCGCGGTCAAGGGGCGGGGAGTGGGCGGTTTGCGGGCCCCGGCGCAGGCGCTCGACTTCGGCAATTCCGGCACCGGCAGCCGACTCATGCTAGGGGTGGTCGCAGGCCATGCCATGACGGCGGACTTTACCGGCGATGCGTCTCTGTGCCGCCGGCCCATGGGCCGCGTGCTCACGCCGTTGCTGACGATGGGCCTGCGCGTCGAGGGCGACCGAAGCACCATACCGCTTCGGGTCCGTGGCACGACCGATCTTGTCCCCATCCGTTATGACCTGCCGGTTCCTTCGGCGCAGGTGAAGTCCGCCGTGCTGTTGGCCGGCCTGCATGCGCCAGGCCGCACCACCGTGGTCGAGCCCGTTCCCACCCGCGACCAAACCGAGCGCATGTTCGTCCATTTCGGTGCCGAGGTCTGTGTCGAGGATGGCGCCGACGGCACTCGCACCGTCTCCGTCTGGGGCGACGCCGAGCTCGAAGGCAGGCCGGTCGCCGTTCCGGGGGACCCCAGCTCGGCCGCGTTCCTCGTTGCAGCGGCTCTGATCTGTCCAGGTTCGGAGATTGTCATCGAAGGCGTGTTGATGAACCCGACCCGCACGGGCTTCCTCGACACCGTGCGCGAGATGGGGGCCAATCTCCAGGTGCTCGACCTGCGCGAGGAGGGAGGCGAGATGGTCGGCGATCTCCGCGTGCGCACGAGCGCGCTCAAGGCGGCGTCCGTGCCGGCCGCTCGCGCTCCGAGCATGATAGACGAATATCCGGTGCTTGCCGTCCTCGCCGCCTTCGCGGAAGGAGAGACTCGCATGGAAGGTCTCGCCGAGCTTAAGCTAAAAGAAAGCGATCGCCTCGCGGCGACGAGGGCCGGTTTGTTGGCCTGTGGTGTGGGGGCGCGCGTCGAGGGGGATGACTTGATCGTGACTGGCCGAGGGGAAGTCCCGGGCGACGGGCTCGTCGAGACCCACATGGATCACCGCATCGCCATGGCCTTTCTTACGCTTGGGCTCGGCGCCGCGAGCCCCGTGACCGTCGACGACGTGACCATGATCGCCACGAGCTTCCCCGACTTCGTGCTGCTTATGACCAAGCTCGGGGCGCAGCTCCAGTGATCATCGCCATCGACGGCCCCGCCGCCTCCGGCAAGGGCACCCTGGCCAAGCGCATCGCCGCGCATTACGGGCTAGCGCATCTCGATACTGGCGCGCTCTACCGCGCCGTCGCGCGCGATACCCTGGCGCGCGGCCAGGACCCCGCCGATGCAAAGCCGGCGCGGGCAGCCGCCGAGGCGCTCGATGCCAGCACCCTCGATGATCCCGGCTTGCGGGAGCCGGGGCTCGGCGAGGCAGCCTCGCTTGTCGCCGCTCACCCGGAGGTGCGCGCGGCGCTGCTTGCCTATCAGCGCGCCTTTGCCCGCGCCAAAACCGGCGCGGTGCTTGATGGCCGCGACATCGGCACCGTCATTTGCTCCGATGCGGAGGTGAAACTGTTCGTTACAGCCACCCCGGAGGAGCGGGCTCGGCGCCGTTACCGCGAGCTGCTCGGAGCTGGAATCTCTATCAGCAGGACCGAAGTGCTGGCCGATATCAAGCGCCGGGACGAGCGGGACAAGGGCCGTGCCGTGGCCCCCCTGCGCAAGGCCCCCGACGCGTACTTGCTCGACACCACGAATTTAGATATAGACGCCGCATTCAGGGCTGCCATCGATTTGATCGATGCTGCGATGGGCCGGGCCGGGCACGCCTTATGAGGCCGTGCCCATTTTGCATTGGCGCTTCCATGCTAGTTTTCCGCAACCGTCGAGCGGCAAACGTAAGGCAACGCGCGACAGCCATGAAGCCCCTGCTTTCGCGACCTGGCAGCGCGGAACGGGTGTGACAAGCGGAAGGGACTGGCAGCAGGAGTATAGATGAACGAGCCGCAAGCAAGCCTAAGCCATCCAAGCCACGACGAGTTCGCGGCTCTGCTCGAAGAGACGCTCAGCGGCTCGGCGCTGCAGGAAGGCAGCGTCATCAAGGGCACGGTCGTGGCCATTGAGAAGGACGTGGCCGTGATCGACGTCGGGCTGAAGACCGAGGGCCGTATCTCCCTCAAGGAATTCGGCTTGCCGGGCCGCCCGGCGGATCTCGCCATTGGCGACGAGGTCGACGTCTATCTCGAGCGGGTCGAGAATGCTCTGGGCGAAGCCGTGCTGTCGCGCGAGAAGGCGCGCCGTGAGGAAAGCTGGACGCGGCTTGAGGACAAGTACAAAGCGGGCGAGCGCGTCGAAGGCGTGATCTTCAACCGCGTCAAGGGCGGCTTCACCGTCGATCTCGACGGCGCCGTGGCTTTCCTTCCCGGCAGCCAAGTGGACATCCGCCCAATCCGCGATGTGGCGCCGCTGATGAACATACCGCAGCCCTTCCAGATCCTGAAGATGGACCGCCGCCGCGGCAACATCGTCGTCTCGCGCCGTTCGGTGCTCGAGGAATCGAGAGCCGAGAAACGCAGCGAGATCGTGGCGCGGCTGGAAGAGGGCCAAGTCATCGACGGTGTGGTGAAGAACATCACCGATTACGGGGCCTTCATCGACCTCGGCGGCATCGACGGCCTCCTGCACGTCACCGACATGGCGTGGAGGCGCGTCAACCATCCGAACGAGATCGTCACGGTCGGGGACACCGTCAAGGTGCAGATCATCCGCATCAACTCCGAGACCCAGCGCATCAGCCTCGGCATCAAGCAGCTCGAATCCGATCCCTGGGAAGGGATCGCCGCCAAATATCCGGTCGGCACGAGATTCAAGGGCACGGTCACCAACATCACCGACTATGGCGCCTTCGTCGAGCTCGAGCCCGGCGTGGAAGGATTGATTCACGTTTCGGAGATGAGCTGGACCAAGAAGAATATCCATCCCGGCAAGATCATCTCCACGAGCCAGGAGGTCGAGGTCCAGGTGCTGGAGGTCGACCCCGAGAAGCGCCGCATCTCGCTCGGGCTGAAGCAGACGCAGGAGAACCCCTGGACCGGCTTTGCCGCCCAGCACCCGCCCGGAAGCATTATCGAAGGCCAGATCCGCAACATCACCGAGTTCGGCCTATTCATTGGGCTGGATGGCGGCATCGACGGTATGGTGCATCTCTCCGATCTCGATTGGACCAAGGCCGGCGAGGACGCGCTGAAGGACTACAAGAAAGGCGATACCGCCAAGGCTGTGGTGCTCGAAGCCGATTCCGAGAAAGAGCGCATCAGCCTCGGCATCAAGCAGCTCACCCCAGATCCCTTCGCCGCTGACGCCGGTGCGGCGCCGAAACTCAAAAAGGGCATGCGGGTCACCTGCGAGGTCATGGCCGTCAAGGACAACGGGCTTGAGGTCAAGCTCGTCGATCACGACATGACGAGCTTCCTGCGCCGCTCCGACCTCTCCCGCGACCGTTCCGAGCAAAGGCCCGACCGCTTTGGGGTTGGCGAGAAGTTCGACGCCGTCGTAACCCAATTCGACGCGAAGACGCGGAAAGTCGGCGTATCCATCAAGGCCCTTGAGATCGCCGAGGAGAAGGAAGCCGTCGCACAATACGGCTCGACCGACTCCGGCGCTTCGCTTGGCGATATCCTTGGCGCTGCTCTGAGCAAGGCCAAGGAGGACGACACCGAGGAGGCACCCAAGCCCAAGCGCAAATCCAAGGCCGCCAAGGCCGAGGCTGCCGAGGATTCCGAGTCCGAGGCGGACGCCACGCCGGAGGAATAGGGCGCTCGCCGCTCGCACAATGCCGCGGCTCGCCTCAGCCACGCGCTGAGGTCCAGACCAGAGAGTTCCGATGGTACTCGACGCCGCAACCGTGATCGACCGCCGTCGTCTGAGGCGGCGGCTCACCCTCTGGCGCATCGCGGCGGTGGTGCTCGGCCTGACCACGATCGGGGTGCTCGCGCTCGACAACCAGCCGGCGGCCGGCCCGGCCGGCTTTCTGCCCCACATCGCGCGGCTCAGCGTCTCGGGCATCGTCACCGACGACCGCCAGATGCAGGAGCTCATCGACAAGCTCGCCAAGGCCGATCAGGTCAAGGCCGTGATCATCGACATCAACAGCCCCGGCGGCACCACCACCGGCGGCGAGGCCATGTACGACGCAGTTCGCCGGCTCGCCGTGAAGAAGCCGGTGGTCGCGGTCTGCGGCACCCTGGCCACCTCGGCGGCCTATATCGTGGCGCTCGCCACCGATCGTATCTTCGTCTACGGCAACACCATCACCGGCTCGGTCGGCGTGATCTTCCAATGGGCCGACGTGACACAGCTCCTGCAAACTCTCGGCATCAAAGTCGAGGAGGTGAAGAGCGGCCCCCTGAAAGCAGTGCCGAGCCCCTTCGAGCCGACCGACGAAAAGGCCCGGGCCCTCTCCGAGGAGATGGTGCAGGAGGCGAAGGTCTGGTTCGTCGGCCTCGTGGCCGAACGCCGCGCGATTGAACCCGAGAGCGTGCCAGGACTGACCGACGGCCGCATCTACTCCGGGCGCCAGGCCGTCGCGCTTAAGCTCGTCGATGCCATCGGCGGCGAGAAGGCGGCGATCGCTTGGTTGCAGTCGGAGCGGAAGGTAGCCAAGGGTCTCAGGATCGTCGACTGGAAGCCCCAAGCCGGGTCGAGCGGAATTTTTGCCTGGCTGTTTGGGTCCCTGGCCGGTCTGTTCGGTGTGTCGGCGGGGAAAATTGCAAGTCTTTTCGGTCAGGTATCGGCAAGTCTCAAGCTTGACGGTCTGGTTTCCCTTTGGCACCCTGCTTCTGGCTAGCGGCGGTTGCGACCGGCGCTCTCTTGGCGGGGCGGGCGAGTGGGGCGTAGCATGATCAAGTCTGAGCTGATTCAGCAGGTGGCGGCGGCGAACCCGCATCTCTTCCAGCGCGATGTCGAGCGCATCATCAACATCGTCCTTGACGAGATCACCGGGGCGCTTGCCCGCGGGGACCGGGTGGAGCTTCGCGGCTTCGGGGCGTTCACCGTGAAGCACCGCGCGGCGCGCCAGGGGCGCAACCCGCGCACCGGCGACACGGTCTTCGTCGAGGACAAGTTCGTGCCGTTCTTCAAGACCGGCAAGGAACTCCGCGAGCGTCTGAACCGCGAGACTGGCTCGGGCGGGGCCTAAGGCGTAAGGCCAGAGGAGAGCGGCGGTTGCGGCGGAAGCTCATCTTCGGCCTACTGGTCGTTCCGCTTGGCGTGTTGCTCGTCGCCCTGGCCGTCGTCAATCGTGACCCCGTCTCCCTCACCCTCGATCCCTTTGGCGGCCGCGACGCGCGCCTCGTTGTCGAGGCGCCTTTGTTCCTGTACTTGCTCGGGGCCTTTGCCCTCGGGGTTGCCGTTGGCGGGGTGGCGACTTGGCTCGGCCAGGCCAAATGGCGGCGAAGTGCAAGGCAGGGGGCCCGCGCGGCGGGCGAGTGGCGCCGCCAGGCCGGCCGGCTGGATAAGGAGCACGACGGCGGTCATAAGCTTTCCACCCACCGGCACCTTCCCGCGGATTAGCCGCCCGGGGATATTGCACTGCGATGGACTTAAGTCCCCGGATTGCCTAGGGTGGCGCCCGTGTGGGCCGTATGCCCCCAAATCCTCACCAAAGAGCGTCAAGGTGTCGGTCAAGGTCAAAATCTGCGGCGTGCGGACGCCCGCCATCGTTGAAGCCGCCGCGGTTGCGGGCGCTGACTACGTGGGCCTTGTCTTCTTTGCCAAGAGCCCGCGCAATGTCTCGCTGGCCGAGGCGGCGCTGCTGACGAAGGCTGCGGCAGGGCGGATCGCGACGGTGGCGGTGCTGGTCGATCCCGACGACGATCTGATCGAGGACGTCATCGCCATTGCCGGTCCAGATTTGCTCCAGCTCCATGGGCGCGAGGGCCCCGAGCGCATGGCGATGATCAAGACGCGCTTCGGCGTGCCGCTCATCAAGGCCATAGCCGTTGCTTCGCCCCAGGATGTTGCTGCGGCTCACCAATACTGGGACTTGGCCGACATCATGCTGTTTGATGCCAAGCCCGACCCCGCTGCGGCGCTTCCCGGCGGCAACGGCATGGCCTTTGACTGGGGCGTGCTATCGGGCCTTCAATCCCGCAAGCCTTTCGCACTTTCCGGCGGACTCACGCCCGAGAATGTCGGCGAGGCCATCAAGCTCACCGGCGCTCTGATGGTCGATGTCTCCTCCGGCGTCGAGCGCAAAGCCGGCCAGAAAGACCTGAAGCTCATCCAGAGCTTCATCCGGGCCGCGAAAGCGGTGACCCCTCAGGCGCGGGCCAAAGCCTCATGAGCCTCACCCGCGAAGAGATGGCACGCAACAGCTACCGCACGGGCCCCGACGAGCGCGGCCATTTTGGCCTCTACGGCGGACGCTTCGTTGCCGAGACGCTGATGCCGCTGATACTCCAGCTCGAGCAGGCCTATACCGGCGCCAAGGCCGATCCGTCCTTCCAGGCCGAGCTCGACGATCTGCTTGCCCATTATGGCGGGCGGCCGAGTCCGCTTTATTTTGCTGAGCGCCTGACGGAGCATCTGCGCGGCGCCAAAATTTATTTCAAGCGCGACGAGCTCAATCACACCGGCTCCCACAAGATCAACAATTGCTTGGGCCAGATCCAGCTCGCGCGCCGCATGGGCAAGACGCGCATCATTGCCGAGACGGGCGCTGGCCAACACGGCGTGGCCGTGGCCACGGTCGCCGCACGCTTCGGGCTGCCTTGCGTCGTCTATATGGGCGCCACCGATATCAAGCGGCAGCGCCCCAATGTGTTCCGCATGAAGCTGCTCGGCGCCGAGGTCAGGCCCGTGACGTCGGGCTCCGGGACGCTCAAGGACGCCATGAACGATGCGTTGCGCGACTGGGTCGCTAATGTGGACGACACCTTCTACATCATCGGCACGGTGGCCGGCCCACACCCGTACCCCGCCATGGTGCGCGATTTCCAATCGGTGATCGGGCGCGAGGTGCGCGAGCAGATGCTTGCGCGGGAGGGGCGTCTTCCCGACACGCTCGTCGCCTGTATCGGCGGCGGCTCCAACGCCATGGGCCTGTTCCATGCCTTACTCGACGATCCGTCCGTCGCCATCTACGGCGTGGAGGCTGGCGGCTACGGCCTCGACGTGCCGAACGGCCACGCGGCCTCCATGACCGGGGGCGCGCCTGGCGTGTTGCACGGCAACCGCACCTATCTCCTGCAAGACGACGACGGCCAGATCCTCGAAGGCCATTCCATCTCGGCGGGCCTCGACTATCCGGGCGTTGGCCCCGAGCATTCCTGGCTCAAGGATGCGGGCCGGGTGAACTATGTGTCGGTCACCGACAAAGAGGCGCTTGACGCCTTCCAGCTCTGCACGCGGCTCGAGGGCATCATCCCGGCGCTCGAGCCGAGCCATGCTCTGGCCTACGTGAAGAAGCTCGCGCCGACGCTGCCGCGCGACAATCTCCTGGTGATGAATCTCTGCGGCCGCGGCGACAAGGACATCTTTGCCGTCGCCGAGCACCTCCACATGGAGATGTGAGCGTGACCCGCATCGACCGACGCTTCGCGGATTTGAAGCGCGAGGGGCGCGCAGGTTTAGTGACCTTCGTCACCGCCGGCGATCCGGATCACGCGACCTCGCTCAAGATCTTGAAAGGCCTGCCCGCGGCCGGCGCCGACATCATCGAGCTCGGCATGCCCTTCTCTGACCCCATGGCCGACGGACCTGCCATCCAGGCCTCGTCCCAGCGGGCGCTGAAGGCGGGGCAAAACATGAAAAAGACGCTCGCCATGGTCAAGGCCTTCCGCGCAGAGGACGACGCGACGCCCATCGTGCTTATGGGCTATTACAACCCCATATACGTCTATCCGGTCGACCGCTTCCTGAAGGACGCCAAGGACGCCGGAGTGGATGGGCTGATTGTCGTGGACATGCCGCCGGAAGAGGATGTGGAGCTTTGCCTGCCGGCGCTTGCGGCGGACCTGAACTTCATCCGCCTCGCGGCGCCCACGACCGACGCGCGCCGACTGCCTGCGGTGCTCGCCAACACTTCGGGCTTCCTATATTACGTGTCGATCGCGGGCATCACCGGCACGGCGTCGCCGGACATGGCCAAGGTTAAGGCTCACGTGGGCCGTATCAAGGCCAAGACGAGCCTGCCGGTTGCGGTTGGCTTTGGCGTGAAGACGACAGATCAGGTGCGCGCGATCGCTGAATGTGCCGAGGGCGTTGTGGTAGGCTCGGCGCTGGTGCAGGCCATCGCCCAAAGCCTCGACGGCGACGGCAAGGCGACACCCGCCACCGTGACTGATGTGCTTGCCTTGGTCGGACGGCTTGCCGCAGGCTTGCGTGAGCCTGCCCGGGCCGCGGCGTCTTGAGGTCCCGGCCGCTTCAAAGTGATTGCATTTTTTGAGAGTTCTGTGACCCCGTGAACTGGATTAACAACGTCGTCAGGCCCAAGATCCGGAGCATCCTTCGCAGGAAGGAGATGCCGGAAAATCTCTGGGTCAAATGCCCCGAGACGGGGCAGATGATTTATTACAAGGACCTCGAAGCCAACCAGTTCGTGGTGCCGGGCTCCAACTACCACATGCGCATGTCGGCCAAGGCCCGGCTCGCGGCGCTGTTCGACGGCGGCGACTATGAGGCCTTGCCTCTTCCCGACGTCCCCCTCGACCCACTCAAATTCCGCGACGAGCGGCGTTATTCCGATCGGCTGAAGGACGCCCGCAACAAGACGAGCCTCTCGGATGCTGTGCTGGTTGGCGCGGGGCGCCTCGACGGCCAGCGGCTGGTCGCCGCCGCGCAGGACTTCGACTTCATGGGCGGCTCGCTCGGCACGGCAGCAGGCGAGGCGGTGATCGCCGGCATGCGCGCGGCCGTGAAGCGCGGCGTCCCGTTCATCCTGTTCGCGGCTTCCGGCGGGGCCCGCATGCAGGAGGGGATTCTTTCGCTCATGCAGATGCCGCGCACCACGGTCGCCGTGCAGGAGCTGCGCGAGTCGAAGCTGCCTTACATCGTAGTGCTCACCCATCCCACCACCGGCGGCGTCACCGCGTCCTATGCCATGCTCGGTGATGTCCACATCGCCGAGCCCGGCGCTCTGATCGGCTTCGCCGGTCCACGCGTCATCGAGCAGACGATCCGCGAGCAACTTCCCAACGGGTTCCAGCGCGCCGAATATCTGCTCGACCACGGCATGGTCGACATGGTGGTGCACCGCCACGCGCTGCGCGATACGCTGTCCCGCATTTGCCGGCTGCTCACCCAGCGCCAGCCGGGGCGCGACCTCGCGCTGTCGGATCGGATTGACGGGTTCAATTCTCACCCGAGGCCGCTTGCCGCCCGCGGGCTAATCGACGGCGGGGCCGTCGACGCCGAGACGGAGGACGACCTCACCGACAGCGCCGGCAACGGCGCCGATCAGCCGCAAGCTTAAGGCGCTTCGCTTGACCTCCCTCCCGTACAGCGCGGAGAGCGGCAGGCCCCTGCCGCAAAGCCTGGGGAGCACGACGCTGCTCGAGCGCCTGAAAGAGCTGCATCCGAAGTCGATCGACCTGTCCCTCGGCCGCATCGAGCGCCTGCTCGCCACCCTTGGCCATCCCGAGCGGCGCCTGCCGCCGGTGGTGCATGTGGCGGGCACCAACGGCAAGGGCTCGCTCATCGCCTTCCTGCGTGCCATCGCCGAGGCGCAAGGCGCCCGCGTCCACGCCTATACCTCGCCGCATCTCGTGCATTTCCACGAGCGCATCGTACTCGCGGGCCCCGGCAGCGGCGCGCCGATCGAGGAGGCCGTGCTGGTCGAATGCCTCGCGCGCGCCGAAGCCGCCAATTCGGGCGAGCTCGTCACCCTTTTCGAGATCACGACGGCGGCGGCCTTCCTCGCCTTTGCCGACGTCCCGGCCGACCTGCTGCTGCTGGAGACGGGGCTCGGCGGGCGGCTCGACGCTACCAATGTGGTGGAAAAGCCGTTGGCGACGGCGATCACGCCCATCTCAATCGACCATGTCTCCTTCCTTGGCGATACGCTCGGGGCAATCGCGGGCGAGAAGGCCGGGATTCTCAAGCCCGGCGTGCCCTGCATCGTGGCGCGGCAGGAACCCGAAGTCTTGGAAGTGATCGAAGCCCATGCCGCGGCCATCGAGGCCCCTCTGCACGAGGCGGGGCGCGATTGGGACGTGATCGAGCAGCACGGCCGGCTGGTCTTTCAAACGGCGACGACGCTACTCGATCTTCCGCTGCCGCGCCTCAACGGGCGCCATCAGATCGACAATGCCGGCGCGGCCATTGCCGCAGCCAGCCTCGCGTTCGGCAACGCGCTTGCGCTGCCGGCGTTGGAACGAGGACTGACTCATGCCCAATGGCCGGCGCGGCTCGAACGCTTGGCTCCCGGCGCGCTCTACGACGACGTGGGCGAGGGCACCGAGATCTGGCTTGATGGCGGACACAATGCCGCCGGCGGAAAGGTTATTGCCCAAGCGCTGGCCGAGCTCGACGAGCGCGTGCCGGTGCCCATGCATCTCATTTGGGGCATGATGGAAACTAAGGACGCCCATGCCTTCGTCGCCCCGTTCAAGGGCTTGGTGGAGCGCGTCTATACGGTGCCGATCCCGGAGGAGCCCAACGCCTTTGCGGCGGACGACTTGGCTGCCATCGCCGCAGCGGAGGGCTTCGAGGCACATGCCGCGGCGAGCGTGCCTGCCGCGCTGCGCAAATCGCGCGCCGCCCTAGGAGGACGCCCGGCGCGCGTCTTGATCTGCGGCTCGCTCTATCTGGCCGGCAACGTGCTGAGGCTGCATGCGGAGTAAGGCCACAAAACGCCTAAAACAAAGGATTGCGCGATCCGAGGGTGAGGCTGACCTGCATTGGGCAATACGCGCGCGGAAAGAATTCGACCGGATTGCCCTGAAGATCAAAACGCACCGCGTGATCGGTCGTGTAGTTCACAATAAATCCGGTCGTGAAACCGAAGAAGGGCACGACCGGCGTTTCGCGCACGACCGAGCGCGCCTGCACTGCGTAGCTCAAGGGCGGTCGCGAAAGGCCGAGAGGGATCTTCAACCATCGCTCGGGGCCACCGGTGACGCCGAAAATGACGATGGAGGAGGGTCGGGTATCCGTTCCCAGACGATAGGCGTGCGGTTTGAACGACGTCCTCCAGAGGGCGTCCCGCTCCGCCGCGGCCTTGCGCTCAGCCACCTCGATACGATCGGAAGTCTAGGTCTGTCTCGTCACTATCCCGAAAAATTGTCCGCCCGGCGACGATCGCGGCAAGATTTATCGCGCCACGAATCTCCGCACCGGAGAGAGCTGGGAAGCGCCGGACTCGCAGCACAGCTGCGGCGGCGCCTAGTCCGAGGATATGGTTCTTAGACCGTGGCGCCGATGGTGTCGGTGATCCACGCGGTGAGGCGGCCCTTGGCTTGGGCGCCGGTATGGGTGGCGGCGAGCTGACCGTCCTTAAAGATCATCAGCGTGGGGATGGCCCGCACATTGTAGCGCGACGGCGTGCGCGGGTTCTCGTCGATATTGAGCTTGGCGATCTTCACCTTGCCGGAAAATTCGTTGGCGATCTCCTCGAGCGCCGGCGCAATCTGCCTGCAAGGCCCGCACCATTCGGCCCAGAAGTCTACGACCACGGGAACGGCGGACTTGAGCACCTCGGCCTCGAAGGTGTCGTCGGAAACTTTGGATGTCGCCATCAATTTCTCCTAGCTGCCGGCCTCAAGGTGCCTAAGGGCCAGTCTTGTATGCGGCTTTCCGTGATCTGAGTCTCGATACACGGTGGAGGCAACCTAGGTAGCCACCCCGGCCACGTCAAGGCTGCCGCCCCCCTGCACGATGCGACGCTCGGCGGCATCAAGCAAAGGTGATGGGATTTCCATCAGTTGCGGCCCGTCGGTCCACAGCAGTGCGGCGCGGAGCGTCCGCCCCGGAAACAACCTCTGAAGGGCGATTCGGTAGGCGGCAAGCTGGGCGATATAGGCCGGGGCGACCTCGGTGGGGGTGCGCGGGGGCGGACGGTTGGTCTTGTAGTCGAGCACGAGGAGCGTGTCCTCGAGCACCGCCAGCCGGTCGATCTGTCCCGTCAGCTCGCGTGCCTCCTCGCCCTCGCCGATCTGAGCCACGATGGGCACCTCGGCCAGGCTTGAAGGTCCGAACAGGGCCGTAAAGCTAGGTTCGTTGAGGATCGCGAGCGTCTCTGCGACGACCTCACCGTGCATCGCCGCAGGGAGGTCGGCGCCGCGGGCGGCAACGAAGGCCCGTGCCGCGGCCTCACGCACTTCGGGGCTCACCTCCGGCAGATACTGCAACAGGGCGTGCACGAGCCGCCCACGCGCATAGCGGCCACTTTGGCTGAGCGCCCGCGCCCCAAGCGGCGGCTGCTCGCCCTCTGCCCGTTGCTCCCTGCCCTCGAGGCCAAGAGCGAGTCGCGACGGCGCGAGCTTCGGCCGCGAACGCTCAGGCTTGGCAGGAGTGAGCGCCCAGGCAGGCAGGGGTACAGGCGGGCGCCACTCTGTCTCCGCGTCGGGTCGTGGCGCGGGCTTCTCTTGCCGGCTCTCCATCCTGCGCACAGGCGTTCCCTCTGGGCTTACGACTTCGATGAGACGGCCGCCGAGTCCCTCTTTGACGAGGTTGTACCAGCAGGCCGTCTCAGCGTCCCTCGGGCCCTGCCAGCCGCAGACGTAGAGCCGGTCGCACGCCCGCGTCATGGCGACATAGAGCAGCCGATGATATTCCTCGCGCTCCGCCTGCTTCATGGCGGACTTGGCGCCGGCGATCGCCTCGAGGTCGGAGCGTCCGCCCGCCGGCCAGACGAGATGACCGACACTGTCCGGCGGCGCACCGGGCCGGGACAACGGGTAAATCTGGACCCCTTGCGCCCGCGGCAGCATGCAGGTGTCGGGCAGGAACACTATCGGCGCCTGCAAGCCCTTGGCGCCATGCACAGTCATGATGCGGACCTCGTCACGGTCCTGCTCCATGTCGCGCTTTATCTCGATGTCGCCGGCGCGAAGCTGGTTGATGAAGCCCTGGAGTGACGGCGCCGCCTCCCGGTCATAGGCAAGCGCGAGGTCGAGAAGCTCGTCGATCGCTTCTGCTGCCTCGGGGCCGAGCCGGGTGAGCGTTCGCTTCCGCATGAGCTGCCCGTCGGCGCCCAGGAGCTCCGAAAAGAACTCGTAAGGCGGCAGGAAGTCGGCGCGGGAGAGCCACGCCGAGAGCCGCTCGGCGGCCTCAGCAAAGCGGGGGTCGCCGCTCCTGGTCTTGAGCTCGGACCAGAGCGAGCCTTTGCGGTCACGAGCGAGCGCAAACAGCGCGTCGTCGTCGAGGCCGAAGAGAGGGCTCTTCAACACGACGGCAAGCGCAAGGTCGTCCTCACGCATCAAAAGCACGTCGGCAAGCGCGACGAGGTCCTGAACGGCGAGCTGATCCATCAGCCGCATGCGGTCGGCGCCCGCGACCGGAACGCTCAGCCGCTTCAGTTCGCGGATCATGGGCGTGGTGAATGGATCGCGGCGGCGGACGAGGATTAGAATATCCCCGGCTCTCACCTTGCGGCCCTGCGACGGGAGTTCTTCGCCTTTCATGATCCAGCCCTTGATCACCGACGCGATACGCCGACAGAGCGCGTCGACTGAGCGGGCGCCGCTCGCCCCTTCGTTCCATGGCTCGAAGGCTTCCGTGGGCGTGGGCTTCGCCTCGGCCTCAAGCTGCCAGAGCTCGACCAGGCCCGCCTCTTCCTGCCGGAAGGAGTAATGCTCGATCACGGCGGTGGCGACCGAGGTGAGGCCTTGCGCGGCTATAGGCTTGGCGAACACCGCATCGACAGCGTCGAGGACCGGCACGGTCGAGCGGAACGAGAGGTTGAGCGGGACGTCGTGCCAAGCAAGTCCTGCTGCCTCTGCCCGTCGCTTAAAGGCGCGGCCTACCGCGCCGAAACGCGCCGGATCGGCGCCTTGGAAGCTGTAGATCGACTGCTTCTCGTCACCCACGGCAAAGAGGGTGCGCAGCTTCTGGTTTGCGCCAGCACCTGCGAAGAACTCCTCGGCCAGCCGCTCGATGATGGCCCATTGGGCCAGGTTGGTGTCCTGCGCCTCGTCGACCAGGATGTGGTCGATGCCGCCGTCGATCTTGAACAGAACCCAGGAGGCGGCGTCGGCGCGGGACAGCAGGTTCGACGTCTTGACGATGAGGTCGTCATAGTCGAGCGCGGCCTCCGCCCGCTTCCGCCGCTCATAGTCGCCTTGGACCGCATCGGCGAGAGCGAGGAGCGCGCCGCTCGCCTCGGCGACCCGCACTTGCGCGAGCTTGAGGTCGAGGGCGGCGAAGAGGGTCTTCGCGGCGTCGACGGCTTGTGCGATCGCAGGCGCGGCGTCCTTGAAGGCCTTGCTGCAAACTTGTGCTCGGGCTTTGTTCTCACCTGTCAGGAATGCGGGCCTAAGCGCGGCTACGCGACTCTCGCCTTGGGTTGACCTTGCGGCGCGTAAGGCGGCTTCGGTGTTCTTATCGGTTTCTTTGGCCCCGTGGGTCTCGAACGCATCGAGTGCAGCATCGATTTCCGCATCGGAGAGAACTTCAGCAAGCTCAGCGACGAGGGCTTCGTCCTCCTCCTCGGCGATGCCGAACAGGCGCTTGAGCGCGAGGCTCTCGGCCTCTGCCCAATCGGCCCGGCCGTCATGATAGGCCATCATGCGTGCGAGTTCGGCGCGCTTGACGAGCACGGCATCTACGACCTTGCGGAAATACTCCTCGCGGGTGACCGCAATGATCTTGGCGAGCGCCTTGCCGAGCGTGCTCTCTCGCTTCCCGGCGGCACGCGCGATGGTGGCGTAGAAGGCGCGCCGCCGCATCTCCGCCGCGCTCCGCTCATCGAGCACGGCAAAATGCGGGGTTATCTGCAACTCGAGCGGAAAGCGCTGCAGGAGGCGCTCGCAGAAGCCATGGATGGTGTGGATCTTGAGCCCGCCCCTTGCTTCGAGCGCGCGCGCGAACAGGCGCCTCGCAGTGTGCAGGTCCGCTTCCTCGGGCTCCCGTCCCATGAGCGCGGCAAGCTCCTCACGCAGCGTGTCGGTGGGAATCGTCGCCCAGGCGGCAAGCTCCTTGAGCAGGCGGTTCTGCATCTCCGCCGCCGCTGTCTTGGTGTAAGTGAGGCAGAGAATGGATTCGGGCCGCGAGCCCGCGAGCAGAAGCCGCAAGCTCCGCCTGACCAGCACCTCGGTCTTGCCCGTTCCGGCATTGGCCGACACCCAGGCGGACGCGGAGGGGTCCGAGGCCCGCGCCTGATTGGCGTCGGAGGCGGTGGGGAGGGGAGCCCGCAGGCTCATCAGAAGTCCTCCTCGGCTTCGAGCGTCAGCCATTCCTGGATGCGGGCGAGATGGGCGTATTCGTCATATTTGTAGGCACTAACGAAGGCCGGCGCCCTCCGGCGCTTCACTTCATAGGGCATGTCGGGCTGGTCGAAGCGCTCGACTAGCTTGATCAGGTTTGCGAGTGCCCTGCCTGCAAGGGTGGCCGCGTTGGAGCCCGCCGGACGCTCCTCGCCGCCGTCGTAACGCCCCGAGGCGTGGATGTAACGGAGGTCTCTCACCGCGCATTTGCCGAGCTCCGCAAATCCGCCGCCCTCGGCGATCGCGCCTTCAAGTGGAAGCTGCGGTGCGAACAGATCTTCGACGTGCCTTTGGATCGGCGGCCTCCCGGTCTTGTAGTCGTAGATCACGACGCTTCCGTCCTCGCCGACATCGATGCGGTCGGCGCGAGCCGTGAGACGGAAGCCGGAAGCAACGGCAAGGTCGAGAGCGCCTTCGACTTCGGTGCGAGTATTTGCGGCCCGCACCCGGCGTCCCGGCTCGGTCGCTGCAAACCAGCGTGCGAAGCGTTGGAAACTCGGGCGCCAGAAGGCTTCGACCCGCGGCGAGCCGTCGAGCTCGGCGAAGTGCCGGTCGGCAATTCCGATTAGTCTCGTGTAGATGTCGGCGGGCAAACTCTCGGGATGGGCGTGCGCGAAATCGTGCATGGCTTTATGCACGATTTGGCCTCGCAAGGCTTGGTCGGGCTCCGCGCCTAGCAGCTTCAGCTTCTCAAGCCTCAAAATGTCGCGGGCAAAAATTTCATACGGATTGGCGATCCACTTCTCGATGCGGGTCACACTCATCTTGCGTGGCCTTGCCTCGACCGGGGGACACGGCCTTGGCGGCAGGGCCGGGCGGAAGGCATCCGCCTTATCGCGCTCCCGCGCCCATTCGACCCAAGGATGCTCGGGTTCGATCTCGGGCTCCAGCCCTGACGCCTTGACCAGCGCCTGGAGTCGCTGCAGCCAGCGCGAAGGAACGGTCGGCACGCCGTCCACTTTGAGTGCGCGGGTGAGATAGACCGTGTCTGCGCCAAGCGCTTGGGCGAAATCGTGAGCGGCACGGCCGATGCGCCACTCGGGTGGCGACAGCCCAAGCTTCTCGCGCATGGGGCGGCTGAGCCAGGGGCCGGCCTCTTGCGGCCGCGGCCAAACGCCCTCGTTGAGGCTGCCGAGGATCACAACGTCGGGCTGTAGCAGCCGCGCCTCGATCGGGCCCCAGATGAAGAGCCTTGGATGGAGCGAAGCGGCCGGCCGCACCACCTCGCCTGCAAGGAGCGTCCGATAAAAGGGGAGGTAGTCGGCAGCCTCCATGGTGAGGCTGCTTCTTGCGTCGATCAACTCGGCCAGGAGCAGCGACAAGGCCTCGCCGGCATCGCCCTGCCACAGCCCGGAGGATGCGCCGTTCACGTCGCGCGCTAAGGCTTCCGCGGCCTCTGCATGGGCGTCGGCAAGACGCGAGGCTTGATGCTGGGACGCCTCCCCGAACAGGGCCGTGAGTGGTGCAAAGGCGGCTTCGAGGTCCTCGACAAGCTTAAGCGCGATCGCCTGCTCGTGCTCGGTGATCGAGGAGCGGCGGCGCTTGCCGTCGGCGCGTGCGGCCTCGAGAGCGGCCCGCGCGCCGGCAAGCCCCTGGCCCACATAGATGTCGCGGAAGGCGCCCCGCTCGAGCGCCCGTGCCGAGGCCCTTGCCGCGCCCGGCTGCCGTCCCACAAGCGCAAGCGGGTGCTTGAGCAAGGCCATCAGCTCGGGCGGCGCGAAATTGCTTTCCACCGCACCAAGCACGAGATCGAGGAAGGCGCCGGGGACCGTGCGCGATACAGGCACGCCCGCCGAGTCGTCGATGGCGAGATCGTAGCGCTTGAGCCGCGCCGCTACACGCCGCGCCAGCACGCGGTCAGGCGTGACGAGGGCGGCCGTCCTGCCAGGGGTCTCGATACAGGATTTGAGGATCAGGGCGATGGCTTCGGCTTCGTCATGGGCGGTCGGCGCGATGACGACACGGATGCCGGCGAGCGCATTGGCAAAGCTTGCGCGACCGTCCGGCCGAAGCTCGTCGGCGTCGAGAAATCGTTGCCAAAGCTCGGTGCTCTCGGCCGGCCGCAGCACCTCGCTTACGAGCGCGAGCCGCGCGCGCATGGATGCATCGGGCGCGCTGCCCGGAACATAGGCGACCTCCTCGCGCTCCACTCCCAGCATGGCGAGCAGCTGGGCAAGGGCGAATTGCGGGTGCTCGGGGTGCTCGCCGAGGCTCTTCCAGCTCGCTGCGTCGAGGGAGAGGTCGAGACCCGGCAGCACCACGGCGCCGTTTGGCAGCGAGGCGATGGTCTTAAGCAGGCGCGCAGTCGCCGGCACTGTTCCCGTCGAACCCGCGGCGATCACCGGTCCTGTTGAACCGTGGGTCTGGAGCCGCGTGGCCTCCATAGCCATGAGCCCGTTGCGCCGCGCCACTGGCGAGACGAGACCCTGGTCGCGGAGATGCTGCGGCCAGTGCTCGGTGACGATGTCGAGGAAATCGAGAGTCAACTGCCAATGCTCGGCGTACTCATCGGGCATGAGCCCCTCGAGCGCGGCCAGGTCCACCTCCTCGCTCTCGATGAAGTCCATCAGCCGCGCCAAATCCGCGGCGAGATAGGAGGCTTGCGCCGGAGTGGCCACGAGAAGCCCAAAGCCGTAGATGTCGCGGATCTCCTCGGCCTGGAGCGTTCGGCTCCAAGCCAGGACGAGACGCATCAGTGCAAGTCTCCGCGCCAGCGATCCCACTGCGGGCACCCCTGCGCTTCCCTCGAAATCATGCTCCGCGCCCGCCTCGGTGCCGAAGATCAACGCCGCGTCCTCGTCGGGATCGCCCAGCGCCCGGATGCGCGGAAGTAACGTGGCGCGGCCGCCGGCAGCAGCGAGGAATGCCTCGCGCAAAGCGCGGGCCGCGCGCCGTGTGGGCAGATAGAGGGTGGCCCGAGGCAGCGCCAGCGGGTCGGGCGCGACACCACCGGGGATGGGCAGATCGCCGGCCAGCACTGCGCGAGCAAGCGAGGTGAGGAAGGGCGCCGAGGGCGGGATGGTGTAGAGCCGCGGACGCGAAGGTTGAGCTTCAGGCACCTTCACTCTCGAACCAGGTCTCGGCCTCCGCTAAAGCATCGGGCGTGCCGACATGCATCCAGTGGCCGTCGAGGCGGAGCCCATAGAGGCGTCCGCGCTTGAGTGCCCGGTCCCAAAGCAGATTGAGCGAGAAGGGGCCCTCTGGCGAATCGTCGAACAAACTCGCATTGCAGAGCGACACGCCGGCGAAGGCGAGGGGCACCACCTGCCGCTCGCCCCGGCGGCTGAGCCGCCCATCCGGAGCCATGGCGAAGTCTCCCTTGCCGTTATAGCCGAGGCTCGTTGCGAGCGGCGCGAGCAGCAGCAGGCAGTCCATGCGCGAGGGATCCCACAGCCGCAGCATCTCAGGCAACGCGGGCGCCAAGCTGTCGCTCCACACCGAATCAGAGTTGTGGATGAAGAAGGGGCCAGGCCCAAGCAGCGCGAGCGCCTTCTTTGCTCCGCCGCCGGTATCGAGCAGGAGGTCACGCTCATCGGAGATACGAATCTCCGGAAGCTGGCCGTGGCGGCCGCGAAGATGCGCCTCGAGCGGATCGGCCAGGTAGTGCACGTTGACAATCGCCGTCTCGACACCGGCGCGCGCCAGCCGGTCAAGCACGTGGTCGATCAACGGCTCGCCCGCGAGCGGCACGAGCGGCTTCGGTATCGAGAGCGTGAGCGGTCGCATGCGCTCGCCCTGGCCCGCGGCCAGCACCATCGCCGTCCTAGCGCGGGTCATGGCCGAAACCGTTCTTACAGCTGAAGCGGAGGAAGCTAATCCGCAGCGGGAAGCTCGCGCATGGTCCAGGCGCGTAAGCCGGCAAGCGCCGGGTGCGACAAGTTGCGCGCAAGATAGCGGGCAACTCGTGGGAGATGTGAAAGATAGCCGCGCTTGCCGTCACGTTTCGCCAACCGCGCAAAAATGCCGAGGATCTTAGAGCTGCGTTGGGCGCCGAGCGTTGCATAAAGCGTGCGGAACTCATCGCTCGAAAAGTGCGGCTCTCTAGCGCCTCGGGCAGCACAGTAGCGATCGAGCAGCTCCGCTTCAAGCGTCTCCGGCACGTCGAGCCGCGCGTCCTGCAAGAGGGACACGAGGTCGTAGGCGGCGGGGCCGGCAAGCGCATCCTGGAAGTCGAGAAGGCCGACGCGCCTGATGCCCGCCCGCTCCGGCAGCCACATGAGGTTGGGCGAATGGAAGTCTCGCAATACCCAACCCCTGTCGGCTTGCGCGGCCTCGCGCAGCAACGGTTGCCACAGCGCGATGAAGTCCGCTTGCACGTCGTCCGGCACCGGCCTGCCGTGTAGCGCCGGCCAGTACCAATCGACCAGCAGCAGGGCCTCGGTGAGCATGGCGTCGTCGTCAAAGGCGGGAAGCGCGTAAGCGGCGTGTCCCTCGATCGGAAGCCACATAAGCGGCGGCTGCGTGCTGAGGGCGAGGAGAACATCGACGGCTGCGCCGTAGAGTTCGCCCAGGGGACGACCCGACGCCGCTTCCGAGGTGAAAACTCGGTCGCCCAGATCCTCCAACAGCAAAAGGCCTTGAGCGAGGTCGAACGCATAGATGGCGGGCGCCGAGAGCCCGCGTTCGCGCAGGGCGACTCCGACGGCAACGAACGGCGTCACGTCCTCGGCGAGATGCGCGAGCGTCGAATAGGGCTTGCCATCGCGGATGGGCGGACCGTCGGGTTGGCGCGGCGCGTCCATGAGGATGGCGGTACGGTCGGGCAGCACCAGGCGCGCATAGGCGCGCGTCGAGGCATCGCCTTGCAAATAGCTGGCGGCCGCATCGGCGTAGTCGGTTGCGGCAAGGAAATGATCGAGCTCCACCAAGCGGGCGAGCCGCTCCTGCCACGTCCCATGCCCGGTCAGCCCCAGTCGCCGTAGGTTCGGCGCGGCCGTTTCGTCCATGGCGATGTCGAGCCGGTCGGCGGGCAGCCATGTCCCTGCGCGCTCCGGCCATTCGATGATGAGCGCGCCCTGGCCGAGCGCATCGTCGAGGCCAAGCTCGTCGAGCTCCGAAGGCTGAAGCCGATAGAAGTCGCAATGATGCACGGTGAGCCGCGGGCAGGCATAGGTCTGCATCAGGGCGAAGGTCGGGCTCGGCACCTCGCCTTCGCCCCCAAGCCGCGTGATCAGAAACCGCGCCAAGGTTGTCTTGCCGGCGCCGAGCGGGCCGCTTAGCGCGATCACGTCGCCCGGCTTGACTTGCAATGCAATACGGCTCGCCAGAAGATCGAGCCGGACGAGGTCGACATCGTCGAGACGAAAAGGGGAGGTCATCCCGCCAGGCTAGACCGGTAATGAGGCTCTTCGGTGCCCGGCTCGCCCTCTTGCCTCAGCGGCAAAAGCACCCGCACCCAGGTCCCTCGTCCCGGCGCGGAGGCGAGCGCGACGGTGCCGCCATGCAGCTCGACAAGGCTCTTGACGATGGAGAGGCCGAGGCCGGCCCCGCGATGACGCGAGCCGTGCGAGCGGCTTTCGAACCGGTCGAAAACCACCGGCTGATACTCCTCGGGGATGCCGCACCCTTGGTCCTCGACGGTCAAGGCGAGCATGTCACGCTCCCGGCGGGCCGAGAGCCCGATGGTGCTACCCGCTGGCGAAAAGCCGATGGCGTTGGAGAGAAGATTATAGAGGATTTGCCTCGCGCGGGCGTGGTCGGCGACGATCGCGTCGACGTCCGGGTCGATCTTGACGTCGAGCGTGACGTTCTCCTGCTTTATTCGCTCGCGCACGCCTTGCGCCGCTTGCTCGATCACCTCGCGCACATCGATCCGGGAAAGCTTGAGCTCGAGGCTACCCGCGTCGATGGTGGCGAGGTCGAGAATATCGTCGATGATGGCGAGCAGCGTGCGCCCCGACGCGCGGATATCGCCGAGATAGTCGTGCTGCTTCTCGGTGAGAGAGCCGGCAAAGGGGCTGGCCAGCAGCTCGCTGAAGCCGATGATGTTGGTGAGCGGCGTGCGCAGCTCGTAGGAAACATGGGAGATGAAGTTGGTCTTGAGCCGGTCCGCCGCCTCCAGCGCCTCGTTCCGCTCGATCAGCGCGCGCTCGACGTGCTTGGTGTCGGAGACATCCACATAGGTGAGGAGCGTGCCGCCGTCGGGCAGCGGAAGCGCGGCTACGGCGATGACGCTGCCGTCGGCGCGGTCGAACTGGCTCTCATAGGGCTCTCGGTCCGTGCCGATGGCAGTGACCGCCGCCTTGGTGCGCTCCCATTCCTCTGGCGTGTCATAGAGCGCGCGGCACCAGCCGATGATTTCGTCGATATGCGGTTCGGTGTCGAGCTGGCGCGGGCTCAAGTGCCAGATGGCGGCGAAGGCGTGGTTGTAGAGCCGCAATCGCCCGTTTGCTGCAAACACCGCGACGCCCTCACGCAGCGTGTCGAGTGTTTCCCGCTGCACATGGATCAGCGCGTTGTAGCGGCTTTCCAGGGCGAGCCGCTCGGTGACGTTCTCGTAGAGATAGGTGACCCCCCCGCCATGCGCATCGGCGATCACGTGCAGCGTGCGGCTGTCCGGCAAATGCCACTGGTCCTCGGCTTGGGCGTCGCCGCCATAGGCGGACAGCCAGGCGCGTTTCCAGTCCTGATAGTCGGCCTTCTCCGGCAGACGCCTCGCCTGGCGCAAGCGGTCGAGGATCTCGCCGTCGCGCGGGCGGGTGGCGAGCCAGGCGGGGTCGAGCTGCCAGAGCTTGATATATGCGTGATTGAAATAAGCGAGCCGCTGTCCGGCATCGAACACGGCAAAGGCGGTGGCGAGCCGGTCGAAACTGCGCAACTGCGTTTCGATGGGCGGATTTTGGGCCTTGCCGCGATCGGGCGAACTCCGTTCGGCGTCGAGCAGCGCGCGCAAGGACGCAATCTCGGCGTCGAGCTGCGTGTGCTTGTCGGCGAGGCCCGCCAATTCAAGCCGCTGGCCGGCGAGGTCACGGACTTTCAGTGTGATGATGGGGCCGACCGCACGCCCGTCGACCTCGACATAGTCGTAACCGATGGTGCGCAGTATCAGGTTGAAGGCAAGACCATGGTCTTCGAGATTCGCCAGCGCCTCGTCGAGCGATTGCGCGGAAGGCGCATCCAGCCAGTCCTCGAAGCGCAACAGCGGCTCAATCTCGCGCGGCACGCCGAGGGAGGGCGGCAAGTTCGCCGCCAGCAGCTGTGGATGCGAGCCCGCCCCCGCCCAGGTGAGCAACACCTGAGGTTCCGCCGCCAATACGGTCTGGAGGCGGCCCTCGCTGGCCTGGGAGCGCTCTGCTGCCCGGGCGGCACCCTCCTTCGCCTCACGCGCGGCCCGCGTGGCGCGCAAGCAGCCGATCGCGGCTCCGACCGCAAAGGCGATGACGCCGAGATTGATGCCGAGTGTGAACAGCACCCGCGCGTCGATGCCGGCGCCCACTTCGGCCGCGAGGGCCGCGTGGGGAAGTCCCACCAGCGCCAGGGCGGCCAAAAGGCATGTGCAGCGGAAAAGCACTCCTGGCCACCTGGTCAAAGGTGCAAGCCTGCGCCCGCTCGTTCGCATCGTCCCGCTGCTCCGCATCGCCGCCTATGGGCTAGCCGTCGCGTCTTAAACGCTGCCACAGACTGTTACGGAGGTGCATCGACCTGCGTGGTGTAGGGCGAATCACGACGTTAGCTTAGCGACAACGCCGACTCTTGCCCATAACGCCAAACGAAAGGTTAAGCCGCGTTAACCACGATGCCGCGTCGCGCGCCTTGTCAATACCGGTAATGCTCCGGCTTGAATGGCCCGTGCTCCGGCACGCCGATATAGCGCGCCTGCTCAGGGCTGAGCGTGGTGAGCTTGGCGCCGAGCCGGTCGAGATGCAGAACGGCCACCTTCTCGTCCAGGTGCTTCGGCAGCACATAGACCTTGTGCTCGTAGCGGGCGCCGTTCTGCCACAGCTCCATCTGCGCCAGCACCTGGTTGGTGAAGGACGCGCTCATGACGAAGCTCGGATGCCCGGTGGCGCAGCCGAGATTGACGAGCCGCCCCTCCGCCAGAAGGATGATGCGCTTGCCGTCGGGGAACTCCACCTCGTCCACCTGCGGCTTGACGTTGTGCCATTTGAGATTGCGCAAACCGCTCACCTGGATCTCGGCGTCGAAATGGCCGATGTTGCAGACGATGGCGCGGTCGCGCATCTGGCGCATATGGTCGAGCGTGATGACGTCCTTGTTGCCCGTGGCGGTGACGAAGATGTCGCCGCGGGGCGCCGCCTCCTCCATGGTCGTCACCTCATAGCCTTCCATCGCCGCCTGCAGCGCACAGATGGGATCGATCTCGGTGACGGCCACGCGCGCGCCCTGACCGCGTAAGGATTCCGCACAGCCCTTGCCGACGTCGCCATAGCCGCAGATGACGGCGACCTTGCCGGCGAGCATCACGTCGGTGGCGCGCTTGATGCCGTCCACCAGGCTCTCGCGGCAGCCATAGAGATTGTCGAATTTCGACTTGGTGACGCTGTCATTGACGTTGATGGCGGGGAAGGGGAGCGTGCCGTCCTTCTGCATCTCATAAAGGCGGTGCACGCCCGTGGTGGTCTCCTCCGAGACGCCGCGGATGTTTGCCTTCACTTTGGAATAAAAACCTGGCGAGGCCGCCAGCCGCTTCTTGATGGTGGTGAACAGTGCCGCCTCCTCGTCATTGGCGGGATTGGCCAGCACCGAAGGATCGGCTTCCGCGCGCGCGCCGAGAATCACGATCATGGTCGCGTCGCCGCCATCGTCCAAAATCAGATTAGCGGTTTCGCCCCCCGGCCATTCCAGGATGCGGTCCACATAATCCCAATACTCTTCCAGGCTCTCGCCCTTGAAGGCGAACACGGGCGTGCCGCCGGCGGCGATGGCCGCGGCCGCGTGGTCCTGGGTCGAGAAGATGTTGCACGAGGCCCAGCGCAGCTCCGCGCCGAGGGCGGCAAGCGTCTCGATCAGCACGGCGGTCTGGATGGTCATGTGCAGGCAGCCGGCGATGCGGGCGCCTTTCAAGGGCTGCATCGGTCCGAACTCCGCGCGCACCGCCATGAGGCCCGGCATCTCGGTCTCGGCGATGGCGATTTCTTTGCGGCCCCAGTCGGCGAGCCCGATATCCTTGACGTGGTAATTCATGTCTCGCTTGGCCTCACAGATAAAGACATAAAGAAGTCCTTATATCTCTCTCGCCAGGCCTTGAGTCAAGGGCTCAAGGCGAGTCAAATTACCTCGCCGCGCGCGCCCGTGCAGGCATGAGGGAAGCGGGGCGCCGAACGATCGCACGCCTATGAAATATGCTGCCTTCATCGGTGTTTTGTTCACCGGCATCGCGATGGCCCCGCTTGCCGTTGCCTAGGCTCCCAATGCCTACGTGCCGAGACTTCGGATGTCATGGCCGCGACGCAGTTGAGACATTTCAAGCTGTGGTTCGCCGGGAAGCTTCGCAACTGGGACCTCGCGGCTATGAGTTGACCCAAATCAAAGCGAGCTTGGAAGATGCGACAACGCTTTATCCAGGCATACCGACAACGAACATGGACATCGTTGCCAAGCCGCTGCAATCAATCGGCGACGCTATTGAGGCGAAGAACAGCACGATGTTCGCCAAGGCGTTCGGTGATTTGACCACGGCATGCAATGGCTGCCACGAAGCCAATGGGCGCGGCTTCATTGTCGTAAAAGTGCCGACCGCCTCCCCGTTCAGCAACCAATCGTTTTCGCAGACACCAAGCCATAAGAGCCCCCGCCGGGCTCAGCCCGCACGACCACTTCGGCGGGGTCGGCGAAGGCACCGAGACCGCCGGATGGCTCGCTTCGAGCAGGACCGCCATCACAGCGAAGTGACCTAGGTCACATAAAACGGCCTCTCCTAAGTGCTATGCAAATAGCGGGGCAAGCCCTCAATCCCCCCAAGCCCCATAGGAGACGACTATGAGTAGAGGTTACATGACGTCCGCCTCTGCAGGCATTTTATTGCTTGGTCTGACCACGGTGGCTCTGGCCGCGACCGGCCAGTTCGACAACATGTGTGCGGAGGGCCTCGCCCTCGGCAAGGACATCAAGACGGACTGCTCGGTCAACGCCACCATTGACGGCAAGACCTACTGCTTCGGCAACGCGCAGGCCAAGACTGACTTCATGAAGGACCCCAAGGGCAACCTCGCGAAGGCGCAGTCCTATTACACCAGCAAGCATCCTGGCTAAGCTCCGACTGCAATAGGCATATCGAAGGCCCTCCGCCCATCGACGGAGGGCCTTTGTGCATCCAACGGGTGGTGAGGCTCCGCGGGGTTTGATGCGCCTCAAAGCCTTCGCTTGCGGGTACGGGTAATCCCCATGCTTCAGCAACACCACACGCAAACAAGGAGTACAGCGATGGTCGAGGACTGGTTGGCCTTGATGGGCAATATGAACGGCGCGGTGCGTGAGCTGCGGCAGGCCGCGCCGGATTTGATGAAGACCTTTTCCGACATGGCCCGCACGGCGCATGGTGGAGAAGCGCTGGACGGCAAGACCAAGGAGCTAGTGGCGCTCGCGATCGCTGTCGCCACCCATTGCGCGCCCCACGCCGAGGGCGCGATCAAGGCGGGCGCCTCGCGCGCGGCAGTGGCGGAGACCCTGGCCATGGCCGTCTATATGGGCGCCGGCCCCTCGGTGATGTATGCCGCCCAAGCGCTGGAGGCGGTGGATCAGATCACGGCGAAGGCAGCTGGTTCCGCATGACAGCGGCGGGACGCCGCTCTCTATGAGCTTCGGCCATCTCCTTGACCTGCATCAATGCAAAATGTGCGGCTCGGGCAGTGATACAGATGTTCTCTTGGGAGTAGCGCCATGTGGGGTTATGGCAACGGTATGGGATGGGGCATGGGCTTCGGCTTCATCTTCTGGCTTGCGATTTTGGCGGCCATCATTGCGGGCGTGGCGTGGTTCGTCCGTTCCCAACCGCTTGCGGGCGGCCAGCGGCGTTCCACCAGTCTTGAGGTTCTTGAGGAGCGCTACGCTCGCGGAGAAATCAAGCGTGAGGAATACCTCCAAAAGAAGCGCGACATCGTTGACTGAAACGATGCCGACCATTCGTGTGCGCTTGCCTCAGGTCGCGTGTTGCTAAGCAACTCAAGCGAGCGCGTCATTTGGAGTGCTTGCCCTTCTTGCCCCGGTTCACCTCGAAGCGAACGTCGCTTCCCTCCTGACAGTCGTTTTGCAGGGCGACCACTTCGGCGGGGTCGGCGAAGGCGCTGAGACCGCCGGACGGCTCCTCCGGATGGCTGAGCTGCCGATTGCCGCAGATCGCCGAGGACAGCACGTCCGGAGCATTCTCGACCAGGATGGGACGATTGCCCCTGAACACATTGCCCGTCAGCTCGATGTTCGAGATAGCGCCCTTCTTCCCGCTCATCCCAATCCCGCCGCCCGCATTGTCGAGAAATTTGGAGCCTTGGATTTGGATGTTGGCGATCCCTTGCTTCGGTTTGTCGGGCTCGAGCTCGATGCCGGCGCCAGGGCGCGTGCCGCCCGTATTCTTGAACACTGAATTCCTCACCAGCACGCCGTCCGCATTGATGATCGACAATCCCTGGCGGCGGTTGCGGTCGGCGGTGACGGCGCAGAACTTCACATCCGTGGCGTTGTCGACATAGAAGCCGTCGCCCCACATTCCTTGCGAGGTTACGCCGCTGACGGTAACGTGGGTTGCGCCGTGATTGATGCGGATGCCCATCCCCCACTCTCCGGACTTCCCTTTGTGCTCGTCGCGGTCGCCTTGCAGCGTCCCCCCGACCACTGTCACATTGGACACGCCAGAGATGGCGAGCACGGCATATTTCTTCGCAGCATTGGGGAGGGCCTTCAGCGTCGCGCGCGCCGACAGCTTCAGCACCATGTCACTTTTCAGGCTGAGCGGGGTCTCTCCCGCGGCGTCGACCATGAAGGTGCCGTCGGGCACGAGCACCGTCCCTCCGGCCCCGGCGGCGGCCTCGATTGCCGCTTGAATAGCGGCCGTGTCGTCGGTCTCGCCGTCGCCCTTGGCGCCTTTGGTTTTGACGTCGACTTCAAGCGATGAGATGGGCGCCGGGGCGCACCCTTGCGGCTCGCGCGATTGCGCCATGGCCGCGGGCGATAGCAGGCATGCCGCCAGCACCAAGCACCGGAGAAGAGCCCGCGGCGCGCGTGTCGTGCCTCTGGAAACGATCATGTCACCGCCATGCTCCGCCGAGCCTTGCGGACATAATGCGGGAGAATGAGGAAGATTTGGCGGCGGCGCCCTCAATCCTCCTCGCCGAAGCCCGACTCCACCAGCGCGATCAGGGCATCGAGCGCTGGTCGCGCGTCGGTCCCTTCCGTCTCGATTAGGATGGATTGGCCCTGGCCAGCGGCGAGCATCATCAGCCCCATGATGGAAGTGCCGCCCACGGTGTGCCCTTCGCGCGTGACGCGCGCTCTCGCGTTGAAGCCGGACGCGCAGCGCACGAACTGCGCCGAGGCCCTCGCGTGCAGGCCCTTCTTGTTGCGGATCACCACCTCGGCGAAATGGAGATCGCTGGCCGGCTCTCCGCTTCTGTCCTTGGCGTCTTTCACCTGGCTTCCCGCCCGCGATTGCTCCACGCGATCCTCCCACGGAGGCATCAATTGGCCGCCAGGATCTGGCTCGCAACGCTGATATATTTGCGCCCTGCCTCCTTCGCCTGGGTGATGGCCTCCTCGAGCCCGCACTCTCCGCGCACGCTCGCAAGCTTCACCAGCATGGGCAGGTTGACACCCGCGATCACCTCGACATTGTCCCGCTCCATGGCCGAGATGGCGAGATTGGAGGGCGTGCCGCCGAACATGTCGGTGAGCACGATCACGCCCGCGCCTGAATCGACCCGACCGAGCGCCGCCAGCATGTCGGCGCGCCGCACGTCGAGATCGTCATCGGGTCCGATGGATACGGTCTCGAGCTGCTCCTGCGGCCCGACCACATGCTCGAGAGCCGCGCGGAACTCATGCGCAAGCCGGCCATGGGTGACGATGACGACGCCGATCATGTTGCCCCTTGAGGTTTCTGCCGCCCCCGAGCGCTTGCTCAAAAGGCCGCTATCTTTTGCAGCGGCGCGGGGGCCGCGCAAGTCCGATCCTATGCTTGCTCGCCTGGCGATTGTGACGCTGCCTGCAAAAGCGCCAGTTTGAGCTTGAGCGGGGAGGACGGCTCGAACGCTGCGAGCGCAAGGCGGGGTAGCGCAACCCCCGCGATCGTCACCGTTTCCAACGGGTCCGGCGGCATGCGGGGCACCTCTGCATCGCTCACGAGATCGACCACGAGCACCAGCCTGCCTTGCGCGAGATGGGGCGTCTCCAGGATGCCCAGCCCGCGCACCTCGATCTTGCCGGCAAGGGTGGCCGGCGCGGATGCGAGCAGCTCGCCGGCTGCGCTGGCCTCGATGCACACTTGATCATCGGCGATCAGCTTGGGCTCGCTGTCGGGCCCGGCAGGAAGCGCAAGGAAACGCAGGGCAAGGTCGGATTTGCCCGCGCCTGAATCTCCGCGCAACAGCGCCGCCTCGGTGCCCCAGGCCACGCAGGTCCCATGGATGATGCAGCGCGCCTCTCCCAATCATACCTCTGTCGCTGCCTAGGCCGCCGGAAGCCAAATGACGAAGCGGGCGCCGCCGCTCTTGCCCAGGCCGGGGGCGCCGCTCGCGGGGGCGGGCCGGTTCTCGGCATAGAGACGCCCCCCGTGCGCGACGACGATCTGGCGGGAGATGTTGAGGCCGAGCCCGGAATTCTGGCCGAAACTTTCGCCCGGCCGGTCGGTATAGAAGCGCTCGAAGATGCGCTCCAGATTCTCCGTCGGCACGCCGGGCCCCTCGTCCTCGATCGCGATCTTGATCTGGCTGCCCACGCGGCGCGCCCACACCGTGACGCGGCCGTTGGGAGGCGAGAAGGATATGGCGTTGTCGAGCAGGTTCACGATCACCTGGCTCAAGCGGCTGTCATGGCCGATCACGCGGTAGGGATGGGCGCCCGGGCTGTAGGCGATTTCCGTGACCACGTCCGGCGTGTCGCCGCGATGAATGTCGTTGAATAGCGAGACGGTGGTGCGCAGCAGGTCGGCCAGGTCCACGGCCTTGCCGTCCTCCCGCGCGAGCTCCGCATCGAGGCGCGAGGCGTCGGAGATGTCGCTGATCAGCCGGTCGAGCCGCCGCACGTCATGCTTGATGATTTCCATCAGCCGCTCCTTGAACTCGTCGGTCTTGACGAGCGGCAAGGTCTCCGTCGCGCTCTGCAGCGAGGTGAGCGGGTTCTTCAGTTCGTGCGCCACGTCGGCGGCGAAGCTCTCTATGGCGTCGATGCGCCCATACAGCGCCTTCGTCATGTCGCGCAGCGCGCCGGACAGATGCCCGATCTCGTCGGAGCGGTCGGTGAAGTCGGGAATCTCGGCGCGCGCCTTCACGCTATAGCGCACCCGCTCGGCGGCTGCGGACAGGCGCTGCATAGGGCCGGCGATGGTGTTGGCGAGGATCAGCGACAGAACTACCGTCACGGCAGCCGCGAACAGCGACACCCGCACGATTGCCCAGCGCTCGGCGGTAACGATGTTGTCGATGTCGCCGCCGCGCGTCGACAACAGCAGCACGCCGAGCACGGCGCGCATGCGCTGCACCGGCACGGCGACCGACACGACGAGCTCACCCTTATCGTTGACGCGCACGATGGGGATCGAGGTTCCCGTCAAGGCCGAAGCCACCTCCGGATAGGCCTTGCCGTTGTCGCCGCCGATCTCGGTGTAGAGCGGCAAGTCGTATTGGCGCGTGCGCGCCTTCAACCCCTGCCAGAACGAGGTGAGCCAGCCGGGCTTCTCGGCGCCCGGCGGCGGCAAGTTGTAACGGAGCACCTCGCCGCGGGAATAGAACGTGTCCGAAT
Source organism: uncultured Alphaproteobacteria bacterium (assembly GCA_963741155.1). Taxonomy (GTDB): domain Bacteria; phylum Pseudomonadota; class Alphaproteobacteria; order Rhizobiales; family Methyloligellaceae; genus Methyloceanibacter. The sequence continues at coordinate 165,615 of CAVUHA010000004.1, read as the reverse complement.
CGAGGATCAGCGCGCCGTCGCGATTGTAGATGCGGGCGCGGCTGCCGGTGGGCTTGACCAGGCCGCGCAGAATGCGCGCCGCGCTTTCGGGGTCTATGGTGAAACCGAGGCTGCCGCCGAGGGGATCGTCGTCGGCGCCGGCGGCTTGGCTCTGTTCGGTTTCGAGCAATTTCTCGGGGTCGAGCTGCACCTCGTCGGTGTCGATGCCGGCCGAGGTGGCGAGCGCCTCGGCGATGATCTCGCCTTGCGTGAGCAGGCTCTGCACCTTGGCGTCGATCAGCCCGGCGCGAAACTGGTTCAGATACAGGATGCCGGAAACGAGGATCGCAAGACCGATCAGGTTGAGGACGACGATGCGTCTGGTGAGGCTGGAGAAGCCCTGGCGGAAGGGCATATGCAGCGCGAGCCAGCGCAGTGGCCGCCGTGTGCGCGCCAGCAGCCAGATGCCGGCCCGGCGCAGGCGTTCCTTCGCCTTGTGCGCCTCGGCCGCTTGCCAGGACCTATAGGCCTCGGCGCTCATCGTGCTCCCGGCCCGTCACTCTTTGAAGCGGTAGCCCACACCATAGAGCGTCTCAATCACGTCGAAGCTCGTGTCCACGGCCTTGAACTTCTTACGCAAACGCTTGATGTGACTGTCAATGGTGCGGTCATCGACATAGACCTGATCATCATAGGCAGCATCCATGAGGGCGTCCCGGCTTTTCACCACGCCCGGCCGTTGCGCCAACGAATGCAGGATAAGGAACTCCGTGACGGTGAGCGTCACCGGGCGGGTGTCCCAGACGCAGGTATGGCGCTCGGGATCCATCTTCAGCTTGCCGCGCTCGAGCACCTTCGATTTGTCCTCGACCACCGCACCCGCTTCTTTGGGCTGGGCGCGGCGGAGCACGGCCTTGACCCGCTCCACCAGCAGCCGCTGCGGGAAGGGTTTACGGATGAAGTCGTCGGCCCCCATCTTGAGCCCGAACAGCTCATCGATCTCCTCGTCCTTGGAGGTGAGGAAGATGACAGGCAGCTCGCTCCGCTGGCGCAGGCGGCGCAACAGCTCCATCCCGTCCATGCGCGGCATCTTGATGTCGAGAATGGCGAGGTCCGGGGGGTTCTCCGCCAAGCCGTCCAGCGCGCTTGCGCCGTCGTTATAGGTTTGGGTCTTATACCCCTCCGCCTCGAGCAGCATGCGCAAGGAGGTCAGGATGTTTCGATCGTCGTCGACAAGTGCGATTGTTGGCATTGATCTGGCCCTTGCGGCGATTGATGGGAGTTAAAGGGTGTACAGGGTTAAGCAGCCGCACATTATGGCAGCAAAGGGGCGGCATGTGCGGCCCGTCTCTATCGCAATGCAACAATTATCCTGATGGCGCAAGCAAATAAGGCAAGCCCCGAAATGCCTTCCAAGGCCGAATTGGCCGCCGATGCGCGGGCGCTTGTCCGCCGGGCGCTGAAAGCCTCCCTCGCCACCATCGATGCATGGAGCGGCTACCCCTACGCCTCCCTGATCACGGTGGGAACGGACGCGTCCGGTGCGCCCATTTTTCTCATCTCGGGCCTTGCCCGCCATACCCAGAACCTGGCCAAGGACGCCCGAGCCTCAGTGCTGGTGGACGGCACGGGCGCGCTTGGTGATCCCTTGCAAGGCGCGAGGCTCACCCTGTTCGGCGTGGCCGAGAGGAGCGAAGACGCGGCCGTGCGCCGCCGCTTCCTCGAGCGCCACAAGGAAGCGGAGTTCTATGCGGTCTTTCCGGATTTCAGCTTCTGGCGGCTGCACGTGGAGGGCGCCCATTATATCGGCGGCTTCGGACGCATCTTGGACTTCGCGCCGACCGACCTCCTGGTCGACACAGGCAACGCGCAAACCCTGCTGGAGGCCGAGCCCGAGATCCTCGCGCACATGAATAAGGACCACGCCGACGCCATTCAGCTCTATGCGACGGCGCTCATGGGTGCCCGTCCCGGCGCGTGGCGCATCGCTGGCATCGATCCCGAAGGCTGTGACATCATCTTGGATGGTACAGGCTTGCGGATTGCCTTCGCGTCGCCCATCGCCTCTCCGGACCAAGCCCGCAAGGAGCTCGTCCACTTGGCGGCGGAAGCGCGGGCACGCGCCGGAACGGCGTGACACATTCGATCGGCGCTTGCCTTGAAAGCCGCGCAAGATCAGTGCTAGCTAGAGGCGGCCTTTCGCCGTCCAATCCACCCTTTCGAGCCCCGAGGACTTAGCCCGCATGAGTGTTCAGTCGAAACTTGCCCCGGACGGGGCCAAGACCACGAACAAGAAGGTGCTGGCCTTTGTGGAAGAGGCCAAGGCGCTGTTCAAGCCGGACGCGGTCGTGTGGTGCGACGGCTCAAAGGCCGAATATCAACGTTTGCTGAGATCGCTGGTGGATCGCGGCACGGCCATTTGGCTCAACCCCGACAAGCGCAAGAATTCCATTCTTGTCCGCTCCGACCCGCTCGACGTCGCCCGCGTCGAAGACCAGACCTATATCTGCTCGATGAGCAAGGATGACGCCGGGCCGACCAACAACTGGTTCGATCCCGCCGAGATGAAGGCGACGCTCTCTAAGCTCTATGACGGCGCCATGGCGGGCCGCACCATGTATGTGGTGCCTTATTCTATGGGGCCCGTCGGCTCGCCCATCGCCGGCATCGGCATCATGGTCACCGACAGCGCCTATGCCGTCGCCAACATGCACATAATGACGCGCGTCGGCGACGCGGTGCTGAAGGCCCTCGGCGACAGCGACGATTTCGTGCGCGGCATGCACACGGTGGGGGCGCCCCTCTCGACCCAGACCGTCGCCGACGTGCCGTGGCCTTGCAACAAGACCAAATACATCTCGCACTTCCCCGAGACGCGCGAGATCTGGTCCTATGGCTCGGGCTATGGCGGCAACGCGCTGCTCGGCAAGAAATGTCACGCGCTCCGCATCGCGAGCGTCAAGGCCCGCGACGAGGGCTGGATGGCTGAGCACATGCTCATCCTCAAGCTCACCAATCCGGAAGGCCAGTCGAAGTTCATCGCCGCGGCTTTTCCGTCGGCCTGCGGCAAGACCAACCTCGCCATGGTGGTTCCGACCATCCCCGGCTGGAAGGCCGAGACCATCGGCGACGACATCTGCTGGATGAAGTTCGGCGAGGACGGCCGTCTCTACGCCATCAATCCCGAGACGGGATTCTTCGGCGTGGCGCCCGGCACCTCGAACGAAAGCAACCTGAACGCCATGAGGACCCTTGACGCGAACTGCATCTACTCAAACGTCGCGCTGACCGACGACGGCGACGTGTGGTGGGAGCAGATGACGGAGAAGCCGCCCGCGCACACCATCGACTGGCTGCGCCGCTCCTGGACACCTGCTGCAGGGCGTCCCGCCGCGCACCCCAATTCGCGCTTCACTGCCCCCGCCCGTCAGTGCCCCGTCATCGCCAAGGAATGGGAGGACCCGAAGGGCGTGCCGATCGACGCCATCCTGTTTGGCGGCCGGCGCGCCACCGTGGTGCCGCTCGTCACCGAGGCCTTGAATTGGCGGCACGGGACGTTCCTCGGTTCGATCATGGCGTCGGAGAAGACCGCGGCCGCCGCGGGCAAGGTCGGCGAGCTCCGCCGCGATCCCATGGCCATGCTTCCTTTCTGCGGCTACCACATGGGCGACTATTTCGCCCACTGGCTCAAGATCGGCGAGAAGGCCGGCGCCAAGCTGCCGAAGATTTTCTACGTCAACTGGTTCAGGAAGAACGCCGAGGGCAAGTTCCTGTGGCCCGGCTACGCCGAGAACAGCCGCGTCCTGAAATGGATCTTCGAGCGCTGCAACGGTACGGCGAAGGCCGTGGATACGCCCATCGGCAAGCTGCCGGCGGACGACGCGCTCGACGTCAAGGGGCTCAAGGTGTCGAAGGACAATCTGCAGGAGCTGCTGCACGTCGACAAAGACGGCTGGAAGGCTGAGCTGCCCCTGATCCATGAGCATTTCGCCAGCTTCGGCGCCAAGCTGCCCAAGGATTTGAAGGAAGAGCTTGCCGCGCTCGAGCAGCGCCTCGCCTAGCGGTCCGCACCACGCGCTTGCCGCATCCGGCGCTTCGCCTTAGGCAGGGCCGATGAGGAAGGCAAAGGGCGTCGTTGCCGCAGGCCATCGGCTGACAGCCGAGGCCGCCGCGGAAATCCTAGCCGATGGCGGCAACGCCTTCGACGCATCCATAGCGGGGCTGTGCATGAGCTTCGTCGCCGAGGCGGTGTTCGCCTCGCCGGGCGGCGGCGGCTTCCTCATGGTGCGCGAGGGCGCCCGCGACAAGATCAGCCTCTATGACGCCTTCGCCGATACGCCGCGCAAGCGCCGTCCCGCAAGCGAAGTCGAGTTCTACGCCATCGAGGCTGATTTCGGCCCGGCCAAGCAGGAGTTCCATATCGGGCTCGGGTCGAGCGCCACCCCCGGCATCATGCCGGGCTTTTTCGCCCTGCACCGCGACCTTTGCCGACTGCCCATGCGGCGGCTCGTCGAGCCCGCGATACGGGCGGCGCGCGAGGGCTTTCCCTTGAGCGAATTCCAGGCCTATCTGTTCACGGTGATCGCCCCGATCCTGACGGCGAGCGCAGGCACCGCCGCCATCTTCGCGCCGGAGGGCAAGCTGCTCGTGGCCGGCGAAACCTTCCGCAATGAGGGGCTCGCCGAGACGCTTGCCTGGTTCGCCGAGGATGGCGCGAGGCTGTTCGTGGACGGCGATATCGGCCAGGCTTTCGTCGCGCAGTCAGCGGCGCTCGGCGGTTATCTTACCCATGACGACTTGCAAGCCTATCGCGTCGAGCACCGCCAGCCGCTGTTCTGGCGTCACCGCGGCGCCGTCGTTGCGTTGAACCCAGCACCCGCGGCGAGCGGCTCGCTCATCGCCTATGGCCTCGGCCTGCTGGCGGGTCTGCCCGGTGGCCGTGCTCCCGACAGCGTGGCGCTAGTGGAAGCCATGCGCGCCACGAACGAAGTGCGCGCCGCCCACGGCGACAGCCTTGTCAAGCGGCTTGCGGACGGGATGCTCGCCGAGGAACTACGCCAAGCAGCCCGCCATCCCGCCAAGACGCGCGGCACGACCCATGTCAGCGTCATCGACGCGGAAGGGAATGCGGTCGCCGCGAGCCTCTCCAATGGCGAGGGCAACGGCCATATGGTCGGCGCGCACGGCTTCATGCTGAACAACATGCTGGGGGAGGAGGATTTGGCGCCCGAAGGGCTGGGCGCGTGGCGCGAGGGGGTTCGCCTCTCCTCCATGATGGCGCCGACCATCATCCTCGAAGGGGATGGGAGCGTGACCGCGCTCGGCAGCGGCGGCTCGAACCGCATCCGCACCGCCATCCTTCAAGTCACAATCAATCTGCTCGACCGCGCCATGGCGCTGGCAGACGCCGTCGAAGCGGCGCGCCTGCATGTGGAGAAAGGAGGCCAGGTGAGCTTTGAGCCGGGACTGCCGGAGGCCGAACAGTCGGCGCTGCTGGCGCGCGCGCCCGACGCCCATGCCTGGCCGGAAGCCAATCTCTTCTTTGGCGGCGTGCACGCAGCGCGCCACGACGCGAAGGGCGGCATGGAGGGGGCGGGCGATCCGCGCCGCCGCGGCATGGCAATTGTGGTATGACGGTGCCCATGCAGAACGCCATCGCCATTCGCCACGTGTCTTTCGAGGATGTCGGCATCCTGGAGGATGTCCTGGCCAAGCGCGGGATCGCGCTCACCTATTTAGACGCCGGCGTCGATGATTTGTCGGCGGCGCGCGACGCCGATCTCCTCATCGTGCTTGGCGGCCCGATCGGCGTCTACGAGGTCGAGCGCTACCCCTTCCTCAAGCAGGAATTCGCCGCGATCGAACGAGCGCTCAGGCGCGGCACCCCGACCATCGGCATCTGCCTCGGCGCGCAGGCCATCGCCGCGGTGCTCGGCAGCCGCGTCTATCCCGGCCGCGAGAAGGAGATCGGCTTTGGGCTCATCAGCCTGAGCCAGGAGGGGCGCGCATCACCGCTCGCCGCGCTCAGTGAGACCGGGTTCAGGGTCTTGCATTGGCATGGCGACACCTTCGACCTGCCCAGCGGCACAACGCGCCTGGCCGAGACCGCCATCACGCCGAACCAGGCCTTCGCCCATGGTCCGAAGGTGCTGGCGCTGCAGTTCCACGTGGAGCCGCGCGCGGCTGAGCTCGAGCGCTGGCTGATCGGCCATACCATGGAGCTTGGCGCCGCCGGCATCGACCTCCGCCAACTCCGTGCGGACATTGCGCGGCTGGGTCCGGGCCTCGAACGCGCCGGCGCCAAGCTGTTCAACGATTGGTTGGACCAAGCGGCCTAGGACGATCACAAGGGGATCGGCTGACCCGGCACTCGGTTCGTAGGCGGCGCGGCAGGCTCGCCGTCTTTGGAAGGCCCGACCGGCGCGCCTTTGGACGGCGTGGCCGTCTCGCCGGGCTTGGTCGGCAATTCCGCGCTTGCCGGAGCCTTCACGTCCTCACCCTTGGCGTTCCACCAGGTGGACGCCCACCACGAGGTCGCTCTTGTCCAGGAGCTCCTGGTCCGCCATGGGCGCGGGCAGCGCGAGCGCAGGGCTCGCGCAAGCGGCGGCTATGTGCAACACGCCGAGCAGTTTGAACATTCTGAACATGAAACCTCCTCGCATCATTCCTTGCGGCGCGGCAGCGTGACCGTCTCGCCGGGCGTGGTTGGCAGCTCTGTGATGACGGCCTTGCTCACAATGTCGCCGCGCCCGTTCCACCAGGTGGTGGTGTAGTCGCCGTTATGGCCTTCGAGATGCGTCCATACCATCTCGCCGGGATAATAGTAGACCGTCCATGACCCGAGCAGCCCGCTCGGCACCGCGTGGAAATAGACGCTGACCGTGGCGCCCTTGGCCTCCTCGCCCTTAATGACCTCGATCAGCTCGAGCCTGGCGCTATAGTTCGGCAGCGTCGCATGGGTCTGCGGGTCCTGGCTCGTGCTGAGGCAGGTGACGGACAAGACGCGCACCAGCGCCACGAGGTCGCTCTTCACCAACAGGTCGCTGTCGGACATGGGGGCGGGCAGCGCCAGCGCCGGGGTGACGAGCAGGACGCACAGCAAAAGGATCGCATGACGGAGCAAGCAGGGGAGAGGGGGCAGCAAGCGCATCAGTCGCGGTCGCGCAGGCCCGTGACGCCTTCATGCTTGGCGCAATGGACGCAGCAGAAGATGGTGTCGTTGTGCTGCACACCATGGCCGATGATGCGGCAGCCGCAATGGGGGCAGATGGGCGCGAGCGCAGCGATCGCGCATTCAAAGCTGTCGAAGACGAGCGTACGGCCGCCCATGGTCACCTCGAAACTCTGGTCGTAATTGTTGCCGCATTGCGCGCATTTGCCCATGGCGATGTCCTCCTTCTTCTTTTCGACGCCTACCCTAATGCGCGACCTCCCAATTGTCGCCGGCGCGCGCGTCCACGTGTAGCGGCACGTTGAGCTTCAGCGCGGGCTCCGGCGCCTTCTCCATCACCGCACGCGCCACCTCCATCGTCTTCTCCACCTCCGCCTCCGGCGCCTCGAATACGAGTTCGTCATGCACCTGGAGCAGCATGCGCGCGTTGAGGCCCGCTTCTGCAAGCGCCGGCACCATGCGGATCATGGCGCGGCGGATGATGTCGGCGGCCGAGCCCTGGATTGGCGCGTTGATGGCGGCGCGCTCGAAATTGCCGCGCAGGCTCGGATTCTTGATGTTGATCTCGGGGTAGTGGACCTTGCGCCCGAACAGGGTCGTCACATAGCCCTGGCGGCGCGCCTCCACCTTCATCGCCTCCATATAGTCGCGGATGCCGGGGAAGCGCTCGAAATAGGTCTTGATATAGGCGCCCGCCTCAGCTCGCGAGATGCCGAGCTGGGCGCCGAGGCCGACCGAGGAGATGCCGTAGACAATGCCGAAATTGATCGCCTTGGCGCGGCGGCGGACGTTCGGGTCCATGCCTTGGATGGGCACGCCGAACATCTCCGATGCGGTCATGGCGTGGATGTCGAGTCCGTCGGCGAAAGCCTGCCGCAGGGCCGCGACGTCCGCAATATGCGCGAGGACGCGGAGCTCGATCTGGCTATAGTCCGCCGAGATGAGCTTGTTGCCCTTCTCGGCCACGAAGGCCTTGCGGATGGCGCGGCCTTCTTTGGTCCGCACGGGGATGTTCTGCAAATTCGGCTCGAGCGACGAGAGCCGCCCGGTGGTGGTGGCCGCGAGTGCATAAGAGGTGTGCACGCGCCCCGTCTCGGGATGGATGTAGGTGGGGAGCGCGTCCGTATAGGTGCTCTTCAACTTGGCGAGCAGGCGCCAGTCGAGCACCTTGCGCGGCAACTCGTGACCTTGCGCCGCGAGTTCCTCGAGCACGCTCGCGTCCGTGCTCCAGGCGCCGGTCTTGGTGCGCCCGCCGCCCGGCAGGCTCATCTTGTCGAACAGGATCTCGCCGAGCTGCTTGGGTGAGCCGATATTGAAGTCCTCGCCGGCAAGCTCCCTGATCTCGTCCTCCAGCCGCGCGATCTCTTGCGCGAATGAGCCGGAGAGGCTGGCGAGCGTCGCGCGCTCGACCTTGACGCCCGTCCACTCCATCAGCGCAAGTACCGGCGCAATCGGCCGCTCCAGAGTCTCGTACACCGCCGTGACGTGCTCGGCCGCGAGCCGCGGCTTCAGCACGAGCCAGACCCGCAAGCCCACATCCGCCTCCTCGCCCGCAGATTCGGTGGCGCGCGCGACGGGCACGAGATCGAAGGAAAGCGCGGCGCGGCCCGAGCCCAGCACCTCCTTCTGCGTGAGGCAGCTATGGCCAAGCAGGCTCTCCACCAGCTGCGGGGGCAAATGCCCGGAGCGGCCGGCGTCGAGCGCATAGGACATGAGGCATGGATCGTCGATGCCGTTGAGCGCGATGCCGTAGCGGGACAGCGCCACCATGTCGAACTTGGCGTCCGTCACGATCTTGAGGACGCTCGCTTCTTCGAGCACGGGCTTGAGCAAGTCGAGCGCCTCGCGCATGCCCATCTGCTCGACGGCGCCCGCGCCGCCGAGATCGAGGCCCTCGCTCGCGCGATGGGCGAGGGGCACATAGGCCGCATGCCCCGGCAGAATCGCGAACGCCACGCCCACAAGCTCCCCCTGCATGGGATCGGACGTCGTGAGCTTGGCGTGGAAGGCCATGTGGCCCTGATAGCGTGCGGCCTCCAGCAGATCGGCGAGGCGCCGCGGATCGGTTACGGTCTCATAGGCGCTGCGATCGAAGGCCAGCGTGGCGAGCTTGGCCGCGCGTTGCTCGGCGAGTTGCACCGGTGATCCGCCTTGGATGGCTTCCGCGCGTGGCGTGGCAGCCTCACCGCGGGGGATACGGCGCAAGGGATGGTCGTAGGCGGACTCGCGCTTGGTCTTCTGCGGCGAAGGTGCGCCGCCCTCGGACAGCGCGGTGCCCAAGCCTTCAGCCACGCGGCGGAGCAGCGTGTTGAACTCCATCTTGCGCATGAAGCCCGTCAGCGCCTCGGCCTCGAGCTCGCGCACGACGGTTGCGGCCAGCGGAACATCGAGCGGCGCGTTGCAGTCGAGCGTGACCAGCGTCCGCGACAGTCGCGCCTGGTCGGCGAAGGTGATCAGGCTCTCGCGGCGCTTCGGCTGGGTGATCTCGGACGCGCGCTCAAGCAGTGTTTCGAGGTCACCATATTCACCGATGAGCAGCGCCGCAGTCTTCACCCCGATGCCCGGCACGCCCGGCACGTTGTCGGTGGAGTCGCCGATCAGCGCCTGCACCTCGATGACCTTGGAGGGCGGCACGCCGAAGCGCTCGATCACGTCCGCCTCGCCGATCACCTTGTTCTTCATGGTGTCGTACATGACGATGCCGGGCCGGACGAGCTGCATCAGGTCCTTGTCGGAGGACACAATGGTCACCTCGGCGCCGGCTTCGAGCGCCTGGCAGGCATAGGTGGCGATCAGGTCGTCCGCCTCATAGCCTTCCTGCTCGAGGCAGGCGACGTTGAAGGCCTTCACCGCGTCGCGGATCAGGGGGAACTGCGGGACAAGGTCCTCGGGCACCTCCGGGCGGTGCGCTTTGTAGCCGTCGAACAAATCGTTGCGGAAGGTGCGCGCCGAATAGTCGAAGATCACCGCGAAATGGGTGGCGGGTGCGAGCTCGCCCGCCTCGCGCAACAGCTTCCACAACATGGCGCAGAAGCCATGCACGGCGCCGACGGGAAGCCCGTCCGACGGCCGGGTCAGAGGCGGCAGCGCGTGATAGGCGCGGAAGATATAGCCCGAGCCGTCGATCAGATAGACGTGGTCGCCCTTAGCCACCGGCCTCCCGGCGGCCCCAACCTTGTTTTCAGCCGTTGCCATGATGAGAGGTATATAGGCATTGCCGGTCGCCCCGTCAGCGCCGCCGCACGCCTCTCCCCAGCGCCTAACGCAAGCGGCTCAGTGGGTGGTCTCGAGCTCCGCGGCGTGTTCGGTGCTGCCGGGCGCGAAGGACTTGCCCGGGCCGCCAAAGGTGCGCTCGATATAGTCCTTGAAATAGCTGTCGAGGAACGGGAACGCCCGGGCGAGCCGCGTGAAGTCCTTCTGCGAGATCCACAGCACGACAGAATCCTCGAGCGCCACCACGAGCCCGGTCCTGAGCGCCGATTTGACCAGCACGCGCTCGCCGAAATGGTCGCCGGGCCCGAACACCTTCTCGAAATGCTCGCCCGTCTCGGGATTGTCGATGGTGAGCTTGAGCGCGCCTTTGACGACCGTATAGAACCCGTCGATCAACATGCCGGGTTCCAACACCTTGTCGCCCTTGCGATAGTGAATGTAGCGGGTCGTCGGCTGCGAGGATTCGATCAGCACGATATTGGGCGGCACGAATAGGTTCAGCACCCAGTTGACGAGCACGCGGAGCTTGGTGGCGAAGCCCGGCAGGAAAGAAAGATAGAAGCCGCGCCACAGCAACCAGGCGAGCGTCCCGGAGAGTTTGACGCCATAGACCTCGGCGATCGCCTTGCTCATGCCGAGCGAGGCGAGCGACCCCTTCGACGTATAGGCGAAGGCTTTCAGCGGCCGGCCGGTACGTTTGGCGATAAGGTTTTGTGCGAGCTGGCGCCCCTCGCGCACGGCGAACTGCGCGGTCGGCGGTGCGTAGTCGGACGGTTCCTCGCCGGGATGCTCCACCATGGGAATGTCCGCGGCGTCGCCCAAGGCCCAGACGCCATCATGTCCAGACACCCGCATGCAGCGATCGGTCTTGATGCGTCCCCAGTGCATGTCGAGGCCGAGCGACGCCACGAGCGCATTGGGACCGTTGCCGATGGTGGCGACGATGGTGCGCGTGGGAATGACGCTGCCATCGGTCAGCTCCACTGCGGTGCTCGTTGCGGCCTTTGTGCCGACGCCGGTCCGCACCTCGATGCCATGCATCTTGAGCCGTCGCGTCGCGTATTCGGCGAGGTCCGCCGGGAAGGTGGGCAGAATGCGGTTGGCGTATTCGACGAGGAGGACGCGGATCTCGTCCTGCTCGATGTTGGGATAGTATTTCAGCGCGCGGCGGATCAGCTCGTTCACCTCTGCGACGGTTTCCACCCCCGAGAAGCCGGCTCCCACGACGACGAAGGTGAGGAGCTGCTGCTTGATCTCGGCATCGCTGGCCACGTCGGCCATTTCGAGGCAGCCGATGACGTGGGTGCGCAAGCGGTGCGCGTCGGAAAGGTCCTTCATGGTGAGCGCGTGCTCCGGCAGACCCGGGAAGCGCTTCAAGTCGACGCTCATGCCGAGGGCGAGCACGAGCTCATCGTAAGGGAGTTCGGTCGGCAGGCGCCGGAAGCCCTGCACGACAATGACCACCTTCCTGGCAAAATCGATGCCCATGATCTCGGCTTGACGCACCTGGATGCGGCGAAGCAGCAGGCGCAAGGGCACAACCGCGTCGGAGGAGTGGATGGTCGCGGACGCGACCTCCGGCAACAGCGGCTGGAACACGAAATAATTGTTGTTATTGATCAGCTCAATATCGAACTGGCCGCGTCCCTTGCGCTCGAGCTCCTTGGCGGCGAACACGCCGCCAAAGCCGCCGCCGAGAACGAGGACCTTTTTCTTGTCCATGCGGGAAAACCTCCGCTGCTCATGGCTTCGGAGGCATACCTACGCCAATGCTGCACTGCGTCAAGTCGTGCTTTTGGCGCAGCTGGCGCGGCTTGCGGTCGGCGCCGGAGGGCTACTCGGACCCGACCATCGGTGCCGTGACGGCGCCGGCCGTGGCGCCGGCGGCAGCTCCTATCGGACCGGCGACCACAAGTCCGGCGACGCCGCCCACGGCGCCCCCACTGATGGCCTTCTGGGTGGTCGTGCAGCCCATGGCTCCAGCCGCCGGGCGGGCCACAACCACAACGACGATTGCGAGTTTCATTTGCACGCGTTCCCCCTCTTGCGAGCCCGTGCTGCCTCAAAATGGCTTACAACCGCTAACACGAGGTGAAGGCGCGCAGATCCGCCGAGCCACGCGCGGGAGAGGGGGAAGTCCGGGCGTTGCTTAAGACGATGCGTTTGACTAGGTTCACTGGCGAAAGCACCCGTAGCTCAGTTGGATAGAGCGTTGCCCTCCGAAGGCAGAGGTCGCAGGTTCGAATCCTGTCGGGTGCGCCATATCTCTTCACCCCTTAGGATCGCGCTCCGAGCATGGGACTACATAAGGGCGTGGCGCAGGGCATCAACGATCATCGACGTGAAGTCTGCAACCGTGCACCAGGCCGCCCCCGTCCACGCGCCGTGGTTGCCAAAAATGTCCCACTCCAAAAGCCCGAACAAGACGAGAGAGAAGACGACCAAGCGCATGAACGAGAGTCTGGCGCTTGAGATGTTGTAGAATAATTAAGCGCCGAAGCCGCTTCCGCTGACAAGCCTGAAGCGGTGCAAAGGAAGGGTGTCGTGGACGTTTCCGTGACCGAAAAAGCGATCTCCGTGCCCGCGGAATGGGCGCCCCAAAAGGCCATCTGGACGGCGTGGCCCGCCGACGCATCCGAATGGAACGCCGACCTCGCGCCGCCGCGCCGCGACGTGGCGGCGATGGTGCGCGCGCTTTCGCCAGGCAACACGGTGCGGCTGCTCGCGAACGGTGCCGAGGCCGAGGCGTCCGCCCGCATAGCCGTGGGGTCCGCCGCCGATATCGTTCCCGCGAATTATGGCGACATCTGGCTGCGCGACACGGGGCCGATCTTCGCGCGCACGCTCGGCGGTTCCATCGCGCTGCGATTCAAGACCAATGCCTGGGGCGGCAAGTTCGATTTGCCCGACGACAAGATGGTCGGCCAGGACATCGCGCGGCTTGCGGATACCCCGGTGCGCGGCTTCGACTATGTGCTGGAAGGCGGCGCCGTGGACCATGACGGTCAAGGCACGATCCTGACCACGCGTCAGACGCTGCTGAATGCAAATCGCAACGGCTGGACGAAGGAGCAGGCGGAAGCCGCGCTTCGCGAGGCGTTGGGTGCCATGAAGATCATCTGGATCGACGAAGGTCTCGCCAACGACCATACCGACGGCCATATCGACAATCTCGCCCGCTTCGCCGGCCCCGCCCGCATCGTATGCCAGGCTACGGCCGGCGCCGACGATCCTAACCGGCACGTGCTGGAGGAGATCGCGCGCAAGCTCGAAGGCGCGACCGACGCACGCGGGCGCAAGATCGAAGTGATCCGTATCCCAGGCGTCGGCCTCTATCGCAACGCGCTTGGCGAGGTTGCGCCTGCTTCGCACCTCAACTTCGTCATCGCCAATGGGATCGTGGTGGTGCCCGTCTATGGCACGCCGACGCAGGATACCGCCGTCGAGGCGCTGCAGGCGGTGTTCACGGACCGCAAGGTCGTGGGCGTTCCCTCGCGCGGTCTGCTTGGCTCAGGGCAAGCAGGCGGCGGGTCCTTCCACTGCATCACGCGAGAGGAACCGCTCTAGATGGGAAAGCGCCTCCTTACCGTTGCGGCTCTCCAGGCCGTCTTCGGAAGTGACATGCAGGCGAACATTGCCAAGACGGAAGGCCTGGTGCGCGAGGCGGCGAAGCAGGGCGCACAAGCGATCCTGCCGCCCGAGCTGTTCCAGGGCATCTATTTTCCCACGCAGCAGGACCCGAAATGGTTCGCGACCGCTTATCCAGCGCGCGAGCACCCATGCGTGGTCGCGCTGGCTAAGCTCGCGAAGGCGCTGAAAGTCGTTATCCCCATTCCCTTCTTCGAGAAGGACGGCCCGCGCTATTACAACAGCGTGGCGGTGGCCGATGCCAATGGCGAAATTCTAGGGGTCTACCGCAAGAGCCACATCCCCGACGGCCCGGGCTACCAGGAGAAATACTATTTTCGCCCCGGCGACACGGGCTTCAAGGCTTGGAAGACGAAGCACGGCACCATCGGCGTCGGCATCTGCTGGGACCAGTGGTACCCCGAAGCGGCCCGCGCCCTGGTGCTGGAGGGCGCCGAAGTGTTGTTCTATCCCACGGCCATCGGCTCGGAGCCCTACGATGCCACGCTCGATACTCACGAACAGTGGCAGCGCGCGATGCAGGGGCACGCGGTCGCCAACGCTGTGCCGATCGTGGCGGCGAACCGCATCGGCGTCGAGGAGAACGACGGCGTCAGCCAAGAATACTATGGCCACTCCTTCATCGCCGATCATAAAGGCAAGCTCGTCGAGAGCTTGGGCGCGACGGAGGAAGGCGTGCTGGTCCACACGTTCGACTTGGGCGAGATCGAGCGCTACCGCGCCGACTGGGGTTTTTTTCGCGACCGCCGCCCCGACCTCTACGCCAAGAGCATCCTTTAGCCCATGTGCCAGCCATGGCTCACGCGGATCGACTAACCCGTGAGCGCATTCGACTTTAAGGCGGCAAGCAGTCTCAGAAATTATCCGTGTTGAGCAGACTCTCGTCTAGTTCAGCGCCTCTGCCGCCTTTAGCACCTCTGCGGCGTGGCCGTCGACTTTCACCTTGCGCCAGATATTGCGGATGACGCCCGTCTCGTCGATGAGGAAGGTCGAGCGCTCGATGCCCATATATGTCTTCCCATACATGCTTTTTTCCACCCAGGTGTCATAGGCCTCGCAGACCTTGCCGTCCTCGTCGGAAGCGAGCGGGAAGGGGAGCTTGAACTTCGTCTTGAACTTATCGTGGCTCGCGACCGAATCCTTCGAGACGCCGACGATTGCAGCTTTGACCTTCGAAAAGTCGGGCAACGCATCCCGAAACGCGCAAGCCTCCGTCGTGCAGCCCGGCGTGTCGTCCTTGGGATAGAAATAGAGCACGAGTTTCTTGCCCTTCAGGTTTTTCAAGGAGACCTTGCCGCCGTCGTCGGTCGGCAGGGTGAAGTCCGGCGCCTTGTCGCCCACTTTCAAGCTCATGTGCGTTCCTCCAAGTCCGTTTCCCGCGCCCGCCTTCGCGCGCAATTAAGCATCTTTTCGCCATGGCTTCGAATCCGGGCTCGCCATTCCCAGGTGCCGCGGATTTGCGAAGGCGCCGCTAGCCCACTACTCTTGGTGCGTTGAGAACCTCAAGCTGGGCTCGCTTTTGCGCTATAGAGACCGGGTCGCCGGTCCCCTTCGCACCTCCCGCCGGCATTATCGGCAGACAATGATCATCTGGGAACTGCTCGTCCTTGCTTTCCTGATCCTGCTCAATGGCTTCTTTGCCATGGCGGAGCTCGCCATCGTGTCGGCACGCCGCGTGCGCCTGCAGCAGATGGCGGAAGCGGGCAAGCGCGGGGCGGCCGCCGCGCTGCGCCTGATGGACGACCCGGTGAAGCTCCTCTCCACCACCCAGGTCGGCATCACGCTGATCGGTATCATCGCCGGGGCCTATGGCGGCACGACGCTGGCCGACCCCTTCGCCCACTATTTGAGCGCCGTTCCCGCCATCGCCGATTATGCCCATGCGATCGCCTTCGGCACGGTGGTGCTAGGCGTCGCCTATCTCTCGCTCGTGATCGGCGAATTGGTGCCGAAGCGTATCGCGCTCAATCATGCCGAGGACATTGCCGCCGCCGTTGCGCCCTTCATGACCCTGCTCGCCGAGGCGGGCGCGGTCGTCATTTGGTTCCTGCGCGTCTCGACCCACGCCGTGCTGACGTTCTTCCGCATCCGCCCGGCCGCCGACACCGTGGTCACCGAGGAGGAGGTAAAGGCTTTGATTGCCGAGGGCGCTTCGACGGGCGTGTTCCACCCCGCCGCGCAGGAGATGATCGAGGGGGTGTTACGCATCGGCGACCGCACCGTGCGCTCGATCATGGTTCCGCGACCGGCGGTGGATTGGCTCGACGCGGACGATCCGCCGGAGGAGCTGTTCGCGCAGATCGCCGAGACAGGCCATTCCCGTTACCCAGTGGCGCGCGGTGACATCGAGGAGGTGATCGGGGTCGCTCACACCAAGGATCTTTTGGAGCAGCAGCGCAAGCTCGGCACGATCGACGTCGTCGCGGCCGCCCGCGAGGCGCCCTTTGTGGTCGACCTGATGCCGGTGCTCCGCGTGCTGGAGCGTTTCAGGCGGTCAACCGTGCACATGGCGATCGTCGTCGACGAGCGCGGCACCTTCGAGGGCATCGTCACCCCGACCGACATTCTGACCGCGATCGCCGGCGACCTGCCGGAGGGCGAGGAGGCGGCAGAGCCGGAGGCGGTCCAACGCGAGGACGGCTCGTGGCTGCTCGACGGCATGATGTCGGTGGACGACGTGGAGCGCACCCTCGACATCAAGGACATGGGCGAGGACGGAGACTTCAACACCATCGCGGGCTTCGTGCTGCACCATCTCGGGCGCATCCCCGTAGCGGGCGAGCATTTTCATTGGAATGACTGGCGCTTTGAGGTGGTCGATCTCGACGGCCGCCGCATAGACAAGGTCTTGGCATTACGGCCGCGCGCGGAAGAGGCCGCCGACTGAGGCCGCGTGGGGCTTGGCTCAACGGAGCCGCTTGGTCATGCGGATATGAGGGATGGTGTTCTCCTCGAACGGCCCGCCTTCGCTTCGGTAGCCGAACTTGGCGTAGAAGCCCTCCGCGTCCATGCGGGGCGTTGAGCACGATCAAGAAAAAGCCCTGGTCGCGCGCCCAGAGCTCAGCGACTTCGAGCAGTCGCGCGCCGATCCTCATCCCGCGCCGCGCTTCGCTGACAGCCATCTGCCGGAGTTGCAACCCATGCGGGCCCAAAGGCTTCAATGAGACGGAGCCGACCACGTCCCCATCGGCCACGGCGCAGAAATGCTCGCGCACCGCACTCGTCGGCGAGCTCGTCTGGGCTGAGCGCGAGGCCGAGTGGCGCGCGCAGCGCCTCTTAGCGCAACGCCACGCATCCATCATTAGAGCTCCAAGCCGTAGGCCACCTTGACCAACCCGACCCGGTCCTCGATCACGGTTACGCTGTCTCGTCCGCAACCACCTCGAGCGGCGCCCGCGCTTCCGGGCGAGCACCGGTGTCCAGCGTGGCGAAGAAGCGGAGCTGGTAAAGGCCGGGCCGCTCCGGCGGGATGAGCGGGAGCCAGCACACCTCGCCGAGGGTCACCGCCTCGCCGCCAAGGAGGGCGCCATTCGCATCGGCGAGGAACATTTCGAGTTGCCCCTTTAGCGTACCCCCGTCATGCACAGCGTTGATGAGGAGAATGCGTCGCACATTCTCCTTGCCAGCAAGAACCGGGCCTCCGGCCACGAAGCTCAATCTGGCCGGACCGACCACGAGCACAAGCTGGCCGGGGCGGCGCTCCGCGCGCTGCGCCCGCGCCAGGGCAGTGCCGTAGCGCCGCTTTTTCAGCTCGACATCGCCGAGCGGCGCAAGCCCTGCAAACATGCCGTCCGGTTCGTAGTTCTGCGGATAGTAGTTCTCGAACAGGGGCTGCTCAGGGGTGACCTGCGGGAACCAGTCGCCCATGCGCATCGGCCAGCCCAGCGTGGCGTAAGGCGCGAAACGAAAGTGCGCTGGGTAGAGGTGGGCCCCAACGTTGAAATAGAGCGACCATTCGTCGTAAGGCGGCCCATCGGGGCCGACGACAAAGCGATCGAGGATCTGGTTCGCGAGGCTCTTATTGATGATCTGCGGCATGTGGCTGGAAAAGGCGCGCGCCCCGTAGCCTGCCTCCCGCAGCCGCGCCCAGGTGTTGCGGATGCCGCAGTCGAAGCTCGTGAGACTGGGTGAGCCCGCGAGCCACGTCCCCATGTCCTCCAGGAAAAAATAGCCCTTATGCATGCCACCCTGCTGATAGTCCTCGGCGGTGACGGGTTTCAGCGCGAGCGAGTCCTCATCGGCGGCGAGGAAGTTCGCATCGATGCAAGGCTGTTGGTAAAGCTGCTTGCGCAACCAGGTATTGCGCGCCTGGTGGTCCTTCGGGGATGTGCCGGACGTGACGTCCTCGTCGGTGAGGATGACGGGGCTGGCGAAATGCCGGACCTCGACGGCCTCGATCGCCACGCGGGCCTCGCGCTTGGTCAGCACGACGATGCGGTCGATGAAGGGAAGATGCCGGCGCATCGATTGCAGACAAAGATCGAGCTTGGCCGGATCGACCGACAGCAACACCATCTGCCGCACCGGCCGGGCGAAGTCATGACTTTCGCCGGACGCAATGTCCCCGAGAGCCGCCCGCACCGTGTGGCCGGCCTCACGCCACGATGTCGGGCGGAAGCTCTGCGCCAAGACCGTCAGATCCGCGTAATAGGAGGCCTCATGGTAGAGGCGGTTCATGATCGCGAGCAGTGCCTCTCCGTCATTGCTTTTAAAGATCGCCGCGTGACCTTGCGTGACCTCTGCGAGCGAGCCCGCATCCGAGCAGACCGTGACGCATCCTTGGCTGAGGGCTTCGACGGCCGGCAGGCCATAGCCCTCGTAATGGGAGGAAAGCACGGAAGCGTAGGCGTGGCTGTACAGGCCGAGCAGCGCCGCATCGTCGATCATGGTGTACCAGAACAGCCGCTTGCCATAGGCGGGATGGCCGGTATAGGCCGCGAGGAAGTCATCGGACATCCACCCTTTCCGGCCGACGATGACGAGGCCCGCATCAGCCGCGTCGAGGCGGTCGAAGGCCTGAAGCAGAGGCGCGTGGTTCTTGCGGGGCTCGATCGTGCCCACCGAAAGCAGGAAGCGCAAACGCGTAAGCTCGGGAAAAGTGGCCGCGAATGCGGCGTCGTCTTCTTCGTTACGGGCATCGCCGCGCGGCACATGCGCCTCGAAGTCGGCGCCGAGGCGAATGACGCGCGTGGTGATCGAGCGCCCGAGGAATCGTCGCGCCACCGCCCTCAAGTCGCGATCCGCGCCGCCGGAGGTCGTGAGCGCATAGTCTGCATATTGGAAGTGATCGGCGATGACTTCGGAGAAGGAAACGAGTGTGTTCGGATGACAGACATGCGGCTGGAGGACCGGTATGACGTCGTGGTTGAGCAGAACGATGACTACGCCTTTGCCCTTGAGCAGCCTGAACAGGGAGCCCCGGCTCAGTGGCTCGGTCCACGTGGAATCCGGCTCGAAGAAAACATCGCCGACGGTGAAGGCATCGACGTCGAGATAGACGCGGTCCTCGCCGCCGATGCTCGCCATGGTGTCGGCAGACCGGATCAGCTCAGGGTCGGACAGGGCGAAATAGCGGTCCTCGCTCAGGTCGAAGGCGACGAGACGCGTCGCGCTGGGACCGCCGCTGGCGAGCTCGTAAGCAAGCGACCGCACCACGCGCTGGATGCCGGTCCTGAGACCTCCACGCAAGGTATTGCCGACATCCACATAAAGCATGCGCGGCCTCTCAGCCTGCCAGGGTCCGGCGCCCGGCGCGCCGATATTCGTCGCCGGATTGGATCGCGATCAGCGCATGCCGGGGATGGCGCGAGGTAACCATGGGGAGTTCTGATGCGTCGGGGAGGCGCTTCAGCAGCAGGATATAGAGAGCGGTGTTGATGGTGCCGAAGACCTCGCCGGCGCCGACCAGTTGATCGACGCTGGCCGAGAGATCATCGGCGCGCTTCAGACGGAGCACGGCTTCGATCACGCTTGGCGAGATGCCAAGCTCGGGCCGGGCTTGCGCCGCGCTCGCGAGTAGCGCGCGATGCAACCGGCCATTGGCGAGGTCGAGCGGATACCAAGAGGCGACCGCCATGCGGTTTGCGGTCGCCATATCGGCCCCTGCCACCGAAGCAGCCTCGGCCGCTGCGGCATGCCCTTTGTCCCCAACGCTTGCCGGGTTCAGGATGCTCAACGCCCGCCGCCAAAAATAGCGGGCCCAGAGGCCGAGATAGCGGACAATCCGCCCGAGCGAGAGGCGCCTCGCCAGCGCGTAAAATCGGCTTTGCCTCAAGGACGCCATCCTCTAAGGCCGCTCCGCCAGCCATTGCGCCATGGCCCAGATGGCGGCGATCTGTGGCGCGTCCTTCCCCAAATAGTCGAGCCCGGTATAGCCCCACCAGTCGAAGCAGCCATGGGGGTTGACCACGCTTCCGGTCACTTGCGGAAACAGGACCACGAGCCGATTGGCGTCGGCCCAACGGGCAAAGCCACTTTCCTTGATGAAGGCGTCCCCGACGGTCTCGCGGGCCTGGTCGCAGCCATGCAGCGCGATATGCAGGCGGCAGCCGCTTTTGCTCGCGCAGTCAGAAGGCACGTACACGGCGCCCTCTTGGGCAAGCCCGTCGGGCGGGGTCTTGTCGAAAGCGGACTGGTCGAAGACCAGGAACTGCCCGGTTGGAACAGGAGAGGGCGGGGCGAGCGGACCGTAGATCCATTCCAGGATCGCCTTCGCCTGATCGTAGTCGCAGTCGCTGACGAAGGGCGTCTCGGAGAGGCCGCAGGCCGTCCCTTCTGCTTCGCTTTCGAACGCGTGACCACCCTTCTCCTCGATGAGCCGCACGTTTCCACTCGGAACTCCGGCCGCCTCGTAGAAGCGCTTGGCCGCTTCCACCACTGGATGCAGTACGGTCTTATCCTCGTTACCCGAGAACAGATACACCTTATCGTCGGCAAGACCGCTCAGGGGATCGATCTTGCCGTCTTGCGCGAGCTCCTTGGCGCGCTTGGCCAGCGCGTCGCCGTCCGGGACGCCCCAGTCCACGTGCATGCATTCATTTGCGGCCTGTAAAGCATTTTGCCAAAGCACCACGGGCCAATAGGGGAAGAGGCGGCTGGACGCGGTCTCAGCGCAGGCAAAAGGGCCACCGGCCACGACACCGGCGCCGACGATGTCCTTGGAATGGGCGAGCTCGATCTGCCCGGCCACATAGGCCCCGGCCGACAGCCCCGACACCGAGGTGGCGTCGAGGATGATCCCGAGCTGCGGCAGCGCCTCGGCCGCCGCCGCATGGCGCGAGCCGGACACCAGCCCGGCCAACAGCCCGAGCACGCCCACGATCCGGGACCATGTCGTCGCCTTCCGCCAGGTCACGCCGGGAGTCTCCTTCCACTGCCGCCCCCCGCCTCGGCCGAATCGCGAGAGGATGAATTTTTGCCTCTACCGACCTCCTGCAGCACATCATTAGGGGCCATGCGTCTCACCGGGCCAAAAACTTCTTGCATCGATGCTGCATGGGTGTACATAGCGCGTCGTCGTAACTGGACATCTGCTGGTTGGGGAGGACGCCATGAATGGTGACGCCCTCTTCCAATTGGGGATGGACTTGGATCATGGTTCAAGCACCGCCCAAACGGAAGAAACGAATTGCCGGCGCCTGGCTCCGGAAGGAGACGAGCGCAAGGACTTTTTCTGTGAGCGCGACGGGGTTCGCTATGCGGGCACCCATCTCATCATCGATCTCGTCCGGGCGGAACGCCTTGACGATTTAGAGCACATCGAGACGACGCTCAGGCGTTGTGTGGAGGTCGCTGGGGCCACGCTCCTGCACATCCATCTGCATCACTTCACTCCGAACGGCGGAGTGTCGGGTGTGGCCGTGCTCGCGGAGTCGCATATCTCGATTCACAGCTGGCCTGAATATGGCTACGCCGCGCTGGACGTATTCATGTGCGGGCAGACCGATCCGCGCCGAACCATCGATGTATTGAAAGAGGCATTTTCGCCTCGCAAGGTGGTCGTCAAAGAGCATTTACGCGGCAAGGAAATGCATCGATGGAACGGTGGGTCGAAGAGACGCTGCACCGCGGTTTCCGTACCCGCCTGAGGGCGGAGCTCGTCCTCTTCGACAGCCAGACCGAGCATCAGCACCTGATCATCTTCGAGACGCTCGAGTTCGGGCGCGTGATGATGCTGGACGGCGTGGTCCAGCTCTCGACGAAGGACGAGTTCGTCTATCACGAGATGATGGCACATGTGCCGCTGTTTGCGCATGGGCGGGCGAGAAAGGCGCTGATCGTTGGCGGCGGCGACGGCGGCGTGCTGCGCGAAGCATTGCGACATCCCGAGCTCGAGAGCATAACGCTGTGCGAAATCGATCGCAGCGTGATCGATCTCTGCCGCGAGCACTTCCCGGAGGTCTCAGCGGGCGCCTTTGACGATCCGCGCACCAAGATCGTCATCGCCGACGGCACCAAGCTTGTGGCCGAGACCGACGAGCGCTTCGACGTGATCATGGTCGATTCGACTGACCCGATCGGGCCAGGCGCCGTGCTGTTCACGAAGGCGTTCTATGCCGATTGCCGCAGGGCGCTCGCGGACGGTGGCGTGCTCGTCACTCAGAACGGCCTGCCCTTCCTGCAAGCGCCGGAACTTAAGCAAAGCGTGGGCTATTTTCGTAACCTGTTCGCCGATGCCTTTGCGTATCTCGCCACCACGCCGGCCTATTTCGGCGGCCCGATGTCGTATGGCTGGGCCACCGACAATGCCGAGCTACGGCACGTGAAGCAGACGAAGATCGAGCGGCGCTACGCCAAGGCCGGCGCCTTCGAGATGCGCTATTGGCGCCCCGACGTGCATGTGGCGGCCTTTGCGCTCCCCACCTATGTGCGCGAGCTGGTGGAGCAGCCCTAGAGCCGCTCGAGCTTGGGCAACTCGCCGACCAACGGCCGGCAATAAGCGTGGAACGCCGCGCTCACATCATTGGACCCGGCGATGAACTCCGGCGGCACATGGCGCGTGCGCCGGGCGACCGCTGACAAATCGGCGCGGGCACATGCGCTGGCATAGGCCTCCGGCGGGTTGCCGGTGCGGATGAGGATCACCGAGGCGCTGGCGTCGCCCTCGGCGGCGAGCTCTGCCGCATAGCGCCCCACGGCGCGCGCTTCCTGTGCATCGACCGGGGAGGGGTGCGGCCAGCAGCGCTGGATGTAGCCGAAGGTGTCGGCGCGCACGCGCGGGGCCTTACGCCCCTTGGAGGTCAGGCCCTTTTTGACCAGATCGGCAAGCCCATCGCCGAGCGCGCCTGAGCCTGAGAGCTGCACATTACCGTGGGCGTCCACCTCGCCCGGCCCGCGCATGAGCTTCGGGCCGATCTCAGCGCCTTGCGCGTCGCGAATACCTTCGCTGACGGCGATCTGGCAGCGCCCGAGCTTGGCGTAGACCGCCTCCACGTCGGCGAGGAAGGCCTCCGTGGAGAAGCGCACCTCTGGCAGATAGATGAGATGCGGCGCGGGCCGGTCGGCGGGAGCCGCGCCCTTGCTCGCCTGTCCCCGCGCCAACGACGCGGCGGCGGTGAGGAAGCCCGCATTCCGCCCCATCACCACATTGATCTTGATGCCGCCGAGGCTCGCATTGTCCAGCCCGTCCCCCATGAGCGCGAGCGTCACGTAGCGCGCGGCGGAGGGAAAGCCCGGCGTGTGGTCGTTTTCCAGGAGATCGTTGTCGATCGTCTTCGGCACGTGGAAGCAGCGCAGCTCGTACCCCGCGCCCGCCGCCTTCTCGCTGACGATGCGGCAGGTGTCGGCGGAGTCGTTGCCGCCGATATAGAAGAAATAGCGGATGTCATGCGCGCGGGCGCCGGCGAGGATCTTCTCGCAATAGGCCTCGTCCGGCTTGTCGCGGGTCGAGCCCAGAGCGGCCGACGGCGTGGTCGCGAGACGCTCGAGCCGGTCGGCCGCGATGTCGGTCAGATCGACGAGACCGTCGGCGCCGGCCTTGATCAGCCCGCGCACGCCGTGGCGCATGCCGAGGATGCGCTTCACCTGGCCTGACGCGGCGAGCCCGGCGCGCAACCCCTCGATGACGCCCACAAGCGACTGATTGATGACGGCGGTCGGCCCCCCCGATTGGCCGATCACCGCATTGCCGGAAACAAGATCAGCCACGGAGGCTCGCTCCTCGTTGCATGGTCGGCCGGACAATGCCCAACACCTCGCCGGCTGGCAAGGTGCAGCCCCAAAGGTGGGCAACGCAGGTGGGGTACGGGTAGCTACGCGCGCCGCAGCAGATGCAGGCTGAACAGCTGGTCCTGGTCGGTCCAGGCCCCGATCGGCGTCCAACCCGCGCCGCGCGCGAGCGTTTGGAATTGCGAGACGGAATATTTGTGGGAGTTCTCAGTGTGGATGCGCTCGCCTGCGGCGAAGGCGAGGCTCTGCCCAGCTACGCGCACGGTCTGGTCGGCGAGGCTCACCAGACGCATCTCGATGCGCCCGGCGCCGGCGTCATAGACCGCCTCATGGGCAAAGCGGGAGAGGTCGAAGGTGCCGCCGAGCTCCCGATTGATGCGCACGAGCAGATTGAGATTGAAGGCGGCGGTGACGCCCTTGGCGTCGTCATAGGCCGGCAGCAAAATCGCGGGCGACTTCTTGAGATCGACGCCGATCAGAAAGGCGCTGTCCTGTCCGAGCAACTGCGCGGCGTTGGCGAGAAACGCGCCCGCCTCCGCATGGGTAAGATTGCCGATGGTGGAGCCGGAGAAAAAACCGAGCCTTGGGCCTCGGCGCGCGATCGCCGGCAGCGCGACGGCCGTCGTGAAGTCCGCGATCAGGGGTGCGATGACCACGTCAGCGTGCTGCTCTTTCAACCACTCCGCCGCTTCGGCGAGGCTTTCGCCTGCAATGTCGATGGGGACATAGGCACGTACGCCGGCAAGCGCCTGGATCAGCAGGCTCGTCTTGCGAGACGATCCAGAGCCGAACTCCACCAGCACGCGCTCGCCGCCCGCGAGCCTCGCGACCTCCGCGCCGTGCGTGATGAGCAGCTCGGTCTCGACTCGAGTCGGGTAGTATTCGGGAAGTGCGGTGATCTCCTCGAACAGCGCCGATCCGGCCGCATCGTAAAAGAAGCGGCAGGGGATGCTCCGCGGCGGCCGCGCCAGGCCGGTAAGAACAGCCTCGGCGAAATCGGCGCGGGCGTCATGTCGCGCGATGGTGACGCTCGGCGACGGTTCGGTCAGCCCCTCGACGAGCTCAAGGATGGAGATCTCGTTTTCCATCATGCGTCGCTGACGAGCCTTGCGCCTGAGAACTGCCAGCGCTGATGGGGGTAGAAGAAGTTGCGGTAGGTGGACCGTACATGGCCGTCGGGCGTGGCGCAGGAGCCGCCGCGCAGCACGAACTGATTGCACATGAACTTGCCGTTATATTCGCCGACGGCGCCCGCGGCGGCTTTGAAGCCGGGATAGGGGAGATAGGCGCTCGCCGTCCATTCCCACACATCGCCATACAACTGCTTGAGGCGGCTTGCCTCCGCCTCGGCCGGAACGGGGCGCAAATAACCCGCGCCCAAAGTGCGCCCCTCGACGGGAAGCGTGCGCGCCGCCACTTCCCACTCGAACTCGGAGGGCAGGCGCTTGCCTGCCCAGCGCGCGAAGGCGTCGGCCTCGTAGTAGCTCACATGCGAGACGGGCGCGGCCGGGTCGATGGGCCGGAGGCCGAGCAGGCTCATCTGCATGAAGCCGCCCTCGGCCTCTTCCCAATAGAGCGGCGCCGTCCAGTCTTGCGCCTTGACAATCGCCCAGCCATCGGCGAGCCAAAGCGTCGGCGTACGGTACCCGCCATCCTCGATGAATTGGATCCATTCGGCGTTGGTCACACAGCGGTTCGCGAGCTTGAAGGGACGAATCAGCGCCTCGTGACGCGGACCCTCATTGTCGTAAGCAAAGCCTTGCCCTGCGTGTCCCACCTCGAAAATGCCGCCGTCGAAAGCAGTGAACTCGAGCGGCGTCGCTTCCCCGACGCGCATGCCGGGGCCAGCGGCGGCGTAAGCGGGCTTGAGCGGCTCAGCCGCAAACAGGCTCAAAATATCGGTGAGCAGTAGCTCCTGATGCTGCTGCTCGTGATTGACGCCGAGCTCGACCAACGCCGCCGCGTCAGGCGCGAGCTCGCCGGACCCGAACAGGAGCGCAAGCGCCTCGTCCACATGGGCGCGATACTCGCGCACGGCCTCGCTTGAGGGGCGTGTGAGCAGCCCGCGCCTGCCCCTGGGCTGCCTTGGGCCGACGCTGTCGTAGTAGGAGTTGAAGCAGTACTCGAAGCTGTCGTCGAAAATACGGTAGCCACTCAAGAAGCGCTTCAGCACGAAGGCTTCGAAGAACCAAGTGGTATGGGCGAGATGCCACTTGGTTGGGCTCGCATCATCGTTGGCTTGGACGACCTGATCCTCGTCGCTCAAGGGCCGCGCGAGGTCGATGGATAGGGCACGGGTGCGAAACAGGCGATCCCTTACGCTGCCGCCGTGGAAAGGTGCCGCCGCTCTTGGCTTGATACGCCGCTCGGCGAGGAGGGCCTCCTGCGCGCTCATCCGTTTTCCTCGAGGTCCCAGTCGATACGCCCGCCAAGCCTAGGACCCGGGAGGCCACTGCTTGAAACACGAAACGCAAGATTTAGCAGCTTGTTCCAACACGCGAAATGGGTAAGCATGCACAACTCCGTGAGCGCCATATGAAGCGAAATGTTTTCCCCCTGAAACGCTGCGTGGCGGAAACCGACGCCGGCGAGGCGGACCCTGTGCTCGCCTTCGACGGGCGCCAGTCGCCCATCGCGGCGGGGCTACAGCGGGGCGTCTGCCGGGCCTTACGCACGCTCGGACATTCGGTGGTGACCGAGCTTGCGCTTGCCAATGGGCGCCGCGCCGATGTGGTGGCGCTCTCGCCGGCCGGCGACGTGATGATCGTGGAGATCAAGTCTTGCCTGCTCGACTTCCAGAGCGACGGCAAATGGCACGAGTACTTGCCGCATTGCGACCGGCTCTATTTCGCCGTGGCGCCGGATTTCCCGCACCACGTCATTCCCGATCGCGCGGGATTGATGCTTGCTGACCGTTACGGCGCCGAATTGGTGCGGGAGCCCGTTGAGGAGCGCTTGGGCGCGGCGCGGCGGAAGGCCATACTGCTCGCTTTCGCCCACGCCGCGGCGCTCAGGCTGCAGCGGCACCTGGATCCGGCTTGCGGCTTTGAGACCTAGCTATTTCGGCGCGCGCTTGGCGAGAATACGCTGCAAGGTGCGGCGGTGCATGTTGAGCCGCCGCGCCGTCTCCGAGACGTTGCGGTTGCAGAGTTCATAGACCCGCTGGATATGCTCCCAGCGCACCCGATCCGCCGACATGGGATTCTCCGGCGGCGGCGCCTTGGTGTCGGAGGGTGCGACGAGCGTATGATAGACGTCGTCGGCGTCGGCGGGCTTGGCGAGATAGTCCACGGCGCCGAGCTTCACCGCGGTGACGGCTGTGGCGATGTTGCCATAGCCCGTGAGCACCACCGCGCGCGCCTCCGGGCGCACGTCCTTGAGCGCGGCGATCACGTCGATACCGCTGCCGTCGTCGAGGCGCATATCCACCACGGCAAAAGCAGGCGGGCGCCGGCGGAGCGAGGTGAGCCCATCCTCGACGGTCGGCGCCGTCTCGACCTCGAAGCCGCGCGTTTCCATGGCGCGCGCGAGTCGCGCCAAGAAGGCGCGGTCGTCGTCCACGATCAGAAGCGTGTTGTCCTGCGGCAAGGGCCAGTCACGTTTAGCTTCCATGCTTGCGCTCTCCTCTACCATTCGCGCCGGCCCGGTCCCAAGAGTTACCCTCCCACAAGGGCAGAACGTTGCCACCAAGTTAAATTCTTGTTCATCTTCTTGCGGGGGCTCGCGTTCTAAGAGCTATGCCTTCTCCCCGGCACGCGCAAGGAAGTTCCAGGAGCATTGCGCAAGGAAGATCAAAGAAGACCAAGCCAAATCAAGGTCGCGGCGCTCACGCCACCGGTTCAAGCCGGCGCTCGAAAGGCGCGAAGGTCTGCTCGAATCTGGCCCGCGACCACATCACGGTGACCATGGCGCCCCGCGCTGGCAGGGCGCGATTGGCGAGCTCGATCCGCGCCCCGGAGCGTTCGAGCAGCGTCTTGGCGATGAAGAAGCCAAGCCCCATGCCGACATGCTCCTCGGGCTCGTCGTCGCCTGAACCGTGTCCTGGCCGCGTCGTGACGAAGGGCTCGCCGAGCTGCTCCAGCACGTTGAGCGGGAAGCCTTCGCCGTCATCGGCGATGACGATCTTCACGTCTTCGGCGGACCAGCTAGCCTCCACCTCCACTTTGCTCGTTGCGAAGTCGATGGCGTTCTCCACCAGATTGCCGAGCCCGTAGATCACACCGGGATTGCGCTGCATCACCGG
The DNA here is from genome assembly GCA_963741155.1 of uncultured Alphaproteobacteria bacterium. Lineage (GTDB taxonomy): Bacteria > Pseudomonadota > Alphaproteobacteria > Rhizobiales > Methyloligellaceae > Methyloceanibacter. The sequence continues at coordinate 137,194 of CAVUHA010000004.1, read as the reverse complement.
CTCCTGCTCCCCTTGGCTGGCCGGTGCGATCCCAGCCTCGGGGCCGGTTATGACTTCGATCGGCACGGCGACCAGGCGATGTGGCGAGACGACTTCCTCGATGAGATGGCCCAGGGAGAGGCGCGACACGATGAAGTCCGGCTGCTCGCCGCGGCCGGCAAGCTGCGACAGGATCTCACGACAGCGCTCGGCCTGAGCCCGGAGCAGGAGCAGATCCTCGTAGTGGGCATCGTCCGGCGAGGCGTCGCGCATGAGCTCCTTGGTGACGACGGCGATGGTCGCCAAGGGCGTGCCTAGGCCGTGCGCCGCCGCCGCCGCGAGACCATCGAGCGCGGTCAGCTTCTGCTCACGCGCGAGCACGATCTCGGCCGCCGCCAAGGCCTCCGCCATGCGCCGCGCTTCCTCGGCCGTGCGCCAGGAGTAGAAGCCGATGAACAGGATGCCGGACACCAGCGCCGCCCACACGCCCATCACGTAAGGGTAGGGTAGCGAGAGCTTGGAATGGTGGAACCAGGGGAGCAGATGGTGAAAGTCGGTCAGCAAGGTCGCCGCGACGACGGTGAGCCCGCCAAGCGCGACCGTCACTCGCGGCGGCAGAGTGGAAGCCGACACCGTCACTGGCGCTATCAGCAGGAAGGCGAAGGGATTCTCCAGTCCGCCGGTGAGGTAAAGTAGGCCAGCGAGCTGTAGCACGTCGTAACCCAGCATCACGAACGCGTAACCGTTCTTGAGGCGCTGGCTCGCCGGGTAGCGGATGCGCAGCACCACATTGAGCCAGGCCGACAGCGAGATGATCGCGAGGCAGCCGCCGATCGGCAGATCGACCCCCAAGATCCAATAGGCGCCAACAACGGTCAGGCTCTGGCCGAGCACGGCGAGCCAGCGCAAGCGGACGATGGTCTGGAGCCTGAGCCGGCTTTCGCCGCGCCTCAGCCACTCGGGCGTGGGGTTGGCCAGGGTTTGACTATTGTTCGGCACGGTCATAGCTCAAGTCTAGCATCGCGCGAGCGCGCGGGGAGGTGGCCATAATTCGGTCAAAGCGGGCGAGCAGGCGGAAGCAATGCGTGACGGCGGTGCGAAACTGAGCAGCGAGGAGGGAAATGAGGTGGCACGCGCCGCCCTTCCTGTTGCCGCGCGCGACCTCACCAAGGTGTACGGCGCCGTAACCGCGGTGGACCGCATCAGCTTCACGATCGCGGCGGGCACCACCGTGGCGCTGCTGGGCGGCAATGGTGCCGGCAAGACGACTACCATCTCTATGCTGCTCGGCCTCGTGGTGCCGACGGCGGGCGAGGTGCGCGTGTTCGGCGCCGATATGAGTAACAACCGCTACCAGGTGGCGCATCGGTTAAATTTCCAGAGCCCCTATGTGGACATGCCCATGCGGCTCACGGTGCGCCAGAACCTGACCGTCTATGCCGGGCTGTACGGGATCGTAAACGTGGAGGAGCGCGTCGCCTACATCGCCGAGGATCTGCAGATCACGTCCCTGCTCGATCGCCAGACCGGCAAGCTGTCGGCAGGCCAAAAGACGAGGGTCGGCCTCGCTAAGGCGCTCTTGAACGCGCCCGACCTTCTGCTGCTCGACGAGCCCACCGCTTCCCTCGACCCCGATACCGCCGACTGGATCAGGCAGAAGCTGCTGTCCTACGGGCGCACCAAAGGCGCTACCATTCTGCTTGCCTCCCACAATATGGCCGAGGTCGAGCGGCTCGCCGACCGCGTCATCCTGCTCGAAGCTGGTCGCATCGTCGAGGACGGTCCGCCGCAGCATCTGGTCAAGGCCTATGGCCGCAAGACGCTGGAGGAGGTGTTCCTGCAGATCGTGCGCGGCAAGGAGGGGTCTCGACGCGAGGGTGCGCGCAAGGACAGCACTCCCCACGGAGCCGCCATTGCGGCGGCGGAGACCGAGACGGAGGCGGCACCGTGACCGCTGTCGTGTTTCCCGTGATGGGTCCCGCGGACGGGTACGGCTCAAGCTTGCGCCGCATCGGGGCGCTCGTGCGCCGCTACCTCTATCTGATCCGTAGCTCCTGGTTGAGGTCGCTTGAGATCGTCTACTGGCCGTTCCTGCAAATGGTGATGTGGGGCTTCCTGCAACGATATCTCGTGACCAATACGAGCACGGCCGCTGTCGCCGGCGGCCTCCTGATCGGGGCCGTGATCTTGTGGGACATCCAGTTCCGCAGCCAGATCGGGTTCTCGGTGGGCTTCCTCGAGGAGATGTGGTCGCGCAATCTCGGCCAGCTGCTCACCAGTCCGCTCCGCCCCAATGAGCTGATCGCCGCGTTGAGCGTGATGAGTTTGATGCGGCTCGTCATCGCCATGGTGCCGGTGTCGATTGCCGCCTATCTGTTTTTCGGCTTCAACCTGCTTGGCCTCGGCGCCGGGCTCGTCGCCTTCTTTGCCGTTCTGATCCTGACCGGCTGGGCGCTGGCCTTGTTCTCCTCGGGCATTATCCTGCGCTATGGCTTGGGCGCCGAAGAGCTCTCCTGGTCGCTCGGCTTCATTCTGCTGCCGTTGGCGTGCGTCTACTATCCCGTGGCGGTACTGCCGCATTGGCTCCAGCCCATCGCGCTTGCCCTCCCCTCGACCCACGTGTTCGAAGGCATGCGCTCGATCCTCCTGCACAACACGTTCAATGCCGAAGAGCTCGTGTGGGCGCTCGTCTTGAACGCGGTCTATCTGGCGGCGGCCTACACCGCCTTCCGGGTGTTCTTGCGCAGCGCGAGGGTCAACGGCTCGGTGCTGCAGCTCGGGGAATAGATGCCCCGCCAGCTCATCATCGTGGTCCTTGGCAGCTTTCTCGTGGGCGCTCTTGCCGGCCTCGGGCTGCTCCTCACCGCATCCCCTGGGCCTCCCTTTGTCGAGACCTCCGGCACGGCGCTGATCGGCGGACCCTTCACCCTCATCGACCAGAACGGCAAGACGGTCACCGACCGTGATTTTCCCGGCCGCTACAAGCTCGTCTTTTTTGGCTTCACCCATTGCCCGGACATCTGTCCCGCCGAGCTGCAGGTGATGTCGGTGGCGCTCGATCAGCTGGGCGACAAGGCCGACAAGGTTGTGCCCATCTTCATCACCGTGGACCCTGAGCGGGACACGCCTCAAGCCATGAGCGACTTCGTCAAGAATTTTGGCCCGCGCTTGGTCGGGCTCACCGGCTCCCCCGAGGCAGTGGCCGCCGCGGCCAAGGCCTACCGGGTCGCCTATACGAAGGTGGACGATGCGGGGTCCGCCAATGGCTACACGGTCGACCACTCAGCGCTCGTCTACCTCATGGGCCCGGACGGCGAATATCTTGACCATTTCGCCTATGGCACGAGCGCCGAGACCATGGCCCAGGCTCTGCGGCGCTACCTTTAGCCGCGCGACCGAACCGCCCCCGCGGCTTTTTGCCGTTGCATCGCAGCATAGAATCACCATTTGAGTTTGCGATGCAGCATAAAGGCGTGCATCATTGAGGCCGAGCCTCGTCAAAGAAGAGCGGGTACCCATGCTTTATCATTTGTACGAGCTAAACCACGCGGCGCTGAGCCCCGCCCGGGCGGCGGCCGACGTGTATCGGCTGCTCTTCCGCAACCCGCTCAATCCGGCCTCCCACACGCCGATGGGTCGGGGTGCCGCAGCGGCGCTGGAGCTGTTCGAGCGCTCGACCCGGCGTTACCGGAAGCCTGCCTGGGGCATCGGGACGACGCAGGTCGATGGCCGCGACGTCACCGTTCGCGAGCGCACGCTTCTTTCTAAGCCATTCTGTAATCTAGTTTATTTCGAGCGGGAAATATCCGCGCGGCGGCGCAGGCGAGACCCCAAGCTCTTGATTGTCGCCCCCATGGCGGGGCATTTTCCTACGCTCCTCCGGGGCACCGTGCGCGACATGCTGCCCAATCACGAGATCTATATCACCGAGTGGCAGGATGCCCGCCGTGTGCCGCTGCCTGCGGGTCCTTTCGACCTCGGCGACTACATCGACTATCTCATGGAGTTTGTCCGCTTTTTCGGCGGCGACGTGCATGTGATGGCAGTTTGCCAGCCGACCGTCCCAGTCTTTGCCGCCATCTCGCTGATGGAGGCCAGCGGCGAGCGCTTCGTGCCTCGCTCCATGATCCTCATGGCCGGCCCCATCGACGCGCGCGAAAATCCGACCGAGGTCAACCGCTTCGCTGAAGCGCGCAGCCTCGACTGGTTCGAGCGTAACGTCATTACCCAGGTCCCGTGGCCGTATCCTGGCATGATGCGTCAGGTTTATCCGGGATTTCTACAGTTGACCGGATTCATGGGGATGAATCTCGACCGCCATCTTACCGCCCATCGCAATCTCTTCCATCATCTCATCAAAGGTGATGGCGATTCCGCCGACAAACATCGCGAGTTTTACGACGAGTTCCTTGCTGTCATGGATCTAACGGCCGAGTATTACTTGCAGACGATCGAGACGGTCTTTCTCACCCATGCCTTGCCCAAGGGCGAGATGCACCATCGCGGCGTGACCGTCGACGCGAGCAAGATCCGCCGGGTCGCGCTGATGACCGTCGAAGGCGAAAAAGACGATATCTCGGGAGTCGGCCAGACCCACGCTGCACAACATTTGTGCAAGGCTCTCCCACCCTCGATGCGCGAGCGGTACACCCAAGCCGAAGTCGGCCATTACGGTGTGTTCAATGGCTCCCGCTTCCGCGCTGAAATTGCCCCAAAGATAAGTAATTTCATAATGTTACATCAGCGCGGCAAGGGCTTTTTGCGCCGTGCCCTCGACGGTTTCACCGCTTAGGCAACCCCCGCTCGACGCTTGTGTTAAGGTAGCCCCCGTCGATTCGGGGGAACACGACAAGCGCGAGTAGGGAGCGTGTCATGCTTAAGCGGCTGAGGCCGGGCCGAGGAGAGGCCATTGAGATTAAAATCAGAGGTCTTGGACTTCCAATTCTGCTCAGGCGCAGCTCGCGCGCGCGCCGCTTTAGTCTGCAGTTGAGCGAGGCGCGCCGTGGCGCCGTGCTCACCATGCCCGTCTATTCCAGTTTCACCGACGCCGATGAATTCCTGTCGCGCCATCTCGACTGGCTGAAGGAGCGCGTCGCGGGACTGCCGGAGCCCGTCCCCTTCACTCACGGCGCCGTCGTGCCGCTGCGCGGGTTCGCCCATGTGCTGCGCTTCGCCGGCCTCGTGCGGCGGCGCGGCGTGGTGTGGATTGAGGCGGCGGAGGATCTCGAGATTGCGCCGGCCTGGCCGGAGGGCGCGCGGGTCTCGATGCGCAGGCTGCCGCGCCTCTACGTGTCGGGCGAGGACGAGCACGCGCCGCGGCGGCTGCTCGACTGGCTGAAGCGCCAAGCGCATCTCGATCTCAACGCGCGCGTGGCGCTGCACGCGAAGCGGCTCGACCTCGTGCCGAAGCGCCTGTTCGTGCGCGATCAGACGACCCGCTGGGGATCATGCTCGACGAGCGGCGCGCTGTCCTTCTCCTGGCGATTGGTGCTGGCGCCGCCTTTCGTCCTCGACTACCTCGCCGCTCATGAGGTCGCTCATCTCGCCCACATGAATCACGGGGCGCGCTTCTGGGCGCTCGTCGAGCGCTCGATGCCGCGCTACGACGACGCGCGCAACTGGCTACACAAGCATGGCGCCAGCCTGCACCGTTACGGCGCGGAAGGGATGTTGCCCTCCTCGCCCGGCCGCTCGCCCAAACGCACTATCGAGTAGCGGCTAACCGCCGGAGAGGATGCCGAAGACGCGGCGGAAGAAGGGACGGTCCTCGTCCTCGTTCCTGGCCGACGGTGCGCTCCCCGGAAGCAGTCCCGCCGTGGCCTGTACGACCGGGCTCCCGGTGCCCGGTAGTGGCAGCGGCGGTTTGTCCTGATGGGCGTAGACCATGATGTCGTGCCAGATGCGTGCCGGGATGCTGCCGCCGGTCACGTTGCGCATTCTCGACCCGTCGTCATTGCCCACCCATACGCCCCCCACATACTGGGCGGTGTACCCCACGAACCAGGCGTCGCGGGAGGCCTGGCTCGTGCCGGTTTTGCCGCCGGCGACATGGTCCGGGATGCCGGCCTGCTTGCCGGTACCGTAAACCACCGTCGCGTTCATCATGTCGTTCATGGCGCCCACATAAGGCAGGGCCACGACCTGGCCGAGCCCTGGGCTTTTGCGCGCATAGATCACCTTGCCGTCACCGTTGCGCACCTGGGCGATGATATGCGGCACCACGCCCCGGCCACCGTTGGCGAAAGGCACGTAGGCCCCGGTCAGCTCGAGCAGCGTGACCTCGGAGGTGCCGAGCGCAAGCGATGGATTGTCCTTAAGCTCCGAATGGATGCCGAGCCGTCGCGCCGTGCGGATCACGCGCCAGCGACCGACGTCGCCAGCGAGCTTCACCGCCACCGTGTTGATCGACTGGGCGAGGCTGTCGCGCAAGCTGACCTCGCCGCGATAGGTGGCGGTATGGTTCTTGGGCGACCAGCCGTTGATGCTCGTCGGCTCATCGTCGGCGACCGAGTCGGGCGTATAGCCCGCTTCGAGCGCCGTGAGATAGACGAAGGGCTTGAAGGCCGAGCCCGGTTGGCGCAGCGCCTTGATCGCCCGGTCGAAGGGACTCGCGCGGTAGGAGCGGCCGCCGACCAGCGCCTTGACCGCACCGGAAGTGTCGAGCACCACCACGGCGCCTTCGCTCGCATCGAGATCCGCACCTTCGTCATCGAGCTCTTGCCGCAGCGTCTGTTGCGCGGTCCGCTGGAGGCCCGCGTCGATGGTGGTATCGACGATCAAATCGCCGTCGGCGCCGCCCACGCAATCGGGCAGAAGCTCGGCCACCCAATCGACGGCATAAGGGTAGCCGGTCTCGTCGCCCATGGGGCGAAGCCTGAGGGGCTGGAGCCGTGCCGCGCGCGCATCGGCCGGCGTGAGAAACCCGGCATCGACCATGTTGCCCAGAACTTCGTCGAGGCGGCTGGTGGCGAGTTTTACGCTGCGGGTGGGCGCATAGTGCGATGGCGCTTTCAGCAGGCCCGCCAAGAGCGCCGCTTGGCTCAAGGTGACGGAGCGCGCCGACGTGCCGAAATAGCGCCGCGCGGCGGCCTCGACCCCATAGGTGCCCCCCCCGAAATAGACGCGGTTGAGATAGAGCTCGAGAATCTCGTCCTTGGAGAAGCGGTGCTCGAGCCACAGCGCGTAGATCACCTCCTCGATCTTACGCGTCATGGTGCGGTCGGGGGAGAGGAACAGGTTCTTGGCGAGCTGCTGGGTAATGGTGGATCCGCCCTCCACCACCCCGCCCGCCTCGTAATTGCGATAGGCGGCGCGCACGAGCCCCAGCGGATCAACGCCAAAATGGTCGTAGAAGCGTCGGTCCTCGGTGGCGATCACGGCCTTTGCGAGATAAGGTGGCAGATATTCGAGGCGCACATGGCCGCGGCGCAAGCCGCGCTCGGCGAGCACCGTGCCGTCGGCGGCGAGGATGGTGAGGTTCGGGGGCCGGTCGTCCAGGGTCAGGAGAACGGGATCGGGCAGGCGCGCGGTGAAGTAAGCGAGCAGGGCCCCGAGCAGAAGCGCGAGCCAGACGCCGGCGAGGACAAAGAAGCGCAGGATCGGATGCGTGGCGCGCTTGGCCCGCGCGGCGGCAGGCTTGCGCCTGACCTGCGCGCGCTTCCCGCCGAAATGCGGTTGCGGCCGCTGCCGGGGCTTCAGCCTTCCGTTCCGCCGCACAGTCATGGGATTCGGGGCCACTCGCCTTGGACGCAAGCATGCGGGAGCCGTCGGGCTCCGCGCCTACCCGTGAGGCTAGACGTTCCGGATTGACACAGAGTTAAAGGATTGAGGCACCAGCGCAGGGCCAGAGACGTGGAAGGCCGGGACCGAAACCCGGCCATGACGAGCGTTAGGGTGTTCCCGAGACGACAGCGGCCTCTAGGCGGAAGGCTGCGAGCTCTACACGTCCAGATTCGCTACCTGCAGCGCGTTGGCCTGGATGAACTCACGCCGCGGCTCGACCACGTCGCCCATGAGCCGCGAGAAGATCTCGTCCGCCTCGTCGAGCTCGCCCACCTTCACTTGCAGGATGGTGCGGGTGTCGAGGTCGAGTGTAGTCTCCCACAGCTGCTGCGGGTTCATCTCGCCCAGTCCCTTGTAGCGTTGCAGCGTGAGACCCTTGCGCCCCGCCGTCATCACCGCGTCGAGCAAATCGCTCGGCCCATGCACGACGATGCTTGTCTCCTTCCGGCGCAAGGTAGCGGGCTTGGCATAGACCTCTTGCAGGTGCTCCGCATATTGGTCGAGCTTCAGCGCGTCGGCGGACGCGATGAACGGCCCGTCGATCAGATGGGACTCCATGACGCCGCGCAGCTCACGCCAGAAGCGCAAGCCGCCTCCGAGCAGCGCCTCGCCGGTCCAGCCGCGCTCCGTCTCTTCGGCAAGGGCATCAAGGCGCTTGGCGATATAGGTAGCCGCGCTTTGCGCCTGCTTGGCGTCCATCAGCACCTTGGGGTTGAGCACACCGGCGATGGCCGCCTGCTCGACGATGAAGCGCGGATACCGGTTGTGCAGCCCTTTCAGGATCACCGCGAGTTTGCGCGCGGTCTCGACGATATCGCGCAAGTCCTCGGCCCCGCGTGTCGCGCCGTCGCCGCTGACCAGCACGGCATCCTCCAGCCCCTCGCCGACGAGATAGTCCTCGAGCGCCTTCTCGTCCTTGAGGTAGCGCTCGGCCTGGCCGCGCTTCACCTTGTAAAGGGGCGGCTGGGCGATGAAGAGATTGCCCGCCTCCACGAGCTGCGGCATCTGCCGGTAGAAGAAGGTCAGCAGCAGCGTGCGGATATGGGCGCCGTCCACGTCGGCGTCGGTCATGATGATGACCTTGTGGTAGCGGAGCTTGGCGAGATCGAAATCGTCGCGGCCGATGCCGGTGCCGAGTGCCGTGATCAGCGTGCCGATCTCCTGGCTCCCCAGCATCTTGTCGAAGCGCGCCCGCTCCACATTCAGGATCTTGCCGCGGAGCGGCAGCACGGCCTGGAAAGCGCGGTCGCGCGCCTGTTTGGCGCTGCCGCCGGCGGAATCGCCCTCCACCAGGAACAGCTCAGACTTGGCGGGATCGCGCTCCTGACAATCGGCCAGCTTTCCGGGGAGCGAGGCCATGTCGAGCGCGCCCTTGCGGCGAGTGAGCTCGCGGGCCTTGCGGGCGGCTTCGCGCGCCGCGGCGGCTTCCACGATCTTCTGCACGATGACGCGCGCTTCGCCCGGATTCTCCTCGAACCATTGCGACAGCGTCTCCGCCATCACGCTCTCGACCACGGGGCGCACCTCGGAGGAGACGAGCTTATCCTTGGTTTGGCTCGAGAATTTGGGGTCCGGCACCTTGACCGAGAGCACGCAGGAGAGCCCCTCACGGGCATCGTCGCCGGTGAGGTCCACCTTCTCCTTCTTGGCGATGCCGGATGAGGCCGCATAGGTGTTTACGGTGCGGGTGAGCGCCGCGCGGAAGCCGGCCAGATGCGTGCCGCCATCGCGCTGCGGGATGTTGTTGGTGAAGCAGAGCACGTTCTCGTGGTAGCTGTCGTTCCACCACAGCGCCGCCTCCACGAGGATGCGGTGCTGCTCCCTCGCCACCATGATGGGCTCGGCGATGAGCGGATGCTTGGTGCGGTCGAGGAAGCGGACGAATTCGCGTAAGCCGCCCTCATAGCGCATCTCCTCGATCTTGGGCTCGACGCCGCGATGGTCGGCAAGCACGATGCGCACGCCCGAGTTCAGAAAGGCGAGCTCGCGCAAACGATGCTCGAGCGTGGCATAGTCGAACTCGATCATGGTGAAGGTCTTGGTGCTCGGCACGAAAGTGATGCGCGTGCCCGTCTTGCCGTTGGCGGGTCCCACGTCTTTCAGCGGCGCCTCGGGCACGCCGTCGGCAAAACGCATGAAGTGCTCCTTCTCATCGCGCCAGATGATGAGATCGAGCCGGGAAGAGAGCGCGTTGACCACGGAAACGCCAACGCCGTGCAGGCCGCCGGAGACCTTGTAGGAGTTCTGATCGAACTTTCCGCCGGCATGCAGCTGCGTCATGATCACTTCCGCCGCCGAGACGCCTTCGCCCTTGTGGATCTCGGTGGGAATGCCGCGGCCGTTGTCCTCGACGGTGATCGATCCTTCGGCATTCAGCATGACCATGATCTCGTCGCAGAAGCCGGCCAGCGCCTCGTCGATGGCGTTGTCCACCACCTCATAGACCATGTGATGGAGGCCGGAGCCGTCGTCGGTGTCGCCGATATACATGCCCGGCCGCTTGCGCACGGCATCGAGGCCTTTCAGCACCTTGATCGACTCCGCGCCGTAGTCCGACGAAGCGGCAGCTTTGCGTTTGGAGGCTGGTGTCATTGGGTTCCCTGGAAGTCGCTTGTATGCTCTCGCGGCCTTGTGCATGCCGCTTCCGGTCAGGCTCTGATCTTACCCTGATTCACCGTCAGGATTTGGGCGTTTGCGGCGATCGCGGCGAAAAGTTCATGGTCTGTTCCGGTCATCCAGGCCTGCGGTTGGAGGCGCAGGATTTCACCGAAAAGTGCCTCGCGCCGGGCCTGATCGAGATGCGCCGCCACCTCATCCAGGAGGACGAGCGGGGACGCTCCTCCCAGCGCCTTGATCAGCTCGGCCTGGGCCAGAACGAGCCCCAATAGGAGCGCTTTCTGCTCGCCCGACGAGCAGGTCTCCGCAGGCATGTCGTAAGGGCCATGCATCACTATTAGGTCGCTCAGATGCGGTCCGACAAGGGCACGCGCCGCGGCCCGGTCGCGCTCTCGCCCCTCCCGCAGCGCACGCCGGAAGTCGTCCTCCACTTCCACCGCCGGGCGCATCTCCAAACCCTCCTCCAGCGTGCCCTCCAGCGCGAGGCAGGCCCACGGGAAGGGGCCGTCGCCGCGCAGGGCCCGCGCGTCGTCGATGACCTTGGCGAGCCGCGCCACGGCATCGAAACGTGCGGCGGCGATGGCCGTGCCCGTCTCGGCCATCTGCTCCTCGAGCCCGGCGAATAGGGCAGGGGAGCCTTCTCGCAGCTGGAACAGGCGGTTCCGCTGCCGCATCGCCCGGTCGTAACGGGCGCGCGGCCCGCGCATCTTGGGGTCGATGGCCAGCATGAGCCGATCGAGGAAGCGCCTCCGCTCCGAAGCGGGTCCGGTGAAGAGGCCGTCCATGGCGGGAATGAGCCAGACGAGCTTGACGTAATCGCCGAGTGCGCCGGGGCTACCCTCCTTGCCGGCAATGCGGACGGAGCGGCCGGTGCCTTCGCCCTCCTGATCGCGCGCAAGGCCGGTGCCGATCTCCACGTCGCCCAGGCCGGATATCACCCGCGCGGCGACGGCAAAGCCGCCCGGGCCGGACGTGCGGCCAAGCTCGCCCAACGGCCTGGCGCGCAAGCCGGACCCAGGACCGAGCAGTGACACTGCCTCGAGCAGATTGGTCTTGCCCGCGCCGTTGTCGCCCACGAGCACCACGGGACGCGCATCGAGCGCAAGCTCGGCACGCGCGTAATTGCGGAAATTGACGAGCTTCAGCTCAGCGACGAACAGCCCACGGTCGCGATGGCCGGTCGCCGCTTCGATCCGCTCGCTCTTGGCGCTCGCGACCCGCCTCCGCCTCATACCCGCATCGGCATAAGCACGTAGAGGGCGGACGCGTCCTTGCCGTCCCTGACCATGGTGGGGGAGCCCGGATCGGCGAGCTGGAACTCAGCGGTGCCGCTTTCCAGCTGGCCCGAAATGTCGAGGAGATAGCGGGCATTGAAGCCGATCTCGAGCGGATCGAAGTCGTAGTCGACGGCGAGCTCCTCGGTGGCGCTGCCGCTATCGGGATTGTTCACCGAAAGCACGAGCTTCCCGTCATTGATGGTGAGCTTCACCGCGCGGCCCTTGTCGCTCGATAGCGTCGACACGCGATCGACGGCTTGGGCGAAGGCCGCATTATCGACTTCCATCTTCTTGTTGTTGCCTTGTGGGATCACCCGCTCATAGTCAGGGAATGTGCCGTCGATCAGCTTGGAGGTGAGCACTACGCGGGCCGTGGAGACCCGGATCTTCGATGGCGACAGTTCGATACGCACCTCGCCGTCACCATCCTCCACGAGCCTGGCAAGCTCGACCACGGTCTTGCGCGGCACGATCACGCCCGGCATGTCCTTGGCGCCGGAGGGGAGTGGCAGCTCCACCTGCGCGAGCCGATGACCGTCGGTGGCCACGGCGCGCAAGCTCGGCTTGCCCCCGCTCATCGCCGAGTGGAGATAGATGCCGTTCAGATAGTAGCGGGTCTCCTCGGTCGAGATGGCGAACCGCGTCTTGTCGATGAGCCGCTTGAGGTCGGCCGCGGAAAGCGTGAAGGCGTGCCCGAGATCGTCCACGCTGAGCGAGGGAAAGTCGTCGGCGGGAAGCGTCTGCAGCGAGAAGCGGGCCGGGCCGCAGGTGATGGTAAGCCGCCCCTGCTCGCCGTCGCGGGCGAGCTCAATGTCGGTGCCTTCCGGCAATTTGCGCACGATATCGTGGAACATATGCGCTGGGACGGTGGTGGCGCCTTCGCCCTTGGCGCGGGCCGGGACCGTCTCCACCAGCTCCATGTCGAGGTCGGTCGCGGTCAGCTTCAGCTCGTTGTCCCGCGTGGCGAGGTGGACGTTGGAGAGGATGGGAATCGTATTGCGGCGCTCGACCACGCTCGCCACGTGGGCAAGCGCCTTGGCAAGGCTTGCCTTGTCGATGGTCAAACGCATGGGCTGATCGATACCTGCTCTTGGTGCCCTTGAGGGTTGCGGGGCCCCTCCGAAGCGGCGCTAGCCCAGCTGCAAACCCCGCAAAGATGGCGCTGGAAACCTAAGACTCCCTCGCAAGACCTTGCCGCGCTGGCGGCCATTTTGCAAGCGGGGCCGACGGCCCGCGAGGGGGCCAAACTGCCCCCTTTTCTCGCCCGCCCTAGTCCCGCAACAACCGCTTCAGGAGCTCTATTTCTTCGCGTAGCTGACTGTCGTCGTTCATCAGCTGCTCGATCTTGCGGATCGCATGCAGCACGGTGGTGTGATCGCGGTTGCCGAACCTACGCCCGATCTCCGGCAGTGAGCGCGAAGTGAGCAATTTGGCGAGATACATGCCTATTTGCCGTGGCCTCACGATGGAGCGGTTGCGGCGGCCGGACAACAGGTCCCCACGGTTGACGCCGTAATGCTTCGACACGGTGCGCAGGATGTCGTCGATTTGCACGCGCCTCGGTTCCGCCCCGCGCATGAGGTCGCGCACGATCTGCTCGGCGATCTCAAGCGTCACCGCCTCGTCGGTGAGCTGGAAGCTCGCGCGCAGGCGGTGCACGGCGCCTTCGAGCTCGCGGCCACTCTCCGTCAGGCGCTCCGCCAAGAAGGCAATCACCGTGTCGGAAACGTTGAGCCCACGGGTCTCGGCACAGGCCTCCGCCGCGCGCTTGAGCAGGATCTTATGGCGGAGATCGTAGTCCATGGTGCCGATCTCGGCGACCAAGCCCCCACCCAGCCTTGACCGCATACGCATGTCGAGCTTGTCGAGTTGGGTCGGCGCCCGGTCGGCCGCCACCACCACCTGGCGCCCGCCATCGATGAGTGAGTTCAGCGTGTGGCAGAATTCCTGCTGGATGGTCGGGCCTTGCAGGAACTCCATGTCATCGATGAGGAGGATGTCGATCTTGCGCAGCTTCTCCTTGAAGGCGAGCGCGTCGCGGGCGCGCAGTGCCTGCACGAAGCCGGACATGAACCGCTCGGCCGTCAGGTAGAGCACCTGGGCCTCCGGCCTGCGCTGCTTCACGTCCCACGAGATGGCATGCAGCAGGTGTGTCTTGCCCAGGCCCACATTGCCGTGGACGAAGAGCGGGTTGAACAGTTGTTGCGGCGTGGAGAAGGCTCCCGCCACCTCGTGCGCCGCCGCATGCGCCAGCCGGTTCGATCCGCCGATAACGAAGGTGCCGAAGGTCAGCCGTGGATCGAGGGGGGAACCCTCGAAGCCGCCATACCCGGTGCGCAGCGGCATGGGCAGCGGCGTCGCTTCGATCGCTTCGGGGGCCGGCGTTCTGCGCGGACGCGCGAGCTCCTTGGGCGCCTCGGAGCCGAAATGCAGCTGCCTCACCTTGAACTCGACGCGCTCGACGTCTTGCCATTCGGCGCGGGCAAGCCTCAGGACAAAGTCGTAGTAGTGCGACCTCAGCCAATTCTTGAGAAAACGTGTCGCCACGCTGAGGTGGACGACCGTATCGTCCACGCGCTCAAGCTCTACCCCCCGGAACCAGCTGGCGAAGACGTCCTCGCCCAGCTCCGCGCGTAGCCGGCTCTTGACCCGCGCCCAGGCATCGCCTGGCGCGAACTGCTCTTGCTGTGCCACGGTTCTTGCTCTTCCCCATTCATCGTGTTCGCGCCGTTACGCACCGCACGCCTCGTCACATGAGCAGTTCACACTGGCCGACGCGGACAGCTTTTCCTGTCCCTGGGCCGGTCTCTTCCGCCCTAGCTTTGTAGCCAGGGAAGACCCGCCGCCTTCCAACCTCCGACCGAGCCCCGGTGCCTGTCCTCGTCGAGCGGCCCTTCAAAGCCGCCGGCGACGTTGTGACAGGCGGTATAGCCCGCCCCCGCCATTGCCTTGGCCGCAGCCAGGCTCCGGCTTCCCGAACGGCAAATGAAGAAGAGGTCGTCGTTTGCCTGAACGCCAAGCGCCTTGAGCTCACTCGCGAGCCGTTCGGCAAAGCGCGGGTCGACCGTCTGATCGGGAAATGTCTGCCATTCCACGAGCAGGGCCCGTTTGCTCACGGGTCCGAGATCGGGAGTCCCGACATAGGTCCATTCAGCCCGCGTGCGGACATCGACGAGTTGGGATCCGGGGCTTGAACTCAGGTTTTGCCAAGCCGTTTCCACATCAACATCGTCAACCGCTCTATCGCCGTTGGCCGCGCTCAAACGACAATACCTCCCCCTCAAGAGCACACTGTAAGTACAAGTTTTGTGCTGGCCACTATATCTGGTGGCTATAAGCAGTCAGAAGACACGGCCACCTACAGCCTACGCCCTAACTTTCCACAAGATACCCGCCCGCCCTACAATTAAGACATAAAGAATCCTACCCTGGGAATCACCAGGCCGATAGACTTGATTGTAAGGAGGGGAACTGCCCCGTTTGGATGATTGGACTATACACATGCCACTAAGCCTGATCAAGCCAAGGGGGCGCCCCGAATCTTGCGGTAACTCACCGCTTACGGAGCATTAACCAACGCATCACAAGCCACTGTCCCGCAACGCTGATTCCCAAAGGGTGACGCGGCAAACGTCCGGCGCCGCGCCAGTCCCCGTGACGATTCCGTCGTACAAATTTTTTGAGAGCGTCCATCCGCGCCCAAAGGCGGCGCAGAGGCAAGGCCAAGCGTCGCAGCCAAGAGGTTGAATATTCACTGAATTGACATGGATGCCCAGCACCGCCAGGGCCCGGGCGTGGCGCGCCTGTCACTTTCCAGCAACAGGACCGATTTTTTTGACTTAGGCGCTTCCCATGGCGCGGATGCGCTTGGCAAGGCGTGAAACCTTGCGGGAGGCGGTCTTGCGGTGGACCATCCCCTTCTGCGCCGTGCGCACGATGACGGGCTCGGCTTCCTTGAACGCCGCGCGGGCGGCGTCCTTGTCGCCGGAAGCGATCGCCTCTTCCACCTTGCGCGTGGAACTGCGCATGCGGCTCCGCGGTGCCTTGTTCGCTTCAGTGCGGCGAACCGTTTGGCGCGCGGCTTTCTTCGCCGATCTCGTATTGGCCATGGCTAAATCCTTTGGCCCCCTCTTCGCCTTCAGTTGCGAGGCGGGATAAGCGGGAATTCGAGGGAGGTGTGGCCGGTCTATACCGGGCACCCTCCGACGCGTCAACCGCGCGGCCGCAAGCCGGCCGCGCTTAGCGCGCCCTTGCGCAATTGACAGGGGGGCGCGTCGATGGCTGTGTGACGCGCTCCTCCAAGCCAAACGCGAGAGGCAAACTGGCAACCATGCGTATTCTCGTCACCGGGGCCGCTGGCTTCATCGGGTACCACACGGCGGCGCGCCTGCTTGATCGCGGCGACGAGGTCATCGGCCTCGACAACCTAAGCCCTTATTACGACGTCTCGCTGAAAGAGGCGCGGCTTGCCCGCCTGACGGGTCGAAAAGGCTTCCGCTTCATCAAGGCCGATCTTGCTGACCGGGCGGCGATCGAGGCCACTTTCGCCGAGGAGCGCCTCGAGCGGGTCGTCCACCTCGCGGCGCAGGCGGGCGTCCGCTATTCCCTCGACCACCCCCACGCCTATATCGACGCCAACGTCACCGGCTTCCTGAACGTGCTCGAAGGCTGCCGCCACCACGGCGTCGAGCATCTCGTCTACGCCTCGTCGAGCTCGGTCTATGGCGTCAACGAGAAGCTTCCCTTCAGCGTGAGCGACAATGTAGATCATCCCGTGAGCCTCTACGGCGCGACCAAGAAGGCAAATGAGCTGATGGCCCATGCTTATGCGCATCTGTTCGGGCTGCCGGTCACGGGTCTCAGATTCTTCACCGTCTACGGCCCCTGGGGACGGCCGGACATGTCGCTGTTCCTGTTTACCCGCAAGATTCTTGAAGGCGAGCCGATCCAAGTCTTCAGCTATGGCAACCACGCCCGCGACTTCACCTATATCGAGGACGTCGTGGAGGGGGTGGTGCGTATCCTCGACAAGGTCGCCACGCCGGATCCCGATTGGCGCGGTGAGGAGCCGGACCCGGCCACGTCGTCCGCGCCCTATCGGCTCTACAATATCGGCAATCATAGCCCGGTCGCGCTGCTCGACTACATCGCCGTGATCGAGAAGGCCTTAGGCCGTAAGGCCAAGCTCGAAATGCTACCGCCGCAACCGGGCGACGTGCCGGAGACCTCTGCCGACGTGGAAGCTCTCAAGACGGCGGTAGGCTTCGAGCCCTCGACCCCGGTCGAGGAGGGAGTAAAGAGCTTCGTCGCCTGGTACCGCGACTTCTATCGGGTGTGATGGTTTCGGGCCTCATTTGTTCTTGAATACGGGTGGACGCTTTTCGATAAAGGCGGCCATGCCCTCTTTCTGGTCTTCGGTCGCGAACAGCGAGTAGAACTGGCCCCGCTCGAAGCGCGTGCCTTCCGCAAGCGTGGTGGCAAAGCCGCGGTTGATGGCCTCCTTGATCATCATCAGCGCGTGCTGCGAGAGGCCCGCGATCTTGGCCGCGACCTTCATGGCCTCCGCGTGGAGCTCTGCAACCGGCACGATCCGGCTCACCAGCCCTGACCGTTCGGCCTCCTCAGCATCCATGCGCCGCCCGGTGAGGCAGAGCTCCATGGCCTTGGCTTTGCCCACCGCGCGGGTCAACCGCTGGGTACCGCCCGCGCCCGGCATGATGCCAAGCGTGATCTCGGGCTGGCCGAACACCGCATTGTCGCCCGCCAAGATGATGTCGCAGCTCATGGCGAGCTCGCAGCCCCCGCCGAGCGCGTAACCCGCGACCGCCGCGATGATCGGCTTCCGGCAGTGTCCGATCCGGTCGAAGGGGGCGAGGAAATCGCCGCCATAAGCCTCAACGAAGGTTTTGGCCTGCATCTCCTTGATGTCCACGCCGGCCGCGAACGCCTTCTCGCTGCCAGTGATGACGATGCAGCCGACAGCGGGGTCGGCCTCGAACGCATCAAGCGCCCGGTTGAGCTCCGAGATGAGGAGTGTGTTCAGCGCATTCAGCGCGTTCGGGCGGTTGAGGGTGATGAGTCCGACCTTGCCCTCGCTGGTGACGAGGATCGTCTCGTAGGAGGACTTCAATTTGCTCGCTTCTTGTTCCCTGCTGAGTTCATCGACAAACATGGCGGTCCCTTATCGTTGACAGGTGGGGCAATAGAAGGTTGAGCGTCCTCCCTGGATGACGCGGCGTACGGTTCCTCCGCAGCCTTTGCGCGGGCACGGCTTGCCTTCGCGGCCATAGACCTTGAAGCGGTGCTGAAAGCGCCCGAGTTTGCCGTCGGCCCCTGCATAGTCGCGCAAGGACGAGCCGCCGGCCTTGATGGCTTCGTTCAGGACGGCGCGGATGCCGGCCGTCAGCGCCTCGGTCTGCGCGGTTGGTTTGCCCGTCTTGCTGGCAAGGGTGCCGGCGAGCTTGAGCGGCGAGACGCGCGCTCGATAGAGCGCCTCGCAGGCATAGATATTGCCGAGCCCCGCGATCAGCCGCTGGTCGACGAGCGCCGCCTTGATCGAGGTTTTCTTGCTGGCGAGCTTGCTTGCGAGCCAATTGGGCGTGAACTCAGGACTGAGCGGCTCGATGCCGAGCCCTTTGAACAGCTTGTGACTGCCGAGCGCACTTCCCCGGATCAGGTCCATATAGCCGAACCGGCGGGCGTCGCTGTAGCGGATCGCTACCCCGTCGGCCAGATGGAACACGATGTGCTCATGGATGGTGGTGTCCTCTTGCCGATGGGTAAAGTCACCAGTCTTAAGAGACGCACCGTTGGCCCGGTCGATGCTGAAGCGGCCGGTCATGCCGAGATGCATCACCAGCACCTCGCCGTCATCGAGCTTGGCCAAGAGATATTTCGCGCGCCGGTCGAGCGCCTCGACTCCTCGTCCGGCCAGCCGCCGCGCGAAGTCCTTGGGCAAGGGAAAGCGCAAGTCCGCGCGCCGCTGTTCAACATTCGCGAAACTATTGCCGACGAGGACGGGCTCAAGCCCGCGCCGGACCGTCTCGACCTCAGGCAGCTCGGGCATCGACCATTCCCATACTGCAGCGCAAAACGTCTCGGTTGCACCGCAACAATAGCCTGAACTCGGGCCTTGCGCTATTGTCCAGCGCATGAATGGGGACATTGAGAACGCGAGTGCGAGCGAGCCGGGCGCGAGCTTCGGCTTCGAGACCGTTGCGCCGGCGGCCAAGCAGGGCCTCGTCAACGGCGTGTTTGCCCGCGTTGCCCGCCACTACGACCTCATGAACGACCTGATGTCCGGGGGCCTCCACCGGTTGTGGAAGGACGAGCTGGTGGCGTGGCTCGCGCCTCCCAAGGGCGAGGTTCCTTACGCCTTGCTGGACGTGGCGGGGGGCACCGGCGACATTGCCTCGCGTGTCCTGGCGGCCTCCGGGAGCCAAGCGCGGGCGGTCATTTGCGACATCAGCGCCGAGATGATCGAGGCCGGCCGCGAGCGGGCAGACGGCGAGGAGCGTCTCGCGTTCGTGCGCGCCAATGCCGAGGGCTTGCCGTTTGCGTCGCGGCGCTTCGACGCCTACGCCATCGCTTTCGGCATGCGCAACTTCACCCATATGGAGGCGGCTTTGGCGGAAGCCTTCCGCGTGCTGAAGCCCGGGGGGCGCTTCCTGTGCCTCGAATTCTCGGCGGTCGAGATGCCGCTGCTCGACCAGCTCTACGACGCCTATTCCATGAATGCCATTCCGGCCCTTGGCGCCATCGTCGCCGGCGACAGCGCCGCCTATCGCTACCTCGTGGAGAGCATTCGCCGCTTCCCCGATCAGAAATCCTTCACACGACTGATAGAGAATGCGGGCTTCGGGCAAGTGCGCTACCGCAATCTCACCGGCGGCATCGCCGCCCTCCACTCCGCTTGGCGGCTTTGAGACCATGACCGCGATCAACAATGTTGTGCGGCTCGCCCGCGCCGGTACCGTCATCGCCTGGAGCGGCGCGCGCGTGTTCCCAGACGATGTTGCCTTGCCGCCGCCGCTTCAGCTGTTCGGCCGCATGACCGCGCGCCTGCGTAATGGGCACGACACCGACGGCGGCAATGATGCGCGGCTCTCCACCGCGCTCACCTCGCTCGGGCCTTCTTACATCAAGCTCGGGCAGTTCCTCGCGACCCGCGACGACATCATTGGCCGCGAGCTCGCGGCGGACCTTTCCACTTTGCAGGACCGCCTGCCGCCCTTCTCTCAAGGAGAGGCGCGGAAGGCGGTCGAGGAGGCGCTCGAAGCTCCCATCGACCAGCTGTTTGCCGAGTTCGGTCCGGCGGTTGCCGCCGCTTCAATCGCGCAGGTGCATAAGGCGCGCGTGCGGGAGCCGGATGGATCGATGAAACCGGTGGCGGTCAAGGTGCTTCGCCCCGGGATCGAGCAGCGCTTCCGGCAGGACCTGGACAGCTATTTCTTCGCCGCGCGCATGATCGAGCGGCTGCATGCGCCGTCGCGCCGCCTGCGCCCCGTGGCCGTGGTCGACACGCTGGCGAAGTCCGTGGCCATCGAGATGGATTTGCGCATGGAGGCGGCGGCCATTTCCGAGATGGCCGAGAACTCCAAGGCCGACGAGGGCTTCCGCGTGCCGAAAGTGGACTGGACACGGAGCGCGCGCCGCGTGCTGACGCTCGAATGGATCGACGGCATCCCCATCTCCGACCGCGAGCGCCTGGTGGCCGAAGGTCACGACCTGAAGCCGCTCGGCGCGCGGTTGATGCAGACCTTTTTGCGCCACGCCATGCGCGACGGATTCTTTCACGCCGACATGCATCCAGGGAACCTGTTCGTCGACCCGGAGGGACGCATCGTTGCCGTCGATTTCGGCATCATGGGGCGGCTCGGAATGAAGGAGCGGCGCTTCCTGGCCGAGATCCTGCACGGCTTTATCACCCGCAACTACACCCGCGTGGCGGGGGTGCATTTCGAGGCGGGCTATGTCCCGCGGCGCCATTCGGTCGCGCAGTTCGCCCAAGCCTTGCGCGCCATCGGCGAGCCGATCATGGACCGCCCCGCGAGCGAGATCTCCATGGCCCAGCTTCTGGGCCAGCTGTTCCAATATACCGAAGTGTTCGACATGCAGACGCGGCCCGAGCTGTTGCTTCTGCAAAAGACCATGGTGGTGGTGGAGGGGGTCGGCCGCAGCCTCGACCCCGACTTGAATATGTGGGTGGTGGCGGAGCCCGTGGCGCGCCAGTGGCTGCAGAGCCAGCTCGGTCCCGAAGCCAGGCTCGAGGCGGCGGCCGAAGGCGCGGCGTCGGTCGGCCGTTTCGTCGGCGACATCCCAAAGCTCTTGGGCCAGGCCGAGCGGGCCGCAGACGCCTTCTCGGCGCTGCTCGATGAAGGTTTGCGGCTCGATGACCACACTGTCGAGCGGCTGGCCGAGGCGCAAGGCAGGCGCAACCGCCTGAGCCGCATCGGCATCTGGGTGGGCGCCCTGGCGCTCACGGCCATCGCGCTGGCGCTTCTCTTTTGATTGTTGACCGCTAACCCTGTTTCTTGTCATTGCCCGGCTTAGGCGGCTATCCAGTAATCACTGCCGAGCGTAATTGCTAAGATCGGTGGTTACTGGATGCACGCCTTCGCGGGCATGACAGCGGAGTGAGACGAAGTGCAAGGCAAGCGTATCCTCTTGATCGTCGGCGGCGGCATCGCCGCCTATAAGAGCCTCGATCTGGTGCGTCGCTTGAAGGAGCGGGGTGCATCGGTGCGCGCGATCTTGACCAAGGGCGGCGCGGAATTCGTCACCCCGCTATCGCTCGCGGTGCTCTGCGAGGAAAAGGTCTTCACCCATCTCTTCGACCTGAAGGACGAGGCCGAGATCGGCCATATCAGGTTGTCGCGGGAGGCCGACCTGATCGTGGTCGCGCCCGCCACCGCCGACCTCATCGCCAAGATGGCCCACGGGCTCGCCGAGGATCTCGCTTCGACGGTGCTGCTTGCAAGCGACAAGAAGGTGCTGGTCGCGCCTGCCATGAATGTGCGCATGTGGCTCAACCCCGCGACCAGGCGCAATGTCGCGACGCTGCGCGCCGACGGCATGGTGTTCGCCGGACCCGATGAGGGCGAGATGGCCTGCGGCGAATGTGGGCCGGGCCGCATGGCGGAGCCGCCGGCGATCCTCGACGCCATTGCGAGTCTGCTCGGTGACACGGCCCTTGGACCGCTGGCCGGCCGCCGCGTGCTCATCACGTCCGGCCCGACCCACGAGCCGATCGATCCCGTGCGTTACCTCGCCAACCGGTCCTCCGGCAAGCAGGGCCACGCGCTCGCCCGCGCCGCCGCGGCCCTCGGCGCCGAGGTGACGCTGGTGAGCGGTCCGGTCACGCTGCCCGATCCCGATGGGGTGCGCATGGTCAAGGTGGAGACCGCGCATGAGATGCTGGCCGCGGTGCTGGCCGCGCTTCCCGCCGACATCGCCATTTGTGCCGCCGCCGTCGCCGACTGGCGCGTCGCCGATGAGGCGCCGCAGAAGCTAAAGAAGCTCAAGCAGAGCGAGCCTTCGCTCAAGCTCGCGCAAAATCCGGACATCCTCGCGACCGTCGCCAAGCCGGGCCCCAAGCGCCCGCGCCTCGTGATCGGCTTCGCCGCCGAGACGGAAAATCTGATCGACAATGCGACCGCCAAACGCCACGCCAAGGGGGCGGACTGGATCGTTGCCAACGACGTCTGGCCAGGAACCGGCGCCATGGGCGGTGACCAAACCGAAGTCCATCTCATCACTGGGCAGGGCGTCGAGGACTGGCCCTCCCTGAGCAAGGACGACATGGCGCGCCGGCTGCTCGCCCGCGCCGCCGAGGCGCTGCACGCCTTGCGCTCGGCGGCGGAATGAGCGGCGCGGACGCCGGCCCCTCGGCCGTCACGCTACGCATCCTGCGCCTGCCTCATGGCGCGAGTTTGCCGTTGCCTGCCTATCACTCCGCGCATGCGAGCGGCCTCGACCTGCGCGCAGCACTACCCGAGGCCGAGCCGCTTACGCTGGCCCCAGGCGCGCGTGCCCTCGTGCCCACCGGGCTCGTCGTCGAATTGCCCCAAGGCTGCGAAGGACAAATCCGCCCGCGCTCGGGCCTTGCGCTTAAGGCCGGCGTGACGGTGCTCAATAGTCCCGGCACCGTCGATGCCGACTATCGCGGCGAAGTGATGGTGCTGCTCGTCAATCTCGGCGCCGAGCCCTTTATCGTGGCCCGCGGCGATCGCATCGCCCAACTCGTGGTGGCCCGAGTCGAGCCCATGCGGATCGAGGCGGTCGAGGAGCTTCCGGGCACGGCGCGGGGGCAGGGCGGCTTCGGCTCCACGGGCTGATCATCCCCTCCCGTCAACCGAGGGGATATCCTACATTGTTGGCATGCTCAGCCCTGACGAGATCGAGCGCTACAAGCGACACCTGGTGCTTAAGGAGATCGGCGGCGAAGGCCAGCAGCGGCTGAAAGCGGCGCGCGTGCTCGTGGTCGGCGCGGGCGGCCTTGGTTCGCCGCTCTTGCTCTATCTTGCCGCGGCCGGCGTGGGCACGATCGGCCTCATTGACGACGACCGGGTGAGCCTCGACAACCTCCAGCGCCAAATCGCACATGACACGGGCAGCGCCGGCAAGTCAAAGACGCGAAGCGCCGCCAAGACCATCGAGCGCCTCAACCCCCATGTAGAGACGCGGCTCTACACGACGCGGCTGGTGCCGGAGAATGCGCTCGATATCATCTCCAAATTCGACATCGTCGCCGATGGCTCGGACAATTTCGCCACGCGGTATCTCGTCAACGATGCCTGCTATTTCGCTGGGCGCCCGCTCGTCTTCGCGGCGGTTGGTCCCTTCGACGGCCACCTCACCACCTTCCGCGCCTATGAGCGCGACGCGAGCGGCAAGCCGAGGCCCTCCTATCGCTGCCTGTTCCCGGAACCGCCTCCGCCCGGCACAGTGGCACCCTGCTCGGAAGCCGGGATTCTCGGCGCGGTGGCCGGCGTGATCGGGACGCTCCAGGCGGTCGAGGTGGTGAAGGAGATTTTAAGCCTTGGCGAGAGCCTGGTGGGTAGGCTCCTGCTTTACGATGCGCTTGCCGCGCGCTTCACCACGGTTGCGTATGCTTATGATCCCGACAATCCGCTGCACGGAAGGGAGCCACGCTTCCCCGATCTGTCGCACCACCGCAAGGCGACGGCCGATGCGAGCGGGTAAAGTGCTTCACTGCCAGAATGACAAAGGCCAACGCCCGGACCTAAGCCATGCCCACTCAGACCCTCACCACGCGTTGCTGCATCGCTGGAGGCGGCCCCGCCGGCATGATGCTGGGCTTTCTGCTCGCGCGCGCGGGCGTCGACGTGCTGGTGCTTGAGAAGCACGCTGATTTTTTTCGCGACTTCCGCGGCGACACCATCCATCCCTCGACGCTTGAGATCATGGCCGAGGTCGGTCTCCTCAAGGAGTTTCTCAAGCGCCCGCATCAGGAGGTGCGCGAGCTGACCGTGGAGATCGGCAAGAAGCGCGTCACCGTTGCCGACCTTTCGCATCTGCCGACCCGTTGCCGCTTCGTTGCTTTCATGCCGCAATGGGAATTCCTGAAATTTCTCGCCGAAGAGGCCAAGGGCTATCCAAGCTTTCATCTCAGGATGCAGGCCGAGGTGACCGACGTGATCGAGGACGGGGACCGCATTGTCGGCCTGCGGGCCAGCACTCCCGAAGGCCTGATCGAGGTGCGCGCCGATCTCGTGGTGGGTGCCGATGGGCGCCACTCCGTCGTGCGCGCCCTGGCCGGGCTTGAGGGTGTAGACTACGGCGCACCCATGGACGTGCTGTGGATGCGCCTTTCCAAGAGCCCTTCAGACGGAAAGCAGAGCCTGGGTAGGATCGGCGCCGGCCGCTTTTTCGTCATGCTCGATCGGGGCGACTACTGGCAATGTGCCTTCGTCATCCCCAAGGGTGGGATCAACGAGCTGCGAAGGCACGGGCTTCCGGCCTTCCGCGCCGCCATCGTGGAGCTCAACCCCACCCTTGCAGATCGGGTGCAGGAGCTTGCCTCGTGGGATGACGTCAAACTCTTGACCGTGCGGGTCGATCGGCTGAAGCGCTGGTACCGGCCGGGGCTGCTTTGCATCGGCGACGCGGCCCATGCCATGTCGCCGGTGGGCGGTGTCGGCATCAATCTCGCCATTCAGGACGCCGTGGCCGCCGCCAATATCCTTAGCGTTCCGCTCCGCCTCGGACAGGTAACCGAGGCGCAGCTGCGCAAAGTGCAGGCCCGGCGCGAATGGCCGACCCGGATGACGCAAGGGTTGCAGCTCCTCATTCAGCGGCGGGTCATCAGCAGCGTGCTCGCGCTCAAGACGCAGCCACGGGTGCCCTTCATCGTGACGCTAATCAACCGCGTCCCTTGGCTCCGCCGCATCCCGGGCCGGCTGCTCGGCATGGGCTTCCGCCCGGAGCATGTGCGCACGAAGGAGTTCTCAGCCCGAACTCGTCCGGCCCGGACTTGACCCGGGCATCCTTAGAACATCGCTGGATGGACGCGGTCCGGCGGTGCGTGGCCGTCGAGGAAGGTCTTGATGTTGATGATCACCTTCTCGCCCATGTCGACGCGGCCCTCGATCGTGGCCGAGCCCATATGCGGCAGCACCACCACGTTCTCGCTCTTGAGCAGCTTCGCGTTCACCGCGGGCTCGTGTTCGAACACGTCGAGGCCGGCGCCGCCGAGCTCGCCATTCTCGATCATCCGCGCCAGCGCATTTTCGTCGATCACCTCGCCGCGTGCCGTGTTGACGATATAGGCCGACGGCTTCATCAGCGCGAGCCGGCGAGCCGAGAGCAGATGATAGGTGGCGGGCGTATGCGGGCAATTGATCGAGATGATGTCCATTCGGGCGAGCATCTGATCGAGGCTGTCCCAATAGGTCGCCTCGAGCGTCTTCTCGATCTCCGGCGTCACGCGCCGGCGGTTGTGGTAATGGATCTGCAAGCCGAACGCGCGCGCCCGCTTGGCCACCGCCTGGCCGATGCGGCCCATGCCGACGATCCCGAGCCGCTTGCCGAAGATGCGGTGGCCGAGCATCCAGGTGGGCGACCAGCCGTGCCACTTACTGCTCCCGCTCCGGAGCAGTCCGGCTCCCTCGGTCAAACGCCGTGGCACCGCGAGTATCAGGGCCATGGTCATGTCGGCTGTGTCCTCGGTGAGCACGCCCGGGGTATTGGTGACGAGGATGCTCCGGTTGCGCGCCGTTTCCAGATCGATATTGTCGACGCCGGTGCCGAACTGGGCGATCAACTTGAGCTCGGGACCCGCCTGGCTCAGCACCCCGCGGTCGATGCGATCGGTGACGGTCGGCACGAGTACGTTTGCGGTCTTCACCGCCTCGATGAGCTCGTCCCGCGAATACGGCCTGTCCTCGATATTGAGCCGCGCGTCGAAGAGCTCGCGCAAGCGCGTCTCCACGACGTCGGGAAGCTTTCGCGTAACAATGATGACCGGTCGTTCATAAGCCATGATCCGTCCTGTTTGGATAGCCGAGAGGCGCGACACTTTGCCTGCGGCAACGCGCAGGCCTAGAACCGTGCGCCGCTTTCTCTAACAGAAGCGGCTTTGCCAGATAAAGCATCATGTTGTCCTTTAGGCCACGATCCGTTCATTTTTGTGGGGCATGCAAGGGAGCCCGATTCGCGGACCCAGCTGGCCCGGAGGCGGGCCGGATCCGGGGCATGAGCGGGGACAGACGGGTGGGGCATCGACTAAGCATAGGCATTGCGCTTGCGCTGATCTGTCTCGCCGGCGTTAACGCGGTCGCCGCCGGCGACGCGAGCCAAACCGAGCCGCCGAACGGCCAAAGCGGGCTGCCGGTTCCCCGCTTCGTCAGCCTGAAATCCGACCGCGTGAATGTGCGTAAAGGCCCGAACACCGACCAGGCCATCGTCTGGGTATTCAACCGCGCCGGCCTTCCTGTCGAGGTGATCGCCGAATCGGAGAATTGGCGGCGCGTCCGTGACAGCGAGGGCGCCGACGGCTGGGTGTTCCATAGCCTGCTTAGCGGGCGGAGGACGGTGCTCGTTGCGCCCTGGTCGAAGGACCATGCCAGCGTGCCGCTGTATGCGAGCGAATCGACCAACGGGAAGGTGGTGGCCCAGCTCGAGGCGGGAGTGCTCGGCAACGTCCTCTCCTGCGACGGGGAGTGGTGCGAGCTGTCGATTGACGACTATTCGGGCTATGTGCAGCAGGACCAGCTGTGGGGCGTCTATCGTGGTGAGGCGATCAAATAGCCTTTACGACTAGCGCTTGCTTGTGTTTACCAGCCGCACCAGCACGTCCACGCGGGAGATCGCCATGCCCTCCGGTGCCTCGGGCAGGCCAGCGATGCGGATCTGGCCGGTGTCGATGTCCATGAGTTGCCCGGACGGCTCGCAAAAGAAGTGGTAGTGGTTCGAGGTGTTGGTATCGAAATAGGTCTTGGCGCCCTCGACAGCCACCTCCCGCAACAGCCCCACTTCCGTGAACTGGTGCAGCGTATTGTAGATGGTGGCGAGGGAGACGGGCACCTTTGTTGCCTGCGCCTCCTCATGCAAGAGCTCCGCCGTGACGTGGCGGTCGCCGCTCGCGAAGAGCATCTCCGCCAGCGCCACGCGCTGGCGTGTGGGCCGGAGCCCTGCCCCGCGCAACCGCTTGGCGATGTCGTGACCGGTGGTGGGAGTTCTCATGACAACAGCAATATATGGGGAAGCGCGGCCGCAAGCAACGCCGCGTCTCGCATGTTTGCAGGCGCATACGGGCGCGGAAAGGGCATGCCGGCAGGGCAGGCTTTTGGTGCCCGCCCGTCTATGTTAGGAAACGGGCCACATTCAGGTTTCCGGGCAGGAGTGGTGACAAGGTGCAGGACAAGGCGGAGCGGCAGGGCCATTTCGAGTATGCAGACTTGCTGGCTTGCGCGCGGGGCGAGCTGTTCGGGCCCGGCAACGCTCAGTTGCCGCTGCCGCCCATGCTGATGTTCGACCGTATCTCGCAAGTCGAGGAGCATGGCGGCGAGCACGGCTATGGGCGGATCGTGGCCGAGCTCGACGTCAAACCCGATCTCTGGTTCTTCCCCTGCCACTTCAAGGGAGATCCCGTCATGCCGGGCTGCCTGGGGTTGGATGCGCTGTGGCAGCTTTTGGGCTTCTTCCTGGGGTGGCTCGGCGCGCCGGGGAGGGGACGTGCCTTGAGTGTGGGCGAGGTGAAATTCTCCGGCATGGTGCTGCCCACCATGCGCAAGCTTGAATATATCGTCGAGCTCAAGCGCGTGATCCGCCGTAAATTCACGCTCGGCACCGGCGACGGCTGGCTGAAGGCCGACGGCGAGACCATTTATACGGCAAAGGACCTGCGGGTCGGCCTGTTCCAGGCGGGCGAAGCCCCCGAAGGTGCCTGACGCGGAAACGAATGCGGCCCGCGCCGGAAACGAGGTTCCCTTGAGGACTGCCCTATGAGACGTGTGGTCGTGACCGGTATGGGCATCGTGTCCCCGATCGGCAACAGCGCCCAGGAGGTGCTGGCGTCGTTGCGCGAGGCAAAGTCCGGCCTCGTCAGGGCGGACACTTATGCCGAGCTCGGCTTCCGCTGCCAGGTGCACGGCGCGCCCAAGATCGATTGGGAGGGGATGATAGATCGCAAGGTGCGCCGCTTCATGGGCGCGGGCGCGGCGTGGAACTACATCGCCATGGAGCAGGCGATCCGTGACGCCGGGCTTGAGGAAGGCGACGTCTCCAACGAGAAGACCGGGCTGATCATGGGCTCGGGCGGCCCCTCGACGCGGGCTATCGTGCAGGCGGCCGACACCACCCGCGAGAAGGGCCCGAAAAAGGTTGGCCCCTTCGAGGTGCCGAAAGCGATGTGCTCGACCAATTCGGCGACGCTCTCCACCCCTTACCAAATCAAGGGCGTGAGCTATTCCATCTCGTCCGCCTGCTCGACTTCCGCCCACTGCATCGGCAATGGCAGCGAGCTCATCCAAATGGGCAAGCAGGACATCGTCTTTGCCGGCGGCGGCGAGGAGCTGGACTGGACGCTGTCGGTCCTGTTCGACGCCATGAACGCCATGTCGTCGGATTTCAACGATCGGCCCGAGGTGGCGAGCCGCGCCTATGACGTCAACCGCGACGGCTTCGTCATCGCCGGTGGCGCGGGCGTCGTCGTGCTCGAGGAGCTCGAGCATGCAAAAGCCCGCGGCGCCCGCATCTATGGCGAGCTCACCGGCTATGGCGCGACCTCGGACGGATTCGACATGGTGCAGCCCTCGGGCGAAGGGGCGGCGCGCTGCATGCGCATGGCCATGCGTGGGCTGAACGGGGCTGCAGTCGACTACATCAATCCTCACGCCACTTCCACCCCCATTGGCGATCTGCGCGAGATCGAGGCGATCCGTGAGGTGTTTGGCGACAAGTGTCCCCCCATCAGCGCCACCAAATCCCTGACCGGCCATTCCTTGGGCGCGGCGGGCGTGCACGAGGCGATCTATTCGCTGCTGATGATGAACAACGGCTTCATCTGCGAATCCGCCAATATCGAGACCATCGACCCTGCCGTCGCTGACATGCCGATCGTCCGCCAGCGCCGGGACAATGTGGACATTAACTGCGTGATTTCGAACAGCTTCGGTTTCGGCGGCACCAACGCCACCCTCGTCTTCCGCCGGTATGACGGCTGAGCCGCAAGCCTTGAAGAGTCCCTTTCACCCTAACCAGAGCAAGCCCCATGACAACAAAAAGAGACATTGCTGAACCCGGAGCCCTGATGGCCGGGAAGAGGGGCCTGGTGATGGGCGTCGCCAACGACCGCTCGATCGCCTGGGGCATTGCGCGGGTACTGCACGGCCAGGGTGCCGAGCTCGCCTTCAGCTATCAAGGGGGCGCCTTCGGACGCCGCGCGGTCCCGCTCGCCCAATCCATCGGCGCCAACATTATCGTTGAAGCCGATGTTGAGGATCTGAACAGCGTGAAGGGGGTATTCGACGCGATCCGCAAACAATGGGGCTCGCTCGACTTCGTCGTGCACGCGCTTGCCTTCTCCGACCGCAACGAGCTCCGGGGCCGCTATTGCGACACCACGCGTGCCAATTTCGAGCACACCATGGTGATCTCCTGCTTCTCCTTCACCGAGATTTGCAAGCTCGCCACGGAGATGATGCCGGCGGGGAGCTCTCTGCTCACGCTCTCCTATGGCGGCTCGAACCGCGTGGTGCCCTGCTACAACGTCATGGGCGTCGCCAAGGCGGCGCTCGAGGCGAGCGTGCGCTATCTCGCCTCGGATTTCGGCCCACAAGGGATAAGGGTGAATGCACTCTCGGCGGGGCCCATGCGCACGTTGGCCGGCGCTGGCATTTCCGACGCCCGCACCCTGTTTCACTTCCAGCAGCAGCACGCGCCGATGCGCCGCTCGCCCACTCTGGACGAGGTGGGGGGGGCCGCGCTCTATCTCTTGTCGGATCTTTCCGGTGCCGTCACGGGCGAGGTGCATTTTGTCGATTGCGGCTACAGCACCATCTCCATGCCGAGCTTGTCCGCGCTGAAGGCGCTCGAGCAGAACGGCAAGGAACCGGAGGTTCAGGTGGAGAAACCGCCGCGCGAGGCCGCCCAGTGATCGCTCACGGTCTCACCTTGACGTGGGGGGCCCGAGCACGAATTAAGCAAGGCAACGGCAAGAGTTGAGAAAAACTCAACTCGCCGGTAGGATCGCGGGCTTATTCAAAATTAGTGGAGTGAAACGGGCCATGGCCCATCTTGTTCTTGTTACGTGTCTTATGGCCGCGCCGCATACTTGCTCGGAGGTCTCCGTGCCGAGCTCGGCGCCGGACGACGTGGTGACCTGCATCCGCCAGGCCGAAACCGACGCCAATAAGTGGCAGGGCGACAATCCCGATTATTCGGTCATTGGTTGGCGCTGTGCGAAATAGGTCCCCGGCCGACAGCGGCTAGGTGCATCTCAACACAGGGCTAAGGACGCTGACGGGAGGCGCACGGGGTCCGCGCCCCTTCCCGCTATCAGTCGTCAGCTCGCTTCAGCCTTCTCCAGCTCCTTGCCCGTCTTTTGGTCGACGACCTTCATCGATAGCCGCACCTTGCCGCGGTCATCGAAGCCAAGCAGCTTGACCCAGACCATGTCGCCTTCCTTGACCACGTCGGTGACGGCCTTGGGCCGGCCTTCGGCCAGCTGGGAGATATGCACGAGGCCATCCTTGGCGCCGAAGAAGTTCACGAAGGCGCCGAACTCCATCACCTTGACCACCTTGCCCTGATAGATCTCGCCCACCTCGGGCTCTGCGGCAATGCCCTTGATGCGGGCGATGGCCGCGCGGATCGATTCAGCATTGGCCGAGGCGATCTTGACAGTGCCGTCGTCGGAGATGTCGATCTTGGCGCCGGATTCCGCGACGATCTCGCGGATCACCGAACCGCCCGAGCCGATCACCTCGCGGATCTTGTCGACCGGGATATGGATCGTCTCGATGCGGGGAGCATATTCGCCAAGCTCTGGCCGCGCCGCGGTCAGCGCCTTGTTCATCTCCTCGAGGATATGCAGGCGGCCGCCCCGCGCCTGGTCGAGCGCGGCTTGCATGATCTCCTCGGTGATGCCGGTAATCTTGATGTCCATCTGCAGTGAGGTCACCCCTTCGGAGGTCCCGGCGACCTTGAAGTCCATATCGCCGAGATGGTCCTCATCGCCAAGGATGTCGGAGAGCACGGCAAAGCGCTCGGCTTCCTTGATCAGCCCCATGGCGATGCCAGCCACCGGCCGGCGCAAGGGAATACCTGCGTCCATCATGGCGAGCGAGGCGCCGCAGACGGTGGCCATGGAAGAGGAGCCGTTCGATTCGGTGATCTCCGAGACGACGCGGATGGTGTAGGGGAAGCTTTCACGCTCGGGCAGCACGGGGTGAATCGCGCGCCAGGCAAGCTTGCCGTGACCGATCTCCCGGCGTCCCGGGGAGGACATGCGCCCAACCTCGCCCACCGAATAGGGCGGGAAGTTGTAGTGCAGGAGGAAGTACTCCTTGTAGGTCCCTGACAGCGCGTCGACATATTGCTCGTCCTCGCCGGTGCCGAGCGTGGCGACCACCAGGGCCTGGGTCTCGCCGCGCGTAAACAGCGCGCTGCCGTGGGTGCGGGGGAGGATGCCGACCTCCGAGATGATGGGCCGAACTGTCGAGAGGTCACGCCCGTCGATGCGCTTGCTCGTCGCAAGAATGCTGCCGCGCACCACATCCTTCTCCACTACCTTGAAGGCGCTGGACACGCGAGGCGCGAGCGCGCCGGCATCATCGGCGGGAACGAGGGCCTCGACCACCTTTTGCTTGATAGCGACCACGCGATCCCGGCGCTCGGCCTTGGCGGCAATGGTATAGGCCTCGCGCAAGTCCTTCTCGGCTATGCTGCGCACTTTTCCTTCCAGCTCCTCGGCGCTTGTGTCGGTCTTGAGCTCCCAGGGCTCTTTGGCCGCGCGCTCGGCGAGCTTCACGATGGCGTCCAGCACCGGCTGAAAATGCTTATGCCCGAACATCACGGCGCCGAGCATGACGTCCTCGGGCAGCTCCTTGGCCTCCGACTCCACCATGAGCACGGCGCTCGAAGTGCCCGCCACCACGAGATCGAGTGCGCTCTCGGGCATCTCGTCGATCATCGGGTTCAGCACATATTTGCCGCCGATATAGCCGACCCGGGCGGCTGCGATGGGACCTAGGAACGGAATGCCGGACAGGGTGAGCGCGGCGGAGGAGGCGATTAGACCCACGATGTCCGGATCGTTCTCCATGTCATGGGAGAGCACGGTCGCAATGATCTGGGTCTCGTTCTTGAAGCCGGCCGGGAACAGCGGCCGGATTGGACGGTCGATGAGGCGCGAGGTCAGCGTCTCCTTCTCCGTCGGGCGCCCCTCGCGTTTGAAATACCCGCCCGGGATCTTGCCCGCGGCAAAGGTCTTTTCCTGGTAGTTGACGGTCAAGGGGAAGAAGTCGATGCCGGCCCGGGGTTCCTTGGCGGCAACGGCGGTGGCGAGCACGGTGGTGCCGCCATATTGGGCGAGCACCGACGCGTCGGCCTGGCGGCCGATGCGTCCGGTCTCAAGCTTGAGCGGGCGACCCGCCCATTCGATCTCTACGGTCTGTTTGTTGAACATGATGATATCTCAATGAGCAGGGAAAGGGTGCGCCCGAGCGTGCTCCCTGAACGCGAATGCTCGGGCCCAGTGTGATTTATCGACATGCCGGCGCCGGGCGGCGCGCATCGACCCATGGCCGCGTCACCGGCGAATGCCGAGGCGATTGATGAGCTTCTGATAGCGATCCTCGTTGCTCGACTTGACATAGTCGAGCAATCGGCGCCGCTGGCTCACCATCTTGAGCAGCCCGCGCCGCGAGTGGTTGTCCTTGCCGTGGGTCTTGAAGTGGTCGGTGAGATTGGTGATCCGCTCGGTCAGGATGGCGACCTGGACCTCGGGCGACCCGGTATCACCGGATTTGGTGGCGTATTCCTGAATAAGTTCTTGCTTGCGCACAGCGCTAATCGACATCGGACGATCCTTATAGCTTCGGGGCTTGCGGTGGGGCCGGGCCGGGATGTCGTCCAGCACGGTCGGCTCAATGCGCGAGGCACGAATGGCAAGCGGCTGCGCACCGGCGGCACTATAGGCATTATCCTGCGCGAGGCCAGCGGAATTTGCAGCCCTAGCGGGACAGATTGAAGATGCGTCGGGGCTTGAGTTCCCCTTGGCTGACCTCGCCTAGCGCCACGAGCGTCCCGCGCGAGACGGCGTAGACGGGCCCTGTGACAATGGGCGCATCCCGTCCCCGCAACAGCACGGATTGCCCCTGCTTCAACCTTGCCGCGTCGGTTCCGCTGACGACGAGCGCTTGAATATCGTGCAACGCCGTCTCGACGGGTTCGAGCACGCCCAGCAGTCCCTCGCGGCCCGCGGCGCCCTGGGCCAGCGCCTCGAGCTTGGCGAGCGAAATTGACCGGGTCTCGCCGAAGGCGCCGACCCGCGTACGCCGCAAGGCCTCGATATGGGCGGCAGAGCTCAGCACCCGGCCGAGGTCGCGGGCCAGCGCCCGCACATAGGTGCCTTTGCCGCACTCGGCCTCGATCACGCACCGATCCCGGTCCGGCATGTCCACGAGCGTGAGGCGCGCAATGCGAACCTCGCGGGGGGCCAGCTCGAAGTCCTGGGAATCGCGGGCGAGATCGTAGGCGCGTTCGCCCGCCACCCGCACTGCCGAATAGCGCGGCGGCACTTGCAGGATGGCGCCCACGAAGGCCTGCAGCGCCGCCTCGATCTCGGCACGGGTCGCGCGCCTGTCGCTCTCCCCCGTCACCTTTCCTTCCGCGTCGTCGGTGTCTGTCTCGGCGCCAAAACGAACGGTGAAGCGATACTCCTTGGTCCCATCCACCACGAAGGGAACGGTCTTAGTTGCTTCGCCGAGCGCGATGGGCAGCATGCCGGTTGCGAGCGGGTCGAGCGTCCCCGCATGGCCGGCCTTGGCCGCCTGATACAGGTGCTTCACCTTGCCCACGGCTTGCGTCGAGGTCATGCCTTGCGGCTTGTCGAGGACAAGCCAGCCGTGAACCGGGAGCCCTTTGCGTTGCCGCGCCATGGTCTCGTTGTTTGGTTGGCTGTTCAGTTGTCGAGGTCGCGTGCGACCTTGGGCGAGGCCAAGAGCTCGTCGATGCGCGACGAGCGTTCGAAGGTAGTATCGATCTTGAAGCGGAGCTCGGGCATGAACCTCAGGCTGACGCGCCTGGCGAGCTCGCCGCGCAAGAAGCGTTTGTGCGTCTCGAGATGGGCGATCACCTCCTCGGCTCCCTCGCCGCCGAGCGGCAGCACATAGATGGTGGCGAGCTTGAGGTCGGGCGCCATGCGCACCTCGGGCACGGTCAGCGAGTAGCGGTTCAGCACCTCGTCCATGATCTCGCCTCGGGTGAAGATCTCGGCCAGAGCATGCCGAATCAGCTCGCCGACTTTCAGCTGGCGCTGACTAGGTGCGCGGCTCTTGTGACGCGGGATCATGGGCAACGCCCTTAAGGCTCGGAGACCAACGCGGCGATACGAAGCCTAAAGCGTCCGTTGGACGTGCTCGACCTCGAAGCACTCGATGACGTCGCCCTGGCGCATGTCCTGGTAGCCTTCGAACGCCATGCCACATTCCTGGCCGGCGACGACTTCGCGCACCTCGTCCTTGAATCGCTTCAAGGTGGAGAGCTTGCCTTCGTGGATCACCACATTGTCGCGGATGAGCCGCACATGGGCACCGCGCTCGACCTTGCCGTCGGTGACGCGGCAGCCGGCGACCTTGCCGACTTTGGAGATGGTGAACACTTCGAGGATCTCGGCGTTGCCGAGGAAGGTCTCGCGCCGCGTGGGTGTCAGCAGGCCGGACATGGCTTGCTTCACCTCGTCGACGAGGTCATAGATCACGGCGTAGTAGCGGATCTCGACGCTGTCGCGCCCCGCGACCTCACGGGCTTGCGCGTTGGCGCGCACGTTGAAGCCGAGCACCACCGCACCCGAGGCCGCCGCCAGCGCCACGTCCGACTCGGTGATGCCACCAACGCCGGCATGGATGATGCGGGCGCGAACCTCGTCGGTTCCCATCTTGTCGAGCGCCGCGACGATGGCCTCGACCGAGCCCTGCACGTCGCCCTTGACGAGGAGCGTGAACTCCTTCGTGCCGGTGGTCTTCAAATTGCTCATCATCTGCTCGAGCGAACCGCGGGCGTCGGCCACGGCCAAGCGCTTGCGGCGCGCGCGGGCACGGTAATCGGTGATCTCGCGGGCCCGGGCTTCGTTCTCCACCACGGCGAACTGGTCCCCCGCCTCCGGAGCGCTATCGAAACCCAGCACCTCGACCGGCACGGAGGGCCCAGCCTCCTTGACGTGCTCGCCGAGATCGTTGATCAGCGCGCGGACGCGGCCATACGCCGAGCCGGCCACGACGAGATCGCCGAGCTTCAGCGTTCCGCGCTGCACCAGCGCCGTGCCGACCGGCCCGCGCCCACGCTCCAGCTTGGCCTCGACGATGACGCCCTCGGCGTCACGCTCTGGATTGGCGGTGAGCTCCAGCACCTCGGCTTGCAGCGCGATCGCCTCAAGCAACTTGTCGAGGCCGGTCTTCTTGAGCGCAGACACCTCGATCTCGAGCGTATCGCCGCCCAGGCTCTCAACCACGATCTCGTGGCTAAGCAGCTCCGTGCGCACGCGCATAGGATCGGCGCCGGGCTTGTCGATCTTGTTGATGGCAACGATCAGCGGCACCTGGGCGGCCTTGGCGTGATTGATCGCCTCAATGGTCTGCGGCATGACGCCGTCATCCGCCGCCACCACCAACACCACGATGTCGGTCACCTGGGCGCCCCTGGCGCGCATGGCGGTGAAGGCCTCGTGGCCTGGGGTATCGATGAAAGTGATCTTGTTCCCTAGCGGCGTCACCACCTGATAGGCGCCGATGTGCTGGGTGATGCCGCCAGCCTCCTGCGATACGACATTGGTGGTGCGGATGGCGTCGAGTAACGACGTCTTGCCGTGATCGACATGGCCCATGATCGTGACCACCGGCGCGCGGGCCTGCAGGTGCTCGGCGCTGTCCTCCGCCCCGATGAAGCCTTCCTCAACGTCGGCCTCTGAGACGCGCCGGACCGTGTGCCCAAACTCCGCGGCGATCAGCTCGGCGGTATCGGCGTCGATCAGATCGCTGATCTTGCGCATCTCGCCGTCCTTCATCAGGAATTTGATAACGTCGACGCCGCGCTCGGCCATGCGGTTGGCGAGCTCCTGGATCGTGATTGCCTCCGGCACCACCACGTCGCGCTGGATCTTCTGCTGCGCTTGCGGGCCGGTGATCTGCTTCTTCTGGCGCTCGCGGTGACGCTTCAGCGAGGCAAGGCTGCGCTGGCGCTGCTCCTCATCTAGGGCGTTGGTGATGGTGAGGCGGCCGCGTACCCTGCGTTCGTCGCCCGCACGTGGCTTGACGGGACGCTCCTTTTTATTGTGGCGCGCCTCCTGCGTGCGTGCGGGGGCCTCTTCCTCCTCCTGCTTGGGGAGTTGCTTGCGGGCGACTTCCTCGCCCTTGCGGCGCGCCTCGGCCTCGGCCTCGTGGCGCGCATCTTCCTTGCGCTGTCGCTCAAGCGCCTGCTCCTGCTCTATCGCCCGCTGTTCGTCGGTGACGACACGGCGCTCGGCATCCAGCTTCGCCCTATCGCGCTCGTCGGCCTCGCGCTGGCGGGAGTCCTGGAGCGCGCGCAGCCGCGCGTCCTTCTCATCGTCGGAAAGCGCGCGGAGCACCACGCCGGCGCGGCGCTGCTGGGCGTCTTCTGCCGGCGTGCGCTTCTGGGGCGTCGCGGCCGCCACCGGGGCGGGCTTTGGCGGCGCCTCCTCGACGACTGGCGGCATGGGGCTCGAGCCGACGGCCCGCCGCTTCTTTTTCTCCACTAGGACGGACTTGGAGCGCCCATGGCTGAAGCTCTGGCGCACATGGCCGGATTCGACCGTGCGGCGCACATTGAGCGTCATCTTGCGGCTGCCGCCGGGAGCCGTCTTGCCTTCGGTCTCGTTCGTCTCACTCATTCTTAGTCCGTATCCAATCCACTCTGGCTTGCCAATGCGGCGCTGCCCTTGCGGTAGCGCTCTAAGCGTAACGCCGCCGCGAGGAATTTAGCAGCCGCTCCGCCGCAGATAAGCGCTGCATGTATCACATTTGTCCGCCCCGATGCCAAACCCAATTCGTCCGTGCGAAACCCACACACCGCTGGAGCAGGCGTTTTGGCGGCCGCATGCAGCTTAGCGTCGAGTTTGCGGCAGCCATCCGCGGCCGCCTCGCGAGCATGCACGAGCGCCATGACGCGTCCCTTAGCGATGGTCTCTTCGACTTTGGCGTTGCCGAACACGACCCCGCCTGCCTTGTTGGCCAGCGCGAAAGCCTGAAGCGCGGCCTCGGCAAGCAGCCGGTCGACCTGGGCCGAAAGCTCCGGCGGCAGTTTGGCTTGCACCTTGAGCGCCCGGGCAAAGACGTTCCGCTTGGCGGCTTCCGCCACCGCATCATGGGCGGCGGTCACCCAAACGCCGCGCCCAGGGAGCTTTTCCTTGAGATCGGGAAGGACCCGGCCCTCGGGGTCAAGCACGAAACGAATGAGGTCGCCCTTGGGCCGACGCTTCCGCGTCAGCGCGCAACGGCGGATGGCGGCTTCGGCTTGAAGCCCGTCCGCGATCGATTGCTCCGCCTGATGCTGCTGCAACGACGCGCTCTCCTCGTGCCCGCGCGCATCACGCGCCGCCGCCTTCTTGCGGCGCGGTCTCCATGGCCCCGCCCGCATCGCCGCCCTCTGCGGCCTCACCGTCCTGCGGTTTGGGAAGGAGATCGGCCTCGTCGATCCAGCCGGCCTTGACTCGGGCGAGGAGGATCAGCTCCTCGATCTCCGGCTTGCCGAGCCCGAAGCCGCTCAGAATGCCGTCATGGCGGATCGTTTCCTTGTCCTTGCGCTCGCTCCAGCCCAGCAGGTCGTCGGTGGCGCAATCGGCAAGATCCTCGACGGTCTTGACGCTCTTCTCGCCCAGGGCAACGAGCATCGCCGTGGTAAGGCCGGGAAGCGAGACCAATTCTTCGGCCACGCCGAGCGCTTTGCGCTTGGCGTCGAGCTCGGCCTCCACCTTCTCCAAATGCTCCCGCGCGCGGGTCTGGATCTCGGCCGCGGTGTTCTCGTCGAAGCCTTCAATCGAGGCGATCTCCGAGGGCTCCACGAAAGCCACCTCCTCGACCGAGGAGAAGCCCTCCGAGGCGAGCAGTTGCGCGATCACCTCGTCCACGTCGAGTGCCTCCATGAACGTCGCCGAGCGCTCGGCGAACTCGGCTTGGCGGCGCTCCGACTCATTGGCCTCGGTCATGATGTCGATATCCCAGCCCGTCAGTTGCGACGCGAGCCTCACATTCTGCCCCTTGCGTCCAATGGCGAGCGACAGCTGCACGTCCGGCACCACCACCTCGATGCGCTCCGCGTCCTCGTCCAGCACGACCTTGACCACCTCGGCCGGTGCCAGCGCATTGACGATGAAGGTCGCCGCATCCGGCGACCATTGGATGATGTCGATCTTCTCGCCCTGCAACTCGTTTACCACCGCCTGGACGCGGCTGCCGCGCATGCCGACGCAGGCGCCGACCGGGTCGATGGAAGCGTCCCGCGACACCACTGCGATCTTGGCGCGGCTGCCTGGATCGCGCGCCACCGACTTGATGGTGACGATGCCGTCATAGACCTCAGGCACCTCCTGCGCGAACAGCTTGGCCATGAACTCGGGGTGGGTGCGGGACAGGAAAATCTGCGGGCCCCGCTGCTCGCGCCGCACGTCATAGACATAGGCGCGGATACGGTCGCCATAGCGGAAGTTTTCCCGTGGCAGCGACTCGTCGCGGCGCACGATTGCCTCGGCGCGGCCAAGATCGACGATGACGTTGCCATATTCGACGCGCTTGACGATGCCGTTGACGATCTCGCCCACGCGATCCTTGTATTCGTCATATTGCCGGTCGCGCTCGGCCTCGCGCACCTTCTGCACGATCACCTGTTTGGCGTTCTGCGCCGCGACGCGGCCGAAGTCGAGCGGCGGGAGCGGCTCGGCGATGAAATCGCCGACTTGCGCGGCAGGATTTTTTCTGCGCGCTTCCGCTAGCGAGATCTGGGTTGCCTCCATGGTCACGTCCTCGACCACTTCGAGCAGCCGCGCGAGCCTGATCTCGCCCGTCTTGGGGTCGACCTCGGCGCGGATCTCGTTCTCACTGCCATAGCGGGATTTCGCGGCCTTTTGGATCGCGTCCTCCATCGCCGTGATCACCACTTGGCGGTCGATCGCCTTCTCGCGCGCGACCGCATCGGCGATCTGCAGGAGCTCCAGCCTGTTGGCGCTCACGCCTGCCTGAGCCATGTCCTCATTGCCTCCACACGTTCATTGTCCAAAGCGAGGCCTATGTGGTCCCGCGCAAAATCTCTACGGCGCGACCTTCTTGTTCTTAAGATCGGCTCGCAACGACTGTTTGTCGGCCACGAGCTTCGCCTCGCTGATGAGCGAGAACGGAATGCCGATCACCTGTGGCTCCGTTTCGCCCTTGATCTCGGTCAAGAGCCGCGCCTCGCCATCGTCCACGCCTTCGATCACGCCCCTGAACCGCTTCCGGCCGTCGACGAGCTCGCTGAGCTCGATCTTCGCCGCATGCCCCACCCAGGCGGCGAAATCGCTCGGGCGCACCAGCGGCCGGTCGATGCCGGGGGTGGACACTTCCAGTCGATACCCGCCCGGCATCGGGTCACGGGCATCCAGCAGCGGCGACAGCTTGCGGCTGATCGAGCCGCAATCGTCGATGGTCATTCGACCGCCCGGCCTCTCGGCCATGATCTGTACCGTGCCGCCGTCGCGGCCCGAAACCTTGACCCGCACAAGACGGAAGCCCTCCTCCTCCAGCACGGACTCGGCGAGCGCCGCGATCTCGCGGGCAACGCCGGTTTCGTGGGCGAAGCGGCGATCGGCGCTTCCAAAGGGGCTTGGCATCTTGGGCCATGACTCCCACACGCTCGGTGCGGGACAGCAGTGAGCCTAACAAAAAGGAGCGGGCGGCAAGCCCACTCCTGATCAAATCCAATCATGAGTTCAAGGCGCAATATACGTGCTTTTTCGGCGGGTTCAAGCGCCGTTGAGCCTTATTGGCCGCTGACGAGCACGTGCTTCTCAAAGCGCGCGAAGCCGTCGAGGCAAGCTCCTGAGCGCTCTCCAGGCTCAAAGACGCCGAAAGCTGAGATAGGCTGGCTTGCGGCCCTCTCTCAAGGCTTTCCCCTCATAGCGGGTCGGGGGCCAGTCAGGCGGCCGGATTCGCCAGTCGGCAGCCCGCAAGGCGGTCCACTCAAACGCGCCGCTCGTGAGCAGGGCGATTAGGACCTGGCCCGCATAGTCACCGCTGTCGCTGGCAAAGCGCAGCTCACCGCCTTGGACCAGCACACGCGCAAACTCCGCCACGGTCTCTGGCGACAAGAGCCGCCGCTTCGCATGCCGCGTCTTGGGCCAAGGGTCGGGGAACAGCACGAAGAGGCGGGAGATTGATGAGGCGGGCAGCCAGGCGAGCACGTCGCGCGCGTCGCCGTCATGAACGCGGATCACGTCGAGTTCGCGCGCCTCGATCCCGCCGAGTAGGCTCGCTACGCCATTGATGAAAGGTTCGCAGCCGATGAGCCCGACATGGGCGTGATGCTCCGCCTGCCACAAGAGATGCTCCCCCGAGCCGAGCCCGATCTCGAGCCAGACCTCGCCAACGCCGGTGGGGAACAGTTGGGTGAGAGGGTGGGGTGCCGGCTGATCGAGAGGAAGCCGCAAAGTCGGCAAGAGCTCATGGAGCAGCCGCTCCTTGCGGGCGCTCAAGGCGTGGCCTTTGCGCCGTCCATAGGACCGCAAACGTGCCGTCTCGCTCACTCTCTGCTCCATGTCATTACCCGCGCAAGCGGGTAATCCAGTAAACGCAATCGTCGAATGAGGGTACTGGATCGCCCGGTCAAGCCGGGCGATGACAAGCGGCGGACGCCCGCACCAAAGGCTAACTCAGCTCGGCGCGGATGGGCTCAACGAGGTCCAGCCGCTCCCAGGAAAAACCGCCGTCATTGTCGGGCTGGCGGCCGAAATGTCCGTAGGCCGCGGTGCGCTCGTAGATCGGGCGGCTCAAGCCCAAATGCTCCCGGATGCCGCGCGGGCTCAAATCCATCACATGCTTGAGCGCCTGCTCTAGCCTGTCCTCGGAGATCGAGCCCGTGCCATGCAGATCCACATAGAGCGAGAGCGGCTGCGACATGCCGATCGCATAGGCGACCTGCAAGGTGCACCGGTCGGCGAGACCGGCGGCCACGACGTTCTTGGCGAGATAGCGCGCGGCATAAGCAGCGGAGCGATCGACCTTGGTGGGATCCTTGCCGGAGAACGCGCCCCCGCCATGGGGTGCCGCGCCGCCATAGGTATCGACGATGATCTTGCGGCCCGTGACGCCCGCATCGCCATCGGGGCCGCCGATGACGAAACGCCCCGTCGGATTGACGTAGAGCTTGGTATCGCGCCCGACCCAGCCCTGTGGCAGCACCTCGTCAACGAACTCCCGGACGATCTCCTTGACGCGCTCCTGGCTCACGTCCTCCCCGTGCTGGGTGGAGACGACGATCGAATCCGCCCGCACCGGCTTGCCGTCTTCATAGGAAAGGGTGACTTGGCTCTTGGCATCCGGACCAAGCTCCGGTGTTCGCCCGCTGTGACGGGCCTTGGCCATCTCGTGCAGGATGCGATGAGCATAGTAGATCGGCGCCGGCATCAAGGGCTCGGTCTCGCGGCAGGCATAACCGAACATGATGCCCTGGTCGCCCGCGCCTTCTTCCTTCTGCTTGCCGGTGTCGGGATCGACGCCCATGGCAATATCGGCGGACTGCTCATGCACATAGAATTGGAATTCGGCGTTCTTCCAGTGAAAGCCCTTTTGCTCGTAGCCGATCTCGCGCACGGCGCGCCGCGTCGCCTCCTCGATGCGCTCCGGCGTCACGCTTTCGGGCCCACGCATCTCACCGGCCATGACGATGCGATTTGTCGTTACCAGGGTCTCGATCGCGACTCGCGACAACGGGTCGGCCGCGAGATAGAGATCGACGACGGCGTCGGAGATGCGGTCGCACACCTTGTCCGGGTGCCCCTCCGACACTGACTCGCTGGTGAAAAGGTAATTGCGCCGTGACACCGTCAATCCCCTGTTTTCGATCATTCGACCTGCCCGCCGCGTTCCGACCTGCGTTCTCGCAAACGTCGGGGGAGGCGGTCAAGCCAAGAGTTTGCCAGTCGGATTTAAGGCGTGCTGTCGGCGGCGCTCAGGGCGCGCACGAGATCGACGACGCTTTTGCGCACCTTGGAGTCGGAGATCTTGACGAAGGCGCGGTTGAGCTCAAGCCCTTCGCGGCTGTTGAGGAATTCGAGGATAAAGGTCTCCGAATCCGGCTCTGCCATGCCACGCACCCCACTCCCGTCGATGTGGGGCGCCTCCTCGAAAAAGAACTGGATCGGAACGTCGAGGATGCGCGAAATCTGGAACAGGCGACTCGCGCCGATCCGGTTCACGCCCTTCTCGTATTTCTGCACCTGCTGAAAAGTGAGGCCCATGCTCTCGCCAAGTCGCTCTTGGCTCATGCCAAGCAGCATCCGGCGCAAGCGAACCCGGCTACCGACATGCGTGTCGACCGGATTCGGTTTCTTACCTGCCATGCGTACACTCGTGAGAGTCATGTGGCCTTGTGGAATTTCTTGGCCGTTAAGGAAATTTACTGGAACGATCCCCCCGATGGGGTCCGTTCATAGGGGCGTGCCCCACCCCCGTCAAGCACGGACAGGTCGCAGGGCGGTCACCCTGTCCATTTCATGTTAACCTATGCACGCGAAAGGCGACCCAGCCCGCGAGCGCAAGCACGAGCAGGCCAAATTCGATGCTCCGTTCCCGCCGCGCGAAGAGCGTCGGCGGCAGGGTCCGCGGCAGCTTGCCGTCGATCACGCCCTCCTCGCCTAGACCGAGCTCGGCCACCACGCGGCCGTAAGGATCGATGATCGCCGAGATACCGGTATTGGCCGCGCGCACGACCGGCAGGCCTTGCTCGACCGC
Source organism: uncultured Alphaproteobacteria bacterium (assembly GCA_963741155.1). Taxonomy (GTDB): domain Bacteria; phylum Pseudomonadota; class Alphaproteobacteria; order Rhizobiales; family Methyloligellaceae; genus Methyloceanibacter. The sequence goes on along the minus strand of CAVUHA010000004.1, from coordinate 93,861 downwards.
GCGCGTCCGTGCCTGGTCGAAATGCTGACGGGGCCCGGCACTCGTGCCGAACCACGCGTCGTTGGTGAGGTTCAGCAGCCAGCCCGGCCTCGTGTTTAAGTCCGTCACGTCGTCAGGAAAGATGATCTCGTAGCAGATCAGCGGGCTCGCCACTGGAGCGCCGGGAATCTCGACCAGGCGCGGACCCGTCCCCGCCGTGAACCCGCCGCGCACGCCGATGAGTTGCATGACCCCGAGGCGCTCGAGGAGGTCTTGGAAGGGGAGATACTCGCCGAAGGGAACGAGGTGTATTTTATCGTAGTGGCCGAGCAGCTGTCCCTTGTCGTCGATCACAAGCAGACTGTTGTAGACGCGTTGCGGCAGGATGTGGCCTTGCGCGTCTCTCAGCTCCACGAGGCGCACGGAGCCCGCGAGCAGCGAGGTTCCCTCGGGAAGTGCGTCGGCGATGGCGAGCAGCGCCTCTGAGCTATCGCCAAGCAGAAAGGGCACGGCCGTCTCCGGCCAGATCACGAGATCGACGCCCTTGAGGCCGGGCGTCTCTCGAGTCGAGCCGGAGGGCAGGCTTTCGCCCCCCTTGGTGAGATCGAGATATTCGGTGAAGATCTCGGCGCTGTTCTCCGGTCGCCATTTTTTCCCTTGGTCCACATTGGCCTGCACGATGCGCAAGGTGACGTCCGTGCTGCCGACATCCGCTTCCGCCAATCTCCGGCTCCCCCAGGCGTAGCCGAGAGCAAGAGCGAGCAGAGCCGCACCGGCGAGACAAGCCGCCCGCCGGCCGCCCGCAAGGCCGGACCCTTGAGGTGCGAAGATCGCTGCCGGACTTGCGAAGAGGAGCACGGCCAAGAGGCTCAAGCCGTAGACGCCGAACAGAGCCGCAAGCTGCAGCATTGGGCCGTTGCCCGTGAGCGCATTGCCCATGAGGTTCCACGGCAACCCCGTCAACACATGACCACGGGCGAACTCGGCAAGACCGAAAGCAATCGCGAGCGCGAATACCCTGGCGGGCCCGGGCCGCCACAGCACCATTGCGAGAACGGCGGCCGCGGCGAAAAAAAGCGCCATGCCCGCAGGCATGGCTGTCATGACGAAGGGGATCAGCCAGCCGTGGCGCCAGGGCTCCACCAGGAAGGCCTCGGCGACCCAATAGAGACCGGCGAGGAAATAGCCGAAGCCAAACCAGAACCCGATGAAGCCGGCGCATCGGAGCCGCGCGGTGCGTTCCCCATGGGCCGCGTGGCAACCGTCGAGTAGCCAGAGGAGCACAGCGAAGGTGACGAACAACACCGGCCAGGCATGCGCGGGGGCGAAGGCCAGGACGGAGAGGATGCCGGCCAGCGCGGCGAGAGCGGCGCGCTTTGCCCCCGCGGACCGAGCGACCCAAGTGGCAAACCGCTCGAGCGTCACGCGCCGTCGGCCTGCGGGGCGGCCTCCGTCTCGCTCGCCGGCTTGGCCGGGTGGACGCGGAGTTTCTTGATGCGTCGCCGGTCGGCCTCGAGGACCTCGAAAGCAATTCCGCTCGGGTGGCGCACGAGCTCTCCTCGCACCGGAATCCGGCCCGCAAGCGAGAACACGAGACCGCCGAGCGTGTCGACATCTTCTTCCTGGTCGGGCGCGACCAGGCTCTGGCCAAGATAGGTCTCCAGCTCCTCGATCGGCGCCAGCGCATTGGCGATGAGCCCTTGGCGGGGGTCCTCCCGGATCCAGGACTCTGCCACGTCGTGTTCGTCCTCGATCTCGCCCACCACCTCCTCCACCAGGTCCTCGATGGAGACGAGACCGTCGGTGCCGCCATATTCGTCCACTACCAGGGCAAGGTGGATGCGCGTCGTCTGCATCTTGAGCAGCAGATCGACCAGCGACATCGAGGCGGGCACGTAGAGAATATCGCGCGTGATGTCGATGTCGGCGATGCTGCGGCCGAGATCGACGGCGCTGAGATCGAGCTTCGGTTCCCGACCGACTTCAGCTCCAGACGTGATCCACGACATGAGGTCGCGAATATGGATCATGCCCCGTGGATCATCGAGGCTCTCGTGAAAGACGGGCAGTCGCGAATGCTCGGCCTCGCGGAACACGCGTAGCAGCTCGCTGACGGTGATCGTGTCCTCGACCGCGATGATGTCGGCGCGGGGGATCATGACATCCTCCACCGTCTGCTTGCCGAAACGGAGGATGTTGAGGAGCATGGCGCGCTCCGGCGCGCTGACGGAATCGGTTTCACCTTGCGTGCGGGCAAGCGCGTGCTCGATCAGCTCGCGCAATTCGAGCTCCTCGCCGAGGCCCAGGCGCGCGAGCAGGCGCTCGAACCAGGAAGGTTCCTGTTCGGCCGTCCGTTCGACCTCGGCCGGCAGCTCGCCTTCCGGCATGGGGGCGTTACTCATTGTGGCGTCTCCGCGAGCGCAGGCGCGCCGGCATCCGCGTAAGGGTCGGCGATGCCGAAGGTGGCGAGGACCGCGCGCTCGAGCGTTTCCATTCGTTCCGCCTCCGCGGCATCGTCATGCTCATAGCCGAGCAGGTGCAGCACGCCATGAACGACGAGATGGACGACGTGGTCGGCGAGCGCAATGCCGTCCACGTGTGCCTCTTGCGCCACGGTTTCATAAGCGAGCACCACGTCGCCGAGCGAATGCGGCTCGCCCAAAGGTTCGCCCATCTGCGCGCTGGCAGGGAAGGACAGCACGTTGGTGGGAGCATCCTTTCCGCGCCACGTGCGATTGAGCGCCCGCTGCTCCGCATCGTCGGTAAGCACGATAGTGACCTCGCAAGGTCCGTCGTCCCGCGGGCGAACAGCGGAAAAGGCCGCTGCGGCCGTGCGCACGAGCACGGCATCGCTCATGGCTGCGCGGTCCCACAGTTCGGACTTGCGTAAGACCTCGACCGCGAGCTCGGAGCTTGTGCGGCCAACAGCGCCGATGGGACTTGGGCCAGGGTCAGCCATGTGGATCACCGCGCCGGGGAGCGGCCTCATAGGCGTCCACGATCTTGCCGACGAGCTCGCGGCGGACGACGTCCCGTGCCGTGAACGCGATATGGGCAATCTCGTCGATGCCCTGCAGAATGCCGATCGCCTCGAGCAGGCCGGAATCCTTGCCGGGGGGAAGATCGACTTGCGAAGGATCACCGGTGACGATCATCTTGCTCGCGTCGCCGAGCCGGGTAAGGAACATCTTCATCTGCACCGGCGTGCAGTTCTGCGCCTCGTCGAGAATGATGATGGCGTGGGAGAGGGTGCGGCCGCGCATGAAGGCAAGCGGCGCGATCTCGATCACGTCGGTGGCAAGCCCGCGCTCGACCCGCTCCGGCGGCAGCAGGTCATAGAGGGCGTCATACAGCGGGCGCAGATAGGGATCGACCTTCTCGCGCATGTCACCCGGCAGGAAGCCGAGCCGCTCGCCGGCCTCCACCGCCGGACGCGAAAGGATCAGCCGGTCGCAGCGGCCGCTTTCCAGGCAGGCTGCGGCGAAGGCGACGGCGAGATAGGTCTTGCCGGTGCCGGCCGGGCCCGTGGCGAAGACGAGGTCGTGGGCCTCGAGCGCGGCGAGGTAGGCGCTCTGGGCGGGAGTGCGGGCGGTGACGAGGCGCTTGCGGGTACGGATCTGCTGTGCCGCTGGGCCGTTGGGATAGGTCTCGATCTCCTGGCCGGGCTCGATGGCGCCCACATGGCGGATGGCTCCCACCACCTCGCCTACGCCGATCGTCTCGCCTTGGGCGAGGCGGCCATAGAGCTGCTCGAGCACCGATTTTGCCCTGGCGCAGGATTGCTCCGGGCCGCGCAACGCGACCGCATTGCCGTTGACCACGGCCTCCACCCCGAGGCGGTCCTCGAGCACGGCAAGGTTGGCATCGTAGTCGCCGAGGAGATCGCGCACGAGCCGGGGATCGTCGAAAAATACGACGACCGGCTCTTGCCCACCGTTGATTGAGGGCGCGTTGGCGCGCTTGGCCGCCGCTCCGCGCCCCCGCACCAATGCCGGTCTACGTTCGTTGGCCTGCTTGCTCAAACGGCCGCCTGAAGTGGCTCGCGCCATTCAAACCCCGATTTGATGACACCTGTGAGACTCTTCGGGCCGGCGGCCACGATGTCAACCTCCACGATTTGGCCGATGAGCCGCTCCGGCGCCTCGACGTGCACAGGCTGTTGATATGGTGAACGTCCGGCGATCTGCCCAGGTCTCCGGCCCTCGCGCTCGAACAAGACGGGAAGCGTCCTGCCGACGGTCCGTGCATCGAAGGCGCGTGCGCCTCCCTCTATCAGGCTTTGCAGGCGCTGCAGACGGCCGTCTGCGACCGCGCCGGCGACCTGGCCGGGCAGGTCCGCGGCAGGAGTGCCCGGTCGCGCGCTATACTTAAAGGTAAAGGCCTGGGCGAAGCCGATTGCGCGCACGAGCTGCATGGTCACCTCGAAATCATCGTCGGTCTCGCCCGGAAATCCCACGATGATGTCGGTGGACAGAGCAATGTCGGGGCGGGCCCCTCGGATACGCCCGATCAGCCGGGCATAGTCCTCCGCGGAGTGCTTGCGGTTCATGCCAGCAAGGATGCGGTCGGAGCCCGACTGGAACGGCAGGTGAAGATGAGGCATGAGCTTCGGCTCATCCCCGTGCAGTCGGATGAGATCGTCGTTCATATCGCGCGGGTGGCTCGTGGTGTAGCGGAGCCGCTCGATCTCGGGGCTCTCGGCGAGGCGCTTGAGCAGCTTGGCGAGCGACCAGGCAGAACCGTCGGGCCCCTGACCATGATAGGCGTTCACGTTCTGGCCAAGCAGCGTGATCTCGCGCACGCCCGCCGCGGCGAGCCTCTTCGCCTCGGCAAGAATCGCCGTGACGGAACGGGAGAATTCGGCGCCGCGCGTATAAGGCACCACGCAGAAGGTGCAGAACTTGTCGCATCCCTCCTGCACGGTGAGGAAGGCGGAAGGCCGTCGGCGGGAGACAGGCCGCTGCGGCAGATGCGCGAACTTGTCCTCCGCCGGGAAGTCGGTGGCCACGATGCCGCCCTTCGCCCCTTCCGCCTCGGCGATGAGGTCCGGCAGGCGATGATAGCTTTGTGGTCCGACCACGAGGTCCACGACGCCCGCGCGCTCGATGATCGAGGCACCTTCGGCCTGGGCGACGCAGCCCGCCACGGCGATCTTGGTGTTGAGGCCGCTCCGCGCCCGAAGCTCCTTGACGGCGCGTACGCGGCCAAGCTCGGAATAGACCTTCTCCGCCGCTTTTTCGCGAATGTGGCAGGTATTGAGGATGACGAGGTCGGCCTCCGCCACGTCGTCAGTGGGCGCATAGCCGGCAGTTCCCAACGCCTCGGCCATGCGCTCGGAGTCGTAGGCGTTCATCTGGCAGCCGAAAGTCTTGATAAGCAGCTTTTTCGGGGCCGCGGCCATGCCTGTTGTTGGGGCACCGCGCGGCCGCTCGTCAAGGGGAGAGGCGCTTTATTCTAAAGCGTTGCGGCGGGTCCGAAGACCCGCCGCCTTTGTCCGCGGAAGCTTACATGGCTCCCTTGCTGCACTTCTTGGCCGTGTCATCCCACTTCATCTTGGCCTTCTCGCAATCCGCCTTGGTCTTCGGGGCGTCTGCGGCAAACGCAGGCGCGGCCGCTCCAACTGCAAGACCGAGAGCAACGATCACCGAAACTAGCGTCTTCATGGGTTCTCCTCCTGGGAATAGCCGAGATTGAACGAGGTACAGCACCAGCGCAGGGGCCAGTACGGCGCTAGCCCCTCTGGTGCGCCTAGCCGAGGTTCGGCCAAGCACCCGGACTCTTCGTGTCGCTTTTTGGCAAGCGTTTGACGGAAGTGCGACGCACAGTGTCGCGGTCGCGCTAAAGCCTCCGCTGGCGCGTGCTCCCAGCGCGCCCCTCTCATCGCGTTGCAGCAAAGAGGTGACGCCGCAAAGCCCTTGGCTGCGCATTGAAAAGCTTTCGCGCGAGCGCCGCGGCTACCGCAATGCAATGCACGCCGCGGCGCGCAGCGAGCAGAGGCTGTGGCAACGAGACGCGGGGGGCTAAAGTGACCTGCGGAGGTCGCGACGGCGTGACTAAGGGGAGGGCGGTCATGCGGGAACGCCAGGTCGAACTGGCACGTTTGTCAGAAGCGACAGGAGTCAGTAAGGGAGGCGGACATCGTGCCAGCCAAATCCGCAAGTCAGCAGAAGGCCGCCGGCGCGGCGCTCGCCGCCAAGCGCGGCGAGACGAGCGCCAGCAAGCTGCGCGGCGCGTCCAAAAGCATGTATGAGTCGATGAGCGAGCAACAGCTCGACGAATTCGCCTCGACCAAGCGTAAGGGCAAGCCCGAGCACGTGACGAAATCCTCACGATCCCACTAGGGCGCCACGCGGCTATTGCAGCCGCACGAGCACGCTGTCGGCCGCGCCGGTGGCGTCGGTGACGGTCAGTCGCACGAAACCGGGCCCCTCCGGCGCGAAGAACAGCGTGTGCGCACCGCGCTTGGCGCCGAGCGGCATGCCGTCGGCAAGCACCGTCAGCGGCGGCGTACCGCCCGCAATCTTGATGGGAACCGGGTCGGGGGACGGCCCGCCTTGGCTCGACAGCTCGAGACTTGCCCCATCGGGCGGGAAGACGATGTGCAGCGGAGACGCCGTAGCGCCCATGACGGAATGGGGCGCAAAGCGCTGCAGCGGTGGCGGCAGCTTGGCGGTGGTCGCGACCAGTGCTCCGTCCGGCTCCGGCGGGAGCGGCCCGAGAGGCTGCGGCACGCGTCCAAAGGCATCGAACAGGATCGGCGCCGCGGCGATGCGCCCGACGAGCCCGGTCACCGGCGCGCCGTCCGGGCGCCCCACCCAGACGCCGATGGTGCGCTTGCCGTCGAAGCCGACCGCCCAGGCGTCGCGATAGCCGTAGCTCGTGCCGGTCTTGAAGGCGATGCGGCCGCCCAAGGCGTTCTCCGGCGGCGGCGTGCCGAGCAGAACCTTGCCCACATACCAGGCCGCCACCGGCTCGAGCAGCCGCTTCGGCGCCGGCCGCGGCAGATCGAGGCGCTCGAGGAGAGGCGCCACCGTGCCCTGCCGCGCGAGGCCGGCATAGAGCATGGTGAGGTCGGCGAGCCGGACGCCGACGCCGCCAAGGCCAAGGGCGAGTCCCGGAGCTTCACGCTTCGGCAGCACGAGTGGAGCGCCGGCCTGTGCGAGCCGGGTAATCAGCCGGCTCGGGCCCACTTTTTCCAGCACGGCCACGGCCGGCACGTTTAGCGATAGTTGCAGCGCGCGCCTGACGGTCACCATGCCTTGGTAGGTGAGGTCGAAATTCTCCGGCACGTAGCTGCCATAGCGCACCGGCCGGTCCTCGATCAGGGTTTCGGGGTGGATCAGCCCATCCTCGAAGCCGAGCCCGTAGATAAAGGGCTTGAGCGCCGAGCCCGGCGAGCGCACGGCCCGGGTCAGATCGACTTGGCCCGCGCGGCGCAGGTCGAAATAGTCAGGTGAGGCGACGCGGGCGAGCACCTCGCCGGTCGCATTGTCGATGGCGACGATAGCCACCGACATGTCTGGGCCGAGGCTGTGCGCACGGTCGCGCGCCAGCGTCTCGAGGCCCGCCTGCAGCGCAGCGTCGATGGTGAGCCGGACCACGCGCTCCTTGGGCGTATCGGCCATGGCATCGTCGGCGGCGTGAGGAGCCAGCATCGGCATCGGCTTGCGCGAGACAGGCACCGGCTCCTGCTTGGCGCGGGCGATCTCGGCGGCGCTGAACAACCCGTGCCCGGCAACACGGTCAAGCACCCGGTCGCGCGCGCGCTTGGCGATCAGGGGTGACCGGTCGGGCCGGCGCAGTTCGGGTGACTGCGGCAGCGCGACGAGAAGCGCCGATTCCCCCAAAGTCAGCCGACGCGGCTCTTTGCCGAAATAAGCAAGCGACGCCGCCCGCACGCCTTCGAGATTGCCGCCATACGGGGCAAGCGTCAGATATAGCGCAAGGATCTCGTCCTTGCTCAGCATCCGCTCCATCTGCAGCGCGCGCAGCCCCTCGCGCAGCTTGACGCGGAGCGAGCGCGTCGGCCGTGGCTCGATCAGGCGTGCGACCTGCATGGTGATGGTGGATCCGCCCGAGACGATGTGGCCCTGGATGAGGAATTGCAACGCCGCGCGCGCGAGCGCCAGGGGGTCGACGCCGGGATGATACCAAAAGCGCTTGTCCTCATAGGCGAGCAGCACGTCGAGATAGCGCGGATCGACTTCGGCGCGCGTCGCCGGCAGCCGCCAGCGGCCATCGCGCGTGGTGTAGGGCCGAAGCAGCTTGCCTTCCCGGTCGAGCACGATGGCGGAAAGCTCGATGTCGCTTCCGAGCGGGGCCGGCCCGAAGGCCCGGAAGAGTCCCGCGACCGCACCCGCTACGGCCGCGCCAACCCAAATCAGCGCGACGGCCGCGATAAAGAGCTGGCGGTATCGCACATTACTCATTGTGCGGGCTGGACGTTGACCGTGCCGGTGCCGGTACGGCCGAAGCGGACGGGACGATACATGTCCTCCACTACGGCCTGCGGCAGCACATAGGTCCCGGGCGACACCGCGCGCACCACATAGGCCACGGTGTACACGACAGGATCGCCGCTGGCGCGGTCGAAGGCCGCCGTGAAGCGGTCGTCGCGGAACTCGGTGTGCACCGGCGTGCCCGCGTCCGTGATCCACAAAAGCGTGCCCGTGTCGTCCGACGACACGAGCCGTGGGTTGTCGATCTCGAATCCCGCCGGCACATAGTCGGTGAGCGCCACGCGGGCGAATTGCGGCTGGGCCTCGGTGACCTTCAGCACCACCACGAAGCGCTGGTTCTGCTTGGCCTTGGCCGGGTCGGCATCCTCGCCGTCGAGCGTATGGAAGCTGCGCTCCAGCATTAAGCCCTGATCGGCGGCGGGCTCCGGCGTCAGCGGGGCGCCACTCACCGTAACCACGACCTGCACCGGCGCATCGGCGCTATTAGTCACCGATACGGCGTTCTCTTCGAGCTCGCTCGCGTCATAACTCAGATAGAGCGGGCCGGTATGGGTCGCCGTTTCGCCGCCTTGGTTGGTTTTGAGGCTGACGCCCTGCTTGCCCAGCGCCCGTGCCGCAAGCACGAGCCAGGCGTCCTCCTGCGTCGAGGTGCGCGTCACGAGATTACGGGCGGCATCGACGCGCGAGGTGGCGCTGATCAGCAATGGCTTCGGCGCATCGCCTTCCGCCGCGAGCGTCACCACGGCTGCTGCGTCGCGCAAGGCGGAGCCATAGTCAGTGCGGCCGATGTCGATCTTTGGCTCCTTCGGCAATGCGCCTAGCGCGCTGTCGAAGGTCTTCTCGGCGCGCACCCGGTCGCCGAGCATGGCGAGTGCCGCCGCGATTTGAGCCCTCGCCGTCGCCGTGGACAGATCGTTGATCTTGGCGTCGGAGATGTAGCGGACATCGCCCACTGGCGCTGCGCCGTTGCGTGCGAGCACGTAGAGTGCATAGGCGAGCGCGAGCCCCCCGTCGGTAGCGACATCGGGCGCCGTGCTCACATAGTTGCGCAAGCGGTCGAGCGCGAGCTTGAACGCTTCGTCGGACACGGAGAAGCCACGCGCTCGCGCTCGCGTCAGAAAGTCGGTGACGTAAGCATCGAGCCACGCATCCTCGCCTCCCGCCGCCCACAGGCCGAACGCGCCTTCGGACCCTTGCCGGGCGAGCACCGTCTCGATCGCGCCGGCGATGCGCGCGTCGACGCTCGAGTCGGCCGCAAGGTGCAGCTGCTCGGAGAGCTCGTTGACATAGAGCAGTGGCAGCGCGCGGCTGACGATCTGCTCGGTACAGCCGAGCGGATAGCGGTCGAGCGCCGCGATCAGCGTCGCCACATCGAGCGCCGCCGAAGGCGTGACTGACAGGGCGAGCTTGCCGGTCCCCGGCACGATGTCGGTGAAGATGTCGGCGGTGAGCGTCAGCGTCTGGCCTGGATCGAGGGGCTTGACCGTGCGCCGCGCGAGGATCTGCGTGGACGGCTTAACCGTCAGCGCGTATTCGCGCTCGAGCGCAAAGTCCGCGGGCCCGTTGACCTTAACCGTCACGGTGCCGGAGCCGATGCCGGTCGCGGTGACCGGCAGGCTCAACCCGCCGCGCTTCTCGGCGTCAAGTTTCAGCGTCTTGTCGCCGCCGGTCACGGTGAACGGACCGTCGGTGCCGACCACCACATGATAGTCGCCGGTCTCGCCCTCCACATTGTCGAGATCAAGCCGGACCGTGCTCTTGTCGCCGAGCAGCATGAAGCGGGGCAGCGTGGCGGTGACCACGACGGGGTCACGCACGATGACGTCGGCCGCGGCGTGGCCCACTCTGTCCTTGCTCCAGGCGACCGCCATCACCCGCGCGGTGCCGACGAAACCAGGAATATCGAAGCTCACCTCGGCGGTGCCGTCCTTGCCCACGCTGACGATGCCGGAATAGAGCGCGAAGGGCGCTTGCGTCGGCGGGCTGCCTTGCAGCTCTTCGCCCCCGCCGTCACCGCCCGTGCGAATCTGGCCCTTGGTGCCTTGCAGTCCATCGATCAGCTGGCCGTAGAGGTCGCGGACTTCCGCCCCGAGCTTGCGCTGGCCGAGATAGTAGTCCTCAGGCGCCGGCGCCTTGTAGTTGGTGAGGTTGAGGATGCCGACATCGACCGCCGACACCACGATGCGTGCCTCCTCACCCGGCGCAAGGCCGGCAAGCTTGATGGGCACGTGGAGCATCGTCTCGGGGCGCACGAGATCGGGCAGGTCCATGGCCAGCCCGAGCGTATGCGCGGATTTATCGATGGCGAACCACTGCACGCCGATGGCGCGGCCGGGCATGCGCTCTGCTTTCTCGTCCAAGGGACGGCGCAGGGTGGCGAGCACATAGGCGCCCGTGCCCCAATCCTCACCCACGGTGAGCAGCAGTTTGGCCGTGCCGGCCTCGACATCTGTGGTCGTGGTGGTGATCAGGCGATCGCCGATCACGGCGAGCGTCACCTTGCCCGCGGTCCTCGCTGTGACGGCGACGGTCATGGCGTCGCCCGGTTTGTATTCCGGCTTGTCGAGCGCGATCTCCAGCAGATCAGGCGTATCGGCAGTGGCTTCAGCGTACCAGCCGGAGTCGAAGCCGACGGAAGTCTCCGGCCCTTGCGGGTCGGCGCTGGTCACTTCAAGCCGGTAGCGGCCCCAGGTGACCGGCACGGCGATATGGCCGGGCTTGTCGGGGGCGGCGTCGATGGTGCCGTCGGCGACGCGCCGCGTCACCTTGATGGGCTCGTACTGCCAATAGCCGTTGCTGCGGTACCACTGATATTTGGAATCAACTCTAAGCAGCTGCCAGTGCAATCCCGTCTTGGTCATGGGCTTGCCGTCGGGGGCTACCATGACCACGTCGAAGCGGGCCGTGTCTTGATCGCCAAGCGCGCTGCCGGTGAACAGCGGCTTCACGCCGATCATGGCGCCTTGCGGCACCACGGGGAGCGTGAGCTTGCGTTCGATGGCGCGTCCGCCCGGCTCCGCCATGCGCACCGCGATCTGCGCTTCCAGCGGATGCGTGGAGACGGGAACCTTGCCGAGCTCGACCGAGAATTTGGCCTTGCCCGAGGCGTCCGTCTGCGGCAGGTCCGCAAGGGGCGTGCTCTCCGCCTCACCTTCTTCCTCGTCCCCGTCCTCGTTGAGGCCGAAGACGTAGCCCGCGAAGCCCGGCCACTCGGCGGCCTTCACCACCTGCACCTCGCCTTCGAGATCGAGCCCGGAAGCCGGCGCGCCATAAAGGAACCGTCCGTCGACTGCGAGCTCGGCGGGCGCCGAGGGCGAGATGCTGGCGGCGGCCGTCGTCAAGTCGAATTCGAGCCGATCCGGCACATAGTCCTCGACCAGGAAACTCGCCTCGCCGATGGCCGGCCGCTTCGGGTCTGTGTAGGCCGCGACCCGCCAGGTACCGGTGGGCGCTGACGCTATGATCGGCACGTCGAGCGACCGGCCGCCAAGCCCCTGATCGGGGACGACGCTGCGGCGATACTCCACCCCGTCGGGCCGCTCGATCACGAGCGTGAGGTCCACGTCGGTTGCGGCGATCCCTCGCGCGTCGCGCAGCAGCGCGGTGACGTACACTGTCTCGCCGGTGCGGTAGACGCCGCGCTCGGTGAACACGAAGGCGTCGAGCCCTTGCGGCGCGTCGCGACCCGCCACGCCCCGATCGGTCAGGTCGAAGGGCGACGCCTTCAGGCTCAAAAACGCATAGTCACCGGCGGCGCTTGAGGCAATCAGCAGTGCCGGCGAAAGTCCGCCTTCGCCACGGGCAAGCCCCGGCTCAAAGGTGACCGCGCCGTCGGCGCCGGTCTTCTTGACCGCCAGCACCTCGTTGTTGCGCGCGATGAGGCGCAGCTCGGTACTACCGACCGGCGCGGTGGTGGCGAGTGAATTGACGAAGGCGTGGATGCCGTCGTTGGCGGAGTAGGCGGCGAGGCCGAGGTCGGAGACGACGAACCACTGCGTGGCGCGCTCGGTATACTCCTCGGTCGTGACATTGGCGGGCGTGGCGGCCAGGAGATAGACGCCGGGCGCAAGGCTCGGCACCGCCTCGCTCACGGGGAAGTCGGTGGTGATCTCGGTGTTGAGCTCCTTTTCGACCTTGAGCTCACCGGTCCACACCTTCTCGCCCTTCTGATCGGCGATGTCGTTAAGTGAGTATTCCGAGAGGTTGCGCTCGAAATCGCCGCCGAGCACCGTGTCGATCAGGCTGCGGTCGCCAACCCGGTAGATCGCCACCTTGACCGCGTCGGTGTTGACTGTGACGAGCGGGATGCCCCGCATGCCCGTCTTCGGCAGCACATAGGCCTTGCCGGAGAGGCGCACGAGGGGGCTGCGGTCGCGCACATAGATATTAAAGTCGGCTGTTTTGAGCAGGCTTTCATCCACCGTCGAGGGAAGCCCGGCGCGGAGCGTGATCGCATAGCTTTCGCCATGTTTCATCCCCTCGACGCAGAGCTGCTGGTCGTCCACGGAGAGCGCGGGCTTGTCCTCGCCGGCCACCGCGACGTAGGGCGAAAAGTCGGTGCGCTTGGGCAAGGCCTCGGTGAACTGGAAGCAGGCGCGAGGGCTTGCCGCATCGGAATCGACGCTGAAGTTTGATACGCGGAATCCGTATTTCTCACGCAGAGCGTCGTAGGTGGTCTTGAGGTCCGGTGTCTCATTCAGCTTGAGCGCGAGCTTGAGCGCGTTCAGCGCCGGGCGCCAATCGTTGCGCTTGCCATAGGCATTGGCGAGCATGATCAGGCCGTCGGCCTCCCCGGCGGCGGTGGCGGCCCGCTGGTAGGCGACGTAGGCCGCTGTCGTCGCCCGCTCGAAGCGCGTGCTGCCGTCATCGTCGTCGCTGGTGGGAATTTTGAGCCAGAGATCAGAGAGCCGCCGCCAGGCTTGCGCGTCGTTCGGCGCCACGGTGACGATCTGCACATAGACGTCGGCCGCTGCCTTCAGGTCGTTCTTCTTGATGGCGGCGTCGGCGTCCTTCTTGAGCTGAGGGACCGGCTTCGCGACGGTTCCAGCCTCATCCTTCAGATCAGCCTGAAGAGTGATCGCGGCGTCGTCGAGAGTGTCGTCTTGAAAGGCCTTGTCAGCGGCTTGGGCGGGGGCGTGGGCGAAAACGAGCAGCGCGGCGGTCACGCCAGCGCGAAACCATGCGAGCATTGACTTTCTCCTGGTCCCGCCCTCGGCAAGGCGGGTACGCCCGCGCATGGTAGTTGAGCATTGTGACGGAAGCCAGGGGCCCCGCGGCCTATTCGCCAAGGGGCGCGAGCGCCTGTCTCCGCGCCTCATCTTGAACCCTGCTAAGCGCTCGCCTCGCTCGCGAGCGTCTCGCTTGCGAGGTTCGCCAACTCTGCCCGCACCCATTGGTGACACTCGTCGCGGTCATAGCTCGAATGCCAGAGGAGCTGTACGGGGACGGCGATGTCTTGCACGGGTTGCGCGATACGGACTAGCGAAAACTGCCGCTCCAGGATCAGGGCCAGCGACGCTGGCAGCGTCAACAGCGCATCGCTGTTCAGCGCGAGCAGCAGTCCCACCAGCACCGAGGATACGCGGGCGGAGATCGTACAGTTGAGCCCGTGCTTGGCGAGACCGCGATCGAGCAGCGCGATCGTGGGCAACGAGTTCACGCCGATGTGGTCGCTTGCGGCAAACGCTGCCGGTCGAGGCTTTCGCCTGCTCAAGGGATGGCCCGGCCGCGCGAGCGTTGCGAGGCCGTCATCGAACAGCTTGAGCACGCGGATATCCGGCGCGGGCAGCTCCATCGCCTCGATGTCGATGACGAAATGGCAACGGCCCTGCCGGAGCGCGTCGATGCTCTCCGGTCCTTGTGCGGGCGTCCAGCTCAACCGCACGCCGGGCGCCCTCGCCTCGAGGCGCTGCCGCAGCGGCTGCACCAGGATCAGTTCGCCGGCTTCGCTCGCCGCCGTCGCGAAGTCGCGTTCTTCGAGGGAAGGATCGAACGGTTTGTTGGGGCGGAGCAGACTTTCCATGCCGGCGAGGATGACGTGGACCGTGGGCGCAAGCTCGAGCGCCTTGGCCGTTGGCACGAGCCGCTGCCCGGCGCGCACGAATAGCTCATCGGCGAAGATCTCGCGCAGCCTGGCCAGCGCGTGACTGATGGCGGATGCGCTCCGCCCCAGCCGCTCGCCGGCGCGGGTGACGCTCGCATCGACCAGCAGCGCATCGAGGATGACCAGCAGATTGGCGTCGACCTCTTTTAGGTGCATGAGCTGCAGCTATTCCGCTGAGAAGATTTCACTACGTGCATGTTAGGTCCTGGACTACGCTCGGCGCAAGGTTTCCGAGCAATCGCCCGGGTGCCTGGAGCGCCCCGGCAATGGCGCTCCCCTGTCTCTACCTTGCGGCGGTCCGCGGGTCCGAAGCTTTCGGGCCGCCGCATCCTGCCCGCGCCGTGCGCGAGCCTTGCTGGCCGAAGCCGGGACGGGCGGTCGGTCTGGGGGCTGTTGAGGATCAGGGAGTGCTGATGCTTTCGACACCATCCGCGGCGCGCGCCCTGGCCGCCGCCGCCATGATGCTTGGCCTCGCTGACTCGCCGGCCGCCGCGGCTGAGCCGACCGTCAAGGACGTGCTCACCACCTATGCGGACATCGCGCAAGCCGGCTACGAGGATGCGCTCGGCACCGCCAAGACGCTGAAGCTCGCGGTCGATACGCTACTGGCGCAGCCGACCGACGCCAATTTGCGCGCCGCCCGCGCCGCCTGGATCGCCGCGCGCCAGCCCTACATGCAGACCGAGGCCTTCCGCTTCGGCAACAAGATCGTCGACGACTGGGAAGGCAGGGTGAATTCCTGGCCGCAGGATGAGGGTCTCATCGATTATGTGTCCGACGCCTACAAGAACGATTCCTCCGAGAACCAGCTTTACGCCGCCGACGTTATCGCCAGCCCCTCGCTCACCATCGGTGGCAAGACGATCGACGCTTCCAAGATCACCAAGGAACTGCTCGCCGACAAGCTCCAAGAGGCAGGCGGCGTCGAGGCGAACGTGGCCACCGGCTATCACGCCATCGAGTTTCTGCTCTGGGGTCAGGACCTGAACGGCACCGGACCCGGCGCCGGCAACCGGCCAGCGAGCGACTATAGCCTCAAGGCCTGCACGCACGGCCATTGCGACCGGCGCGCCGCATATCTGGGCACCGTCACCGACCTCCTCGTCGACGACCTCGCCTGGATGACCGCGCAATGGTCGCCCGGCGGGCTAGCGCGCAAGACGCTCATGGATGGGAGCGACGAGGCGGGCTTGACCGCCATCCTGACTGGGCTTGGCAGCCTGTCCTATGGCGAACTCGCCGGGGAGCGCATGCAGCTCGGGCTCATGATCCACGATCCGGAGGAGGAGCATGACTGCTTTTCCGACAACACCTTCGCCTCCCACTATTTCGATGCGCTCGGCGTCCGCAACGTCTATCTCGGCCGCTACCGTCGCGCCGATGGCTCGGTGGTAGAGGGTCCGAGCGTGTCCGACCTCGTCAAGGCCAAGGCGCCCGACGTAGACGCCGAGACGCGGGCGAAGCTCGACGCGACCCTGGATGTCATGACTGACCTCTATCGCCGCGGCGTGACGATCGAGAACTACGACCAGATGATCGGCGAGGGCAACGAGGCGGGGAACGCCATGGTGCAGCACGCCATCGACGCGCTACTCGATCAGACGAAGTCCTTCGAGCGCGGCGTCGCGGCGCTTGCTCTACATGCGATTCAGTTCGAACGCTCCGACAGCTTGGACCGTTCCGGCAAGGTGGGCGAGGAGCGCAAAGCGGCCGGCGCCAGCGGAGAAGCCCAGTAAACGGGACCTTGAGCATGCATGATAGCCAGACAGAGAAGCATTGGGGCTGATGACATGGGTGGATGGCGGACCACGCCGAGAGTGCTTCTGGCCGGCTTGGTCGCGGCTACTGCGGCCTTGGCGCTGCCCGCAGCGGCGCGCGCCGATGCTGGGTGCGGGGTCACCGACAGCGGCATCCCCGACGGTGTCTTCACTCCGATCGACGTGGCCCATATGCGCAAGTCGTTGGCGGATGTCGGAATAGGACTCGGCGGTTCCTACGTGGGGGAAGCCTTCACCAATACGGGGGGCATCAAGCAGGGTGGAAAATATGACGGCGTGCTCACGCTCTATTTGAATGCCGACCTGAAGAAGATGGGACTATGGAAGGGACTTTGTTTGTCCACCAGCGCCTTCCAAATTCATGGCAACAGCATCACCGCCGATAACATCGGCAGCCTAATGCCGGTCAGCAATCTCGAGGCTACTCCATCCACACGCTTATTTGAGCTTTGGGTCGAGCAGCACATGTTCAACGATGTCCTCGCGGTAAAGGTTGGACAGCTTGCCGCCGATCAGGAGTTCATCCTCTCGAACAGCTATTCCTACTTTCTGAATGGCACCTTTGGCTGGCCCGAGATCGCCGCCGCCGATTTGCCGGGCGGCGGTCCCGCCTATCCGTTGGCAACGCCGGGGGTGCGCGTGGCGATCAGGCCGAGCGACGACCTCAAACTCATGATCGGGGTGTACAACGGCGATCCCGCGAACCCCAACTGCGCCAACGAAAACCCGCAGGTCTGCAACAGCGACGGTCTTGATTTCAATCTTGATAGTCCGGCGCTGCTGATGGTCGAAGGCAGCTATAAATACAATCGAACGGGGCAACTGCCGGGAACCGTCAAGGTGGGCGGCTGGAATCACTTCGGTACTTTCCCGAATGAGCGCCTCGATTCAGACGATCTGCCCATCGCCGCCACACTCAATCGGGGGCGTCCGATCGACGGCGACTGGGGCATCTATGGCATCATCGACCAGCTCGTCTGGCGACTGCCTGGAAGCGAGGACACCAAAGGCGTTGGCCTGTTCGGACGCATCATGGGCGCGCCGTCGGCCCAAAATCTCGTGAACTTCTACGCTGAGGCCGGGATCACATTCTCAGGCATGATTCCGCACCGGGCCGACGACTCCCTCGGCATTGGCTTCGCCTATACCGGCGTCTCCGATCAGGTGCATGGCTTCGACATCGACTCGGGTCTGCCCGCGGCGCGAACCTCCGAGGCAGTGTTGGAGATCTGCTATACGGCGCAGCTCAAGCCCGGATGGACGCTGCAACCAGACTTCCAATACTTCTGGCAGCCCGGCGGCAATGTGCCCGACGCGTCAGGCAGTGGCGCGGTAGAAAATGCAGCGGTGTTCGGGGCGCGCACGACGCTCAATTTCTGATGAAGGACTAGGCTCTCCATCGCTGCTCGGTTCCAGTCGCGCGGGTCCGCACCAGGACCCGCATCAATACGCAAGCTCAGCCTCACGCGGCGCCTCGCCGTGGCAGGAGGAGCATTGCTGCCCCTCATTGCCGGCGTCTGGCAGAGCCTTGGCGCGGACGCGACCGCCTACGACACCGTGCTCGTCCCTACGACCGATTTCTCGCGGCCCGAGGCGGGGGAGGAGAACCCAGGCGGCGGCGCCACATCGCGGGGCAGCGTGGACAACACCAACGCCTTCTCCAATTCCTCCGGCAATATGGAGATCAAGCACGAGCTCGACTTCAAGATCGGCAACGCCATCTTCCGCAAGGATTGGGTGTCGGCGCCGTCCTCGACCGATGCCTCCGACGGGCTGGGACCCTTGTTCAACTCCCGCGCCTGCCAGAACTGTCACCTGAAGGACGGCCGCGGCCATCCGCCGCTCTCGCCCGGCGTTCCAGACGACAGCCATTCCATGCTCGTTCGCCTCTCGGTTCCCGCCGCGAGCGACGAGGAGAAAGGCAAGCTCGAAGCCCATAGCGTGAACTCGATCCCGGAGCCCACCTATGGCGGCCAGCTGCAGGACCTCTCGATCCAGGGTCTCAAGGCGGAAGGGCGCCTTGACACTTCATATAAGGAGGTGTCGGAGAAGCTGGCCGGCGGCGAGACCGTCCATATGCGCGTGCCCACCTACAAGATCGTCGATCTTGGCTACGGGCCGATGCGCCCCGACACCATGATCTCCCCGCGCGTGGCGCCGCCCATGATTGGGCTCGGACTGTTGGAAGCCGTCCCCGAGGAACAGATCCTGAGTTGGGCCGATCCCGACGACGCCAATAAGGACGGCATCTCCGGCCGGCCCAATCAAGTCTGGTCGCGCGAACAGCAGAAGGTGATGCTCGGCCGCTTCGGCTGGAAGGCAGGCGTTCCTACCATCACCCAGCAGGCGGCGGAAGCGGCGGCCGGAGACATCGGACTTTCCACCACGCTCATGCCGTTCCACTCCGGCGACTGCACCGAAAAGGAGAAGGAGTGTCTCGACGCGCCCAACGGCGACAGTCCGCAATATCAGAACGTCGAGCTCGGCGACGATCTGTTCAAGCTTGTAGTCTTCTATTCCAAGAACTTGGCCGTCCCGCCGCGCCGCAAGCCCGACGATCCCGGGGTGTTCAAGGGCAAGGCGCTGTTCTACCAGGTCGGCTGCGCCAGCTGTCATCGCCCGAAATTCATCACCGGCGAGTTGCCCGGTCAGCCGCATCTGTCCCACCAGTTGATCTGGCCCTATACCGATCTCCTGCTCCACGACATGGGCGAGGGCCTAGCCGATCACCGGCCCGAGGGCGTGGCGACGGGGAGCGAGTGGCGAACGCCGCCGCTTTGGGGCATCGGTCTCACGCAGACGGTCAACGGTCACACCTTGTTCCTGCATGACGGCCGCGCCCGCTCCATCGCCGAGGCCATCTTCTGGCATGGCGGCGAGGGGCAGGCCTCGCGCGACGCCTACGCCAAGCTCTCGAAGGCCGACCGCGACCGTCTGGTTGCCTTCGTGAACTCGCTGTAAGGCCGCAATGCCTTTAACCAACAGGAAAGTCTGGCTGGCGATCGGCGACCCTGCGGGCGATCTGGAGCGGCAGGTCTCTTCCGCTTAATGTGACAACCACGCGGTTCTGGTGCTTGAAAGACGCTCCAACGCTCTCGGGCGCGGGCGTATTCTCACCTTATTTGTCGGTCTAATCTTTGCCGCGCTCAGGTCGATTTGACTTCCTTGCCCAAGGGCTCGCGCCGGTTCTGGTCGCAGGCAAGTTGCGGACACGATGAAACTCTTCCTCAAGATCCTTGCCGGCGTCGCCGTCTTTCTCGTGGTGGCGCTCATTGGCGTCAACCTCCTCATCTCGGCGGATGCGGTGCGCGACCGGATTGCTGCGCGCGTCAAGGAGCAGAGCGGCCGGGACTTGAAGGTCAATGGCTCGACCTCCCTCTTGTTTTTGCCCAACCCCCATATCGTGCTCAGCGACGCCACCATCACCGACCCCGAAGCGCGTGCCGGCACGTCCGATCTCTCCATCGCCCAGCTCGAACTCGATCTCGGCTTCCTTCAATTGCTGAGCCGGCAGGTCGACGCGCGGCGCGTGGTGATGGTTCGGCCCGTGCTCATTGTGCGGCTTAAGCCAGACGCGGCCGCGCTTGAGCCAGTATCGGCGCCGGAGAAAGAGGCGGTGCCGGAGAGACGAGGAGAGGCGGCCCCTGTCGTGCACGCGAACAAATTTGCGGCGGCCGAAATGGCCGGGTCGATGCGCCGCGACATCAGATTGGAGGATGTGCGCATCGAGGACGGCACCGTGCGCATCGTCTATGATAACGTGGGCAACGAGAGACGCATCGAGCATATCGATGCTAATCTAAGCCTTCCCCATTCGACCGATCCGCTCACCGCCCACGGCGAGTTCAAATGGAAGGACGAGCCAACCGGCTTCGACCTGACGCTGACCACGCCCGCCGATCTCGGCCAGCAACATGCGGCCCGGCTCGAACTTTCCCTCAAGATGCAGGCGATTGAGGCCACGTTCGATGGCAATGTCACGACGCGGCCGAGCTTTAGCGCCGACGGCGAGCTCAACGCCAAGTCGCAGTCGATTCCCTCGCTGCTTGCTTGGCTGAAGGAGAAGCCTACCTCGGCCACAGCCATCGGCAGCGGCGAGCTTGCGAGCCACGTCGCATGGAAGGACGACACCATCACCTTCGGTCAGATACGCTTTGCGCTGTCCCATGCCACCGGGCAGGGCCAGGCGGTGGTCGCCCTGAAGAGCCCACGTCCGCACGTCCGCGCGGCCCTCGCGCTCGACCGCCTCGACCTCAGTCCGTTCCTGGACGGCGCATCCAGGCATCTGGCGATAGCAGGCGCCGAAGCCGGCAAGCCGCCCCCTGCACCCGACGCTGGCGCGTCTCACCCTGAGGGTGACGCCGCTCCCCCGCAAGCCCGCCTTGAGACGCCCGCGCCGGAACCGGGACCACAGTCCGCTCCGCTCGCGGCCCCCGCCAATTTCGACGCCGACGTCAATTTGAACGTGCGCCAGACGCAGGTGGCGCATCTCACCGTCGGGCCAAGCGCACTGGGGTTCACCTTTCACGACGGGGTGTTGGTTGCAACCTTGGGCAGCATGGAACTCTATGATGGCCATGGCAGCGGTACGCTCACCCTCGACGTATCGAAGCCGGTCGCGAGTTTCACCAGCGATTTTGCCCTCGACGGAGTTTCGGCTGAACCGCTGCTTAAGGACGCCGCGGCGTTTAGCTTGCTCGAAGGCCATGCCAAGGTTTCCTTGCAGCTGAGCGGCGCGGGAACGACCGCAGCCGCGGTCACGTCGTCGCTCGCCGGCAAAGCCAACCTTGCCATGAGCGACGGTGCCATCAAAGGCATCGACCTCACCGCGTTCATCAACGCGATCGGCTCGGGCCAGATTCCCAACTTGCAGCAGGGACCCGATGCCAAGACGGCCTTCAGCGATCTGAGCGGCAGCTTCACCATCGCCAGCGGCCTCGCCGAAACGAGCAACTTGCAGGTAACGAGCCCGCTCTTGCAAGTTACCGCCCGAGGCACGGTGGATATTGTGACAGGCAGCATCGACTTCCTCACGCAGCCGCAGATCGTGGCCGGCCCTCAAGGCAAGGGAGGCGCCAATGACCTCGCAGGCCTCAGCGTGCCGGTACGCGTCGAGGGTCCCTTCGCTCATCCCACCTTCAAGCCCGAGATCAAGGGCATGTTTGCCAACCCCGGGCAGGCATCGAAAACCGTCAAGCAGTTGGGCGACGTGATCCAGAAGAAGTTCAAGGGCAAGCCGGTCGGCGAGGCGATCGGGCGGCTATTGGGCTCGGTCCGCATCGGTCCGCATGGAAGCGAGCAAGGCACCGAAGACGGCGCGCCGGAAAATGCACCGCCGCCTTCCAGTAAAGCACAGCCGAAGGCAGGCGCGGCCCCGCAGCAAGGGAGCGAGGAGCCGGACGAGGAGCCAAGCGATCCCGACGTGGATCGCATCCTCCGCTAGCCATTCCCCACCCTCGCTGACTTGCCGCCCTCACAGCCGGCCGGCGCCCGCGAAGCGCCGGCAGGCCTCCTCGGCCGATCCATCCCGCAACAGGTGCCAGACCGATCGCCGCGTCTTGCCGATCAGCGGCCGCTGCCAGTCTACCGTCACGTCCTCGATCGTGCCCGGGTCGGGGGTCACGCCGAGGGGCCGGAACAGCCGGCTTGGCGGGGGGCTGCTCCGCGGTGCGGGATGTCCGGCAGCGCGGCACCCACCAGGATGGCGAACGAGCGCGGGTCTGCGAATATGCCTCGCCTCTTCCGGTCAAGCGCAAACGCGACGCCGAGGCTCGCCACCACGAGGAGAAAGCTCCATTTGGCCATGATGCCGACACCGATGGTGAGCCCAAGCCCGAAGGCGCGGGCGAGGCGCGGCCGATCGGCATAGCCGAGCGCAGCCAACCAGAACGCGAGCACCGCCACGATCATGGCGAGCGAATGGGAGACACTGTGGTGGGACTCCCAGCCGAACCAGAAGAAGAGCACGAGGGAGAAGGAGAAGGCGGCCGCGACGCGGGCGTCGGCGGTCGTGCGCAGCGCCGCGAAATAGAACAGGATGCCGGCGGCTGCAATCAGCGCGTAGCGGAGCAAAAGATAGGACAGTGGACCTGGGCCGGCGAGAAGCTGCACGCCCCACAGCAGCCATTCATAGAGCGGCGGGTTCCTGAGCTGATAGCCGCCCGAAAGGTGGCCCTGCAGCATCTCCGCCGAGAGCGCGTCCTGTAGCGTGCGGCCCGGTGCCACGGCCCAAAGCATCGCAACGAACGCCGCGGCCGAAACGAGCCAGAAACAGACGACCCCCCCGCTTGGTGAGCAAGCCCTCAAGCCCGCGCTGTCCCATGCGCCGCGCTCCCCCGTCACCGCCTGCGCTCACAGCGCCTGAGCACGTGCCGCTCTTAGCTCGACGGGCGGCTCCCGCCTGCCTATAAGGGCGCCATGCAGCCGGTCCCGCCCAAATCTGTCCCGCTCAACGCCAATGCGCCGAAAATCGGTTTCGTCAGCCTCGGCTGCCCCAAGGCGCTGGTCGATTCCGAGCGCATCATCACGCGGCTCCGCGCCGAAGGCTATGAGCTTTCGACGACCTATGCGGGCGCGAATGCGGTTGTGGTCAACACCTGCGGCTTCCTCAACAGCGCCAAGGCGGAGTCACTGGCCGCCATCGGCGAAGCCCTTAGCGAGAATGGCAAGGTCATCGTCACCGGCTGCTTCGGCGTCGAGGCGGATCGCATCCTTGCAGCCTATCCCGACGTGCTCGCCGTCACCGGCCCGCACCAATACGAGGCCGTGGTGGAACACGTGCATGCAGCCGTGCCCCGGCCCCACGATCCCTTCCTTGATCTGGTGCCGCCGCTAGGCATCAGGCTCACGCCGCGCCATTACGCCTATCTGAAGATTTCCGAAGGCTGCAACAATGCGTGCAGCTTTTGCATCATTCCGAGCTTACGCGGGCGCCTGAAGAGCCGGCCGATAGGGGAGGTTCTGCGCGAGGCGGAGCGCCTCGTCGCGGCGGGCGTCAAGGAGCTGCTCGTCATCTCCCAGGACACGAGCGCCTACGGGCTCGACCTCGGCTATGCCAAGAGCGAGTGGCGAGGGCGAGAGCATGCGGCGCGCTTCTTGAGCCTGGCGGAGGCGCTGGGCAGCTTGGGCGCGTGGGTGCGGCTGCACTATGTCTATCCCTATCCCCATGTGGACCAGGTCTTGCCGCTGATGGTGGAAGGTCGGGTGCTGCCCTATCTCGACATCCCCTTCCAGCATGCGAGCCCGAAGGTGCTGAAGGCCATGCGCCGCCCCGCCCATCAGGAGAAGACGCTGGAGCGCATCGGCCGCTGGCGCAAACTCTGCCCTGATCTTGCGCTACGCTCGACCTTCATCGTGGGCTTTCCCGGTGAGACGGAAGCGGACTTCGTGCTCCTGCTCGATTGGTTGAGCGAGGCGCGGCTCGCGCGCGTCGGCTGCTTCAAATATGAGAACGTGGACGGTGCCGCCGCCAATACGCTGCCCGACCACGTGCCCGAGGCAGTCAAGGAGGAGCGCTACGCGCGTCTCATGCAGCATCAGCAGGCGATCAGCGCGGCCGTGTTGGCTACGCGCGTGGGCAAGACGATCGAGGTGATCATCGATGAGGTCGATGCGGAAGGCGCCATCGCACGCTCTCACTGGGACGCACCTGAGATCGACGGTCGCGTCTATCTCAACGGTGAGACGGGCCTTGCGCCGGGTGATCGCTTGCGTGTTCGCGTCGTCCATGCCGACGAGTACGACCTCTGGGCCGAGCTTTTGAATGCGCCCACACTTGCGGGCACTGCGCAAGTGAGCCTCAGTTCGTCATCTTCACCGTAAAGCTCAGGCGCGGGCGTTCGTAGAACGTTCTGCCCATGGTGAAAGGGCCGGGATTGAAATAGCCGCTGAGGTTGAGGAGGGGCGTGAAGGCATAGGTCACCTCGGCCATGATCACGCTGCTATTCGCCTGAGTGAGCCCTGCCGGTAGCGTAACCCCAGAATTCTTGGCGCGTGGGGTCGCCCCATTGGTGGCATAGCTCCAGTCGACCGTTGTGGTGTTCTTGTTGTCGGCGACCACACTTGACACCACGATCTTGAGAGGCGCCGTCGAGTAGGGCGTGAGGATGCTGCTTGCCGCAGACGTGATGTCCTGCAAGTCCCCCGTAGAGACGGACTTCACTTGCGCGGCGAGGTCGGCCGTGGTGCTCGCCACCGAAAAGACGCGACGATTTATTGTAAGAGCGTTTCCGAGCTGGACCGCGCCGACATAGAGGGCGATCAGCACCGGCGCGATGAACGCGAACTCGATGGCAGAAACGCCGCGCCGATCCGACAGCGCCCGGCAAAACCATCGCGTCTTTCGATTGCACCAAGTTTTTCTAGGTTCAATTCGGCTCACGGTCCCGTCCTATGGCGTTTGGAATGGCTCATTGCGGAAGGCGGCGGTGGAAATCAACAGCCGGTCGCCGTTGCTCATATTACTGAGAGCGATTTCCTTCGGCAGCTTTGCCGTGAGGCCCCAATCGTAGAAAGCCCTGACCACAACGACATCGCCGCCGACGCCAGGATCGTAGCTGAAAGTCGTCTTGAGGTTGCCGTTGGCGTCGAGCGGATTGGTGAGGTTGATGCTGCTGAAGTTCGAGAAATGACGCACGTCGAGCATGAGGCCAGAGCAGCGGATCGGCGCGCTGAGGTGCGTGCAGACTTTCGTCTTGAATGCACTGGCGTCGAAATTTTGGTTCTGCGCCTGGCCTGTACGAATAAGGCGTGCTCCTTCGACGACCGCGTTATCGAGTTCGGAAGTGGCAAAATAGACGATACCCACCTCCAGCACGGCCAAGAGCAAGAGGGTGAACGGAAGGGCGACCAGTGCAAATTCAAGCGCGGAGGCGCCCGACGCGTCGCCCCAGAAGGGCCGCCCCGTTTTTGCGCTGCGGATACTCAAGTGTCTCTTCGCCGTGCTCAATAGTCCCCCTCCATTTCGGGGTGCATCATAGCCATAGCGTCGTCGCGATTAACAAGCGGTGAATCCGCAGGCCATGTTATAAATAAGGTAAATTGTCAGCAAATATAATCTAAGGTAAATTAGAGTAATAATTGAAACGTATTTTAGTAAATCGGGTGATGAAAAGTAAGGAATTGCGTAGATAGATTGTACGCCCTGAGCACGAGTACTTATGACAAGTCCAACAAGGGGTGACACAAATGCTGAAACGGTCGAGCCCGCTTCTTAGGGCTTTCGCCAGAGAGCGCGGCGGCAATGTCGCGATCCTGTTCGGCTTCGCGCTGATTCCCATGCTCCTCGCCACGGGAGCGGCGGTCGACTATGGCCGCGCCGCACTCGTGCATCAGCGCATGGGCGACGCAGCAGACGCCTCTGGGCTCGCCATAGGATCCTGGATCGATCTTACCCAGGCGGAGATGACGACCAAGGCGCAACAATACTTCGATGCCAATTACCCGCCCTCGAAGCTCGGCACAGTCGGCAAACTGAATGTGAGCTTTTCCGGGGACAATATCACTGTGAGCGTTTCCGGGACGGTCCAGACCACCTTCATGAGGATGGCGAATATCGACCATATCGACGTTGGAGCCACAAGCACGATCACCAAGAAGCTGCGCAATCTTGAGCTCGTACTTGTTCTCGACACCACGGGATCCATGGCTAGCAACGGCAAGATCGGTGCCTTGCAGACTGCGGCGAAGCAAATGATGACCACGCTGTTCAATGGTAAGTCCACCTCCGACACCCTCAAGGTCGGCGTTGTGCCCTTCGCGGCGGCGGTGAATATCGGTGTCGCCAACCTCAATTCCGGCTGGCTCGATACGACGGCCGCGAGCAAAATCAGCTATGAGGATTTCATTAAATCACCGCCGGTGAAAGTCCTGGACCTTTATAGTCCCAAGGGTCTCAAGAATCGCAGCTGGGCTGGCTGCGTACGCGAGAGAAGCGGGGGAAACGGAGCGCCGTACGAACTCACCGATGATCCACCGAGCTCAGGTACGCCGAATACGCTATGGGCCCCTTACTTTGCACCGGATGAGCCCGACACGAGCTCAAGCTTCTCCAACAACTATCTGAGCGACGGCAGTTACACCGGCGCCACCTGCTTTATTGGCACTAGCGACAGCGACAAGCGCCAGTGTTACACCGGCAAGTACACGGGCAAGAACGTGCCCAGCACGGCGACCGGCCCTGACTTCAATTGTCCGCCAGCCCCGATCACGACGCTTACTAACGACCAAGCTACGGTGGACGCCGCCATCGATGCCTTACAGCCAAAGGGTAGCACCGTCCTCCCCGCCGGTCTGCTTTGGGGCTGGCGGGTGATCTCTCCAACGCCGCCCTTCACCGAAGGGGCTGCCTACGATAATGACAAGACCGTCAAGGCCGTCGTGCTATTGACCGATGGTCAGAATGATGTCGGGGGCGGCGCCGCGGACGGTTTCGACAAGTCCTTCTACAATGCCTTCGGCTTTGCCAAGAACGGGCACCTCGGCAACACGAGCGGCAGCAATGCCGAAGCAACCCTCGACAGCAAAACGATAACCGTATGCAACGCCATCAAGGCCCTGGGCATTCGGCTCTACACCATCGGCTTCCAGGTGACGAGCGCAAGCCAGACGGTGCTGCTGAACTGCGCCACCGAACCAGACTACTTCTATAACTCGCCTACTAACGCCCAGCTGGCCGGCATCTTCCAGGACATCGCGCAAGGCTTAAGCGAGTTGCGCATTGCGCAGTAGCGCATGAGCCAATGAAGACGCTAGTAGGCTGGTGCCCTGTCCCGCCATCGTCCAAGTGGGCGGCCGATGAGCTGGAGTCGATCTTGAATGGCGTGTGAGGAACGGCGTCCAGAGAAGCCTCAGACGAAAAATGCGCCGGGACCCCGTTCCTAAGCAAAAGAAGGATGTTCCGTCGCTCCGTGAACGGGGTCCGTTCAGCGTAGCGCAGGGGGACCTTAAAACAGTCCGAGTGGGTGAAGCGGACCCCATTTGATGAGGGCTAACGCCCAGGACCAGCACCCTCTGCCTGCGATTGGCCCATCGACTGCTTTGACCCGATCTGCTTCTCCACCTTGTCGAAATGATCTGCGGAATCACCGATGGCGAGAGAGGGCGTGCAATTCGGCGCGCAGTAATAGGTCCACTGCTCGGAACCCTTCTGCACCATGACATAGCCACGACCGGGCTCAGTCACGCTCAGATACCGGCTGATGACCTGCTTGCCGTCTGCGTCGATCACGATGAGATTAGTGCGCCCATACGACTTGCCGGTGACCACGAGGAGCTTACCACTCTGCACTGCGACGTCGGCAATCGATGGATTGCCCACGATGATCTCCGCAGCGGGCCGATCGAGGCGGACAAGCGTGGCTTGATCGATTGTGACGTCGACGTCGTCATTTGCTGCCAACGCGGGGCCACTTGCGAGAGAGAGCAGCGACGCGACCAGGAGACCAAAGCGAAGCTGCAACTCCCTCTGGTGCTTGGCAGACGTGAGCATGACGCGTTCCTTTGACCTTAAGCGCGTTCCCATGAAACCCGCAAAAGGTAAAGGATTGACAAACGGCTGCGCCGCTCGGGGACAGGAGGCCCGACCCGCGCCGTCGGCGCTCAAGCCAAACGCCGTCCGACCGCAAAAACAGATGAAACCTCTTAACAGACAACGAAGGTCACATCGGGTTTGGCTCGGCCATTCGTAAATATTAAATTAAGGAAAAGCGCGCCCCCAGCGTCCCAACTTGTTTGAGTTAATTATTTTTCACTAACCGCTCTGCCAATATATGAATTTTTAACCGTAAGTCGGCCGATTTCTCAGATTGATTTAACTTGCATGTAACGCGACCGCTATAGCTTCGGCGCAGCTCGAGCCGCCGCAAGTAACAGGAGTACACATGGGCGCGGCAAGAATTTAGGCAAAGCGTGGGAGTGTCAGATGAAGACGTTGATTGAACGTTTCGTTACGGACGAGAAGGGCGCGACCGCCATCGAGTACGGCCTAATCGCTGCCGGTATTGCCGTAGCCATCGTGACCGTCCTTGGCCAGGTCGGCGGTCAACTGGACACTCTGTTCAACACTGTCGTCACCGACCTCACGAACCCATAAACGACCACAAGGCCACATAGGCCGCGTGGTCGTGGCCCACTGAGTCGAGTAATCAACGCGGTTCAGGGCTTGGGCCCAAAATCGCCATTCTTGGAAAGCGATGATCAAGGACGCTCTATTACTCACCGTCTTTCCCGCCGGCATGGCCTTGGCGGCGGCGACGGATCTCTTCACGATGACCGTCCCCAATCGTATTGCCGTCGGGCTCGTTGCTGGCTTTCTCGTCCTCTCGCCGATGATCGGCATGGGCTGGACCGACGTGGGAATTCACGTCTCGGCGGCGGCGGTGGCGCTCCTCATTGGCTTCTGTCTATTTGCGTTTGGCTGGGTCGGCGGCGGCGACGCCAAGCTATTTGCGGCCACGTGCCTTTGGCTTGGACCTGAGATGCTGCTCACCTACGGTCTAATCACCGCGCTCATCGGCGGCGCGCTAACCTTGGTACTTCTATTCCTGCGCGGCATGCCGCTCCCTGCGGTCTTGACCAGCCAGGGCTGGCTCTTGCGCCTGCACAATCCCAAGGAAGGCGTTCCCTATGGCATCGCGCTCGCTGCCGCAGGGTTGCTGGTCTATCCGGAAACACCATTCATGGCGGCGCTCGCCAACTAAGGCTGCGTCCTAGCACTTTGATCCGCCCCCAAATGTTCGCTCGGGCGGTTGGTTTTCCTTGGCCGATCGGCCCCTCCCTGACAGCGCTCAGCCAATTTGGCACGGCCATTAACTTCGCGTTGAGATTTTGAAGTCAGAGTGAACCCATTCGTCTGTGCGGACGCCCGGGGCACGAGGAAGCGAGTTCGTGATGAAAAGAGCAAGAATGATTGTCCTCGTAATCGCCATTACCGCAGCCTTGGGTGCTGCCTGGATTGCCGAGCGCATCGTGTCGGGTCCGCGCGATGTCATGGAGGTCGAGAAGACCGTGGGCGCCGTGGACGTTCTGGTAGCCGCCAACAACATCAATCTCGGTGATTCGGTCCACGCCGCCGACCTGAAATGGCAGCGATGGCCCGCGGAAGGCCTCGCCCCCGGGCTCATCAGCAAGGCGAACGACCCTAACGCTCCGAACGAGCTTTCCGGTGCCATCGCTCGCGCCCCATTCATCGCCGGCGAGCCCATCAAGGAGCAGAAGCTGATCAAGGTGAGCGAGGGCGGGGTCATGGCCGCCATCCTGCCCGCGGGGATGCGGGCCATCTCCACCCCGATCCGGGAGGAGACTTCTGCGGGCGGCTTCATCCTTCCCAACGATCGTGTCGACGTTATTCTGTCCCGAAGGGCGCAGGTCGGAAACAAGGAGGAGCATGTGAGCGACACGATCCTACGCAACGTTCGGGTGCTCGCTATCGGCCAGACACTGGAGAACAAGGACGGGGAGAAGGTTGCGACTGGCAAGACCGCGACACTCGAACTCACCCCGCGCCAGACCGAGATCTTGGCGCTCGGCCAGTCCTTGGGGGACATCTCTCTGTCGTTGCGCAGCCTCGCCGATGCCACACCTGGCCAGGTCGAGCCCACCGCAAAGATCGGCGATAACAATTCGAGCTCGGTCAAGATGTTGAAATACGGCGTTTCCACCCGCGCCTTTGGCGTGAACTGACGGGGCAGCGGGTGGCGGGGATCGGTCAAAGAAAAGGCGAGGCGATGGGCTCATCCTTACGCAAGATTTTGGCACTACTTGGCATTTGCACGCTCGCCTTCACCGGGCTCGTGATGCTGGATCCGGCAGCGGCCGACTCGGAGCACGGGTCGGTGTTGCGCATCGATTCTCGGGAGGCCATTCCGGTGAGCCGCCAGGTTCGCCTTGGGTTGAACAAGTCGATGATCGTCGAGCTACCGCGTGAGATGCGCGAAGTCATGGTCTCCAATCCGAAAAAGCTCGATGCCGTGCTGCAGACCTCGACACGAGCCTACCTGATCGGCACCGACCTCGGAGAAGCGAGCATCTTCTTTGCCGACAAGGACGGCCATCAGATTGTGACGCTCGAGGTCACCGTCGAGCGCGACCTTTCGGGGCTCAGCGACCTGCTCAATCGCCTCCTTCCGAACTCGAAAATCCAGGTCCAGGGTATCGGCGAGCGCGTCGTGCTCACCGGCACGGTTACGACCCCCCTCGATTCCACGCGTGCCTCCGAAATCGTTGCGAGCTTCCTCGGCGAGCTCGACAAAGAGACGGGCAGCTCCAACAGCGGCGCCGGCACGGCCATCAACATCACCAGCAGCACCTCCGCGGGCGCGGGTGGTGGTGGAGGTGGTGGCGGCAGCAGCACGAACGAGCCGAGCAACGTCATCAACATGATCACGGTGGAAAACCGGGAGCAGGTGCTGCTCAAGGTGTCCGTGGTCGAGATGGAGCGCAACATCATCAAGCAATTCGGCGTCGACCTCGGCACCTTGATAAATTCGGGCAATTTTGCCTTTGCCGCGCTCAGCAAGCTTCCCTTCCCCATCAACACGCAAGGCGGGGGAGTTATCGCACCATTCATTCCCAACCCTCTTGGAGCCGCTCCAAGTGACTTGGGAACCCCCTCCGGCATCTCTCCGGGTGTCGCCGGCGGCGGCGTGCAATGGCTGCAGGGGGGCAACCGCGTGCAAACGGTGCTCCGGGCGCTTGAGGCGGATGGCCTGTTGCATACTTTGGCCGAGCCGAACCTCACGGCGGTCTCGGGCGAGACCGCGAATTTCCTCGCCGGCGGCGAGTTCCCGATCCCGATCGCCCAGCAGCTTGGCACGATCTCCGTGGAGTTCAAGAAATTCGGTATCGGGCTTTCCTTTACTCCCGTGGTCATGTCCGAGGGCCGCATCAGCCTGAAGGTTTCGACTGAGGTGAGCGAGCTCTCCAACCAGGGCGCGGTTATTCTGTCGAACATCTCGATTCCTGCACTCAAGGTGCGCCGGGCCGAGACTGTCGTCGAGCTGCCGAGCGGCGGCTCGCTCGTGATGGCCGGGCTCCTGTCGGATCAAACAAAGCAGGCATTGAGCGGATATCCGGGTCTCAAAAACCTTCCGGTCCTCGGCACGCTGTTCCGCAGCCGCGACTTCTTGAAGAACGAGTCCGAGCTCGTAGTCATCGTCACCCCCTTTGTCGTCAAGCCTGTCGCTCGCCAACAGCTTGCTCAACCGGACCAAGGCTTCGGCTGGGCGTCGGACGTGGACGCCGACGTGCTTGGCCAGATGAACCGCGTGTACGGCCGCCACCCCGAGCGGGCACCTGTCGGAAAATTTGACGGCGATGTCGGCTTTATCGTCGATCAGTAGAAGATGGAGGACAGTTTCATGGTATCGCAAATCTACGAGTCGGAGCGCATGACCCGCGCCGGGCGCCCCGCTCTTGCCATGCTCGCTGTGCTCATGTTGGCGGCGCCCTTGGGCGGCTGCCTGTCGCAAGGGCCGAGGTTCCAGGCGCCCTTCACGCTGGCCAATCCGAATGAGCGCTGGCCGATACAGGTCAAGCCGGGTGAAGCCACCTTCGACCTCGTCGTCAATCGCGGCGCCTCTGGCCTGACCCAGGTGCAACAGTCGCAGCTTCGCGCCTTTCTTTGGGACTACCGGAACCAACGGGCCGAGCGGCTCATGGTGAGCGCCCCGTCTGGCGGCGCCAACGAGACGGCCGCCATGCACGCCTTCAACGACGTGCGCCGCACCATGCGGCAAGCCGGCATCGACCCCAATACGGTGGCGCTCGAGCCCTATTTCGCCAATGGGGACCCCTCCGCGCCGCTGCGGCTTTCTTATCTCCGCATTGTGGCCAAAGCGCCCGACTGCCCCGATTGGTCGGAAAATCTGGCGCGTGATCCGCAGAACATGCCATGGCCTAATATGGGCTGCGCCACGCAGCGCAACCTCGCCATGTCCGTCGCCGACCCGAACGACCTCGTCGAACCGCGGGGTGAGACGCCCCGTCCGGGCGAGCGCCGCGATGTGGTGTGGGGCAAGTACGTGAACGGCCAAGTCACGATTTCCAAGCGCGATCAAGCCGAGCACGCCAATGCAAGCAACATCAGCCAGATCGGTGGCTCGCAGTGAGCAGCAATGTGGCTTTTTCGACCGCCGAGGGAGACGAGCTCGCGCCGGAGCGGGTGCCTGAGACGCATGCCGGCGCGACCCGGGCGCGGCCAATCCCGCGCATCAATATCCAAGCCTTCTGCGAGGACCAGGACACCGCCGGAGTGATCCAGAAGGCGTCGGAGGACCGGCGGCTGGCCAAGGCGCATGTCACGGTGCAGATGGGCGGCCTGCAGGCGGCGACGGCCTTCTACCACCACGCCTCCACCCCCAACCTGATCATCATCGAGTCGCTGCTCGACCGCCAAGACATGTTGAGGGATTTCGACCGACTGGCCGAAGTTTGCGATCCCGGCACCAAGGTGGTGGCCGTCGGCCATAAAAACGACGTGCGGCTCTACCGAGAGCTTCTGCGCCGGGGGGTCAGCGAATATATCGTGGCGCCGGTCGGCGTGTTGCAGGTGATCGAGAGCATCTCCGCCATCTATACCGATCCGGAGACGGGACCTGTCGGCCAGGTCATCGCCTTTGTCGGCACCAAGGGCGGCTCTGGTTCGAGCACCGTCTGCCACAATACGGCCTTTGCCATCGCCGCGGCGCTCAATAGCGACGTGGTCATTGCCGACCTCGATCTACCTTTTGGCACCGCCGGGCTTGATTTCAACCAGGACCCGATCCAGGGCATCGCCGAGGCGTTGGCCGCTCCCGAACGAATGGATGAGGTGTTGCTCGACCGGCTGCTCTCGCGTTGCTCGGACCATTTGAGTCTCTTCGCGGCGCCGGGCACGCTCGACCGGCCCTATGACCTAGACCCGCAGGCCTGCCAGATCGTTCTAGACGTGGTGCGGGAGAATGTGCCGTGGATCGCGATCGACGTACCGCATCTATGGACGGCTTGGGCGAAGCAAGTCGTGCTTACGGCTGACCATGTGGTGATCACCGCCGCCCCAGATCTCGCCAATTTGCGCAACGGCAAGAACCTGGTCGATCAGCTGAAGGCCTCGCGGCCCAATGATCGGCCGCCCGTCCTCGTGCTCAATCAAGTCGGCGTGCCGAAGCGCCCGGAGATTTCGGTCAAGGATTTCGGCCACGCCATCGAGCTCGAGCCGAAGGCGATTATCGAGTTCGACGCCCAGCTTTTCGGCACTGCCGCGAACAACGGCCAGATGATCGAGGAGGTCTCCGAAAAGTCGAAGGCGGCGGAGCAGTTCCGCATGCTCGCCAACGTGCTCACCGACCGCTCAGAGCAGAAGAGCGAGCGCTCGTCAATTCTGGCTCCCATCCTCAGCCGCCTCAGGCTAACCAGGACCCGCGCCTAAACGCCATGTTCGGTAAGCGGAGCACGTCTGCTGCAAATCCGGCACCGCAGCCAGAGCGGATTGCCGAACCGGAGCCCCCGCGCCCGGACTCACAGGGGTCAAGCCGCCGCCCGGCGGAGCCTCAGGCAGCGACGGGGCCTGCTATTCGCGCCGGCGGCCAGGCGCCGGTAAAGCCCGAGCGCAAGCCTGTCGAGCACGTGCGCGCGGAGCAGTATTACGACGTCAAGACCACGTGCTTCAACGCGCTCATCGATACCATCGATCTGACCCAGCTCGCCCGCCTCGAGGTGGGCGCGGCGCGGGAGGAGATCCGCGACATCGTCAGTGAGATCGTCGCCATCAAGAGCGTGGTCATGTCCATCGCCGAGCAGGAGGATCTGCTCCAGGACATTTGCAACGATGTTTTGGGCTACGGACCGCTCGAGCCCTTGCTCGCCCGCGACGACATTGCCGACATCATGGTGAATGGCTGCAACACGACCTACATCGAGGTCAAGGGCAAGGTCGAGCCAGTGTCGGTAAGGTTCGCCGACAATGCGCAGCTGATGAACGTCTGTCAGCGCATCGTGAGTCAGGTTGGACGTCGCGTGGATGAATCGAGCCCGATCTGCGACGCGCGCCTCCCCGACGGCAGCCGCGTGAACGTCATCGCGCCGCCTTTGTCCCTCGACGGCCCAATCCTCACCATCCGCAAGTTCAAGCGGGACCGGCTGACACTCGAACAGCTCGTCAAGATCGGCACGATCACTCCAGAGGGTCGCACATTGCTCGCCATCATCGGCCGCGTTCGCTGCAATGTGATCATCTCTGGCGGTACGGGCTCCGGCAAGACCACACTGCTCAACTGCCTCACTGGCAATATCGACGACGACGAGCGCATCATCACCTGCGAGGATTCCGCTGAGTTGCAACTGCAGCAGCCGCATGTGGTGCGGCTGGAAACGCGACCCCCAAACCTCGAAGGCGAGGGCGAGATCACCATGCGCGATCTGGTCAAGAATTGTCTGCGTATGCGCCCCGACCGCATCGTCGTGGGCGAGGCGCGGGGCCCGGAGGCCTTTGATTTGCTGCAGGCCATGAACACGGGTCATGACGGGTCCATGAGTACAATCCACTCCAATTCCCCGCGCGAATGTATCAGCCGTTTGGAGAGCATGATTCTGATGGGCGGCTACAACCTCCCGGCCAAGACCATCCGCGAGATGATAGTTTCCTCCGTGGACGTGATCATTCAGGCCCAACGCCTACGCGACGGAACACGCAAGATCACCCATATAACCGAGGTAATCGGGCTGGAGGGCGACGTTGTTACCCTGCAGGACCTGTTCGTCTATGAGTTCCAGGGCGAGGACGCGCAAGGTCGCATCGCAGGCCGGCATCGCTCCACCGGCATCGCACGGCCCAATTTCTGGGAGAAGGCGCGCTATTTCGGCGAGGAGAAGCGCCTCAGTGAGGCACTGTCATCGGGCGAGGTGTTGGATGAGCACGGCCGACCGCTAGGAGAGAACTTTGCTTAGCCCGGTGCTCCTCCAGACGGCGGTTATCGCGCTTGCCGCCCTTTCCGTAGGCGGCCTCGTCTACGTGCTCGTCATGCCTTTCATGAGCGGCGAGCGCAAGGCGAGCAAGCGGGTGGCCAGCGTGGCCCTAGGGCAGAGCAAGTCGCGCTTGCGCAGCGCGCTGCAGACGCAGCCGCTGCAGATGCGCAAGAAGCAAGTGCAGGACACCATCAAGGAGCTCGAGGCCAAACGGAAGGCCAAAAAACGGGTGACGCTGCGCACCAAGCTAATTCGCGCCAATCTACGGATCTCGCCCCGGACCTACTATCTCGCGAGCCTCGCCACCGGGCTTCTCGGGGGGGTCATCGTTCTTATCACCGGCTCCTCGCTGCTCGTATCGCTGCTCGCGGCGTTTGCCTGTGGCTTTGGTCTCCCGCGCTGGTTTCTCAAGCGCCAGACCAAGCGGCGCCAAGCCAAGTTCTTGGTTGGGTTTGCCAACGCCATCGACGTCATCGTGCGTGGCGTCAAGTCAGGCTTGCCGCTTAACGATTGCCTGCAGATCATTGCCGCCGAGTCGCCCGAGCCGCTGAAAGGCGAGTTCGTCGATCTCCTCGAGCAGCAGAAGGTCGGCGTTCCGCTCTCGCGCGCATTTGAGCGCATGCATGAGCGCATGCCGCTGCAGGAAGTGAACTTCTTCGCCATCGTCATAGCCATTCAGTCGCAGACCGGCGGTAATTTGGCGGAGGCGCTTTCCAACCTCTCCCAAGTGTTGCGCGACCGCTACCGGCTGAAGGCCAAGGTGCAGGCGTTCAGCTCCGAGGCCAAGACGTCCGCGGCGATCATCGGCGCGCTGCCGCCTTGCGTCATGATGCTCGTCTATTTCTCCACGCCGGCCTATATCGGGCTCTTGTTCACCGAGAAAGTCGGCAATGTGATGCTCATCGTAAGCGCGATCTGGATGCTGATCGGCATTCTCGTCATGCGCAAGATGATCAATTTCGACTATTGAGGCCGGCCATGTCGTCCCTGATGAGCGCTATCCTCAATCCCCAGCTTATCGTGATGCTGCTCGCCGCCGTCGCTGCCTTCGCCACCGTTGCCTCCTTCGTGCTGCCGATTCTGACCGGCGACCGGTTCGGCGCGCGGATGAAATATGTCGCGGGTGAGCGCGAGCGCCTGCGCGCCGAGCGCATGGTCCAGCTCGCCGAAGAGCGGCAGTCAAGGCTGCGCAGGGAGCCGAAGAGCTTCATGAAGCGGATCGTCGAGCAGCTCAACCTGCGCAAGGCGCTGGAGACCGAAGGGACGCAGGAGAGGTTGAAGATGGCCGGCATGCGTGGCCAGGCTCCCGTGGTGGCTTTCCTGTTCTTCCGTGCCACCTTGCCGATCCTCACCTTCGCGGCCACGTTCGCCTACCTTTTCTTCTGGAACACGCACGCGCTTGCGCCGCTTATCCGCCTATGTCTGTCGATCGGAGGCGCCTATGTCGGTTTCTATCTGCCGAATATCTTCGTCCACAATCTTATTCAGCGACGCCAAAAATCGATCGCGCGCGTGTTCCCCGATGCGCTCGACCTGCTCTTGATCTGCGTGCAGGCGGGCATGAGTGTCGAATCCGCGATGAGCAAGGTCGCCAATGAGATTGGCAGCCGCAGCCTCGAGCTTGCCGAGGAGTTCGGCCTCACCACGGCGGAGCTGTCCTATCTGCAGGAGCGGCGGCAGGCTTACGAGAATCTCGGCAAGCGCACGGGGCTCGCGGCGGTCAAGGCGGTCGGCACGAGCCTGATCCAGGCCGAGCGCTATGGCACGGCCATCAGTCAGGCGCTGCGCGTTCTCGCCAAGGAAAGCCGCGACATGCGCATGGCGGAGGCCGAGAAGAAGGCCGCGGCGCTGCCGCCGAAGCTCACCGTGCCGATGATCCTGTTCTTCCTGCCGGTGCTGTTCATCGTCATTCTTGGGCCCGCCTTCATCCAGGTCATGGCTATCCGCCACGGCGGCTGAGCCGTTTCGCGACGGCATGGGTTGCACATAGCAGGCGCAGGGAGCGCCGCGGCGCTTGGCTGGCTTTCGCCGGCAAGATCGGCAAGCGCAATCCGCAAGCAGCTGGGGATCTCTGACGCCTAAGAGCC
The DNA here is from genome assembly GCA_963741155.1 of uncultured Alphaproteobacteria bacterium. Taxonomy (GTDB): domain Bacteria; phylum Pseudomonadota; class Alphaproteobacteria; order Rhizobiales; family Methyloligellaceae; genus Methyloceanibacter. The sequence goes on along the minus strand of CAVUHA010000004.1, from coordinate 56,516 downwards.
TGGCGTCTACTCGACGTTGGTTCTGAGCAGGGAAGCCGCCGGGGCAAGCTCCGGCTTCTTGACTTGAGCGTTAGCCGCATGCGCGGGGGGAGGCGACTTCGCCACCGTGCTGGAGCCTCCTTCCGCGGGCAGGAGCGTGGCGATCCGGGGCGCCGGCGCACTCGGCGCTGTCGTTTGCGCCACGGCCTGCTTGGGAGCCACAGACGGCATTGCCGCGGTGGGACTCGCGACCGGAACAGCCCGCGTTACGGCGGGGGCGGGCGCTTGCGCGGACGCCACCTGTGCGGCCTTCGCTTTCGGCTGGGCTTGCGCGGCGCTCGCTACCGGCTTTGCCGCCGTGGGCTTCTCATTGCCGGCAAAAGGCGTCCCGTCCGAGGTGCCCTTGCCGTCGGGCACCGCGTCCACCTCGTCGGCGCCGCCGGCGCCAAGCGAGGCCGTTTCGGTCGGCTTCGTCAGCATATTGCGCAAGTAAGCCATGTTCGACTTGGCATCGGCCTCGGGCAGGTCGACGGCCGCCAGCTGCCGCGCCTCGGTATATTTGCCCTCCAGTCCCAGGACGAGCGCGAGGTTCTGGCGCACGCGCTTGTCCTCGTGGCCGGTCTCTACGGCCTTGCGCAATAGCTCCTCGGCCCGGTCCACCTTGTTGTCCAGCGCGTAGGAGAGGGCGAGATTGTTGATCACCGAGACGGCGTCGGGCTGAAGCTGCAGCGCCGCCAGGTAATATTGCTGTGCCTCGGCGTGGTTGCCCTGCTTGGCGCGCAACGTGCCCTGTGCCGACAGCGTCTTCCAGTCGCGCACGCCCTGGGCTTCGGCCACCTGCAATGTGGCCTTGGCGATATCGATCCGACCCATGTCCAGCGCCAGGCGTCCAAGCTCGGCAGCGACCTCGCCATTGGGATTTGTCTGATACGAGGCCTTGAGCACCTCCAGCGCCTGGTCTCTCGACCCGATGGCTTTCAGCGCGCGCGCATAGCCAAGTGCCATGCGTGGGTCTTGCGGCTTTTTGGCGTAGGCCGAGGCCCATTGCGCCGTTGCGCCGGGGGCGTTGGGGTCGGTGTTGTCGGCAAGCCTTGAGGCGCTTGCGGGGTCGTTCTCCCCCCACAGCGGGCCGGTGGTGCAGCCGCCGAGGAGAGCCGCGGGAGCCACCGTCGCCAGCAGCGCCAGCGCCATGGAACGGCGCGGGCGCGGCGTCGCACGGGAAACGAGATGGGGCACAGAACGCTCCTCGTGCGGGGGCGACCGGGCCACCCGCAGGTTTGTCGAATTCCACTCCCGTCATATTGTGGGACACGCGTCAAAAAAGGATTAACCATACGGGCGCCCATTCGAGGATAGGCGCCAGCTGCCACTAGGCCGTCGCGCGGTCCTTGACCTCGGCCTCGGCGCCTGCCGTCCATTCGGCTAGTGCCGGGAGCGAAAGGATCGTCCGCCCGTAGGCGGCGGCCGAGCCGTCGTCGCCGAAGCGATGAAGATCCACGCCATAGGTGCGGAACCGCGTCGCCACCGGCGCGAACATGGCATCCGCGTTGGAAAACGCTCCGAACAGGAAGGGGCCGCCCGCCCCGAAGCGGGCGAGGGCCTCGCGCCAGATAGCGACGATGCAGGTGATGTCGCCCTTGAGCTCGTCCCCTATAGGCGGCTGCGGGAGGCGCCCGAGCAGGTCCATGGGCATCTCGTTGCGAAGCGTGGCAAAACCAGCATGCATCTCCGCGGAGACGGAGCGGGCGCGGGCGCGGGCGCGGGCATCCCGGGGCCACAAGACAAGCTCGGGATGGCGGTCGGCGAGAAATTCCAGAATGGCGAGGCTGTCGGAGACCACGAGCCCGTCCGCCTTGAGCGCGGGCACCTTCCCCGAAGGCGAATGCCTCAGGATCGCGGCCTTGCTTTCCGGCTGGCGCAAGCGGATGCGCTCCTCGACGAAGGGAATGCCGAAATATTTGAGCGCGAGCCAGGGACGCAAGCTCCACGAGGAGAGGTTCTTGTCGCCGATGACCAGGGTGTAATTGGACGCGGGCATGGCTCCCCTTCCGCCATTGTCATTGCGCCGCTCCCCTGCCATTAATTCGCGGCCCCAGCAAGACCGCTCAAGATCGCTTGTTCCATGTCAATCAAAGCCACCACGCTTGAAGCCTCGCGCCGCGCCTCGGAGGGTCTGCTGCTCGAGTCCGGCACCGACGCGCTTCCCATCTGGTTCGTGGCCTCGGAGGAGGACGCGACGCTCGCGGAGCTGAGCGCGGGTCAGCGCCGCTGGCTCGCGGCGCGCGATTGGACGCCGAAGCCGGGCGCCGTGCTGCTCGTGCCCAAGGACGACGGGAGTCTTGCCGGCGCGCTCTTTGGTACAGGCAGTGAGAATTGGCCGTCCGAGGCGCCGCTGCTTGCCGGGGCCTTGCCGGCGGCACTGCCGCCCGGCGATTGGCGCTTTGCCACACCTCTCGCCGAGCCTGAGCTTGCCACCATTGCCTGGCTCACCGGCTCGTACCGCTTCGCCCGTTACAAGAGCGAAGCAGGGCCGGGACCGAAGCGGCTTGTTCTGCCTGACGGTGTCGACCGAGAAACCGTGCTGGCCTTCGGAGAGGCCGTCACTCTCGGCCGCGATCTCATCAACACGCCCGCCAATGACTTCGGCCCGGCCGAACTCGAGACGGTTGCAAGGGAGCTTGCCGCCGCCCATGGCGCAAGTGTCAAGGTGACTGAGGGATCGGGGCTTCTCTCCGACAATTTCCCCATGATCCACGCCGTGGGGCGGGCGAGCGACCGCAGCCCCCGCCTCATCGACCTGCGCTGGGGCTCCGAGCACGCGCCCAAGGTGACCATTGTCGGCAAGGGCATCTGCTTCGACACCGGGGGTCTCGACATCAAGCCTGCCAGCGGCATGGCGCTGATGAAAAAGGACATGGGGGGTGCCGCCTCCGCGCTCGCCTTCGCCAGCCTCGTGATACGACGCAAGCTCCCCATCCGGCTTCGCGTGCTGATCCCCGCGGCCGACAATTCCATCGCCGGCAATGCCTTTCGGCCCGGCGACGTGCTCAGAAGCCGGAACGGCATGACCGTAGAGATCGGCAACACCGATGCCGAAGGCCGCCTCGTGCTGGCCGACGCTCTCAGCCTCGCCGATGAGGAGGCGCCGGATTATTTGATCACGATCGCCACCCTTACCGGTGCGGCCCGGGTGGCGCTTGGGCCCGATCTGCCGCCGCTCTATACCGATGACGAGGCTCTGGCCGCAGGTCTGCTCGACCATGGCCGCGCGGTCGGCGATCCCCTTTGGCGCATGCCGCTTTGGCGTCCCTATGACAAGCTCTTGAAGAGCAATATCGCCGACGTGAACCATATTGCCGAGGGCGGCTTCGCGGGCTCGGTGGTCGCGGCGCTGTTCTTGAGGCGCTTCGCCCCCCGCGCGAAACGCTTCGCCCATCTCGACATTTTCGGATGGGTGCAGCGTGACCAGCCGGGTCGTCCCCAAGGGGGCGAGCCGCAGGCCGCCAGAGCGCTCTTCGCCTACTTTCAGCGCGAGCTGGGTCAATGATCAACGGCGTGCTGCCCGATCCGCGCCGCCACGCGTATCGCGCCGACCTCGCCGCCGCCTCTCTCCGCGACCGCGTCGAGGCCCCGCGTTACGTCGCGGGCGAACTGCGCCAAGTCGGTGCGGCAACCCTGCCGCTGCGGCGCGAGCCGCGTTTCGACGCGACACTCGATAGCGAGGCGCTGTTCGGCGAGACGGTCACCCTTTATGACGAGGCTGAAGGCTGGGCATGGGTGCAGCTCAACCGTGACGCCTATGTCGGCTACATGCCGAGTGAAGGTCTGACACGCAACGTCCTGGCGCCTACCCACAAGGTCACGGCGCTTCGCACCTACGTCTATTCCGAGCCCGATTCCAAATCGCCGCCGCTGGCGCTGCTCAGCCTCAACGCGCACCTCTCCGCGGTGGGCAAGGAGGGAAATTTTCTGGCCTTGGCGAGCGGCGGCTATGTCTTTGCCGGCCATGTCGCGGGCGTCGAGGCGAGTGCGCCCGACTATGTCGCTATTGCTGAGGCCTTCCTCGGCACGCCCTATCTCTGGGGCGGCCGCACGAGCTTAGGGCTCGACTGCTCGGGGCTCGTCCAGCTCGCGGTCGAAGCCGCCGGCCTTTGCTGCCCGCGCGATGCCGATATGCAAGGCGCCGAGCTTGGCCGTCCGATCGATTGGCAAGAGGTGGACGCGCTCGCCCGCGGCGACCTCGTCTTCTGGGAAGGCCATGTCGGCATCATGACCGGGCCGGAGCACCTTCTGCACGCCAACGCCCACCATATGGCGGTCGCCGTCGAGCCGCTGGCACAAGCGCGCACCCGCATCGCTGCCTTTGGCAACGAGGTCTTGAACGTCAGGCGATTGTTGAGGGATGAGCGCTAGGCGCCCGCATGGGTCCTAGTGAAGGACGCCGAACAGCCAAAAAAGAATGATGATGGGGATTGGGATGCCGATCAGCCACAAGAAAATGCCGCGCATGGTTCAGTCCTCCATTTCGGCTTAGCTTGGTGCCGTGTCTGTAGAACGTTTGGACCGGCGTGTGGTTCCTTCGCCCTGAGGGTCAGGTGGAGACGGCCGCGCCGCGCCGCGCCTGCAGCTCGAAGGCCGCAGCGAGCAGCGCCTTGGTGTAGTCGGTCTTAGGCGCGGAGAACACGGTCTCCGCCGGGCCTTGCTCGACCACCTTGCCGTGGCGCAGCACGATGATGGCGTTGGCAAGCGCGCGCACGACCTTGAGGTCGTGGCTGATGAAGAGATAAGCGAGTTTGTGGCGGCGCTGCAAATCGCGCAGGAGATCGACGATCTGTGCCTGCACCGACATGTCGAGCGCGCTTGTAGGCTCGTCGAGGATAAGGAATTTAGGCTCGAGCACGATCGCGCGCGCGATGGCGATGCGTTGCCTCTGGCCGCCGGAGAATTCGTGCGGGTAACGGTCCTGCATGGCGGGGTCGAGGCCCACCTCGGTGAGTGCGCGGGCCACGCGTGCCCGCCGCTCCTCCGGATCTAGGCGCGGCTTCTGGATAGTGAGACCCTCCTCGACGATCTGGCCGACCGAAAGGCGCGGACTCAAGGAGCCATAAGGGTCCTGAAACACGATCTGCATGTCGCGGCGGAGCGGCCGCATAAGCTTTGAATCGAACTGGTCGATACGGTTGCCGAGATAGACGATCGGCCCCTGGCTCGACGTGAGTCGCAACAGCGCAAGCCCAAGCGTGGTCTTGCCCGAGCCCGACTCCCCCACCACCCCGAGCGTCTGGCCTTCCTTGACGGCGAGATCGATCCCGTCCACCGCCTTGATATAGCCGACCGTACGCCGCAAGAAGCCGCGGCGGATCGGGAACCACACGCGCAAGTCCTTGGCTTCGAGGATCGTGGGCGCCTTCGCGTCGTATGCCGGCGGCGCGCCCTTGGGCTCCGAGGCAAGCAGGTGCCTGGTATAAGCGTGCTTGGGCGCGGTGAAGATGTCTTGCGTGGTCCCCTGCTCGACGATCTCCCCTTGCGTCATCACGCAGACACGGTCGGCCATCTTACGCACGATGCCGAGGTCGTGGGTGATGAGCAGCATGGCCATGTTGAACTCGGCCTTGAGCTTGAGCAGCAATTCGAGGATCTGCGCCTGGATGGTGACGTCGAGCGCTGTGGTCGGCTCGTCGGCGATGAGCAGGTCGGGCTCGTTGGCGAGCGCCATGGCGATCATCACCCTTTGCCGCTGCCCGCCCGAGAGCTGATGCGGATAGGAGCCGAGCCTCCCTTGCGGATCCTCGATGCCGACCTTGGTGAGGAGCTCGAGCACCCGCGCCCGCGCCGCCCGGTCGGAGAAGCCGCGGTGGATCTTCAAGACCTCGCCCACCTGGCTTTCGATAGTGTGCAGCGGGTTGAGCGAGGTCATCGGCTCCTGGAAGATCATGGAGATCTGGTTGCCGCGGATGTGACGAAGTGCATCCGTCGGAAGCGCCATCAGGTCTTCGCCCTTGAAGTTGATGACGCCGGACGGATGCGAGGCCGCGGGGTAGGGGAGGAGCCGCAGGATGGAGAGTGCGGTGACCGTCTTGCCGGAGCCCGACTCGCCTACAAGCGCCACCGTCTCGGCCCCTTTGACATCGAAGGAGATGTGTTTGACCGCGTGCGTGACCTTGCCACCGGCGCGGAAATCGACCGAGAGATCCTTGACGGCGACAAGCTCCTGCCGCTCCGGCTGGCTCTCGCCGCTCTTTTTCTTCTTCGCCATGAACTTGCTCACGCCCCCTCGGCCACTTCACCCGCATCGGCGCATTCGCCATGCTCGATCTCGACCGTCGCGTGGTCGAGGCCAAAGCGCGCCTTGAGACGCTCTTTAATGCCCTTGACCAGCCGGTCCGTGTCGTCCGCCTCACCGATGCAGGCATGCAGCGTCACCATGCGTCGCTCTTGCGTGATCGACCACACATGCACGTGGTGCACGCTTTCGACGCCCTTCACATTGGCGATGAGGTCAGGTCCGATATGGCGGGAATCGAGCTCGGCCGGCGCTCCTTCGAGCAGGATGTGCCCCGCGTCGGCCACGACTTGCCAGCCGCTTCTGACGATGATGGCGGCGACCACGAGCGACAGCAGGGGGTCGATGGGCGTCCAGCCGGTCGTGAGGATCACGGCGCCTGCGATCAGCGCCGCCACCGAGCCGAGTAGGTCGCCCAGCACATGCACCGCCGCGCCGCGCACATTGAGATTGTCGCGGTCGGCACCACGCAGCAGCAGGAAGGCGCCGATATTGACCAGGAGCCCGAGCGTGGCGATCACCACCATGATGCCGCCCTTGACCGGCGCAGGGCTCGCGAGCCGCTCATAGGCCTCAAAGGCGATCCAGGCGGCGATGGCGAACAGCGCGACTCCATTGGTGAAGGCGATCACCACCTGGAAACGGTCGAAGCCGTAGGTGCGCCGCCAATCCGCGGGGCGACGCGCCAACCTGAAACCAAACCAGGCAAGCGACAGTGATGCAAAGTCCGTGAGCATATGCCCGGCATCGGCGAGCAGCGCGAGCGAGCCCGAAACGATACCGCCGCCGATCTCGGCCACCATGAATAGGCCGGTGATGAGCGCCGCGGCGCCCATCCGCCACTCGCTACTGGAGCCACCGTGCCGGTGCCCGTGACCATGACCGTGGCCGTGAGAATGCGAATGCGATCCGTGCATTTTCACCTCACGCCATCGTCTTGCGCGGATCGAGGGCATCGCGCACTGCCTCGCCGATGAAGATCAAGAGGCTCAGCATGATGGCGATGACGAAGAAGGCCGTGAGCCCGAGCCACGGCGCCTGCAAATTGTCCTTGCCCTGGGCAAGCAGCTCGCCGAGCGAGGGCGAGCCCGGAGGCAGGCCAATACCGAGAAAGTCGAGCGAGGTGAGCGTGCTGATCGAGCCGTTCAGGATGAAGGGCATGAAGGTGAGCGTCGCCACCATGGCGTTGGGCAGGAGGTGCTTGAAGATGATGCGCGTGTTGTCGAGACCAAGCGCCCGCGCCGCGGTGACATATTCGAAGTTGCGTGCGCGCAGGAACTCCGCGCGCACCACGCCGACCAACGCCACCCAGGAGAAGGCAAGTAGGATGCCGAGCAGGATCCAGAAATTCGGCTCGATGACCGCGGCCACGATGATCAAGAGATAAAGCTGCGGCACGCTCGTCCACACCTCGATGAAGCGCTGAAACAGGAGATCGGTCCAGCCGCCGAAGAAGCCCTGTACCGCTCCCGCCGCGACGCCGATGGCGGAGGCGCAGAGCGTCAGCACGAGGCCGAACAGCACCGAGATGCGAAAGCCGTAGATGGAGCGGGCAACGACGTCACGGCCGGCATCATCGGTTCCGAGCCAGTTCCATTCGAGGTCATCATTGCAGGGGTGGAAGCCCTGCTCGACGGCGCGCTTGCAGTCCTCCTCGGTGAGCATCCAAGTTGGCTTCACCGGAAAGGCCATGGGCGGGGTCTTGTTCGGCGTGTCGTAGGAAAAGCGAATAGGCGGCCACAGGATCCAGCCGTGGCTCTTGGTGATCATCTCCTTCACGGCGGGATCGCGATACACCGCCTCGGTCTCGAACATCCCGCCAAACGCGGTCTCGGGGTAGCTCCTGAGGACGGGCATGTAGTAATGCCCGTCATATTTGACGAGCAGCGGCTTGTCGTTGGCGATGAACTCGGCGAACAGGCTGATCACGAACAGGAAGAGGAAGATCCACAACGACCAGTAACCCCGCCGATGCGCCTTGAAGGTTTCCCAGCGCCGCCGGTTCAGCGGCGAGAGGGTGAGCCACGGGCGCCGCGGTCCCTCGGCGGTGACTTCCTCCACGACGGCGGCGTCGGTCGGCGCATCCATGCCGTCAAACCTCGCGTGTCTCGAAGTCGATACGCGGATCGACCCAGGTGTAGGTCAGGTCGGAGATCAGATTGATGACGAGACCCAGCAGGGAAAAGATGTAAACGGTGGCGAACACCACGGGATAGTCGCGGTTCATCACCGATTCGAAGCCAAGCAGCCCGAGCCCGTTGAGACTGAAGATCGTCTCGATCAGGAGCGAGCCCGCGAAAAACGCCCCGATGAAGGCGCCGGGAAAACCCGCAATGATGATGAGCATGGCGTTGCGGAACACGTGGCCGTAAAGCACCTGATGCTCGGTAAGGCCCTTCGCTCGCGCCGTAATCACATATTGCTTGCGGATTTCCTCCAGGAACGAGTTCTTGGTGAGAAAGGCTGTGGTCGCGAAGGCCGAGAGCGCCATGGCGATCATGGGCAGCACGAGGTGCCAGAAATAATCCAGGATCTTGCCGTACCAGGGGAGCGACGACCAGTCCTCCGAGGTGAGCCCGCGCAAGGGGAAGATCTGGAAGAAGGAGCCGCCCGCGAATAGGACGATCAGGAACACCGCTACCAGGAAGCCCGGAACGGCATAGCCAATCACGATGACCGTGCTCGTCCACATGTCGAAGCGCGATCCATCCTTCACCGCCTTGCGGATGCCGAGTGGGATCGAGATGACGTAGGTCAGCAGCGTCATCCAAAGCCCGAGCGAGATCGAAACCGGCATGCGTTCGATGATGAGCCTGAGCACGCTCGTATCGCGGAAATAGCTCTCGCCAAAATCGAAGCGCAGATAGTTCCACATCATCATCAAGAAGCGCTCCGGCGCTGGCTTGTCGAAGCCGAACTGCTTCTCGAGGCTCTTGATGAATTCCGGGTCGAGGCCCTGCGCGCCGCGATACTTGGAAGGTGCCGACACGTCGCCCGGCACGCCTTGCGGCCGCCCGGCGCCAAAGTCGCCGCCGCCGCCGCTGATCCTGGCGGTGGCCGCCACATCGGTGCCGGTGAGCTGCGCGATGAGGCGCTCCACCGGGCCGCCGGGCGCGAACTGCACGATGACGAACGTCATCAGCATGATACCGATCATGGTCGGCACGATGAGCAGCAGCCGGCGCAGGATATAGGCGGTCATCGCGGTCTTGCCTGCCTCCTCACGATCAACACGAGCCCGAGTCCGAGCCCGAACAGGAGCGCCGCGAACCAATAGGCGCAGCGAGAGGACGTATCATCCGGGGCCTCCGGAGCGGCTGCGACATTGGCCGTAAGTTTCGCAGCTTTAGCCCCGTCATACCACCACGTGTCCAGCACCCCGCGATCGAAACGCGGCTTCGTTTCGGGCCGCGAGAACTTGTCCCAATAGGCGATGGTGTTCGAGGCCTTGTACCAGTGGGGTACCCAATAATGGCCGGCGCGGAGCACGCGGTCGAGCGCGCGCGCCGCGGTCGTGAGCTCCTCGCGGCTCTTGGCCGCAATCACCCGCTCGACCAGCGCATCGACTGCGGGATCGTTGATTCCGGCGAGGTTGAGTGAGCCTTCCATATTGGCGGCGGCCGAGCCGAAATAAGAGCGGAGCTCGACGCCCGGCGTGTTACGCATGCTGTAGCGCTCCGTCGTGACGTCGAAGTCGAAGCTTTTCATCCGCCGCTGATACTGCGCGGGGTCCACCGTGCGTAGTTTGGCTTCGATGCCGAGCAGCTTGAGATTCTTGAGATAGGGCTCTGTCAGCCGCTCGAAGGCCGGCTCGAAATTGAGCACTTCCAGCGTCAGCGGCTCGCCTTGCGCATTGGCCCGCACCCCGTTCTTGATGGTCCAACCCGCCTCGTCGAGCAGCTTGCTCGCTTCGAGCAGCAATTTGCGGTCCTGGCCCGAGCCGTCGCTCTTGGCCGGCAGGTAAGCCGGGCCGAGCGCCTCGTCGGAAACCGGCACGCCAAGCGTGGTGAGCAGCGTCCGCTCGGCTTCCGACGGCTCGCCTACCGCCTTCATCGGCGAGTTCTCGAAGTAGCTCTCCGTGCGGGTGTAGAGACCGTAGAAAAGATTGCGGTTGGTCCAGTCGAAATCGAAGGCGAGGTCCAGGGCCTTGCGCAAGCGCGGGTCCTTGAGCTTGTCGCGCCGCGTGTTGAGAAAGAACCCTTGCGTGCCGGAGGGCGTTTCGTCCGCCATCACCTCCTTCTTCACCTTGCCCGCGCGGATGGCGGGGAAGTCGTACTCCATGGCCCACACCTTGGAGGTGAACTCCTCACGGAAGTCGTAGATCCCCGCCTTGAAGGCCTCCATGCTGGCGGTGCGGTCGCGGAAATATTCGAAGCGGATGGTGTCGAAGTTCCACCGTCCGCGATTGACCGGCAGGTCCTTGGCCCAATAGTCGGGATTGCGGCGATAGCTGATGGTGCGTCCCTGCTTGACCTCCCCCACGGTGTAGGGCCCCGAGCCGAGCGGCGGCTCGAGCGTGGTCTCCTCGAAGGGCTTCGTGGAATAATAAGCCTTGGAAAAGATGGGGAGCCCCGCCACGGTCAGCGGGAGGTCGCGCACAAGCTCGCCTTTGAACGTGTAGCGCACGGTGCGCGGGTCGAGCGCCTCGGCCTTGACCACGTCTTGCAGCATCTGGGCGAAGAGGGGATGGCCCTTGGTCTTCAGCGCATCGAAGGAGAACACCACGTCCTCGGCAGTGAGCGGGCTGCCGTCGGAGAAGCGCGCCTCGGGGCGCAGATAGAAGGTCACCGACATGCGGTCGTCGGCCACCTCTGCACTCTCCGCGACGAGGCCATAGACCGCGTCGGGCTCGTCCGCAGCCCGCGCCATCAGGCTGTCGAACAAGAGTTCGAGCCCTTGCGCTGCGTCGCCCTTGAGCAGGTAGTTGTTGAGGCTGTCGAAGGTCGTGACGCCGCCCCAGCCCACGAGGGAGAAGGTGCCCCCCTTCGGCGCATCGGGGTTGGCATAGGCAAAATGCGCGAAGTCGCGCGGGTAAGCGAGATCGCCGAAGGCGGAGAGCCCGTGGCTGCGCTCGACAGCGGAAGCCTGAGCCGCCAAGGCGCCGAGCGCAAGCAGCATGAACGCCCCGGCGGCAATGGTTCGCAACTGCGGCCGCAGGCGCCTCATCAGGACTTGGGCGCTCCCGGCAGCTTCTCGGCCTTCGCCTTGTCGAACCACCAGACCTGGAGGAAGCCCGGCGTCAGGCCGGGCAAGGTCTGCGGCTGGTCGTAACGGTTCCAATAGGCGATGCGCACCTTGGGCGCGTACCACTGGGGCACGACGAAGTCGTTCCATAGCAGCACGCGGTCGAGCGCGCGGGTCGCCGCCACAAGCTCCTCACGGTCCTTGGCGAAGATCACGTGGTCGACGAGCTTGTCGATGGCCGGGTCCTTTATGCCGATCAAGTTGCGGCTGCCTTCGCGGCCGGCCGCGTCCGAGCCCCAGAAGTCGCGCTGCTCGTTGCCGGGAGAATCGGACTGGGCGAAATTGTCGACCACGATGTCGTAGTCGAACCCGTTGACGCGCCGCGTATATTGCGCCGAGTCCACCATGCGGATCGAGCCCTTGATGCCGAGCTGCTCGAGGGTGCGCAAATAGGGCTGCACGATGCGCTCGAACAGCGGAGAGACGAGGAGGAATTCCACCGTCAGCGGCTTCCCCGTCTTGCTGTCGGTGAGCACGCCTCCCTTGATTTCGTAGCCCGCCTCCTTCAGCAGCTGCACGGCCTTCTGTAGATTGCCGCGCATAGAGTTGGGGTTGTCATTCACCGGGTTGGCGTGCACCTCGGTGAACACTTCCGGCGGCACCTGGTCCTTCACCTCGTTCAGGATTTCGAGCTCGGGGCCCGCGGGCAGGGCTTGCGGTGCGGCAAGCTCCGAATTCTGGAAGTAGCTGCCGACGCGGGCATATTGGCCGTAGAACAGGTTCTTGTTCGCCCACTCGAAATCGAAGGCGAGGTTGAAGGCCTGGCGCACGCGGCGGTCGGCGAATTGCGGGCGGCGCAAATTGAGCACGAAGCATTGCATGGGTTGCGTGCTCTTGAGATCGACCTCCTGCCGGATGACGTAGCCGTCCCGCACGGCCGCGAAGTCATAACCCGTGGCCCAGGTCTTGGCGCTCGTCTCCTGGTGATAGTCGAGATTGCCGGCCTTGAAGCTCTCGAACGCGATGGTCTCGTCGCGGTAGTAGTCGAAGCGAACCTCGTCGTAGTTCCATTGTCCCTTGGTGACGGGCAGATCCTTCCCCCAATAGTCGGGCACGCGCTCATAGGTGATTGTCCGGCCGGGGGTCATGTCCTTGATGCGATAGGGACCGGAGCCGAGCGGAGGCTCGAGCGTGGTCTTCATGGGGTCGCGCGCGTTGCCCTTCGCGTCCGTGCCTGTCCAGTAGTGTTTCGGCATGATGATGAGCTGTCCCATGATCATGGGCAGCTCGCGATTGCCTTTCACGTCGAAGGTGAAGGTGACCTCGTTCGGACCCGTGGCTTCCGCCTTGCCGACATTCTTGTAGTAGAGCGCCATGCGCGGATTGGCGGCCTTGTTGACTTCGAGGCTGTAGATCACGTCCTCGACCGTGATCGGCGTGCCGTCATGCCAGCGAGCCTGATCACGAAGCTTGAAGGTCACCGCGGAATAATCGGGCGGGTAGGAGGCCCATTCGGCGATCAGGCCATAGGAGGTGGAAGGCTCCTCCAAGCTTTCGGCCATCAGCGTTTCATAGACGAGCCCGAGCCCGCCCGCGGCCTCGCCCTTGTAGAGCACCGGATTGAGGCTATCGAACGAGCCGATGTCGGCCATACGCACCAGGCCGCCCTTCGGCGCATCGGGGTTCACATAGTCGAAATGCTGGAAGTCCGCCGGGTATTTCGGGGTGCCGATGAGCGACAGCGCGTGCCGGTGCTCAAGCCATTCCTCGCCCACAGCTGGCACGGCCAAGACGCTCGCGAGGCAGACGGCAAGGGCGAGACGGCGAAGGATCATGGCAAGTCGGAGGAACGGCGCTTGAGCTGGCAACTGGTTGCGGCGAGCGGACTTAAGGGCCCGAGCGTCGGCGTCGCGTCTGAGGGCCCGCAAGGGAGCACGCGTCTTAACATGCGGCCTCGCCGCGCCAAATGAATTATCGGTCATTTGCGGCGAAAAGGCCGGATTTGAGCGGATTTCGAGTGCCAATCCGGAGCAGCCAACACACCCCGTTTATTGCGGCGGCTGAGCGTCGCCGGACCCGGAATCCTGCTTCGGCTCTTCAGGCGGCGCCGCGTCTGAGGGCGAGGCCGGCGTCCCAGCGGAAGGCGCCGGTGACTCCGAGGGCGCGGCTGCCTCTGGCTGCGATGGTTCCGACGCGGGCGTTTCGGCGGAAGGCGCCGGTGATTCCGAAGGTGCCGCCGCCTCTGGCTGCGCTGGTTCCGGCGCGGGAGTCTCGGCGGCGGGCGGCTCCGCAGGCGGAGCGGCCTCCGGCTTTGCGGCTTCCGGCGCGGCCGGTGCCGCGGGTTCGGCCGGGGCAGCCTGTTCGGCGGGAGCCTCAGGCTTCGCCGGAGTTGCCTCAGCCGCGGGCGCAGCAGGTGTCCCTGCTGCCGGCAGCGGCGGGGGGTTGTCGCTCTTGCTGCGCAGGAACACGATGACGTTGGCGCGCTTCTTGGCGTCCGGTATGCCCGGGAAAGCCATCATCGTGCCTGGCGCGAAGGCCTGAGGATTTGTGATCCAGGTGTCCACGAGCTCGTAGGTCCAGGTCCCGTCATGGGCCTTGAGCGCAGGCGTATAGTTGAACCCCTCGACCGAAGCGATCTTCCGCCCGAGCGCCCCATAAAGGTTGGGTCCGACGATGGTGGGTCCGCCCTTGTCGAAGTTGTGGCACGCCTTGCAGAGGGCTGCGTCGCTTTCACCCTGTTTCGGATCCGCTGAGGCAAGCAGCACTGCGATCTGTGATCCGCCTGCCGCTCCGCCAGCCGGCTTCTCGCCCTCGGGCTTCTTGTCGGCCTTGTTGGCAGCCACCTCGAAGCCCGGCTTTTCCGGCTCGGGCTCCTCGAATGCGATATTGACGATGGTCCTCGCACCAAAGAAAAGCAGCAGTGCACCAAGCACGGCCATGGCGATTTGGTTCAAGCGGTAGTACTTCATGGTCGGTTTTCCCCCCGGACACAGGCTGCTTTTGGCGGCTCTTGCGACGGAAACTGAGACTATATCGTGTAGGCGCCTGTTGTAGCTGAGGCATTTGGCGCTGCCAAGGTCTCGTGGGGCGCTTTGGACCTGTGTTAACGAACGCGCCCATGACCTCCAATCTCATCGTCATCCCGGCCCGGCTCAAGGCCACGCGACTTCCGGACAAGCCCATGGCGCTGATCGGGCGAGAGCCCATGATCGTCCATGTTTGGCGCCGCGCGGTCGAGGCCGATTGCGGCCCCGTGGTCGTGGCCACCGACGCCGAAGCGGTCCGGGATGCGATCCTGGCCGCAGGCGGGGAGGCCCTTATGACCGACCCTGGCCATGCAAGCGGGTCGGACCGCATCTTCGAGGCCGTGAGCAAGCTCGATCCCGGCGGCACGCTCGCGACCGTCGTCAACCTCCAGGGCGACCTCCCGACGCTCGATCCAAGCCTCGTGCGCTCCTGCCTCGACGCGCTCCACCACGACGATGCCGATATCGCCACGCTCGCGGCCGAGATCACCAGCGCGGAGGAGGCGACCAACCCGAATGTCGTCAAGGTGGTGGGGACGCCGCTCGCCCCGCCCCGCTTCCTGCGCGCTCTCTATTTCACCCGCGCCACCGCCCCCCATGGCGAGGGGCCGCTCTACCACCACATCGGCATCTATGCCTATCGGCGCGCGGCGCTCGAACGTTTCGTGTCGCTGCCTCCGTCGCCGCTGGAGAGCCGCGAGCGGCTGGAGCAACTGCGCGCGCTCGAAGCGGGCCTCAGCATCCACGTCGCCCTCGTTGACACGGTCCCGCTCGGTGTCGATACTCCGGCCGACCTTGCGCGCGCGCGTGAGCTTCTCGGTGCGTCGCCGTAGTGCATCCCCTCATCCCAAGGCAGCCCCTTCCATGACCGCCGCCAAGCGTCAGAAGATCGCGTTTCAGGGCGAGGCGGGCGCCAACTCGCATCTTGCCTGCCGGGATGCGTATCCCAAACTGGAGGCGTTGCCGTGTCCCACCTTCGAGGATGCGCTTGCCGCGGTGAAAGGGGGTGAGGCCGCGCTCGCCATGATCCCCATCGAGAACTCGGTGGCCGGTCGCGTCGCCGACATTCACCACCTCTTGCCGGAATCGGGCCTCTATATCGTTGCCGAGTACTTCCTGCCGATCCGGCATCAATTGATGGCGCCGAAAGGCGCGACGCTTGCCACTATCAAGACCGTGCAAAGCCATGTTCATGCGCTCGGCCAATGCCGGAACATCATACGCAAGCTCGGCCTGAAGGCGATGATTGGTGTCGATACGGCCGGTTCGGCTCGCCAGATCGCCGAAGCGGGCGACAAGGCCCATGCTGCCATTGCCTCACGCCTCGCGGCGGAAATCTACGGCCTCGAAATTCTCGCTGAGGACATCGAGGACGCTCCCCACAACACCACGCGCTTCGTGGTGCTCGCCGCCAAGCCGGACCATGCCAAGCCGGGCAGTGGGCCCATCATCACCACCTTCGTCTTCCGGGTGCGCAACGTGCCGGCCGCGCTCTACAAGGCGCTTGGCGGCTTTGCCACCAATGGAGTGAACCTGACCAAGCTCGAATCCTATCAGCTCGAGGGCAGCTTCAACGCCACCATGTTCTACGCCGACATCGAAGGGCATCCCGACGAGCGCCCCGTGCAACTCGCCTTAGAGGAGCTTGCTTTCTACTCCACCGAGGTGCGCGTGCTCGGCACCTACCCCGCGAGCCCCTTCCGCGCCGAGCTTAAGGCATCAGCGGGCTGATGCGGACGAGCAGACGGCGCTAGTCGCCGCAGAGCCTCTCCCGGATGATCTCTCCCGGTTGCAGGACGTGCTTGATGTAGCTCACGAGCGCCTCCCGAGAGTTGCGAAAACTGGCACAATGTAGAGGGGAGGAGGCGGTTTAGGCTTAGAAAGAGCGCTTCGCTCGAGCCGTAAACTCCCGTGCAATGGAGGAGCTCGCCTACGATGAGGGCGGCTCTTAGCTAATAAGGCGACGTGGCTAGTCTCCGGGGCACTTTTTCTCCCAGGTGTATTTGGTGGAGGGCCCTTGGCAGAGATGGCAGGGGTGAGGATTTGATGGGCAAGGCGGTGTGACCGTCTTGCAAACCTTCACCATTTTTCCAGGCCCGGTTTGAAGGCTGGGCCGGCGTGGCAAGGGCAAGCGTCCCGGCGGCTAACAACAGACTGAATACGATCACCGCGCGATGCATGGAATGCTCCCTTGCGCCAAGTCCATGGGCAACCAAGCGCAGGTCGGCGGGATGAAAGCAACGGCAAAGGATGGCTTGCCACCTCCTGCCTCATCCCCGATATAATCTAGAGGGAGGTTGGCGGCAGGCGCGTCCCTCGCCAACCGGGTCAGGTCCGGAAGGAAGCAGCCCTAACGAGTTGGCCGCGGGTTGCTTGTCCAGCCTCCCACCTCCTTGAGTGTCCGTAGCGTCGCGCAGGCTGTGTTACCTTTGCAAGTCTGCTCGGCCCTCTAGCTTTCCGCGTGAAAGTCCATTGTCCATGGCCGAAGCCAAAGATCAGCAGGCGCCGAAGCGTTCCGGCAAGAAAAAGGCGGAAGCCTCTCCCGTTGTGGCTGAGAGCCATGCGGCGCTCGCGCGCAAATACCGGCCCAAGGTGTTTGCCGAGCTGATCGGCCAGGACGCCATGGTCACCACGCTGCGCAATGCGTTTGCGAGCGGGCGCATCGCGCAAGCCTATATGTTGACCGGCGTGCGCGGCGTGGGCAAGACCACGACGGCGCGGCTGATCGCCCGCGCGCTCAACTATGTGGGCCCTGAGGGCGATCGCGGTCCGACTCTCGACATGGAGGCGGAGGGCGAGCACTGCCGGGCGATCTTGGAGAGCCGCCATCTCGACGTGGTGGAGATGGACGCGGCCTCCCACACCGGCATCGACGACATTCGCGACCTGATCGACAGTGCCCACTACAAGCCGAACATCGCCCGCTACAAGGTCTACATCATTGACGAGGTGCACATGCTGTCGAAGCAGGCCTTCAATGGCCTGCTCAAGACGCTGGAAGAGCCACCCGAGCACGTGAAGTTCATCTTCGCCACCACCGAGGCCCGCAAAGTGCCGGTGACGGTGCTGTCGCGCTGCCAGCGCTTCGACTTGAAGCGCATCGAGATTGAGGCCCTCACCGACCATCTTGCCGGCGTCGTGATGCAGGAAGGCGCCACAGCCGAGCGCTCAGGGCTAGTGGTCATCGCGCGCTCTGCGGAAGGCTCCGTCCGCGACGCGCTTTCGATCCTTGACCGCGCCATCGCTTTTGGCTCCGGCCGCGTCGAGGCGGACGCCGTGCGTGGCCTGCTCGGTCTCGCCGACCGGGCGCGCATCTTCGAGCTGTTGGAAACGGTGCTTCGAGGCGAGGCGGGTTCCGCCCTGCAGCTTCTTGCCGCGCTCAATCGCGACGGTGCCGAGCCGGCGCAGGTCATGGCCGATCTTGCCGAGGCCGTGCACGCCGTGACCCGCCGCAAGGTGGGTGGCGCGGAGGACGGCGATTTTTCTGCAAGCGAGGCGGAGCAGGCGCGCGCCGCGGAGCTTGCAGCGCGGCTCTCCATGCCGGTGCTGGCCCGCGCCTGGCAGATGCTGCTTAAGGGGCATGAGGAGGTGCGCTCGAGCCCTCGCCCCCTCGCCGCCGCGGACATGGTGCTGGTGCGGCTGGCTTACGCTGCCGACCTGCCGCCGCCGGGAGACCTGATGCGCCGCTTGGCCGATGGCGCCGAGCCACGCGCCGAACCCATGAGCACCGGTGGCACCGTCGCGCCGTCGCCAGCGCCGGCCCCCCGCAAGCCCGCGCTCGCGGGTGCCAATCTCACCCCCACGGCCTCGCAAGAGCCGCCATCGGCACCCCTCGCTCAGCCCGCGCCCGCCGCCGACCTCAAAAGCTTCGACGACGTCGTAGCGATCGCGGAAGCGCAGCGCGACTTGAAGCTGAAGCGCGCGCTGCTCGAGCAGGTGCGCCTCGTGCATTTCCGGCCGGGCAATATCGAGATCAATCCGCTTCCCACAGCGCCCCGCGAGCTCGCCCAGGAGCTGATGCGCAAGCTCCGAGCCTGGACCGGACGGGTCTGGATCGTGGCGGTGAGCGACGAGAAGGGGGCCGAGCCGCTAGGGCAGCAGCGCCGCGCACGCGAGGCGAGCGAGATCGAATCGATCCGCGAGCACCCGCAAGTGAGAGAGGTGCTGCAACACTTTCCTGACGCCCGCATTGCCGCGGTGCGCCCGACGCCGGAGCCCATCGAGGAAGAGCGCGAGACGAACGAGGCAGGAGCCGACCGGCGCAAGGAGGATGGAACGAACGCATGAAGAACTTCGCCAGTATGATGAAGCAGGCGCAGGAGCTGCAGGGCCGCGTGGCCGAGCTGCAGGCGGAGATGGAGCGGGCTCTCGTCGAGGGCCGTTCCGGCGGCGGCTTGGTGGTGCTCACGCTGAACGGCAAGGGCGATATGGTCGGCATCAAGCTCGATCCCTCCCTGCTCGGGTCTGAGGACGCTGAGATCCTGGAGGACCTGATCATCGCCGCCCACACCGACGCCAAGGCCAAGGTCGAGGTGCTGATGAAGGAGAAGATGCAGAGCATCGCCGGCGGCCTGCCGCTCCCGCCCGGCTTGAAGTTGTTCTAAGGTCTGATGGCCCGCGCCGCTGCCAGCGCCGAGATCGAGCGCCTGATACAGCTGCTCGCGCGGCTGCCGGGCCTGGGCCCCCGTTCGGCGCGGCGCGCGGCGCTGCATCTCGTGAAAAATAAGGAGCAGCTTTTGGGACCGCTCGCCTTGGCACTCACCGAGGCGCGCGATAGCATCGTCACCTGCGAGACCTGCGGCAATATCGATACGATCACTCCGTGCACGCTCTGCCGCGATCCGACCCGCGACCGCTCGCTCATCTGCGTCGTCGAGGAGGTAGGCGACCTTTGGGCCCTGGAACGGGCAGCCGTGCTCCGCGGCCTCTATCACGTGCTCGGCGGCACGCTCTCGCCGCTCGACGGCATCGGCCCCGAGGACCTCTCCATCGCCAAGCTCATCGAGCGCGCCTGCGATCCGCAAGTGAAAGAGGTGCTGCTCGCGCTCAACGCCACCGTCGAGGGCCAGTCCACGGCGCATTATCTGATGGACCAGCTCGCGCCCTGCCACGTCACCGTCTCGCGGCTGGCTCACGGCGTGCCGATCGGCGGCGAGCTCGACTATCTCGACGAGGGCACGCTTGCAGCCGCCGTCAAGGCGAGGAAGGTGATGTAATGGCAAACCCAGCAATCGATTGGCCGCACAAAACCCGCGAGCTGCACAATCATCATTTCGATTCTACCATCTGGAACCGCTTCAAGTTCCGCGACGGCGACATCGTCATCGCCACCTATGCCAAATCTGGCACCACCTGGGTGCAGCAGATCGTCTCGCAGCTGATCTTCAATGGCGCCGAGGACTTACCCGTCGCGGAGATGTCGCCCTGGCTCGATTTGCGCGTTCCGCCGAAGGAGGTGAAGCTCGCCGCGATCGAGGCGCAAACCCATCGTCGCTTCATCAAGACGCATCTGCCCGTCGACGCGCTCGTATTCTCGCCCCGCGCCAAATACATCTATATCGGCCGCGATGGCCGCGACGTGGTGTGGAGCCTTTACAATCACCACGCCAACGCGAATGAGGACTGGTACCGCGCGTTTTGCCTCTCGACGAGGCGCGCTTCCCCGCGATCCTCGAGCACTGCTCCTTCGACTATATGAAGAGCCACGCCACCAAAATCGGTGCCGCTCGGTGGCGCCTTCTGGGAAGGGGGCGCGGAAACCTTCATCCACAGGGGCACCAACGGCCGCTGGCGCGATGTGCTTACGCCTGAGGACTGCGCGGCTTACGAAGCGAAGGCTCGGGCCGAGCGCGGCGAGAACTGTGCGCGCTAGCTCGCGGGCGTGCCGGGCGTTGCCTAAGCGCGTCATTGGATGCGGGGTGACAGCGTGCCACGTGGAAGATTCTCGCGGGTGCCGGAGCGCTGGCGCTCGTCGCGTTGGTTCCTGGTGTCGCATCGGCCGGCCATGGCGGCCATGGCGGCGGTGGTTGGCATGGCGGCGGCGGCCCATTGGGGCGGCTATGGCTGGGGCTATGGCCGTGGCTGGGGTTACCGCCACTATGGCTGGGGCGGCTACTGGGGTCCGGGTGTCGGCATCTATGGTGGTCCCCTGCCGCTACGGCTACTGGGGCTACTAGCCTCGAACGCAGAATGTGGAAGTCAAGCGGGGTGGCTGATGCTCCCCGCTGGCCCCACAACTAGGCGGCAGAGTTCAGCCGCTCCTTCTTCTCGATCGCCTCGAAATCCCCGCGCCTCGTGAGCATCCAGAGGATCGCTAGGCCGGGCAGCGCCGCCGCCGCGCAGAGCGCGAAGAACATCACCCATCCTGTCGCCGCCGCCACGAAGCCCGTGACCGAGGCAAGCGTGGTGCGCCCAAACGAGGCGAGCGCCGTGAGCAGTGCGAACTGGGTTGCGGTATGGGCCGGGCTCGTGCACAGCGCCGAGAGATAGGCGATGAAGACGACGGTGCCGACGGCGCTCGTGAAGTTCTCCGCCGAGATGACCACCGCCAGCGCCGCGTGGTTCACCCCGATGGAGGCGAGCCAGGAAAAGGTGAAATTCGCGAGTGCCTGCAAGATGCCCGCGACCAGCAGCGCACGTGACAGCGGCAGCGCGCGTGCGAGCAGGCCCCCCGCCAGGCCCCCGAGCAGCGAGGCAATCAAGCCAACGCCTTTGACGATGGCCGCATAGCTCGCCTTGTCGAAGCCGATGGACAGCACGAATGGCCCGGTCATGACGCCCGCGAAAGTGTCGGTAAGCTTGAAGGCGACCACGAAGAGCAGGATCAGCAGCGCATCGCGCTTGGAGAGGAAATCGGCGAAGGCGTCGTAGGCCGCACGGAAGAAGCGCGACAGCGGATTACCTTGCCGCTCGCCGAGCGCTTGCGCCTCTGCCTCGCGTTCGGGTCCGCGCGGCTCTTGCGCCAGCAGGGCCGCTCCCATGCCCACCACCACCAGCGCTGCCATGGCGGCATAGCCGTACGCCCAGACGAGGCCCCGGTCTACGCCCGCATATTCGAGATAGGCGACCAGCGCCACGGCGCCGGCCGTGGAGACCAGCATGCCGATGCGGTAGGCCGCCACGAAATAGGCCATGCCGGCGGCTTGCGCGTCGGTCGGGAGATATTCGACGCGGAAGGCGTCGATGACGATGTCCTGGGTGGCCGATGCGGTGGCCACGATCACGGCGGCAAGCGCCACCATGAGCGGGGCATGAAGCGGGTCCTGGAAGCCCAGGAACAGGATCGCCGCCATGAGCAGCAATTGCGAGAACACGAGCCAGCCGCGCCGATGTCCGAGCGCGCGGCCCAACACCGGCACCTGGAAGGCATCGACGATGGGCGCCCAGAGAAACTTGATCGTGTAGGGGATGCCCACCAGGGCAAACAGGCCGATGGTGCCGAGATCGACGCCCGCGTCCTTCATCCACAAGAGCAGCGTCGAGCCGGAAAGCGCAAGCGGCAGCCCGGACGAGAAGCCGAGCACGAGGATGATGAGCACGCGCCGGTCGAGAAACACGGCGCCTGCGCGCGCAAAGCGTTCGGCCCACCCGTCCCGTTGACGTCCCTCCGCTGCCGTCATGGGCGCTACATAGCAGCCGGCCGCGCCCGCGTCATGTCTGCGCGCGGACCTATGCCGGTGTATTTCGCACGTGAAGGGGTAGGGATCGTGCCTGAGCAACCAAACTTGATGTAGCGTTGTTTGCTAGGCGTGCGAGCAGCAGCGATGGAGACAGGCATGGTAAGCGTTGTTGGCATCGATCATCTCGTCATCAGCGTGGGCGATTTCGAAAAATCGAAGGCCTTCTACGCCCCCCTGATGGAGTTTCTCGGCTTCGGCGTGGAGGCGGAATACGAGGGCATGATGGGCTGGGCCAACGGCAAGACCCTGTTCTGGATTGCCCAGGCAGACGCAGAAGGCAGGAAGCACAAATACCGCAAAGGGGACATTGGCTTCCACCACTATGCCTTTCGCTTGCGCAGCCGCAAGGACGTGGACGCGCTGCAAGCGTTCCTCAAACAACAAGGCGCCAGCATCGTTGATCCGGCCGTCGAACATTACGACGACTACTACGCCGTATTCTTCCTCGATCCCGACGGCATGAAGCTCGAAGGTATGCGCTATGGCGAGCGCCATGAAGAGGCGGCCAGCAAGCGTACCGCGGCGCGGAGGAAGCGACATCCGCGCGGTAAGGCCGCCTAAGGCGCTATTCCCCGGCAAGCAAATCGGGCTGACGGATCACGGTGGGGCGGCGTCTCTCCAACTTTTCAGTCTTGGGTAAAGCGGCAGCAGGCGGCGCGACTCGATCACCCCCGATCGCCGCCTGTGCCTCTCCCTCAAACTCGAGCGTCTCGATCTTGCGCCCTCGTCCCGCAATGCGCTCCGAGGAGGTCAGGATCTTTTCGATATCGCCATTGGCCTGGCCGAAATGCCGCTGCAGGTCGAGCACGCGCTCGCGCAAGCGTCCCATGTCGTCCATCAGTATCGCTACCTCGCGTTGGATGAGGTGCGCCTGCTCGCGCATCTTCACGTCCTTGAGGATTGCCTGCATGGTCTGCACCGCGAGCATCAGCATGTTCGGTGCGCAGATGAAGATGCGGGCGCGATGCGCCTTCTGCACGAGATCGCTGAAATGCTCGGCGAGATCGGCATAGATCGATTCCGACGGCACGAAGAGAATGGCGGTGTCCTGCGTCTCGCCGGCGATGAAGTAGCGCTCGGCCATGGCGTCCACGTGCCGGGCAACATCGATGCGCACGCGCCGGGCGGCGTCCTTTTTCTCCTCGGGTGCCCGCGCGGTGCGGAAGGCCTCGAAGCCTTCCAGCGGAAACTTGGCGTCGATCACCACTCCCGCGCCTGCGTTCGGCATGTGCAACAGGCAGTCGGGCCGCTTGCCGTTGGAGAGCGTCGGCTGGAAGCTGTAGGCGCCCTTGGGCAGGCCGTCCTTGACGATGGTCTCCATGCGCATCTGGCCGAAGGCGCCGCGCGCCTGCTTATTGGCGAGAATCTCCTGCAAGCTGACCATGTTGGTAGAGAGGTCTGTCAGGTTCTTCTGCGCGGTGTCGATGACCGCGAGACGCTCATTGAGCTTGGAGAGGCTCTCGGTCGTCTTGCGCGAGGTCTCGGTGAGATCAGTGCCTAGCCGCTGGCTCACCCGATCGAGCCGCTCGTTGACGGCCCGCGCCAAGTCGCCCTGGCGCGTCACGCTCATCTCCGCAAAGGTTTGCAGGCGCACCTTGAGCTCGGTCAGCTGCGCGTCCTGGGCCGACGCCTCGCGACGCCGCCGGCTCATATTGAGAGCGGCGACGATGGTGAGCGCGAGCAGCGCCACGACGGCGAGGCTGGCAAGAACGAGCACTACCAACGCGGGGTCGAGCGTGACGCTCCCCACGCGGATGGGGTCCAGAGCCATGGCGCAAAGATAGTCTGATTCGCCCCGCTGCTAGTCCAAAACGGGAACATTATTGACCGGTCCCAACCCTTTCCCTATCTCAAGCCCTCAAATGGCCCTCCTTCCCATCATCACCGTCCCCGATCCGATCTTGCGCAAGGTCGCAAGTCCGGTGGAGCGCGTGGATGATGCGGTTCGCCGGCTCATGGACGACATGCTGGCCACCATGTACGACGCACCGGGCATCGGACTTGCCGCGCCGCAGGTGGGCATTTCCCGCCGCGTCATCGTCATGGATCCGGCCAAGGACGAGGAGTCGAACCAGCCGCTGTTCATGGTCAACCCAAGGATCATTACGCGCGGAGAGGAGCTGCGCCTGCATGAGGAGGGATGCCTGTCGATTCCCGACGTCACCGCGGAGGTCGAGCGTCCGGCCCGCACCCGCGTCAGCTTTCTCACCCGCGAGGGCGAACCTGGCGAGGTCGAGCTCGAGGGGATCTGGTCTACCCTCGTGCAGCACGAGATCGATCATCTGAACGGCGTGCTGTTCATCGACTATCTGTCGCGGCTAAAGCGCGACATCATCGTGAAGAAGCTCACCAAGGCCAAGCGCGCCGACGCGCTTTAGGCCCAATCGCCACAGCTTCCCTTCGTGGCGCAACGGGCCTAAGAGGCGGCCATGCGCATTATCTTCATGGGAACGCCCGACTTCGCCGTGGCGACGCTGGCAGCACTCCTGGCCGCGGGCCACGACATCGTGGCCGTCTATAGCCAGCCGCCGCGGGCCGCGGGCCGTGGCCTTGCCCCGCGACAATCGCCCGTGCAGCGCTTCGCGGAAACAGCCGGCCTCCCCGTGCTCACCCCCACGCGCCTCAAGAGCAAGGAAGAGCAGAAGCAGTTCCGTGCGCTCGATGCCGACGCTGCCGTGGTCGTGGCCTATGGTCTGATCCTGCCGCCCGCGCTTCTCGAAGGCACAAGCGATGGCGCCTTCAATCTGCACGCCTCGCTCTTGCCCCACTGGCGCGGCGCCGCGCCCATCCAGCGCGCGATCATGGCCGGCGACACCGAGACCGGCGTGGCGGTGATGCGCATGGAAGAGGGGCTCGACACCGGCCCCGTCTGCCTCATGCAGCGCGTGCCCATCGGCGCCGAGGAGACCGCGGGCGAGCTGCATGACCGGCTGGCCGCGCTTGGCGCAACGCTGATGGTCAAAGCCCTGAACGCGCTTCCACTGGGCAGCCTTGACTGCCGGCCGCAAAGCGATCAGGGCGTCACCTACGCCGTCAAGATCGAGCTCAAGGAGACGCGCATCGACTGGAAGCTTCCGGCGCGCGAGGTGCACAACCACATTCGTGGCCTCTCGCCTCATCCGGGCGCCTGGTTCGAGGCCGAATTCAAGAACGACGCGGCGCAGGGCAAGCGCGAGCGAGTGAAGGCGCTCCGTTCCACTTTGGCCGAAGGCTCAGGTCCTGCCGGTACCCTGCTCGACGACCGGCTCACCATTGCCTGCGGTGAGGGCGCCGTGCGCCTGATCGAGCTCCAGCGCGCCGGCAAGCGGCCGATGACCGCCGAGGAGTTCCTGCGCGGCGTGTCATTTCGCGCCGGCGTCGCCCTCTCCTGAGCAGCCCGTCATGCCCCGCTACAAGCTCACCATCGAATATGACGGCACCCCCTTCGTCGGCTGGCAACTGCAGGAGAATGGCGCCTCGGTGCAGGGCCGGTTGGCGGCGGCCGTCATGGCCTTCGCGGGCGAGGAGACCATCCCGCGCGGAGCAGGGCGCACTGATGCGGGCGTGCATGCCCTCGGCCAGGTCGCCCACGTGGATCTCGCCAAGGATTGGGATGCGGAGAAGGTGCGCGACGCCTTGAATGCGCAGCTCCGCCCCGACCCCATCAGCGTGCTCGCTTGCGTGCGCGTGCGCGAGGATTTCGACGCGCGCTTCTCGGCCAAGGCGCGTCACTATCTCTACCGCATCGTCGATCGCCGCAGTCCCCTTGCACTGGAGCGGGATCGCGCCTGGGGCGTGTTCCGCGCCCTCGATGCGGACGCGATGCACGACGCGGCGCAAGCCTTGATCGGCCATCACGACTTCACCACCTTCCGCTCCACCGAGTGCCAAGCAAAATCGCCCCTCAAGACGCTCGATCACCTCGCCGTGTCACGTCACGGGGAGATCATCCGTGTCGAGATATCCGCGCGCTCCTTCCTGCACAATCAGGTGCGTTCCATGGTGGGCTCGCTCAAGCTCGTGGGCGAAGGGAAATGGGGGAGGGGAGACCTGGAGGCGGCTTTGCTTGCTCAGGACCGTGGCCGCTGCGGCCCGGTGGCGCCCCCTCAGGGGCTCTATCTCGTCAAGGTCGACTATTGAAGGCCTACGGGGGGCCGGCCGCATCGATGAAATGGACACTTCCCCATCCCTAGGTTAGGAGCTTCCCAACGCGCGTACCGCGCATTTCCCTTTCCCCTTGCGGGGGTGGGATAGGGAGAGGGCCGCACAACCATGATCCGGCGTATCGCCACCGTCGGCGGGTTCACGCTGATCTCCCGGGTCACGGGCTTCCTGCGCGACGTGGTCATGGCCGCCGTGCTGGGCGCCGGGCCCGTGGCCGATGCCTTTTTTGTCGCCTTCCGGCTTCCCAACCATTTCCGCGCCATCCTGGCGGAAGGCGCCTTCAACGCGGCCTTCGTGCCGGCCTATGCGCGCACGCTCGAGCAATCTGGCGCGGAGGCGGCCAGGCTCTTTGCCGACCGCATCGCCGCGGCGCTCCTCGCCCTCAATGTGGTGCTGCTCGCGCTCGCGCTCATCTACACGCCTTCGGTCGTGAGCCTGCTCGCGCCCGGCCTGTCGGACGATCCAGCCCGCTACGATCTCGCTGTCACGCTCACCCGCATCACTTTCCCCTCGCTCCTGCTCGTGTCGATCCAGACCATGATCTCGGGCGAGCTCAACGCCAATGGCCGGTTCGCCGCGGCGGCGGGCGCGCCGATCCTGCTCAATCTCTGCATGATCGCGACGATGCTCGCCGCCCATTGGTTCCCGACCGCGGGCAACGCTGCCGCCTGGGGCGTGCTCATTGCCGGCGTGGCGCAAGTCCTGCTGGTGGGCGTCGATGCCGAGAGGAACGGGATCGGCCTCAGATTTCGTGCCCCTCGCCTCGACCGGCCGACGCGCCGCTTCCTCGCCGCCCTCGGTCCCGCCATCCTCGGTGCGGGCGGCGTGCAGCTTGCGCTCTTCGCCGACACGATCATCGCCTCCTATCTGCCGACCGGCGCGCTGTCGGCGCTCTATTATGCCGACCGCATCAACCAGCTCCCCATCGGCGTCGTCGGCATCGCCGTCGGCACCGTGCTGCTTCCAGAGATGTCGCGGCGGCTTGCCGCAGGCGACGAGTGGGGGGCGGCCTCGGCGCAGGCGCGCGGCATTCAGCTCGCGCTCTTGCTCACCATCCCTTGCGTCGCTGGCTCCATCGCCATCCCCGAGCTCGTCATGCGCGCGCTGTTCGCCCGCGGCGCCTTCACCGCGGCGGACGCCCACGCCGCCGGCATGACCCTCGCCGCCTATGCCGTCGGGCTTCTGCCCTTCGTCATGCTGCGGAGCTTCACCGCGCCCTTCTATGCCCGCGGCGATACGTGGACGCCGGTCAAGGCGGCGCTGATTGCGATGGGCGTGAATGTCACGCTCAAACTGGCCCTTGCTCTCTTGGGATCGTTCGCGCAAGTGGGGCTCGCGTTTGCCACCAGCACGGGCGCTTGGATCAATCTCGGCCTGCTCGCGGTCTTCGCGCGCCGCCAGGGCTTCGCGGTGTCGGGCGCGGCCATCGGCAAGCCAGTAGGGAAGCTCCTGCTTGCGGGCGCGGTGCTCACCGTGACCCTCTTCTTCGGCGCACCCCTGGCCGAGAGGGCGCTTGCCGGCCTCCACCATTTTCACGAGGAGACGGTGCTTGCGTTGCTGCTGCTCGCAGGCGCAATCGTCTATGGCGCGCTGGTGCTGCTCCTGCTTGGGCAAAGCTGGCTCACCCATCTCGGCAAGGATGTGAGTACCGCAGCCGACAGCCCTGCGGCCGCGACCCTTGAGCAGCCCGATCCGATGCAGGACTCCGCCGCGCTACCGGACAACACGCCTCCGCCGAACATCTAGCTCATATCGCACGCAGATCCACGAGCTCCACGTCGCGGGATCCGATCGGGCGCCCTAAGAAGATTTCACCCACCCGCGCGAACCGCTCGGGCGAATCCGTGGCGTAGAAGCGGGCGCGCACATCGACCCCCGCGGCGTCACGCCCGGTGCCTTGGGCGGCAAGCGCCTCGGCCACGGCCGCCGCCGTGGTAGCGGCGGAATCCACGAGCGCCACGTCCTTGCCGATGACCTGCCGGATGGCGCCTGCCAGCACAGGGAAGTGCGTGCAGCCCAGCACCAGCGTATCGGGCGCCGACGGCCCCGCAAACAGCGGGCCGAGATAAAGCCTGGCGGCGGCGTGCGCCACCTCGGACTCCGTCCAGCCTTCCTCCGCCAGCGCCACGAACACCTGACAGGGCTGCTGTACCACCCGGATCGTGCTGTTGAGGGCCGCAATGGCGCGAGCATAGGCGCCGCCCTTCACCGTGCCCTCGGTGGCGATGATGGCGATATGCTTGTTGCGGGTGGCGGCCACGCCCGCGCGCGCGCCGGGCTCGATCACGCCGATCACCGGCACCGGGGCAAGCTCGCGCGCAAGCGGTGCAAGGGCCACCGCCGACGCCGTGTTGCAGGCCACCACCACCATCTTCACGCCCGCAAGGATCAGGAGCCGCGTCGCTTGCAGCGCGTAGGCCTGCACGGTCTCGGCGCTCTTGGTGCCGTAAGGGAGCCGCGCGGTGTCGCCGAGATAGAGGAACGTCTCGTCCGGTAGTCGCGCCTCCATGGCACGGAGCACCGTCAAGCCCCCCATGCCGGAATCGAACACGCCGATGGGGCGCGCATCACCCGGCATCGCCGGCTCCGAACGCCTCGAAATAGAGATCGAGGAAGCGGCGATAAACGGCCGTGAGCTGCGCGAGATCGGACAGCGCCACCTGCTCGTCCACCTTGTGGATCGTGGCGGTCAGCAGCCCAAACTCCACCACCGGACATAATTCCTTGATGAAGCGCGCATCCGACGTGCCACCGTCGGTGGCAAGCGAAGGGGTAAGCCCCGTGACCTCGCGCACGGCCTGGCTCAACAGCGCATCGAGCGGGCCGGGCTCGGTAAGGAAGGCGTGGTTGGCGGGTTCGAAGACGAGCTCGAATTTAAGCCCGGTCTTGGCGAGCACCTGCGCTGCCTGCTCGCGCAACAGGGCTTCCAGTGCCGCCGCTGTGTGGCGG
Organism: uncultured Alphaproteobacteria bacterium; assembly: GCA_963741155.1. Classification (GTDB taxonomy): domain Bacteria; phylum Pseudomonadota; class Alphaproteobacteria; order Rhizobiales; family Methyloligellaceae; genus Methyloceanibacter. The sequence continues at coordinate 27,273 of CAVUHA010000004.1, read as the reverse complement.
TCGTTGAAGCGGATGTTGAAGCGGGCTTGCGCCTCCGCCGGGATCACATTCGTCGCCGGGTTGCCCACATCGATGCTCGTCACCTCGAAATTCGAAGCGGAGAAATGCGCGCTGCCGAAGTCGAGCGGCGCATCATAGAAGCGGGCGAGCGCCGCGATCAGGCCCTTGACCGGATTGTTGGCGAGGTGCGGATAGGCAACATGACCCTGCGTGCCGGTGACGGTGAGCGTGCCGTTCAGGCTCCCGCGCCGTCCGATCTTGATGGACTCGCCAAGCCGCGTGGCGTTGGTCGGTTCGCCCACGAGGCAATGGTCGGGCCTCTCGCCGCGTGCCCGCATCCAGTCGAGGACCTTGCGCGTGCCGTTGACAGCGACGCCTTCCTCATCCCCGGTGATGAGCAAGCTGATCGAGCCCTCGAATTCCGAGCCTTTGGCCGCCACATAGTCGATCGCGGCGGCGGCAAAGCAGGCGATGGCCCCCTTCATGTCGGCGGCGCCCCTCCCATAGAGCACCCCACCCTCGATCTCGGCGCCGAAGGGCGGATGCGTCCACCGCTTCGCATCGCCTGACGGGACCACGTCCGTATGGCCGGCGAAGCAAATATGCGGAGGCCCGGAGCCGGCGACGGCATAGAGGTTGTCGACCTCTTCCGTATCATCCTCGGCGAATACCAGCCGCTCGCAGCGAAATCCGGCGGGTGCGAGCGTCCGCGCAAGCAGATCGAGCGCGCCGCCCTCCATCGGCGTGACGCTCGGGCAGCGGATCAACCCTTGTGCCAGCTCAATCGCAGTCCGGTCGGGAGAGGGCATTGACGGCGGCCTAGATCGAGGCGTCGGCTTGCCGGCCGAGCGGGTCGGGGCCGAAGCGGTTGAGGTCGAGCGTTCCCTTGAGCAACCCACATTGGACGAACAGCCAGAGACTGAAGAGCGAGTTGACGCCGCCGAGCAGACTGACGAACAGGCTCGGCTCCTCCAGCGTGCCGCCACGGCCTGTGTTCTGGAGGACGGCGACCACGACGGCGACGACTGTCGGCACCACGACCCACCAGCCGCTATAGTTGCGGTCGTGCAGCCGTTTGGCGCCCAGCGCGAGCGCGGGCCAGGTAACGATGGCCGATACGAGGAGCATCGCGCGCACCGATGGGCTGTTAACGTCGAGCGTCTTGATGTGTTCGATGTTCTCCCAGCCCACGCGAAGAAGGATCGCCAACACGGCGGCAGTCGCCACGACGACGATGGCGATGGTCCCCCACCACCAGGGGCGGCGCGTGATGCGTCCGCGGAACCCGAACAGAATATGCCGCAGGCTCTGCCGCGCCACCGGGCGACCCGGCTCCGGCTGCAGGATCGTTGCGGTCATCGTCGCGCCCGCCGATGTTGCGCCGAGCGGGTCTTCACCGAAGCGGTTGGGTCCTTGCGTGCCGCGCAAGCAGCCGATCTCCACGAACAGCCAAATGCTGACGGCGAGCGCGACGACGCCCACCACGGAAGCGAGTACCCACCAAACGGGCGCCTGCTCCTTGGGCACGGCGATCGCCACCACCACGAGGACCGCAGCCACAGCCAGGATCAGCGTTTGCCCGACGAGCCACCAGCCGGAGCGGCCCCGATCGTGCAGCCGCTTCACGCTGAGCGCGAAGTTGATCCACAAGTTCACCAAGCCCACCAAGAGCACGACGATGCCAAAAAGCCCGGTCGCCTCGAATTGCTGCGTGTCGGGGTTGACGACCGAATGTCCCGACGCCTTGGCCGCGACTTCGAGGATGCCCGTGATCGCACCCGCCGCCGCTCCGACGGCAATGGTCGCCACCCACCAATAGAGCCGCTGGATGCGGCCCTTGAAGCTGAACAGGAGCTCGGTTAGCCGCATCGATCTCTCCATTGGGCGTCTTCGTCGGCTGTCACGCGAAATATCATGGAGCCACCGGCAGGCATAGCGGGAGCACAGTTAAGCTTGGCGCGCGCGAAAGCCGTCATAGCAGGCCAAAGCGGCATCCCTGATCTGCTTCTCCGCGTGCCGTAAGGTAAGGCGTGGACCAAGGGCGGAGTTCGGGAACGCGAAATAAAGCACGTCCTCGGCGACGCTCTCATTCAGGATTTTCAGGCAGTTGCCATGGACATCGCGGGCCTTGCAGGGGTCGGGCACCCCGCGCTGGCGTAGATTTTCATGCACGCGGATCGAGGCTTCGCCGATCAGGCGATAGGGCCCGAGATCGCCGCAAATGGCGGGCGCGATCTTGTTGCCATAGATGACGACGGCGAGATCGCCGACGGCGAGCCCGGGATGAAACGGCCGGTTGCTGCGCGGGCGGCTCTGCGGCAGCACGATATAAGGGACGACGGCGCTGGGCAGCCCGCCGCCATCGGCAAAGGTAAAGCTCGTGTCAGGGCGGCCGCTCGCTGGGTCCAGTCCCTTGCCGTCGGGCAGCCCTGGGGCCGCCGGAGGGCCGTCGGCGTCGACGGCCATCTTGGCGCTCCAGAACACGGGACCGCCATCGGGGAATTCGAGCAGCGCCTTGCATCGGTTGGGGTCGTCCCAACCGGCTTCCGACGCATCGAGGGCGTCATAGATCGCCTTGGCCTCCTGTGCGCAGTCTTTGGCGCGTGCAAAATCCACGCCCCGCAAGAGCGCGAGCGAGGCGGCCGGCGGGATAAAGGCCATAGGGGTCAGTCGCGCAGCAGTTCGTTGATGGAGGTCTTGGCGCGGGTGCGCTCGTCGACGGTCTTTACGATCACCGCGCAGTAGAGCGACGGCCCTGGCTCCCCATTTGGAAGTGGCTTGCCGGGCATCGCGCCCGACACCACCACCGAGTAGGGCGGCACGCGGCCGTAGAGCACATCGCCCGTCATGCGGTTGATGATCTTGGTGGATTGGCCGAGATAGACGCCCATGGAGAGCACGGAGCCCTCACCCACGATCACGCCTTCCGCCACCTCCGCGCGCGCACCGATGAAACAATTATCCTCGATGATGACCGGGTTGGCTTGTAGCGGCTCGAGCACGCCGCCGATACCGGCGCCGCCCGACAGATGCACATCCTTGCCGATCTGTGCGCAGGAGCCGACCGTCGCCCAGGTATCCACCATGGTGCCGGAGTCCACCCGCGCGCCGAGATTGACGAAGCTGGGCATCAGCACGACGCCCGGCGCGATATAGGCGGACCGGCGCACCACCGAGCCCGGTACGGCGCGAAAGCCCGCCTCCTTGAAGTCCTTCGCCTTCCAATGGGTGAACTTGGTCGGCACCTTGTCCCACCACGCGCCGCCCGCGGGTCCGCCCTCGATCTTCTCCGGCTCCTCAAGGCGGAAGGAGAGCAGGATCGCCTTCTTCAGCCACTGATGCACGATCCAGGCGCCACCCGATTTCTCTGCTATGCGCAATCGTCCCTGATCGAGCCCATCGAGCGCCGCTTCGACGGCGTCGCGCACCGCGCCCTTGGTCTTGGGCGTGATGGCCGCCGCGTCCTCGTAAGCGGCATCGATGACGGTCTTGAGCTGCTCGGGTTGCATGGCGATCCGCCTAGATCAGGTGAGGCAAAACTGACGGGCGACGGGAAACGTGTCCACGAGCTCTCGTTCCTGCGCGAGCGTCGTTCCGATCTCCGCTAGAAACGGTGCCAGCGCCTCGGTGCGATGATGTACGTGGTCCGGCAGCGCAGTCCAGCGCGCGATGGCCTGATGCTCCGGATGGTCCGTGGTCCCGCAGGCGACCAACACCGTGGTCATGCCGAGCACATGCGCCGGCAAAAGATTATGCGGCAGGTCGTCGAACATGGCGGCGCGTGCCGCACTAATGTCACGGGCGGCGAGAAAGCCCCGATAGACTTGCGGATCGGGCTTCGGGATGAAGTCCGCGGCGTGGATGTCGAACACGTCGTCGAAATGGTCACCCACGCCCAGCCGCGCGGCGACGGCCTCGGCATGACGGCGCGAGCCGTTGGTGAAGATGAATTTGCGCCCCGGCAGCGTAGCGAGCGCTTCGGCCAACTCCGGCGCGGGAGCCACGACGCTGAGATCGATATCGTGCACATAATCGAGGAAGGCTTGCGGGCTCACGTCATGCAGCCGCATTAGCCCGGCGAGCGTCGTGCCAAATTGATAGTAGTAGCCCCGCCGTAGCCGCTGGGCTTCCGCCAACGACAGGCCGAGCTCGTTGGCGATGAACTCCCCCATGCGGCGGTCGATCTCGGCGAACAAGTTGCAGTCGGCGGGATAGAGGGTGTTGTCGAGGTCGAACACCCACGTCTCGACGCCGTCAAAGCCGCGTGCCCGCGGAGTGCCGCTCGCCTTGGCCATCCCGCGCATCAGCCCTTCTGCCGCTCGATCAGGGTGCCCGCGCCGTGCTCGGTGAAAAGCTCGAGCAGGACGGCATGCGGCACCTTGCCGTTGATAATGACCACCGCCTCCACGCCAGCCTCGACCACGTCGATGCAGCTCTCGATCTTGGGGATCATGCCCCCGGAGATGGTGCCGTCCGCGATGAGGGCTCGCGCGCCCTGCGTGCTGAGCGATTTTATCAAATTGCCCCTCTTGTCGAGGACGCCATCGACATCGGTCAGCAGCAGCAGCCGCTTCGCCTTCATGGCGCCGGCCAGCGCGCCTGCGAACGTATCGGCGTTGACGTTCAACGTCTCGCCATTGGCGCCCACGCCGATCGGCGCCACCACGGGAATGAGATCCGACTGGATGATCACGTCGATGATATGGGCATCGACCTTGGCCGGTTCGCCGACGAAGCCCATATCGACGATGCTCTCGATATTGGAGTCCGGGTCGCGCCAAAGGCGCTCGATGCGCGCGGCCCGCATTAGATTGGCGTCCTTGCCGGAGATGCCGACCGCCTTGCCGCCTTGGGCGTTGATGGCGGTGACTATCTCCTTGTTGACGGAGCCCGCGAGCACCATCTCGACCACCTCGACGGTCTCCCGGTCGGTGACGCGCAAGCCGCCTTTGAACTCCGACCGAATATTGAGCCGCTCCAGAAGCGCCCCGATCTGCGGGCCGCCGCCATGCACCACCACCGGGTTCACGCCCGCCTGCTTGATGAGCACGATGTCGCGCGCAAAGGTCTCGGCCAGCTTAGGATCGCCCATGGCGTGGCCGCCATATTTCACCACGATCGTCTGCCGGTCGTAGCGCTGCATATAGGGCAGCGCCTCCGACAGCACTTTGGCGTTGGCGTAGACGGACGCCAGCGCCTCGGCCTCGCTCGGGGCCGGGCTCGCCTTTGCCTTCATGGGGGATGCTTTGGTCTTGGCCACGCCCGCTTATAGCGGCGGTTAGGCGCCGGGTACAACGTCGTTTGGAGCAAGCGCCGCCACGGCGGCACGCAACTCTGGGATGCCAAAGCCGGCGCGGGCCGAGGTGATAACAATCTGTGGATAAGCCGCTGGATGCTTGGCGAGCTCCTCCGCCACTTTGGCCACGACGGTGTCAAGCTCCATGGCCTTGGGTTTGTCGGCCTTGGTCAGGACCACCTGATAGGAGACCGCGGCCTCGTCCATCAGCTTCATGGTCTCCCGGTCGTTGGGCTTGATGCCGTGCCGCGCGTCGATGAGCAGGAATACGCGCTTCAGCTCACGCCTGCCGCGCAGATAGTCGCGGACAAGCCGCGTCCAGCCCTTCACTTGCGCCTTGGGAGCGCGTGCATAGCCATAGCCCGGCATATCGACGAGCGTGAGGGCTTCGTCCTTCCCAAGGGTGAAGAAGTTGAGCTCGCGCGTACGGCCCGGGGTCACCGAGACGCGCGCAAGGCTCGTTCGCCCCGTGAGCGCATTGATCAGGCTCGACTTGCCCACATTGGAGCGTCCGGCAAACGCGACCTCCGGCCGGCCGTCTTGCGGGAGATCGTCGATCTGCACCACGCCCTTGACGAAAGTGCAGGGGCCTTTGAACAGCGCCTTGCCACGCGCGATGTCGTCGTCGGTTGAAGTTGCCATTGTCATCGCCGGGTCTGACCCTGCGATTCGGTCGTCGCGGATAATGTCAAACCGCCGCTAACTCTCCGTCTCGCTTTCGGCGCTCTTCGCCGGGCTCTTGACGCGTTTCGTATCCCTCTTGGCACTCGTCGCGTCGTTTTCAGCGCTCTCCGGTTCGCCCTTGGTGCGGCGGTTCTTCAATTTCTTCAGCCCGAGATTGTCGAACAGCGCGATCTCCACGCCCTGGCGCGTCATGATTACCGACTGCTGGATCACCGAAAGGGAGTTGTTCCACGCCCAGTAGATCACGAGTCCCGCGGGAAAGCGCGCGAGCAGAAAGGTGAAGAACACCGGCATCCAGGCGAACACCTTCTGCTGCACCGGATCGGGTGCCGCCGGGTTGAGCCGCATCTGCACCCACATGGTGATGCCCATGATGATGGGCCACACGCCGATCATCAGCATGTCCGGCGGCTGCCAGTGGATCAGCCCGAACAGGTTGAACACGGTGGTGGGGTCCGGTGCCGACAGGTCCTTGATCCAGCCGAAGAACGGCGCGTGCCGCATCTCGATGGTGACGAACAGCACCTTGTAGAGGGCGAAGAACACCGGCACTTGCACGAGGATAGGCAGGCACCCAGAGGCCGGGTTCACCTTTTCCTTCTTATACAGCTCCATCATCGCCTGCTGCTGGCGCATGCGGTCGTCGCCGTAGCGCTCCTTGATGCGGGCCATCTCGGGCTGCAGTTTCTTCATCTTGCTCATCGACACGTAGGACTTGTTGGCGAGCGGAAACAGCACGAGCTTGATGATGAAGGTGACGATGAGGATGGCGAGACCGAAATTGCCGACAAGTTTGTAGAAGAAGTCGAGCGCGTAAAACATCGGCCGGGTCAGGAAATAGAACCAGCCCCAGTCGATCAGGAGATCGAATTTCGGGATGCCGTATTTCGTGCCGTAGCCGTCGACCACGTGCACTTCCTTGGCGCCCGCGAACAGGAAGCCCTTGGTCTCGGCCGTCGCGCCGGGCGCGACCTGCAGCGGTCCCTCGAGGTAGTCGGCCTGGAAGCGCTCCCGGCCGTCATTCGCGGTGCCCGCAAACCGCGCTTCGAATTCCTTGCCTTGCTCGGGCACCACCACCGCCGCCCAATATTTGTCGGTGATGCCGAGCCAGCCCGATTTGCTCTTGAACACCTGCGGCGGGTTATCGATCGCCTTCTTGTAGGTGATTTCCTCGAGCCCGGCTGAGTCCAAGACGCCGATCAGGCCCTCATGCAGGATGTAGTAGCCCTTGGTATCGGGGCGCTCATGCCGCGAGACGAGACCGTAGGGGTAGACCGTGGCAGCTTCCCCGCCCGTATTGGCGACCTTGTCGTCGATGGTGAACATGTAGTTCTCGTCGACGCCGATGGTGCGGGTGAAGGTGAGCCCGCGATCGTTGTCATAGGTGAGCGTCACGGGCGACTGCGGTGTCAGCGGACCATTGCTCGTGGCCGTCCACTGCGTGTCCGCCGTGGGCACGCCCTGATCCTTATCCCCGCCGACGAAGCCATTCTCGACATAGTAGGGATGCGGGCCGCCGGCCGGCGATAGGAGCACGACGTTCGGGCTGTCGGGGTCGACGGTCTCGCGATACTTCTTCAGCACGAGATCGTCGATGCGGCCCCCTTTCAGGGCGATCGAGCCTGCAAGGCTCGGCGTGTCGATCGGCACGCGCGGGCTTAAGCCGAGCGCTTGCTTGCGCGTCAAGGCGGTCGCGGGGGCGGCGCCTGACTGAGGCGGCGCGTTGTCGGCAACCGGCGCTCCCGGCGCCTGCTCCTGCGCACTGGGCTGCGGCGGTCCGGGCTGAGCCTGTTGCTCGACCGGCGCGCCCACCGGCGGATGCGGCTTCGGGGCAAAGAACAGCTGCCAGGAGAACAGCACGCCGATGGAAAGGATGATGGCAAGGATGAAGTTGCGGTTGTTCTCGTCCATGTGCTTCTACGCTTGAGGGATGCGCGCGAAGCGCAAGGGGCAAGGTCTATTCCGTCTGCGAGCGCCTCGCGCCGCTTAGCCGGGAGGGCGCGTGTATCCTGGCAAGCGCGCGTTCAAGGTCCTTGATCAGTTCGGCGAAGCGCCGTTGTAGCGTGCCGGAGCGGGCGATCAAGACATAATCATAGCCTGCGACCGCCGCTCCCGGGCCGGCAAGCCGCACCGCCTCCTTCAGGCGCCGGCGCGCGCGATTGCGCTGCACGGCGCCGCCGAGCGTCCTGCTCGCGGTAAATCCGAAGCGGGCGCTTCTGTCCTCACCGGCATCCGCGCGGGCGCGCGCTTGCAGGACGAGCGACGGCGCGACGAATCGCATGCCGCCTTTGACAAAGAGAAACTGGGTGCGGGTCTTGAGACGTCCGATGACCGTCACCGCCGGGCGGGCGTCGCGGGCACTGCCGATCAAGCCGACAGGCGCTTGCGCCCCTTGGCTCTGCGCCTCGCCAGCACCTTGCGGCCGCCGGCGGTCGCCATGCGCGCGCGGAAGCCATGGCGCCGCTTGCGGACGAGCCGAGATGGCTGATAGGTGCGCTTCACGCCGAAATCTCCTGGCTAAGCCGCATCGGCGCGGACGAAAATCTGCCCCGCGTCCGACCCCAAAGGCCTGAGGATTGGCGGCTTATAGGGGGACACACCCTTCAAGTCAATCGAGGTAGCTGCCAAGTGTCGGCGTCTGTCTGATATGCGGGCCTGAGCGGGTCCGCCGGCTTGGGACCAGAACGCCGGACCGCATCACTTTTGGTGACCGAGGATCACGAAGGCGCGAGAGGCTGTTCCGGGGCGCGCCGCGCTCAGCCTATGTCTGGCGCCGGGAGCGAAGCAGGAACCATGACCCCAACACCCGACCATGCCGATAGTACCACGACCTGGCTCAAGCGCCTCTGGCCGCTGGCGCTGCTCGGGGGCGCCTTCGCCCTCGTCTTCGCCTTGGGGTGGCAGCGCTACCTCACGCTCGAGGAGCTTGCCGCTCGCCGCGACGCTTTACGCGCGCTCATCGCCGGCCATCCGCTGTTGAGCCTTTTGGCCTATATCGCCCTCTACGCGGGCAGCGTGGCCCTTTCGCTCCCGGGAGGCGCCGTGCTCACTTTGGCGGGCGGTTTCCTGTTTGGCTGGTTCCTTGGGGGGGTTGCGGCCGTCGTCGCTGCCACCATAGGCGCGGTGCTCGTCTTTCTCATTGCCAAGAGCGCTCTCGGCGAGGTGCTGGAGGCCCGTGCCGGCCCGTGGCTCGACCGCTTGCGGCAGGGCTTCCAAGAGGATGCGTTCAACTACCTCCTGTTCCTGCGCCTTGTCCCCGTCTTCCCCTTCTGGCTCGTCAATCTCGCCCCCGGCCTCCTGGGCGTCGGGCTAGGCACCTACACGCTGGCGACCGCCATCGGCATCATCCCGGGAACCGTTGCCTATTCCGTCGCGGGCCGCGGTCTCGACAGCTTGATCGAGGCGCAGCAGGCGGTGCATCAATCCTGCCTTGCCAAAATGGGATCGGATGCCCAAAACTCGTGTCCGTTCGTGCTTGAGCCGCAAGCTCTGCTGACACCGGGGCTGATTGCAGGATTCGTTGCGATTGGGCTTGTTGCGCTTCTGCCGATCGCGCTCAAACGCCTCAAGCGGCGGGCCTGAGGGCTTGAGCGGCCCGGGGGCATTGGGCGAGGGGGAGAGGCCAATATGGAAGAGGTGCTGCAGCCCGACCTCTGCGTCATCGGCGCGGGCTCAGGTGGCCTTTCCGTCGCGGCGGCCGCAGCCCAGTTCGGGGTGCCGGTCGTCCTCATCGAAAAAGGCCGCATGGGCGGCGACTGCCTCAACTTTGGGTGCGTGCCGTCGAAGGCGCTGCTTGCAGCCGGCAAACGCGCTGAGGCCGTGCGCACCGCCTCCGTCTTCGGCGTCGACGTCATCGAGGCTCAGATCGACCACGCCCGCGTGCATGATCACGTCCATGGCGTGATCGCGGCCATCGCGCCGAACGACTCCGTCGAGCGTCTCACGGGGCTTGGGGTGCGCGTCCTGCAGGCGACCGCGAGCTTCCTCGACGGGAATACGATCGAGGCGGGCCGCGTGCTGGTGCGCGCGCGCAGATTCGTGGTGGCAACCGGGTCCTCGGCCTCGATCCCCGCCATCCCGGGTCTGAGCGAGGTCCGCTATTTCACCAATGAGACGATCTTCGACGTGAGCGAGAGGATCCAGCATCTCATCGTCTTAGGCGGAGGCCCGATCGGGGTCGAGCTCGCCCAAGCCCACAAGATGCTCGGCTCGCACGTCACCATGATCGAAGCCGCCTCCTTCCTCGGCGATGAGGACCCCGAGGCGACCCAAGTCGTTCTCAAGCGGCTCGAGGACGCCCAAGTCATGTTGCGGCAGGGCGCGCGGGTCGAACGCGTGGAGCGGGCGGTGCAGGGCGTAGCCGTCCACATCGCCAAGCAGGGCGACACCGAGATCATCAAGGGCACGCATCTTCTCGTTGCCACCGGGCGTCGGCCGAACGTCAAGTCGCTGCATCTGGAGCGGGCCCGGGTCGCCTATGATGAGCGCGGGATCAAGGTTAACCAGCACCTCAAGACCACGAACCACCGCATCTACGCCATCGGCGACGTGATCGGCGGTGCACAATTCACCCACCTCGCCAACTACCATGCGGGCATCGTGATCCGGAACGCGCTGTTCCGCCTGCGCCCAAAGGTAAGCGCCGCTGCCATCCCGCGGGTGATCTTCACCGAGCCCGAGCTTGCGCAAGTGGGTCTGACCGAGGCTGAGGCGCGCAAGCGCTATCGCCATCGCCGGATCCGCATCCTGCGCTGGCCATTTGCCGACAACGACCGCGCGGTGGCCGAGCGCACGACGGAAGGCTTCATCAAGGTTATCACCAAAAAAAACGGCGAAATCCTCGGCTGCACCATCGTGGGTCCGGCCGCGGGCGAGCTCATTCAGCTCTGGGTGATCGCCATCCAGAAGGGCATGAACGTGGGCGACGCCACGGGCTTCGTGCTGCCTTATCCAACTTTGTCGGAAATCTCCAAGCGCGTCGCCTTCACCTTTTATCAGCCGACTTTGACGAAGCGTTGGCTTCGTAGCATCATTGGTATGTTGCGCCGTCTAGGATGACGGCGGCCTCCGCGGCCAAAGCGGTCGAGTTGAGATGAACGAGTATTGCGCTTGAGCGACGATGTGACGAGCGCGCCGAGACCAGCCGGTGAGCGGCCCCGCCACGTGCCCGGGCTCTCGGCCAAATTGCTCCTGCTCACCGTTCTGTTCGTCATGCTGGCCGAGGTGCTCGTCTTCGTGCCCTCGGTGTCCAACTTCCGCCGGCAATGGCTGATGGAGCGGCTGGCCGCCGCGCAAATCGCCTCGCTCGCCGCCGAAGCGGCGCCAGGCGGCCAGTTGCCCGCAAGGCTCCGCGACGAGCTGCTGCAAAGCGCCAAGGTGAAGGCCATCGCCGTGAAGCGCGCCGATTCCCGCCAGCTCATCATCGAGATGGACATGCCGGCCGAGATCGATGCGCATTACGACCTGCGCGGCGCCTCCTGGCTTACGCTGATCGCCGACGCGCTCAAGGTTTTTATCGCGCCGGACAACCGCGTGATCCGCGTGGTCGGCCAGCCTGGTTTCGAGGCGGACGAGTTCATCGAGGTGGTGATGGAGGAGGCGCCGCTTAAAGCCGCCACCGTCCGTTACGGCCTCGACATTCTAGGTTTGTCGATCTTGATCTCGATGATCACCGCGGCCCTCGTTTACCTCTCCCTCGACGCGCTGCTGGTCAAGCCGATGACCAAGCTTACCCGCAACATCGTGCGTTTCAGCGAGCGCCCCGAGGATCCAACGCGCATCATCACACCGTCCTCGCGCCGCGACGAGATTGGCACCGCGGAGCGCGAGCTTTCGGCCATGCAGGCCGAGCTTTCCGTTACGCTCAGCCAGAAGAACCGGCTCGCCGCCCTTGGCCTTGCCGTGAGCAAGATCAGCCACGACCTGCGCAACATGCTGTCGAGCGCGCAGCTCCTGTCCGATCGCCTCGCCACCGTCAAGGACCCGCGCGTGCAGCAGCTGGTCCCCAAGCTGATCGCCTCGCTCGACCGCGCCATCCGGCTCTGCGCCCGCACGCTCGACTATGGCCAGGCGCAGGAGGTGCCGCCGCGCCGCAAGCGCTTCCCGCTTGGCCTGCTGGTTGCCGAGGTGGGTGACGGCCTTGGGCTGCCGCGCCCCGGCCGCATCGAGTGGAGCGTGGCGATCGACCCCAAGCTTGAGGTCGATGCCGACCGCGATCAGCTCTATCGCGTGTTGAGCAATCTCTGCCGCAACGCGTTGCAGGCGCTTGAGAGTTCGGATGCCCTGGGCGAGATCACGGTGAACGCACAGCGCGAGGGCGCGGTGACGCTGATCGAGGTGGGAGACACCGGCCCCGGGGTGACAGAGCGGGCACGAGCGCATCTCTTCGAGGCGTTCCAGACCGTAGCGCGCAAGGATGGCACGGGGCTGGGCCTGGCCATCGCCGCCGAGCTGGTGCGGGCCCATGGCGGTCAGATCACGCTCGTGCGCAATGACGGCGGCGCCACCTTCCGCGTGGTCATCCCCGACGTGGTGGTGGAACTCGACCGCGCGCGCCGCCGCAGTGCCTGAGGCGCGTCGCCTCGGCCTTGCCTTTGCGCGGGCGACAGACTAGGTAGGTCGGGCTTGAGCCCTGCGAGCTCTGCCTCGCCCTTTGACGCCGGCCGCGTCGCTCAAGCTCGCCTTCAATCAAGGTCAGAGGCGCCCGTAGCTCAGTTGGATAGAGCACCAGACTACGAATCTGGGGGTCGGAGGTTCGAATCCTTCCGGGCGCGCCATTAAATCAATGGCTTAGCCTCGCACCACGGTGAGCCTACATTCTCTAGTAACGACATAATAAGGACGGCGAAGTGATTTCGCGGTCCTAGCGCGTTGTTCTCGTGCCCGACCTACTTCTTACCGTGCGCATGATGAGGAGGTGCCACGGGTGCCGGTGCACAGAAGAGCGCGTCAAGATCGCCTGGCTGGGCAGTACATGCCGCAGCCGGGTGTTGAGGCTTCGCGGCCTGCGCCGCCCCAATTCCCATGGTGGCCAAGAGGCCGACCCCGAAGATCGCGACCAGCGACAGTTTGGTGGTTGTTTTCATCCGACCCTCCCTATTTAGCGGGCCACACAGCCTACCCACAGTACTACACTAGCGCGTCCAGCCTTGTTCCATGCTTCCACTGAAAATGCTTCGCGAGTGTTGCCCGTTGAGCACAGGACTTGTCGAGAAAAGCAGTACAGCCTCATTTCTGATCATGCCACGGCCGACGCTCCTTTGGAGGGTAACCGTCGGCGCGATCCCGCTTCTTAGGTGGTTTGTCATCTGGCTTCTGCCCAATACGCCGTGCCAAGTAATGCACCAGGGCGACCACCATCACAGCGACGGCAACTGAGAGTAGCCAGCGGCCACCATCACTAAGCTGCATCCGGCTCACCTCAGCGTCAGAGCATCATCCCAAGCAGCCGCAGCAGTACCATCACAAGCAGCACCACAGTGACCAAGAGCAACACACCAACGAGTAGCCGATGCAGTCGAGACGGCGGCGGTGTTTCCTCGCGCAGCGCCACTTAAGCTGCATCACTCGGGAAGATTAGGTCATATCGAGCATGCCAGTCGGCTAGGCTGAGGGTCGGCAGTTGGTATCCGTCCGCATCCGTTGCGTAATAGCTCCCGGTGTCATCCTTTAATCGGTAGAAGTGCTTGATCAGCACGCACACGTCCCGGTCGGTCACGCCGAGCTGTTCCTTGAGCTTATCCAGGTCTGCATCCGACCGTGCTTGGATCTCCGTGATTGGCCCCTTGGCTGGTCTTGAGCCTGTTGCCAGACTCGCGAAGGGTTGGGCTTTGGTAGTTTTGAGCGCTAATCTCGTCACAGGGTCTCTGAACCGTAGGGAGGTGAATATGGGCAAGGTCATTATTGGGATCACCGGGGCGGTCACGCTCCTGCTTGCCGGGATGTTGGCTTCGGATGCCGAAGCGGCTCCCCTGACGGGCTGTTGTCACCGAGCTGGCGCATGGGTTTGCGGAATGGCCTGTGGGGATCAGTCGCCAGCGCCGAGGCCAGCGCCGAGGTGTTGCAAGCTGTATGGTACTTGGCATTGTCCGTGCCCGTGGCCACACTAGTCACACGATCGGGCGTCGGCTTCGGTCGGCTCCCCTGGGCACCATCGCTTGGGCTATCCATTTTCATTTCTTTCTAGTTCGGCCTCACCCCTCTCAGGGCGGCAATGTCTGCCTCGTCCAACTGCACGAGGACGACTTTGTCCTCACCTATCCAGCAATTGCATGTAACGCAGCCAATCAGGCGCACACCATAATGATCAATCTCGATGAGTCGCTCCTCGCAGTGTGGGCAGCGTTTATCCATTTCGACTATCAGCCAACACTCTCGTCTTCTGGCGCAGAATAACGATGCGGCCAGGGCCTCGTTTCACCGCTTCCGTGAATGCAGCCATTGCGACGCGGTGATCGCCCACCAAAAGCTATCAGCTCCTCCACCCGGCTATCAGCGTCATCCCCATTGCTCGATGCGGAAAGGTAGGTCCTGCGCGTCCTCCGAGGCCATATAGAAGCTAAGAACAAAATGGCAACATCTGTCAACCTGAGCACGTTTGCGGTGTGCGAAATCCCACAGCCCGAATCCGGGCGGCGCGGCATGATCCTCCCATGCTCAAGGTGGTCTTGAGCAGTGATCTGGAGCACCCGCTATGACACAGTTTTCAACCCAGCAAGACAGCAGCTTCCCCTACGTGCTCTTGTACAGCACGTTCGGCACGATCCTCAGCTTAGCCGCAACCTTGATTGTGACGATTCATTCCTTCGCGCCGATGGTGGCCTAAGGACAGAGTCATACCTCGGAGACGCTCCCATGAAGACGCTCATCCATAGCTCCCCGCCACTCGTATTTGTGAGAAGCACCCTGGGAACGACCCTCGGGAGCATCCTGGCCGCCTGGGTCGTCAGCTCGATAGCCTTTGCGCCGGTGGCAGCAAGCCGCGATGTCGGCCCCTCGAGCCACCATCTCTTTCAAATTTCGCCGATCCCGCCTGGTGCTGATTGGACTGCTTAGTTCCGTCCCATTCGTCAGTCGGCAGCCTCCTATAGAGAAGCGCACACAACCCGCACCGCGCCCCCTTGCTCCGACCGCCTTGCGACCACTCCTTTTTCCACCATCACAAACTCTTATCTCGGTCGGAACTTAGAGCGCCAGCGAGCGTTATCGTCAAAGACCGGCCCTTTCGCCTGGTTTCTGTAAGTGTAAGCGTTCGCGTATCCCCCGGTGCCCCTAAAGCGCCGGGGCTTTCTTGTCTGCAGCAGACGCAGCAATTGGGGAAGGGTCCATGCGCGACATTCGTAGCGATTTGGAAGAGCGTGCCAAACTCATTGAGAGTGAAGCTACTGACATTCTCGCCTATTTCGACAAAAGGCTCGAGGAGCTAAAGCGTGAGCAGGCCGACCGGATGGGCAAACTCAAGGCCGAGCTTGCCGCACTGAGCGTGCTCATGGAGTCCGAGCGGCAGCGTACGCAGAATGAGCCACAACCGGTAGAGCCCGTGCAGCAGACACCGAAGGTCGCGGAGACGGTCGAGTTACAACACATCAGCGAACGCATTCGCCTGCTGCGGGATGGAGAACCCATCCCAGCCGCACGGCCCGGTTAGCGGGTTTTAGATGCACTCTGCGTTACGGGGCCGCGAAACACTGCTTAGTGGCAGAAAAGCCTCAGTGTCCACTGTGTCAGGATTCTGCTTTTTTGCGCTAATCTCATCACACGGTTTCTGAACCGTGAGGGGTTAGTATGCGCAAGGTCATTATCGGGATCACCGGGGCGGTCACGCTCCTACTTGCCGGAATGTTGGCTGGCAATGCCGAAGCGGGTCGCTTGACAGGCTGTTGTCAGGTAGATGGCGCATGGATGTGTGGAACGGTCTGTGAGAGTTATGCGCCAGCGCCGCCGCCAGCGCCGACGCCAGCACGGACGTCAGCGCCGAACTGTTGCAAGCTGTTTGGTAGATGGCTTTGTTCCTGTCCTCCGGCACCACAATAGGGTGGCAGGCCTCAGTTTCGGTCGCTCTTTTTCTGTGGAAGTGTGCTGAGTCAGACGCACTCAGCTCGCGCCCCATTTGCTACGTTAGACGTGCGTTCCAAATTGGGGGCGTTTTCTATGCAAAAGATTGACTACACGAAACTGCTTGGCTTCGCCGCCGTAAGCGATGAACTGTCAGACGGTGTTGATTTCCAAAACGATACTGTCAGCGCCACGCTCGGTGCCAAGGTAGGTACGGAGGCAATGGCCATCGTCTTCACGCCAGCGGACGACACCAACTGACCTTATCGCGCTGACTGTCCTAAAAACTGAATTTGGCGCGGGGATTGCGCTGGGGCGTTGGCTTAGGCTGACGCCCTTTTCATTTATCCGTCATTTGTCTGTCATCGGACGTGGCTAAGAATGCCCTCGGTTATACGGTCTGTGCTTATACGGTCTGCGTATTACGGTCTGTATCCCAACCCTGAAACGCCCTCGCTCCCCAGCGGGGGCGTTGTTTGTTGAACCTCCCAGCGGCGGATATGTTATTCGCGGTCCATGAAGCCCTGGCCTCGGAAGGGGGTAACGCCTAGGTTATGGCCCTTGCACCTATCCCGTTCGCTTGGCTGATCGCCTATGGGCTCATTGCCCTTGTGTGCTGGATCAGGAGAGGCTTCAGTCCGTCATGACCCATCGCCGCGTCCCACGCGTAGATAAAGCGTGGAGAGATTTCTTGATTGCCAACTTGCATGTCGCGGTATGGGACGATGTACTCATCGTCACGCTGCCGCATTCGAGCTATGCGGTTACGTACTACAAACCACCCAACTCTCCGGGCCTGCTAGCCAAGAACATTTCGCATAAAGACGATCCACATATCGAAATCAAACTATCTGAGTTTCTTGCTGAGGCGTGGAGAGCGGCAAACGACAAGGCTCGTGAGTTGAAGTGGATTGTGTAGGCACGCCGCATCGCCATCAACATCGCGCAATCTGCCGCCGCTGCTAGGTGCGGCGGATCATTCGGACTTGGATTTTCCAGTCGGTTAGTCGGCTTTCTTCCGGTTGCTTCGTGAATTACCGGCCGCAGGCGCCGGGGCCCCAGCTTCTGTAGTAGGAGAGACACGGTTCCCAATAGGGGTCGTTTGGATCGCCTCGGTTAAACCCACCCAGTGCTTTCGATAGACGCTCCGAATGCGGCGCCACGTGTGTACGCTTCGCTGTGGTTTGCACATTGCCCGGCTCGCTGAGTGCGGGCGCTGAAAAGGTTGCCACTAGCAGTGTTATAAGAAGAAATCTGTTCATGAGCTGACGATTCGCAGAGTAATTCCCGTTTGATCTAAGTTGTCGACTCATAAAAACAAGCGCGGCGTTTCTAGTTACAGGGCGGACAAACTTCGTAACACGCGGCGTGTTACGTCTGCCTGTGATGCGGCTCCCCGAAAGACCGCATCGGTATCTCCGTTGGAACTGGGGGGCGTCGGCTTCGGCCGGCGCCTCTTGTCCATCGTGCAGGTCATGCAGCCCGTCAACTGCTCACTGCGGTTGTCGATCTCGATCAGAGGCCGCTTGCACTCATGACAAGTTCGGGGTTCGTCGGTCATTGTTGGGGCACTAACTTACGGGGGCGTCGGCTTCGGGCGACGGCTCCTTCTTAACGTCTCTCACTCTTTCGGGGAACCGAGCGCGCCCGCCAGCGTTTTATAGGAGGGGCAACCTCGACGAGGGAGATTGCCATGCTCAGAATTGCGAACACCATTCCAGTAAGGACACGTTTGCCGTTGGCAGCTTGGGTAGGCGCTGGGATTGCCACTCTGCTCTCAATGGTGTTCTCCCTTGTGCAGTTTAGTAACTCAGGCGGCGTTACGGCCATGGCCGCGCAAGCCCACTATGCAAGTGTAACCGAACTAGTCGGTTTTTTGCGGGCCCTCTAAGTGGGTGATTTAAGGGCGTCGGCTTCGACCGGACTGCTGGGCCCCGCGGTCAGAGAAGCTTGTCGAGGCGTGGGGATTTTGCCAACCGTTATGCCAACCGACGACTGCCTGATTCCACCAGTCGAAAAGCTCTTCGACGGTTCGTCGTCCGCGGAGCAATTTGTGAAACTCGGCGATGGCTTCGTGCAACACATACTGGTTCCGCGAGCCAGCCTTCATTCTGGCGATGTGTTTCTGGATGTGGGCTGTGGAAATGGATCGGTGGCCAGAGCGTTGACCCGCTATCTCGTCGCCCCCGGGCGCTATGAAGGACTTGATGTCAACGGCGAAAGCATTGCATGGCTCCAGCACGCCTATCGCAAGTGGACGGGGTTTCGTTTCTCGCACGCCAACGTCTACAACAAGATGTACAACGCCGGCGGCGCCGTATCGCCCTCCGAATACAGGTTCCCGTATGGTGATGGTTCTTTCAGCATCACGCTGCTGAAGTCGGTGTTCACTCACATGCTCCCCGTGGACGTCCGGCACTACCTTAAGGAGTTAAGCCGGGTGCTGCGTCCAGGAGGCCGCGCTGTCATTACGTACTTCCTCCTCAACGATGAGTCGCACGCGTTCGTCGCGGCGGACCGCGATCAGCTGAAGATACGGATCGAGTGGGAAAGCGATCCACTATGCCGGGTGGCCAATGCCAACGTGCCTGAGGAAGCCGTTGCGCACGACGAAAAGCGCATCCGTTGTTACTCAGCCGAGGCAGGGTTTGGAGTGTACGAGATTGTCTTTGGGGACTGGTGCGGCCGCCCGAGCCCGGTGGGACTGCAGGACGTGATGGTCCTAGTCAAGCTCTGACTGGACTCTCTATGGCGCCCTCGGCCGCTAGTGAGTGGCACTTCGGGTTTCTCCCGATCCGTCAATGACGCTGGCAGCATTATGCTTTTTCGAAGACCAGAAAGCAACTGTCGAACCGCTTTTCTAAGTGCAATCGACTCGGCGGAGTAGCGTCCGTGCTTCCACGCGTTGCGGTTTTCTTTGGGAGCGCCGGGTGACTTACCGCCGTGCATGCGACATGCCGTTGGGCATCGCAGGGCCTAAGCATGAGGTTCCCCGGCGAGTTCTGGCGCCACAACGAGGCGCGTCTTCAGCCATTGGCGCATGGGGTTGTTCCTTCATATTTTCGCGTATCCCCCCAGGGGGGCGGGGCAATTAGATAGCCAATCCTATATGGCCTGCATAAACGGTGACGCGAGACTGGTCGTTCATTGCCTTTTGTGGAACATTCATGACCTTAGCCTGTGCCAGGGACGAACCACGGTCAAAGCACACATGAAGTCTGAGAGAGAGGGCATCAACACCTTAGCTAAGCCGGGCGGTATAGGTTGTGCTGAATGCTTGGCGACTGGCGATTGGTGGCTGCATCTTCGCAGATGCGCCGAATGCGGTCACATCGGCTGCTGTGATACCTCCCCAAATCAGCACGCGTCGAAACACAACTTGGCTACAGGCCACCCGGTCATCACCAGTTTCGAACCAGGTGAGCAGTGGTTTTACGATTATCGCTCAGGAGAATTTTTTGATGGTCCAAATCTTCCCCCTCCTCATTCGCATCCCTTAGAACAACCGGTGCCGGGTCCGGTTGGACGGGTGCCCTCGAACCGGCAAAAACTGCTTCATCAATAGCGTGTCGCGGCGGCGTGGCTGCCGCCGTGGTCCAGAGTCCGAGCGTGCTCACCGGCGGAAAATCACGGCCGGTGGCTCGGCGTGAGCACCGATGACCTCAACAATTCAAATTCTCATCGTGCTGCTGGCTGTCGTCGTGGCCGTAGCCATCATTGCCAATCGCATCAAAATCCCACCCGCGATCCTCTTGGTAATTACGGGCGTCCTCCTCGCGCTCGTGCCTGGGCTACCGCCCATAGAGCTTTCTCCGGAGTTCGTGCTGCTGCTGATATTACCGCCCGTCATCTACACCTCTGCCTTCCTGATGAGTTGGCGCGAGTTCAAATTCAATCTGCGTCCGATCACGCTCCTGTCCGTCGGTTGCGTCGTTTTTACGACGCTGGTGGTTGCTGCCGCGGCCCATTGGCTGATGGATCTCGATTGGCCCGGCGGATTTGTGCTGGGCGCAATCGTTTCACCTCCGGACGCTATCGCGCCCCTTTCCATCGCTCGCAGAATGGAAATGCCTCGACGAATCCTTGTTATCCTCGAAGGCGAGGGACTGGCGAACGACGCGACAGCGCTGATCCTTTATCGCTTCGCGGTTGGAGCCGTTAGCGTCGGTTTTTTCTCATTCAGTCAAGCCGGCGCAACGTTTGCGGGCATTGTTGTCGGAGAGATTTTATGGGGCATTGGCGTCGCTTGGCTGATGCTCCGATTGCGGCGATGGGTGGACGATCCTCCGATCGAGATAATGCTTTCGATCCTGACACCCTTTCTTGCTTTTTGGCCACCTGCGCACCTAGGTGGCTCTGGTGTGCTGGCGACAGTCACCGCAGGACTTTACGTGAGTTGGAACGGTCCGCGCCTGATAAGCCCGGCGACACGCTTACAGGGCGTCTTTTTCTGGGAGTTTTTCACCTACGTCATTGAAGGCATGGTGTTCCTGATTACTGGCTTGCAGGCGCGCACCGTCATCAGCCGCATCAGCGACTACCCCCTCTCTCAACTGATCATTTCCGTCGCGGTTATCACGGGCATGGTGATTGTGGCTCGGTTTGTGTGGATCTTTCCCGCCACCTACCTGCCGCGATGGCTATTTTCCGCAATCCGAAGGAAGGACCCCTCGCCACCATGGCAGTGGCCATTTGTCCTCGCCTTTACCGGCGTCCGCGGCATCGTCTCGCTTGCGGCGGCCCTCGCCATTCCGTTTGCAATTTCCACCGGAGAGCCATTTCCCGATCGGGATTTGATCCTGTTTCTGACGTTTGCAGTGATCCTTATAACTCTTGCAGGACAAGGTCTCATGTTGCCCTGGGTGATCCGAAAGCTAGGGCTCTCCCACGCAGGACGTAAGGAACGCAAAAGCGATCGAGCCGAGGAATACGCAGCGCGTTCAGAGGCCGTAAAGGCCGCAATCGAGCGGCTCGACCAGCTGTCAGCGGAACGCAATCTGTCACCGGACGTGATTGAAGCTGCGCGCTCTCAGCACCAGGACCGGTTGGAACACATAGAAAACCGAAGTGATAGAGATAATTCGAAAACAAGACATGGTGAGAGTCACGATGAAGTAGAACGCCTGCTGATTGCCGCCGAGCGGACGCGGATCAACGAACTATTTCGCAGCGGAAAATTGAAGGACGAGGCGCGACGCCGCATCGAGCGGGAACTGGATTTGCGCGATTCGTATCTTTCCAATCAGCGAAAGGCATGAGCCACCAGGGCAGTTCGATGCGAACGCGCTCGTGAGAAGCCACGCCCAAGACCGCATAAGATCGGCATAACGGCTTGGCCGTAGCACTCCGGTCTATTTGGTTTTCCCGCTCGGTTCGACGTGACCAACAATCGCCCTGGCTATCACGACCGCCATGTCAGCCTTCAAACGGTGCTGTTCTGGGGGCACTCCCGATTCAACATCGCCATCTGATCTTGCCAACATTGGGTACACCTTGGCTGCGGAGCCAATCGATCGCGGTCGTTTGCGGGGTCGCGCCCAGCCGCAATCTCGCCAAGCAAGCGTTTTGCCTCAGCCCGGGCTGGTCGCAATATTGCTCAGTAAGATATTCCTTCGTAATGGAGACAAGCAAATCCTCCCGTGTCCAAGGCTTGCCATCCCTACGAATCTGGGGGTCGGAGGTTCGAATCCTTCCGGGCGCGCCAGCAAAATCAATTCGTTATGCTGGAATCGGCGCCCAATCAATATTCTCGCTACCGGCCAAGCCACCGCCTCAGTGCCACAACGCTCCAGACGGCTTCGACTATCCCGAATGGCCAAGCACCCTGCAAGAAGCCGTAGACTGACGCGAACACGCAGGCCGCGGCGAAGGCCAGCACGAACCAGTGGCTGCGATCTCCAGCGCATAGAAGATCAGCATGGCCGTGATAAGCGAATCCATTGGGGAAACGGATGGTGGTGGTGCTTTAGACCATGCTCACCAGCAACATACCCACGCTCAGGCCAATCACCAATCCTAGCGTATCCCACCACCAACCGGGCATATTAAGCTCCAAGGCCAAATCAAAACCGGCGACGGGTTGCTACCCAACGCGGACTAAGAGGATGTAAACAATCGTGGCCGACAGCGCCGTGATCATCACGGCTAGAACCAAAAGCCCTCGCGTATGGGCGCTCCCACGGGACTTGCGCTGAGACGGTGCCTCTGGCGCCCCAAATTCGTATACGACCGCCGTCATTGCTACTCGCTCACCTTCTGAGCGATCTGGGCAGGCTCGATCCTGACGCGAGCGGTCGACCTCACGGTTCTCAAGAGCCGCGTCCAAGAGAAGGACGATGAGCACGAAGATCGCTACAATGGCTACGTAGGTCATGGTGCATCAATGTTTGGGCGGCGACTGATGCGCTGTGCCCGGTTTGCGACTCATATCGAGCTCCAAAACACCGGCAACCATGATCACGGCTTGCGGCTGATTGCCGTTCTCAAACATCGCAAACCTAAGCGCCTCGGCACGATCGACGAAGATCCCGCCGCGGAGGCCGCGCGGATCCTGAACAACCCAATTCCCCCCGCTGTTCTGGCCGATCAGAAGGAGTGAAGATCTCGAACTCGAGTAAGGCTCTGCTCGTCGCATGGCGGTTGTCCTTGCAGCTGCTCAGCTGAATTTGTCGCAACAGATTGCATAACCTGATGTCCGCCGGACTGGGGGCACTGCCTGCAAACTGGGTCGCGTATAGCGCTAGCCCTGCGCCGCGCTTCAACGAACGCACTGAGGATGGCCAGAGAGGCAACACCTCGTGGCTCGCGTCTGCGGTGTCATCGAGCTCCACGGGCAGATTCAGCCCCCGCGAAAGAGAGCAGAACCATGCGCCTTCTTCGTAGATGAGCCGACGAAGCTTCCATACTGGGAGTTCGAGCTCGATTAGAGCAAGGGCCGCGTCGGTCCAAGCGCCTACCTCGATCAATTGATCAACTCGAGTGGCATTTACAGCCGGAAGGCGCGTGCAGGCGTCGACTATGACATTGGAGATGAGATCGGGGGTCACCGCCGGGGCACGCCGAAGCTGCTCCGTCAGCCAGTCAAAGCGGCCCTCGTGTTTCGGATCGAGCAACATGACACCATCTCACATAGCCCCGGTTGATATGCGACCTCATTGGAAGATGGATATAGAGCGGATCCCCATAAAAAATCGAGATTGGAGCGAGGTGTCGCCAAATAGGATTTTCATAAATGCGTCGGCGACTGCATCTATATGAGATTCCTATAACGATGCTCTCCAATCCACCTCGAAAACATACGCGACAACGCGCTAATCAACGTCGGCGGAAAGTTCGTCGCCACTTGATCCGCGTCAAGACGGTCACACGAGTGCTAGTGCATTGGAACCCGGCCTGGTCGCTTGCAAGGAGCTCACATGTTGGACGTTATCCTGATCGCTCTCGGTCTTGGCTTCTTCATAGCCGCGGTCGCTTACGTTTACGCCTGCGACCAGCTCTAGAGGACACATCTCATGATCTTCGATTATTGGCTCGCCGGCATCGTCACCGCGGGGCTGCTCGTCTACCTCACCTACGCCCTGCTCAAGCCCGAGAAATTCTAAAGGCGCGCAAAACTCTAAAGGGGCGCAACGACCATGACCCTCAATGGCTGGATTCAGATCGCGATCTACTGCGTCATCATCGTGGCGCTGGTAAAGCCGCTCGGTTGGTATATGACGCGCGTCTTTGCAGGCGAGCGAACGTTTCTGTCGCCGGTGTTCCGCCCGGTCGAGAAGGCGCTCTATTGGATCGGCGGTGTTGACGAGACCCGGGAGCAGCATTGGACCACCTACACGGTTGCCATGCTGCTGTTCCATGTCGGCGGCTTTCTGATCCTGTATGTCTTGATGCGCGTGCAGGGACTCTTGCCCTTCAATCCGGCGGGCATGACCGCAGTGGCGCCGGACCTCACCTTCAATACGGCCGTCAGCTTCATCACCAACACCAATTGGCAGAACTATGGGGGCGAAAGCACGCTGTCCTACCTCGTGCAGATGCTCGGCCTGACGCATCAGAACTTCCTGTCGGCAGCCACCGGCATCGTGCTCGCGATGGCGCTGATCCGTGGTTTTGCGAGTGCCTCGGCCAAGACCGTGGGCAATTTCTGGGTCGATATCACCCGCTGCACAGTCTACATCCTCATCCCGATCTGCGTGCCCTTTGCCCTTTTCTTGGTCTGGCAGGGCATCCCACAGACGCTTGGGGCTTACGTCGATGCTACGACGCTGGAGGGCGCCAACCAGACCATCGCCGTGGGCCCCGTCGCCTCGCAGATTGCCATCAAGATGCTCGGCACCAATGGTGGCGGCTTCTTCAATGCCAATGCCGCGCATCCCTTCGAGAATCCGACAGCGCTATCCAATCTGGTCCAGATGCTCTCGATCTTCGCCCTTGGCGCCGCGCTGACCAACGTGTTCGGCCGCATGGTCGGCAATCAACGCCAGGGTTGGGCCATTCTCGCTGCGATGGGGAGCTTGTTTCTGGCGGGTGTCGTCGTCTGCTACTGGGCCGAGGCCGCGGGCAACCCGAACTTCGCCAGCCTCGGGCTTGATCCTGCCAATATGGAAGGCAAGGAGGTACGCTTCGGCATACCGCTCTCGGCGCTCTTCGCCGTGATCACCACCGCCGCCTCCTGCGGCGCCGTGAACGCCATGCACAATTCCTTCACCGCGCTTGGCGGCATGATCCCGCTCATCAACATCCAACTCGGCGAGATCATCGTCGGCGGCGTTGGCGCCGGCATGTACGGCATGCTGGTCTTTGTGATCATCGCGATCTTCGTTGCCGGCCTCATGGTAGGCCGCACGCCTGAATATGTCGGCAAGAAGATCGAGGCGAAGGAGGTGAAGATGGCGATGCTCGCGATCCTCATCCTGCCGTTGATGTATCTCGGCTGGACCGCAGTTGCCACGGTGTTGCCGTCGGCGGTTGCCTCGGTCGCCAATCCCGGGCCGCATGGGTTTTCCGAGATTCTTTATCTCTTCACCTCGAGCACCGGCAATAATGGGTCGGCCTTTGGCGGCATCACCGGCAACACGCTGTTCTACAACGTCACCGGCGCCGTCGCGATGTTCGTCGGCCGCTTCTTCATGATCATCCCGGCCATGGCTATCGCGGGCGCGCTCGCAGCCAAGAAGACGGTGCCGGCCTCCACCGGCACCTTTCCGACCGATGGCGGCCTCTTCGTTGGTCTGCTCGTCGGCGTGATTCTGATCATCGGCGGTCTCACTTTCTTCCCCGCGCTCGCGCTCGGACCCCTCGTCGAGCATCTCGCGATGCAGGCGGGGACCTTGTTCTAATCGACCTCACGTGGGAGTCATTTCGATGCAGACTGCCAAACTCCACAAGCGGATGCCGGTAACGGCGCTGACCGACCCGAAGATCGTTGTCCCCGCGATCGGCTCGGCCTTCGCCAAGCTCGACCCGCGGGCGATGGCCAAGAACCCTGTGATGTTTGTAGTCGAAGTTGTCGCGGCGCTCACGACCGTCATCTTTTTCCGGGATTGGATGAACGGCGGCGAGCATCTCGGCTTCACGTTCCAGATCATCGTCTGGCTGTGGTTCACCGTGCTGTTTGCAAATTTTGCCGAAGCCGTGGCCGAGGGCCGTGGCAAAGCGCAAGCCGCCAGCTTGCGCCAGACGCGGACCGAGACCAAAGCGAAGCTCATTGTCGACGAGAAGAAGGGTGTCATGGCGCCGGTCCCCGCAGGCGAGCTTGGGCCAGGACAGATCGTGCTCGTTGAGGCCGGCGATCTGATTCCCTCCGACGGCGAGGTGATTGAAGGCGTGGCCTCCGTCAATGAGGCGGCCATCACCGGAGAATCCGCTCCCGTCATTCGCGAGGCAGGCGGCGACCGGTCGGCCGTAACCGGCGGCACGCTGGTGGTCTCTGATTGGCTCAAGGTGCGCATCACCGCCGCTCAAGGCTCAACCTTCCTCGACCGCATGATCAAGCTGGTCGAGGGTGCCGAACGCCAGAAGACGCCGAACGAGATCGCCCTCAATATCCTGCTCGCCGGCATGACGATCATCTTCGTCTTTGCGACAGTCACCATCCCGAGCTATGCCACCTATGCCGGCGGCACGGTCCCGGTCGTCATTCTGGTCGCGCTGTTCGTGACGCTCATCCCCACCACCATTGGCGCGCTGCTCTCGGCCATCGGCATCGCGGGCATGGACCGTCTCGTCCGCTTCAACGTGCTGGCGATGTCCGGCCGCGCGGTCGAGGCCGCGGGCGACGTCGATACGCTGCTTCTCGATAAGACCGGCACGGTCACGCTTGGCAATCGGCAGGCTGCCGAGTTTAAGCCTTTGCGCGGGGTGAGCGAGCGGGAGTTGGCCGATGCGGCACAACTTGCCTCGCTCGCCGACGAGACTCCGGAGGGGCGTTCCATCGTGGTGCTGGCAAAGGAGAAATACGGCATTCGCGGCCGCGACCTCGCCGAGCTCAGGGCCAAGTTCATCCCGTTCACTGCCCAGAGCCGGATGAGCGGCGTCGAAATCGGCCAATCGTGGGTGCGCAAAGGCGCCGTCGACGCCGTCCTCGATTTTCTCAATGCGCCGGCGGCGGGCAAAAGCGCAAGCGCCGCGCGTGCGCTCTCGGTCAGCGTCGAGACGGTGCGCGAGGTCAATGCGATCGCCCAGGACATCGCCAAATCGGGCGGCACGCCGCTTGCGGTGGCCAAGAATGGGAAGTTGCTCGGCGTCGTCCATCTCAAGGACATCGTCAAAGGCGGCATCCGCGAGCGCTTCGCCGAGCTTCGGCGCATGGGCATCCGCACCATCATGATCACGGGGGACAATCCCATGACGGCGGCCGCTATTGCTGCAGAAGCGGGCGTCGATGACTTTCTTGCTCAGGCGACGCCGGAGGAAAAGCTCAAGCTCATCCGCGCGGAGCAGGCAAAGGGCAAGCTCGTTGCCATGTGCGGTGACGGCACCAATGATGCGCCGGCGCTAGCTCAGGCCGATGTCGGTGTCGCCATGAACACCGGCACGCAGGCGGCGCGCGAAGCCGGCAACATGGTCGACCTCGACTCCAATCCGACCAAGCTGATCGAGGTCGTTGAGATCGGCAAGCAGCTGCTGATGACGCGCGGAGCTCTGACCACCTTCTCTATCGCCAACGACGTGGCGAAGTATTTCGCCATCATCCCGGCCATGTTCCTCGCCTTCTATCCGCAGCTGCAGGCGCTGAACGT